>NZ_CCBB010000003.1:1232617-2465234 GCF_000613185.1 Mycolicibacterium cosmeticum
GGAGGCGATGACGCTGTCCGACCGCATGGTGGTGCTGCGGGACGGCCGTATCGCGCAGCAGGGCACCCCGCTCGAGGTCTACAACACGCCGGCCGACACCTTCGTGGCGTCGTTCGTCGGCAGCCCCAAGATGAACCTGCTCGACGGCGAGCTGGCGGGCCGAACCTTCACCCTGGCCAACGGATTGACCCTCGACATCGACGGGATCACCGCGCGCGGCCCGATCACGCTCGGCGTGCGCCCCGACGACCTGGTCCCCACCGCGGCGCAGGACGGTGTTGCCACCGTGACGCTGATCGAACTGCTGGGGCCACGGGCCATCGTCACCATCTCGGCCCGCGGCGCCGAGCTGACCAGCGTGGTGGAGACCTCCCGGCTCACCGGCATCACCGAAGGCGCCGCGGTCGCGCTGTCGATCCGTCCCGGTGGCGCACACGCTTTCGACGCACAAACCCATCTGCGCCTCACCGGCGCAACTCGGTGACGAAGTAACGGAAGAGGAACAAGCACAGATATGACCAAGACAGTCGTGGTGACCGGCGCCGGATCGGGCATCGGTCGGGCCATCGCCACCACACTCGCCGCCCGGGACTGGCGCGTCGTCGTCACCGACATCAACGGTGACGCCGCGCGCGACGTCGCCGCCGGCCTGCCCAACCCCGATGTCGGGCACGAATCGGCGGTGCTCAACGTCAGCGCGCCCGAGGACGCCGCCACCGTGGCCTACGGCATCGCCGACCGGCTCGGCCTGGACGCGTGGGTGAGCAACGCCGGGATCTCGTTCATGCACAAGTTCCTCGACGCGCCGGTGGCCCGCTACGACCAGACCATGGACGTCAACCTCAAGGGCGTGTTCGTGTGCGGACAGGCCGCGGCCCGGGCCATGGTGCGCAGCGGCACCGCGGGCAGCATCGTCAACACCGCGTCGATGGCGGGCAAGCAGGGCCGGGTGCCGTTCCTGTCGGACTACGTGGCGTCCAAGTTCGGGGTCGTCGGTCTCACCCAGGCGATGGCCTACGAGCTCGGCGAGCACGGCATCACCGTCAACTGCGTGTGCCCCGGCTACGTCGAAACCCCCATGCAGACCAGGGAACTGGAGTGGGAGGCGCAGTTGCGCGGCAGCACCCCCGACGGGGTGCGCGCCATGATGATCGAGGACACGCCGTTGGGCCGCCTCGAGCAGCCCGACGATGTCGCGCGGGTGGTGGCGTTCCTGCTGTCCGAGGACGCGCGCTTCGTCACCGGCGAGGCGCTGGCCGTCAACGGCGGCGCCTACATGGACTGACGGTCCCCCAGAAGACTTGGCATTCAACGCAACAAGAAAGGCACTTCAGTGACCACCACCTGGCTCGACGAGGTTTTCGGGGTTCGCAAGCCCGTCATCGCCATGCTGCACCTCAGCGCGCTGCCCGGAGACCCCGGTTATGACACCGCGGGCGGTATCGCCGCCGTCGTGGACCGGGCCCGCGCCGAACTCGACGCCCTGCAGTCCGGAGGCGTGGACGGCGTCATGATCAGCAACGAGTTCAGCCTGCCGTACCTGACCAAGACCGAGCCGATCACCGCGATCACCATGGCCCGCATCATCGGCGAACTGCTGCCGGATCTGTTCGTACCCTACGGCGTCAACGTGCTGTGGGACGGCCGTGCCTCGATCGATCTGGCCGTGGCCACCGGCGCGAAATTCGTCAGGGAGATCTTCACCGGGGTGTACGCCAGCGATTTCGGGCTGTGGGACACCAACGTCGGCGAGGTGGCCCGGCACCGCAGCCGGGTGGGCGGGTCGGCGGTGAAGCTGCTGTTCAACATCGTGCCGGAGTCGGCCACCTACCTCGCCGCGCGGGATCTCGCGTCCATCACCCGCACCACCGTGTTCGCCACGCTGCCCGACGCGATCTGCGTCTCCGGCGCCACCGCGGGTGCGCCGACCGATACCGAGGCGCTGCGCGTGGTGAAGTCGGCGGCCGGCAACGTGCCGGTGTTCGTCAACACCGGGGTACGGGCCGAGAACGTCGCAACGCAGCTCGACATCGCCGACGGTGCCGTGGTGGGAACGTATTTCAAGCAGGACGGGGTGTTCGAGAACCGGGCCGACCAGAAGCGGGTCGAGGAATTGATGCTGGCCGCCAGGGCCTTCCGCGACCAGCTGGTGTGAGCCCGCACGGGGCGCCGGGAGCGTTTGAACCCGGCGCCACCGGGTAGATCGCCGACTTACCCGAGCCGGTCGGCATCACCGCCAGCACGTCACGACCCGACAGGGCCGCTTCCATCGCGTCCAGCTGCTCGGGCCTCACGTGTTGTAGACCGAAGAACCGTCGTGCCGCCGATCCGAGTTCGCGACGTGTGTCCATCGCGCACTATTACCCGCCGCCCGCCGCGATACACGACAGTCGCCATACGCGGACCGGCCTGCGCTCACGGCGAGTCGATCTCTGGTCACCTGCCGCGGCTGCGGTGACACTGGCAGCAAACAGGTGACCGGGACGGAGGTGTTGTCGGCAGATGACCGTACCGAGCGACAGGGCGTGGCGCACCGTGCGACCACTGGCCGAGGACTGGACCTGGCAAACGCTGGGCACGTGCCGGCAGCTGGCCCCCGAGGTGTTCTTCCCGGAGGATCGCGGCCGGTCCGGGCTGCGGGCCCGGGAGGAGCGGGCCAAGCAGATCTGCCGGGCCTGCCCGGTGCTCACCGCCTGCCGCGAACACGCGCTGGCCACCGGCGAGACCCACGGGGTGTGGGGCGCGATGTCGGCGCGTGACCGGGCGAAGCTGCTGACCTCGCACGGGCAGTGACGCCGGCACACCACGATTGACGCCGTCGTCAACGTGCGCGCCCGCGCGGCGTTCCTTTGCTGTACTTTCCACCCATGATGTTCGGCGGGCTGGTCACCATTGCCAGAATTGCATGCACATGGTGAGTTTGCTGGCCGCCGCGCTGCGTGACCGGTTGTCGGGCAGCGCGAATCACCTGGTGCTGCTGGAGGACGGTGTCTGGGTCCGGCATCCGTGGCCGGAGGTCTACGCCCGCGCCGAGAACGTCGCCGCGTGGGCGTCCGATACCGGATCAGCCGCCCTGGGATTGGTGGGTGAGCCGACCGCGGAATTCGTCGCGGCGATCATCGGCGCCCAGCTGGCCGGTGCGGCGGTCGCGATCCTGCCCGGACCGATCCGTGGCGCGGACCAGGCCGACTGGGCGCGGATCACGCTGGCCCGCTTCGCCGGCATCGCCGTCCAGCGGGTGCTGAGCCAGGGCGGCCATCTGCAGCGCCTGGCCGCGGAGTCACCGGCGGTCGTCGATCTCACCGGCATCGCCCACCCGCGGCGTTCGGCGACCTTCGCGCTGCCCGACGGACCCGCTCCGGTCGCGGTGCTGCAGGGCACCGCGGGGTCCACCGGAACCCCGCGCACCGTCGCGCTGTCACCCGAGGCCGTGCTGGCCAACCTGCGCGGCCTCAACGACCGTATCGGCGTCCAGACCACCGACACCGGTTGCTCCTGGCTGCCGCTGTATCACGACATGGGCCTGAGTTTCCTGCTTTCGGGCGCCCTCGGCGGCACCGACGTGTGGCAGGCACCGACGTCGGCGTTCCAGGCGTCCCCGTTCCGGTGGCTGCACTGGCTCAGTGAGAGCCGGGCCACCATCACCGCCGCGCCCAACATGGCGTACGGCATGATCGGCAAATATGCGCGCCGGGTGACCGACGTCGACCTGTCCGCGCTGCGGTTCGCGCTCAACGGCGGTGAACCCGTCGACTGCGCCCTCACCGGGCGGTTCGGCACCGAGATGGCGCGCTTCGGATTCGCCGCCGAGGCGTTGTCCCCGTCCTACGGAATGGCCGAATCCAATTGTGCGGTCACGGTTCCGGAACCGGGCCTGGGATTGCGGGCCGTCGAGACGGCCACCGGCACACACGCGGTGCTCGGGGCGCCGATCGCCGGTATGGAGGTGCGGATCGACCCGTTCGACGGGGCGCACGGTGACGCGGGGGAGATCGTCATCCGCGGCACGTCCATGATGACGGGCTACCTCGGCGACGAGCCGCTGGCCGGCGGATCCTGGTTCCACACCGGCGATCTCGGCTTCTTCACCGACGGCGGGCTGGTGGTCTGCGGCCGGGCGAAGGAGATCATCACCGTCGCCGGGCGCAATATCTTCCCGACCGAGGTCGAGCAGTTGGCCGCCCAGGTCCCCGGTGTGCGCGAGGGCGCGGTGGTGGCCGTCGGCGTCGGGGAGGGATCGGTGCGGCCCGCCCTGCTGATCACCGCCGAGTTCCGCGGGCCCGACGAGGCCGGGGCCCGGGCGCAACTGATCCAGCATGTCGCGTCGGGATGCGGGGTGGTGCCCGCCGACGTCATCTTCGTCAAACCCGGCACCCTGCCCAGGACGTCCTCGGGCAAGCTGCGCCGGCTGCAGGTCAAGCGCGATCTGGAGTACCGGTAGCTACAGTCGAGACACCATGGCCAGACGTACTCACAACCGCGGTCCGCTGACCGCACTGGCGGTGCGGGTGTCCGCCGCCAAGGCCGGTCTCGGTCCGCCCACGACGC
Source organism: Mycolicibacterium cosmeticum (assembly GCF_000613185.1). NCBI lineage: Bacteria > Bacillati > Actinomycetota > Actinomycetes > Mycobacteriales > Mycobacteriaceae > Mycobacterium > Mycolicibacterium cosmeticum. The sequence goes on from NZ_CCBB010000003.1 coordinate 1,237,166, forward strand.
GCTACACCGTCAGCCGCGATATCGACGTCGTCACCCGTGACGGCGAACGGCTGCGCACCGACCTGTACACGCCGTCGGACCCGTCGGGCACCGTCCTCATGCGCACCCCGTACGGCCGTGCGAACCTGCCGGCAACCGTCACCGCCGGGCTCTACGCCGAGCGTGGCTATCGGGTCGTCTTGCAAAGCGTGCGTGGCACTTTCGGCTCCACCGGCACCTTCGAGCCCGGGGTCAGCGAGGCGGCCGACGCTGCGGACACCGTGGCCTGGATGCGCACCCAACCGTGGTTCGACGGCCGGTTCGCCACCGTCGGGGCGTCCTATCTCGGCTTCACCCAGTGGGCGCTGCTGTCCGACCCGCCACCGGAGCTGACCACCTCGATCATCGCCATGGCGCCGCATAATTTCGCCGAATCCGGTTGGAGCACCGGATCGTTCGCCCTCGCCGATTTCCTGACCTGGAGCTACCAGGTGGCTCATCAGGAGAACGGCGGGACGCTGCGCACCGTGGCGCGGGCGCTCACCACGTCGCGCCGGTTGCGCGCCCCGCTGCGCACCGTGCCGCTGCGCGACGCCGCGCGGCGCATCCTCAAGGGACGGGCCGGCTGGCACGAATCGTGGCTGCGCACCCCCGATACGGCGCACCCGTACTGGCAGCCCAGCCGGCTCGGCGGCGCGCTGCAGCGCGCGGGGGTGCCGGTGCTGCTGCTCACCGGTTGGCAGGATGTCTTCCTGACCCAGACCCTGGAGCAGTACCGCCGCCTCGTCGACCGCGGTGCCGAGCCGGCCCTGATCGTCGGCCCGTGGACCCACGGCGAGGGCGGCGGTGACCTCATCCGGGAATCGCTGAGCTGGCTGGCCGGGCCCCGATGGTCCGGGGCACGGATTCACGTCACCGGTAGCCGGGAGTGGCGGGATACGCCCGAATGGCCGCCCGCCACCGCGGATTCCGTGCTGTACCTGCGACCGAGAGCCGCGCTGGGGGACCGGCGCCCCGACGGTGACGGCGCACTGGCCCGGTTCGTGTTCGACCCGACCGATCCGACCCCGACCGTCGGTGGCCGGCTGCTGTTCACGCCGAGCGGTTACCGCGAGGACGGCGCCTTGGCCGCGCGCGCCGACGTGGTGACCTTCAGCACCGCGCCGTTGCGACACGCGCTGGAGGTGCTCGGCACGCCGCGGATCGAACTCGTGCACCGCACCGACACCGGGTTCGCCGACGTGTGGGTGCGGATCAGCGAGGTCGGCGCCGACGGGCGTTCCCGCAATGTGAGCGACGGTTATGTGCGCCGGGAGGCCGGGGCGCCGCCGGTGCTGCAGCTGGATCTCGACCCGATCGCGCACCGGTTCGCGCGTGGATCCCGGCTCCGGCTGATGATCGCGGGCGGATCGCATCCGCGCTATGCCCGCAACCACGGCACCGGCGAACCGGCGTGGACCGCGAAGCGGATGGTGCCCACGGCCCACGAGATCGGTGCCGGGTCGCGGCTGCTGCTGCCGGTGCCGCGTTAACGCAGCTTCAACACCACTTTGCCGGTGGCACTGCGGTTTTCCAGCGAGGCGATGGCCTCGGCGGCCCGCTCGAACGGGTACACCACCGGCTCCGGTGCGGGCACCGCGCCGGAGGCCAGCAGCGGGGCCAGCTCCGCCCACTGCTGCGCCAGATAACCCGGGTGGGTCATGGTCCAGGCGCCCCAGCCGACGCCGATCGCGTCGACGTTGTTGAGCAGCAACCGATTCACCTTCACCGTGGGGATCTCGCCGCCGGTGAAGCCGACCACCAGCAGCCGCCCGCCCGCGGCCAGGGAGCGCAGCGAATCGGTGAACCGGTCCCCGCCGACCGGGTCCAACACGATGTCCACCCCGCGCCCGCCGGTCAGCTCGGTCACCGCGTCCTTGAACCCGTCGGCCAGCACCACGTCGGATGCTCCTGCGGCCCGGGCGATCTCACCCTTGGCCTCGGTGCTCACCACCGCGATCACCCGGGCGGCCCCCAGCGCCGGGGCCAGCCGCAGCGTCGAGGTGCCGATCCCGCCGGCCGCACCGTGCACCAGCACCGTCTCGCCGGCGGCCAGCCTGCCGCGGGTGCGCAACGCGAAGTGCACGGTCAGATCGTTGAACAGCACGCCGGCGCCGGCCTCGAAGGACACCGAGTCGGGCAGCGCGAACACCCGCTCCGGCGGCAGCGTCACCACCTCGGCCATCCCGCCGGTCAGCAGGGTCAACCCGGCCACCCGGTCCCCGGCCGCCACCGGCGCACCCTGCGGTGCGCTGCGCACCACCCCGGCGATCTCCGCGCCGGGGACGTAGGGCAGCGGCGCCTTGTACTGGTACAGGCCACGGGTCTGCAGGGCATCGGGGAATGCGACGCCGGCCGCGTGCACCTCGATGACCACCCCGTCGGAGTCCGGTTCGGGGATGTCCACCAGCTCCGCCGCCGACGGGCCGTCCAACCGGGGGATGTGTATGGCGCGCATGAGGCACCATTTAACATCCCGGCGTGATCAAGGCACGTGCCGCGGTGCTCCGCGAACCAGGTCAGGACCCGCAGCTCGCCGATATCGAACTGCGTGACCCGGTGGCCGACGAGGTGCTGGTCCACATCGACGCGGTCGGCATCTGCCACACCGATATCAGCGTCGCCTCCTGGTTCACCAAGGTGCCCGTGGTGTTCGGGCACGAGGGCACCGGCACCGTGGTCGCCGCCGGGCCGCAGGCCCGCGACCGTATCGGGGCCCGGGTCGTGCTCACCTTCGCCAGCTGCGGTGCCTGCCCGAACTGCGGTGCCGACCGGCCCGCCTACTGCGATCAGTCGGCCCAGCTCAACATGCGGGGCAGCCGCCGCGACGAAACCAGCGCGCTGAGGCTGGACGGCGAACCCATCACCGGCGGTTTCTTCGGCCAGTCCAGCTTCGCCACCTACGCCATCACCCGGTCGCGCAACGCGGTCACGGTGCCCGACGCGATCGCACCTGCGTTGGCCGCCCCGCTGGGCTGCAGCGTGCAGACCGGGGCCGGCGCGGTGCTCAATGTCGTCGCCCCGACGGCCGACGACCCGGTGGTGGTGTTCGGTGCCGGTGCGGTCGGCCTGTCGGCGGTGATGGCGGCGCGCATCGCCGGCTGCCGCACCATCATCGCCGTCGACCCGATCACCGCCCGCCGGGACCTGGCCACCGACCTGGGCGCGACCCACACCTTCGACCCCGGTGCCGATGTCGCGGCCGCGGTGGGCGAACTCACCGGTGGCGCCGCCGCTGTCATCGACACCACGGCCCGCCCGGACGTCGTCGCTGCGGCGGTCGGGCTGCTGCGTTCCCGTGGCACCCTGGCGCTGCTCGGGCTGGGCGCCCCGACGGCCGAGTTGCCGGTGGCGCTCATCATGGCCAAGGGCATCACGGTGCGCGGGGTGGTCGAAGGCGACAGCGACCCGCACACCTTCCTGCCGCGGCTGGCCGATCTGCATCTGCGTGGCGAACTACCGCTGGACAAGTTGGTGGCCGCCTTCCCGTTCGACGACTTCGGACGCGCCTGGGCCGCCGCGAAGGCCGCCGAGGTGATCAAGCCCGTCCTGGTCACCGCGTAGACTGACGGCCCCGGCAATGTGGCCGGGGACGATTGGAGCACGCAGATGACGCTTCCACCGCTGCCTCCCGGCCGCACCGTGGCGGTCCGCTCGAATGACGGCACCCGGCTGCATGCCCAGGTCTTCGGGCCGGACCACGGTTACCCGATCGTGCTGGCCCACGGCATCACGTGCGCCATCGGGGTGTGGGCGCATCAGATCGCCGAATTGGCCGGCGAGTACCGCGTCATCGCCTACGACCACCGCGGGCACGGCCGCAGCGAGGCCCCGCGCCAGCGCCGCCGGTACAGCCTCAATCATTTGGCCAGCGATTTGGACGCGGTCCTCGATGCGACATTGGCGCCGGGGGAGCGCGCTGTCATCGCCGGGCACTCCATGGGCGGTATCGCGATCACGTCGTGGTCGCAGCGCTACCCGCGGCGGGTGCTGCACTGCGCCGACGCCGTGGCGTTGATCAACACCACCACCGGAGACCTGCTGCGAGACGTGCAACTGGCCCCGGTGCCCGCGCCGCTGTCACAGGCCCGGATCCGCACCGCAGGCACCTTCCTGAAGACGTTCGGGGCCACCCCGATCCCCAAACTGGCAGGCGGACCCAACAAGCGGTTCGTCGAGTACCTGGCCGTCGGGCGGGACGCGGACCCGGAGGTGGGTGACCTGGTGTACCGGCTGTTCGCCGCCACCCCGCCGGCCGGCCGCGGCGGCTGGGCCCGCGTGCTGGTGGACAGCCTTGGTGCCACCCATATTTCGCTGCTCAACCTGACGGTGCCGACGCTGGTGATCGGCAGCAGCAAGGACCGGCTGCTGCCGATCAACGCCTCCCGTCACATCGCCGAGCACCTGCCGAACCTGGCGGCATTTGTCGAGCTGTCCGGCGGGCACTGCGCCATCCTGGAACGGCCCGCCGAGGTGTCACAGCAGCTGCGGGCGCTGGCCGAATCGGTTGCCCGCCAACAGCTCAGCTCGTGAGGTAGCCGGTCACCTCGGTGGCCGCGCGCTGACCTGAGCGCACCGCGCCGTCCAGGAACCCGGTCCATTCGTCGGCCGTCTCGGTGCACGCCCAGAACACGCCGTCGACGGGGGCGCGCAGCGCATGCCCGTAATCGGTCCAGGCGCCGGGCGGTACCGCCGCCGTCGGGCCGCCGGGCGCGAATTCCTCCGTACCCCAACAATGATCGAGATAGTCGATGGGTGTCGCGGCGGCTTCACCGAACAGCGCGGCGAAATTGCGCAGCGCTCGGTCGCGACGCTGCTGAGGGGGCAGCGGGTCGAAGCTGCGTGAGTCGGCGAATCCCAACAGCACGCCGGGCCCGTCGTCACCGGGGCTGACGTCGAAGGTGATGAACACCGGTCCCTCATCCGACAGGGCCTCGCCCGAGCAGCCGTCGGCCCGCCAGAACGGCTTGTCGTAGGCGGCATAAGCCTTGCTCAGATTGCCCTGCGGCCAATGGGCTATCAGGGCTCGATGGTCGTCGGGCAGCGCCGGTTCGAAGGTGATCGCGCCGCGGTGCGCCGGCGGGATCGCCACGATCACGGCCCGTGCCTCCCAGGACTCGGTGTCGGATTCGACGCGATACCCCGTGCCGTCCCCGATGATGCGGCGCACCACGGTGTTCAGCCGCACCGTCAGGTCCTCGGCCATCCGGACGGCGATCTGCTGGGTGCCGGCCGGGAAGCGGTCCTGTTGGGCACCGCCCTCGACGTCGAGCATGGGGCCCAGGCCGCCCGCCGCCTTGACGTAGCGCACCGCGTGCAGCATCGACACCGCGTCCGGTTCACAACCCCACGTCACCCGCGACATGATCGCCATCAGATTCCGCGTCGACGCGTTGGCGTGCACCGAGCGCAGCCAACTGTCCAGGCTGCGCCGGTCCAGGCGCTCGGCCGCGGGCGCCGCCCACGGGTCGGTCACCGGGATCAGCTTGGCCAGCCGCTCGAACCGCCACTGGATCCGGGACACGTCGAACAGTTCGATCAGCGACAGCTTCGGGATGGTGCTGCGGTAGGACCGCACCCGCCCGTGCCAGTCGATCAGGTTCTTGCCGCGGCAGTAGGTGGGCACGGTGTCGCAGCCCAGTTCGGCCGCCAGCTTCAGCACCGCGGTCTGGGTGGGGCCGACGAAGGTGGCACCGAGGTCGACCGGCACGCCGGCGATCGTCGTGGTGTGCGAGCGGCCGCCGACCCGGTCGCGCCCCTCCAGCACCACCACGTCGTGTCCCCGTCTGGTCAGTTCGCGCGCCGCCACCAGCCCCGCGAACCCGGCTCCCACCACGATCACATCGCCCACGGCCTCAGTCTGCACCGAAGAACCGCCGCTGCGCACTAGGGTGAGCCGCTGTGAAGGTCATGACGGCGTTGTACGGACCGACCGATGCCATCGAGCGTGCGCGGGCGTTGCGCGATGCCGGTGCCAGTGGGGTGTTCACCTTCGAAGGGCCGCACGACGTGTTCACCCCGCTGACGCTGGCCTCGACGGTCGGCGGCCTGGATCTGATGACCAATGTGGCGATCGCGTTCCCCCGCAATCCGATTCATCTGGCGCACCAGGCGATCGACCATCAGATCCTCACCGGCGGCCGGTTCACGCTGGGGCTGGGCACCCAGATCCGCACCCAGATCGAGAAGCGGTTCGGCGCCGACTTCGACCGGCCGGTGGCGCGCATGACCGAGCTGGTGGCCGCCCTGCGGGCCATCTTCACCACCTGGTCGACGGGTGAACGGCTGGATTTTCGGGGCGAGTTCTACCGGCACACCCTGATGACCCCGACCTTCACCCCGCGTGACAACGTCTACGGGCCGCCGCCCATCTATGTCGGCGCGCTCGGGCCGAAGCTGACCCGCGCGGTCGCCGAGCACGCCGACGGCCTGCTGGTGATGCCGTTCGGGTCGAAACGTTTCCTCAACGAGGTGACCATGGCCGCGGTGGACGCCGGCCTGAGTGCGGCAGGTCGTGGTCGGGCGGATCTCGCGATCGTTCCGGAGGTCATCGTGTCGGTCAGCTCCGACACCAATCCCGACCATGCTGCCACCCGCCAGTTGCTGGCCTTCTACGGTTCCACCCCGGCGTACCGGCCGGTGCTGGAGGCGCACGGCTGGGGCGAGCTGCAGCCCGAACTGAACGCGCTGTCCAAGCAGGGCCGCTGGGCCGAGATGGGCGGGCTGATCGACGACGATGTGCTGCACACCATCGCCGCCTGTGGCACTCCCGCCCAGGTCGCCGCCCATATCGCGGACCGGGTGCGCGGGGTGTCCGACCGGGTGTGCATCTACCAGCCCGGACCGATCGCGGTGGATTCGCTGGCCCAGATCGTTGACGCACTGCGTACCTGAGCACCTATGGTGGTGGTACGGCGCAGGACCACGAGGAGGTCGTCCATGGGCGAGGAGCACGTCGAGTCCGGGTTGATCCCTGGCGTCGCCCCCGAATTCACTGATGTGCTGATCATCGGGGCGGGCATCTCCGGCATCAACGCCGCCTACCGCATCCACGAGCAGAACCCGCGGCTGACCTACACCATCCTGGAACGTCGCGAGCGCATCGGCGGCACCTGGGACCTGTTCCGCTACCCGGGTATTCGCTCCGACAGCGATATCTTCACCCTCAGCTTTCCCTACGAGCCGTGGACCCGCGAGGAGCACGTCGCCGACGGTGCCGATATCCGTGCGTACCTCACGCACACCGCCCGCAAGTACGGCATCGACCGGCATATCCGGTTCGGCACCCGGGTGCTGTCCGCCGACTGGGATTCGGCGACCGACACCTGGTCGGTGCGCACCGAGTCCGACGGGGTACCGGCCACCCGCCAGGCCCGCTTCCTGTTCTTCGGCACCGGGTACTACGACTACGACCACCCGCACACCCCGCCGATCGCGGGGATGGACGACTTCACCGGTACGGTGGTGCACCCGCAGTTCTGGCCCGAATCGTTGGACTACGCCGGCAAGAACATCGTGGTGATCGGGAGTGGAGCCACCGCGATCAGCCTGGTTCCCGCGCTGGCCCGCACGGCCGGTCACGTCACCATGCTGCAACGTTCGCCCACCTACATGATGGCCATGCCCGCCGTCCCGGCCGTCATGCAGACCGTCCGGAAGCTGTTGCCGGACAAGCTTGCTCATCGCTTCATCCGGTTCCGCAACGCCTGGATGCACTATGCGCTGTTCCTGTTCTTCAGGAAGGCGCCGGGCCTGGGCCGGCGATTGATCCGCAACAGGACCATCGCGCGCCTGCCCGCGGGTTATCCCGTCGACGTGCACTTCAAGCCCCGCTATCGACCCTGGGACCAGCGAATGTGTCTGGTGCTCGACGGGGACCTGTACGAGGACCTCGGTGCGGGGCGCGCCGACATCGTCACCGATCACATCGATCACGTCGACGCCACTGGCATCGTGCTGGCCGGCGGTGGCCGGCTGGACGCCGACATCATCGTCACCGCAACGGGGTTACAGCTGCAGGCGCTCGGCGGGATCGAGTTGCGCATCGACGGACAGCGGATCGAGCCCACCGACCGGTTCGTCTACAAGGAGCACCTGCTCGAAGAGGTGCCGAACATGGCGTGGTGTGTCGGATACACCAACGCGTCGTGGACGCTGCGCGCCGACATGACGGCGAAATCGGTGGCGAAGCTGTTGGCGTACATGGATACCCACGGCTATACCCACGCCTACCCGCACCGCAACGGTGTGCCGATTCAGGAGAAACCGGCGTGGGACATCAACGCCGGCTACGTGGCGCGGGCGCCGCACGCACTGCCCAAGTCCGGTACCCGCCGGCCGTGGAACGTGCGGCACAACTACGGCCTGGACGTCATCGACCACCGGTTCGATCGGATCGAGGAGTCGATGGTCTTCGGGCGTGCGCCGGCCCGCACGCTAGCCGAACCGGCGCCGGTACAGGTGGTAGGCCAGCAGGGCCACGTGTAGCGGTCCCCATTCACCGGGGAGGTAGTCGCGGGCGGGGCGCAACCGGCGGGCCAGCGTCGGTGCCTCGTCGTGGACGATCTGTCGCGCCCGGCGCGCGTGGAAGGTGTTGGACGCGATCTTGATCGCCGGGCTGTCGGTCATCAGCGGGATCGAGTTCACGATGTTCTGCACGGTGTTTCGCGCCCGATCCTCCACGGTGACGTTCGCCGGCGGCACCCCGAGACGGGTGACGGCGTAGTCGGCCATCAGCGCCGCCTCCGGCACCGGTGTGCGCACCGCGGCCCCGGAGAAGATGAACCGCGCCGTCGACGGATCGGTCGAGCGGACGGCGATGCGGACCCGCCACTTCCACAGCGCGGTGATCGGGCACCCCAGCACCAGGACGGTTTCGCCGGGCACCGGCGCATCGCCGGCACTCTCGGTCAGCTCGCGGGAAGCTCGCCAGGTCACCCACTCCGCCGCGCCGAAAACCAGGACGGCCGGCACCCACACCCGTTTCGACGCCATCGCTCCATTCGACCACGCTCACAGAATCCGGATGGTCAGCCCCGTCGCCAGTAACCGGGTGGCCGACAACCCGAATGTCGTCTTGAACCGGTCGGCCAGGTGCGAGGGGCTGGCGAAGCCGGCTTTCGCCGCGGCGGTGGTGAGGTTGTGCCCGGCCGCCAGTTCGGCGCCGGCGCGGATCAGTCGGCTCCACATCCGGTAGCGGCGCAGGCTCGATCCGGTCTCCTGGCGGAATAGGTGCAGGAACCGCGATTCGGACAGCCCGGCAGCCGCCGCCAGCTCACGCGCTGGGGTCTGCGTGCTGGGATCGTCGCGAATTTGCTTGGCCACCAGCTCGATCCGGGCGTCGATCACGTCGATCGCGACCGGCGCCGCCGCGGCCAGCCACCGCGCCGCCGCGGCATCATCCTGCGGCACGGTCAGCAGGGTCCGCTGTGCGTCGTGGTGCACGCCGATCTGGTGATCGAACTCGGTGAACCGCTGCCGGCAGGGCCGGGTGCGCTCGGACGCGGGGTCGAGGTAACACGACACCAGGCGGCCGTCGACCGCCAGGTGGTGGGTGAGCCGCGGTGGGATTAGCGCGGAGCGGGCCACGATCCGGCGGGTGCCGACGGTGACGGTCAACGGCGCGTCGATACCCACGGCCAGACACCACACCGATCCGGAATGCGGTTCCAGGCCCAGCCCGGGGCCGGCGTAGAGCGCCTGTCCGGGGCTCAACCACACCGCGGGATAGCAGGTTTGTGGAAGCGCCGCCGGATTCGCGCTGGGCATGCTGGACTCCTGATCGCTGACGAAACAGGAGGTTACCGTGGTCGAAGTGGTCATTGCGGTGTTCTTCGCCGGGATGGGCGTCTACGCACTGGCCGCGCCGGCGGCCATGTTGGGTCCGTTCGGCGTCACGCTCGGCACCGCGACCGCGCGCTCGGAGGTGCGGGCCGTCTACGGCGGATTCGGTCTGGCCATCGCCGCGGTGCTGATCTACGCCGTCCGGGTGCCCGAGGTGCGCACCGGTGTGCTCGTCACCGTGGGTGCCGCCCTGGCCGGGATGGCGGTCGGTCGGCTGGCGTCGGTGTTCGGTGAGCGGACACCGTTCTACCCCAACTGGTTCTACTGCCTGGTCGAAGCCGTGGGCGCGGCGGTGCTCTTCTGGTCCGTCTAGGGAGCCACGGTCAGCCAGTCGGCGAACCCGGACGGGTCGTGCCGGCCCAGCGCGCCGTGCTCGAACAGGCCCCACCCCTCGGCCGGGGCGCGGTCACCCTCGGTGCACACCGCCCGGCCGACGTGGTCGATCACCCCGAAGCCGGAGCGCCCGATGATGGCCGGGTCGGTCATGTCGTAGGTGAGCCGTTCGGTGAACTTCTCGCCCCGCCACACGCCGTGCGTCCAGTCCGAATCACCGCCGTAGCCGCCGCCGACGTGAATCGGCACCGGCAGTTTGGATTCCACGTCGAACCGGACCGGCGAGCCGTCCTGCGCGGTCGCGTCGATCGTCGCGCCGGTGGGGATGCGGGTGCCGGAGCGGTAGTGGATCCGCACCCGCGGCCAGCCCAACTGTTCCACCCGCCCGTCCTTCCAGATGCGGGTGCAGTCGTTCAACGACCGGAATCCGTTGGGCTCCTCCTGGATGATCAGCACGATCGAGAAGTCGTCGAATGCCATCGGCACGTACAGCCACCACATACCCTCGAACGGGGGATCGGCGGGCCGCCCGGCGGGCTCGGCCTCACCGATCGGTCGGATACCCCAGGACCGGTCCCGGGATCCGATCCACACCGCGGGATCGACGGTGATCCGCTCCCCGTCGATCTCCAAAGTGCCTCGCCATGAACCCAATTGGGCGAATCGCTGGGCGTCCAGGGTCACCCGGTTGCCCTGCCGCATGATGTGCGGTTGTTCCTGCACGACGTCGAACAGTCCGGTCCAGGTGAGATCGGCGGCGATGCCGTCGGTTTCGTCGAGGGTGATGCGCAGCGAGTGCAGCGGGTCGGTGACGTCGACGCGGTAGCCCAGCACATGCTGGTGCAGCCGGTCGGCGTCGATGGCATCGGACAGGTGCACGGCGGTTTGGGTGTCCCCGCGCCTCAGCAACAGGAAGGCGTCTTTCACCCCGAGGTTCGGGTAGTACCCGATCCCGGTGATGACGAAGATGTCACCGGTGCGGTCGTGGGCGTTGAAGTAGGACCGGTCGTAGAAGTTGCGGTCCGACGTTCCCGGCCAGGCGATCGGCTTCGGGATCTGGTGGACCGGGAATTCGTCCATCGGGCCAAGCATCAGTGCTCCTCTTCCAACAGTCGTCGCAGCAGGGAGGCGTGGTAGAACGTCGACTCCACGTCCTCGGGTTTGTCCATCTCGCCGAAATGCACGCGGCGTGCGGTGGTGCGCATGAACACGCAACACCAGATCACCCCGGAGTAGATGTAGAACCAGCGCAGGTCACCGAGGGTGACGCCGGTCAGGCCTTCGTAGGTGGCCCGCACATCGTCCTCCCGCAGGACATCCGGCAGGCCCGGTAGCCCGGCCAGTCCGGCCAGTTCCTGGAACACCATGTGGGCGAAGATGATCCACGAGACGTCGAGTTCGCGGGGTCCGACGGTGGCCATCTCCCAGTCCAGGACCGCGGCGGGGCGGAAATCCTGGTACAGCACATTGCCGATGCGGGAGTCCCCCCAGGCCAGCACCGGGGTGGTGGCGGCGACGTCGGTGGGGAAGTTGTCCTCCAGCCAACCCAGCGCCCGTTCGACGAGTTCGGAGCGGCCGATGTCCGGGACGGCGAACTCGTACCAGCCCTTGAGCCAACCGAAATGCCGGCGCAGCGGGGTGTCCCCGGCCGGGTCGGCTTCGATGAGGAACGAGAACCGTTGGGCCGCATCGGGGATGGAGTGCAACTTGGCGAGCACCTCGACGGTGCTGTCCTGCAGTTCGCGTCGGCGCTCGGCCGGTGCGTCGGCGAACCAGTTGCCGCCGAAGGTGTACGGCATGACATCGGGCGGGACCACGCCGTCCACCCGGTCCATCAGGAAGAACGGCGTGCCCAGCACGTCACCGGTGGTGTCGATCCAGCGGACGCGGGGGACCGGGACGTCGGTGAGTTCGCCGACCTGGCGGATCAGCTCGAATTGATGGTCCAGCCGGTAGGACGAGAACACCGGAACGTCGGCGGCGGTGGGGGCGACCCGGGCGACCAGGTTCTGCTGCGTGCCGTGCCAATCGACGCTCAGCAGCAGCGTCTCCGAGGACATGCCGTTGGCGTCGACGCCGCTGTCAACGGTGACCGTGGGGGTGCCCTTGCCGGGCAGTTGCGTCGCCAGCCACTGCGCGATCGCGGCGGGCACGGCGCCGATATCTCGGCTGGAATGCTGCAGGCGGCTGACGTCTTCGACGGCCGGTTCGTTCGACACGGTGTTCCTTCCCGTACCAATTACGCTACGATCGGTAGCGTTATGAAAGCAGACTCACCTACGGTTGACAAGGGGGCGGGCCGACCCCGTGATCCCCGCATCGACGCTGCCATACTCGGCGCCACCGCGGATCTGCTTGTGGAGATCGGCTATTCGAATCTGACGATGGCCGCCGTCGCCGAACGCGCAGGCACCACCAAGACGGCGCTGTACCGCCGGTGGTCGAGCAAGGCCGAGTTGGTGCACGAGGCGGCGTTCCCCACCGCGCCGACCGCGCTCGGCATGCCGGAGGGTGACATCGCCACCGATATCAGGGCCATGATCGCCGCCGCCGGGGCGGTGTTCACCAGCCCGGTGGTGCGTGCCGCGCTACCCGGGGTGATCGCCGACATGGCCGCCGACCCGCAGCTCAGCCAGCGGGTGATGAGCCGCTTCACCGGGCTTTTCGACATCGTCCGGGACCGGCTGGTGCACGCCGTCGAGCGCGGTGAGGTGCACCCCGATATCGACCCGGACCGGCTCATCGAGGTGATCGGCGGGGCCAACCTGCTGCGCATGCTGCTGGTGCCGGGCTGGGAGATCGACGATGAGTGGATCGACCAGACCACCGCCATCGTCGTGCACGGCGTCATCCGCTAACCCATCCCGCCCTGCAACCTATGCGTATGGTCGTTGGCGTGTCCGTGTTATCGACGCCCGTCATCGCCGACGCGCTCGCGCGCCTGTTCGCCCGCGTCGTCAATCCCAGCCCGAAACCGGGGGTGCGGTTTCCCGAGTTCGTCGTCGACAGCGCCGAGGTCAGCATCCCCACCCGGCACGGCGACACCCCGGCCACCGTGTACCGCCCCGACGGTCCGCCGGCCGGGGTGTACGTCAACATCCACGGCGGTGGCTTCGTGGTCGGGCACCGCGAACAGGACGACCCGTGGTGCCGCTTCCTCGCGGCGCGAGCCGGCGTCACCGTGGTCAACACCGACTATCTGCTTGCTCCGCACCACCGTTTCCCGACCCCCGTGGAACAGCTCTACGACGTGGTGACCTGGGCGGCAGCGCAGGAGGCCGCCGACATGCTCTGCGTCGGCGGGCAGAGCGCGGGTGGCAACCTGTCGGCCGCCGTCGCCCGGATGGCGCTGACGCACGCAGGCCCGTCGATCGCATTGCAGGTTTTGCACTACGCACCCCTGGATTTGGTGACGGCGACCGCCGAGAAGCGGTCACCGCTGGCCGCCAAGGCCATCATGAAACCGTGGATGGGTGAGGTGTTCGACACCGCCTACATACCCGAGGTCGCACGACGGCGGGACCCGTTGGCCTCACCGGCCTGGGGCGACAACGCCGATGACATCGCCGGTATCGCGCCGGCTTTGGTGATCGCCTGCGAGTACGACCGGCTGCGCGACGAAGCGGCGGCCTACGCCAAGAGCCTCGACGCGGTCGGGGCCCTCGTCGATTACGTCGAGGTGCCCGCTGTCGACCACGGCTACAACATCATGAGCGACGCCACCGAGGTGACCCGCGGCATGTACGAACTGATCGCCGGGCAGGTGCGCCGGGCCGTCAGCCGGTGAACTGCTGACCGTTGACCAGATCCAGCAGGGGCTGGGGCAACGCGCCCAACGCGAAGGTGACGGCGGCGGTGATCGTCACCGTCGCCGAACTCAACATGCTGGGCACGACGACGGTCGGCGCGTCCTCGGGTGGGTCGGTGAAGAACATCAGCACGATCACCCGGACGTAGAAGTAGGCGGCCACGGCGCTGGCCACCACACCGATGATCACCAAGGGTGCGGCACCGCCTTCGGCGGCGGCCTTGAACACCGCGAACTTGCTGACGAAGCCGCTGGTCAGCGGGATTCCGGCGAATGCCAGCAGGAACAACGAAAAGACTACGCCCACCACGGGATAACGCCGCCCCAGGCCGGCCCACCGGGCCAGTGCGGTGGCTTCCTCGCCGTCGGCGCCGCGCACCAGGCCGGCCAGCGCGAACGCGCCCAGCGTGCTGAAGCCGTAGGCGAACAGATAGAACAGTGTCGCCGCCAAGCCGGCACCGTTGAGCGCGATGACGCCGGTCAGGATGAACCCGGCATGGGCCACCGACGAGTAGGCCAGCATCCGTTTCACGTCGTTCTGGGATACCGCGGTGACGGTGCCGACGACCATGGTGACGATCGCGATGACCCACAGCACCGGACGCCAGTCGTCGGCCAGGCCGGGCAGCGCCACGTAGAACAGCCGCAGCATCGCGCCGAATGCCGCGATCTTGGTGGCGGCCGCCATGAATGCCGTCACGGGCGTGGGAGCGCCCTGATAGACGTCGGGTATCCAGGAATGGAACGGCACCGCGCCGACCTTGAACAGCACTCCGACCGAGACCAGCGCCGTGCCGACCAGCGCCATCGAGGTGTCGCCGCCGGTCCGCACCGCCGAGGCGATGCCACTGAGGCCGAAGGTGCCGGAGAATCCGTACAGCAGCGCGATCCCGTACAGGAAGAACGCCGATGAGAACGCGCCCAGCAGAAAGTATTTCAGCGCGGCTTCCTGGGACAGCAGCCGGCGCCGACGCGCCAGCCCGCACATCAGGTACAGCGGCAGCGAGAACACCTCCAGGGCCACGAACATCGTCAGCAGATCGTCGGCGGCCGGGAACAGCATCATGCCGGCGACCGCGAACATCGTCAGCGGGAACACTTCGGTCTGGGCCACAACCGCTTTCGCGGCGATCTTCTCCGCCACACTGCCCGGCACCGCCGCGGCTTGCGGGGTGAAGGCGTCCAGGCCGCCTTCCTCTTCGGTGGGCAGCCGCCGTTCCGCGATCAGCAACGTGCCGAGGATGCCCACCAGCAGCAGGGTGCCCTGTAGGAACAGTGCCGGCCGGTCCACGGCGACGGCGCCCACCGCCACCGGGGCACCCGTACCGTCGAGCGCCGACGTCACCAGCACCACCGCCGCCAGCGCGGCCAGTTGGCCGCCGATCGCGAGCACCAGTTGTGCGGCGTAGCGGACGCCGCGCGGCAGGAATGCTTCCACCAGCACCCCGGCCACCGCCACCCCGAGGATGACGAGAACCGGTGCGAGCTGGAAGTATTCGATGGACGGTGCCTCAATTCTCATCGGGCCGCACCCTCCGCGGTCGGGACGGGATCCTGCTGATGGATGGTGCGCAACGTGTGGTCGACGGCCGGGTTGATGACGTCGAGCGCCGGTTTGGGATAGATGCCCAGCACCAGCAGCAGCGCGATCAGCGGCGCCACCACGG
Source organism: Mycolicibacterium cosmeticum (assembly GCF_000613185.1). NCBI lineage: Bacteria > Bacillati > Actinomycetota > Actinomycetes > Mycobacteriales > Mycobacteriaceae > Mycobacterium > Mycolicibacterium cosmeticum. The sequence goes on from NZ_CCBB010000003.1 coordinate 1,252,835, forward strand.
CCAGCTCGCGCGGCACCAGGTCCCGCAGCCGCTCGTTACCCTCCTTGACCGGGCCCGTCATCATCCGCTGGTACGCCCACAGGATGTAGATCGCCGAGAGCACCAGGGCGGTCACCGCGAACACCGCCATCGCCGGGTAGCGGGTGAACGTGCCGATCAGCACCAGGAATTCGGAGATGAACGGTGCCAAGCCCGGCAACGACAGCGTGGCCAGCCCGGCGATCAGGAACGTGCCGGCCAGCACCGGCGCCACCTTCTGCACGCCACCGAAGTCCGCGATCAGGCGGGATCCGCGGCGCGACACCAGGAATCCGGCGATCAGGAACAGCGCCGCCGTGGAGATGCCGTGGTTGACCATGTACAGCGTGGAGCCGGACTGGCCCTGGCTGGTCATCACGAAGATGCCCAGGATGATGAAGCCGAAATGCGAAATCGACGTGTAGGCGATCAGGCGCATCACGTCGGTCTGGCCGATCGCCACGATCGCGCCGTAGACGATGCCGATCACCGCCAGGGTGATCACCAACGGCCGGAACGTCATCGACGCGTCCGGGAAGAGTTGCAGGCAGTACCGCAACATGCCGAACGTGCCCACCTTGTCGACGACGGCCATCATCAGCACGGCCGTGGCCGGGGTGGCCTCCACCGCCGAGTCCGGTAGCCAGCGATGGAACGGCCACAGGGGTGCCTTCACCGCGAAGGCGAACATGAACCCGAGGAACAAGGCGTTGAGCACGGCGGGGCTGGCGCCCAGTTCACCGCGTGACGCGGCACCGGCGATGGCCCGGAAGTCGAATGTGCCACCGAGCGGATCGGCCGTCACCACGTACAGACCGATCACCGCGGCCAGCATGATGAGGCCGCCGAACAGGTTGTACAGCAGGAACTTCACCGCCGCGGCCGACCGGTTGGCCCCACCGAACCCACCGATGAGGAAGTACATCGGAATGAGCATCGCCTCGAAGAACACGTAGAACAGCAGCACGTCCAGGGCCACCAGCGAGATCAGCACCATGCCCTCGACGGCGAGCGTCAGGGCCAGGTAACTCTGGGTGGACCGGGTACCGAAGCGCGTCTCATCCGCGCCGCCCTGCGCCCCGCCGTCGTTCCAGCCCGCGACCAAGAGCAACGGCACCAGCACCGCGGTGAGCACCACCAGAGCCAGCGCGATCCCGTCGACGCCGAGGAGATATCCGGTGCCGAACGACGGAATCCATTGACGGTCTTCGACGAACTGGAACTGCGGCCCGCCCGGATCGAACCGGACCGCCAACACCAGCGCGATGGCCAGCACCCCCAGCGAGACGACCAGTGCCAGGTAGCGCGCGATCTGTTTGCCGGGCAACACGATCACCACCGCGGCACCGACGATGGGTACCGCCCACAGCGCGCTCAGCCAGCCGATGCCGTTCACCAGATCCTCACCACCAGGAACGCTCCGATCACCAGGGCCGCACCGCCGAGCATGGACAGCGCGTAGGAGCGGGCGAATCCGGTCTGCCACGACCGCATCCGCCGCGAGAGGTCACCGATCCCGGCGGCCAGCCCTCGCGTCACCCCTTCGACGGCGTCATCGTCGATCTCGACCAGGCCCGCGGTGAGCTGCTGCCCGGGCCGCATGAAGACGGTTTCGTTGAACCGGTCGCCGTACAGGTCGGCCCGGGCGGCGGCGGTCAAAGCCGAACCCGCCGGGGCGGTTTCGGGGACGGGACGGGCGGCATACAGCCGGTAGGCGATAGCGACGCCGACCGCCACCACCGACAAGGTGATCACCGTCATCACCCACACCGGGACCGCGCCGTGCGCTTCATGGCTGCCCGCCGGGTTCACTACGGGCTCCAACCAGTGCGCCAGCGTGCCGCCGACGGCCAGCAGCGCACCGGCGCCGACGGAGCCGACGGCCAGGACGATCATCGGGGCGGTCATGACGCCGGGCGACTCGTGCGGATGAGCGGTCTCTTCCCAGCGCTTGTCACCGAAGAACGTCATCAGCATCACCCGGGTCATGTAGAACGCGGTGATCCCGGCGCCCAGCAGCGCCGCCCCGCCGAGCAGCCAGCCGCGTGCACCGCCCGCCGCGAACGCGGTCTCGATGATGGCGTCCTTGGAGAAGAACCCGGCGAACGGTGGCACGCCGATGATCGCCAAGTAGCCCAGCCCGAACGTCACGAAGGTCACCGGCATGTACCTGCGCAATCCGCCGTAGCGGCGCATGTCGGTTTCATCGTTCATGCCGTGCATCACCGAGCCCGCGCCCAGAAACAGCCCGGCCTTGAAGAAGCCGTGGGTGAGCAGATGCATGATCGCCACCGCGTACCCGGCCGGCCCCAGCCCGGCCGCCAACACCATGTAGCCGATCTGCGACATGGTCGACGCGGCAAGGGCTTTCTTGATGTCATCCTTGGCGCAGCCGATGACGGCACCGAACAGCAGTGTCACCGCACCGACGATGGTGACGGCCAGCTGCGCATCGGGAGCCAGGTTGAACACCGGTCCGGACCGGACGATCAGGTAGACGCCCGCGGTGACCATGGTGGCCGCGTGGATGAGTGCCGAGACCGGCGTGGGGCCTTCCATCGCATCGCCCAGCCAGGACTGCAGCGGCACCTGCGCGGACTTGCCGCAGGCGGCCAGCAGCAACAGCAGGCCGATCGCGTTGAGCGACCCGGCCGACAGTGCCGGTGCCGTCTGGAAAAGGCCGGCGTACGAGACGGTTCCGGCGACGCTGAACATCACCATCAACGCCAGCGCCAGGCCCATGTCCCCGACGCGGTTGACGATGAACGCCTTCTTGGCCGCCGTCGCCGCCGACGGCTTGTGCGACCAGAACCCGATGAGCAGGTAGGACGCCAGCCCCACGCCCTCCCAGCCCATGTACAGCCCGAGGTAGTTGTCGGCGAGCACCAGCAACAGCATGGCCGCGACGAACAGATTGAGGTACCCGAAAAACCTTCTGCGGTCCGGGTCGTGTGCCATATAGCCGATGGAGTACAGGTGGATCAGCGAACCGACCCCGGTGATCAGCAGCACGAAACAGATGGACAGGGCATCGACCTGCAAGCCGAAATCCACCGTCAGCTCGCCGACCGGCACCCAGGTGAACAGCGTCTGGTGGATCACCCGGTCCTCGGCGGCGCGGCCGGCCAGGTCTGCGAACAACACCGCACCGACGACGAACGACGCCAGCGCCGTGGCGCAACCGAGCAGGTGCCCCCAGGCGTCGGTGGCCCGGCCGCCGAGCAGCAGCACGGCCGCACCGGCCAGGGGGAGGGCGATCAGCAGCCAGGTCATCAGTTCCTCAGCAGACTGGCCGCGTCCACCGAGGCCGAGCGTCTGGCCCGGAAGATGGTCATGATGATGGCCAGCCCGACCACCACCTCGCAGGCCGCCACCACCATGGTGAAGAACGCCACCACCTGACCGCCCAGGTGACCGTGCATGCGGGAGAAGGTGACAAAGGCGAGGTTGGCCGCGTTGAGCATCAACTCGACGCACATGAACATGACGATCGCGTTGCGCCGCAACAACACTCCCGCCGCGCCGATGGTGAACAGCAACGCCGACAGGTACAGGTAGTTCGCCGGGTTCATTTTCCACCGCCTGTGCGGGGCACGAGGATGGTGCTCACCGATGTCCGCGCGGCGGTGCCGTCGGGCAGCCGGGCCGGGATGTCCACAGCGTTGTGCCGGGCATACACGCCGGGGTTGGGCAGCGTGGTCGGATATCCGCCCGGGCCGAACCGTTCGACGGCAAGCTCGCGCTGGGTCTTGCGGCGGTCGAACCTCTCCCGGTGCGCCAGCACCATGGCGCCCAGGGTGGCGGTGATCAGCAGGGCGCTGGTGAGCTCGAATGCCCACACGTACCGGGTGAAGATCAACACCGCCAGGCCCTGGACATTGCCGCCGGCGTTGGCCGAGTCCAGGCCGGTGAACCCGTTGACCGACACGTTGCCGATACCGCCGATCAACAGCACCCCGAAACCGATACCGGCGATGGTGGCCGCCACCCGTTGGCCGCGAATGGTCTCGACCAACGACTCCGACGAGTCGACGCCGATCAGCATGAGCACGAACAGGAAGAGCATCATCACCGCGCCGGTGTAGACCACCACCTGCACGATGCCCAGGAACAGGGCGTCCTGCGCGATGTAGAGCACCGCCAGGTTGATCATCGTGATCGCCAGGAACAACGCCGAGTACACGGCCTTGGTGGCGGCCACCACGCCGAGCGCGCCCAGCACGGCCAGCGTCCCGACGACCCAGAAGACGACGGCTTCCGCGGTGGAGGTCATTGCGCCGACTCCCGTTGGCGGGCAAGGCCGGTGGCGGTGATGTTGCCGCGGTAGTAGTCCTCGTCGGTGCTGCCCGGCGCCATCTCGTGCGGTGGCGCGGTCATCTCCGGCGTCAACGGCGCCAACAGCTTGTCCTTGCCGTAGATCAGGTCGGCGCGGTTGTCGTCGGCCATCTCGTAGTCGTTGGTCATGGTCAACGCGCGGGTGGGGCATGCCTCGATGCACAGCCCGCACCCGATACAGCGCAGATAGTTGATCTGATACACCCGGCCGTAGCGTTCGCCGGGCGAAAACCGTTGTCCCTCGGTGTTGTCGGCGCCTTCGACGAAGATCGCGTCGGCCGGGCAGGCCCAGGCGCACAGTTCGCACCCGATGCATTTCTCCAGCCCGTCGGCATAGCGGTTGAGTTGGTGGCGGCCGTGATAGCGCGGCGCCACCGGCCCCGGTTCCTCCGGATACTGCTCGGTGATCGGCTTCTTGAACATCGTCTTGAAGGTGACGCCGAACCCGGCGAGTGCATCACCGACCTTGGACATCTGCGACCTCCTTGTTCGGGAGCGGTGGCACCGGGAAGGCCCCGGCGTCGGGTGGCGGCGGCGCGACGGTGGTGTTGTGCCGCACCGCATGCCAGATCAGCAGCAGCAGCGCGGCGCCGGCGAGGGCGCCGATGCTGACCACCGCCGTCATCCAGGACGGGCTGCCCTCGGCGCGCAGCTGATGCGTCACCGCGACGACGACGATCCAGCCCAGCGACAGCGGGATCAGCACCTTCCAGCCCAGCGCCATGAACTGGTCGTAGCGCAGCCGGGGCAGGGTGGCCCGCAGCCAGATGTAGAAGAAGAGGAACGTCCACACCTTGGCGACGAACCACACCAGCGGCCACCAGCCCGAGTTCGCGCCGTCGATCAGGTTGAACGGGAACGGTGCGTGCCAGCCGCCGAGGAACATCGTGGTGGCCAACGCCGACACGGTGGTCATGTTGACGTACTCGGCGAGCATGAACATCGCGAACTTCAGCGACGAGTATTCGGTGTGGAAGCCGCCCACCAGTTCGCCTTCGGCCTCCGGGAGGTCGAACGGCGCCCGGTTGGTCTCGCCCACCATCGACGTGACGTACACCAAGAACGACGGCAGCAGTAGGAAGACGTACCAGGTGTCGTGCTGGGCGGCCACGATGCCGGACGTCGACATGGTGCCCGCGTACAGGAACACCGCGGCGAACGACAGCGCCATCGCGATCTCGTAGGAGATCACCTGGGCGCTGGAGCGCAACCCGCCCAGCAGCGGATAGGTGGACCCGGATGCCCAGCCCGCCAACACGATTCCGTACACCCCGATGGAGGTGACCGCGAGGACGTACAGCACCGCCACCGGCAGGTCGGTGAGCTGCAGGGGCGTGGTGTGCCCGAACACCGACACGGTGCCACCCATCGGGATGACGGCGAAGGCCATGATCGCCGGGATCACCGACAGAACCGGGGCCAGCAGGTAGATCGGCTTGTCCACACCGGCCGGGATCAGGCCCTCCTTCAGGGCGAGCTTGATCCCGTCGGCCAGGCTCTGCAGCAATCCGAACGGGCCGACCCGGTTGGGGCCGAACCGCATCTGCATGCGGCCCAGCACCTTCCGTTCCACCAGGATGGCGACCAGCACGGTGAGCAGCAGGAAGACGAAGATGCCGAGGGCCTTCGCGATCATCAGCCACCACGGGTCGTGGCCGAATGCGCTCAAATCCGGGGAGGTCATGCCGGCTCGATTCGCACGATGGATCCCATGCCCGCCCCGAGCGTGCCGTGCACATGCGAGCCCGGTGAGTTCAGCGGCAGCCACACCACCCGATCCGGCATGTCGGTGATCTCCAGGGCCAGGGTGATGGCGCCGCGGTCGGTACTCACCCGAACCGCGTCCCCGCACCCGGTCTCGGCGGCCGTGGCGGCCGACAACCGGGCCACCGCCGGCCGGGCGGTACCGGCCAGATACGGTTCGCCGTCCTGCAGCCGGCCGTCATCCAGCAGCATCCGCCACGACGCCAGCACCGCCTCGCCCGGACCCGGCTGTGCCGGGACGGCCCCGACATCGGGTGCGGATGCCGGCGCACCTTGCCACACCCCGAGCCGGGCGATGTCGGCACGCACCCGCGCCGCGTCGGTCAGACCCAGGTCCACCCCCACCTCGTCGGCCAGTGCGGCGAGCACCCGCATATCGGAGGTCGCCGACGGGGGCAGGGCGCCGTCGAACGGGCGGGGCCGGCCCTCCCAGTCGACGAAGGCGCCGCTCTTCTCGGTGACCGGTGCGACGGGGAACACCACGTCGGCGCGTTCGGTGATGGCGCTGTGCCGCACCTCCAAGCTGACCACGAAGCCGGCGGCCTCGACCGCGGCCAGCGCCGCGGCCGGGTCGGGCAGGTCACCGATCTCCACGCCGCCGACCAGCAGGGCCTTGATGTCACCGGCCGCGGCGGCGGCCAAGATCCCCGCCGTGTCCCGGCCCGGGCCCTCGGGCAGCTCTTCGACGTTCCAGGCGGCGGCGACCTCGGCGCGCGCGGCCGGATCGGCGATCGGCCGGCCGCCCGGCAGCAGGTTCGGCGCGGCACCGACCTCCAGCGCGCCACGCTCCCCGGCGCGCCGCGGCACCCAGCCGATCCGGGCGCCGGTGGCCTGGGCCAGGCGCAGGACCGCGGAGTAGGCGCCGGGTGCGGCCGCCAGCCGTTCACCGGCCAGGATGATGCTGCCGGTGGGCAACTCGGTGCCCAGCCGGTCCAGGGCCATGGCCTCGGCACCGGGTGCCGCGCCGATCAGCCGGCCGTTCAACTTGGCCAGTCCCCGGCTGGCGAACGGGGCGACGGCGATCACCGGTAGCCCGGCTCTGCGGACGGCCTTGCGCAGCCGCAGGAAGACGATGGGGGATTCCTCCTCGGGTTCCAGCCCGGCCAGCACCACCGCGGGAGCGGTTTCCAGGTCGGCGTAGGTCACCGCGAACGACCGGCCCGCCACCGCGTGGGCCAGGAACTGGGCCTCCTCCGCCGAGCCGGCCCTGGCCCGGAAGTCGATGTCATTGCTGCCCAACATGATCCGGGCGAACTTGGCGTAACCGTAGGCATCTTCGACGGTGAGGCGGCCGCCGGTCAGCACCCCGGCGGGTCCGGCGGTCAGTCCGCGCAGCGCCACCGCCACCGCCTCGGACCAGGACGCCGGCCGCTGGCCGCCGTCGGCGTCCCGCAGCAGCGGGGTGGTGATCCGGTCACCCTGGGTGGCGTACGCGAACGCCCACCGACCCTTGTCGCAGTTCCATTCCTCGTTGACCTCCGGGTCGTCACCGGCCAACCGGCGCAACACCTTTCCGCGCCGGTGGTCGGTGCGCTGCGCACACCCCGAGGCGCAGTGCTCGCACACACTGGGGGTGGACACCAGATCGAAGGGGCGGGCCCGGAACCGGTAGGCGGTGCCGGTGAGCGCGCCGACCGGGCATATCTGCACGGTGTTGCCGGAGAAGTAGGAGTCGAAGGGTTCACCGTCGGCGATGCCCACCTGCTGCAACGCGCCCCGCTCGAGCAGCTCGATGAACGGGTCCCCGGCGATCTGGTTGGAGAACCGGGTGCAGCGCGCACACAGCACGCAGCGTTCCCGGTCCAGCAGCACCTGCGATGACAGGTTGATCGGCTTGGGGTAGGTGCGCTTGACGTCGGTGAAGCGGGAGTCGCTGCGCCCGTTGGACATCGCCTGGTTCTGCAGCGGGCACTCACCACCCTTGTCGCACACCGGGCAGTCCAGCGGGTGGTTGATCAGCAGCAGCTCCATCACCCCGCGCTGGGCCTTGTCCGCCGCCGGCGAGGTGAGCTGGGTGCGCACCACCATGTCCGGGGTGACCGTGGTGGTGCACGACGCCAGCGGTTTGCGCTGCCCCTCCACCTCGACCAGGCATTGCCGGCAGGCACCCACCGGGTCCAGTAGCGGATGATCGCAGAACCGCGGGATCTGGATGCCCATCAGCTCGGCCGCGCGGATCACCAACGTCCCCTTGGGCACGCTGATCTCGTGGCCGTCGATGGTCAGCGGCACCATCTCGACCGCCGAGGTCTCCCGGGCTCCTTCGGCCAGCGTCATGCGCGCACCCCCTCCGTGTGTGCGGTTTCATCCGCGACACGCCGCCTTCCGCGGATGAGATCGCACATTGACGTCGTCATGCCCCCACCCCTTCCGTCGCGAACACCGCCGAGGCGTGCGGATCGAACGGGCAGCCCGCGCCGAGGTGCGCCTCGTACTCGGCGCGGAAATACTTGAGCGAGGACATGATCGGGCTCGCCGCGCCGTCGCCGAGCGCGCAGAACGACTTGCCCAGGATGGCGTCGGAGATGTCGAGCAGTGTGTCGATGTCCCCGGATGTCGCGTGTCCGGTTTCCAGTCGTTCGAAGATCTGGGCCAGCCAGTAGGTGCCCTCCCGGCACGGCGTGCACTTGCCGCAGGACTCGTGGGCGTAGAACTGCGTCCACCTCCGCACCGCCCGCACCACGCAGGTGGTCTCGTCGAAGATCTGCAGCGCCTTGGTGCCCAGCATCGACCCGGCACCGCCCACCCCTTCGTAATCCAGTGGCACGTCGAGGTGTTCGGGGGTCAGCATGGGTGTCGAGGATCCGCCGGGCGTCCAGAACTTCAGCTGATGCCCGGCGCGTACCCCGCCGGCGTAGTCCAGCAGTTCACGCAGCGTGATGCCCAGCGGGGCCTCGTACTGGCCGGGCCGGGTGACGTGACCCGACAGCGAGTACAGCGTGAACCCGGGCGACTTGTCCGACCCCATCGACTTGAACCAGTCCACCCCGTTGCGCACGATGGGTGGCACGCTGGCAATGGATTCCACGTTGTTGACCACCGTCGGGCAGGCGTACAGGCCGGCCACCGCGGGGAACGGTGGGCGCAGCCGCGGCTGTCCGCGCCGGCCCTCCAGCGAGTCCAGCAGCGCGGTCTCCTCGCCGCAGATGTAGGCGCCGGCCCCGGCGTGCACCACCAGGTCCAGGTCGAATCCCGAGCCGAGGATGTCCCGGCCCAGATAGCCGGCCTCGTACGCCTCGGCGACGGCGGCCCGCAGCCGGCGCAGCACCGGCACCACCTCACCGCGCACGTAGATGAAGGCCTGCCTGGCCCGGATCGCGTACGAGGCGATGATGGCGCCCTCCACCAGCACGTGCGGGGTGGCCATCATCAGCGGAATGTCCTTACACGTACCGGGTTCGGACTCGTCGGCGTTGATCACCAGATAATGCGGCTTCGGATCCGACTGATTGATGAACGACCACTTCTGCCCGGTCGGGAAACCGGCGCCGCCGCGGCCGCGCAGCCCGGAGTCCTTCACCAGCGTGATGACGGCGTCGGGGTCCATGTCGAGGGCGGCGTCGAGCGCCTGGTATCCGTCATGGCGCAGGTAGGTGGCCAGCGTCCACGACTGCGGCTCGTCCCAGTAGCGGCTCAGTACCGGTGTCAGGGCGGTCATCGCGGCTCCTCGGCGACGCGCAGCCCGGCCAGGGTGGCCGCGCCGGGCGGTGAGGTGTCCGGCGTACCGGGATCCACCCCGGCCAGGATGCGTGCGGTCTGCCGGAAGGTGCACAGCGGGGCGCCGCGGCTCGGGGTCACGGGGGCGCCAGAGCGCAGTTGGTCGACGAGTTCCCGCACTGACGACGGGGTTTGGTTGTCGAAGAACTCCCAGTTCACCATGACCACGGGTGCGAAATCACACGCTGCGTTGCATTCGATGTGCTCCAGGGTGATCGCGCCGTCGGTGGTGGTCTCGCCGGCGTGCACACCGAGGTGTTCGGCCAGCACCTCCAGCAGCGCGTCACCGCCCATGATCGCGCACAACGTGTTGGTGCACACGCCGACCAGATAGTCCCCGGTCGGGGTGCGGCGGTACATGGAGTAGAACGTGGCGACGGCGGTCACCTCGGCGGGGCTCAGGGCCAGTTGCGCTGCGCAGAACTCGACGCCGGCCGGGGTCAGGAAACCGTCTTCGGCCTGCACGAGATGCAGCAACGGCAGCAGCGCCGAGCGTGCCTGCGGATAGCGGGCGATGATCTGTTCGGCCTCGCCGGCCAGCCGGGCGGTCACCTCGGCCGAATACGATTGCGGCCCGGCCGATATCGGCGGTCCCGGTTCGTCGGGCCGCTGGCCCAGCCGCAGGTCGATCGCCGTCACCTGTCCACGCCTCCCATCACCGGGTCGATCGACGCCACCGCCGAGATCGCGTCGGCCACCATGCCGCCCTCGCACATCGCCGCCACCGCTTGCAGATTGGTGAACGACGGGTCGCGGTAATGCACGCGGTAGGGCCGGGTGCCGCCGTCGCTGACCATGTGCACGCCCAGTTCCCCACGTGGGGATTCGACGGCTGCGTACACCTGCCCGGCCGGCACCCGGATCCCCTCGGTGACCAGCTTGAAATGGTGGATCAACGCCTCCATCGAGGACCCCATGATCTTGGCGATGTGCGCGGGCGAATTACCCAGGCCGTCGGGCCCCAGCTTCAGGTCCGCGGGCCAGGCCAGCTTCTTGTCGGTCAGCATCACCGGTCCGGGCTCCAGCCTCTCGACGCACTGTTCGACGATCCGCAGCGACTGTTTCATCTCCTCGACACGAATCAGGTAGCGGCCGTAGGCATCACACCCGTCGTCGGTGCAGACGTCGAACTCGTAGGTCTCGTATCCGCAGTACGGCTGTGCCTTGCGCAGATCGTGGGGCAGGCCGGTGGAGCGCAGCACCGGACCGGTCACCCCGAGCGCCATGCAGCCGGTGAGGTCGAGATACCCGATGCCCTTGGTGCGCGCCTTCCAGATGTAGTTGTCCCGCAGCAGGTTCTCCATGTCGCGGAGCCGACCGGGCAGGATCCTGATCAGTTCGCGTAACTGCGGCATGGCTTCGTCGGGCAGGTCGGCGGCCAGCCCGCCCGGCCGGATGTAGGCGTGGTTCATCCGCAGGCCGGTGATGGTCTCGAACATGGTGAGGATCAGTTCGCGTTCCCGGAACCCGAAGAACATCGCCGACATGGCACCGAGTTCCATGCCGCCGGTGGCCAGCGCGACCAGATGGCTGGAGATGCGGTTCAGTTCCATCAGCAGCACCCGGATGACGCTGGCGCGCTGCGGGATGTCGTCGGTGACACCGAGCAGTTTCTCGACGCCGAGGCAGTATGCGGTCTCGTTGAAGAACGGCGACAGGTAGTCCATCCGGGTCACGAACGTCACGCCCTGCGTCCAGGTCCGGTATTCGAGGTTCTTCTCGATCCCGGTGTGCAGGTAGCCGATACCGCAGCGGGCCTCGGTGATCGTCTCGCCCTCGATCTCCAGGATCAACCTCAGCACGCCGTGCGTGGACGGATGCTGCGGGCCCATGTTGACGACGATCCGCTCGCCGGCGTGTTCGGCGGCAGCGGCGACGACGGCGTCCCAGTCCTGGCCCCCGACCATGACGACGGGGGGTTGATGATCGATGGTCATCAGTTGTAGGACCTCCGCTGATCGGGCGGCGGGATCTGCGCACCGTGGTACTCCACCGGGATGCCACCGAGCGGATAGTCCTTGCGTTGCGGGTGGCCCACCCAGTCGTCGGGCATCTCGATCCGGGTCAGCGCCGGATGACCATCGAAGAGGATGCCGAAGAAGTCGTAGGTTTCGCGTTCGTGCCAGTCGGTGGTCGGATAGACCGAAAACAGCGACGGCACATGCGGATCGGCGTCCGGTGCGGTGACCTCCAACCGGATCCGGCGGTTGTGGGTGATCGACATCAGCGGATACACCGCGTGCAGTTCGCGTCCGTGCTCGTCGGGGTAGTGCACACCGGACACCCCGAGGCACAGTTCGAAACGCAGCGCCGGGTCGTCACGCAGCGTCTGGGCGACCGCCATCAGGTGTTCGCGGCGCACCTCCAGGGTCAGCTCGTCGCGGAACACCACCACGCGTTCGACGGCCGCGTCGTACGCGTCCTGGCCCAGCACGGCGGTCAGCCGGTCGGCGATCTCGTCGAAATAGCCGCCATACGGCCGCGGCGAGCTGCCCGGCAGGGCCACCTCGCGAACCAGGCGGCCGTATCCGGACGTGTCACCGGACCCCTGCACGCCGAACATGCCGCGACGGGTGCCGATGACCTCGACATCGCGGTCGTCGCTCATCTGTCGTTGATTCGCTCCGCGAGCGTCGCTCATCTGTTGTTGATTCGCTCCGCGAGCGTCGCTCATCGCAGCAGCCCCGTCAGCTCGATGGTGGGCCGCGACGCCAACGCCGCCTGTTCGGCCGCGGCAATCGCCTCGGCGCGGTTCACCCCGAGCGGCATCTCGGCAATCTTGGCGTGCAGCTTGAGGATTGCGTTGAGCAGCATCTCCGGACGCGGGGGACAGCCCGGCAGGTAGATGTCCACCGGCACCACGTGGTCGACACCCTGGACCACCGCGTAGTTGTTGAACATGCCGCCCGATGACGCGCACACGCCCATGGCGAGCACCCATTTCGGCTCGGCCATCTGGTCGTACACCTGTCGCAGCACCGGCGCCATCTTCTGGCTGACCCGGCCGGCCACGATCATCAGATCGGCCTGCCGGGGCGTGGCCGAGAACCGCTCCATGCCGAACCGGGCGATGTCGAACCGTGGGCCGGCCGTCGCCATCATCTCGATGGCGCAGCAGGCCAACCCGAACGTCGCCGGCCACAACGACCCTTTGCGGACATAGCCGGCGACCTTCTCGACGGTGGACAGCAGGATGCCGCCGGGCAGCTGCTCCTCTAATCCCATGACAGCCCCCCGCGCCGCCACACGTAGGCGTAGGCGACGAACACCGTCAGCATGAACAGCAACATCTCGACCAGCGCGAACAAGCCGAGCGAATCGAAGGAGACCGCCCACGGATAGAGGAAGACGATCTCGATGTCGAACACGATGAACAACATCGCCGTCAGGTAGTACTTGATCGGAAATCTCTGGCCCGTCGCCAGCTTGGCATCCTCGGCGGGCCGCAGCGGTTCGATGCCGCATTCGTAGGCTTCGAGTTTGGCTCGGTTGTAGCGGCGCGGGCCGATGAGGACGGCGATTCCGACCGAGCCGACCGCGAACACCGCCGCGATCCCCCCGAGAACCAGAATGGGTAGGTAGATGTTCATAGCTCCCTCGCTGGGCTTTCGATGTGAGCTAGAACACAGCTTAGTCACGCTACCGGTCGCGCCGGTGCATTTTGGCTAGGATGAAACCAACAGCTGGGTCGCCGCGCCGTCACCGACGACGACGTGAAGAATCAACGGCCACAGCGCTTTTCGTGCTGCTTAGACAGCGCCCGCGCGCAACAGGGTGGCCACGGTCTCGCCGAGTGCGATCGGGTCGATCGGATGGGGCACCGCGGCTTCGGCCCGCGACCATGACGCCAGCCACGCATCGTCGGCACGGCCGGTGAGCACCAGGATCGGCGGGCAGTCGGTGACCTCGTCCTTCAGCTGCTTGGCCAGCCCCAGTCCGCCGGCGGGCGTCGCCTCACCGTCCAGGATGGCCAGACCGAAGTCCCCATCGGCGATCTGCTCGACGACCATCGGTGCGGTCGCGACATCGAGATAACTCAACTCGGGCAGGTCAGGGTGCACCCGGCGGCCGAGTGCGGACCGCACGGCGTCACGGGTGCGGGGGTTGGAGCTGTACACGAGAATCCGGACCTGCGCATCGGTGTCGGCCACGCTGCGATGCTACGACTGCCGGACGAACACCGCGGTGGCTTCGATGTTCACCGCTTCGCCCATCATGCCCAGCAGATTGCCGTCGACGCCGTAGTGCAGCCGGTTCAAGGTGGTGGTGGTCTGCAGCCGCAGCGCACCGTCACCGGCGGACCGCACATGGGTGGCGAGCTCGAGGTCGCGCTGCGTGTCCTTGACCGACAGCGTGGCCTGCAGCAGCACCCATCCCGTGCCGGTGACCTCACCGGAGTGCACCACCACGGTGATGCTGGGAAATCTCTGTACGTCGAAGAAGTCGGGGGAACGCAGATGCGTGTCGCGTTTACCGATCCCGGTCTTCAGCGACGCCGCGTCGATGTCCAGCCGGCCGGTCACGTCGATGCCGTCCGCGGCGGCGGCGACCCGCCCGGATCCCGTGACGCCGCCGAAGGTGCCCTTGACGTGGGCCAGGCCCCAGAAGGTCGGGCTGTGGAACTCGATCCTGGTGCGTTGCGGGTCCAGCCGCCAGTCGCCGATCCAGTTGGTGTCCGTCATGCCATCAACGGTGCCATATCCGCCGGGTCGAAATACTCGTCGATCCGGGTGATCAGGCCGTCGTCACCCACTTTGATGACGATGCAGACCCGCAGTGCGATCGAGCCACCGGTGACGACCTCGGCGTGCAGCAGGTGCTGCTGCACGAAACCGCCGTCGAAAAGCTGTCGGTCCAGGATCTCGTACCGGCGGGCGGTGGTGCGGTCGAGGAACCACCGGATGACCTTGAGGGCACGCCGGCGGTCATTGTCGTGGGTGTCGCCGCTGTGCCACACCGCGACGTCCTCGGCCCACAGCGCCTCGACCCCGGCGTAGTCGCCGGCCTCGATGGCACCGAACAACTGGTTCGCCACGTCGGCGATCATCTGCCCTCCTGCGGGTTGACCTCAAGCATTATTCAGGTTGAAGACTGGACGCCATGAGAGAACGTTTCACGGCCGCATACCAGACGAACACCGCGCCCTGGGTGATCGGTGAACCCCAGCCCGCCATCGTGGAATTGGAGCGATCCGGTGTGCTGCACGGCCGCATCCTGGACGTGGGCTGTGGTCTCGGCGAGCACACCATCCTGCTGACCCGGCTGGGCTACGACGTCCGCGGGATCGATTACGTCGCCGAGGCGATCGCGCAGGCCCGACGCAATGCGCAGGACAAGGGCATCGATGCGCGCTTCGAGGTGGCCGATGCGCTCGACCTGCCCGCCGACCCGAGCTACGACACGATCGTCGACAGCGCGCTGTTCCACATCTTCTCCGACGACGACCGGCCCCGCTACGTCGCAAGCCTGCACCGCGCGTGCGCGCCCGGCGGCCGGGTACACGTGCTGGCCCTCTCCGACGCCGGGCGCGGGTTCGGGCCGCAGGTCGGCGAAGCGACGATCCGCTCGGCCTTCGGCACCGGCTGGGAACTGGAACGGCTGGACACCACCACCTACCGGGGTGTGGTGGGGGAGGCGCACGCCGAACCGCTCGGCCTCCCGGTGGGGACCGTCGTCGACGAGCCGGCCTGGCTGGCCACCGTGCGCCACCTCTAGCTCACTCCCGCTCGTAACCGGGATGCGCGACGGCCAGCCGATGCGCCACCAGTGCGCGCAGCGCGGGCAGCACCTCATCCCCGGTGGCGCCGGATCTGATGGCCGCGGCCAGCGCGGCCTCGTCGTCGAACCCCAGTTCCTCCAGCGCCCGGAGCGGGGCGGCGGCGGTGGTGTCTGTGGCGTCGGCGAGCAATTCACGTTCGACCATGCGCAACACATTGGCCGCCACCCGGGCCTGGAAGTTCAGGGCGTCGGTGAGCTGACCACTCTCGCGCACCTCGGTTTCCAGGAACTCCGCGACCGCCGCGACGAGTTCGGCCGCCGTCGGCTTGTAGTGCAGATTCATGGGCCCTCCAACGTCACTGGCCCGCCAACAAGGACAGCAGGTCGTACTCGGTCTCGCACACCCGGCGCCCGATGGCCGCCAGTTCCACCGACCGGGTCTGCCCGCAGCGGTGCCGCTCGTACTGGTAGCGACAGATGACGCCCCAGCGCAGGGTGGCCAACACCAGCCACCAGTGCAGCGCACCGCGGTCGATCGCGGCGCCGTCGGCATCCTGGTAGGCGGTGACGAAATCGTCGATGCTGCCCAGGCCGCCCGCGGCGAGTTCCCGGGGAGCGCCGAACCGCCAGGCCCGGATACAGAACCACGCCAGGTCTTCGGCGGCCGCCCCGAGGTGGGTGAGCTCCCAGTCCAGGACCGCCGCCAACCGACCGTCGTCGACGATCAGATTGCCCATCCGGAAATCGCCGTGCACCAGCACGGGCGGGGCCGGCGCGGGGCGGTGGTGTTCCAGCCAGCGGAACGCGTACTCGAAAGTGGCCGTGGTGTCGCCCATCTCGTCGAGCTGGCGGCGGGCGTCCTGCAGCGGATCGGCCATCGGCAGTCCGATGCCGTCGGGCTCGGCGCGGTGAATGCTCGCCAGCGCGCCGGCACACTGTTTCAGCAGCGCGGCCCGGGATGTGCCGTCGAGCGTGCGGGCGATCTTGCGGACGATGGTCTCGCCCTCGACGAACTCGCACACCAGATACGGATTTCCCAGCGGCTCGGTCGAATTGGACGCGGCCAGGACGGCGGGCACCGGGGCCCCGGCCGCGGCGGCGCGGCGCAGTGCCGCGGCCTCCAACTCCATCCCGGCGTGGATCTCGTCGGGCGGGCCGGTGCGCAGGATCAGCGGCCGGTCGTCGGCGGTGAAGGCCCAGGTGGCCCGGCTGGCGCCGCCGGTGAGCACGCGCAGGTCCGCCACGCGGCTCGCACCGAGAACCGACTCCAGTGCCGTCGGCAAGGCCTGGGTGTCGATCACGTGCGGCCGAACTTGAGCATCCGTTGGGCGACGCGGCGGATCTGGATTTCCTCGGCCCCCTCCGTGATCCGGTACCGGCGGTGGTGCCGGTAGATGTGCTCGAACGGTTCGTGCCTGCTGTACCCGATGCCGCCGTGGATCTGCATGGCTCGGTCGGCCGCCTCGCACACCAAGCGGTTGGCCCGGTAGTTGGCCATCGACACCTTGTCCGAGACCTCCATGTGGTGATCCCGGTCCAGATGCCACGCCACGTAATACACCAGCAGCCGCACCATCTGCGCCTCGGTCTGCAACTCGGCCAGCGGCCACTGCACCGCCTGGTTCACCGCCAGCGGCTTGCCGAAAACCACGCGTTCGCCGGCGTATCGGGCCGCCCGGTCGATGCAGTACTGCGCGGCACCGAGACTGCTGGCGGCCTGCCGGATCCGGTTCTCGTGCAGGAACGTCTGGCCGACCTCCAGGCCGTGGTCCACCTCGCCGAGCACGGCGTCGTCGGGCACCCGGACGTTGGTGAGTTCGACCTCGCCGTGGTCGCTGGGCATGTTGAACGTCCACCAGTAGTAGGGGACGTGAAACCCCGGCGCGTCGGTGGGCACCAGGAAGGCGGTGATGCCGGTGGCCGATCCGTCCTGCCCCGAGGTGCGCGCAAAGATGAGGTCGTGCGTGGCGCGGTGCACCCCGGTGTTCCAGCGCTTGGCGCCGTTGATGATCCAGCCGTCGCCGTCGCGGACCGCGGTGGTCTCCAGCCAGGTGGCGTCGCTGCCGTGGTTGGGCTCGGTCAGGCCGAAGGCCATGGAGCGCTGCCCGGTCAGCATCGCCTCGACCCACTCGGCCTTCTGCGCGTCGGTGCCGAACCGGCTCATCATGATGACCTGCGGGAAATTCCCGACGATCGACGACTCGTCCTGCAGATCGTTGTGCAGGCCCAAACCCTTGTGCGCCAGATGCTCCCGGATGACGGCCATGTCCAGGTTGCTGCCGCCGCGGCCGCCGAACTCTTCGGGTAATCCGTAGCGCAGCCAGCCCGCCGCGTCGGCGCGGCGGCGCATCTCGTCGAGCAGGTCCTCCCATTCCCTGGCCGGCACGCCACCACCCGCCAGGTCGGTGCGCGCGAACTCGCGACGCCGGTCGAAGTACTGCATGTGCTCGCGTTCCAGTGGCTTGATCTCGGCCTCGATGAACGCGTCCATCTCGGCCAGCAGCCCCGGAAGGTGTTCGGGTAAAGCGAAATCCACGCTGATCTCTCTTTCGTCCGCTAGGCGCCGTACAGGGTCTTCTTCCAGATCGTCGACAGTGTCCTGATGGCGTCCTCATCGCTGATCTGCAGCTCTGACCCGGGATTGCCCACCACCACGACGGTGAAGTTCTCGAACAGCAACGCGATCGCCGCGGCGATGTGCTCGGGGTCGAGGTCGCCGGCGTAGCCCTGCTCGATGGCCCGACGCACCGAACCGGCCACCATGTCCATGCCGAACCGGCGAAACGCGTGCTGCACCTTGGCGAACCGGGGCTGGGTGGCGCCCAGTTGCGCGACGGCGATCATGATGCCGATGTTCTGCTTGAACAGATTCCAGTAACCCGTCACCACCGTGGTGAAGTACTCGGTGTCCGCGGGGGAGTCGGGCAGCGGCACCCGGGTACCGGACGGCTCCACGATATCGTGCAGGAAGGATTCGGCCAGCGAGGCCAGCAGGTCTTCCTTGTCGTCGAAATAGCGGTAGAACACCGCCGAGGACTTGCCCGCCGCCGAGGTGATATCGGCCAGCGTGGTGCCGTGGAAACCGCGTTCGGCGAACAACTTCCGGGCCGCCAGTTCGATGGCTTCGCGGGTTTGTCGGCCTTTGGCGGTCAGGGCGTCGGCGGGTGTCATGTCAGGCCAGGATGCGATCACCGGCACGCAACAGCGCGCTGGGTAGCTGGTGGCCGACGGCGTCCTGCGCGACCTTGGCGGCCGCGATCGCGCGGTCCAGGTCGACGTCGACGTCGACATCGCTGTCCCGCAGCAGGTACACCAGATCCTCGGTGGCGATGTTGCCCGAGGCGCCGGGTGCGAACGGGCAGCCGCCGAGGCCACCGACGGCCGCGTCCAACCGGGTCACGCCGGCCTGCACGGCCGCGTAAGCGCTGGCCAGTCCGGCCCCGCGGGTGTTGTGGAAATGCGCCCCGAGCGGGATGTCCCCGATGAGCGGTTGCACCTGCGCGACCAGCGCGCCGACCCGCCGCGGCGTGGTGGTGCCGATGGTGTCGGCGATGGCGATCCGGTCCACACCCAGTTCGGTGGCGGCGGTGACGATGTCGAGCACCCGGGCCGGCGGTGTCGGACCGTCGAAGGGGCAGTCCCACGCGGTGGCGATGATGACCTCCACCGTGGCGTCGCCGTCGTGCGCGATGCGTGCCACGTCGGCGATGGCGGCCGTGGCCTCCGCGGTGTCGCGCCCCACGTTGGCGCGGCTGTGCGCGTCGGAAGCCGACACCACGTACTCGAGAGATCGCAACCCGGCCGCGACGGCCCGGTGGGCGCCGTTGGCGCTGGCCACCAGGGCGGAGAATTCGACGTCCGGGAACCGGTACAACTCGGCGGCCAGTTCGGCGGCGTCGGCCAGCGCGGGCACCTTGGACGGGGAGACGAAGGCGGTGGCCTCGATCTCGCGCACCCCGGTGGCGACGATCGCCTCCAGCAGTTCGATCTTGGCGGCCAACGGAATCGGGGTCTCGATCTGCAGGCCGTCACGCAGACACACCTCGCGGATGTCGACCTTCTTCGGCAGGTTCACAGGACCCCCTCGTCCTTGAGCGACCGGATCTCCTCGGAGGACAGCCCGAGCAGTCCGCCGTACACCTCGTCATTGTGCTGGCCGGGGCTGGCCGAACCCGCGTGGTGCACCGAGCCGGGAGACTCGGAGAGCACCGGGACGACGCCGGGCCCCTTGACGTTTCGCCCGATGCGCTCGTCGAAGTGATCGGCGATCATGCCGCGGGCCCGCAGCTGCGGGTCGGTGACCACCTCGGCCACGGTGTTGATCGGCCCGCTGATCACGCCGGCCTCCGACAGCGTGTCGATGATCTCGGCGGGTTGGCGCTGCGCCGCCCAGGCACCGATGATCGCATCCAGCTCGTCCTGATTGCGCCCGCGCGCAACGTGATCGGCGAAGCGCTCGTCGACGGCCAGCTCCGGGCGGCCCATCGCCGCGCAGAGCCGCCGGAACACGGTGTCCTGATTGGCGGCGATCACCACCCAGCTGCCGTTGGCGCTCTGATAGATGTTGGACGGCGCGATACCCTCCAGCCGGGTCCCCGACGGTCCGCGCACCACACCGCCGACGTCGTAGTCCGGGATCGTGGACTCCTGGATGGCCAGGCACGATTCGGTCAGCGCGGTGTCGACCACCTGTCCGACTCCGGTGACGGTGCGCCGGTACAGCGCCGCCAACGCGCCCTGGGCCGCGAACATCCCGGCCAGGCTGTCGCCGAGGGACAACGCCAGCCGCGGGGGCGGCCCGCCGGGGAAGCCGTTCATGTGCCGCAGCCCGCTGGCCGCCTCGGCGACCGAGGCGTAACCGGCCTTACCGGCGTCCGGGCCGGTCTGCCCGTACCCGGAGACCCGGACCAGGATGATGCCCTGGTTGCGGTCGCGCAGCACGTCGTAGCCCAGGCCCCACTTCTCCAGCGTGCCGGGGCGGAAGTTCTCCACGATGATGTCGGAGCGGTCCACCAGCTCCAGGAACAGCTCGCGGCCGCGCGGCGTGCGCAGATCCAGGGTGATGGCTTTCTTGTTGCGCGCGTGCACCGTCCAGAAGAAGTGGTGCCCGTCCAGTTCGGCCTGCCCCCAGGTGCGCAGCGGGTCGGGGGAGGTGGGCAGCTCGACCTTGAGCACCTCGGCCCCCATGTCGCCGAGCAGCCGGCCCGCGAACGGGCCGGAGATGAGGGTGCCCAGTTCGAGCACCCGGACGCCGTCCAAGGCTCCCGGCATCAGACCGAGAATCCGTGCCGGTGCAGCCAGTCGGTGCAGATGCCGACGGCCTGGCGCAACGTGTCGCGCTGGTCGGGTCCGGAGTAGTAGTGGTTGGCGCCGGGGATCTCGTACATCTCCTTGTCCGGATGTCCGATGGCCTGGAACAACCGGCGGGTGTGGCTCGGGGTGCACGCGTCGTCGGCCAGGTTGCCGATCACCAGCGCCGGAACCGCGATATCGGGACCGGCCTTCACCGCGTCACCATGGGCGTCGTCATAACTCCACTGTGACAGCCAGCTGCGCAGGGTGCAGAAGCGGGCGAGCCCCACCGGGCTCATGTTGACCACCCGCGGGTCGCCCAGATAACACTGGCCGGGGGTGCGTTCGTTGGGGTCGACGGTGGGATCCAGCCAGCGCGGGTCGGCCATGGTGCCGTGCACGACGAATGCGAACTCGTCATCCGGGCGGCCCTGTGCCTTCAGCTCGGCGAGCTTGTCCTTGACCCACTTGGTGATTCGCCGATTCCTGGCGGTCTGGGCCTGCCGGTAGCGCTCCAGGAACTCCGGGGTGTAGGGCGGCTGGTTCGGGTTGTCCGGGTTGTACAGGTCCAGCTCGGGATCACGCTGGGACGGGTCCTGCTCGTCGAGGATCGAGGCGTCCAGCCATTCGGTCATGGTGCCGTGCCGGCTGATGTGGGCGGCCAGCAGCATGATGCCGTCGGCCGGGATGAGGCCGAGGGTGGTCAGGTCGGGCCCGTCGCCGGACGGGCTGGCGGTGACCGTCGGGTGCTGGGCCTGCTGTTGGTAGAACACCGACAGTGAGCCGCCGCCGCTCCACCCGGCCAGTACCACCTTGGCGTAACCCAGCCGGTTCTTGGCGTCCTTGATGCACTCGCCGAGGTCTTCGACCACCTTCTCCATCAGCAAGGCGGAGTCGGTGCCGCGGAACCGGCTGTTGCAGTAGATGACGTGATGCCCGGCGCGGGCCAGCGCGTTGATCATCGGCAGGTAGGCACCGCCGCCGATCGGGTGCATGAACACCAGCACGGTATCTGATGGCTTCGTCTTCGGCCGCAGCAGATAGCTTTCCAGCACCACCAGCTCGGCGACGCCGCCGTACACATCACGGACCGACGAGTTGTTCTGGTAGGCAACCAGATATGGGATGCGGTCGTACTCGTGCTTGACGGGCTTCTCCACGGTGGTCACTAGTGCTGCCCCAGATCGTTGGCCAGGATGTCGGCGGACGGCACCAGCCGGCGCCGGGTGTCGATGGCGATCACCGACCAGTCCACCCGGTCGTAGTCGTCGAATTTGCGCCGGGCACGTTCGCGCGCCTTCTCCGGCGCGCCGTGGTGCACCCCTTGCGGCGCATGCGAAATCAGGCCGGGCGGCATGGGAATGCCGTACAGCGAGCCGGCGTGGAAGAAGGCGATCTCGTCGTAGTCGACGTTGCGGTGATACCACGGCGTGCGTTCGGTGCCCGGCACGCTCTCGGCCGGTTTGGGTAGGAAGTTCATCACGTAGACGCCGGTGGCCTGCATGAACAGGTGCACCGTCGGCGGCAGGTGCACGCTCTCGGAGGTGATGACGGTGTAGTCCGCGATGTTGAATGTGAACGGGAAGTTGTCCCCGCGCCACCCTTCCACGTCGAGTGGATGATGTTGGTAGAACAGCGAAGTCGGGCCGCCGTCATGGATCAGCCGGACCTCGTATTCGGCCCTGCCGTCGTCGTCGATCGGTTCCGGTTCGGGGATGGTGACCTGGGCCGGGTCGAACGGGAAGTGCCGGCCCAGGGTGCCCGGCGGCGGCACCCGGAAGTCGTCGGTGGCCTGGATCATCAGCCAGGTGCTCTCGGTGTCGGGCACCTGGCGGAAGGTGCAGGCCTTGGGCAGGTACACCCAGTCGCCCTCGCGGTAGCGCAGCGGCCCGAACTCGGTCTCCAGCAGACCCGTACCGGCGTGCACGAACAACAGCAGGTCGCCGTCGACGTAGCGGACGAAGAACGGCATCTCGGCGCTGCGCCGGCTCAGCAACACCTGGCAGTCGGCGTTGGAGAACAGCAGCAGGGGACCGCCGTGCGGATCGGTGGCGTCGGTGGGCTTGAGTTCGGACGACAGCACGTCGGTCGGGCGCAGCGGGCCGACGGCGCGGTAGGCGGTGGGGTCGTGACGCCGGTACATGTTGGCGGTGCGCCCGACGAAGCCGCCGCGGCCGAGCTCATCGTCTTTGAGACCGTCCAGATCGGCATGTACCCGTCTCGGGGTCTTGCCCTTGCGCAGGTGGACGAAGGATTCCATCTCGCTCCTCGATGATCGGACGGCGTAAAACTAAAAGTGACATTACTTTTTGTTTCGCGGGATCACAAGGGCCGCCGAGACTGAAGTCAGGGACGGTTCGCCGTCGAGATTCGTCCCTCACTTCAGTCTCGGGATCGATCAGGGCACCGGCACGCCCTCTTTGAGGAACTTCACGCTGGAGATGGAGCCATCGGGTTGCACCGCCAACCGGAACTGGCCGGGGCGCATCTGCATCTGCAGCGGCACGTTGACGATGGTCACGTCATCGCGGGGGATCGACTCGGGCTCGCCGTGCGACTGGAAGGCGCCGAACGTGCGTTGGTACATGTCCCAGGACTCCTGCAATGCCGTGGTGGGCAACAGCTTCTGCAGGGTCGGGTTGAATTGGGCCGCGGCGGCGGGGTAGTCGCCCCGCACGATCTCGTCCAGCGTGGTCAATGCGACCTGGTCCGGGGTGTCGGCGGCCATCGCCGGCGGCGCCACGGCACCCGCGCAGGCCAGGAGTGTCGAAACGGCGGCCGCCAACCCGAGAGTGTGTCGCTGCATGCGAATCACCCTATGCCTCACGGGCTCAGATCATCGACGTCCGTGGAATCTTCATGCCGAGGGCCAGTGCGCCGGCGAGTTCGCGGCTGGTGTCGTAGTCGAACACCACATGCCCGGCCAGCACGTCGACATCGCGTTTGAAGCGTTGCAGCGGACTGGACAGGAAGTGGATGCTGGCGCCGCCCGCGCCCAGCAGTTCGGTGATCATTGCCCGCGATTCGGCGACGATGTGGGCCGCGGCCAGCCGGGCCTGCGCGCGGACGGGCTTGTCGACGGTGTCGCCGCGCTGCACGACGGCCTCGATCTCGCCGACGGTGTCGGCGAGCAAGCCGTGCAGGGCCCGCAGCCGGACCTGTGCCCCGGCCAGGTGCGCCTGGGCGATCGGCTTGTCCTTCTGTACGACGCCCTCGTACGGCAGCACCCGTTCGGCCAGCCGGTCGGCGTACAGCCGGGTGACCCGCTCGGCGCTGCCCAGCGCCGGCATCGCGGCCAGCAGCGCCAGCGCCGGCACCATGGGCCAGCGGTAGGTGGCGACGTCGTGCAGGCCGGCGCCCGGCGCGGTGCCCGCGTAGATGTCGGTCACCTTGACCAGTCGATGCTCGGGCACGAACGCGTCGGTGACGATCGCGTCGTTGGAGCCGGTGGCCCGCGTCCCGTCGGTGTGCCAGATGTCGGCGACGGTGACCGCACTCATCGGCAGCAGCGCCAGCGCCGGGTAGGGCGCATCGTCCGGTCCGCAGAGGGCGGCCACGATGATCCAGTTGCCGTGCATCACCCCGGTGGCCCACGACCATCGCCCGGTCAGCCGGATGCCGCCGTCGACGGGCCGGCCCCGGCCGGTCGGGGCCAGCGGCGCGGGCGCCAGGAACGGCCTGCTGCCGAATGCCTCGTCCTGGGCCTGCTCGCCGAACAGCGCCAGCATCCAGTTGTGCAGCGTGAAGAAGCCGATGGTCCAGGCGCTCGACGTGCAGCCGTGCGCGAGCCGCCGGACCGGATCGAGGAGGGCCGGAAACGGGGCCTGCTGTCCTCCGTACCGGGCCGGAACCAGCAGATCGGTGAATCCGGACGCCAGCAGGTCCTCGAGCGTGGCATCGGGCAGCCGGCGCAGCGTTTCGGCCTCGGCGGCCCGGTCGGCGAGCGCGGCGACGAACTCATCGGTGATTCCGGGCTGCGTGCTCAACATGCCCGGACGCTACCATACTTTTTAGTATGGAAATCAGGTCGCGAGCATGAGATCCAGGAATCGTTCGCTGCGGGCGGCCTGGCCGGGGTGCGGCGTGGAGCCGGAGAGATGGAGTAACCCGATTCCCACGGCGAACGTCGCGTCGGCGCGCAGCTCGGCCTCGTCGGCGTCGAAGCCGTAGTCCAGGAAGGCGCGCCGCACCGCGGCCAGCACGCGGCGATCGGCGGCCCGCACGCTGGCGGCCACCGCCTCGTCGGTGCGTGCCCATTCGCGCATCGCTCGCTCCAGCGTCCAGTGCCGGGGGCTGATCAGCGCGGCCATCATGTGCCGCAGGCGATCGCGAGGAGGCAACGATCCGATCTCTTCCCAGGACCGGCGATCCGCGTCGCGCAGCTCACCCCAACCCTGGACAAGCGCTGTGCGATAGCTGGACATGCCCGTGAAGTGCCAGTAGAAACTGCCCTTCGTCACCTCGAGTCGGTGGCACAAACGGTCGATTTTCAGGGCTTTTATGCCCTCCTCCGCCAGGATTGCGTAGCCGGCCTGCAGCCAGTCGTCGACCGACAAGCGGTTGCTGGGGGAGGTGCGATCGCCGGTCATGAAGCGAAGCCTACGGCGGCACGCCGCGACCCCGGACTTTCTGAACCCGCTGGCTGCATGTTTTACTGCAAGCCGCGACAACTGAAATTCTCGGTCCGCTCTGCTGCCACAACCCGAGGGTCGAGCGGACGCGTGATACCGCCGTGCAACGTCGCGCAGCGGTATTGCTGGGTGGTGCCGGCCTCGTGGTCTTCGCTGCCCAGGGGCGAGCGTGACCGTGAACAATCTGAGTTGGGATGGATTTATGCAGAACGTTGTAGGCCGATGGATGCGCCGGATCGGGGCTGCTGCCGCCGCGGCGCTCGTCATTCCGGGTGCGGTCGCCATGACCGGCGAAACCGCGACCGCCGGTGCTTTCTCGCGCCCCGGTTTGCCGGTTGAGTACCTCCAGGTGCCCTCGCCGTCGATGGGCCGCGACATCAAGATCCAGTTCCAGAGCGGAGGCGAGGGTTCGCCCGCCGTCTACCTGCTCGACGGCCTGCGCGCCCAGGACGACTTCAACGGCTGGGATATCAACACCCCGGCGTTCGAGTGGTTCCTCAACAGCGGCCTGTCGGCGGTCATGCCGGTCGGCGGGCAGTCCAGCTTCTACGCCGACTGGTACGCGCCGGCCCGCAACAAGGGCCCGACGCTGACCTACAAGTGGGAGACCTTCCTGACCCAGGAACTCCCGCAGTGGCTGCAGGCCAACCGTGGCATCAAGCCCACCGGCAGCGCCGCCGTCGGCCTGTCGATGGCCGGCTCGGCCTCGCTGACCCTGGCGATCTGGCACCCGGAGCAGTTCATCTACGCCGGTTCGCTGTCGGGCTTCCTGAACCCCTCCGAGGGCTGGTGGCCGTTCCTCATCAACATCTCCATGGGTGACGCCGGTGGCTTCAAGGCCGACGACATGTGGGGCAAGACCGAGGACCCGAACAGCGGTTGGAAGCGCAACGACCCGATGGTCAACATCGACCGCCTGGTCGCCAACAACACCCGCATCTGGGTGTACTGCGGTAACGGCCAGCCCAACGAGCTCGGCGGCGGCGACCTGCCCGCCACCTTCCTGGAGGGCCTGACCATCAAGACCAACATCACCTTCCGCGACAACTACCTGGCCGCGGGCGGTAAGAACGGCGTCTTCAACTTCCCGGACAACGGCACGCACAACTGGGCGTACTGGGGCCGGGAGCTGCAGGCGATGATCCCCGACATGCAGCGCACGCTCGGCTGAGCTGACGCATAGCGAAATCCCCCGGGACCGTATTGGTCCCGGGGGATTTTGCTATGCGGAGGTCCTCACGGCTTGGCCATCGGGACCGGCTGCGGCGCAACACGTTCGCGGTGCCGCTGGTTGACCCGGGCCGCGCGCGCGACGAAGCCGGGCCGGAACAGCCGCATCGGTGAGTCGAGCATGCCGGTGACCCGCAGCAACTGAATCGCGGTGTCGTCGTCGGCTTCGGCCGCCCGCATCACCCAGTCGAGGTAGGCGTTCGACAACCGCATGGGCAGCGGGCGCGGGCCGGGCACCTCCGGCAGGGACAGGTCCGAGCCCACCGCGGTCTGCCAGGCCACCCGCAGTCGACGCGCGCCGGCCCGGAAGAACCGGTGCGCCAGATCGCGATCGCCGTGACTCAGGCAGTCCCGCAGGATGGTCGACTCGATCGCCGCAACCGTCATGCCCTGTCCGTAGATCGGGTTGAAGCTGCAGATCGCGTCGCCGAACACGAGCAGACCGCGCGGGAAGCGCGCCATCTTGTCGTAGCGCCGCCAGCGGTTGGACGGCACCCGGTAGTGCTCGACATCGCTGAGCGGGGTCGCGGCGCGCACGGCCGCCAGCGCATGTGGCGGCGCGAAACCTTCACCGAAGGCCAGCAATTCGGCCCGATCGGCGGGCGGCTCCTGGCCGACCATCGAGCCCACCGTCATCATCCAGGTGTCGTGCTCGTAGCCGACGAGGGTCCATGTCCGGGGACGGCCAGGTGCTGGGAACAGCCCGATCATCTGCTCGTGCAGGGTGCCGGGCGGGATGCGCAGCAGTTGGCTGGCATAGGCCAGCTTGACGACCAGTTCGTCCTCGCGCGGGCGGCCGTAGCCGAGCTCGTCGAGGAACACCGGTGTGCGCGAGCCTCGCCCCGTCGCGTCGACGACGATATCCGCACCGATGATCCGGTGGTCGTCACCGCCGTGCCGGGCCACCCGGACACCGGTGACGTCACCGGCCCCGTCCGACGAGAGACCGATGACATCATGGCCGTCCAGCACGGTCACGTTCGGGATGGCGCGCACCCGCCGGCGGATGTTGCGCTCCAACAGGGCACGGCTGGGAAAGTACAGCGGCGGAGCGCCCGGCGAGACGACGTCGCGGTGGTGCGCGAATTCGTGACCGCCGATGGCGATATGCAACCGCGTCAGCTCGGTACTCCACGCCGCCACACCGTCGGCGACCAGTTCGTCGCCGAAGCCGGGGAAGAGTTCGGTGAGGATCTGGGCGCCCCGGGCCAGCAGCGCGTGCCCATGCCGGCCCTGCGGGACACCGCGGCGCGGGACCGCTTCGTCGTCGAGCACATCGCGTTCGACGATCAGGACATCGCGATACCGTTCGGACAGCACCCGTGCCGCCAGGAGGCCGCCGACGCTGGCGCCCAGGACTATCGCGCGATCACCGATATTCGCCATTTCTGGAGTGTCGGTGCGCGGGCGGCAGCGGCATAGAGTATGCCGGTACTCGAAAACGACGACGGCGTCCGCGCGAATCCCGCACGGACGCCGCCGATCGTCACGGACGCTACTTCAGCTGCGCCGAGGACAGCCCCAGCAGCCGCCGGGCGACCACCAGCTGCTGAATCTGTTGCGTGCCTTCGAAGATGTCCAGGATCTTGGAGTCCCGCGCCCACTTCTCCAGCAGCGTTTCCTCCGAATAGCCTGCGGTACCGGCCATCTCGACGGTCTTGAGGGTGATGTCGGTTCCCACCCGGGCGGCCTTGGCCTTGCCCATCGAGGCTTCCTTGGAGTTGGGGATCTTGTTGTCGGCCTGCCACGCCGAGCGCACCGTCAGCAGGTAGCCCGCCTCCCAGTCGGCCTCCATCCGCAGGAACTCCGCCGCGGCGGCGCTCTGCGCGTGGGCCGGCTTGTCGTAGGAGATCTCGACGCCCGCCTCGGTGAGGATGGTCCGCAGCTCCTCCAGCGCGGCGCGGGCCACGCCGACGGCCATCGCCGCCACGATGGGCCGGGTGTTGTCGAAGGTCTCCATGACCCCGGCGAAACCCTTGTCCACCTTGATCTCCGGATCGCCCAGCAGGTTGTCCTTGGGAATGCGGGCGTTCTCGAAGCGGATCACCGCGGTGTCGGACGCCTTGATGCCCAGCTTGTGCTCCAGACGCTCCACCGTCACCCCGGGATGCTCCCGCGGCACGATGAACGACTTGATGGCCGCGCGGCCCTTCGACTTGTCCAGCGTCGCCCACACCACGATGTGGGTGGCCCGCGAGCCGGCCGTCACGAAGATCTTCTCGCCGTTGATGACGTACTCGTCACCGTCGAGGGTGGCCGTCGTCGACACCGCCGCCGAATCCGAACCGAACGACGGCTCGGTGATCGCCATCGCGGCCCACACCTTGCCGAGCCGCTCGAGCTGTTCCTTGCTGGCCACGCTCGAGATGGCGGCGTTGCCCAGGCCCTGGTACGGCACCGACAGCAGCAGCGCGACATCGCCCCAGCTGATCTCCAGCGCGTTCAACAGCGCAGACATGTTGGCGCCGTTGATGTTCTGGCCGGTGCTGTCGCCGGAGGCGAAGGCCTCGGCCCCGGCGAACGAGATGGTCTTGGCCTCCGAGATGCCCTCGAAGAGGGTGGCCAGGGTGTCCAGCTCGACGGGGTAGGCGTGCTCGGCCTTGTCGTACTTGCGGGAGATGGGACGCAGCATCTCGGCCGCGCCCTGATGCCCCTTCTCGATGACCGCTTGCAGTTTGCGCGGCATTTCCAGATTGATCGCCATGATTTTGAGCCTTTCCAGAGAGCCGTGCGGTTACAGGACGACGACACCCTCGGCGACACCGATTGCCCGCAGATCGCGGTACCAGCGTTCGACCGGGTGTTCCTTGGTGTAGCCGTGGCCGCCGAGCAACTGGACACCGTCCAGGCCGATCTGCATGGCCTTGTCGGCGCCGAACTTGCGGGCCAGGGCGGCCTCGCGGATGAACGGCAGGCCCTGCTCGGCGCGCGACGCCCCGCGCCAGGTGATCAGGCGCAGCCCGTCGAGCTCGATGGCGATGTTGGCGGCCATGAACGCCACCGACTGGCGGTTGGCGATCGGCTCGCCGAACGCCTCGCGCTCCTTGATGTAGGGGATGACGTAGTCGAGCACGGCGTGCGAGGTGCCGACGGCCAATGCGGCCCAACCCAATCGGGATAAGGCAACGGCTTCAGAATAATCGTCGTCGGATGCTTCGTCCTCGCCGAGCCGGTTGTGCAGCGGCACGGCGACGTTGTCCAGTTCCACCTTGCCCAGCGCGGCGGCGCGGATGCCCATGCTCGGGTCGGCCTTGACGGTGAGGCCCTCCGACGACGATTCGACGATGAACAGCGCGGGCTTGCCGTTCAGCTGCGCGCCGATGATGAACAGCTCGGCGTCGGCGGCCGCCGGCACCAGCGACTTCACGCCGGAGAGCCGGTAACCGCTGGGGGTGCGGACCGCGGTGGTCTTCAGTGCCGTCGGGTCGAACAGCGCGTGCGGTTCTGCGATCGCGACGCAGGCCTGCGGCACGTTCTCGCCGGCGAACTCGGGCAGGTAGGTGGCCTGCTGGTCGGCGCTGCCCCAGTGGGTCAGGGCGGAGGCGACGCCGCCGGGCGCGAGGATCGGCAGCGCCAACCCCATGTCGCCGTAGGCCAGGGCCTCGGCGACCAGCGCGGTGGTGACGGTGGAGCGATGCGCGGCGATCCCGTCGAAATCCTCCGGGATGTTGATCGCGGTGATGCCGAGCTCGGCGGCCTTGGCGATCAGGTCTTTCGGGTAGGTCGCGGCGTCGTCGGCGTCGTGGGCGGCGGGCCGCAGGATCTCCTCGGCGAACTCCTGGACCGTCTCGACGATCAGCTTCTGATCCTCGTCGGGGGTCAGGTCGAAGTAGTCGGACCCTTTTCCGGGCCGGGCGGCTTCGAGTCGCGTCGCCGGTTTGCCGAGGCCCTGCACCCGCTTGATCTGCCGGGTGGTCGCGCCTGCGGCGGAGAACGCCGTCTTGACGCCGTAGCGCAGGGTCTTGTTCAGCGGGTCGCGCAGACCGTAGCGGTCCAGGAACTCCTGGCCGACCAGGGGTGTGATCAGCGCCAATCCGATATCGGTCGCTGTCCGCTTGTGCTTGTGCAGCCCGACGGCACTCTCCGGTCCGGTGCGCTTCGGGCGGGATTCGATCTGGGTCATGTCACAGCCTCATTCAGTAGGTGCGGTGCGCCATGACCGTATCTTACTCTGGAGTAAGGTCGGCAAAATCTGTTACGAAATTCACACCAGGCGGCGCAGCACCTGCTCGTGCAGCAAACCGTTGGTGGCCAGTGCGCTACCGCCGTGCGGGCCGGGTCGGCCGTCGACGCTGCTGAAGGTGCCGCCGGCCTCCCGGATCAAGATGTCCAGCGGGGCGATGTCCCAGACCTTCACCTCGGGTTCGCAGGCGATGTCGACCGCACCCTCGGCGACCATGCAGTACGACCAGAAATCGCCGTAGGCGCGCACCCGCCACACCTCGTCGGTGAGGGCGACAAACTTCTCGCGGCGGTCCTCCCAGCCGGTGGTCAGATCCGAGTAGGACAGGCTGGCCGCGCCCAGCTCGCTCACGCCGGACACCTGAATCCGCCGGGTGGTCCCGTTGAACGAGACGTGCGCCCCCTCGCCGGCGGCCGCCCACCAGCGCCGCCCCAGTGCCGGCGCGCTCACCACACCGACGGTCGGCACGCCGTCGTCGACCAGGGCGATCAGGGTGCACCAGACCGGCACCCCGCGGACGAAATTCTTGGTGCCGTCGATGGGATCCAAGATCCACTGCCGGCCGGTGAATGTTGTTGCGCCGCCGAACTCTTCACCGAACACCGCATCGTCGGGGCGGGCCTGGGCCAGGGTGGCGCGCAGCGCCCGCTCGGCGCCCTGGTCGGCGTCGGTCACCGGGGTCAGATCCGGCTTGGTCTCCACCCGCAGATCCAGTGCGCCGAAACGCTCCATGGTCAACGCGTCGGCCTGATCGGCGAGTTGAAGGGCGAGAGTCAGATCGGTGCTCATGGCAGCAGTCCTACCATGGTCGTCATGTGGGAATTCGCCATGGTGTTGCTGTTGATCGGGGCGTTGGTGCTGCTGGCCGCACCGTGGATCCGTAAGCGTCAGGGCCGCGGCGGTGGTGTCGCCGCCGGTTGGCAGTCCGGCAACCTGCTCGTGACGGGCGTCAGTCCACGCCCGGACGCCACCGGCGAGCAGTTCGTCACCATCACCGGCGTGATCAACGGACCCACCGTGGCCGAGCACGTGGTGTATCAGCAATTGGCCGTCGACGTGAACGACTGGCCCACCATGGGGCAGTTGATCCCGGTCGTGTATTCGCTCAAGAATCCGGACAATTGGCGCTTCGCGCCGCCGCAGGTGCCGGACAACCCCGCCGGGCTGTATTAGTCGGACCGCGGGATTGCCGTTGTGGCACGAAAGTTCGTGCCGCAATCGCGCGAGCGCGGCCGGGTGATCAGCCGTGTGCGATGCCGAGCATGTCGGCGACGCTGACCAGCTTGACCCGCGGCCGGTTCTGGGCCTCCCCGACGGCCCGCTCGTGGGCGTCGATGCGCTGCCAATGATCGTCGGTGACCAGTTTGGGTTGGCGCTCCAGCAGCCATCGGGCCAACTCGGACGCGTGGTCCTCGGCGAACCCGGGCTCGCCGAGATCGGCCAGCAGCGTGTCGACGGTGTCGGCCGAGTCCTTCTTGTTCGACCCGATGACACCGGACGGTCCGCGCTTGATCCAGCCCACGACGTACTCGTTGCGGCTGCCGTCGATACGCCCGTCGGTATGCGGGATGGTGCCGGAGCGGTCGTCGAACGGCAGCCCGGCCAGCGGCACCCCGCGGTAACCGACCGCGCGCACCACCAGCTGCACCGGGATCTCCTCCCGCTCGCCGGTGTCCTTGGCCACCACCCGGCCGCCCTCGTCCACAAGCTCGTTGCGGCCCAACACAATCGACTCGACACGGCCGTTGCCGCGAATCTCGATCGGCGACGTCGCGAACTTGAACACCACCCGCCGCTTCACCTCCGTCGGAGTCAGCTCGGCGTACTCGCGCAGCACCTTGACGTTCTGCTTGACGGTCTTGCCGGCCGCCTCCAGCTCCTCGTCGGTGATGGCGTCGAAATCCGCGCGGTCCACCACGATGTCCACATCGGCCATCTGCTCCAGGTGGCCGAGTTCGCGTAGTTCCAGCGTCGTGAACGGGGCCTGCACCGGACCTCGCCGGCCCACCACGATCACCTCCTTGACCCCGCGCACCCCCAGCGAGTCCAGCGCGTGGTCGGCGATATCGGTCTGCGCCAGGATCTCCGGATCGCTGATCAGGATCCGCGCGACGTCCAGGGCCACGTTGCCGTTGCCGATCACGACGGCGCGCTCGGCGTTCAGATCGGGGGCGATGCCCTCGAAATGCGGGTGCGCGTTGTACCAACCCACGAAGTCCACCGCGGCCACGCTGCCCGGCAGGTCCTCGCCGGGAATCCCGAGCGCCCGGTCGGATTGCGCGCCGACGGCGTACACCACCGCGTCGTAGCGCTGCGCCAACTCGGCCGCCTGGACGTGGTCGCCGACGGTGATGTTGCCGAAGAACCGGAACCGCGGATCCTCCGATGTCTTCGCGAACTGCGCGCTGATCGACTTGATCTTCGGATGGTCGGGCGCCACCCCGGACCGCACCAGCCCCCACGGCGTGGGCAGCATCTCCAGCATGTCGACGCGGACGTCTCGATCCGACTTCAACAGCGACGCGGCAGCGAAGAACCCCGAGGGGCCCGAGCCGACGATCGCCACGTGGTACGGGCGCATACGCAAAGCCTTTTCGTCAGGCTGACCGGCGGCGCGCTATGGGCTGTCGCGACGTCACCGGACCGGTTACCAGCCCGATGCTAGCCGCGGCGCGCCGATCGAGGGCGGACTCTGGATAAGCGGCCGGTACCCTGAACTTTCGTGGATCCCGACCTTCTTGCCGATATCGCCGCCCTCGACGCAACGCTCACCACCGTGGAGCGGGTGCTCGATGTCGACGGTCTGCGCGCCCGCATCGCCACGCTGGAGGCCGAGGCCACCGACCCCAACCTGTGGAACGACCAGGCCAACGCGCAGAAGGTGACGAGCAGCCTGTCGCACGCCCAGAGCGAGCTGCGCCGCGTCGAGGAACTGCGCCGCCGCATCGACGATCTGCCGGTGCTCTACGAACTGGCCGCCGAGGAGGGCGGCGAGGACGCCAAAGCCGAAGCCGACGCCGAGCGTGCGCAGCTGCGCGAGGACCTGGAGGCCCTCGAGGTGCGCACCCTGCTGTCGGGGGAGTACGACGAGCGCGAGGCCGTCGTCACCATCCGCTCCGGCGCGGGCGGGGTGGACGCCGCCGACTGGGCCGAGATGCTGATGCGGATGTACATCCGCTGGGCCGAGGCCCACAAGTACCCCGTCGAGATCTTCGACACCTCCTACGCCGAGGAGGCCGGCATCAAGAGCGCCACCTTCGCGGTGCACGCGCCGTACGCCTACGGAACGTTGTCGGTGGAGCAGGGCACGCACCGGCTGGTCCGGATCAGCCCCTTCGACAACCAGGGCCGCCGCCAGACCTCCTTCGCCGACGTCGAGGTGCTCCCGGTGGTGGAGACCACCGACCACATCGACATCCCGGAGGGCGACCTGCGCGTCGACGTCTACCGCTCCAGCGGCCCCGGCGGGCAGTCGGTCAACACCACCGACTCGGCGGTTCGGCTTACGCACATCCCCACCGGCATCGTCGTCACCTGCCAGAACGAGAAGTCCCAGCTGCAGAACAAGGTGTCGGCCATGCGGGTGCTGCAGGCCAAACTCCTGGAGCGCAAGCGTCAGGAAGAGCGCGCCGAGATGGACGCGCTCAAGGGTGACGGCGGCAGCTCGTGGGGCAACCAGATGCGGTCCTACGTGTTGCACCCCTATCAGATGGTCAAGGACCTGCGCACCGAATACGAGGTGGGCAGCCCGTCGGCGGTGCTCGACGGCGATATCGACGGATTCCTGGAAGCCGGCATCCGGTGGCGCAACCGCAAAGAGGACGAGTAGCCCTTGAACTGGTCGCAGCAATGGCACGGCTTCTGGCACGGCCAGATCGGCGAATGGATCCTCACCCGCGGGTTGCGGATCGTCATGCTCGTGCTCGCCGCGATGCTGGCCGCCCGGTTCGTCAACTGGATCGCGCAGAAGGTGACCCAGCGCATCGACGCCGACTTCCGCGAGAGCGATGCCCTGGTCCGTTCGGAGACCACCAAGCACCGGCAAGCCGTCGCCTCGGTGATCTCCTGGGTGACCATCGCGATGCTCGTCGTCATCGTGTTCGTGGAGTTCACCGACATCCTGGCCATCCCGATCGCCTCCCTGGTGGCGCCCGCGGCGGTGATCGGTGCCGCGCTCGGTTTCGGCGCGCAGCGGCTGGTGCAGGACCTGCTGTCGGGCTTCTTCATCATCACCGAGAAGCAGTACGGCTTCGGTGACCTGGTCGCGTTGACCGTCTCCGGCATCGCACTGCCGGCCGAAGGCACGGTGATCGACGTGACGCTGCGGGTGACCAAGCTGCGCTCCTCCGAGGGCGAGATGTTGACCATCCCCAACGGCCAGATCGTCAAGACGGTGAACCTGTCCAAGGACTGGGCGCGGGCCGTGGTGGACATCCCGGTGCCGGTGACCGCCGACCTGCACACGGTGAATGATTTGCTCAACGGGGTATGTGAGTCCGCGATGAACGATCCACAGATGCGCGAACTGCTCCTGGACAAACCGCAGGTGATGGGCGTGGAGAGCATCCAGGTCGACACCGTGAACCTGCGGATGGTGGCCCGCACCCTGCCCGGCAAGCAGTTCGAGGTGGGCCGGCGGTTGCGGCTGCTGGTGATCGCGGCGCTGGCCGGCGCGGGTATCGCCTCGCCCGCCGAGACCTCGACGCTGGCCCCGGCGGTGGCGCAGGAGCCCAAGCAGTGAAATTCCAGCTGCGCCGCGAGGGGGAGAACCGGCACTGGCCGCACTATCTGTTGTGGGGCCGGATGCGGACGTCCACCTTCGCGCTGATCGTCGCCTTCTTTTTCACCTGGTGGCTGTACAACACCTACGCACCGGCGCCCGCACCGCCGCCGGCCCCGGCCCAGCAGGTGGTGCCGCCGGGTTTCGTCCCCGACCCGGAGTACACCTGGGTGCCGCGCACCAAGGTGGAGACGCCGCGCAGCACCTACCGGACGACGACGACCACGACCACCCCGACCACCGAGCCGACCACCACAACCGAGACCACGCCGCCCACCGACACCACCACGCCGGGCGTGCCGCCCACCACCACGACGACGCCGGCCCCGCCGACGACGACGGTGATCGATCCCGACGGCCCCGGCCCGATTCCGCCGCTGACCTTGCCGGTCCTGCCGGGGGCGGTGCCGCCACCCACGACGCAGACGACGATCGATCCCGGGGTGGCCCCGGCGACACCCCCGCCGCCGGCCCGCAGCGCGAGCTGACCCGCGTCGCCCTCCGGCTACACTGGCGTGCCGTGATGATCACGCTCGACAAAGTGAGCAAGCAGTACAAATCCTCGGCGCGGCCCGCGCTCGACGATGTGTCGCTCAAAATCGACAAGGGCGAGTTCGTCTTCCTCATCGGTCCCTCCGGGTCGGGCAAGTCGACGTTCATGCGGTTGTTGCTGGCCGCCGAACACCCCACCAAGGGCGATATCCGCGTCTCCAAATTCCACGTCAACAAGCTCTCCGGCCGGCACATCCCGCAGCTGCGCCAGGTGATCGGCTGCGTGTTCCAGGATTTCCGGCTGCTGCAGCAGAAGACGGTCTTCGACAATGTGGCCTTCGCGCTCGAGGTGATCGGCAAGCGCGGTGACGTCATCAACCGGGTGGTGCCCGACGTGCTGGAGATGGTCGGGCTGTCCGGCAAGGCCAACCGGCTGCCCAACGAGCTCTCCGGTGGCGAGCAGCAGCGGGTGGCGATCGCGCGGGCGTTCGTGAACCGGCCGCTGGTGCTGCTGGCCGACGAGCCGACCGGCAACCTGGACCCCGAGACCAGTAAAGACATCATGGATCTGCTCGAGCGGATCAACCGCACCGGCACCACCGTGCTGATGGCCACGCACGACCACCACATCGTGGACTCCATGCGTCAGCGTGTCATCGAGCTCGAACTGGGCCGGCTCGTCCGCGACGAACAGCGCGGCGTCTACGGAATGGATCGCTAAGTGCGTTTTGGCTTCCTCATCAATGAGGTTCTGACCGGTTTCCGCCGCAACGTCACCATGACGGTGGCGATGATTCTGACCACGGCCATCTCCATCGGCTTGTTCGGCGGTGGTCTGCTGGTGGTCCGACTGGCCGACCAGTCCCGCGCCATCTACCTGGACCGGGTGGAGAGCCAGGTCTTCCTCACCAATGACGTCTCGGCCAACGACCTCACCTGCGACTCCGATCCCTGCAAGGCCCTGCGCGCCCGGATCGAGGCGCGCGACGACGTGAAGTCGGTCCGCTTCCTGAACCGTGACGAGGCTTACGAGGACGCGGTCAAGAAGTTCCCGCAATACAAGGACGTCGCGGGCAAGGACGCCTTCCCGGCGTCGTTCGTCGTCAAGCTGGACAACCCGGAGCAGCACAAGGACTTCGATCAGGCCATGCAGGGCCAGCCCGGGGTGCTCAACGTGCTCAACCAGAAAGACCTGATCGACCGGCTGTTCGCCGTGCTGGACGGGATGAGCAACGTGGCGTTCGCGGTGGCGCTGGTGCAGGCGATCGGTGCGGTCTTGCTGATCGCGAACATGGTGCAGGTGGCCGCGTACACCCGGCGCACCGAGATCGGCATCATGCGGCTGGTCGGCGCCACCCGGTGGTACACCCAGCTGCCCTTCCTGGTGGAGGCCATGCTCGCCGCATTAATCGGTGTCGTGTTGGCGGTCATCGGGCTTATTGTGGTGCGGGCCGTGTTCCTGGAAAAGGCGCTCGACCAGTTCTACCAAGCCAATCTGATCGCCAACGTCGATTACGCGGACGTGCTGTATTACAGCGCTCCCCGGATGCTGCTCCTCGGCATGGCGATGGCTGGCATCACGGCCTATGTCACCCTCCGCAGTTACGTCC
This sequence comes from Mycolicibacterium cosmeticum, assembly GCF_000613185.1. Taxonomy (NCBI): domain Bacteria; kingdom Bacillati; phylum Actinomycetota; class Actinomycetes; order Mycobacteriales; family Mycobacteriaceae; genus Mycobacterium; species Mycolicibacterium cosmeticum. The sequence goes on from NZ_CCBB010000003.1 coordinate 1,290,605, forward strand.
GAAGATAGAGATGGCTACTACGAGTAAGAAGCCAGGCAAAGCTGCCGATAAAACTAATAACCAGGTCGTCGCGACCAATCGCAAAGCCCGGCACAACTATTCGATCCTGGAGACGTTCGAGGCCGGGGTCGTGCTGGTGGGCACCGAGGTCAAGAGCCTGCGTGAGGGGCAGGCCTCGCTGGTCGACGCCTTCGCGACGGTCGACGACGGCGAGGTGTGGCTGCGCAATCTGCACATCGCCGAATATCACCACGGCACGTGGACCAACCACGCCCCGCGGCGCAACCGCAAGCTGCTGTTGCACCGGCGGCAGATCGACACGCTGGTCGGCAAGATCCGGGACGGCAACCTGACCCTGGTGCCGCTGTCGCTGTACTTCACCGACGGCAAGGTGAAGGTGGAGCTGGCGCTGGCCCGGGGTAAGGAGGCCCGCGACAAGCGCCAGGACCTGGCCAAGCGTGACGCGCAGCGCGAGATCAGTCGCGAGATGGGCCGGCGGGCCAAGGGCATGCGCTGATCGGGGTCGCGCTCGCGCTGGTGTCGGCGATCGGCTACGGCGTGAGCGACTTCGTCGGGGGGATCGCCTCGCGCCGGGTGGCCGCGCTGCGGGTGGTCATCGTGTCCTATCCGTTGGCCTTGCTGCTGCTGACCGGGCTGGCTTTTGTTGTCGGCGGTCATATTTCACAGCCGGCGGTGTTCTGGGGTGGGCTGTGCGGGCTGGCCCAGGCCTTCGGGGTGTGGTGGTTTTACGCCGCGCTGGGGGCGGGCCCGATCGCGGTGGTGTCGCCGCTGACGGCGATCCTGGTGGCCGGTGTCCCGGTCGGGTTCGGGGTGGTGATGGGGGAGCGACCCAGTGCGGTCGCGCTCGCCGGGATCGCGGTGGCGCTGGTCGCGGTGGTGCTGGTATCCCGAGGTGTCACCGATGAAGACACCACCGAGCACCGGTTCACCATCAAGGTGGCCTGGCTGACCGTCGGGTCCGGGCTGGCGTTCGGGCTGAACTTCGTGGTGATCGACCAGGCCCCGCACGAGGCTGGGTTGTGGCCGCTGGTGTTCGCCCGGTTGTCGGCGTCGCTGTTGGTGGTGTTGATCGCGCTGGCCGCCCGCCAGCTGCGGGTCCCGACGGGTGTGCCACTGTGGCTGGCGCTGACCGCCGGTGCGCTGGACACGATCGCCAACGTGGCCATGCTGCTGGCCCTGCAGCACTCGCTGCTGTCGTTGACCGGCGTGCTGATCGCCCTGTATCCGGCCGGGACGGTGGCCCTGGCGCTGCTGGTGCTCAAGGAGACGGTCACCCGCTGGCAGGTGGTCGGCATGGTCGCCGCCCTCGCCGCGGTCGCCATGATCGCCGGGGGTTAGGGTTCTTTCGCGAGCGGCCGTGTTTGCACGCGACACGCCGCGCGAAGTTGGCATTTTGGGGCCGCTCGCGATCACACGCGACGCAACTGCCACCGTGCGACAGCGGCGAACGCCAGGGCCAGCACCCCGAGCATCGCCATGTCGAGTCCCCACGCGCCGGCCGTGTGCTGCCAATGCCCGTCCTGCGCGATGCCGACCACCAGGTTGCTCAGGTCCGCCGTCGAGGCCGACGCCGAGAAACCCCACCGTGCCGGGGTGACCGACGCCAGCGCCGACAGCGCCGGCCGGCCGGTCACCGGGATGAAGCCCCCGGCCAGCACCAGCTGCGCGGTCAGCGCCACCGCGAGCAGCGGCATCAACTGATCGACGGTCCGGGCCACGGCCGAGATGGCCAGGCCGAGGACGGCGGCGACCACCGCCGTGGCGGCGACACCCACGCCGAGTTCCAGCAGCGGGCTGCCCAGCGTCGTGGCCTCGGTCGGAGCGGGCTTGCCGATGCAGACGATGAGCACCAGCAACGTTGCCTGTGCGGCGGCCACGGCGCCGAAGACCGCGATCTTGGCCAGCAGGTAGGCACCGGCCGACAACCCGGCCGCACGTTCCCTGGTGTAGATCGCTCGCTCGCCGGTCAGGTCGCGCACCGTCAGCGTCGCGCCCATCAGGATGGCGGCGAAGTTGGTCAGCGCGATCACCTGCTTGGCCTCGAACGGCGCGGATACCGCCGAGGTGAGGAATCCGGCGTGGCCGGACACCGTCAGCGGCAGGATGCCCACCAGCACGGGCAGCACCGCCAGGAACGCCAGATGGCCGCGGTCGGCGGTCAGCAGCCGAATCTGACGACGGACCACGGTGCGGAACTGCCCGAGGGTGCCCTGGCGGTGGGGCGGCCGCGGTGAGCGGGCCAGTACCGGGGTGTGCGGGTAATAGCGTTGCGCACCTTCGGGATCCGCGCACAGCCGGGCGAAGATCTCGGCCCAATCCGTGCTGCCCAGCACCAGTCCGAGGTCCGCGGGCGCGCCGCAGTAGGCGGTCCTACCGCCGGGCGCGAGCAACAGGACCTGGTCGCAGATGTCCAGGAAAGCCAGCGAATGGGTCACGACGATGACGACCCGGCCGGCGTCGGCCAGCCGACGCAGCAGCGTCATCACCTGACGGTCGAGGGCGGGATCCAGCCCGGTGGTGGGTTCGTCGAGGATGAGCAGCGACGGGCCGGTCAGCAGTTCCAGTGCCACCGAGACCCGTTTGCGTTGCCCGCCGGACAGCATGTCGATCCGGGTGCCGGCGTGCGCGGTGAGCTCCAGTTCGGCCAGCACATCGGCGATGGCCGCGGGCTCGACATCGCGCAACTCCGCGGCGTACCCCAAAGCCTCTGCCACGGTGAGCTTTCCGTGCAGGATGTCGTCCTGGGGCACCATGCCCACGGTGCCGTCGAAGTGCACGGCGCCGGAATCGGGCCGGGTCGCCCCGGCTAGTACCCGGGCCAGGGTGGACTTGCCGGCACCCGAGGGGCCGATGAGTGCGGTGAGCGTGCCCGTCCGGGCCGAGAACGACACCCGGTCCAGTCGGGTATCGAGGGTGACGCCGTGGACGTCCACACCGCGCGAGATGGTCTGCGTTTTCATGTCAGTACATACACCAGGGGAAGGGCCAACAGGAGGGAGTCGATGCGGTCGAGCAGGCCGCCGAAGCCGGGCAGCCAGTCGCCGGCGTCCTTGACCTGAGCCTGCCGCTTGAGCATCGATTCGAGCAGATCGCCGAACAGCCCGCCGACGGCGACGGCCAGGACCAGTCCGACCGAGACGGTGCCGAGCACGAACAGCACCGCTGTGGCACCGAGCACCGCGCCCACGACACCGCCGAGGGTCTTGTTCGGGCTCAACGGGGAGATCGGGCGCCGGGCCCACGCCAGGCGCCGCAGCCCTTTACCGCCGCACCACGCGGCGACGTCGGTGGCGGCGACGGCGAAGCACACCAGGAAGGCATCCGGCCACACCAGCACCAGGTGCGCCAGTGACCAGCAGATCCACACCGACCCGAACGCGGTGAAAGCGGCCCGGCGCGAACCGGTTTCGACGTCACCGGAGAGCACCGCGGGCACCGCGCACAGCAGCACCAGCAGCGGCGTGAACCCCAGCACTGACGGGCGCAGCCACGCGGCGACCGGATAACCGACTGCCAGCACCAGCAGCACCACGGTGTCGGCGCGGCGCAAGCCGATCAGCCGGCCGTACTCGAGGACGGCAACCGCGGCGAGCGCGGCGGCGAACGCGGCGGTGGTGCCGGCGCCGAGCATCGTCGGGATGCCGACGGCGGGGGCGATCAGCACCCAGGTGCGCCATTTGCGGATCAGGTCGCGCTGGCGTGAGATCAGCACCGCGATTCCGGCGACGGCCAGGATGCCGACGGTGAGTGCCGGCAGGAACCAGGCCGGCCGGCCGAAGTCCACCGTGTCAAGCAGCGAGGGCATGGTGCTCTCCGGTGCGCAGCGCCAGCACCGCGTCGCGCAGGCGCGCGGCCGTCGTCTGGTGCGGGTCGACGGGGTCGCCGAGGTGCACCCGCATCGGGCACCCCGGGGTGAACGTGCCGCCCTTGGGCAGCACGTCGGCGGTGCCCAGCACGGCGACCGGGACGATCGGCACACCGCAGTCGCGGGCCAGTCGTACTGCACCGGAACGGAATTCGGCGATGCTGCCGTCGGTGGACCGGGTGCCCTCCGGGTAGATGACGATGGTGTGGCCCGCCTTCAGCAGCGGGCCGGCGGCCCGGACCAGGTCGTCGTAGCTGCCGCCGCCGGTGCGCCGCAGCGGCAGCACGCCGATCAGCGAGGTGGCGATCAGCCGGCGCGCCGGCACGTCGAACCAGTAGTCGGCGGCCGCGGCGAACATCACCTTGGCCGACGGGGGAAGGGCGGCCAGCAACACCGCGGTGTCGGCGTGCGAGGCGTGGTTGGCGACGATCACCGCACCACCGCGGACCTGCCAGCGACCGGTGACGGTCAACCCGCCGGAGGCGGCACACACCGTGCGCCACAACCAGTGCCGGAGCGCGCTCATGCGGTTGCCTCGCAGGCTCGGCTCCCGCATTTCAGATTGCCGATTCGCTCGGCAAGCCTCGCTCATGCTGCCACCACCGCCCGCATCGGCCGGGTGGGCAAGTTGGACACGACGGTCCGCGGTCGGGTCATCGGCACCGTCACCGCATCGTCCTCGACGGCCTGCGCCTTCAGCTCGCGGTGCGCGCTGCGCAGCCGCAGGGCGGTGGTGATCAGTGAGCCGTTGACCAGTTGGGCCAGCAGGATCGGCATCAGACCGGGGAACGCGGTGGCCAGCACGGTGAACACGCAGCGTTCGGTCTTCCCGAGCGGTCCACCGTTGATCCGGGTGGCGCCCGCCCCGGCGGCGGCTAGCGACGCGAAGGTGGGCAGCGTGGCGGCCAGTGCGGCGATCACCACCTGCAGCACCGTCCAGGACAGCCAGTGCAGGCCCGGCCCGTGCTGGCGTGCGGCCCACACGGCCAATCCGCCGAAAGTGAGTAGATCGGCTGCGCGGTCACCGATTTCGTTGAGCACGAAGCCCCACGGACGGCTGACACCGCGAGCCCGGGCGACCGCGCCGTCCAGGTTGGCACCCGCCAACCGCAGGACCAGAAAGACCGCGGCCAGGTGCCACCACCCGAGAGCGATGAACACGCCGGCGATGCCGGCGGCGAGCACCCCCGCGGCGGTGAAGACATCCGGTGAGATGCGGTGCGCAACAGCGGTATCGAGGATGGGGGTGAGGCGCGCGGTGAACCACGGCTTCAGCGCGTAGAGGCCGGCCATGCGGCGTCGTTGCGGGGAAGGCACATACCGGTTCATGGCTGGCTCCTTTCGTGACGGGTGTCTCGGTCACGAAAAGGTTGCGGCCCGCGGCTTGGCGGATTCTTGTGGCGTCAGTCCCCGGTGCGCGTGAAGGTCTCGTCGAACTCGGTTTTCATCGCGCACGGCGCGGATTCTTCCCACGTGCCGTGCCCCAGCAGCAGGTTGATCGGGTTCTGCACGGGCTGCGGCAGCGGGTACTGCCCGGTGGCGGTGAGCTTGATGACGGTGCCGTCGCAGACGGCCTCGGACTGGCTGTTGAGCGACCAGGTGCCGTTGGCGAAGAGCAGCGGGCGGTAATCCTCGGGCTTGTGGAAGTAGCTCATGCACCGCTCGCCGGTGCGCAAACAGTCGGTCCGGACGGTGTAGTCGCCCTGGATCGGCGGAAGACCGTTGCGGAACGTGCGGGTGCTGCGGTAGCTGCCGCGCAGCCCCTCGGCGGGGGAGACGACGCGGGCCGGCAACGCGGCCGGGTCGGGCAGGGTGGCCGGGTCGACGTCGGTGGTGCGGTTGAAAGTGATGGTGGCCCGGCCGGAGCACGAATTGCCCGCCGTGCCGGTGAACTGGCCCGTGAGGGCGCCGTCTGGGCGTTCCCGCAGCGTGAAGACGTACCAGATCTCGTCGGCGATGTCGTGGCACTGCTCGGCGGCCAGCGCGACGGCCACCCACTGGCCGTCGATCTGATCGAACTCCAGTTTCGCGACCGGTGGACCACCGTCACCGCTTTGCCGCTCCGCGACCGCCACGCAGCCGTCCGGCCGGCACGTCGAGCGCACCGCCCACATGGCCGTCGACGGTTTCGCGCCGTCCAGCGGGCCGCCGTCGATCAGTGTCGGTGCGCTGAACACGGCCTGGTAGACGCCGCCGAAGGCCGGGGCTGCCGGTGCGGTCGAGGTGGTCGAGGTGGTCGATGGGGCCGCGGCGGGAGTGTCCTTCTTGGCGAGGGCCAGGCTGGCGGCGACACCGCCGGCCACCAGCACCACGACGGCCGCCACGGCGGTGAGGATCAGCCCGGTCCGGTTCGCCTTCTCGGGTTTCGGTGGCGGTGTCCAGGCTTGCGTCGGCGCCGCGTCGGTCGGGTAGATGAGGGCCCGCTGGGCCGCGCCCGCCAGATCCACGGTGGTGGGGAAGCGGTCGGTGGGCTGCTTGGCCAGGCCGGTGGCGATCACCTGGTCCATGGCGGTCGGGATGGTCGGCAGATCCTGCGACGGTCGCGGCGGCGGCATCATCATGTGGCTCACCGCGACCTGTTCCAGGGTGTCCCCGGGGAAGGGCAGGTTGCCGGTGAGGCATTGGTACAGCACGCAGGTCAGGGCGTAGATGTCGGCGCTGGGACCGCTTTCGCCGGTGCTGAACCGTTCGGGTGCCATGTAGGCCCAGGTGCCGACGGTGGTGTTGGCCGAGGTGAGCGCCGTGTCGGTGTTGGCGCGGGCGATGCCGAAGTCGATCAGATAGGCAAAGTCGTTGTCGCCCAACAGGATATTGGACGGTTTCACGTCGCGATGCACCAGCCCGGCCTGGTGGGCGCTGTGCAGCGCCGTAGCGATCTGGCCGATGATGTACACCGCCCGTGCGGGTTCCAGCGGGCCGTTGTTGATCAGGGTCTGCAGGTCGGCGCCGTTGATCAGCCGCATGGTGACGTAGAGCCGGCCGTCGATCTCGCCGACGTCGTGGATGGGCACGATGTGCGGGTCGTCCAGCCGGGCCGCGGCGCGGGCCTCGCGGCGGAACCGCTTCTCGTAGTCGGGGTCCCGGGCGAAGTGCGGCAGCAGCATCTTCAGCGCGACGATGCGGTCGATCTCGGTGTCGTAGGCGCGCCAGACCTCGCCCATCCCGCCCCGGCCCAGCAGTTCGATCAGCTGGTAGCGGCCGAACGGCGTCCCCTGCACCGATTCACGATAAACCAGCAGGCCCACGGGTTCAGGGCTGATCGACTGGTGAGCAGTTCGGAACCCGGAACAAATAACCACTGGCCGTCGTTGAGCAAACCGGTATGATGGACTGTCCTGCCGAAAGTCGGCGGGGATGCGAGGGGCCGAACGGTTTCGACATCGCGCATCGAATCAAGGGAAGCGTGCCGGTGCAGGCAAGAGACCACCGTAAGCGTCGTTGCAACCAATTAAGCGCCGATTCTCATCAGCGCGACTACGCACTCGCTGCCTAAGCGACTGCGTGTCTGTCAGACCGGGAGCGCCCTCGGCCCGGACCCTGGCATCAGCTAGAGGGACCCACCCACGGGTTCGGTCGCGGGACCCGTGGGGACATCAAACAGCGACTGGGATCGTCATCTCGGCTCGTCTGCGTGACCGGGAGATCCGAGTAGAGGCATAGCGGACTGCGCACGGAGAAGTCTTGAGGGAATGCCGTTGGACCCGGGTTCAATTCCCGGCGGCTCCACAAGAGAAGGCCAGGGCACACGCCCTGGCCTTCTTTCGTCTCTCGGCCCGCGTTTGTGCGGTTTCATCCGCGACCCGCCGCGGCGGGCGGATGAGTTCGCACGTATGCGGCGACCTGCTCTGACACCCTGTGCACGTGGACCTCATGTGGAGCGTCATCGCGGTGACCGTCGCGACGTTCACGGTGCTGCTCGCGGTGCGCCGATTCGTGATGGCGGGAAGCCAGCTGGTGTTCTCCCGCTATGTGGCCGTCGGGGGATTGGTGGCCTTCACCGCCGACCGGGTGGGAGACGAGTACCGCATGCGATTCGAGGTCGGCGGGCCGGGCGTCTTCCACAACGTCACGGTCCGACTGTTCGGCGCGGCCGCGCCCGAGCCGCCCGCGGTGCGGCACACCATGGCCGCCGGCGATGAGCCGATCCAGTGGACCGTCCGGGCCGACGACCAGGCCTGGGTGATGGTCACCTGGGTCCGTCCCTACCTGCAGGGTGTGGAATCCGAGGCGCTCGCCTTGCGGTTGTCGACCGGTCGCCTCTACGAGTGGCGGTGGTACTCCGAGACCAACCGCTACCTGCGGACGGCGCTCCGCTTCCTGGCCAGACGCTGGTCGTTGCCGGGCGCCGACCTGCCGCTGTACGGGCGGTGGCGACGGACCACGTCGAACTCCGGCGCCGATCTGCTGGGGCCGGCGGCCACGGCTCCGCCGTCACGTTAAGCCGGCGTGTAGACGACGATCTGGAATTCGGGCTGATCCGACGGCCGCAGCTGGTGGTGTTCGTAGCGCACCGTGCCGAGCTCTGGGTGGTGAAAGATCCGCTCGCGCGATTCGAACCCACGGATGTCGTGGCGCTGCCACCCGTCGCGGAAATCGGCGCTGGCCTCCGACAATCGCGCCACCAGATCCAGCAGAGCCGGATCGCCCAGCCGCGAACCGATCTCGGCGCGGAACTCCGCGAGGAAGCGCTGGCTGGTCACCTGCCAGTCATCGAGGAGGTCCCGCACGGCGGGGTCGGTGAACACCACCCACAGCAGGTTGCGCTCGGCGGGCGGGGTGGTGGCGACATTCGGGTAGAGCCGCTGGTAGGCCGTGTTCCAGCCGGCGATGCCCCATTCGGGCGTCAGCGCGTAGGCGGGGTTGTCGCCGATGGCGTCGAGGAAGCGCTGCACGTGCGGCGGCACCGTGGTCACCTCGCTGGCGGCCCCGGCCGGCAGGGGCGCGAACCCCGCCAGGCCCAGGACGTAGCGGTGCTCGGGCACACCCAGGCGCAGTGTGCGGCTGACGGCGTCGAGCACCTGCCGCGACGGATTGATGTCCCGACCCTGCTCCAGCCAGGTGTACCAGGTGACGCTCACCCCGGACAGGTAGGAAACTTCTTCGCGACGCAGACCCACCGTCCGGCCCCGTCCGGCCACGGGTAGTCCGAAGTCGGTACGGGTCAGGCGTTCGCGGGTGGAGCGCAGGAACGCGCCCAGTTCGGTGCGGCGTTCCTCGGCGGTCGGCACGCTCCAAGCCTATTACTCTCACTACTAGTACTGAAGGCGTCTTCCCAGCGTGCGTGCCGCACCCGACAGTGAAGGCATGATTCCGCTGCGTTCCCGCACCGTCACCGATGGTCGCAATATGGCCGGAGCCCGCGCCCTGCTGCGCGCCGCCGGCGTCGCCCGGGAGGACTTCGGCAAGCCCATCGTGGCGGTGGCCAACAGCTTCACCGAGTTCGTGCCGGGCCACACTCACCTGCAACCCGTCGGCCGCATCGTGTCCGAGGCGATCAAGAATGCCGGCGGTATCCCGCGCGAGTTCAACACCATCGCCGTCGACGACGGCATCGCCATGGGGCATTCCGGGATGCTGTACTCGTTGCCGTCGCGCGACCTGATCGCCGATTCGGTGGAGTACATGGTCGAGGCACACAAGGCCGACGCGCTGGTCTGTATCTCCAACTGCGACAAGATTACTCCGGGCATGCTGATGGCCGCGCTGCGGCTCGACATCCCCACGGTGTTCGTCTCCGGTGGGCCGATGGAGGGCGGTCGCGCCACCTTGGTCGATGGCCGGGTGCGCACCGGGCTGCACCTGATCGACCCGATGGCCGGCGCCGCCGACCCGTCGATGTCGGATGAGGATCTGGCGCGGATCGAGGAGGCGGCGTGCCCGACGTGCGGGTCGTGTTCGGGCATGTTCACCGCCAACTCGATGAACTGCCTGGTCGAAGCGCTGGGCCTGGCGTTGCCCGGCAACGGCTCGGTGCTGGCCACCCACACCGCGCGGCGCCACCTCTACGAGAAGGCCGGCGCCACCGTCGTCGACCTCGCCGCCCGGTATTACGGCCAGGGTGATGTCTCGGTGCTGCCGCGGGCCGTCGCGTCGCGATCGGCGTTCGAGAACGCCATGGCGATGGACGTCGCGATGGGCGGGTCCACCAATACCGTGCTGCACTTGATGGCCGCCGCGCATGAGGCCGAGCTGGACTTCGCGATCACCGAGATCGACGAGATCTCCCGTCGGGTCCCGTGTCTGTGCAAGGTGGCCCCCAACGGCGCCTATCTGATGGAGGACGTGCACCGCGCCGGCGGCATCCCCGCCATTCTCGGCGAGCTGCATCGGGCGGGCCTGTTGGCCAAGGATGTTCACGCCATACACGCCCCGACCCTTGACGAGTGGTTGGCCCACTGGGACATCCGCGGCATCGCCCCTTCCGGCGAAGCGTTGGAGCTGTTCCATGCCGCGCCAGGTGGACGCCGCAGCGCCACCGCGTTTTCCCAATCCGAACGCTGGGAGAGCCTGGACACCGACGCGGCGAACGGCTGCATTCGCGATGTGGCCCATGCCCATTCGGCCGACGGCGGGTTGGCGATCCTCACCGGCAACCTGGCGCCCAACGGCGCGGTGGTCAAGACCGCCGGCGTCGATCCCGGTGCGCTGACGTTCGAAGGTCCCGCGGTTGTCGTCGAATCACAGGAGGAGGCGGTGGACGCGATCCTCGGCGGCCGCGTCACCGCCGGTGACGTGGTGGTGGTGCGGTACGAGGGCCCGCGGGGCGGGCCGGGAATGCAGGAAATGCTCTATCCCACATCGTTTTTGAAGGGCCGCGGGCTCGGTAAGTCGTGCGCCCTGATCACCGACGGCCGGTTCTCCGGCGGCACCTCGGGGTTGTCGATCGGGCACGTGTCGCCCGAGGCCGCCGCCGGCGGTCCGATCGCCCTGGTGCGCGACGGCGACCGCATCCGTATCGACATCCCGTCGCGCGCCATCACGTTGGACCTGTCGGAGGACGAGCTTGCGCGCCGCCGTGCGGATATCGGCGCGTTCACACCGCGGGACCGCGACCGCCCGGTGTCCAAGGCGCTGCGGGCGTACGCGTTGTTGGCGACGTCCGCGGATCGTGGGGCGGTGCGAGATGTCGACGGCGCGGTGCGGACGGGCGAAAGCAGGTAGCCCGCTACGCGTGGCGGGCGTCGCAGCGCTTCGTAGGCTGACTTGTGAAGTTATTTCACGAGAAAGGCTGACCATGGCACTCGAATCGGGTGATCACATCTGGTACTACGACGGGCAGGGCAACGAGTTCGCCATCCCCGGGGAGCAGACATCGACGGACAAGAACGTCCCGCGTCAGGTCTGGTTCCCGGGCGCCAACCCGGGCGATCAGAACGACTACCGCGGAAACGGAAAACACATCTTCTACTTCGTGCTGTTCGATACCGAGGTCCGGCGCGGGCAACCGCAATTGCTCAGTGGACGCGGCAGCTTTGCCTGGCTGCACAACAATCCCGGCAACCTCAGCAGCGACGGTCGGGACTATGGCCAATTCCCGGGAAAACTGGGCTGGCACAACTTCTTCGTCTTCCCCGACAAGGACACCGGGTTCGCGGCCATTCAGCCCTGGCTGGAGAACAACGGCTACCTGGGGCTGTCGATCACCGAGACATTCAAGAAGTACGCACCGAGGGGTGACGGGCACAACACGCCCGAGCAGTATGCCGCGCAGGTGGCTGCCGCGGTGGGGATCAGCCCCGACACCCTGCTGCAGGATCTCGGCGATGACGAGTGGCAGTCGCTGCTCAACGGCATCGAGCGGGTCGAGGGCACCATCGAGGGTGACACGTTCACCTACAACGACCCCGATCTGCCCGCCGCTATTTCGTCTCTCGCGCTGAATCTTTGAGGGACCCAGACCCCATCATCTGGTCGAATTGCGGGGCCGAGGTCGTGGCGCACGACCTCGGCCTGCGCACGTCGTCCGGCTGTGATCAGCCCTCCAGTCGGCGCCGGAGATATTCGGTAGCAATCGAGGCGGTGAGTCGGTGCTTGCCGACGACGCGAACCAGCTGGTCTTCTGCGAGTAGCGCCGTGTAGGTCTCCGGCGACGTCGCGATCCGATAGTAGAGCAACGGGCCATCCGGCTCTGCGGTGCCGTCGATCGCTGACCAACGCCAGGCCGCCGGCAACGTTCTCTCGAGCCATTCGCGGGTCACCCTGGGGGCTGAGATCTCATCGATGTTGAGGGCCGAAACGGCTGCAGGCCAGGCGAATGCGATATCGGACGCTTCCTCGGATCGATCGCGTGGCGAAGGCTGGGCGACAGCTTGCCGGTACGCATTCTGATAGGCGACCGCCAGGGCGGGGAAAATCCGTTCGATCTCCTGGACGAGCGCCGAAGGTTCGGCCATCCCGGCGTACCTCGATTGCGAATGCACGAACACGACGCGCTTGACCTCGGTGTAATGAGCCAGCAAAGCGGACAGCAAGTAGAGCCGTGTCGACCACCAGTAGGATCCGGTGTGCAGTTCGATTTGGATGATCTCGCAACCCGGCGACGTGATGACGTTGGCAATCTGCTCGGGAATCCCGCGGCTCTGGCCCGTATCGATGGCACTGGGATTCACTTCGCTGTAGTTGACCATGACGACATCGGTGATATCGCCAGAGCCGAAAGCCGTTATATCGGGCAGTGATACCGATACGGCTTTGATCTCGACCTCGATGCCAAAGCCCCGAAACGATCGGATCTGATCCCCGACGAAGGCGATCGCCAGGGGGAGGGACATGACGACCGCGGCGCCGATCGCCACCGTGTGGTCGTGACTTGGCGCCAGCACCCGCGCCGCGACGTACACGGCACCGAAGGCCAGGGTGACGAGGTAGCCGGCCAGCGCGATCTTGAATCGCCGTTTGGCCGTTACTGGGCACTCCGGACTTTTCCCGGACACAAGACCTCAGACCTGCTGGGGCTCCGGCGCCCGTCCGTCCTGCCAGAACTGCACCGGGACATAGAGATCCGGATGGTTGCGCTGTAGGTCCAGGAAGAAGCTGTACAGGTCCACACCGGTGTACTGGCCGCCGGGGGCCCCGCCGATGATCTCGACCAGAGCCAGGTGCAGGTGCGGCGAGATGCCGGCGAACTCGTAGACCGTGCCCAGGTAGTCGCCGACGGCGATTTCCGCACCCTGCTGAACCTTGTCGTCGGTGTCTGTGAGGTGGGTGTAGAAGCCACCCATCATGTCGTTGTCCGAGCGGATGAAGATCTGCGCGCCGTAGACCTTTCCGCTGTCCTCGGCGGGATTGTGCGGCTGGAACTTGGTGATGTGCCCGGCGAACGCCGCATACACAGGTGTCCCACTCGCGCCGCCCAGGTCCATGCCGTAGTGGATGTACCAGTTCGGCCCCGTATGACCTCCTACGCCAGGCCCGCCGTAGCCCGTCGTGAAGCCCGGTACGGCGACTGGTGCCGTCATGTCGATGGTGAACGGAGAGGACATCGGTATCTCCTTCGCATGGTCGATGTCGAAGACCGCAATGGTCTGCTGTCACATTCGCACCGGCGCGCGGCGCTGACACGAGTAGTGCACTACTCGGAACTTCGTGGCATCACATGGCCGTGAGCAGAACGCAATCCGAGTAGCCCACTACGCTAGGACACGGCCGCAGCGGACGACACGATGGCGCCATGGTGTCGACATGACGAGCCTCTTCGAAGCGATCGCGCCCGCCCGCCACGGTGTGGCGATTCCACCGCCGGTGGAGACGTTGCTCTCCGCACTGCAGGACACACCCGGTCCGGTCCTGGGCGACGGCACGCATACCGGCAAAGCCCAGGGCGGCGTCAAGACCAAGCTGTTCGGGTTCCTCACCGTGGACCTGGCCCCGTTCGGACCCGAAGTACCCTATCGGTGGAAAGCTCTGCCCGGCGCGGGTTTCCAGCTGGACCTGCTGCTCCAGCATCTTCCCGGCGTCGACAAGGTCCTGACGTTCGTGGATCCCGGGTCCGTGCTGTTCGCGGCGAAACGTGAGACCGAACCCGACCCGGAGGGCGGAACGCCGCGGGAGTGGCTGACGAAGACCGGCGACCCGGTCGACATGCACGCCGATCTCTGCCTCCGGGTGCGCGGCACCCCGACGGTGCCCGCGGCGATCACCTGGCTGAAGTTCGAACTCGGCCAGGATCCACAAGACGATGTGTTCGTCCTGCAACCCACCCCGACACAGATCCTGTTCGGCGGCAGCGGCTTCGGGATCGAACTTCCCGCCGGCATCATCGTCGACGACAGCACTACCGCGTCCGCACCGGGCTCACCGTCGGCCGCGTGGACCGGCGTGGCGATCCCGAACGCGAAGCTCTACATCCCGCGTGACATCCCGTTGATCGGTGGGCATGCGGTCGACTTCGACCTCGCGCTGGCCGCGTCCGGCGGGCTGCACGCGTCCGCCACGGCGACGATCGCCGCCGCCGGGCACCGACCGGAGATCACGGTCCAGATGGAGTGGCAGGATCCCGCCGCGTCCACCCTCGCCGACCTGTTGCCGACGGCCATCGAGGCGACGGCTGAGTTCCCCATCGCGGGCCGCCACGAGCCGGCGCCCGGCGGCTCGTTCACCCTGGCCGGTGGCGACCCCCTGACCGTCCGGGTGCGCTGCTCGCGTGCGCTGCAGCCGGAGGCCTCGGTGACCTTCGAGGTCGCGGTCGACGCCGCCGGGCCCGACGGGCTGGTCAAGGCTGCCGGTACCAGCGCGGTGGGCAAAGTGGTGGTGACCGCCGCTGCGCTGGCCACCGCCCTGATCGCGGACTCCTCGCTGAGTTCGCCGTCCCCCGGCGGGGACGCAACCGGGATCTGGCTGCACGAGCTGCTCACAGCGGCCGCCGGGGCGAGCGTCTTCCTCGACCCTGGCGGCACCGTCGTCATCGACCGGGCGGCAGTGGCATTGTCCACCGCGGGCAGCGGCCAGGCGGTGCGGCTGAGTATCGACTACCTCGTCGACGTGTTGGTGCACACGTTCGATGTGGGTGGGGCGATGCGGATCGAGATGGCCGCCGATCGACCGATGCGGATCCGGTACCGCAACGTGGCCGTCGAGACCACCGGCCAGGACCTCGCGTCGATACACCTCAGCTTCGACGACGCCACCTTGGACGTGGAGGACCCGGGCGCCTGGCGGGTGCAGTCGCCCGGGTCACTGCTGGACATCATCGGAACCCGATCCGGGCACGGATCGCTCTGGTATGAAATCGATCTGAAGTTCAAGGTCGATTTGGGCCCGATCACCGTCAGCAACGCCACCGTCCGGATCACAGCCGCCGGTGCAGGCACACCCGATGTCGAATTGCGCGGACTGGGGGTCGACATCGACACCCCGGCCCTGAGCGGACACGGCGCCGCGAACATCACGAACACCGGGTTCAGCGCCGACCTGTGGGGCCGGATCGGCTCGCCGCTGGGCGTCGGTGCCCGGGTGTACTTCGTCTACGGCGGCGGGGACAGCTTCCTGCTGGACGTGGTCGGCTCGCTGCCGGGCCCGATTCCGTTGGGGCCCACCGGTCTGGGCCTCTACAGCCTCGGCGGCATGTTCGGGTTGAACATGCGACCCACGCTGCCCGCCGGCGGCGACTTCGTCGAGAACCAACTCGCATGGACGCCGACGGACACCGTGCCCGACGCCGGGGCGATGATGCTCGGCCTGCAGGCCGGGGTCGGCACCGTCTACGACCTTGCCTACACCTTCAGTGCCACCGGTAACCTGCTGGTCACCGTGCCCGATGTCGCCTTCCGGCTGGCCGTCAACGCCCGGGTGTTGCACGAGCCGGACTTCCTGAACACCGAGAACAACGGTCCCCTCAAGGGACTGATCGTCGTCGACGAGGACGGGATCACCGTCGGCGCCCGTGGCAACCTTGCCATCGACGCTGATCCGCCGCGGCTGGTGGAGGTGAAGGTCCCGCTCGATGCCCAGCTGCCCTTTGCGGACCCGTCGTCGTGGTACTTCCGGCTGGGCTCCGACGGGGTAGCCGGCCGCGAACCCGGGCCGATCACCGCCACCGTGCTTCCCGACCTGTTCAAGATCGGCGCCTCGGCCTACCTGATGATCCAGGGCGACAACCTGGATCACCTCGGCAACTCCACCATGAAGCTGCCCGGCCCGGCGATCGGGTTCGGATTCTCCGTCGACGTCAACTGGGGCCTGCCACCGGTCTGGTTGCAGCTCTCGGCCCGCGCCGCGGTCGGGATGGCCACCAACCCATGGTTTCTCGCGGGACAGGGCAGCATCGGGGGTGCACTGCACCTCGGGCCCTTCTCGATCGGCGCCCACGCCGACCTCGCCCTGCAACTCGGGCCCGGGGCGTTCCTGTCCGCCGACTTCCGGGTGTGCGGCAGCATCGATCTATGGTTCACCGAGATCGAGGGCTGTGTGAACCTGCACATCGGTCCCGACAAACTCGGTGCCGTCGCACCGCCACCCGGCCCCTGGGGCGCGACGAAGATGTCGCTGTCGGACCGGCACTATGTCGAGGTCGCGCAGGCCGCGTCGACAGCGGACGCGGCGCCCACCGTGTGGCCCGACGTGGTGCCGATCCTGCAATTCGATCTCGGCCCCGACGTCACGAAACTACAGACGGCCTTCGTCGGGGCCGACGGACTGCAGGCCAGCGGCCAGACCGGCAATGACAAACTGCGCTACACCCATCACCTCAACGGGGTCGAACTCTGGCGCATGGACGGCGGCGCCCCGGTGCTGCTCGCCACCGGTCTCGAGGCCGCCTGGCAGCAGCCCAAACAGGCCGAGGCCGGCGCCGGCGGCGCCGGAAACCCAGCCGGGGCACGAGAACTGGCGCTGCTGACGTATCGCTCGGACCTCTGGGCGCACCGCCGCAACGACGGCGGCGCCCATACCGCACCGGGTGTCGACCCGGTCAGTACGACTTCGACGGCCTGCCGCGTGCCCCACCGGGCCGGCGCGGGCTGGGCGCTCGGCGACGTGGCCCGGCCGACCGGCGAGGGGTGGACCCTGCCCGCGGCACCGGACGCGGGTGTGCACGCCTCCCGGTTCACCGCGACCGTCACCATCGGCCGGTGGAGCAACGGAGTCCAGCTCAGCGAAGCCGGGATGGCCGGGGTACTGGCCGCCCCGTTGACGTTCAGGCCCGCCGCGATCGTCCCCGTCGACGAACTCGACGTCGAGGGCCGGGCTTTCACCGCCGGCCTGGCACTGCCCTTCGTGTGGTCATACCTCTCTCTGAACGACAGCTTCAAGGCGTTACGTGACGATGGCCGGATCCTGGCGACCGTGGTCGCCGATACCGCCGACGCCAGCCTGCGCGAGGCGGTGCTGTGGGTCATCGTGGACGGCACGTTCCCCGAGCTTCGCGACGAGATCTCGGTGGTCGACATCGACTCGGGTGCGGCGTGGCTCTACACCGGGGCCGCCGATCTGCCGGGTGGACGGTCGCGCGTCGGCTACAGCGCGCCGACGTCGACTCGAGGCGCCCGCGTAACCTACTCACCACTGCAACGCATCACGATCCTGGGCGTGCACGCCACCACCTGGGCCGCCTTCGGTGACGCTAAGGCCGCCGCGACGAGCGCCGCTACGGCGGCGGCCACCACCGACAAGCACAACAACGCCGACCCGCAGTTCCGCACACCGCTGAAACTCAGCGCCGATGCGCTGTACAAGGTGGTGGTCACCACGGAGGTCACCGGTCAGACCGAACAATCGAGCGCGCCCACCCCGTACCCGCAACCGGCGCAGGAATTCTGGTTCCGCACCGCCAAACGTCCGGCGCCCGGTGCCGTCGTGGTGCACCACCCGCCCCGGCCCGAACTGGCCTGGCGGGAAGCAGCGTGGACCCAGGCGGTGTTCAAGACCGAGTACCTGGCCCGCTACCTCAAGAGCTACAGCCCCGGCGATCGCACCGAGCACTGGTATCTGGCCGACGATCTCGTCGCGAACTTCGACCAGGATCAGGTCGACCAACTGGCCGGCCTCTACGGGTACCGGCTGGACCTGAGGTGTGTGCGCACCGACGGACCCCCGCGCAGCGCCACCGTGCCCGCCCCCTGGCTGGTGGCGCTGAGCCCGGCGCACTGGCACGATCTCATCGATACCGCCGTCCTCGACCCGCTCGGAAAGCGTTATCTGGACGTGGACCAGGCGCACAGCTGCCCGGTGCCCAAATCCGGTGCGAGCCTGAAGGCCTCCACCGACGCGCTGCAGCCGTCGGCCACCTATCAGCTCAACGTCGTCTTCGTGCCCAACCATGTCGCCGGCCAGCCCGACGCACCACCGGCGGATCCGTTGCCCGGCATCATCTTCGGCACGTCGCGCTACCGCACTCCCGATGCCCAGATCGCCGACCTCGGCTTCACGAATCCGGCCGGCGCACCGCACGGGCAGCGCGGCGTCACCCCCGCGGCGCTGCCCGCACCCGAGATCTCGGACGCGGCCTACGCCGCGGCGCTGTCGAGGCTCGGCCTGGACGGCTGGCCGTTGCCGACCGCGGGGCGCACCTCGCTGCTGTGGACCGCCGGAACCGCCCTGCTGGCCGGGGTTTTGGTGGAGTCACCCGAGCCGCTGTCCCGGCCCGGGCGGCTCGATATTACCGGACTGCAGGTCAACGGGGTGAGCTTCGCCCGGCGCTACGGCGACGCCGCGCAGTGCCGCTACCTGTTCGTCCCCGCCGCACCCACCGAGATCGCGGCGGGAGCGCCAGTCACGTTGCGCCTCGGCTACACCGACGCCGGCACAGCCAAGTCCGCGACATGCGCGGCGATCAGCCCTGCACAAGGAGAGGCGGTCCGGTGATGCGCCAGGCTTTCACCCCGGAGGCGTTGTTCCGGGTCTCCACCCTCGGTATGCGTGTGGACACCGACCCGTACGTCGCGCCCGGTGCGCAACTGCGGGCCTGGGTGAACCCCGCGGTCGGGTTCCCGTTGCGCGGCATCACCTTCCTGCCGCTGCGGGCCCAGGCGATCGATCCCGGCAACGGCTCCCTGGTGCGACCACTGCTGGTGCACTGGTGGGTCTACGACGACGACGGTGTGCCGCAGTCGCTGGGCACCGATCTCGACGTCCCGGTCAAACCGGATCGCCCGCTGTACGGCGACATCGTCGAACTGCAGGAAGCGGTGGGCACGAAGGATCCCTGGATCAGCTGGATCCGCGTCGAGGTCGACGAGGACAGCCCGGTTCGGCTCTCGGTGGTCGGGCGGACCGGTGGGGCTCACGAGCGGATCCTGGTGTCACGCAGCCAGAAACCGTTCGCGCTGGCCGCCTCCCGGATACGTCGCATCCGGCTGACAGGAGAGGGGAGGGTGCGGTCGGTGATCGGGCTGGACGCCGGCCTGGCCACCCGCGAGCACATCGACTACGACAACAGGATCCGAATCGGCCTGCCGCTGGAACAAGTGTCGGAGTGGGCCGACCCGGTCGACGGGTCCGGCGGCGGGATGGACCGTGTCACCCGCGGCGCCCCGTGGCACACCGGACCGCAGGAGGTGCCCACCGACACCGATGGCGACGAGGCGGCGCGGGTGCAGAAACTGCTGGACGGGGTGGGCGAGACCTCGGTGCAGTTGCTGCTGGAGCGGGCTTACGCAGATCCGGGGTCCTACCCCGGCCGGCATGTCACCCCGCTGGAGATCCGGGACGTCGAACAGAAAGCCACCACCGAGCTCGGGAGTGTCGAGACGCTGATCACCGCGGCCGCCGATCCCGGCATCGCCCGGTGGCTGGGGCTGTCCACGCCCGTCGACGCCGATATCAGCGACGACTCCGTGCCGGTCGGCTGGATCGCCGTCGGAACCTGGGCGGCCGACCCCGCGGCGCGGGTCGCCGCGGGGACCACGGTGGCCGACCTGGTGACGACCATGAATGCCGCGGGCCCGGACAAGCCCACCCTCGCCCCGTGGGTGGCGCTGGCCGGTGAGCGTCCGGTCGATCAGCAGCTGCTGAACAGTTGCGGCGTGGTGAAGCTGACGTTGGTGACCCCGGCTGTGATCGGGGCGCTGCCGGACCTGCCCGATGCGCCGTCCCCGGCCTTGGACGGCCCGCCCACCTGGGGCGGCACGGATATCTACCGTCAGGACATCGCGCTGCTCGGAACCCCGCCCGCCGGGCCGGTCGCGTTCACCCGGACCGTCGACGGTGCCGTCGCGTCCCAGCACGCCTTCATCGACGTCGACGGCACCCCGCGGGCCCTCACGCTGCTGGCAGGACGCCGCGAACTGAACACGGGATGCCAAGGGGCATTGGTCGATTCGACGGTGCCCGCCGCGAAGGGCCCGGTGGCCTGGTACGTCGCCGAATCGGACGAGTTCGGCAGGTGGGGGCCGCCCGGCACGCTGGATGCGGTGCCGCCACCGCGCCCCCTGCTGCCGCCGCCCGCGCCACAAGCCTACTTCCTCGCCGACCACACCCTGCGCGACGCACCCCCGGGGCTGCGCGTGCCCGGGACCATCACCGTCGCCGTCGACGTGCCGGCCCCGGACACGCTGGGACCCGGCACGCCGCCGATCACCCGGGTGAGCATCGACGGCCAAGCCTACGATGCGCCGTTCCCCGAGGACCGGTTGCAGGTCAGCTTCCCTGCCGCGCCAACGCAACTCGGTCAGGTGCGCGATCAGTCGGTGACCGTCGTCTTCAACCCGGACACCGAGCAGCGCTCGACCGCGGCGAAGGTGCACGTGGTGGATCCCCGCCGGCCCACGCCGCTGAGCACCGCGCCGCGCCTGCTCTGGTCCTCGCGCCGTGATCCGGTCGGGGCGGCCCAGATCGACTTGAGCTGGCCCACCGAGCCGGGCCACGCTGCCTACAACGTGTACCTGGCCGATGAGCGGGTTGTCACCGCCCAGCTGCACGTGTTCCCGGCCTCACCCAACCGCGCGACCCGGGCCGCCGCGCTGTATGACCATCAGCACCAACACATGGCGCGCGAATCGTTCACCCTGCTGACCCCGGCGCCCCTGCCTGCGGGTGGCACCGTGCGCTTCGCCCACACGCTGCCGGGATCCCTTCAGACACTGCAGTTCCTGCGTATCGTGCCGCTGACCGGGGCCCAGGTGGAGGCGAACTTCGATGCCTGCGGGTTGACGCCGGCGGCCGTGCCGGGCGGTGACCAGCCCCCGGCGCCTCTGGTCCGCGTCGACGCCGGCGGGGGTTCGGTACGGGTGCAGGTCGAGGCGCACGGCATCAACGCCCATGTCATCGAACGCCTGGGCAGCCAGTCGCCGCCGGAGTACCGGGTGCGCTGCACCGCTGCGGCGACCTCCTACCTGTACGGCAGCACCGTCGACGAGGGGCATCTTGTCGAGGTGGCCGGTACGCCCGATACCTACACTGCGGTGGTCCCGGACGAAAAGCTGGCATCCTTACCGCCTTTCGTGCCGCTCGGTGTGACCGCCCAGGTGCGCTACCCGGCCGAGGTGTCGACGGAGCCCGGTGCGGCACCGCTACCGTCACCCATCGTGACGACCGCCGGGCTCATCGACGCACAACCGGCGGATTGGAGCGCCCCCAGCGCGCCCGTGATCGCGATGACCACGGCACCCACGCCCGATCTCGACGTGGAGGTCCGGCGGGACGGGGCCGGGGTGGCGTTGACGGTGCGCAACCTGCCGCCGCAACACACGCTGCAGGTCAAACCGTGGCGACTGTACCTGTGGCGGGTGATGGGCGACGGCGAACTGCGGTCGCTGGCGCCCGGGGACGCCGACATCGTGGTGGATCCGGTCGCTGCGCCGCCCGGCGACGGGTGGGAGTTCACCTCCGCGACTGTGCGTGTCCGCGACGGGCTGGCCGACGTCGCCGGCTATGCCACGATGCTGCTCAACCCGCTCGATCAGGCCGGCCCGCTGACCCGGCACCCCGTGCAGGGGTAGCGAAGACAGGTAGAGCGCTACGCGCGTTCTGCGGTGCCGCGACGAGCGAGACTGGCGACAGCCGTTGTTCCGCAGGGAAATCCATGTGTGTCCGAAAGGTGCAGTGCGACGATGTTCGATGTTGTTCTCGTGGCGTCGGTTCGCGCCTACCGTGAAGCCGTCGCCGCCGCGCTGGGCGCGCAACCGGGGCTCACGCTGCGCGCCGAGGCCGGCACGCCCGGGGCGCTCGCCGCGATGGCCGCCCGCCGGCCCGACGTCGTGCTGGTCGACTTCGGCCTGCCCGCTTTGCTCGACCTGCTCGAGCCGCTGCACCGTGACGCCCCGAACCTGCCGACGATCGGGATCGCCATCGACATCCGCACCGACAGTAATCTGGACACCCTGGTCCGCGCCGCGGAGCTGGGGATGACGGGATTCGTCGACGTCGATCAGACGCTGGACGAGATCGTCACCGTCGCCGAGCGCGCGGCCGACGGCCGGTCGTTCTGCAGCCCGCGCATCGCCGCCGCACTGATGCAGGCCTGGCGTGCCGAGACGCCCGTCGTCAGCCCCGGCGGGTCCTCGATCCCGCTCACCACCCGGGAGAGCGATGTCGCCAGTCTGGCTGCGCGCGGTCTCACCAACCGTCAGATCGCCACCCGCCTGACGATCGCCGAGTCGACCGTCAAGACGCACATCCACTCAATCCTGGCCAAGCTCGAGCTGGGCCGTCGCTACGAGATCGCGTCAGCGGTCGCCCCGGATCGGTGCGGCGGAGCATGCTCGGCCGAAAAGACCTGCACTGCACTGACACTGGTCGGCCACGGAGATGAGTCGCCGCCGCTGCTGTCGCTGGTGTCCGACCGGTCGGATGCGCCGAGGCGGAGAAAAGATGGATGACCGGCCTCCACCTCGACCTCCATCGTTTATCGGCATACAAGGCCGATCCCGCCGCCGCGAAGTCGGCCGATGATGGAACACGACCCAGACCCACCCGGCAGAATCCTGGAGCCCGCAATGTCAGAGTCCGCACCGTCAGATTCCTCCTTTCCCTCCGGTACCTTCACCGCGAAAACCGGGGTCGCGCAGATCGTTCGGCTCGGTGAGGAGACCCTGCTGGTCACCCGCCTGGAGAACGGTGACCGCCTGGCGCCCGGGGACGTGACCATCCAGAACATCATCGCGACACCGGACGACGGGACCGGGGTCAGCGGTGCCGCACCGTGTGCCGGGAAGGGTTGCGGCGGCAAGGGCACCTGCAGCGGTGCCTGCGTCATCCGCTTCGGTGTCGACGAGGAGGTCATGGATGAGTGAGTTGCAACGGTCGCGGTATAACTCGTTCGTACGCCGCGACGACGGCTGGGTCGGCTACAACGCGCGCACCGGCAGCTTCGCCCGGTTCTCCGCCGCGGTCGGTGACGCTCTCCAGGAGACCGGGCCGGTCGTCGCGACGCCGGACACCCCGGGACTGCTAGACATGGGTTTTCTGCATCGCGGTGACGAGCTGCAGCAGGTGATCTCGGTTTACCAGAACGGCCGCGCGACCGGTGACACCATGAGCCTCACCATCGCCCCGACACTGGCCTGCAACAAGGCCTGCACCTACTGCTATCAAAACGAGTACCGGACCGACCGGGTGATGTCCGCAGCGACCCAGGACGCCACGGTCGGGTACGTCCGGGCCCGGGTGGCCGAGGGCTGGAAGGCCGTCGACTGCACCTGGTACGGCGGGGAACCGCTGCTGGCCGTCGACATCGTGGTGGATCTCTCGGTGCGGCTGCGAACTGCCATCGAGGAGGCCGGCGGGACGCTCGAGCCGATGGGCATCATCACCAACGGCACCCTGTTGGATCGGGCCACGGCCGAGCGGCTTCGTGAGGTCGGCATCCGGTCGGCGCAGATCTCCTTCGACGCGCTCGTCGACGACGGGCCGGAAAGCCGCGGGGTGCTGGATCCCGACGGCGCGCCGTCGACCATCCTGCGCAACGTGCTCGATGCGCGACAATATCTGCACATCACGTTGCGTATCAACGTCAATCGCACCAACGCCGACGACATCACGCGCATCCTGGACGTGCTGCGCGAACACGATCTGCACCGGATTGCGCATCTGGCCCGCACCGACGACCTGGACGGGGAAGCCGGCTGCGTCACCGGCACCGACGGGGAGCGCTTCAAACCGGCGATCAAGTCCCTGCCGCTGACGGTGGTCGGTTCCGCCGCGCCGCCGCGGGTCAAGGAGAGCCCGGAGGTGATGACGCGCTCCGAATACGCCCGCTTCGAGCAGAGCATGTTCGCCAAGCTGCCCGACTCCGCCCAGATGATGGTCCGACGGCTCACCCCCAAGAAGCACTTCTGCGGGGCCACCAGCGGCGCGCTGTTCGTGATCGACCCGGCCGGCAACATCAGCCGTTGCTGGGACAGCGTCGGGGTGGCGGCCGAGGCGATGGGCAATGTGCGGCAAGTTGATTCGGACATGACCGGCACCGCGATCGCGCAGAAGTGGCAGCTGATGTCGCCGTTCATCTACCCGTCCTGCACATCGTGCCCGGTGCTGCCACTGTGCATGGGTGGCTGTTCCCATCCACGCGTGTTCATGGGCACCAAGAAGTCGCCGTGTGAGGCGATCAAGTTCCAGATCCAGTCGGCGGTGGAGACCATCGGCCAGGTCATCCCGCTGCCGGAGCTGCAGCCGCTGGCGCTTGCGGAATGACGATGTCGCGGGGGGATCGTTCGTTTCAGGTGCGGTCGGGCAGCGACCGGCTGGTGCAACTGTCACCGGATGTGATCCCGCCGATCACCGGATTCGGCAAGCTGATTGCGCCGGGCACGCTGCTCGTCCCCAAGGAGCTCGTGGACGCGGCCGGCCAGGACCTGATCGGTGACGTCTTCGACAACGTGACCATCGAATTCGCACTCGATCCCGGGGCGATGGGTGCCAGCGCGGTCGACAACGACGACAACTGGGGGATCGGTCCGGACGGGTTGGATGCCGGCCGGTTCTGGGACAAGGGTTTCCGCGGACAAGGGGTGCGTATCGGCATCGCCGACAGCGGCCTGGACAGTACCCATCCGGCGTTTGTGGACTTGGTGGCCGAACAGCGGCTGAGCGCTTTCGCGCAGTTCGACAAATCAGCGGTGAAGCAGGTGCAGAAGAATCCAGACGGGTCTGCGCTGCCGGACAGTCAAGCCGTGCCGACGTTCTCGCACTGGCACGGCACGCACTGCGCGGGCATCCTGGTCGGGCAGCCGACGGACGGGAAGGCGCGCGGGATGGCGCCGGCGGCGGAGTTGGCGGTGACGCGGGTACTCGAGCAGTCGAACGAAGGCTCGGTGGCGGGTATCGGCGCAGGGCTGTGGTGGCTGACAGAGCAACACTGTCAGGTGGTCTCGATCTCCCTGGGCTGGCCGGGATTGCACGAGGAATGGGCCGCGCCCGTCGAGGCGCTGTTGAAGGACGGTGTCGTCGTGGTGGCGGCGGTGGGCAATGAGTTCGATGTTGCTGGTGTCGCCAAATCTCGTTCGCCGGCCAACTACCTGACGGTGCCGGCTGATGACGCGGCCGGCATCCTGGTGTGCGTCGGCGCGCACGACCGGGCCGGTGCGGTGTGGGATTCAAGCGGCGGCGAAGTCGTGAACTGGAGCGCGGTGACCGTGGCGCAAACCGACGGCAGCACCCGTGCATCGCGCTTCGCCTCGGTGCCGGCCCGCACGGTCCCGGTGATGGTGGCGCCCGGCGTCGACATCATCTCGTCCATCCCGGGTGACAAGTACCTGTCCTCGCCTGGGAGTTCGATGGCCACCCCGCACGTCGCGGGACTGATCGCGCTTGTGCTGTCCGGGCTGCGGGCCCACGACCCGGCGACTCGGCCCCGCGCCGCCGCCGAACTGGTGCTCGCCAGCCTCGTCGACGAGGGGGACCCGGGGGTCGACATCCGGTTCGGTGGCGGCCGGGTGGACTTGGACCGGCTGCTCGCGTCGATTGGATAGGCGCGCTGTTTGTGCGATGTCATCCGCGACGCGCCGTCGCCGGCGGATGAGACCGCACACACACGAGCGATCAGACCTGGATCAGCCCACCATCGACGGCCAGCTCGGCACCCGTCATGAAGCTGCTCTGGTCCGACGCCAGGAACAGCACCGCCGCCGCGATCTCCTCGGGGCGGCCGACGCGCTTGAGCGGCACGCTGGCCGCCATGCCGTCGAGCAGGGCCTGCTGCTGATCGGCGGGGGCCAGGCCGGCGAGGCCGGGCGTCTCGATGGGGCCGGGGACGATGGTGTTGACCCGGATCTTGCGGTCGGCGAGTTCGGCGGCCCAGGTGCGGCCCAGCGACCGGATGGCCGCCTTGGAAGCGGCATAGAGCCCGAAGGACGGTGTGCCCTCGGAGGCTGCGGTGGATCCGGCCAGAATGATCGACGCACCTTCGTTGAGTAGTGGCAGGGTCTTCTGGATGGTGAACACCGTGCCGGCCACGTTGCGGTCGAAGTTGTCCCGGTAGTGCCGTGGCGTCACGTCGGCCAGGGTGGCGAAGTCGCCGCCGCCGGCGTTGGCGAAGACGATGTCCAGTCCCTTGCCGTGCTGGGCGATCTCGGCCGCCAGCGCGTCGAGTTCTTCTGGCTTGCTGATGTCGCTGCGCACGCCGTGGGCGCCGATCTTCTGGGCCGCCTCTGTCAGGCGGGTCTGGTCACGGCCGGTGATGAAGACGTAGGCGCCTTCGTCGGCGAGCCGCTGGGCCGTCGCCAGGCCGATGCCTGACGTACCGCCGGTGACCAATGCTGTCTTGCCGTCGAGTTGTCCCATGATCGGGGCTCCGTTCTGGTGTCGTTTTGATGAGTTCGCCCGTTACAACATAGGTGACACATCACCTATTCCGGCGTCAGGATGGTCCACAGTCTCGCAATCCGGCCGTCGGCGATCTCGGCGACGTCGAAGCCGGAGGCCACCGCGGCGTCGTCGGGCGTGCGTACCTCCCACGCGAGGTAGCCAAGGCCCCGGGTCTGGCGCACCGGTCCGGCTTTCACGAAATGCAGTCCGGCCAGCTTCTCCTGCAGCTCAGCTGCCTTGGCGTTGAGCTCGTCGTGACCGGTGGCGATGCCCTCGTCGTCGATCCACTGAACGTCGGTCGCGTAGGTCTGCGCGATGGCGGTGGCGCGACGTTGCGGGTCGCGTTCGTTGAACACGGCCAGCAGGTTGGCTTCCATCAAGTCGGTGATGATGTTGCTCATAAACACTCCTTGTAGGTGATTTATCACCTAATCATAGCCGGGGGCTGGCGGCAGCGAGCTGTTGTGATTGAGGTTCACGTGGATGTGTTCCAGTGCTGCGGTGAACGGGCCGAGTAGGTTCTCGGGTAGTGGGTCGAAGAACAGGCTGCGCACCAGGTCGACGTGCCCGGGCGCGGCCTCGATGATCGCCTGTCGACCGCTCGGGGTGAGCACGACGTTGGTGGTCCGGCCGTCATCGGTGCTGGCCTTGCGTTCGGTGAGGCCGCGTTCGTCCATGCGGCGCAGTTGATGTGAGAGCCGGCTGCGTTCCCAGCCGATCTGCGCGGCCAGGTCGCTGACGCGCATGCCGTCGTCCTTGGCGCCGCTGAGGGCCACCAGGACGTCGTACTCCGCCAGCGACAGTCCCGAGTCGGCTTGCAGTTGACGGTTTATCTCGTAGTTCATCCGCAACTGGACGCGCATGTACGCGATCCAGGCCCGCTGCTGCTTGGGGCTCAGCCACCCGCGTTTCGGTGATGTGTCCCGCACTTTTCTTGCCGCCATCGTGTGAGTATGACGGGCCGATATCCGGTTGGAAACCGACATGGGTTGACGAACGACCCGCAACTGGGACGATGCGGTTGACACCATCAGTTTGCCAAGCTACGTATATTACGCGCGATAGCGCAGTTGTAACGCCGACGAGCTCACGATGGGCGATGCGGGCCTGATCGGGAGGGTGCTGTCGATGACCGCTACGGTTGCCGGGCGATCCAGGATCGCACACCTCATCCGGGTGCTGTCGGTGCCACTGGTCATCGGCTGGGTGCTGCTCAATGTCGCCACCAACGTGCTCGTCCCACCCCTGGAGGAAGTGGGTGAGGCGCACACCGTCGGGCTGAGCTCACAGGACGCACCGGCGATGATCTCGATGAAGCGCATCGGCGCGGACTTCAAGGAGTTCGACTCCGACAGCAACGCCATGATCGTGCTGGAGAGCGACCAGCCGCTGGGCGCCGAAGCCCACCACTACTACGACGGCTTGATCGAACGGTTCCGCGCCGATCCGGCCCACGTCGAGCACGTCGCGGATTTCTGGGGTGACCCGCTGACCGCGGCGGGCGCCCAGAGCGAGGACGGCAAGGCCGCCTACGTGCAGCTGTACCTGAAAGGCAACCAGGGCGAGACACTGGCCAACGACTCGGTGGCCGCGGTGCGCGACATCATCGCGAAGGACCCACCACCGCCGGGCCTGCAGGTGTTCGTCACCGGTGGCGCGCCCCTGATTTCGGATCAGCACCACGCCGGCGACAAGAGCATCGCCCTGGTCACCGCGATCACCATCGGCGTGATCGCCGTGATGCTGCTGATCGTCTACCGGTCGATTGTCACCGTGCTGCTGACGTTGGTCATGGTGTTCATGGAACTGGGCGCCGCCCGCGGCGTGGTCGCCTTCCTGGCCTACAACAACATCATCGGGTTGTCCACGTTCGCGGTGAACCTGCTGACGCTCATGGTCATCGCGGCCGGAACCGACTACGCGATCTTCGCAATCGGCCGCTACCAGGAGGCACGCGGCGCCGGCGAGGACCGGGAAACCGCGTACTACACCATGTTCGGCGGTACCGCGCACGTCGTGCTCGGCTCGGGGCTGACCATCGCCGGGGCGATGCTGTGCCTGTCGTTCACCAAACTGCCGTACTTCCAGACCATGGGGGTGCCGTGCGCCATCGGCACCTTCGTCGCGGTCATCGCGGCGCTGACGCTGGGGCCGGCGGTCATCACCATCGGCAGCCGGTTCGGGCGCTTCGAACCCAAGCGCGCCATCCGGTCCCGCGGCTGGCGCCGGGTCGGCGTCACCGTGGTGCGCTGGCCGGGCCCGGTGCTGGTGGCGACGTTGGCGCTCGCGCTCATCGGTTTGGTGACCTTGCCGGGGTACAAGACCAATTACGACGCGCGCAAGTACCTGCCGCCCGAGATCAATGCCAACATCGGATACCAAGCCGCCGAGCGGCATTTCAGCGCAGCCCGGATGAACCCGGACCTACTGATGGTCGAGAGTGACCACGATCTGCGCAACCCGGCCGACTTCTTGGTGATCAACAAGATCGCCAAGGCGGTGCTCGCGGTGCCGGGTATCGGGCGGGTGCAGACCATCACCCGGCCCAACGGAAAACCGATCGAGCACACCACCATTCCGTTCATGCTGAGCCAACAGGGCGCCACGCAGAAGATGAACGAGAAGTACAACCAGGACATGTACGCGCGGATGCTCACGCAGATCGACGACATCCAAACCAACATCGACACCATGCAGAGGATGCAATCGGTCACCCAGCAGATGGCCGACACCACCCACTCCATGGTGCTCAAGACCACCAACATGACGGTCGACATCGCCGAATTGCGGGACCACATCGCCGATTTCGACGACTTCCTGCGGCCCATCCGCAACTACTTCTACTGGGAACCGCACTGCTACGACATCCCGGCGTGCTGGTCGATCCGGGCGGTGTTCGACACGCTCGACGGGATCGACACCATGACCGACGACATTCAGCAGTTGCTGCCCGACCTCCAGCACCTCGACACACTGATGCCGCAGATGGTGGCGTTGTGGCCGACGAACATCGAGGTCATGGAAAGCATGAAGACCAACATGCAGACCATGTACCAGACCCAGAAGGGTATGCAGGATCAAGGCTCGGCGATGCAGGACAATTCCACCGCGATGGGGGAGGCGTTCGACAAGTCGCTGAACGACGACACCTTCTATCTGCCACCGGAAGCCTTCAATAACAAGGACTTCAAGCGCGGCATGGGCAACTTCATCTCACCCGACGGCAAGTCGGTGCGCTTCATCATCAGCCACGACGGCGATCCGGCGACACCCGAGGGTATTTCGCATGTGGACCCGATCAAACAGGCCGCCCGGGAAGCGATCAAGGGCACGCCGCTGGAGGGCTCCAAGATCTTCCTGGCGGGGACGGCGGCCACCTACAAGGACATGCACGACGGTGCGCAATATGATCTGATGATCGCCGGAATCGCCGCTGCGTCATTGATTTTCATCATCATGCTGCTCATCACCCGCAGCCTGGTAGCCGCGGCCGTGATCGTCGGCACCGTGCTTCTGTCACTCGGTGCCTCCTTCGGTATGTCAGTCCTGTTGTGGCAGCACATCCTCGGGCTGGAACTGCACTGGATGGTGCTGCCGATGGCGGTGATCCTGCTGCTGGCCGTGGGGTCGGACTACAACCTGCTGCTGGTCTCTCGGTTCAAGGAGGAACTGCACGGCGGACTGAAGACCGGGATCATCCGCGCGATGGCCGGCACCGGTTCGGTGGTCACGTCGGCTGGCCTGGTGTTCGCGGCGACCATGGCCTCGTTCGCATTCAGCGATCTGAAGGTGATGGCCCAGGTGGGGACGACGATCGCGCTGGGCTTGCTGTTCGACACGCTGGTGGTGCGCTCGTTCATGACGCCGGCGGTGGCGGCGTTGCTGGGCAAGTGGTTCTGGTGGCCGCAAGTGGTGCGGCCGGCGCATTCGGACCGACGGCTGGCGGCGGCCGGGATCGAGCCGGCCGCAGCTCGGTAGGCCGGGGCCGTTCGGCCCCGGCCATGCTCGCTACGGGCTGGAGCTGATGGTGACGTGCGGGGTGACCTGCGGGATCTGATCCTCGGACAGGCCGATGCAGGCCCCACTGTCGGCGCCGGTGCACGGAATGCCGTCGATCTCGGGGATGTCCGGGTTGGCGGCGGTGGTGGTGAAGCCCTCGGAGTCGGGGGAGTTCGGCACCAGGAACGGCGTGCACTGGGTGGTGAACTGGTCTTCTTCTTCACCGCTGTTGCAGGCCGCTTGGGCGATGGCGGGGTTGATGGTGACCAGGGCGGCCGGGGTGCCGAGGGCGGCCAGGGCGAAGGCGGCGGCTAGCGCGCGCTTGGTCAGGTCATGCATGGGGCGGCTCCTCGTTCTTGAATTAGTCGTCAGGATTGTACGGCTGAGTCACAGAAGCCACACGGGGAACTGTCGGGGTTCGTGGCGCCTGCATGATGGGGGTATGAAGCTTCGTGTTCTCGCCGGTCTGGTCCTGACGTTGCTGATGCTGTTCCCCGGGGTGGCATCGGCGTCGGTGGCGGCGCCTTCGGGGGACGTCGTGTCGATCGGTGATCCCAACGCGCTGGGGCAGATCGATCTGTACGTGGACCCGCTCTGCCCGTACAGCGGGAAGATGATCCGCGCGCAAGGCTTGGAGATCGGCAAGCGCATCGAAGACGGGTCGCTGCGGGTGAACCTGCGGTTTGTGAACTTCCTCGAGAAGTACTCGGCCAGTGGCACTTACGACGCGCGGGCCATCTACGCGGCATTCGTGGTGGCCGGCCAGTCCGGGTCGAGCGATGTGACATGGCGGTTCGTGCAACAGATCTTCTCCGCAGAGCACCAACCGCACGAGGGTGGGGCGAGCGATCTGTCGAATGACGAGCTGGCAGATCTAGCTGCCGCGGCGGGGGCGCCTGGCTCGGCGGTCGACTTGATTCGGCTCGGCGTGTTCTTGGGTTACGACCCGCATGCCATTGCCGCGTCCAACCTTGCGGTGTTGCACACGTTCCCCGAGCCCGGGGTGCCGACGGTGGTTCTCGACGGTGAACCGCTGGACGGCGAGTCGGACTGGTTGGCGCGGTTGCCGGGGTGAGGGGGGTGTCTAGTGCCCGGCTCCGAGCGACAAACGAGCGACAGCTGAGTTGTCGGTCTTTCCGGGCGTCGCTGTGTCGGTACTGCAAACCAGCAAGAATATGTGAGAAGCGTTGCACTGGTGGCGTTGGTCGGCATGGCGGCGCCATGATCGCCTGGCCGGGGGCCAGAACTGTCACGGACGACGTCGAATGTCATCGCAAGGATCTGTAGGGCGCGCGCAAGATCTGATTCAGCCGCCGACCCACGATGCGATGTCGTTCACCAGGTTCACACATCTGGCCGGAAGGGGGCTGGGCACAGGTGGTGATCGCAAGTAGCACGCGTGCGCCTCGATGCCGCCGCTGCCGGGCAACGTTCACCCAGCACGAATATCGACTTTTGGAGAGTGCGAACAGCTCGTCGACATATCAGTAGGAGCGATGGTGTGCCTTGACCTTTCCTGTGTGCGATATCCTGCAGATTCTGATGCTGCTAGGTGGGGGCCATGGGGAGCAATCTGGAAGTTGATATCGGTGGCGTGCGGTCCGTGTCGTCGGCGAGCACTGAAATCGCCGCAACACTCGCACGTGGTGGCGCTGCGCCGCAGATAACGTCCTCTCGTCGGAGTGACCTCGGGATAGCGGCTCTAGATGTGGCGAGTGGCGCAGTGCGGACGCGGCAAGCCGATCGGATCGCCGGACAAGCGGCCGATCTTTCGTCGGCGAGTACCCGGTACGCCGCCGCCGATGACGACAATGCCTATGCGCTCGACGAGAAGATGTGAGCCCGGCAGCGACACACGCGGCTCTGCCCACCCGTTCTGAAGTAGTGGCCTGGGATACAGCGGACCTCGAGTCCGCCGCTTCGCGGTGGGAAGAAGCAGCCGCCGCGGCTGAGTCCGCGTTCGATCAGCACCGCCAGAACGTTGCCACTCCGACTTGGGTGGGTAGTGCCAAAGACGCAGCGTTGGGCCGCGCGACGGCAGATCTTGCGGTCGTACGCAGACAGGGGGAAGTGCAACGCGAAGCCGCAAACATTGCCGCCCAGGGCGGCGCAGACATTCGGAATGCGCAACGTCAGGCGGTGGAAGCGATCCAGGACGCTGAGGCCGACGGCTTCCGAGTCGGTGAGGATTTGTCGGTCACCGATGCGCGCCCGGTCGACGTGCAAACTGCGACTTCGCGCGCTGTCGCCGCCGCAGAGCATGCCGAGTACATTCGCTGGCGCGCGGAACAACTCGCCCAGACCGATGCATTGGTCGGACGTCAGTTGCAGTCCAAGGCCGAAGAGCTTGCGGGTATCAGGTTTGAAGGCGAACAGGAGGCCACCGACAACCAAGTGCAGCTTGTCGACGATGAGCTGCCGCTCGGTCCAGAAACGGCTGGTGGACCGCCACTATCGGAGAATCGCCGACGGGCGGTTGAGTATTCAGAGAAGTGGGCCGAGGGTTTCAATCCGGACTATGAATCACTCGGCGGTGGTGACCTGGATTGCACGAACTTTGCATCACAAGTAATGCGCGCGGGCGGATTTGGCGACGTGGGCAACGGGATCGACGACTGGCGCCGCGGCGACAGCGATGACTGGTATTACCAGAACGAAGGAGCGGTGTTTCCGGGCAACACGTCATCGAAGACCTGGACACTGGCGAAGGAGAACCACAACTTCGTCACCCAGCACTCAGGCCGGGGCGACATCGTCGGTGTTGTCCCTACTCCCAGTCGTAATGGTCTCGATCCGCTGGCGCCGTCAAAAGCTGGGTTGCTTCCAGGAGACTTGATTTACTACAAGGACGCCGACGGCGGCATCAACCACGTCGCGGTATACGCAGGTCAACAGGTCATCAACGGTGTGCCCACCGACGTGATAAATCAGCATTCGGGCGGAGTGAAGTTGCACGGTGACTGGATGCCGGACTCCGCGGAGTACACCCACGCGCCTGCCCAGGTCGAATTTGTTCATCTCAGATACCCGGGGGAGTGAGGCACTGATGGTTTGGTACGGCAGGCACCGACGCCTGGTATGGATCTCCGCAGCCGCTGCTGTCGCGGTGGTGGCCGGTGCGGTGTGGCTGCTGACGCTGCCGTCGGACGGTGACGGGCTGAAAATCGGCGATTACGGGACAGACAAGCAACGCGATTGGGCGCAACGACTTGTCACAGGCTTGAACACGCATGACGCCGAGCAGGTTCCGGTTCTGCGACTGAACGGGCTGCTATCTGATGAACAGCGAGAGTCGATCGATGCTGTGTTGCCCAGGGCGGGATGCAGCTACGAACTTCGATCGGTGACGGATCGCGGTCAGCAGGAAGACCAACAGCTCCCTGGGCTGGCTCCGGCGCAGTCGACCTACCGCTTCGATGCGACAGTCGAGGAAAGATGTCCGGGCCAGGCGTCGCGCGGTCGGGATATCGGTGTGCTGGCGATCGCCGATATGGGCTACTGGCAGCCCTACTACTTCAGGTGAATCAGTTGGG
This sequence comes from Mycolicibacterium cosmeticum, assembly GCF_000613185.1. NCBI lineage: Bacteria > Bacillati > Actinomycetota > Actinomycetes > Mycobacteriales > Mycobacteriaceae > Mycobacterium > Mycolicibacterium cosmeticum. The sequence goes on from NZ_CCBB010000003.1 coordinate 1,324,700, forward strand.
CCGGCTCGCACAGTGCGTGGCGATCGTCATGGTCGTAGCGGTCGGAGGGTGCGCCCCGTCGGGCGGACCGGAACCGGCCACGCCGATTGTGCCGTTCCTGGACAGCTTGCCGCGGCTGACGGATGTACCCGAGCTCACGAGTTTGACTTACCGCGTGCCTGCCGAACGGGGCTTCTTCAAAGATGATGACCGGTGGGCGGATTGCGGGCACTATCCCGAAGTGGGCGACCTGTCCGCCGTTGGTGTTCAGGGTGAGTACGAGGCAGCTGTGCCGGGGCACGCCGACTGGCCGACGTTCTTCGTCCGACTGCGTCCGGCCCGAGACGACGAGAATGTCGCTGCGGAACTGTCCGACTGGACCCAGCGTTGTCCTGGCGGTGAACTGGAAACCCTGAACCCCCGAATGCCGTTGGGGGCTTCGTTGCTCACACTCACCGGCCCCGGTGTGCGCCGTGCCGGCCCGCCTGCCGTGAAGATCGTGGCCGCGTCGTCGAACGGAGTCACCTTCGAGGCATGGGCACAAAGTGACTGGCGCGACGGGTTCCGGTTCGAGGTCCAACTCGGATTGTTGGCGCGCAGCTTTCTCCGCGGTGCGACACCAAGCGCGGTCGCACCTGTCGCGCAGCGGACGCCGGCCGAACTATCGAAGCTGTTCGTGTTTCCGGGGCAAGCCTGGGGCAGGGTGGACATCGCCTACGACACGAAACCGGGCGAGCCGCGGCTGATTGGTCCGCCCGACGACGTGTGCCACGACGATCCCTTACGGGCCAGCAGCTACGCCGGGGTGTCGAGCAGTGATCAGCCCGCCGACCTCGATGCGCTGGTCAAGTACAGCGGAACGCACTCCGACAATGACAGCGATACACCCGTGACCGTCGTCTACCGAGAGCATCCGGGTGTCGATTCCCTGGCTCGCATGCGGGACTGGATTTCACAGTGCGAATCGAGGCCCTCTGACGTTCCTCCGATCTGTGCGGATGGCGGGGTGAAACCTCAGTTTGTGCGAGTAGCGCAGACAGTCGAGGATGAGCAGGTCATCGGGTATCGACGGTTCGATCTTGTCGAGTTCGGCGGCGGGCATGCCGGCCATCCCTCCTGTGGTGCGACTGCTCGTCTGGCGCGTACTGTGCGGGTGGCCGGGCTGTTGGTCCACACCGAAATGGCGGTGGACGCGACCGGCGGACCACCGGACTGGTCGGCGGCCGTCAAGCCCTTGAATGTGCAAGTTGGCCAGGTCGTCGCCGCCATCCAACACGCGAACTGAGATGTCGGACGCCGGGCGTAGCGTCCGCGCTATGAACGACGGAAGAAGGCGGCGCCAAGCCAAGCAGGCTCGCCGCGATGCGCGGCGCCAGGTCAGGCGTGAGCGACAAGTGCTGCAGCCGACTCTGGCTGACGTCGTGCGCAAGATACTTGCAGACGGTCCACTGGCGTTACTGCAAGCGATGGGAATCGCGGTGGAAAAGGGAACGCCCGAGGTCTTTTCCCGCTTCAGACTGGGTGAGTCCACACCGATGAACCTCTCGATCCTCATCGACAACGTCGCCGTTACGCCGGATATCGAGCACACCATGGTTCTGGCGCTGCTCGCCGAACTGTTGGTTGACAAACCGGCATTGCAGCGGCGATGCCGCCTGCAGGTTGAGTTCCGGGGCGGCCAGTTGCCGGGCCTGGATCAGGGGCCTCCCGCGCACGCGAGTGGATCGCGCTGCTCGAATCGGGCACGCGCTCGGCGACCGTGACCAACTGCTGCTTGATGTTCGGATCGCTGATCATCAAGAGACTGTCGCCGTCATGATTGACCACCTGGCATTCTCCGACGTCAGCGACCTCGGAGCCACACAGGAGTCGTTCGATTGTGCGGTGGCCAACGCCAGAGACCAGGGTGCTCCGGTCGTCGAGATGGACCTCGCCGACGCGCGTGCCTGGATAGAGCAAGCGTTGGAGAACGTGATCATCCCGCGCTATGACGATTCGAGGCTGGGGTTCCCGGCGGTGCTCCGCTGGTTGCTCACAAAGCTGCCGACAGGCGGCCAGCAGCGGAAGTCCCCGCGCGACGACTATCGCACCGTATCGGCGGTGTTCGATGCCTTCTTCACGTCTCCGCAGGGTGCACGATTTGCGCCGCGTGATGAGTATGAGCATCTCCTGGGTGAGATCGTTGACGGAGGGACCGGGGATCCCTTGCGCTGGAGCGAGTACCGCGTACGGCGTGCGCTGGACTTCCTTTCGTTCGACGATTGCTGGACCACCGGTGTTCTAGTCGACGCACCCGCCTTGCTCCGGGTCTTCATCCCGATTGCACACGCGCTCAGTGGGATTCCTTCGGAATTCACCGACCGTGCGCTCTCAGCCATTGAGGAGGCGGAGCCGGCGTTTCGAGAGCGAATGGTCGCGGAGGCGAAGAGGTGGGATGACGATGAGGATTGGGCGAGTTAGGCACTTCTTTGACGGCGGAGCCCGGACGGCGGCAGTTCGAATGCCTCAGGTCGTGCCTGACGTCGTCGGTCGAATGTGTGGCATCGCGTCGGCTGACAAGTCGATCCGGACACACCACGTGAGTAGTTATACGGATGCGCGGACGATGCCCTACGCCGCAGGGTGGCGGTATGCCCGCCGAGGTCGCCGCCTACACCGCTCGCGAATCGAGCTCCCGCCCAGCCGTTCTCGGCCTGATGCTGTGTTGCTGTTCAGCCCTCTGCCTCGCCGTGGCTGCGGTGCTTACGCTGACGGTCTGGGGCAGCCCGGAATTCGCCGCCGACTTCGACGGCGGTACCCGTACCGCGCAGGTTTCCACTGATGTACGCCTGGCGACCGGGTTACTCATCGGCGGCGTGCTAGGCGCGATTGGCGCCGTCATCCGGGGCGGTGGCCACGTTGTGCGCGCCGTCGGCATTCTGCTGCTGTTGCTGGTAGCACCGGGTATGGCGATCCTGACGCTGCCCCTGCTGGATTACTACGGCTGATGCCATGGGATGTGCCGGAGCCCACACGTCATCACCGCCACCGGCGATTAAACCCCAGGCAAACGGGGTATTACGGTGCCGCCGGAACTGATACTCCGCTACAGGAACATGGTCCGGCTCATCGTTGAGAACGTGAAGGAGTGCGGACGGATGATTGCCCAAGTTGCCAGGTCGGGTGCAGTGGTCGGATCGGACGAGCAGCGACTGCTCGCCGCCGCCGAGGGCGTCCTGTTGGCACTTCGTCGCTACACCCCGCAGGCCGCCGCCGATGAACTCCGGACCGCCGCACGCCGCCACGGTGTTCCGCTGTCGACGATCGCGCTGGCGCTGGTCGACCTGGCCTCCTGCCGCCCGGTGGAGGGCACGCCCGGCCCGGCCCACGTTGCCGCGCAAGAGGAATGGGGCGCGTTGCTCGGCAACGCCGAGGCGGCCGCCGCATAGGTCGCGCACGGCCCGGACGCCTACGGGCACAATGATCGCCATGCGAGTTGCGGTTCTTGGTACGGGCGCCATGGGCGCGGGCATGGCGCAGTCCCTGCTGCGCGAGGGTATCGACGTCGTGGTGTGGAACCGCACGCCGGAGCGGGCTCAGCGATTGGCCGACGCGGGTGCAGAGGTGGCCTCCGATCCCGCGGCGGCCGTCACGGGCGCAGACGTCGTCGTTGCCATCCTGTTCGATGCGGCGGCAACGCTGGACGTGATGACGAGCGTGCTGCCTGCGATGGCGGATGACGCCGTCTTCGTCCAATGCGCGACCGTAGGCATCGAGGGCGCGGCCCAGGCGGCGGCCGTCGCCGCTGAACACGGTGTCGCCTTCCTGGACTGCCCGGTGTTGGGCACCAAAGCGCCCGCGGAGCAGGGAAAGCTGGTGATGCTGGCCTCTGGCGATCGCAGCTTGCTCCAGCGGGTGCAGCCGGCGTTCGACGCCATGGGAACCAAGACGGTGTGGGCGGGCGACGAGCCGGGAAACGGTTCGCGGCTCAAGCTGGCGTGTAACGCGTGGATTGCCACGCTGGCCGCGGCCATCGGGCAGTCGTTCGCTTTGGCGAAGAGCCTTGGCGTCGACCAACAGCTGATCTTGGACGCATTCGACGGATCCGCCGCGGGTTCGCCATACCTGCAGGCCAAGGGCAAAGCAATCCTCGACTCCTCCTTTGCACCACAATTCAGCGTCGACGGCGTCCGCAAGGACACCGGATTGATCCGCGACGCGATAGTCGCTTCGGGACTGTCGACCGTCTTGGTCGATGGGGTTCGGGCGGCCTTCGACGCCGCGAGCGAGGCCGGTCACGGCGACGAGGACATGGCCGCGGTCTACTTCGGGTTCTGACCGGTACGTCGATCCCGCGTGTAGCTCAATAAAGGCCGGGAACGGGCGACGGCTCGCCCTCCATGATCCGCCATCCCACCTCTACCTGCCCGTCGGTCGAACCGGTGTGACCGGCGAAACCGTAGTACCAGGTGTGGCAGACGTTCATGTCCCACTTGACGTTCGGTTCCATACCCGAGCCTCCGACAGGCAGTGGCTGTCCGGGGCACCACACCTGGCTGCACATGCTCAGCGCGTTGCACCTGGCTTCGGCGGTGCCGGGCGTCAACGCAACGCCGGTGAGAGCGAGGCCACCGGCGATCACGGCGCCTGCGAGGACACGGGTACGCATCTGGTGAGTGGTCATGTGGGTCCTTCCTTGTGCCGCACCACACAGTGTGGCGTCGTTGAGACAAGCTGACCCGACCCGCTCGGCTACCGATCCCAAAAATAGCTGGCCAAATGCCGAACCGCCCTGCTTTTCGACGGCCTCGCGGCGCTCACCAACGCTCTTGCCGGGCCTGCGCTGAGCCCAGGGTCACAAATGGGTAACCTCGACCCGAGAGTCGATGGATCAGGGGGAACTCCATGAGCCTCGTACTGGGCCTTTCGGTGACGACGAGGGATGTTCGCGGTGAGCTGGTTGACGGTGCCACCGGCCAGGGCGAGCACCTCGACCGCATCGTGCTCGACGCCGCCGACGTCGAGGACTACCTGGCCACCCTGCCCGCCGACGAAGACCTGCACGCCGTCGGACTGACCTGGACACCCGACGCCGAGTCGGCCGCGATCAAGGTTCGTGAGGCCCTCGACGTCTACGGCGGGGGAGCGCGCGTGGTCGCCGTCCGCGAGGTCGAGGCCACCGAAGCGCTGGCGCGCGGCATTGCCGAGATGACGGGCCACGACTTCCTGGTCGTCTGCATCGTCGAGCCGGACTCCGCGATGGTCGCGACGGTGGACGGATTCAGCGTGGCGGTCGAACAGATCGAGCGGATGGACGCCGCGACCCTGATCGACCGGGTGTGCGCCGTGGTGCGCAGCGCCCGCCCCAGCCCCGACGTCGTGTTCGTCCTGGGCTCCGAGGATGCCGACGAGCTCGTTGAGGCCCTGCAGCAGGAGACGGACCGGCCGGTGGTCACCGCCACCGAGGCCGACTTCGCGCTGACCCGGGGCGCCGCGCTGGCCTCGGCCTATGCCGCGAGCCTGCCTCAGGCGCAGCCGCGCGCGCCGCGGTTCACACCGGTACGGCTGCTGGCCTCGGCGTTGGGCGTCGCAAGCGTGGCGTTCGTGGTGGCGGTGTCGGTCGTCATCGGATCACAAGGGTTGCCGGAGCGCAGCGAGCGCACGACCGAGCCCGTCGCCGCGTCGGCGCCGATCGCCCGTCCGGCACCGCCACCGCCGAATGTCGAGACCGTCCGCGCGCTGGCACGCAAACCGTTTGCGTTGATGAATGTGCCTGCTCCGCAAGCACCTCCACCGGCGTCGGCACCCGCACCCGCCGCGCCGCCCGCACCCGAGCCCGCCGCGCCGGCCAACGTGTCACCGGCCCCGCCGGTCTATGTTCCGCCGGCGGCCCCGCCGCCCCAGCCGCGGCTGCGTGACCGGATCTTGGACAAGATCCCGATCATCGGCCGGTTCCGCTGACACTCAGCGGTGCGTCAGTCCGCCATCCACGGGGTATTGGCTGGCGGTCACATAGCTCGCGTCGTCGGAGAGCAGGAACAGCGCCACCGCCGCGGCCTCGTCGGCGCTGCCGACCCTGCCCAGCGGAACCCGGCTGACCACGCCGGCCTCGAACGTCGAACGGGTCGTGTCGTCCATGAAGCTGCGAAAGTCCGTGCTGATCGCGCCCGGCACCAGCGTGTTGACCCGGATGCCGCGCGGCGCCAACTCGGCGGCCCAACTCCGTGCCGCGGCGATCAGGGCCGCCTTGGTGGCGGCGTAGACCGCGGTGCGCGGTGCGCCCTCGTAGGTAGAGGTTGACGACGTGACCACTACGGAGGCTCCCTCGGCCAAGTGGTCGGACACGGCGCCCAATTGCAGCAGGGGACCGCGGACATTGGTTGCCATCATGGCGTCGAAGAGCTCGGCGTCGGTGTCGGCGATAGGGGCGATATCGGCGTACCCGGCGTTGAGCCACAGTCCGTCGATGCCGCGGCCGGCGTTGGCTTGCGCGAGCGCGCTTCCGGCCTCCGGCGTGGAAGCGTCGTTGAGAATGACGGTCGCGGAACCGATTTCACTCTGCGCTTGAGCGATTCGTGCCGGGTTGGTGCCGGTGAGCAGCAGATCGGCGCCCTCGTCGGCCAGGCGGCGGGCGCCGGCCAAACCGATGCCGCTGGTCGCGCCGGTGATCACGATGCGCTTTCCGTGGAATCGAGGTGTCATGTCGCCGACGCTACGACCTAGAGTTGACTCTAGGTCAAGTGCTGGAGGTGAGACGGATGACCGGCTACACCATCGGCGAGGTCGCCGAGGCGATCGGGCTCAGCGTGCACGCATTGCGGTTCTACGAGCGTGAAGGTCTGCTCATCGAGCCGGTGGAACGCACCACGAGCGGACGGCGCCGGTACAGCCAGACGAACGTCGACTGGCTACGCATCTGCACGCGGCTGCGCGAATCGCAGATGCCACTCGCCGACCTGAAACGATTCGCCGCCTTGGTGCGCAAGGGGCCGGGCAACGAGTCCGAACGCCTGGCCCTGCTCGATGCGCATCGCGCCCGGGTCGACGCCCAGATGCAGGCGTTGGAGCAGGCGCGCGACATCATCACGTGGAAGACCCAGATCTACGAAACAAAGCTGCGCGACGGCGACGCCGAAGGCCTGTGGGATCCGACGGCCGCGTCGTAGCAATCAGACCTTGGGCAGCCAGCAAGACCGTGCCGGTCGCTTTCCTCGAAACACGCGATGGTCGACATCATCAGACTTCGACGGGTTGGCCGGCACAGGATTTCGTGGGTAGCGACCCTAGCCATTCGTCACGCGTTCGAAGATGATCTCGATGGACGTGCCGTCGGGGCGGGTGAAGTGTTCGGTCATGCGATCACCGTCGACAGTGATGCGCAGCTCCTTTGTCGTTCGCACGTTTCCAACCCAATTGGGGAACGTCGCGCCTTCCACTCGGTTGCCACTGAATTCGCCGTTCTCGTCGACGGTATACGTGCCGAACATACCGATGCTGCCCGCCATGGCGGCCCGATTCTCGGCATCGGTGCCTTCGCCTCGCGCGTTGGAAGCGAAAGGGGCCACCGTGGAGTCGGTGAGGACCTCGACGTAGTGCATTTCCGGAGTGAACGTGAGTAATCCGCTCGGCCGGTCGCCGTACGCCGGAACGGAGTTCCCATCTCGCTCGATCGACGCCGAGACCATTCGCCACGTTCCGACCACTTGATTCGGCGGTGCGGAGGGAACTGAGCAGCTCGACAACATGATTGCCGACCACACCGCGAGGGCGGCGCAGCGCGCGATCATGGAGGTTCTGCTTCCCGGGCTTTCGGTCGTGCCGTTGGTGACAAGATGCGTTCCACCGTCCGATCACTCAACAGAAGTCGGACCGTGAGCAATCAGCCGATCACGCTGGCCCCCAACGTCTTCCGTCAGCAGCGTAGGGCGCTCGGAGACTTCGCGGACGCGGTGATTACTGCATCGGTCGTGTCGGCTGCAAAATCGTGGCAGCCAGAGCTTCCGTGCGCAGATTCTCGAATCGCCGGTAGTCCGGGTCGTTGATCATCTGGACGAAGTGTTTTCGGCTCGGATAGCTCACCACGACCACCATGTCCCAGTCCGGTCCGCCGGTGGTGACCACCGGGGGATCGCCGACGCCCGCGTAGACGATCGTGACGCCGTAGCGTTCTCCGACGCCGGTGCTGTTGAACTGCTGTATGTACTGCATGTACTTGTCAGCGCCGCCGGGGACGAAGCGCAGGAGATTCAACATCACCACCGGACCGTCGGGGTCGGCGGCGACGAAGCGCTCCAGCGTTGCCGGCTCGAGTGTTGTCATGAACGGCTCCCTACTTACTTGCTATACAACACGCAACTCTAGCAGCGATATGGATGTACCGAGAGGTGGAAACATGGCCGGCATGGCTGAAGCGATGCATGTGCGGCGCACGCAGGCGCAACGACGTGCCACCACCCGGCAACGTGTTCTCGATGCGGCAACGGGCCTGGTCGCGACGCAGGGAGTTCGCGCAGTGTCACTCGCAGCGGTCGGCGAGGCCGCCGGTTACAGCCGCGGCATCGTCAACCATCACTTCGGCACCAAGGTCGGCTTGCTGAAAGCGCTGATCGAGCACGTCGCGCAGTTCGAGGCACCCGCTGACGCGCCCACCGGACTGGGTCGGCTACTGCAGTTCGTGCAGGCATACCTGGGGGGAATGCGAGAGCGCTCGCCCCGCTCCGAGGCCTTTCTACTGCTATGGGCCGAATCGGCGGGCATGGAGCCTTCTTTGGCGCCGTTGTTCGCGGAACGCGACGCGTGGTTCCAGGGTGCGCTGGCACAACAGATCAGGGAGGGCGTGCTCGATGGTTCGATTCGCGGTGACGTACATCCGGAGGTGGCCGCGCTGGCAATCATCGGCCAGCTGCGCGGCACCGCGATGCTGGCCTTTGCCTCCGCTCGGGATGTTCCGGCCTCCGAACTCACCGCCGAGGTGGTCCGATTGGTCGAGCATGGTCTCGGCCGTATCCCATCACAGCGCTGATGCCGACATGGCATGTCGGTCGCATTGGGAAGGACCAGGCCGATGACGATGTCCGGCAAGTCGCTACCGGGACAGTAGTAGGCGTTGTACCTTCGGCCCGTGGAGATCCTGCGTACCCCAGACGACCGCTTCACCGATCTGCCGGGCTACGACTTCGAGCCGCACTACGTCGAGGTCACCGGTGCCGACGACACCCCGGTACGCATGCACTACGTCGACGAAGGCTCGCCCGACGGGCCGGTCGTTCTGCTGCTGCACGGCGAGCCCAGCTGGTGTTATCTCTACCGGCACATGGTGCCGGTCCTGGTGGATGCCGGGCTACGCGCCGTCGCCATCGACCTGGTGGGCTTCGGTCGCAGCGACAAGCCATCACGGCGTACCGATTACACGTACCAGGCGCACGTGGACTGGGTGCGGGCCGCCATCGACGGGATCGGCCTCGCCGATATCACCCTGGTGTGTCAGGACTGGGGCGGGCTGATCGGGCTGCGTCTCGTCGGGGAAGAGCCCGATCGGTTCAGCCGCGTGGTGGCCGCCAATACGTTCCTGCCGACCGGCGATCGACCGCCGGGTAAGGCGTTCCTGGCCTGGCAGCAGTTCAGCCAGCAGACGCCGGTGTTCGATGCCGGCGCCATCGTCAACGGCGGCTGCACCTCCGCCTTGTCCGAGGACGTCATCGCCGCCTACAACGCACCGTTTCCTGACGAGTCGTTCAAGGAAGGCGCCCGCCAGTTCCCCACGCTGGTGCCGACCAGCCCGGACGACCCCGCCACCCCGGCCAACCGGGCGGCCTGGGAATCGTTGGGGCGCTTCGAGAAGCCCTTCCTGTGCGCGTTCTCCGACTCCGACCCGATAACCCGCGGCGGTGATCGGGTGCTCGCAGCGCACGTTCCCGGCGCTCGCGACCACGAACCCGTCACCATCAACGATGCCGGACACTTCCTGCAGGAAGACAAGGGCGCCGAGCTCGCCGCGGTCGTGGTGGGCTTCATCGAACGCACAACGTGACCGCCGGGGCCAGCATGGGTTCAGCGATTTGCCAGGTGGCAGTGGCCTTTTCGTGATCGCAGGGCACACTTGCACCGAACCCTGACCGGGCACATAGCTTGTCCTTAAGGTCGGTAGCGAGACTAACTTTCAGACGTCCCTCGACGGCGTCGAGTCTGAAAGGAACCCTCCGACATGAGATTTGCGAAAGTCGTTTCTGCAGTAGGGATTACTGGAGCGCTCGCGATGGGCGTCGGCGCCGGTGTCGCCAACGCCGACCCGTACTGGGGGCCGCGCGAACCGCACGGTCCCGGCTGGAACCGAGGACCCGGACCCGCGGACTGGCATCACCCCGAGTGGGTCGGCTGGAACGACGGATACCCGGCGCCGGGCTGGCGGCCACCGGAGGGTTGGGAACCGCCCGTGGACTGGAACAACCCGGGTGGTTGGGCTCCGCCGGCTGATTTCCACATGCGCTGCGGCGGTCCGCTGTGGAATCTGTTCCACCCGATCCCGTGCTGGTGACCCCTCAGACCTGCTCCCTGTTCTGCCGCTCGCCGTCCGGCGGGCGGCAGAACGCGGGCGCTTGTGCTGTGGACGCACTCGACATCAGTCTGTCCGGGGCCGATCTGATGAACGCGTTCACGCGTCGAGTCGCGCACCAATTCCAGAAAGCGATATCACATGCGATATCGCTTTCTGAACACGAATACCTGCCCCTTGCGGTAGCCGGTGAGGCCGGTGCGGCTGCAGCGTCCCGAGCCACAGACCCGGCCTACCCCTCGGCCGCCACCAGCGAGCGCAGCTTCACCGACGGGTTGTCCCGCTGGAAGCCTTCCAACCGCCACTTGGTGGAGAACAGCACCAGCAGCACGCCGTCGGTCCGGGTCAACACCTCCGAGGACACCTGCTTGCTCATGAACTCCAGATCCGCGGGATCCAGCACCCGAGCCACCTGATAAGGCAAGGGCTCCAAGGTGATCGGTGCGCCGATCTCGGTGGCCATCCGGTGGGTGGCGACCTCGAACTGCATCGGCCCGACGGCGGCCAGCACGGGCGCCTGCTCGCCGCGGCGGTCGGAACGCAGCACCTGCACCACGCCCTCCTGCTCCAGCTGCTCTATACCCTTGCGGAACTGCTTGTGCTTACTGGGGTCCTTACCGCGGGCCACCGAGAAGAACTCCGGAGAGAAGCTCGGAATCGGCGGATACTGCACCGGCACATCGACATACAGCGTGTCCCCCGGCCGCAGCGCCTGAGCGTTGGCCAACCCGATCACATCACCCGGCCACGCGTTCTCCAGCGTGGAACGCTGCTGGCCGAACACCGACTGCGCGTACTTGGTGACGAACGGCTTGCCGGTCCCGGCGTGGGTCAGCACCTCACCCCGCTCGAACGAGCCCGAACACACCCGCGCGTAGGCGATCCGGTCGCGATGCGACGAGTCCATCCCGGCCTGCACCTTGAACACGAACGCGCTGAACGGCGCATCCACCGGCCGGCGCACACCGTCCACATCCACCGCGCCACTGGGCGGGGGCGCCAACTCGACCAGAACGTCCAGCAGCTGGTTCACCCCGAAGTTCAGCGCCGCCGAGGTGAACAACACCGGCGAGGACTCGCCACCGAGGAACGTCTCGCGGTCGTAATCCGAGCCGTCCGCGGACAGCAGCTCGGACTCCTCCACCGCGGTATCCCAGTCATCCCCGGCCGCGTCGTGCGCATCGGCGGCCGCGATGTGCTCCTCCGGTGCCGCGGTCGCGCCACCGGCGGTACGGGTGAACCGGATGAACTTGTTCGCCCGGCGGTCCATCACCCCCTTGAAATCACCGGCGATGCCGACCGGCCACGTCAGGGGAGTGGTGCGCAGCCCGATGCGCTCGTGGATCTCGTCCATCAACTCCAGGGCATGCCGGCCGGGCCGGTCCCACTTATTGATCACCGTGATGATCGGGATGCCGCGGTGCTTACACACCTGGAACAGCTTCAGCGTCTGCGGCTCAAGACCTTTCGCCGCGTCGATCAGCATCACCGCGGCGTCCACGGCCGTCAACACCCGGTAGGTGTCCTCCGAGAAGTCCGCGTGACCCGGCGTATCCAGCAGGTTGATCACGCAATCGCGATACGGGAACTGCAGCGCCGTCGAGGTGATGGAGATACCGCGCGCCTTCTCCATCTCCATCCAGTCCGACACGGTGGACCGGCGCCCCGCCTTGCCGTGGATCGCCCCGGCTTCGGTGATCACCCGGGCGTGCAGCGCCAGGGCCTCGGTCAGCGTCGACTTACCCGCGTCGGGGTGGCTGATGACGGCAAAGGTGCGGCGACGGGCCGCCTCGGCGGCGACGCGGCCGGCGGTACGGGTGTCCAGGGCGTTCTCGGTCATATCGCCCTCGATGGTATTTGCCCAGCAAGCGAATCAATAATCGGGCGGCCCCACGCGGTTAGCTGAATCACCGGATCGGTGCACAACGACGGCGCGTTCTGTCACCATACTGACGTGAAGAAACGGCGTTGGCGGATTCTGCTGGGTTTGCTGATCGTGTTGGTGATCGCCGCGGTGGCGGCGGCGCCGTGGGCCTTCCGGAACTATGTCGAAGGCGCCCCCGAACCCACCTTGGCGCTGCCGCCCGGCGCCCGGCCCGCCGGCACCGACGTCAACGGCTCCTGGACCGTGCAGCCCGGCTCGCAGGCCGGCTACCGCGCCGAGCAGAAGCTGCTGTGGCAGACGGTGGACGTCAACGGCCGCACCTCCGATGTCACCGGTCACGCCGAGGTGACCGAATCCCGGTTGGTGTGGGCCGAATTCACGGTCGACGTGGCCTCCATCGCGTCGGCGCACCACGGCCGCGACGACCGATTCCGCGGCCCCGACGTGATGGACACCGCGACGTATCCCACCGCTCAGGTCACCGTCAGCGCACCCGTCGACCTCACCTCTGTTCCCGACGACGGACGTGCGGTCGAGGTCGAGGTGCCCATCCACCTGACCCTGCACGGTGTCAGCCGCCCGGCGTCCGCGCACACCACCATCGCCCGCAACGGGGACCGGGTCGACGTTGCCGGAGCCATCCCGGTCCGCTTCTACGACTACAACGTGTCCCCGCCGAAGCCGTTCGCGTCACTGCTGGCGGTGCAGCCGGTCGCGACCATCGAGTTCCTGGTGCATCTCGCCAAGGGCTGACGCTAGAACCGCAGCCAACCCCGCTTGGCCGCCTTGTGTCGCTGCGCGTACGGCCACGGATTGTGCCGTTCGGGTACTGCCGCCGCGCGCACCTCTTTGAGTTGCGTGCGCAGGAAGCGTCGCACCTCGTCCAACGCCGGGTCCTCCCAGCGGTTGACGGCCTCGATCGGATCATCGGTCAGGTCGTAGAGCTCCCACTGATCGTCGAGCACATCGCTGCGGTACCGCTCGCCGCCGCGTCCGCTGTATGCCAGCTGTCGCACCCCGGGCTCGGTCCAGGTGCCCGGATCGTCGAACGTGCGCACCAGCTTCCACAACCGCCCGTCATACCGGCGGACCAGGCCCTCGAAATTTCCCGCCACGTGGGTGGGCACTCGAATCCGCAGCGGCGCAGGGGGATTGGCCAGCGCGCCGATCGCCCGCGCGGCCGCCGACGCCCCGGTATCGCCCTCCAGTACGTTGTCGCGGGTCAACAGGTACACCGACCGGTCATCGTCGGCGCGGCCGCCGTCCACCACGGGCACCAGGTCGCACCCGGGCAGCGGATGCACCTCGCTGAACGTCTCGGCCAATACCTCCGCGACGGCGGGCACATCGACACCGGCCGCGCCCAGCAGCGTCGGCACCAGGTCCACATGCGATGTCGGCGCCTCGACGGTGCGCGCCGCCGTCGCACCCGCACCGATACGCGCGACCACGAACGGCACCCGGGTGGCCTCGTCGTACAGGTTGAACCACTTCTGGTGCAGCCCGCCGTGGGCGCCCAGCAGGTCACCGTGATCCGAGGTGCGCACCAGCACCGCATCGGCCGAGCCCTCGGTGACCGCACGGCGCACCCGGTCCAGCGGGCCGTCCACCTCGGCGTGCAGCCGGTAGTACAGATCGCGGTACTGCTGCGCCTGACGCCGATAGGTCCGCTCGATGGCCCCGGCCGGCCCGTACCCGGAGTAGTAGGCCTCCCGGAACGCGGCCTGCGCGGCCGGCTTGGACCGCAGATCCTCCTCGGCCGTCGGGGCGGGCGGCACCGGCGGCGGATCCAGCGGTGACGGCCGCACCGGTGACCGGCGTGCCCACGCCGGAAACAGCACGATGTCATGCGGATTGACGAAACTCGCCACCAGCAGGAACGGCTTCAGCGCCGCCGCGTCACCGGCGCGGCGACGGGCGTACCGGTCGTCCAGCCAGGCCACGATCCGGTCGGCGAACAGCGGGTCCCGCCGAAAACCGCTGTTCGCCAGGCCCGCCCCGTGCGGTTCCGGGCCCACCCAACCGGAAAAGCCGTACGGTCCCAGCGGATCGGCGTCCAGGTAGCGCTGGACCGCCGCGGGGTCGACGACGCCGGCATCGTCGTTGGTGGCCAAGGGTTTTCCGGTTTTCGGGTCGGTCAGGTCGGCATGCGAGATATGCCATTTGCCGTCGTAATGGGTGTCATAGCCGGCGGCGCGAAACCAGTTGCCCAACGTCGGCACCTCACCGCGACGCAGCCAGCGCAGCCGCGAGTCGTCGTACCGCTTGCCGATGCCGTCGGTCTGGGTGACCCCGTGCAGATCCGGGTACTGCCCGGTGAACAGGGTGGGCCGGCTCGGCACACAGGCCAGCGACCCGGTGTAGTGCCGGGTGAACCGCACCCCGTGCTCGTCGAACCAGCGCCACCCGGCCAGCGTGCGGTGCCGCCACTGCCGCAACGCTTCGGTCTCGTACGGCGGCGCGGCGCGTTCCTCGTCGGTCATCAGGATCACGATGTCGGGTCGGCCGGTGCTCATCTGTGCATCTCACACCGTGCGCCCAGCCTGGTGGGGGAGAATTGCCGGATGTCGACACCGCCGCCCGACGCGGCGACCCGACGGATCCCTCGTCAGCCCCGCCCGGAGGGGCCGACGCAGCGGATTCCGCGGCCCGACCCGCCCACCGAACGGCTGCGCGCCCCGGAACCCGCGACCGAGAAATTCGCCCGGCCCAGCACGCCGCCCCCGGCGAAGAAACGCAACACGCAGACCATCGTCCTGGTCGCCGTCATCGTGATCGCCGTGCTGGTCGGCAGCCTGGCCGGCGCCGAACTGTACGCCCGGTACAAGGCGGCCGACGTGCTGTCCGACATCACCGACTGCCTGGTGCAGGACGGTGCCGACGTGTCCTTCTCGGTGAACCCGCCGTTCCTGTGGCAATACCTGTCCGGCGACTACACCAACATCTCGGTGGCCACCGCCGGCAACCGGGTGCAGGAGGCCAAGGGCATGACCGCCGACGTCACGCTCAGCGATATCACGCTCAAGGACGCCGACGATTCCAAGGGCACCATCGGCGCACTCGACGCGACGCTGTCCTGGACGTCGGCGGGCATCAAGGAGACCGTGGCCGAGAACCTCCCGGTGGTCGGCAGCCTGGTGACGGCGGTTCGTACCGATGCGGGCGCCGGAACGCTGATCCTGGAAGCCGCCGGCGGCACCACCGTCACCGCGCAGCCGGTGGTTGCCGACGGCAAGCTCAACCTGAACGTCACCGACGTCACCGGCCCGTTCGCCAAGGACACCGTGCAGTCGGCCCTCGACGAGTTGACCACCAAGCTCAACGACAACTACCCGCTGGGCATCAAGGCCGACAGTGTGAAGGTGACGAGCACGGGGGTGGTCGGCACGTTCTCCAGCCGCAACGCGACCATCCCGTCCGGGCAGAGCAATCCCTGTTTCGCCGACCTGTAGGACCGGCTAGAGGATGCCGAGGATGTCGTTCTTCAACGCCTCGGCCTCGGTGCCGAACACCGCCTGCACACCGTTACCCACCTCGATGACCCCTGCCGCACCAAGGCTTTTCAGCCGCGCCTGATCGACCTTGGCCGGGTCGGCCACCTCCATCCGCAGCCGGGTGATGCAGGCGTCGACGTTCACCAGGTTCTCCCGGCCGCCGAAGGCGGCGATCACCTGCTCGGCTTTCGAATCGGGCCGAGCATCAGGGCGAGCGTCACCCCCCGCGTCCGTCACGACGGCGGTCGCCGATTCGGCACCCTCACCGAGGTTGGCCTGCTCCTCGGCCTCGAACTCGGCCTCCGGTTCGCGGCCCGGCGTGCGCATGTTCCACCGCGTGATGGCGAACCGGAACAGCAGGTAGTAGACGAAGAAGAACACCACGCCCATGCCGATGAGCAGTGGGATGTTCTTGGCCGCCGGGGCGGTCCCGTAGAGCAGCAGGTCGATCAACCCGGCCGAGAACGAGAAACCCAGATGGATGTCGAGCAGGTAGGCGATGGCCAGCGACAGGCCGGTCAACACGGCGTGCACGACGTACAGCGGGAACGCCACGAACATGAACGCGAACTCCAGCGGTTCCGTCACGCCGGTGAGGAAGGCCGTCAGCGCCGCGGCGGACAGGATGCCGACGGCCACCTTGCGCTGTTTCTTGTTGGCGACGTGGATCATCGCCAGTGCCGCGGCCGGCAACCCGAACATCAGGATCGGGTAGAACCCGGAGGTGAGGATGCCCGCACTCGGGTCGCCGGCGGCGAACCGGGTCAGCTCGCCGGTCACGGTGTTGCCATCCGGTGTCTGGTAGTCGCCGTAGAGGAACCACACATACGAGTTCGGGATGTGGTGCAGGCCCAGCGGGATCAGCATGCGGTTGGCGAAGCCGTACACGAACGCACCGAACGCGCCGGCGCCACCGATGAACTTGCCCAGCCCGGTCAGCCCCGCGTCGAACAGTGGATAGAAGTAACTCAGGCCGAAACCGATGAACAACGACGCCAGCGACACCACGATCGGGACGAATCGGCGCCCACCGAAAAAGCCGAGATACGAAGGTAATTGGATGGTGTGGTAGCGGTCGAACAGCCAGGCCGTGACCAAGCCCACCACGATCCCGGCGAAGACGCTGTAGTTGATCTGCGCCTGTTCGCCGGATTTGTCCAGCTCGCCGGCCAGCACGATCGGCGACATGGTTTTGAACACCGCCGCGACCACCAGATAGCCCACCACGGCGGCCAGCGCCGTGGAACCATCGGCTTTGCGGGCGAACCCGATGGCAACACCGACGGCGAACAGCAGCGGCAGATTCGCGAACACCGCATCGCCGGCGGCGCTCATCGCCTTGAAGAACGCGCCGATCACCGGGGCGTCGATGCGCCCCAGCAGGTCGGGTTGTCCCAGCCGCAGCAGAATGCCTGCCGCGGGCAGCACCGCGATGGGCAGCATGAGGCTCTTGCCGAGCCGCTGCAATTGCGCAAATCCTGGAACCCGCCTGCTGGTACCGGGTTTCGTCGACTGGCTCATTCGGCGCAGCTTAGACGAGAACCGGCGAAGGCAAGACTCGGTTGGGCCATCCTCGTAGGGTTGGTAACCATGACGACACATGTTCACGCCCCGGTCGCCGGACGGGCGGTCGCCCTGGACCAGGTTCCGGACCCGGTGTTCGCCCAGGGGATGGTGGGCCACGGTGCCGCGATCGACCCGCCGCACACCGTCATCGACGCGCTGGCCCCGGTCACCGGCAAGCTGATCAAGCTGATGCCGCACGCCTACATCGTCATGACGGACGACAACGTCGGCGTCCTGGTGCATCTCGGCCTGGACACCGTCGCGCTGGCCGGCGAAGGCTTCACCACCCATGCCATCCAGGGCGACGACGTCACCGCGGGCCAGCTCATCGTCACCTACGACGTGCCCGCGGTCGTCGCCAAGGGGCTCAACCCGATCGTGCCGGTCGTGGTCATGGACGAACGCGAACCCGACAACATCAGCGACCGCGCCGACGGCGAAATCACCAGCGGGGCGGCACTGTTCACGGCGGCCAAGTAATGGAGGTCGTCATCCAGCCCGACCCGGCGGAGCTGGGTGCGCTGGCCGCCGATGCCATCGGCGCGCTGCTCACCCGCAAACCGGATGCGGTGCTCGGCCTGGCCACCGGTTCGTCACCGCTGGTCATCTACGACGAACTCGTCGCGCGCTGTGACGCCGGGCAACTCAGCTTCGCCCGTGCCCGCGGGTTCACCCTCGACGAGTACGTCGGGCTGCCCGCCGAGCACCCCGAGCGCTACCGCAACGTCATCGCCACGGTCTTCGTCTCCCGCGTCGACTTCGCCCCAGGCGCGGTCGCCGGGCCCGACGGTCTGGCCGACGACATCCCGGTCGCGTGCGCGGCCTACGAGGACGCGATCGCCGCCGCCGGCGGAGTGGACCTACAGATCCTCGGCATCGGTACCGACGGCCACATCGGCTTCAACGAGCCGGGGTCGTCCCTGGCGTCGCGCACCCGGATCAAAACCCTGACCCGGCAGACCCGTGTCGACAACGCCCGCTTCTTCGGCGGCGACGTCGACGCGGTACCCACCCATTGCCTCACCCAGGGGCTGGCCACCATCATGGCCGCCCGGCACGTCATCCTCATCGCCCGCGGCGCGGCCAAGGCCGAGGCGGTGCATCACCTCGTCGAGGGGTCGGTGTCGGCGATGTGGCCGGCGACCATCCTGCAGCACCACCCGCATGTGACCGTGCTGCTCGACGATGCCGCGGCCCGCCTCCTGCAGCTGTCCGACTACTACCGCGAGGCCTACCGGTCCAAGCCGGCCTGGCAAGGTATCTGAGTGCTGATCGCCGCCGACACCCTGCTCACGGGCACCGACCTGCTGCGGCCCGGCTGGATCGAGACCGCGGGCGACGCCGTGCGCGCCGTCGGTGCCGCAGCACCCCCGGCACCGGCCGACCACCACGCCGCGCTGGTGGTGCCGGGCTTCGTCGACACCCACGTGCACGGCGGCGCCGGCGCCGACTTCTCGGCGGGCGACCTGGCCGCCACCACCGCGGCGGTCGGCCTGCACCGCCGCCACGGCACCACCACGCTGATCGCCTCCCTGGTCACCGCCGCCCCCGACGACCTGCTGCGCCAGGTCACGGCCCTGGCCGGCCACGCCCGCGCCGGGCTGATCGACGGCATCCACCTGGAAGGCCCGTGGCTGTCCACCCAGCGCTGCGGCGCTCACGATGCTGCGCTGATGCGCGACCCGGATCCCGTTGAGTTGCAACGCATCCTGGCGGCCGGCGCCGGGACGATCAGGATGGTGACGGTCGCTCCCGAGCGTGACGGGGCGCTGGACGCGATCCGCCTGCTGACCGACGCCGGGGTGGTGGCCGCCATCGGGCATACCGAGGCCGGCTACGGACAGACCGTGGCGGCGATCAAGGCGGGCGCGACGGTGGGCACCCACCTGTTCAACGCGATGCGCCCGATCGGTCACCGTGCGCCCGGCCCCATCATCGCGCTGCTGGAGGACCCGCGGGTGACCGTCGAGCTGATCACCGACGGGGTGCACCTCGACCCCGCGATCTACCGGCACGTCTGCCGCAGCGGCGCACGCGTGAGTCTGATCACCGACGCGATGGCCGCCACCGGCAACGCCGACGGCCACTACCGGCTGGGCACCATGGCGGTCGAGGTGGTGGACGGGGTGGCCCGGGTGGCGGGCACCGACACCATCGCGGGCAGCACCGCCACCATGGACGCGGTGTTCCGGTTCGCCGTCACACACAGCGGCCTGGACCGGGATGCCGCGCTGCTGCAGGCGGTGCGCCAGGCGACCATCAACCCGGCCCGCGCACTCGGGTTGGCCCGTCCCGGCCTGGTGCCGGGTGCACCGGCCGATGTGGTGATGCTGGATGCCGGCCTCGTGGTGACCGGGACGCTGTACCGGGGTGAGTGGGTGGTCAGCCCTGACGGCGACGCCGCCGCCGATACCGCCACACCTTGAACGCGACGTAGACGCCGGTGCCGATCAGTACCATGGTCGGGCCACCGGGTGTGGTGGCGCCGTCCTCGGGGCTCGGGATGTGCCGGGGGGCCGGTGGCTGGGGATCGTCGGGTTCGGTCAGCGTCAGCTCCTCGATCGCCGTCGCGGCATCGCTCGCCGAACCGTTCATGTGCATCTCGTTGATCACCCTCATGCCAGTGCCGCCACGCTGGCAACGGCTACGACTGTACAGAGTCTCGGTTACCGGCGCGTATCGGCGACGCCGCCACGGGCGCGGCGGGCACCGCTCACCACCGGGTCCGGCAGGGCATGATGAGACGATGCCCGAACGCAATGTGCTCGGCGGCCCGCTGGAACCCTGTGGTACCGAACCACTCACCGGCTTCTACCGGGACGGCTGCTGCTCGACCGGCCCCGAGGATCCCGGCCTGCACTCGATCTGCGCGGTGGTGACGCGGGAGTTCCTGGACCACCAACGTTCGATCGGCAACGACCTGTCCACCCCGATGCCCGAATACCGGTTTCCCGGTCTGGTGCCCGGTGACCGCTGGTGTGTCACCGCCCGCAACTGGCTGCGCGCCTACGAGGACGGGTACGCCGCGCCGGTGGTGATGGCGTCCACCCACGAACGCACCCTGGACGTGGTGTCGCTGGAGGCGCTCGCCGAGCACGCCGTCGACGTGCCCGACGACGCCAGCGACCTGTAGCCGGGCCTCAGAGCCGATCCCGCACCGCCGCCGCCGAGTCGGCCGACAACACCTGCCCGGCCAGGGCGCCCGCGGCCGCCGCGTCGACGGCGCGCACCGCCTCCTTGGTCGCCGGTACGGCCGGGGGAGTGACACTGAGTGACTCCACCCCGAGGCCGACGAGCAGTCCCGTCGCCCGTTCGTCGGCGGCGAACTCCCCGCAGACCGAGACGCCGGCCTGCCCGGCGGCGCCCCGGCAGGTGGCCGCGATCAACTGCAGCACCCCGGGATCGAAGGTGTCGCCGAGCCCGGCCACCGCGTCGTTGTTGCGGTCGGCGGCCATCGTGTACTGGGTCAGATCGTTGGTGCCGATCGAGAAGAAATCGACATGCGGGGCGAACGCGGCAGCCTTCAGCGCGGCGGTGGGCACCTCGACCATCATCCCGACCTTGAGGTCGGCCGGCGGGTGCGGCCCCGTGCGGCCCAGCGCATCGTCGAGCAACCGGCGCGCCGCGAACAGTTCGTCCAGGGTGCTGACCATCGGGAACATCACGCTCACCGGGGTGTGCCTGGCGAGGGTGGCGATGGCCAGCAGTTGTTCGGTGAACAGTTCGGGATGTGCCAGCGACATCCGCAGGCCCCGCACGCCCAGATACGGGTTGCCCTCCACCGGCAGCGGCAGGAAATCCAGCGGCTTGTCCCCACCGACGTCCAGGGTGCGCAGCGTGATCCGGCGTCCCTCAAGCGCTTCCGCGATCTTGCGGTAGACGGCGAGCTGCTCGTCGGTGTCGGGCGCCTGCCTGCGGCCCAGGAACAGGAACTCGGTGCGGATCAGGCCGGCGAAGTCGGCGCCGTGGGCGGCGGCCGCCCTGGCATCGTCCACCGACCCGAGGTTGGCGCCGACGCCGATGCGCACCCCGTCGCGGGTGACGGCGGGCTCGGCCGACCGGGCCCGGGCCGCTTGCCGGCGTTCGGCGAGCGCGGCGACCTTGGCCTCGAACTCGGCGCGGACCGCGGCGCCGGGGTCGACGATGAACTCGCCGCGGTTGCCGTCGACCGCGACCGTGCTGCCGTCGGCGATGTCGAGCACCGCCGGACCGGCCCCGACGACCACCGGAATGCCCTTGGCACGCAACAGGATCACGTTGTGTGCCTGCGGGCTGCCGAACGCCAGCAGCACCGCGGCCACCCGGCCCGGATCGAGTTCGGCGGCCTCGGCGGGGCTCAGATCGGCGGCCACCACCACACCGCTGATCTCCTGGGCGGCGGTGGCACCGCCCACCAGCACCCGCAGCACCTGGTCGCCGACGGCCTGCACGTCGGCGGCGCGGGCCTGCAGGTACGGGTCGGTGAGCGCACTGAACTCGGCGGCCAGCGCGGTGACGGCGGCCGACCACGCGGCGGCGGCGTTGTGGCCCTG
The DNA here is from genome assembly GCF_000613185.1 of Mycolicibacterium cosmeticum. Taxonomy (NCBI): domain Bacteria; kingdom Bacillati; phylum Actinomycetota; class Actinomycetes; order Mycobacteriales; family Mycobacteriaceae; genus Mycobacterium; species Mycolicibacterium cosmeticum. The sequence goes on from NZ_CCBB010000003.1 coordinate 1,346,687, forward strand.
GTCGATTCGCTGCTGGGTTCCGCCGAGCAGGGCGTCGTCGTCGAGCAGTAACAGGTGGGCGTCGAAGATGCCGGCCTCGGTCTCACCGAGGTCGCGCGCGGTCCGGGCCCGCACCGTCGTGATGACACGGCGCACCTCGGCGATCGCGGCGCTCAGCCGCCGCCGCTCCGCCGCCGGGCTCTCGCCGGGTCCGTCCGGCACCACGACGTCCCCAGGCCGGGCCGAGCGGGCCGGGCCGATGCCGAGGCCCGGACCCGCGCCGATCGGCTGGTTGCGGGCCGGCTGGGGGGCCATTTGGGTTGGGACGTCGATGGTTTCGTCGAAGTTGCGGGCGGCCAGGGCCAGGATGTGCTCCAGCGTTTCGGCGGCCTGGCTGCCCGCCACCCGGACCTGCACCTCGTCGCCGCTGCGCACGCCGAGGGTGGCGATCTTGGACAGGCTGGCGGCATCGACCCAGGCCGAGTCGGTGCGCGGGTTGCGAATGCGGGCCCGGGCGTCGCGGCGACGTACCTCCTGGGCCAGTCGGGCGGCCGGACGGGCATGCAACCCGTGCGGGTTGGCGACGACGAAACTGCCGGTCAGTTCGTCGGCGGCCTGCGCGTCGGCGGATTCGGGCGCGGCGGGCGCCGGGCCGAGGTGGGCGATCTTGCCGGTCAGCGCACCCGATGCCTCGGCGGCGATCTCGGCTGCCGAGGCCTCTCCGGCGGCCGCGACGGCCGCCACCACCAGACCCTCGACGAGTGGGGCGGGGCACAGCACCACCCGCTCGCGTACCTCGTCGTCGAGCAGCTCGAGGGCGAGTTCGGCGGACAGCACGGCGCTGCCCAGATCCATCAGCACCACCGTGCCGTCGCCGCTGTCGGCGTCGGTGACGGCATCGACGATGTCGGCGGCGTCGGTGCCGAACGTGGTGTCGTCCAGGCCGGCCGCGATGGCGATGCGGATGTCCTTGCCGTGCACCATCTCCTGGGCCAGGGCGACGGCGGCGCGGGCCAGCGGGCGGCTGTGTGAGACGACGACCAGGCCGACCGTCATGTGCGCACCACCGTTGCCGCCGCGCTGAGCAGCAGCGCCGCCGATGCCGCGCCCGGGTCGATGTGCCCGACGCTGCGCTGCCCGAGGTAGCTGGCCCGGCCCTTACGGGCCACCATGGATTCGGTACCGTCGCGGCCCTTTTCGGCCGCGGCGGCCGCAGCGGCCAGATCACCGCCGGATTCCAGCGCCTCCAACGCGGGCGCCAGCGCGTCGAACATGGTCTTGTCGCCCAACTCGGCGCGGCCACGCTGGACCACCCCTTCGACGCCGGCCCGCAGCGCGGCGGCGAACCCCTGGTCCCACGCCGGGCCCATGCGCAGGAAGAACGTGCCGTACAGCGGACCGCTGGCCCCGCCGACCGACTTCACCAACGTCATGCCGATCTGTTTGCACGCCGCGGGCGCATCGGCCGGTGGTGACTCGTCGAGGGCGGCGACCACGGCGGTCATCCCGCGGTCCATGTTGATGCCATGGTCGGCGTCGCCGATCGCGGCGTCCAGATCGCTGAGATGCTGGGCGCTCTCGGCGATCAGGCGAGCGAATTCCCGCACCCAGGCTTGCAGTTGGGCCGCATCCATGCTCAGCATCCTCTCCGCAGTGCCGGGGTGTTGACCGGGTGGTCCCACAGGCGCAGCAATTCGTCGTCGGCGCGCAGTAAGGTCACCGAGCAGCCGGCCATGTCCAGGCTGGTGATGTAGGGCCCCACCAGGGACCGGGCGATCCGTACACCCGCCTTGTCCAGGATGGCCGCGAATTCGGCGTACATCACGTACAGCTCGATCAGCGGCGTGGCGCCCATGCTGTTGACGAACAGGATGACTCCGTCATCGGAGGCGAAATCGAGATCGGCCAGCACGGGCTCGGCCATCTGCTCGGCGATGGCGCGGGCGGGCTGCATCGGTACGCGTTGCCTGCCGGGTTCGCCGTGGATGCCGATGCCGATCTCGATGTCGGTGTCGGGCAGATCGAAGGTGGGATGGCCGACCGCTGGCACGGTGCACGACGTCAGCGCCACCCCCATGCTGCGCGACGCCGCGTTCACCCGGCGCGCCACGTCGGCGACGTCGGCCAGTGACCGGCCCAGATCCGCTGCGGCGCCGGCGATCTTTTCCACCAGCACGGTGGCGCCGACCCCGCGCCGGCCGGCGGTGTAGGTGCTGTCCTGCACCGCGACGTCGTCGTCGACGATGACCGACTCGACGGTGACACCTTCGGCGGCAGCCAGTTCGGCGGCCATCTCGAAGTTCATCACGTCGCCGGTGTAGTTCTTCACGATGTGCAGCACGCCGGCACCGCTGTCGACGGTCTTGGTCGCCTCCAGCATCTGGTCGGGCACCGGCGAGGTGAAGACCTCACCGGCGCAGGCCGCGTCGAGCATGCCCCGGCCCACGAAGCCGCCGTGCAGCGGCTCGTGTCCCGAACCGCCGCCGGAGATCAGCCCGACCTTGCCGGACACCGGGGCGTCGGCCCGGTAGATGATCCGGTTGGCGTGGTCGACGCGCAACTCCGGATGGGCAAAGGCGATGCCGCGCAAGGCTTCGGCGATGACATCAGCGGGGTCGTTGATGAGCTTCTTCATGCTGGGATCCTCAGGCTGCTGCGTTGGTGGGGGCGGACGGGGTGGCCACCGGCGCCGGGGTGGCGTCGGCGCGGGTGCGGGAGATGGCGACATAGCCGAGCGCGGCGAGTGCGCCGGCGAGCAGTTCGGCGACGACGTACACCGGCAGCTGGTGCCAGGAGACCGAGCCGCCGGCCAACTGCTGGACGAGCATCGGGCCGAAGGTGCGGGCCGGATTGATCGAGGCCCCGGTGGTGGGGGCGACCGGGATGATGGCGGCGAACACGACCAGGCCGATGGCGACACCGGCGAAACCGGCCGGCGCCTTGCGGTGTATCACGCCGAAGACGGTGAACACGAGAATGAACGTACCCACGAACTCGGCGAAAAACGCCTGTACCGGACTCGTCTGTGCGGAGTAGGTGGCGATGCCCAGCCCGGCGTCGCGGGCGGCCGTGCCCAGCACGCCCAGGATCGCCGCGGCTCCGACGATGGCACCCACCACCTGGGCGGCGATGTACGCGGGCACCCGCGACCACGGGAAGTGGCCGGTGACGGCCAGTCCGATGGTGACGGCGGGATTGATGTGGTTGCCGGAGATGTGCCCCAAGGCGTAGACGGTGGCCACCACGACGGTGCCGAAGGCCAGCGAGATCATGCCGAGGTCGGCCATGGTGAACGGCGCGTCCCCGTTCACGATGATGGTGGCGGGCACCGCGCCCACCCCGATGAAGACCAGGAATGCCGTGCCGAGCGTCTCGGCCGCGAGCTTCTGCCAGAGCGAGGGCTCATCCATATCGCGTTCTCCCTTGAACGATGGGGCAGCGCACCGCTGCGACTATCTCGGATGACATTCGATAATGTCGAATGTGATGTGGACCATACGCTTATGCTTCGGGGTGCACAAGAGGTCTGAACACCTACGAGAGGGGCCGTGATGATCCAGGCGGTGGATCGGGCGCTGCGCATTCTCACGGTGTTGCAGGGCGGGCGCCGGATGAGCCTGGGGGAGATTGCCACCGCCATCGAACTGGCGCCCTCGACGGTGCACGGCCTGGTCCGCACCCTGTTGGCGCACGGCATGGTGCAGCAGGAGTCCGACTCGGGCCGCTACCGGCTGGGGCCGGCGACGCTGCGGCTGGGCAACGTGTACCTGGAAAGCCTGGAACTGCGCTCCCGCGTGGCGATCTGGGCCGAAGGGCTGGCCCGGCGCACCGGTTGCGCGGTGCGCACCGGGGTGCTGTTGTTCGACGAGGTCGTCGTGGTGGCGCACGAACCGCGGCCGGACGGCACCCGGCAGATGCCGGAGGTCGGCATCGTCATCCCCGCCCATGCCAGCGCGCTCGGCAAGGGGCTGCTGGCGTTCCGGAAAGACTACGCCCCAACGACTCTGCGCAGCATGACCGGGGAGACCGTCACCGATCCCGCCGCGCTCGCCGAACAGCTTGCGCAAACCCGCCAGACCGGTATCGCGACCGAGGCCGAGGAAGCGGTGCTCGGTGAATGTGTCGCCGCGGCGGTGGTTTTCGACTCCTCGGCCGAGGCCGTCGGCGCGATCGGACTGGTGGTGCCCACCGGCCGCTGGCCGCTGGAACCGGCCGATGTCGACGCGCTGCGTGACACCGCCCGCACGGTCTCGCGTGAACTCGGTGCGCCGGTGTGGCCGCCGCGCGGTTAACCCGACCGCCCACCCCGGGACTCGACGAACCGCAGCAGCGCCGGGTCGGCGGAGGTGAAGCGGTCCACCTCCTCGCCGCCGTCGCAGCGCAGCAGCGCGATGGTGACCTCCGAGACCGCCTCGCCGGACCGGTTCTGCCACAGCACCTGCCAGTGCGCGCCGGCGTCCTCCCATCTGAGCAGTTCGGCCACCCGGTCACGCGTCATGTCCCTACGATGGCACCGATGGTGCGGGTGGCGCGAGTGTATGCGGTACTGGATCCGGACGACGGCCGGCGGGTGCTGGTGGACCGGCTGTGGCCGCGGGGCTTCCGCAAGGACGATCCCCGGGTGGGTCATTGGCTGCCTGCCGTGGCCCCGTCCAACGACCTGCGCCGCTGGTATTCGCACCAGTCCGCCCGCTTCGCCGAGTTCGCCGCCCGGTACGAGGCCGAACTGACGCTGCCGGAGGGCAAAGCGGCCCTGGATGAACTGCGCGAGCTGGCCGCCGCGGGCACGGTGACCCTGGTTACCGCGACCCGCGACCTGGCCGAAAGCCACGCCGCGGTGCTGCGCGGCCTGTTGGCGTAGCTCACCCGAAATTCGCGGCGTTGGGTAGGCTCGTCCCTCAAATGATCGAGACTGACGAGGCGCTGCCCATCCTGCCGCGCGAGTTGACCACGATTTCCGACGAGGTCCGCGCCGTCCCGGCGCCGACGATTCCGCAGATCGCCGCGCCGTACGGCGCCCGGCCGGCCGACCCCGACACCGACGCCGAGATGATCTCGCGGTGGATGAACCTGCCGCACCTGGCGCAGGCGTGGGAGTACGACTGGCCGCCGGAACGCTGGCGCCTGTACCTCAAGGCCCAGCTGGCCGGCTCGTTCTCCCGCCCGTTCATCACCAGCCGTAAGGGCGAGGACGTCGGCTATATCGAAATTTACCGGGCGGCAAAGGATTCCATTGCCACCCGGTACGACGCCGACCCGTGCGACCTGGGCATTCACGCGGCCATCGCCGACACCACCCTGGTGAATCGGGGCATCGCCGCCCTGATCCTGCCCAAGCTGCTGGTCGACCTGTTCGCCGGCGAGCCGCAGTGCCGGCGGGTGATGTTCGACCCCGATCACCGCAACGTGGGCGCGCGCCGGCTGGTCGAATACGTCGGATGCACCTTCCTGGGCGAGCATCAGATGTCGAATCGCCGGATGGCGCTCTACACGTTTCCACGCACCCCGGACGATATCCCGGCCCACCGGTAGGGTCAGCGGGCCATCATCGCGGCATAGCCGTCATGGTCGGGTTTCATGGCCGCGGCCACCAACTCCCAGAGCACCTCGTCGGTGCCGCCGCCGACCCGGGCCAGCTTCATGTCGCGCCAGTACTGGCCGAGTGGGGTTTCGTCGACCAGATAGCCGGTGCCGCCGAAGATGTGCATGCATTCGTTGACCACCTCTTCACCGAGGCGGGCAGCGGTGACCTTCATGGCGGCGGCGGTGCGCAGGTCCAGGGTCTTGCCCGCCGCGATACCGGTCAGCGCGTGGCGCAGCATGTCCACCCGGGCCTGCAGGTCGGCCACCCGCATCCGCAGCGCCTGGTGTTCGTAGAGGGTGTGCCCGAACTGGCGACGATCCATCATGCGCGCCAACGTGATTCCCAGCAGCCGCTGACAATTGCTGGCCACCTGCCCGGCCACCGACATCCGCTCATGCGCCAACCCCCAGGAGATGGCGGCCAGTCCGGTGCCGGGGCGGGCCACCAGCGCGTCGGCGGGCACCCAGGTGTCGATGTGCACCGCGGCGGTGGCCAGCGGCCCGGCGCCCACCTTGCGGTAGGGCGTCTGCACCGCCACCCCGGGATCGTCCAGCGGGACCGCGACGACGACCACATTGCCGTGTCGGCTGGACGGGTCATCGTCCACATTGCGGGCCACGGCCATCACGTAATCGGCGATGGGGGACAGCGAGACGAACTTCTTGATGCCCTTGACCTCGAAACCGCCTCGCGCCGAGCGCACTTCGGTGCCGACGATCTGCAGGTCGGATCCGCCGGACTCTTCGGACGCGCCGATACACAACACCGCGTCGCCGCGGATGGCACGGTCGGCGATGTCGCGCAGGTGGTCGTTGCGCGCGAATCGGCGCAAAATGGCGATCGCCGAGTCGTGCAGGCTCACCCCGACCGCGATGCCCGCCGAACCCAACCGGCCCAATTCGGTGGCCAGCGCGATCACCTTGCCGACGTCGGGTTGTTTGTCCTGGCCCCATTTGGCGGCGAACACCCCCTCACGGCCCAGGTACTCGATGAGCTCGCGCGGGAAGCGTTCGGTCGCTTCGGCTTCGGCGGTCCAGGCTGCGACCCGATCGTTGAACACCCGGCCGAGGAGGGCCGCGAAGTCGTCGGTGGCTGGGTGCGACGGTGCGCTAACGGTCACGGTGCGGCCTCCAGGTTGCGTTTGACCTCGAGGCGGCGCAGCTTGCCCGACGAGGTGCGGGGCAGCGACCCGGGCCGCATGAACACCACATCGGCCGGCACCACGCCGCATTCGGAGGCGATGCGCTGCACCAGTGCGCTGCGCGCCGCCGGTTCGTCGGCACCCTTGAATTCGGCGGCGATCACCAGTCCCGGCCGGGTCGAGGACGCGTCGGTGCCGACGGCGACCACGGCGCCGGGGCGGATGCCGTCGATCTGCGCGGCCACCTGTTCGATCTCGGTCGGGAAGATGTTGCGCCCGGCGACGGTGATGATCTCCTTGGCCCGCCCGCAGATCACCAGGCTGCCGTCCAGCAGGTAGCCGATATCGCCTGTCGGGAACCAGCTTTCGCGGTCGATGGGGTCGTCGCCGAGGTACCCGGTCATCATCGACGTGCCGCGCACCTGCACCTCGCCGACCTCGCGGTCGACGATGGTGCCGGCGAACCGTTCGTTCGGCGTGATCCGGATCTGCATACCGGGGATGGCCTCACCGAGCACGGCGTGCTTGCGCACATAGCCGCCGTCGTCGCTGACCACCTGGATCTCGTCGACGCGCAGCCCGCCGCCCGGGGTGGGAACGCTGACCGCGCAATTTGATTCGGCCAAGCCGTAGGACGGCGCCAAGGCGCCCGGCCGCAGGCCGAAGCGGGCCATCTCGGTGGCGAACCGGGCGCTGCCGTCGCAGTCCACCGGTTCGCCGCCGTTGAGCGCGAACCGCAGGTGCGAGAAGTCGACGTCGCTGACCAGGCGGGCGTACTTGCCGACGATGTTGTAGGCCATGTTCGGCGCGGCGGTCACGGTGGCGCGGCTGTCGGTGAGCCACTTCAACCAGCCGAACGGCTGCGCCGAGAACGCCGACGTCGGGGCCTGCCACAGGTTGGCCCCGCCGAGTGTCATGGTGAGCAGGAAGGCCAGCCCCATATCGTGATAGAGCGGCAGCCACGAGTGCCCGGTTTCGCCGGCATCCACCTCGACCCGGGCCACGAGTGCCTGCAGGTTCGCCAGCACCGCCTCGGGTGAAAGCTGGGCGGTACGAGGCGTTCCCGTCGATCCGGCGGTGCCTTGCAGGACGGCCACGGTGTTCCCGACGGTGCCGTCGTGGGTGACCGACCGGCGCGGGTGCGCGACGGTGGTGACGTCGTGCACGGTCAGCGCGCTTTCGGCGGCGCCGAGTTCGCGCAGGTGCCCGCCGTGGCTGAACACGGTGCGCACGCCGATGCCGTCGAACCGGGCCAGGGTGGACTGTGCCCATCGTTTCGGGTCGGCGCCGCGGACCGGCCCTGGCAGGATCGACACGGCGGCACCGGCCAGGAAGGCGCCGGTGATCGCGGCGATGAACTCGACGTTCGGCTCTCCGACGAGGCCCACGGCCGGGGCCCCGTCGGCGCAGATGCGGGCCGCCACGTTCTCGGCGCGGGCATGCACCTCGGCCCACGGGTGGCGGGTCCATGCGCCGGTGTCGGTGTCGAAGACGTGCAGGTCGTTGGTCGACGTGGTCATCGACCGCCGCAGGGCGTCGGCCAGAACGTTCACGAGTTGCCCTGCCCGGCGGGGAGTTTGGCCAGCACCGCGGCCTCCAGTTGGCCCACGGTCTCGCAGCTGAGCAGGTCCTCTTCGCTGAGGGCGGCGTCGAGGCGGTCCTCGATGGCAACCATGCCGACCGCGAAGGCCACCGAATCCATGCCCAGATCGTCGATCAGCCGGGAGTCTCGGGTGATCCGGCTGACGTCGACGCTGAGATCGTCTCTCAGGATGGCGAGCAGCTCAGGGTTGACAGCAGCGGGTGGTGACTGTTCCATGTCGGTGGACGCTACACGGGCAAGTTAGCCAAGGCTAGGCTTACCTCGTGGCTTCATCCGCTGTGCGCGGCCAGCCCCGTGTCACCGCGCCGGTGGCCGCCGTCGATACTCACCAAGGCCGGAACAAGCTCGCTGGTGACCAGGCCGTGCCGGCCGGTCAGCTCGTCGACGATATCGAAGCACGCAGCGATGCGCGCCGGGGTGTCCACCACCACCGTGGTCACCGGCACCCGGCGGCTGAGCTGAAACAGCTTGTCGCCGTGCGGTTCATGGTCACCGTGGAAGCCCCAGACGCCGCGCAGCACTGTCACCCCGCTGACCGCCCGGCGGTCTCGGAGCCGGGCAACCAGCGCCCGGTGAATCGGTATCTCGCCGTGCGGTGCCATGGTGTTCTCCGCGGTGTGGATCATCAGTTTCTGGTACAGCGGCCGTCCATCGGCGTCGGTGGCGGGCAGCGGGTCCGGCGTTGCGAGCAGCCGGCCGTCCCGCTTGCACACCTGCGCCCGCTCCACCGTCATGGTGGCGCCGGGCACCAGCCGCTGCAGCTCGGGCGCGGCGGCGGCCACCTGCTCACCGGTGCCCGGGGCGATGATCATCACCGGGACATCGGCGTTGGCGCTGAAGAAGCGGGCCCGCCTGCGCCGGCCACCGGTGGTGCCGTCCACGCCGAGGAACGCGGCCGCCCCGGCGAAGCCGTGCGCGCGCAGGATGTGGCAGACGGCGCGATAGGACCCGGTGCGCTTGACGTAGACGGTCAGTTTGGCGTGCTCGGGTGGCGGCGCACCGAGCAGCTGCGCCCGCTCCAGGGTGACGATGCCCCGGCTGATCATCGTCACCGCCTGTTCGGCCAGCCCGGTGATCCGTTCGGCGCGGTCCACCGCGGCCACGGCGACCGGCAGGTCCTCCGACAGCGACAGCGTCAGGTCGCTGCGCAATTCGTGGCGCGGCCCGTAGCCGGCGCTACCGCGCAGCACCACGCTGGTGGCCACCCGATGCGCCCCGAACAGGTCCAGCAGTTCGTCGGCGACGAAGCGGCGCTGCCCCCGCAACCGCTCCCCGAAATACGCGGTGAGCTTCAGGTACTCGGTGCTCACAGCGCGGCTCCCATCGTCTGGCCCAGCCACGCCGCGGCCAGCCCGAGCGCCATGCTGATCACGATATTGGCGGCGGCCGGCCACATCTGGCGTTCCTCGCCCAAGCGTTGGGTCTCCAGCATCCACGTCGAGAAGGTGGTGTAGGCGCCGACGAACGCGGTGCCGGCCAACAGCGCCACGTGCGGGCTCAGGGCCAGCCCGCCGATGAAACCCAGCAGCCAGGCGCCGCTGATGTTGACCACCAGCGTCCCCACCGGAAACGGCCGCGACACCCGCTGCTGCACGCGCTTGTCCACCACGAACCGGCATACCGCGCCGACACCGCCGATCAGCGCGACACCGATCCAGAGGGCGACGGTCGTCATCGGACCCGCGCCCGCCGCACCAGCGCGGTGGTGACGTGCATGGCAAGCAATCCGACGACGATGCCGGCCACGGTATAGGCGGCGGCCAGCGCGTAGAACCGGTGCTCCAGCATGGCCACCGTCTCCACCTGCATGGTGGAGAACGTGGTGAGGCCGCCACACAATCCGGTGCCCAAAAGCGGCCGCCGGTACGCCGATGTCGGCAACCGCTCCAGCAGGCGCGTGGTGAAGAAGGCCAGCAGCACCGTGCCGACGATGTTCACGATGAACGTCGGCCACGGCCAGTGCCCGGGTGGCACCGTCAGCACATGACCCAGCCCCGCCCGGGCCAGTGTGCCCAGGGCGCCACCGGCGAACACGGCCGCCAGTTCGCGTCGGTCGAAGCCAGTCATGCCGCTCAGTATGTAGCCCGCCGCTGGGAACGTTATGTTGGGCACACCATGACAGCTGTGCGGATCTGTGTACTGGGCCCGGTCCGTGCATGGGTGCAGGGCGAGCCGGCGGGCAGGAGCGAAGCGACCGGGGAATTCAGGTCGGTGGATCTCGGCGGTCCCAAGCAGCGCGCCGTGCTGGCCCGGCTGGTGCTGGCGCACGGTCACGTGGTGTCGGTGGATCGCCTCATCGAGGACCTCTGGGAAGGCGAACCACCACCGAAGGCGCTGGCCGCGCTGCAGGCCTATATCTCTCATCTGCGCCGGGTGCTCGAACCGGGACGGCAGCGTCGCGCCGCGGCGCAGGTGATCGTCAGCGCCGCACCGGGTTACTGCCTGCGGCTACCCGACGACGCCGTCGACATCTGGGCGCTGGAAGCCAAAACCGTTGCGGCCGAGTCGCAATCGGACCAGCTGGAGGATGTCCTCGCCGGATGGGTCGCCGATCCGTACGTGGAGGTGGCCGACACCTTCTGGGCGGCGCCAGAAGTGGCCCGGCTGACCGAGCTGCGGCTGTCGGCCGTGGAGTCCTATGCCGGCGCCCAATCCGCGCTGGGACAGCACGCCGTCGTGGTGCGGCTGCTGGAACCGCACGCCCGCGACCATCCGGGCCGGGAGACCGCCGCGTGTCTGCTGGCCGCCGCGCACTACCGCGCCGGACGACAGGTCGCCGCGCTGGAGGTGTTGCGCCGCACCCGGGAGTACCTGACCGATGAACTCGGTCTGGAACCCGGCCGTGCCCTGCGCGACCTGGAGCGTGACATCCTGCGCCAGGCCGATCACCTCGAGCCGATCGCGGTGGCTCCCGCCGTGCTGCCGGCCCCCGCGGTGCCGGCGTCGGCGATGCCCCGGACCCGTGGTCGGGCAGGCGAACTCGCCGCGATCGCCTCGGCCGCCAAGGCCGCCTGCCGGGAAGGACTGAAGGTGGTGTGGATCGGCGGGGAGGCCGGTGCGGGCAAGACCACACTGGCCGACGCCGCCGCCGCGACCCTGCGCCAGTCCGGTTGGCTGGTGACACTCGGGCGGTGCCCCGAGGTCGACGGTGCGCCGGCGGGCTGGGCCTGGACGGAGGTGCTCGGCACGTTCCGCCCCGGGTTGGACCCCACGGCGGCGGCGGCGCTGGCACCGCTGCTGCACGACGCGGGCGCACCCGCACCGGAGGGTGGCGCCTTCTGGCTGGCGCACACCCTGGCCGATGTGCTGGGCCGGGCCGCGTCCGCCCAGCCGCTGGCCGTCGTGCTCGACGATCTGCACCGTACCGACGGCCTGACGCTGGAACTGCTGCGCCTGGTGTCCGACCGGCTCGGGGCCCAACCGGTGCTCGCCGTGGGCACCTACCGTCCATCGGAATCCGGTGCCGAACTCGAGATGGCGCGCGCGGCACTCGCCAATGTCACGGCCGCACATGTGCATCTCGGCGGACTGGACGACGCGGCGCTCGTCGAACTGGCCGCCGACTGCGGCCTGCCCACGGTGACGGCAGAAACCCTGAAACTGTTGCGGGACAGGACGGATGGCAATCCGCTGTTCGTGCGCGAGATGGCGCGGCTGATGGCTGCCGAGGGTCCCGCCGCCGGGTATGCCGGTGTCCCGGCCGGCGTGCGTGATGTGGTGCGTCGCCGGCTGGCCCGGCTACCCGGACAGACCGCCACCGCGCTGCGCCAGGCCGCGGTGCTGGGCCGCGAGGTGGAGCTGGATCTGCTGGAGGAGCTGGCGCACAGCGGGGACGAAATGCTGGACGCGCTGGAACCCGCGGTGTTGGCCGGCCTGCTCGACGAGCCGGCGCCGGGCCGGATCAGGTTCGCGCACAGTCTGATCCGTGACACGCTGTACGACGACACCTCGCTGCTGCGGCGCACCCGACTGCACGCCGCCGCGCTGGCCGTGCTGCGCGGGCGTGGCGCCGACGCCGCCACGCTGGCCTACCATGCGGTGGCCGCCGCCACCACCGAGACCGCCGGTGAGGCAGCCCGATTCGCGACCGCCGCCGCTCGTGAGGCCGACGCCATGGGTGCGCCGGGCGAGGCCGCGCGGCAATGGCGGGCCGCGGTGCGGATGCTCGAACTGGCCGCCGCGGAACCGCAGCGGGCCGTCCCGGCGCGCTGCGGTCTGATCTCCGCGCTGGCGCGGGCCGGTGACGCCATCTCGGCGCGCGAGGAGTTGAACAGGACCGTCACCCTTGCCGCCGCCGACGATGACCTGCTGGTGCAGACGATGACCGCGCTGGACAGCCCGCTGGTGTGGCGGTTGCGCACCGGTGACCACATCGATCCGGTGATCGTCGATCCGCTGCGTCGGTTGCTGACCCTCGACCACCCGCCGCACCTGCGGGCGCGGCTACTGATCACGTTGTTCAAAGAGGTGGAGGGCGCCGAGCACGCGACGGCGATGGCGGCCAGCGCCGAGGCCCTCGAACTGGCCCGCGCGCTGTACGCGCAGGACCCGAATACGCATGCCCGGTTGCTGTGCGCAGCCCTGAACGTGCGGGCTTTTGCCTGTCTGGGGCCGGATCTGGCCGACCAACGCGACGCCGTGTTCGCCGAATTCCTGCGCACCGCACAGGACTGCGGTGCCGTCGACTATCAGGCCGTGGGGCACTGGCTGCTGTTCTTGGCGGCGTCCGGTCGATCCGATCTGGCCACCGCACTGCACCACGTCGACCAGGCGGTGGCCCGGGCAGCCACCGGCCAGCTGGCCTACCTGCTGGGCGTGCTGGACGCCTACTCCGCGCAGCTGACGGTGCTGGCCGGACGCCCGGACGAGGGCGAGGCCCGGTATCTGGCCGCCGGTGCCAAGCTGGCCGAACACGGGGTGGCCAACGGTGTGCTGGTCGGTCTGGTGGGCCGGGTCAGCGCCGCGCTGACCCGGGGCGATCTCGGGCCGATGGCCGACGAACTATTGGTGCTGCACCGCACGGTGTCGGTGACGATGGCCGACGGGGCGGCGCTGGCCTTGATGTCGGTGGGTAGAACCGCAGAGGCGCGGGAGGTCTGGTCACAGCGCGTTCCGCTCGAACGGTCCTATTACTGGGTGGCGATGGCAACCCTGCGAGTGCATGCCGCGGTGCGGATGGGTGACCTGGCCGTGGCCCGCGAGGTGGCCGGGGAGCTGATGCCCTACCGCGGGCGGATGGCCGGCCTGGACAACGGCACCCTGCTGACCGGTCCGGTCGACGAGGCGCTGGCGGTGTTGGCCGAAGCCGACGGTGACACCGCAGCCGCGGCCCGTTATCGGGCCGCCGCCGCGGAGCTGACGCGTCGGCTGGCCGCCGAGGCGGCCGCCCTGCTCTAGCCGAAAACCCGGCGTTCGAAACGGTTGTGCCGGCGCATCATCAGCTTGATGAAGGCGATCAGCAGCGGGTTGGCCGCGGCCGCGGCCGCGGCGAACTCCTCCGCGGTCGCCACGTTCATGACGCGCGGACCGTCGAACGACATCTTGCCGGCGCGCTTCGCGGCCTTTTCGACCACCGCCCAGTCGGCCACCGACACGTGGTCGCGGATCACCGCGAACACCGTTCGCTCCTCATCGGAGATGTGCTCACACACCAACTGGTGCAGGTCGGCCAGGGCGGCCGCCAGGGGAGCCGCGGTGGGCTGGCCCGGTGCCGTGCGGAACGCGGTGGACAGCGCCCGGATGCGATCGAGCTGGGGGTCCAGTGCGGCATGGTCGTCGACAAGCTCGGACAGGTCGACGAAGCTGCCCGCCGACGCCGTCACGATCGGCCAGAGCACCTCGTCCTCCACGGTGTGGTGATGGTGGATGGAATCGCACAGCAACCGGATGTAGCGGTCGACGTCCTTGGGGTGGGAGCAGGTGTAAGTGCCTTGGGCGACGGCATCCAGCAGCGCGGCCAGCCGCCCGACGTCGGCGATCATCGCGCGGTGCGCCATCGTGATACCGGACAGGTCGGGGACGGTGGTCTGTTGGGCTGATCGTGCGGAACTGTTCATGTCGGATACGTTGTCGCGCCGTACTTGTGACGCACTTGCGGCAGGCTTGCGGCAAGTACGCAAGAATCGTGGGCATGGCTGCCAATCCACGTGCCGGTACGCCGGCAGACCCATCCGACCTGATCGATATCGCACACGTGGTGACGGCGTATTACACCGTCGTGCCCGACCCCGAGGACATCGCCCAGCAGGTGGTGTTCGGGACGTCCGGGCACCGCGGCTCCAGCCTGGACGGGGCATTCAACGAGGCGCACATCGTGGCCACCACCCAGGCCATCGTCGAATATCGTGCCGGCCAGGGCACCACCGGCCCGCTGTTCATCGGCCGCGACACCCACGCCTTGAGTGAGCCGGCGTGGGCCTCGGCGCTGGAGGTGCTGGCCGCGAACGACGTGGTGGCGATGATCGACACCGCCGACCGCTACACCCCGACCCCGGCCATCAGCCACGCCATCCTGACCTTCAACCGGGGCCGGGAGGGCGACCTCGCCGACGGGATCGTCGTCACCCCGTCACACAACCCGCCCCGCGACGGCGGCTTCAAATACAACCCGCCCAACGGCGGACCCGCCGACACCGACGCCACCGGGTGGATCGCCAAGCGCGCCAACGAGATTCTGCGTGACGGCCTCAAGGACGTGAAGCGGGTGCCGCTGGCCCGGGCGCTGCAGAGCGCGCAGCGTCACGACTACCTGAACGCCTATGTCGAGGACCTGCCCAATGTGGTCGACCTGCATGCCATCCGTGCGCAGGGCATCCGGATCGGCGCGGACCCACTGGGTGGGGCCAGCGTGGACTATTGGGGTGCCATCGCCGAACGGCACCAGCTGGACTTGACGGTGGTCAATCCGCTGGTCGATGCCACCTGGCGGTTCATGACGCTGGACACCGACGGCAAGATCCGGATGGACTGCAGCTCGCCAAACGCGATGGCCTCACTCATCGCCAACCGGGACAAGTATCAGATCGCCACCGGCAACGACGCCGACTCCGACCGGCACGGCATCGTCACCCCCGACGGTGGGCTACTCAACCCGAACCACTTTCTCGCGGTGGCCATCGACTACCTGTACACCCACCGGTCGGGCTGGGCCCCAGACACGGCGGTCGGCAAGACGGCGGTGAGTTCGTCGATCATCGACCGGGTGGTCGCGGGCCTGGGCCGCAAATTGGTCGAGGTGCCGGTCGGGTTCAAATGGTTCGTCGACGGATTGATCAGCGGCTCAATCGGATTCGGGGGTGAGGAAAGCGCCGGGGCATCGTTCCTGCGCACCGACGGCAGCACCTGGACCACCGACAAGGACGGCATCATCCTGGCGCTGCTGGCCTCGGAGATCCTGGCGGTCACCGGGTCCACCCCGTCGCAGCGCTACGCGGAACTGGCCGGCAAATACGGCGCACCGACCTATGCCCGCATCGACGCACCCGCCGACCGTGAGCAGAAGGCGCGGCTGGCCAAGCTGTCGGCCGAGCAGGTCACCGCGACCGAACTGGCCGGTGAGCCGATCACCGCGAAGCTGACCACCGCACCAGGTAACGGCGCGGCCCTCGGCGGACTGAAGGTCACCACCGAGAACGCCTGGTTCGCGGCGCGGCCGTCGGGCACCGAGGACGTCTACAAGATCTACGCGGAGTCGTTCAAGGGCGCCGAGCATCTCGCCGAGGTGCAGCAGGCCGCCAAGGAGCTGGTGAATACAGTCATCGGGTGAGTTCTGTTACGGAGGGCGACTGCGGACGCGAGGAGCAAATCGAGCACTGTACGGCGCCCCAGAAGTCCAAGCTGCCCGCTGAAGTCTGGGTCCTGATCACCGCCAATGCGGTGATCGCCCTGGGGTATGGCGTCGTCGCGCCGGTGCTTCCGCAGTACGCCCGCAACTTCGGCGTCAGCATCAGCGCCGCGACGTTCGTCATCACCGCCTTCGCGTTGATGCGGCTGTGCGCGGCGCCGGCGTCGGGCATCTTCGTGCAGAAGCTGGGGGAGCGGCGGGTCTACCTCACCGGCCTACTGATCGTCGCGGTGTCCACCGGGGCGTGTGCGTTCGCGCAGACGTATTGGCAACTGCTGGTGTTCCGGTCGCTCGGCGGGTTCGGGTCGGCGATGTTCACGGTGTCCTCGCTCGGGCTGATGATCCGCATCTCGCCGGAGAACGCCCGCGGCCGGGTGGCCGGCATGTTCTCCAGCGCGTTCCTGGTCGGATCGGTCGGCGGGCCGGTGCTGGGTGCGCTGACCGCCGGGCTGGGACTGTCCGCGCCGTTCGCCATCTACGGAGTGGCGCTGCTGGTGGCCGCCGCGGTGGTCTGGGTCAGCCTGCGGCATTCCCCGCTCGCGGCGCCGGCCGAACGGGACGGGCCGACGGTGACGGTGCGGACGGTAGTGCGCAACCGGGCCTACCTGGCGGCGATGTTCTCCAACTTCGCCACCGGCTGGTCGGTGTTCGGGTTACGGGTCGCGTTGGTCCCGCTGTTCGTCACCGAGGTGCTCGACCGGGGGCCGCGGATGGCGGGGCTGGCGCTGGCGGTGTTCGCGGTCGGCAACGTCGCGGCGGTGATCCCCAGCGGTCACCTGTCCGACCGGGTGGGCCGTCGGGTGCCGTTGATCACGGGGCTCGCGGTGTCCGGGGTGGCCACCCTGCTGGTCGGGCTGACGTCGTCGCTGACGTTGTTCATGGCGGCCGCGTTCGTCGCCGGGGCGGCCGCCGGGGTGTTCACCTCACCGCAGCAGGCCGCGGTGGCCGACATCGTCGGCAGCAAGGCGCGGGCCGGCACCGCGGTGGCGGCCTACCAGATGATGTCCGACGTCGGCTCCATCATCGGATCGTTGGCGGTCGGGCAGATCGCCCAGTACGTGTCGTTCGGGTCGGCGTTCGTGATCAGCGGCGTCATTCTGCTGGTCGCCGCGCTTGCGTGGGTTTTCGCGCCCGAGACCCGCGGGATGGCCGCGCAAGAGCACACGCCGGCCCGTCCGTTGGGGCCGGAGGCGGGCGGTGAGCTCCCGTGACCAGCGGTTTTGAACCAGGGGTACGAGTGGTGTACTTTCGGTGAGCACAAGTTACGGGGCTATGGCGCAGTTGGTAGCGCACCACACTGGCAGTGTGGGGGTCAGGGGTTCGAATCCCCTTAGCTCCACTCGTGGAAAACCCGCTCTGGCCTCGGTCAGGGCGGGTTTTTGTGTGAACGCCTTCGCGAATGTCGGCCCCGGAAAGCCCGTGAGGAGCCGGACAGGATCAGGATCGGCGAGCCCTTCGCGTCTGCGGTAGCGTCCCGAGCCGGGGGTCGGTGGGGTACCGGTCATTGCGGGGGGACGAACGGTTGGCGGGCTATCTGCGGGTCGATGCTGACTCGCTTCAGGGGGACGGTCGTGATCTCGCGGCGTTGGGAGACGCTCCGCAGAAGGAGAGCTGTCCAGCGCCGGCCGGCGACCCGGTGTCGACCAGCATGGCGTTCGCTCTCACGGGCCACGACGAGAATCTCTGCGACAAACTTGCTTACGCCAAACTCGTCCGCGAGCATGGCGGGGCGATCGTGACTGCTGCGGGCGTGATGTTCGAGGTAGCTGATGACCATGGCGCTCTCCAGATCAGCCGAGTCGAGGTGGACCACCAGAGCCGCCCCGCCTCCGCGGCAGCGGCCGCTATGCCTGCGCTGCCGCCGCAACCTCCGCAGCCGCCGCGTGCCAACATTCCAGCCGTATTGGACCAGTCGATGGAACCAGAGGCATTCGCCGGTGCAATCCATTCCGGTCAAGGGTCCGGTCGCGTCCGCGATTTCTCGACTCATTGGCGTAAAGGCGCAGACAACGTCACCTATATCGGTGATCGCACCACGCACGTCGCCGACTCGATCGACGAACACTGGCCCGACAGCTCCAGCAATGCCGCCAGCAACGTACGCGATCATGGACGATGGATGCGATCCGCGTCCGAATGGGGCGACCGGCTCTCGAAGGCCGCCGAATCCGCCGCGGCGGCATACGACTACGCGCGAACCGACACGCCTACTCCAGCCGAGTTCGCTGATGCCCGCAAGGACGTGGAGAACGCCCAGCGGATCGGTTCACTCGCCGGCTACATCGCGGCCCGCGTGAAGTTCGAAGAACTCAAGGATAAGGCGAAGACAGCCGGCACCGATTACGAAGCGAGGATCAAGACCGCCGTCGCTTCCGTTGGTAACCCTATCGTTCCGCCGCCATTGATCGCCAAGAGCGCCACGATTCCCCACGAACTGGTGAAAGGTCCCGGTGAGTGGACGACAAAATCGCGGCGCGGTGGTGAGTGGCGTGACTTCGAGCAGCAGGCCACAGGCTATCCGTCCGGGATGGAATACGAAGTGCCTCGCGACGGTGGCCCTCCGCTTGCATTTGATGGATTCGAGCCTGACGCCGGTCCCAATGGTCTGCTGGTCGAAGCGAAAGGCAAAGGGTACGACTGGATGATCGGATCCGACGGCAAGTTCAAGCCGAACATGCAGGCGGCTGAGGTTATTTCGAACGAGCTCACTCGCCAGTTCCAGGTGTCGCAACAGACCGGGATCCCGGTTGAATGGCGGGTTGCTGAGCCGAGATTGGCTGAAGTGGTAGAAAACATGATCGATGACGCGGGCTACGGTAGCCGGATCCACGTCGTCGTGGTACCGGCAGCGTGAGGGAGTGACCGTGACGTTGAGACTCATCGGGGGATGGGGTAACCGCAGCGACGACCTTCCGTCATGCGTTGAGCGCGTGCAGCGTTCAGTCGAACTGATGCCTGCCGAGCCAGACGTCTATCACCCCTGGGGTGTGTGGCAACCGCAGGGAGCCGGATCCGCTTACCGCGACCTGGTACCCATTGACATCGACGACATTCAAGCGTTGACAACTGCAATCGCCGCGATCACTGAGCGCGTCAACGACGGGCCGATGACCAGCCCAGGCCAGCACATCAAGTTCACGCGAGAAGGCTTCGCCGAGCCGGGTTCGACCGAGCCGCAGTTCTTCGATTACACGGTGCGCGCTGGATTCGTCGGCTACCCAGAACCTTTCAATCATCTACTACTTGAGGTCTCTGACGGCACCGACGAAGCCGCACTTACCCGTTACCTGAGCGCTTGCGTCATCGCATGGGAGCCAGACCACCTAGCCGTGGCAACCCGGGCAACTCAACGCGCACAAGGGCATAGGCCCCCACAGGCCGTCGTCGGGTGGCTGACTTACGTGCGCGCCGGCACACCGCTGGACAGTGCTGTCCTCGATGAGCAGATCGCAGTCGCTCACGCCGACGGCGGTACGTACATCACTGTCCCGGGAACACCCGAAAGCCCCAGCCTCGACCACATCCGGCAGGTCCGCGCCGCCCTCGGCTACCCCGATTGACCAGTCGCCTACACGACCACCGGCGCCTTCCAGAACCCGTTCATCGGTTGGGCGTACGCGTCGTTGGCGGTGAGCGTGGGCAGGCCGAGTGAGTCCTCGATGGTGCGCAGCAGGCTGTAGTGGTTGGCGTACCCGCCCACCGTGAAGTTGCCGGTCCGCATCCCGGCCGCCGCCGCACCCGGTGACGGGATGACGATCGTCACGACGTGGTTGCCTTCGTTGGCGAAACCGACCGAGAGGTTGTTGCTGTCCTCGTCGAAGGTCAGGAAGATCCCGCTTTTCTGCGTGACATCTTGCCAGACAGTCGAATTCATGATCGTCGAGACGGTGTCCTGGACGAACGTGTCACCTGCCTTGATGTTGTACTGCCGATTGGTCAGCAGGCTGACGACGTAGCTCAACACGCCGCCCACCGAATCGACCGGGCCCTCCATGTTGTTGGCTTCGTTGGCGGCGAACCAGACGAAGTTCGGGGTGGTGGTCGGCGAGCTCAGGTCGGTGGCCAGCCGGGTCAACGGGAACAGGTGTGCCGTGGCCCGGGTGGGGTCGTCGTAGATGTCGCGATAGGCGAGGAAGGGCAGTTCCTCGGGTGCGTAGTCGGCGGTCTCGACGTACGGTCCCGCCGGTGACATGCCCTGTGCGTATCCGGCCCACGTCTTCTGGGCGGCCTCGATGTTGTCGGCGAGATTGTGCTGGTCGAAACAATCGGTCGGGCAGTTGTAGTTGAAGCCGAAGTCCGATCCGCCCAGGAGCGGGTAGTAGTTGGGGTCGCTGGGGTGGGTCAGTGCGTAGTAGGCCGTCGCGACGCCGTAGGTCTCGACGAGGCTGTTGATGTACGGGGCGTTGGGGCTGCCGACGACATCGGCGTAGCCCTTGTTCTCCATGTACACCATGAACACGTGGTCGAGCGCGCCGACAGTGGACGCCGGGGGAGCGGGCGGCGGCGGCGCGGGCAGCGCGGCGCCGACGGTGAAGGACACGTCGTCGGCGTAGGCGTTGTTGTAGCCCAGGGCGGCGGGGTTGGAATCCTTGAGCGTGACGACCACCTGCGCCGAGCGCGTGCCGGCGGGGATGACGCCCGACTTGTCCCGCTGGAGCAGCCCGCACTGCCACCAGCGATCGAGCGCGGTGACGGGCCCGATCTTGCCGACTCCCAAGGAGGTTCCGTCACCGGCCAGGAATTGCACGGTGATCGACGCCGCGGACGGGTCGGTCGATGCGCCGCCCAGCCACCCGCTGAGTTTGAACGGCACCGTACCGGCGTCGATGCTCGACGCTGCCGCGCCGAGGTCCACGGTCTGCGACAGGGTCGATGTGCCGACGTTCCCACCGCCGAAGAACTGCGTGTCGGTGGGTGAGGGCCGGACGCTGGGATAGCTGCCCCACACCGGACCCGGTGTCGACAGGGGCCATGCGGTGCGGCGTTGGGCGCCGTACTCGATGACGGTCGGGGTGCCGGTCACCGACCAGCCGGGGATGGTCACCGAACTCGTGCCGGACGGCGATGGATCACCGACTTCCGCACTCGGATTCACCAACAGGTTGGGACTGGTCACCGACCAGGCAGCCGTCGCCTGGTGTGGGAAGAGATTCTGTTCGACCTCCTTTCGCACCCACGCCAGCACCGTCCACACCACGGGTGACTGCGGGGGTACCTGCGAAGGCAGCGTCGACACCAGGGGCCCCAGGGCCACCTTGATGAGTTGTTTGGCCGCTGTGACCACCTCGCCGAACAGCGTCGGTGGATGCGACGGTGCCACCGCAGGCTCGGCCGTCGGCGTCACCGTTGCCGACGTGGCCGCCGCCGGTGTCGGACGGGCGGGCGCCGTTGCCGGCGCGGGCTTGGCGTCGGTGGGGCTGGGATCGGCCGGCGGCTTCTTGGTCTTCTTGGGCGGATGCGTCGACGAGGTGGTGGCGGTGTCGGCCGAGACCTGCATCTTCGGGGTGGTATCCGCTACGGCGGTGCGGTGTTTGTGCGTCGCGGCCGCGTGCAATGCGGCGGCGGGCAACACGGCGGTGGGCGCCGCGGCGCCGGTGGGATCCGCCGTCCCCCCGCCGGGATCCGCCGCGCCGGTGGCCACCGCATCTGCGGCCGGCGTGGAATCGGCAGGGGTGGAGCTCGTGGCCGGCGGTTCGGCCGATGCCACCCAGTCCGGCATCGTGACTGCGGCGCCGACGCCGAGGAACACGGCCAGTGCCCCGACGCGGCCGATATACCGTGAGCACTTCATCGAGGTTCCCTTCGCCAGGGCCGGACCACGCGATCACGCCGGCGGGAAATTGACGTCAGGGTAGTCCCCTCGGGCTGCGGCACGGAGGCGTATCCACGGCTTGGTAACGATGGGGCAGGAGTGCTCACCCGTTCCGCACGCGCCCGTCCAAACCTTTATGGTTGAGCCGCAATCCCGCACCTCGGCGTGGCACCGTCGGCACGCCGCCTCGACCATGGATCGGCGGAAACCATCAGCATCCTCATCCGCGAGGTGGGCACCCACCTCGACGTGGACATCACCGAGCCGGCCGCTCTGGAGTTCCAGATCGCCGTGGCCCCACACCCGGGCGCCGAGGTAGCGGAGTCGCTGACGTTCGTCCTGAACGGGCAAACGGTCTTCGCGACCGAGATCACCGGAGTGCACGGCAACCGGATCCACAAACTCGACGTCGGGGTCGGCAGCCTCAGCGTCGACTACGCGGCGACCATCACCGGCCGCAGCCAGCCCGCTCCGGTCACCGACTACGACCTGTCGCAGTACCTTCGGCCGAGCCGCTACGCCGAGTCGGACAAATTCTTCGGTTTCGCCGGGTACGAGTTCGGTCGATACTCCGACACCGCAACGTTATTGGAGACGATTTCGTCGTGGGTCGGGTCGCGGTTGCGCTACGTCCCGGGCAGCAGCGACCCCATCGACGGCGCCGAGGACACGCTGCTGGCCGGGGCGGGCGTATGCCGCGACTACGCTCACCTGGTCGTCGCGCTGCTTCGGGCCGTCAACGTCCCGGCCCGTGTCGTCGCGGTGTACGCGCCGGGCTGCGTACCCATGGACTTCCATGCCGTCGCCGAAGCCTTCGTGAACGGGCAGTGGTACGTCGTCGACGCCACCTACCTGGCGCCGCGCCAGACATTGGTCCGCATCGCGACCGGACGCGACGCCGCCGACACGGCCTTTCTCGACAACCACGGCGGCTCCATCACACTCACCAACATGGTCGTCACCGCGACCACCAATGAACCGCTGCCGTTCGACGCGCACGACGAGTTGATCTCGCTCAGCTGACCACCACACCCGTCAGTTCCTCCGACACCGCCCACAACCGTGCGGCGCTGGCGGTGTCGCACAACGGCTTCCACAGTGCGTGCTCGCCAGGCGGACCGCCGGCGTTGCCCGGCCACTGCGGCCCGTAGAACCCGCCGTCGCGGCCCGCGGTGGCGGCCAGCAGCGCAGGCAGCTGGGCGCTGTCCACGGTTCCCACCATCAGCCCCAGCGCCGACAGTCGCCGAATCACCCGGACCCCCAACGTGTCCCGGGCCCGCCCGACCTCGGGACGCGCCGCGAGCAAGCTGGTCGGCGCCACGCCGGGATGTGAGATGTTGCTGCTGATTCCCCAACCGGCCGCTTGACTGCGGCGGCTGAGTTCCAGGCCGAACAGCCCGCACGCGATCTTCGACTGCCGGTACGCGGCCATGCCGTCGTAGCTGCGTTCCCAGTTGAGGTCGTCCCAGTTGATCGCACCGCGCTTGGCGGCCACGCTGGTCTGGGAGGTGACCCGCGCCCGCCCGGCTTTCAGCAGCGGCAGCAGGCGCCCGGTCAACGCGAAGTGCCCAAGGTGATTCGTCCCGAACTGCAGCTCGAACCCGTCGGCGGTGCGCTGGAGATCCGGCGGGGTCATCACCCCGGCGTTGTTGACGAGCAGATGTATCGGGGCTCCCTCGGCGCGCAGCTTGTCGGCGAGCGCAGTCACCGACGCCAGGGCGGACAGGTCGAGGTCCTCCAACGTCACCTTGGCGTGCGGATACCGCTTGCGAATACCGGCCACGGCGATCCGGCCCTTGTCCGGGTTGCGGACCGGCATGATCACCTCGGCGCCTGCCCCGGCCAGCCTCGTGGCGATGCCCAGTCCGATACCGTCGCTCGCGCCGGTCACCACCGCTCGCTTGCCGGAGAGGTCGGGCATGGGAATGTCGTACTGGGCGCGGGGCATCGGGTGTCTCCTGTCGTGGTGTTACCGCCTACCGATCACACTGGTTGCCGACGCGCCGGATAGCCACGGACTGACGATCCGTGGCTACGCGATGCCGAACGGGGACACACTGGACAGGTGATCGATCGGGCGGGATTGGCGGAGTTCCTCACGCGCAGGCGCGCGGCGATGCAGCCGGAGGATGTCGGGCTGCCCCGCGGGCGGCGCCGTCGCACCAGTGGGTTGCGCCGCGAGGAAGTCGCCGCGCTGTGCCACATGTCGGCCGACTACTACGCACGCCTGGAACGGCAACGCGGCCCGCAGCCGTCGGCGCAGATGATCGCCTCGATCGCGCAAGGGCTTCACCTGTCCCGGGACGAGCGCGACCACCTCTTCCGGCTGGCCGGTCACCAGCCACCCGACCGCGGCGCCGGTACCGACCACATCAGCCCGGGCATGCTGCGGATCTTCGACCGGCTCACCGACACCCCCGCCGAGATCGTCACCGAATTGGGGGAGACGTTGCGGCAAACCCCGCTGGGCGTCGCGCTCGTCGGCGATCTGTGCCGGTACACCGGCCCGTCCCGCAGCATCGGCTACCGGTGGTTCGCCGACCCCGGCGCACGCGACATCTATCCACCCGAGGATCACGAGTTCTACTCGCGCATGTACGTTTCGGGGCTCCGGGCCGTGCTCGCCCGGCGCGGCCCCGGGTCGAAGGCCGCCGGGCTCGCCGAACTTCTCAGCGCAGAGAGCGACGAGTTCCGGATGCTGTGGGACGCACACGAGATCGGTATCAAGCCGCGTGAGATCAAGCGCTACCGGCATCCCGAGGTGGGCCGACTCGAGCTGAACTGCCAGGTCCTTCTCGACCCCGAGGAGTCACATTCGCTGCTGGTCTACACCGCCGCGCCGGGCAGCGAGAGCTACGAGAAGCTGCAACTGTTGTCGGTGATCGGTGCACCGTCGACGGTGTGAGCTCAGCACGCATGGGTACACCCGTGCCATGGCGATCACGAAAGAAGACCTCCGTCGACTGTTGGCGGCCGACGATGACGCGACACTGGTGTTGGTCGAGGGTCGGGCCGAGATCGTGTCCGGCCCGTCCGCTGC
Organism: Mycolicibacterium cosmeticum; assembly: GCF_000613185.1. Taxonomy (NCBI): domain Bacteria; kingdom Bacillati; phylum Actinomycetota; class Actinomycetes; order Mycobacteriales; family Mycobacteriaceae; genus Mycobacterium; species Mycolicibacterium cosmeticum. The sequence goes on from NZ_CCBB010000003.1 coordinate 1,371,689, forward strand.
TGGGCTGGAGGTGATCTCGCGCGCGGATCTGCGGGCCCGGATGGGTGACGCGGAGCCATCCGATGCCGAGCTGGCCGACCAGGCGGCCGCGCTGCAGACCGCGGTGTCCGAGCTCGGGGGATGATCCGGCGCACCGAACGTTGCTGCCGCTCTCATCTGCCGTGATTAGAAGACGTCGCGGCCGGGTATACGGGTGTTGTCGCTGTCGTCAATAACCAAGGAGTCCACGGTGATCGTCCTCGGCATCATCCTCATCGCGATCGGCTATTTGTTGCCGGTCCCCGCCATCATCGCCACCATCGGCTGGATCGTCCTGGTCGTCGGCCTGGTGCTGTTGGTGCTCGGCCAGGTCGGGCGCCCCGTCGGCGGACGCAAAGTCTGGTACTAGCGTCTGATCCGGCATGTCGACCCGGTGCCCCCGCCCCCTCGGCCGGGGGCACCGGCTTGTCGAGATGGTTACCGCTCAACGGGTTTGGCTGCCCCCGGGCTGCACCGACCAGGCCAGGCCGATGACGTCGTCGACCGCTACGGTCCCGGCCGCCGGGTCACCGGTGCACAGCACGCCACGCTCGACATGAGCCTGAACCTGGGCGCAGTAGACACGCGAATCGGCGGAATGCGTGCGGTTGTCGCCCATCACCCACAGCCTGCCCGCCGGCACCGTGACCGGGCCGAAAGCGCTGCCCAGACAGGGCAGTAGCGCGGGATCCACTTCCAGTGCCGTCTTGTCCAGGTAGGGCTGGGCGATCGGGGCGCCGTCCACCGTGACACCGGTTTCCATCCGGCATTCGACGGTCTGCCCGCCCACCGCGATGACCCGCGTGACGATCGCATGGTCATCCGGTGCGCCGAAGCCGAACACCGCCAACGCGTCCTGCGTCCAGCGCAGCACCGGATTGGCGGACCGGGGCGACGGATAGCCGACGTCCCAGTGCGCCGGGGCGCGCAACACCACGATGTCACCCGGCCGGGGTGGATGGCTGCGGAAGGCGAGCTTGTTGACGACGACGCGGTCGTCGGGCTTGACCGTCGGGGCCATCGCCACCGACGGGATCCGGTATTCCTGCCCGACGAACGCCAGGACCAGCGCCCACGTGACCAGAACGAGCACGGCGGCCAACGCGGTCGCCGGTACCACCCACCGGAGAATGCGCCGCAGTCGTCTGTGTCTGGGTGGTCCGGACATGGTGGTGGCTCTCCAGCGGCTCGGTGCGTCGTCGTTTGGGCCAGGTTAGATGCCGTGCCGCTGACGACCATGGCGGCAAACTGGCCCTTGGTAGCTGCCGTCGACCGGCTTCGACCGGCCGTTCGTCACACCGCGGCCGAGAGTGGTGGTCTTCCGAGTGGGTGAGAAAGGTTGCCACCATTGCAACTCGGCGGCGATTTCATCCGCAAGAGTGCACCTCAACCGGCCGCGAGACAAGACAGCGCAGACGCACGAGAATTCACTGAATCTGCCAACCTGGGAATATTTGCTGGAGGCATGCGGAGGCTTGACACGCGCCCAGATACCGTCAGGTCACTGCCCATTCGGCGGTTGACCAGGTGGTCGCCTATTCTTCGCCCGTGGCCCTCTCACCTTTGCGAAAGCAATCACGCGCGTGACCGTGCCAGCGCTCTCGTCCCAGCTGGGCGGACGATCCAAGCGCCTCGACATACAGGGCATGCGCGCCATCGCCGTGGCTCTGGTCCTCCTGTTCCATGCCGAGATTCCGGGGTTCGGTGGTGGCTACGTCGGCGTCGACGTGTTCTTCGTGATATCGGGTTTTCTCATCAGCACCCACTTGCTGGAAAGCCTGCAGCGCGGCGGCCGTATCGGGTACGGCGCCTTCTACGCCCGTCGGGCACGACGCCTGCTGCCGGCGGCGTTCCTCGTCATCGCGGCCACGTTGGTCGCGGCGACGGTCTTGGTGTCACCCGTGCAGTTCCGCTACGTCGTCAAGGATGCGGTCGCGGCCGCGCTCTACGTTCCCAACCTCTTGTTTGCCTACAACGCGACCGACTACCTCGCGGAGAAGACGCCGTCGCTGTTCCTGCATTACTGGTCGCTCGGTGTGGAGGAACAGTTCTACCTGGTGTGGCCCGTCCTGCTGGCGTTGGTGTTCGGGCGGTTCGCGCTGCGGTGGCGGTTCGGGTTGACGCTCGCCGTGCTGACCGCAGTCTCGTTCGTGCTGTGCGTTTGGCTGACCGGATTCAGCCAGGCGAACGCGTTCTTCATGCTGCCGGCGCGGATGTGGGAGTTCGGACTCGGTGCCCTGGTGGCGTTCGGTGTGCTTCGGCGCGGCCGGATCCTGCCGACTTCGATTGCCCCGCTGGCGGGTTGGCTGGGTTTGGGCGCCATCGTCGCCAGTGGGGTGCTCTTCTCCACCGCCACGGAGTATCCCGGATACGCGGTGGCCGTCCCGGTCGCCGGGGCGGCGCTGCTGATCGCGGCCGGGCCGGTCGCGCGCGGTCCCGCCGCCGTGTTGAGTGTTCGTCCGCTCACCTGGCTCGGTGACATCTCCTACTCGCTGTATCTGGTGCACTGGCCGGTCCTGATGCTGCCCGTCGCCGCGACCGGTTACATGCAGGCCCTGCCGCTCTGGCTGCGCGTGGCCGCGGCGACCGCATGCATTCCGCTGGCCTGGGTGCTCTACCGCTTCGTGGAACAACCGGGTCAGCGCGCCGCATGGCTGACCGACGGACGTCCGCGCCGGACCTTCGCGGTGGCCGCGGCAGCGATGGCCGCCATCGTCGCGGCCGGGACGACGGCCGGGGTGACGCTGCACCCACCCCTGAGTGCGGCCAAACCGGTCGCCCATACGTCGCTGACCGTCAAACCCGCTGGCACGCCGTATGTCCCGGACAACCTCAACCCGGCCCTCGGCACCGCCGAGGGTGACCAGCCCGTCGTCTACACCAACGGCTGCCACCGCTCGCAGTGGTCCACCGACGCCGCGGGCTGCCTGACCGGAACCAACCCGGCAGCACCCCTGGTGGCGCTGTTCGGCGATTCCCATGCCACGCAGTGGTATCCGGCCCTGTCGGCGCTCGCCGAGCGTGGGGTGATTCGGCTCGACAGCCATACCAAGAGTGCGTGCCCGGCGGTCCCCATCCCCATCGCGCACTACGCGGCATGCGCGGCCTGGCGCAGCGCGGTGCTCGGCAGACTCGTCGACTCGAAGCCCGACCTGATCCTGCTCGCCGGCTACCCGCGCAACTACCTGAGCCGCGCCGATGACCCGGCCAGGGACTGGGGGAGCGCCTTCGCCACGCTTCTCGATCAACTACCCAAGGCGGCCCGCGTCGGAATCTTCGCCGACACACCGTCGATCGGTGTCACACCGTCAATCTGCCTGGGGCGCTTCGTCGACGACGCGCTTCGCTGTGCGCTGCCGCGTGCCGTCGCGCTCGATCAGAACATCCGCGAGACCGAGCGTGCGCTGGCGGCGGGCCGATCGATCACCTACCTGGACTACTCCGACTACCTGTGCAACGACAGGATGTGCCCGGCGATCATCGGGGACACGCTGGTGTATCGCGACGGTTCGCATCTCACGGCCACGATGAGTGCCGAATTGGCGCCGTTGGTCGGCGCGGACATCACCGCCTTGCTGCCGGCGCGCGGGAGTGCGACGGTCGACGCGGCCGGGCCCGAGATGCTGATACGCCGGCCGGGTGGGTGAACCGACCGGCTTCACCGGGGCGCCCGGGGAAAACCCGGACGCCGGTCGGTCAGTCCGTCATCCTCGTGTCGGGGGTGGTCCGTTTCTCCACGTACATCAGCTCGTCGGCACGGACCAGCAACGCATCCAGCGAGTAACCGCCCGCGTCGGTACCTGCCAGACCCACACTGGCCGACATCGCGTACGGGCGAGCCTTCGACTCGTTGAAGATCCGAAACGCCTCGGACAGCCGGTCTTTGAGACCGGCAGGGTCACCGTCGGGCTCGGTGATCAGCACGCAGAATTCGTCCCCGCCGATGCGGCCGAGGATGTCGGAGTCGCGAAGCGTGGTCCGCAGCACCTCGGCCACATCGCTGATGAGTGAGTTCCCGGCATCGTGGCCCAGCTCGTCGTTGACCCTTTTGAGTCCGTCGACGTCGATATAGGCAAGCAGGCACGGATGGTTGTTGCGCCGGGCGGCGCGTAGCGCGGACTCGGCCAGGAGATAGAACCCGCGCCGGTTGTTGAGTCCGGTGAGATCGTCGGTGACGGAGAGTTGCCGAATCTCGTCGTTGGCCCTCTCCAGTGCAGCGGTGCGATCGCGCACCCGCTGTTCCAGTTGCGCGTATAACTGGATGTTCTCCATGGCGATCGATGTCGAGTCCGCCAGGGCTTGAAGCAGTGCCACCTCACGCGGGGTGGCGTCGCGCTCGGTCGCCCAGTATGCGCCGATCGCCCCGACCGGGCGCATCCTGCGGATGGGCACCATCACGAGGCTCTTGACGAACGTCGGGCGGTAGGCCTCGTGCGGCACCCGCGGGTCGAGATAGATGTCGGGAATGACCGCCGCCGTACCGTTGAGCATCACCCACCCGCTGACACAGGCCGCCATCGCGAATCGGCTACCTTTCCACAGCGGGGCGATCGCGTCCTCGTCGGCGTAGTAACACATGTCGTCGTCCCTGAGCACGAACGTGATGCCGTCACAGCCGACAACGTCGCGCGCCGAGTGCCGGACGATGCGCTGAATCTCGCCCAGGCTGCGGGCCAAGGACAGCTCCTGCACGGCCTGCAGCAGTCGTTCCATGCCGCGGAGATAGTCGTCCTCGGAGAAATCGGGGCCGTCGGTACCGTCGGACAAGGGCATGCCGAGTGGCGCGTTCACTCGCACCTCCGAGGCGGGAACTGGACCACAAATGGGCGACGGGCTATGTTCGGGTCACATTAGCAGACTGTCGATACCACACCCGGAGAAGCTATTTGCGTTGCCGCAAATTGCGCGAAAAGCGTTGATGTGGCGCCTCTTCCCTCCTCGGGTCGGATTTGCCTCGGAACGCGGAGGGCAAAGGCTGCGCAATATCGGGCAGGCTTCGTGTGACAATCCCCTGGTGACCAAGGTTGTCGTCATCACCGGCGCCGGTAGCGGGATCGGCCGCGCCACGGCGCGGGTTCTGCTCGACGCGGGGCATCGTGTCGTGCTGGCCGGTCGGCGCCCCGGGCAGCTCACCGAGACCGCCGACGGCCGGCCCGATGCCCGCGTGGTGCCCACCGATGTCACCGACCCGTCATCGGTGCAGGCCCTGTTCGCCGACACGGTGTCGGCCTTCGGCCGGGTCGACGTGTTGTTCAACAACGCCGGGATCTTCGGGCCCTCCGCATCGATCACCGACATCGACATCGAGGCGTGGCACACCGTCTGGCGCACGAACGTGGACGGCTCGGTGTTCTGCGCCCGCGAGGCCGCTCGCGTCATGGCCGCGCAGCTCCCTCGCGGCGGGCGGATCATCAACAACGGCTCGCTGTCGGCGCACCGGCCGCGACCGAACAGCCTGGCCTACACCGTCACCAAACACGCGATCAGCGGGCTGACGGCGTCGATGCTGCTGGATCTGCGGGATCTCGACATCTGCGTCACCCAGCTCGACATCGGCAATGCGGCGACCGACATGACCGCCGGATTCAGTGAGACGCTGCAGGCCAACGGAACCCTGGCCGCCGAGCCGACGTTCGACGTCGAGCACGTCGCCCGGGCGGTGGCCCACCTCGTTGATATGCCGCTTGCGGTTTCGGTGCCCGAGTTGACGGTGATGGCTCGTGCCATGCCGTACTACGGGCGTGGATGAGTCGTGAGCGCCCACTACGTCGTCAACTGTTCGATCCTGCTCACCCACCTGCCGCCGCTGCAGCGGCCGCAGGCCGCGCGCGATGCGGGTTTCGAGGCGGTCGAATTCTGGTGGCCCTTCGCCGATTCCGTACCCGGTGATGCCGAGGTCGACGGGTTCGTCCGGGCTGTCGCAGACGCCGGGGTGGCGCTGGTGGCGTTGAACTTCGCCGGTGGTGAGATGGCGGCGGGGGAGCGTGGCTTGCTGTCCGACCCGGCCCGGTCGGCCGAGTTCAGGGACAACGTCGATGTCGCGATCGGCATCGCGCAACGGTTGGGCACCAAGGGATTCAATGCGCTCTACGGCAACCGGATCGACGGCGTGCCGGCAGAAGCACAAGACGAGCTGGCCACCGAGAACCTGGCTCATGCGGCGGCGCGGGCCGACACGGTCGGCGCCGCCGTCCTCGTCGAACCGCTGAGCGCGGTGCCCAGGTATCCGCTGCGGACGGCCGCCGACGCGGTCGCGGTCCTGGACCGGGTCGGATCACCGTCGCTGCGGCTGCTGGCCGATCTCTATCACCTGACCGTCAACGGTGATGATCTCGCCGCGGTGATCGAGACCTACGCCGACCGCATCGGGCATGTTCAGATCGCCGACGCACCGGGGCGCGGGGCGCCGGGCACCGGAACGATCGACTTCGCCGGCCACCTTGCCCACCTGAACCGCCGCGGCTACCGGGGCCATGTCAGCCTGGAGTATGTGTCCGCGGACGAGGACCCGTTCGGGTGGTTGTCGCCGCGGCGCCGCGGCGACAGCCCGTGGCGGTAGCCCAACACAAATCAGAGCCGGGGCCCGTATGGGCCACCGGCTCTGTCTGCGAGATCGTTTTCGATCAGCGGATCAGCGCACCGAATCTTCGAGCTCGTACCGCTGCGCCACCGCGATCAGTTCCTCACGAACCGTCGAGTGGGGCATGGCGTTGATCCGCGCGTAGAGGCGCCGCCGGTTGTTGGCACGCTTCACGTCGGCGCGAAACTTCGCGAAAGACATTCTTCTCACTCCTTGAAAGTGCCCCCGGGTTACGGGGGCTTTCGTTGTCATCGTCGTCCACAGATTGGGGATCGCCCGATATGTGGAACACCTCGATGGTCCTTGTTAATTCTGTGTAAAGCAACTTTCGCGGTGTGAGATTCGATACAGCTCAAGCGAATTGGAGTGTTCGCCGTCACATTCCTCAGTCCAGGATGCGGCGCGCCACGTTGGTGGTCATCAAGTCGAGCAGTTCGTCGGCGCGTCCGGCCATGATGGTGCGGATTGCGTACAGCGAGAAGCCCTTTGCCTGTTCGACCGTGATAGCCGGCGGAATCGACAACTCCTGCCGCGCGGTCACCACGTCCACCAGCGCCGGGCCGTCGTGGGCCAGCGCCGCGCTGAGCGCGGACTCCAAATCCGCCGGATTCTCCACCCGGCGCGCGAACAAGCCGAGGGACTGGGCCACCGTGGCGAAGTTCGGGTTCTCCAGGTCGGTGCCGAAGGTGACGATGCCCGCCGCCTTCATCTCCAGTTCGACGAAGTTCAGCGACGAGTTGTTGAACACGACCAGTTTGACCGGTAACCGGTTCTGGACCAGCGTGATCAGCTCGCCGAAGAGCATGGTCAATCCGCCGTCGCCGGCGAACGCCACCACCTGCCGGTCCCGGTTGACGGTCTGGGCGCCGATAGCCAGCGGCAGCGCGCACGCCATGGTGCCGTGGTTGAAGGAACCCAGCAGCCGGCGCTTGCCGTTCATCGTGAGGTACCGCGCCGCCCACACCACCGGCGAACCGACGTCCACGGTGAACACCGCGTTGTCGGCGGCGAGCCGATCGGCCACGGCCGCCACGTACTCGGGGCGGATGGGGGTGCGGTCCCGGTCGTTGACGGCCAACTCGTCGAGCCGGCGCCGGGTCTTGCGGTAGTGATTCAGGGACCGGTCCAGATGGGTGCGGTCGTGCCGGGCGGTGAGCAATGGCGCCAGGGCGGCCAGCGTATCGGTGACGGTGCCGACCAGCCCGAGATCGATCGGGGTGCGCCTGCCCAGATTGCGGCCGCGGATGTCCACCTGGATGACGGTGGCGTTCTCCGGATAGAACTGCCGGTAGGGAAAGTCGGTGCCCAGCATGAGCAGCACATCGGCTTCCTTGATGGCCTTGTAACCGGAGGCGAAGCCGAGCAGACCGGTCATCCCGACGTCATACGGGTTGTCGTACTCGACGAATTCCTTGCCGCGCAAGGCGTGTACGACTGGAGCCTGCAGGGTCTGCGCCAGCTGCACCAGTTGGTCGTGCGCGCCCTGGACGCCCGCGCCGGCGAGGATGGTGATGTTGCCGGCGCCGTTGAGGATCGACGCCGCCCGCCGCAGTTCGTCATCGGAGGGGCGGATCACCGGATGGCTGGGCAGGACCGGCGTGACGCGCACGTCGGCGATCTTGGACAGGAAGATCTCACCGGGGACCACCACGACGGCGACGCCGTTCTCCTCGATCGCGGCGCGCATGGCCATCTCCAGCACGCGGGGCGCCGACTCGGCGGTGGTGACCAGTTCGCAATACACGCTGCATTCGCGGAACAGTTCCTGCGGCCGGGTCTCCTGGAAGTACTGCGACCCGATCTCGGCCTGCGGGATGTGCGCGGCGATCGCCAGCACCGGGACCCGGCTGCGCTGCGCGTCGAACAGTCCGTTGATCAGGTGCAGGTTCCCGGGTCCGCAGCTTCCCGCACACACCGCCAGCCGTCCGGTGAGCGCCGCGTCGGCGGCGGCGGCGAACCCGGCGGCTTCCTCGTGTCGCACATGCTCCCAGGTGAAACCGTCGGATCGCCGGATGGCGTCGGTCAACCCGTTCAGGCTGTCCCCGGGCAATCCATAGACGCGCTGCACGCCGCTGGCGCGAAGGGTCGAGATGACGTGATCGGCGACTGTGGTCATGTGCTCAACCCTAGGCGCCGCGCGCGGCGCGCACCGGGAGCGGTGCGACGGTGTCCGGCCGCGGGAATTTTGGGATCGGTAGTGATCCGCGCGCCGTGTACTTGCTGCCATGCGACGCCATCGGGGCGGAGCAGAGGAAAGGACCCAGACATGAACATCGTGCCCGCTCGTATCCAGGAACAGATCAACCGCGTCGACCGCAGCCGCGCCATGGTGCTCGGCATCGTCGCCGGCCTGACCGTGCTGTGGTCGGTCTACCGGCTGATCTGGCTCGTCTACTCGGCCACCGTGCTGGCCGGCGTGGGCTGGTCACCGATCGCCCTGATCTTCCCCTTCGTGCTGTGGACCGCGGTCGGTGTCGCCGCGGCGATCGCCGGGCTCGGCTTCCTGAACCGTTACAAGCAACCCGAGTAACGGAACCTGTTGACGTACTGGGTCATGGTCTTGAGTTGGTAGGCCGAGACCTCGTGGGCCGTCTCGTCCTCGGCGAACACCGAGGACACCATGACGGTGTCCTCGCGGTCGTAGAAACCGATCTCGGCCAGGCCGCCGAAGAACTCGTCCCAGTCGATGTCTCCGTCGCCGATCTTGAGGTGCTGGTGCACCCGCACCGGGTTGCCCGGCGGGTTGGTGATGTAGCGCAGGCCGTGGCTGCGGTGGTGATCCATGGTGTCGGCCACATGCACCAGGCGCAGCTTGTCTGCGGCCGCGCGGATGGTCTCGAGCATCTTCCCGCCCATGTGGAACGCGTGGCAGGCGACGTACACCATGCCGATGTTCGGGGAGTTCACCCCGCGGATGATGCGCAGCGCCTCCAGCCCGTCTTCGACGAAATCGTCGGGGTGCGGGTCGATCCGGACGTCGATGCCCTCGCGTTCGATGATCGGCAGCAGTTCCTCCATGGACCGGAAGAACGCCCGCTCGGATTCCTCGGCCTTCTCCGGGCGGCCGGAGAATTCGGTGTTGATCACGTTGACGCCGAGGTCGACGGTGATCTGGATGACGCGCTTCCAGTTGCGCACCGCGGCCTCGCGGGCATCGGGGTCCGGGCTGGACCAGCGCAGCACCGGCAGTACCGAGGCGATCCCGACGCCCGCGTCGGCGCACGCCCTGCGGAACGCGGCGACCAGCGCGTCATCGGCGCGCGGGTGGTTGAAGAACGGGATGAAATCCCGGTGCGGGGTCAACTGCAGGTGCTCGTAACCCAATTCCGCGACCACCCGGGGAAGTTCGAGCAGCGGGTAATCGTGATGAAACGGTGTCGGATCGAGGGCGATCTTCATCTCATGCCCCTTCGATCGATCCGCGGTCGGCCAGCGTCACCTCGACCGGCAGCCCGGTGTTCAGCGACTCGACACCGGCCTCACACACCGCCGCGGCCGCGTAGCCGTCCCAGGCGGTCGGTCCATCTGTGTAGTCTCCCGTCGTCCCGCCGCGCGCTACCGCGTCCACCCAGCGCTGGAATTCGGTGTCGTACGCCTGCCCGAAGCGCTCCTTGAACGACGGCGTGATCTGGCCACCCCAGCTCCCGGGCGACGTCTTGCGCACCAGACCGACATCCAATCCGATCATGGCGCTGCCTTTTTCGCCCACGAGCTCGGTGCGCACCTCATAGGCGACACCGGTGGTGACGAACACCTCGACGTCCACATGCTTGCCCGAGACGGTCTTGAAGATGGCGATCTGCGGATCCTGCAAACCCTGCGGCGCACCGGGATTGGCGGCCGGACGGATGATCTGCACCGAGGCGATCTCCTCGCCGAACAGGAAGCGGGCCACGTCCACCTCGTGCACCAGCGAGTCGCGCACGATTATCGCGCTGTCGAAGTTCGGCGGTACCGCCGGGTTGCGGTGCGCGCAGTGCAGGACCAGCGCCTCACCGAACTCGCCGGCGTCCAACAGCGCCTTCAGTTGCGCATACTCGTGGTCGAAGCGGCGCATAAAACCGACCTGGATGAGCCGCTTGCCCAGTTCGGCCTCGCGCTTGACCACCGCCAGCGAGGTCTCCACATCGGTGGTCAGTGGCTTCTCGCAGAGCACCGGCTTGCCGTGCTCCAGACAGGCCAGCAGCTGTTTCTCATGAGTGGACCCGGGGGTGGCGATCACCACGGCGTCGACCTCGGGATCGGCGATGGCGTCCAGCGGGTCGCCGACGGCGCGGCAGCCGGGCACACCGGCGGCGACGGCCTCGGCCTTGTCGGTGAGGTAGTCGTTGACCACCACCACCCGGGCGCCCGAGATGCGCGACGTGATGCGCGCGACGTGGTCGGCGCCCATCATCCCGACGCCCAGGACGGCAATCTTCAGATCGGACATGGCTTTTGGACTCCTAGTTGAAGCGGACGGACGGGACGCCACAGGAACCCAGGTAGTTGCGGGTGCGCTTGGCGATGGGCAGGGGGGCGTCGACCTCGCAGGGATACATGTCCTGCTCGACGATGGCGAACACGTCGATGCCGAGCTTGTCGATCTCGGCGAGCAGCGGCGGCATCTCCGGGATGCCGAGCGGCGGTTCGGTCATCGCGCCGAGCTTGACGGCCTCGCCGAACGGCAGGTCCTCGGCCTCGACCTTGGCACGCACCTGCGGGTCGACCTGCTTGAGGTGCAGGTAACCGATGCGCTCCGGGGCGCGCCGGATGATGGCGATGTTGTCACCGCCGCAGTACGAGATGTGCCCGGTGTCCAGGCACAGGTTGACGAACTCGCCGTCGGTGCCGTCCAGGAAACGGTAGACGTTGTCCTCGGTGTCGACATGGCTGTCGGCGTGCGGGTGGTATTGCGCACGGACGCCGTACTTCTCGAACATGGCCTTGCCCAGTTCGTTCATGCCCGTGGTCTTCTTGCGCCACTGTTCGGGGGTCAGCTCACGGTCTTCCAGCACGGCGCCGGTGGCCGGGTCACGCCACATCTCCGGGATGACGACGACGTGCTTACCGCCCACGGCGGCGGTCAGTTTCGCGACGTCCTCGATCTGGGACCACACCGCCGACCACGAATCATCCTGGTGCAGGTGCTCGAACACCGTGCCGGCCGACAGCTTCAGGTTGCGCTCGGCCAGCTCGTCGGCCAGCTGCTTCGGGTCGGTGGGGAGGTAGCCGAACGGGCCCAATTCGATCCACTGGTAACCGGATTCGGCGACCTCGTCCAGGAAGCGGGTATAGGGCGTCTGGTTGGGGTCATCGGGAAACCACACGCCCCAGGAGTCGGGTGCGGAGCCAACGAGGATGGTGCTCATCGGGGGATTGTCCTTTCGGTGGTCACGGGGTTGGTGGTGCCGTGCTGGGCCTCGAAGCGCTCTTCGAGTTCTTCGAGGGTGGTGCCTTTGGTTTCGGGGACGCAGCGGACGACGAACAGGAACGACGCGACGTTGATGAGGACGAACAAGGCGAATGTGCCCGTCGATCCGAGTGCACCGGTCAGCAGGGGGAAGGCGAAGGAGATGATCGCGTTGGTGCACCAGAGCACGAAAACCGCGACACCCATGGCGAATCCGCGGATGCTCAGCGGGAAGATCTCCGACAGCAACAGCCACACCACGGTGCCGATGAACATCTGCACGAACGCCACGAACAGCACCATGCAGCCCAGGATCACGTAGCTACGGGTGCTCGATTCGGGTAGCACGAACGTCGCTGCCAGTGCCGCCTGGGAGACGGCGACCCCGGCGAAACCGATGAGCAACATGGTGCGCCGGCCGACGAAGCCGAGCAGGATGATGCCGACGATGGTGGTGACCACCGACGTGACGCCGACGGCGATGGTCGCGATCAGGGCGGCGCTGACGCCGAGACCGCTCTGTTCCAGGATGGTGGGTGCGTAGTAGTTGACGGTGTTGATTCCGGTGGCCTGTTGTACGACCGCCAGGCCGCAACCCACCAGCACCACCCGGCGGATCCACGGCACGTCGCGAATCACCGAGAACGGCGTCGCGGTGCTGGCCTTGAGCATGTGGGCGGTGTGTTCGGCGATGACGGCGAACTCGGCGTCGGCCTCGTGGGCGGGCCGGCTGCGCAGCAGCACATTGCGGGCCTCGTCGAGCCGGCTCTTGAGCCCGTACCAGCGGGGCGAGTCGGGCAGCACCAGCATGCCGACGAGCAGCGCGACGGCGGGAATCGCGGCGACGGCGAGCATGGTGCGCCACACGTGTGGGTCACCGATGAGGTGATCGAGCAGGGCGTTGGTGGCGAACGCCAGCATCTGGCCGGTGACGATCATCAGTTCGTTGATGGTGACCATGCGACCGCGGCGGTCGGCCGGTGCCATCTCGGCCAGGTACAGCGGGCACGTCACGGCGGCGGCGCCGACACCGAGACCCAGCACGATGCGCGCGGCAACCATGACCTGGACGTCGGGTGCCAGCGCGCAGCCGACGGCGCCGACCAGGAACAGTCCCGCGCAGAGCAGCAGCGTCTTCTTGCGCCCGATCCGGTCGGCGACCCGGCCGCCGAACAGCGCCCCGAACGCGGCACCGGGGAACAGCAGGGAGCTGACGACGGTGGCTTCCCCGAACGACGAGAGTGCCAGGTCGTCCTTCATGTACAGCAGCGCGCCGGAGATGACGCCGGTGTCGTAGCCGAACAACAGGCCGCCGAGGGTGGCGATGACGGTGAGTTTGGTCAAGAACCGCGTGTGCGTCGGCATCGTCGTCGGTGCCCCCTTGCCTGTCGAGCCTGGTGCGGTCAATACCCGCGCTGTGTGCCGGCCTAACGCGCGTTAGTAACGCGCGTTAGAGCTACTATGGGTGCTCGGTGCGGTACGTGTCAACCGTCACGTCGAACAGGAGGTGTGATGCCGTCAGCCCCACGCGGCCCCGCGTCGTCGCGCCGTCCGACGATGGCCGAGGTCGCCGCCAAGGCCGGGGTGTCCCGCACGCTGGTGTCGTTCATCCTCGACGGAAAACCTGGTGCCAGCGAGGAAACCCGGCAGCGGGTGCTGGCCATCGCGAAGGAGGTCGGCTACCGGCCGGACGCGGCGGCGCGGCTGCTGGCGCTGGGGCGCAGTCGCACCCTCGGCGTGCTGACCGACGTGCGCCAGCTGTTCCAGGCCGAATTGGTCACCGGCATCTACCCGGCCGCCGAGCAGTTGGGTTACGAGGTGCTGCTGACCACGAACCTGTCCGATCGCCCGGAGTCGGTGCCGATCGACGCCCTGATCAGTCACCGGTGCGGCAGCCTGATCCTGCTGGCGCCGACATCGGGCCACGACTACCTGATCAAGCTGGCGGCGGAGGTACCCGTCGTGGTGGTGGGCCCCCGGCTACCGGCAGAGGTGCTGGGCGCCGGGGTCGACCTCGCCTCGGTACGCACCGACGACGCCCGCGGCATCGGCGACGCCGTGGACTACCTGGTCACGTTGGGGCACAAGGATATTCTGCACGTGGACGGTGGCGACGGTTCGGGGTCGCCGGAGCGTCGACGCGGATACCGCGAAGCCATGTCCGCCCACGGCCTCGAGGAGCGAATCGACATCATCGCCGGCGACCACACCGAGGAGGCCGGTGCGGCCGCCGCGCGCGAACTCCTGGCCCGTCCCGGCCTGCCCACCGCCGTGCTGGCCAGCAACGACCGCAGCGCGCTGGGCCTGCTCGACGTGCTGACTCGCTCCGGAGTCGACATCCCCGGTGAGCTGTCGCTGGTGGGTTTCGACGACACCCGACTGTCCGACTTTCCCAGGATCGACCTGACCACCGTGCACCAGGACGCGCCGGGGCTGGCACAGCACGCGGTGCGGCTGGCCGTGGAACTGCTGGAGCGGCGCTGCTCCGGCCCCAAGGAAGTGGTGCTGCGCTCACAGCTCGTAATCCGCGGCACCAGCGGGCCGCCGCCGGCGACGGTGCGCCGGTAAGGTCGCCGGCATGGTGAATTTCGCGCTGCGGTCGTGTGGCCTGCGCGGGCATGCCACGTTCGCGCCCGACGAGCCCGAGCTGCGGGAGCGGCTGCGCGTGGACACACCGGTCGGCGAGGCGTGGCGCTGTCTGCGTTGCGAGACGTTCGTCGTCGGACCGCCGCGCGGCCACGGGCCTGCCGACACCGCGCCCGAGGTGCCGCGCGGCCGGTTGCTGCGGGACCGCACCTTGATGCGAATCCTGGCCGCCGAGCGGGTGATTCGGGCACTGCTGCTGCTCCTGGCCGCCGGTGGGGTGCTCAAGGTCCGCGGCGAACGTGAGCACCTCAAGCAGGCGTTCGAGCAGGAACTGCCGCTGTTGCGCCCGCTGGCCGACCAGATCGGCTGGAACCTGGACGATTCCAAGATCATCCGGCATATCGGCGAGGCTTTCTCGTTGTCCTCCACGACGCTGCTGTGGATCGCGGTCGGTCTGGCCGCCTATGCCTGCACCCAGCTGGTGGAGGCGGCCGGGCTGTGGTTGATGAAGCGCTGGGGCGAGTATTTCGCGGTGGTCGCGACCAGTGCCTTCCTGCCGCTGGAGATCTACGAGCTGACCGAGAAGATCACCGTGCTGCGGGTTGCCGCGGTGGTCATCAACGTCATCGCCGTGCTCTGGTTGCTCTGGAGCAAGCGGCTTTTCGGACTCAACGGCGGCGCCAAGGCGTACTGGGCCGAGCATCACACCGAGAGCCTGATGAGCGTGGAACGGGCCGGCCTGGAAGGTGCGTTGCCTTAACCCACCCGCTCGCGGGCGTATTGGCGCACCGCCTGTTTCGCGACCTTGCCGTTACCGGTGAGCGGAAGCTCGTCGACGAACAACACGTGCCGGGGCCGTTTGAAGCCGGTGAGGCTGCCGCGCACCTGGTCGACGAGCTGTGCGGCGGTGACCTCCGAGCCGGGCTGCGGGACCACCACGGCGCAGATCGCCTCGCCCCAATAAGGATCCGGCACGCCCACCACCGCAACCCGTTCCACGCCGGGGTGCCGGCACAGCACATCCTCGACCTCCCGGGAGGACACGTTCTCGCCGCCGGTGATGATCACGTCCTTGAGCCGGTCCGACACCACCAGACGACCGGCACTGTCGAGATAACCGAGATCGCCGGTGTGCAGCCAACCGTCGACGGTGGCGGGCGTGTCCGGCCAATAGCCGGCGGCGACTTGTGCACCGCGGACCAGGATTTCGCCCACCGGGTCGGGCCCGGCGATGCGGATCTGCACGCCGGCGTGTGGGCGTCCGGCCGTCGCGAGCACCGCGGGGTCACCGGACCGGTGCTCCTCGGGCCCGAGAAAGGTGATGTTGCCGCCCGTTTCGGTCATCCCGTACCCCTGGTGGAAATCGACGCCCAACCGGGTGATCGCCCGCTCCAACAGGTCGGCGGGGATGGCCGCCGAGCCGTAGGCGATATCACGCAGGGTGGGCAGTTCGGTGCCGGTCTCGTCCAGATGAGCGAGCAGGCTGTGCAGCATCGTCGGGGCCAGCGAGCACGCGGTGACACCGTACGTGTTCACCGCCGCGACGAAGGCTTCCGGCCGGAACGCGGGCACCGGCAGCACCGTCGCGCCGGCGCCGTGGTGCACCAACATGTTGTATCCGGCGATGTGGCACATCGGAAACGGCAGCAGGTAGGTCCCGCCCGGGCGCACTGACCGGCCGGCGATCGTCCCATTCGCGGCGGCGAGCAGTGTGCGGTGCGTGTGGATGACACCCTTGGGTTCACCGGTGGACCCGCTGGTGAACAACAGCCAGGCCGGGTCGTCGGGTCCGGGGGACACGTCGTCGTAGCGTGGCACCGGGCCGTGCCATTCGGGGCTGTCGAACGACACCAGCGGCACACCCATCTCGGACAGCGGTGTGAGATAACGGGAGTCGCCGATCACCAGTGCGGGGCGCACCGCCGTGAGTTGGGCCAGCTGCTCGGCGCTGCTGAGCCGTTGGTTGATCAGCACCAGTGTGCGTCCGCTGCGCGGCACGCCGTAGTAGAGGCGTGCATAGCCCGCGCTGTTGTCGGCGACGACGGCGATACGGTCGCGCGGTCGGCTGCGCGCCGCGATCCACGCCGCCGTCGCGCGGATCTGATCGTCGAACTGCGCGAAGCTGATCGAGGTCCCGTCCGGGCCGATGACGGCTGGCCGGTCGGGCGTTTCGGCGGCGCCCGCGGTGATCAGCTCATGCAGCAGGAGTGCGGTCATGGGCTCCGATCGTGCCATGGTGTCGGCGTCGAACCCGCTGTGACCGTCAAGCCCTGGTGAGCGCGGCGTAGCGGGCGGTGTGAAAGTCGGTGGAACCGAACTCGTACTGCACGGCGGTGAGGCGCTTGAAGTAGTGTCCGATCGCGAGTTCCTCCGTCATGCCCATCCCGCCGTGCAGTTGCACCGCGTTCTGGCCGACGAACCGGGCGGCCCGCCCGACGGTCGCCTTGGCCGCCGACACCGCCCTGGCCCGCTGAGCGGGCTCGGCCTGCAGGTTGAGCACGGCCAGGTACACCGCGGCCACCGCCTGCTCGAGTTCGATGTGCATGTCCACCATGCGGTGTTGCAGCGCCTGGAAACTGCCGATCGGGGCGCCGAACTGCTGGCGTTGCTTGCTGTATTCGATGGTGTCGGCCAACACCTTTCGCATGTTCCCGACCGCTTCGGCGCACACCGCGGCGGCGCCCTCGTCACGGGCCTGCGCCAGCGACGGCCACGCCGCCCCCTCCTCGCCGAGCAACGTGGCCCGGACCCCGTCGAGGTGGATGTCGGCGGCCCAGCGGTCGTCGACGGTGCGGAACGGGCGCAGGGTGAGCCCGGCGGTGTCGCCGTCCCGGTCGATCAGGAACAGCGACAACCCGGCCGGCGTTGTCGCCGTCACGAGCAGATGCGTGGCCAGGGGAGCGTTGAGCGCCACGATCTTGGCACCGTCGAGCACCCACACGTCACCCTCGCGGCGCGCGGTGGTGATCACGTCCTGCCAGCGATCGCCCGACTGCGCCTCGGCTGCGGCCAGCGCGACGATCGCCTCACCCGCGACCAGCGTCCGCAGGAGTTCACTCGCGCCGGTGCCTTCTCCCGTCGCTTCGCTCGCCCTGGTCCTATCTCCCGTCGCTTCGCTCGCCCTGGTCGCCCGCAACAACAGACCGCCGGCCACCACGGCGGTGTCGACATACGGCTCGACCACCAGCGCGTACCCCAGTGCCTCGGCGATCACCATGACTTCGACTGGGCCGCCGCCGATTCCGCCGACCCGCTCGGGCAGGGCGGCGCCGAGGATACCCAGCTCGTCGGCGAACGCTCGCCAGATCTCGGGTTGCCAGCCGGCGCCCGTCTTTGCGGCGGCCCGGCTGGACTCCAGCCGGTACCGGGTCGACAGGAACTTGGTGAGGCCGTCGCGCAGGAGTTCCTGTTCGTCGGAAAGGGTGAAGTCCATTTACAGTCCCAACTCCGCCTTGGCGAGGATATTGCGCTGAATCTCGTTGCTGCCGGCATAGATCGAGCCGGCCCGGTCGTTGAAGTAGCGCAGCGGGGCGACGGCTTGCCACGGCTCCCCACTGAGATAATCGTCCTCGGGCACGACGAAATCGGCGATCGGCCCACCCGGGCAGGTGGCGTGCGGTTGGTAGGCCCGGCCGCGGGGACCGGCCGCCTCCATCAGCAATTCGGTGAGCACCTGGCTCAACTCGGTGGAGATGATCTTGAGCATCGACGATGCCGCGCCCGGATGCCCGCCGCCGGCGAGCGCCGCCAGCACCCGGTACTCCAGGATTTCGAGCACCTCGGTGCGGATCCGGGCGTCGGCCAGCTTGCGGGCGAAGGACGGGTCGTCGATGAGCACACCACCGGTCGGACCGGGCTGTGTCGCGGCCACCTCGGCGATCTGTTCGGCCATCACCTGAAGGGCCGGAGCGGTGGCGCCGCCGCCGCGTTCGAATTCCAGCAGGTACTTCGCGACGGTCCAGCCGTCGTCGATCCGGCCGATGACGTTGGCCTTCGGCACCCGCACGTCGTCGAAGAACACCTGGTTCTGCACCTCTTCGCCGGAGGTCATGACCAACGGCCGGATCTGGATGCCCGGTGCCGTCATATCGACGAGGACGAAGGTGATGCCCTGTTGCTTCTTGCCGGTCCGGGAGGTGCGCACCAAGGCGAACATCCAGTTGGCCTCGGTGGCGTGCGTGGTCCAGATCTTGCTGCCGGTACAGACCAGGTCGTCCCCGTCGGCCACCGCGGACATGGACAGCGCGGCCAGATCCGATCCCGCCTCCGGCTCGGAATAGCCCTGGCAGAAGAACACCTCACCGGTCAGGATGCGCGGGAGGAAGAAGTCCTTCTGCTCCTGCGTGCCGAATGCGATGATCGCGTGCGCCACCATCCGGATTCCCATCGGCGACAACGAGGGAGCGCCGGCGAGCTGCGATTCTGCTGGTGGAGCGGGCGTATTCCGAACGTGCGCTATTCCTAGGGAATTGAATGTCTTCTGTCGCGTCCCCATTTCCGTGTTGAGAGTCAGACCTGGAATCAGCGCGCTGGATACCTTGCTTGTGTCAGCGTGGGCCCTTCGAAATTGACCACCGAGGCGGACGAGTGGTGCAATCGGTGAACTGGTTCAGCGAATCCTCAGCGAAGCGTCCATACGGTCCGGCGTCATGAGCGAGTTGACCAGATCTGGGGCCGGCAGGGCCTCGCGCGAGATGCTGAGCAAGGTTCCCGAGATCACAGTGTGGTTCTGGGTGATCAAGATCCTTTGCACCACCGTGGGCGAAAGCTTCGCCGACTACATCAATGTGACTCTCGGCGTGGGTTTGGTCCCGACCGCAGTCATCTTCACCGTTGTGCTGGCCGCGGTGCTGGCGTGGCAACTGAGCTTGAACCGCTATCAACCGTTTGCGTACTGGCTGACGGTGGTGGTGCTCAGTGTGACCGGCACGCTGTACACCGACATCCTCACCGACAGCCTCGGTGTTCCTTTGGCCGTCAGTTCGGCCGTCTTCGCGGCGGTCCTGGCGCTGGTGTTCGGGGTGTGGTTTGTCCGCGAACGCACGTTGTCGATTCACAGCATCACCACGTTGCCCCGCGAGTTGTTCTACTGGCTGGCGATTCTCGTCACCTTCGCCCTGGGTACCGCCGTCGGTGACTGGACACTCGAGTTCACCGGTTGGGGTCCGGGCGTCTCGGTGCTGCTGCCGGCGGGCCTGATCGTCGCAATCGTCGTGGGCTGGAAGCTGGGGGCCAATGCGGTGCTGTCGTTCTGGCTCGCCTACATCCTGACCCGCCCGCTGGGCGCCAACCTCGGCGATTGGCTGGGATTCCCCAAGGACCAGCAGGGCCTCGGTCTGGGCGTCGCGATCACCAGCGTGATCTTCCTGACCGCGATCCTGGCCACCGTCGTCTATCTGACGGTGACCCGCGCTGACGTCATCAACGACGCCGACACACCGCGCGCCGCCGATCCGGGACGCGAGAAGGTCATGCTCGGCTACTTCGCCGCCGTCGCCGTTGCCACCGGTGCGTTGCTGACGTGGGCTCACGCCCAACCGCACGGGGCCCCTCCGGGAGCCGAAGGACCCGCCGTGATCGTCCCGATCTCCGCGGGGCAGGCATCCGCGCACTTCCCGGCAGCCGACGTCATTAACTTCCGCACCATCACCCAAGCCGCGTTGTCCAAAGTGCAGTCTGGTGATCAGACCGGTGCTACGGCCAGCGCGAAGAACCTCGAAACCGCTTGGGATGACGCACAATCCCGGCTCAAAGCCGCCGACGACGCCACCTGGACCGCCATCGACGGACGCATCGACGCCGTGCTGACGGCCATCCGAGACCCGCACCCCGACCTCGCAACGGAGTCGCAGGCACTCAACGATCTGCTGGCCGCGCTCACGTAGCGGCAGGCTGTCTAATCGAGGGCCTGCGCGGGAGCAAGCCCCTCATGGGCGGTGCTCACGGTGGTCGAGCCATCGCGGATCGGCGTGCTGGAGTGACGCGGTATCAGCCGGCCCCGCGCGCGGCCGTGGAAGCTGCTTCACTCCATGGCGTCGGCGACGGCGCGCCGACAGCCGGCGAGGAAGTCGCGCGCGACGATCCCCGGCACGGAGTTCTTCTCGGCGAGGGCGTCACAGAACACCGTCGGCGTCACTCCGGGTTCCGTCATGGCGGCGCGCACCATCGTGCCGTTGGAGGCGGCCGCATAGCCGGCGCGAAAGGACGCGTCGTCACGTTGGTGCGGCCCGGATGCGATCTCGGCCAGGGCCAGCACCGCGACGAGGGCCGCGGAAACTACGACCACGCGGCCTGCGCGCAGTTCGTCGGATGTCGGGTGCGCCACGGCCTGATGTTCGCAGGCCGCACCTGACGACGCGCTGAAACGCAGAGATTTGTCGGGTGGATGCGGGTCGTGAACGCGTTTCGCCCGCGGCCGTTACTGCTCAGCCCTGACCCGTCGACACCCCATTTGGAGGTTATTCGACAATCGTTGTGCCCCAGCTGTTTTTGCTATGTCACAAGGTGACCAGACAGAGTCGACGGCGGTGACTCGAGTCGCCTTCAGTTGCTCTCAGCGAACCTTTCAGCCGTCCGCGAGCATGGTGACTTCGCCCATCAGCCCCCCGAGACACGAGGAACGGAAACCCTCATGCGGCACTGGTCTTCGGAACGTGAGAGTACCGGGCCTCTGCTGAGGCTGCAGGAACGCAACGCCCACAACCATGAGGAGATCTGATGAGCGTTCGACGACGGCCGCTGACTGTGCCGGTAACGCTGCTGATGGCGGCGACCGCGGTTTCGGTAGCGGCGTGCGGGCAGAAGGGCGCGGCAGTCAAGCAGTCCTCCCCGGCGGCATCGTCGTCCTCGAGAAGGCGTTTCCGGCGGGTACGGTGACCGATGCCGCGTGAGCATTCGCGACCTGCTACGCACCGAGCGGGCGGCGACCCCAACGGATTGCGTTGATCCGATCGCTCGACGGATCGTGAGGCCACACCCCGAGAACGACATCACTTTATTCGCGTTCAGCGATTCCTCAGCCGTCTCGGCGCAGGGTGCCCACCGTGACAACCTCATACGATTACGCGCAGTTTCCTGTACCCGCGAGCGACCTCGCCGAATTCCGTGACCCGCGTCGGTGGCGACGCCGGTGCAAGGGCGGGCGCTGTGTCGCGGCGGGCCCCGGAGGGCGCAGCTGCCGACGTGCACACCGGGCGCGGGTCGGCGCAGCTGTCCGAGGGTGGTGAACTTCCGTGTCCACGATCGGCGGACTGCCCGCCCACGTACTACTGGTTCACCTCGTCGTCGCCCTCGCCCCGCTCGCCGGGCTGCTGTTAATGCTGTGCGCGGTGTGGCCGGCGGCGCGGCGACGGGCGGTCTGGCTCGCGGTTGGCCTGTCCGTCGCCGTGGCGGCGCTGACTCCGCTGACCATCGACGCCGGTGAATGGCTGCAGGACAGGTTGGGCGCGCCGCCCGACGTCGCGGTACACGCCCGACTGGGTGACTCCATGAGCTACGTCGCGGTGGCCCTGGTCGTCGGTGCTGTGCTGGTGGCGGGTATTCACCTCTGGGAGCGGTTCCGAACGCCCACGCGGCTGGCGGTGCGGATCGCGGTCGCAGCCGTGACCGTCTTGATTGGCGTGGGCTCGGTCATTCAGGTTTATCGCATCGGCGACTCGGGTGCCCGCGCCGCCTGGGCGGACCAGATCGCCGCGACCGCACCGGCGGACCCGTCGTGATTCGTTCCGCCACCACTGCTGAGTCCGGCCCGTCGATGTGGAACCGCGGCAGTGTTCGACATCGAACCCGTTGCACAGCAACGTTTTTAGCGTGTCGCGATTACTGCTCGGCGCTGACGACAGGCGAGCGGTGTCGTCTTCAGCCGGGCACAGCGAACGTTCAGCCGGTCGCGAGCACCGTGGTCACATCAGCCCCGCTGGGGTTGACCCGAAAAGGAAAGGACACCCACACATGATGAACCCCAGACAGCGGCTGCTCGCCGGGATCGGCACCCTCGCGGCGGCGGTGACGATCGGCGGTGCCGGCACGGCGCTGGCGCACGCCACACCAACGCCGCCACCCCCACCGCCACCGGCAGCCTCCGAGCAATGCGACGCCCCCGAACCCGGTGACACCCCCGATCAGCCGGGCGCCCCGGACACCGACAACGTCCAAGACGGCGACCAGGCCGGACCCGAGGTCCCCGACGCCCCCTGCTGAGGACGCCCCTACGCCGACGACGGCCCGGTCACCACGGGCCCGGCAGTCGGTGCCCCTGTCGCGGTGCGGGACGCCGATACACGCATCCCGTGATATCGCTCCCGCACCGCGACACCCCATCCAGCCGAATCGAGGAAGAAACCATGACCGTCATCAAATCCGTGCTGACGGCGCTGGCCGGCGGCGTCGCGGTCGCGGCGGTGGCCGCCGGATGCGCTACCGGTGGTCGGGCCGCCGGCCCGTCGACACCACCGCCGCCCAGTGGCGCCGCGCAGTCGGTAACCGAATCCAACCCGCCCGGCGACATTCCCGATAACCAGGCCTTCGTCGCCTACACCGCCGCCGACGGGTCCTACACGCTGAAGTATCCCGAAGGCTGGGCGCGCACCGATTCCGGAACCACGGTCACCTTCACCGACAAGTACAACAGCATCACCGTGGCCCCCCATAACGGGTTCTACCAGCCCACCGAAGCCTACGCCCGCACCGTCGAGGTTCCTGAGATCGCCTCCCGCACAGCGGGCTTCGCAGGCGGCGACGTGACCACGGTGCAACGGACCGCCGGCCCGGTCATCCAGATCAGCTATCAGGCCGATTCCGCGCCGAACCCGGTGACCGGCAAGTCGATCCGACAGGACGTCGCCCGCTACGAGTACGCGCACAACGGCCGCGGCGTAGTAATCACCCTGTTCGCGCCCGCCGGTTCAGACACCGTCGACCCGTGGCGCACCGTCACCGACTCGTTCGCGTGGCAGCGATGACCGCGCCGGAACTCACGACGGTCCAACCCGCGCCGGCGTCTCCGGTGCTGGAAGCGACCTCGCTGTACCGGTTCTTCCGCGCCGGCGAGGAGGAGACACTGGCGCTGCGCGGGGTGTCGGTGACCCTGCATCCGGGCGAGCTGGTCGCCGTGGTCGGCCCGTCCGGGTCGGGCAAATCCACCCTGCTGTCCTGCCTGGCCGGCTTGGACGAACCCGACGGCGGCACCGTGGTCGTCGCCGGGCAGCGCGTCAGTCACCAACCCGAACAGCACCGCGCCCGGCTACGATCTCGATACGTCGGCATGCTGTATCAGGAACGAAACCTGTTGCTGCCGTTCACCATCGAGCAGAACCTCGCGCTGGTGCAACGCCTGGCCGGCGGCTCGGCGCGAACACACCCGGCGGTGCTGCTCGGGTCGCTGGGCATCGCCGACCGCGCCTCCGCCTACCCCGAAGAGCTCTCGGGTGGGGAGCTGGCCCGCGCCGGGCTGGCCGTCGCGCTGGCCAACGACCAGGTGGTGGTGCTGGCCGACGAACCGACCGGCGAACTGGACACCGCCACCGAAGCCGACGTGCTGGCCGTGCTGCGCGCCCGCGCCGAGACCGGAACCGCGATCCTGATCGCCAGTCACAGCCCGGCCGTGGCCGCGGCCGCCGACCGCATCATCACCCTGGCCGACGGGCAGGTCGTGCCGTGACCAGCATTCGACACACCCCCGCGCGGTCGGCTGCGGTTGGTGAGGATGCCGCGGTGGTGCGCATCGAGCGGCTGACCCGCTGCTTCGGCATCGGTGCGGCCACCGTGGTCGCTGTGCGCGGCGTCACCGCGGCGGTGGCCGTCGGGGACCGCATCGCGGTGACCGGCCCGTCGGGATCGGGTAAGTCCACCCTGTTGCATCTGCTCGCCGGGCTCGACGACCCCACCTCCGGCAGCGTCTGGCGCCCCCCCGCCGACGTGGATGCGCCGCCGCTGGCGGCCGGGCTGGTGTTCCAGGGCCGCAGCCTGGTGCCCAACCTCGACGTCACCGAGAACGTCGCCCTGCCGCTGCTGTTCGCCGGACACGGCGAGGCGGAGGCCACCGGGCGCGCCCGCGCCGCCCTGGACCGGCTGGGGATCGGTGCCCTGGCCGCCGCGCTGCCCGACACCCTGTCCGGTGGGCAGGCCCAACGGGCGGCGATCGCTCGCGTGCTGGCCGTCGCGCCCCCGCTGATCCTGGCCGATGAACCCACCGGGCAACTCGACCACGCCGCCGCGGCGCTGGTGATGGACGTTCTGCTGGCCGCCGCCGACGACCTCGGGGCGGCGCTGGTCGTATCGACCCACGATCCGCTGATCGCCCGCCGACTGCCCACCCAGTGGGCGATGCGCGACGGCCGGCTGCGCATCACCACCACCGAGCAGGCTCGGCGATGATCACTGTGTGGCTAGCCGGGCTGCTGCGCCGCCAACCGACCCGGCTGCTCGGTGCGGCCGCCGGCGTCGCGGTCGCCGTCGCGCTGATCGCCACCCTGGGCTCGTTTCTGGCCACCTCACAGGCCACCATGACCGAGCGCGCCGTGCGCAGCGTCGCCGTGGACTGGCAAGTCCAACTCACCCCGAACGCCGACACCGCCGCGGCCAGCCACCTGATCACCTCCACGGCCGGTGTCGCGGCCAGCGCCCCGGTCGGCTTCGCCCACACCACCGGCGTGTCGGCCACCGTCGGCGGCAGCACCCAACAGACCGGTCCCGGTGTCGTGCTCGGGATCCCCGACACCTACCGGCAGCTGTTCCCCGGCGAGATCCGCACGCTGGCCGGCGCCGACACCGGAGTGCTGCTGGCCCAGCAGACCGCGGCCAACCTGCACGCCGCCCCTGGCGACAAGATCACCATCGGGCGCGCAGGGCTGCCCGCGGCGGAGGTGCGCGTCGCCGGCATCGTCGAACTGCCCCAAGCCAATTCACTGTTCCAAACCGTCGGGGCCCCACCGGCCGCACAACCGACGGCACCACCGGACAACGTCGTCCTGCTGCCCGAACCCCAGTGGCACACCCTGTTCGACCCGCTGGCCGGGCCGCGCCCGGATCTGGTGTCCACTCAGATCCACTTGCGACGCACCCAGGACCTGCCCGCCGATCCCGCCGCCGCCTACACGACGGTGCGCGGCGCGGCGCGCAACCTGGAAGCCCGCAGCGCCGGCTCCGTGCTCGTCGGCGACAATCTGGGGGCGGCGCTGGACGCCGCCCGTAGTGACGCCGCCTACGCCCGCGTGCTGTTCCTGTTCCTCGGGCTGCCCGGCGCCGTGCTGGCCGCCCTGCTCACCGCCACCGTGACCTCCGCCGCCGCCGGGCCGCGCCGCGCCGAGCAGGCGCTGCTGCGCGCCCGCGGCGCCACCACTCGCCAACTGCTCGTGTTGGCTGCCGCCGAGACGGCGAGCATCGGAGCGCTCGGCGCGCTCGCCGGGCTGGGCGGCGCGGCGGTGGTCAACACCCTGGCCTTCGGGTCGCCCCGATTCGGAACCACGATCGCCGCCGCGCTGGGCTGGCCCGCGGTCGCCGCGGCTGCCGGGATCGCCGTGGCGGCCGCGACGGTGCTGTTGCCGGCCTGGCGTGACCTGCGCGGGCGCACCGTTGCCGACGGTCGCGGCCGCATCGGTGCGCTGACCCTGCCGATCTGGGCGCGCCTCGGTGTCGACGCCGTCTTCCTGGCCGGTGCGGCGCTGGTGTTCTACGCCACCACCGGCCGCGGCTACCAACTGGTGCTGGCCCCCGAAGGGGTGCCCGCGATCTCGGTGTCCTACTGGGCCTTCGCCGGACCGGCGCTGCTGTGGATCGGTGCGGGGCTGCTGAGTTGGCGGCTGGCCGATCTGCTGCTCGGGCGCGGCCGCCCACTGATCGCGGCCGCGCTGCGCCCGGTCACCGGCGAACTGGCGGGCACCATCGCCGCCGGCCTGTCGCGGGCACGCCGACCCCTGGTGCGCGGCATCGTCATGCTTGCCCTGGCCGTCGCGTTCGCCACGTCCACCGCGACGTTCAACGCCACCTACCGCCAGCAGGCCGAAGTCGACGCCCAGCTGACCAACGGCGCCGACGTCACCGTCACCGCCCCCACCCCGCTTCCGGCCGCGGTCACCGATCAGCTCACCGCCGTTCCGGGGGTGCGTGCGGTCGAACCGATGGCCCACCGATTCGCCTACATCGGCAACGACCTGCAGGACCTCTACGGGATACAACCGGACACCATCACCCGCGCCACCGCGCTCCAGGACGCCTACTTCCCGCAATCGGGCGCCGCCGCGGCGATGCGGACCCTGGCCAGGACCCCGGATGCGGTTCTGCTGTCAGCCGAGACGGTGCACGACTTCCAACTGCAGCCCGGCGACCCGGTGACCCTACGCCTCGTCGACGCTTCCACCTCCCAACCCCGCCCGGTCACCTTCCGTTACGCCGGTGTGGTCACCGAGTTCCCCACCGCCCCCAAGGACAGCTTCCTGGTCGCCAACGCCGACTACCTGGCCGCCCACACCGGCACGCCGGCACCCAACGTGTTCCTCGTCGACACCGGCGGCCACGACACCACCGCCGTCGCCGCACGCATCCGCGCCATCACGGGAGCCTCGGCGACGGTGACCGACATCGCCACGGTGCGCGCCGACGTCGGATCCAGTCTGACCGCGGTGGACCTGGCCGGCCTGACGCGCGTCGAACTGTCCTTTGCGCTGGTGCTGGCCGTCGGCGCGGGCGCGCTCGTGGTGGGCCTCGGGCTAGCCGAGCGCAGACGCGTGTTCGCCCTGATGTCGGCGCTGGGCGCCCGATCCCGCCACCTGCGCGCCCTGGTGTTCAGCGACACCGCCATCGTGACCGGCGCCGGGATCCTCACCGGCGGGGCGCTGGGGGCGGTGCTGTCGATGATGCTGGTCAAGGTGCTGTCCGGGGTGTTCGACCCGCCGCCGGACACCGTCGCCGTCCCCTGGCCCTACCTCGGGGCGACCGCGCTGGTGACCGTGGGCACGCTCGGCGCTGTCAGCGCGTGCGCGGTTCTGCTGTTCACCCGGCGCCCGGCACGCACCCTCATCCGCGACCAGTGAGCCTCACACCCGCCCCGCACGCATCGCCGGTCTCTCCGACCTGGCGGTTCAGCGGATCCTCAGCGGCAGCCCACGACCCTGCGACCATGACTCCCCTCACCGTGCGCGGGCGGCCCACCCGCGCTGTGCTGCTCGCCGGGATGCTGCTGGCGCTGTTCGCCGGGCTGGGCCTGGTGGCCCATCAGGCGCGGTCGGGCACCGCCCTGGATCACACCGTGCTGAACACGATGCTCACCCACCGCAGCCCCACCCTGACGACATGGGCGCTGATCATCACCACCGTGTTCAGTCCCGTGGGCACCGGCGTGCTCGCCGTGCTCGCCGGGGCGGTGGTGTGGTGGCGCAGCGGGTCGCCGCGCCCGGCGCTGGTGATGGTGGGCGCCCTGGCCGGTGCCGGTGCGGCCAGCACCCTGACCAAACTCATCGTCGGTGCGCACCGCCCGCCGGCTGCGGTGCAACTGATCGCCGAGACCGATGGATCGTTTCCGTCCGGCCACGTCACCGGAACCCTTGCGCTGCTCGGGACGCTGGCCGTCGTCGCCGGCCACCGGAGCGGCCGCACCACACGGGCGGTGATGGAGGCGGTGGCCGCTCTGGCCGCGGTCGCGGTCGGCTTCACCCGCCTGTATCTCGGAGTGCACTGGGTCAGTGACGTGGTGGGCGGGCTGCTGCTCGGCGCGGCGGCCGTGGTGCTCGCCCACCTCGCCGTCCAGCGCGTGATGGACCCGGTGGGCGCCGCCGGGACATCGGCGACTCAGACTGCCGTGCCCACCAACGCCAGCTGAGGATCGGAAAGGAGACCCATGGGCTCGTGGGGATTGTTCGTGGCGGTGTTCCTGGCCTGCGCCGTGGAAGCCGTCGAGGCGTTGACCATCGTGCTGGCCGCCGGCTTGTCCCGCGGATGGCGCTCGGCCGGCACCGGGCTACTGTCCGGGCTGCTGGTGCTGGCGGTGCTGATCACCGCCCTCGGCCCTGCGGTCACGGCGATCCCGATCGGCATCCTGCGGCTGATCGTGGGTGCGCTGCTGCTGGTGTTCGGGCTGCAATGGCTGCGCAAGGCGATCCTGCGCGCCGGCGGGCACAAACCGCGCCACGACGAGGCCGCGGCGTTCGCCGCCACCATGGCCGCCGCAACGCAGCACGCACCCGCGCGGCGCGGCTGGCACATCGACGGGTACGGCGTCACGTTGGCGTTCAAGGGGGTGGTCCTAGAGGGCCTGGAAGTGGTGTTCATCGCGCTCAGCATCGGCAGCAACCAACACAACGTGACCTTGGCCGCCGCTGCGGCGGCCGCCGCGGTACTGGTCGTGGCCGTTGCCGGACTGGTGGCCCGCGCACCGCTGACGCGGGTGCCGGAGAACACGATGAAGTTCGCCGTCGGGGTGATGCTCACCGCCTTCGGCATGTACTGGGCCGCCGAGGGCGCCGGCGCGCACTGGCCCGGATCCGACTTCGCCCTGCTGGTCCTGATCCCCGCCGTCGGTGTCTACGCCCTGGTGCTGGTCGCGCTGATCCGGCGCCGAGCACCCGGACGTGGCCCCGCGGTCGACACCACCACTGCGCCGACCGCCGCCAGGACCGAGCCGTGATCGGGCGGCTACGCACCATCGGCGCCTTCTGGTACGGATTCGCCATCGGCGACGACTGGCGCGTCGCGGTCGGCGTCGTCGCGGCGCTGGCACTGACCGCGGCGCTCAGCCGCACCACCCACGCGCCGGCCTGGCCGTTGATCGTGATCGCCGTCACCGCGCTGCTGGCGGCCAGCGTCTACCGCGCCGCCCGAGACCGGTTAACCCACCGATAGGCAACCCGCACCCAGGCGAATCGGACGAATGAACGCCGCGTGGTCGACGATGACGAACGATGGATGATCACGACGCCCGGCCGGCGCGCCCACGTCGGCAACAAGCGCCGGCCTCCCCACGAACCCTTCACCGTCAGGAGACACCACCGTGCCGTCACCCGTCGTATCGCCGCCGCACAGTGGCGGGCGAAGGTAATGGCGGCCCGATCACAACCTCTGGTGGGAAGGCTGTCGCGCTGGTCGGTGCGGACCCGCTCGACCGTGGCGGCGGCCGTCGTGGTGACTCTGGGCATCGGTGTCGCATCGGCGGCGATGTTGATCGTGCTCTACCAGACCTTGCAGGGGTCGACTCAGGCCGCCGCGACGCTTCGCGCCGGGCAACTCGTCGAGCAGTTGCGCACCGACGGCCCCGCCGAACTGGATCCGGGACTACTGGGCACCGACGGTCAGATCGGCGTCATCCAAGTCCTCGACGACCGCGGGGTGCTACGCCTTGCGTCCGCCGGTGCCCCCAAGACACCGCTGGCGGAGATGATCGTGCCGGCCGGACAGATGGTGACCGTCGGACGCGTCCAGCTGCCCGCCGAGCGGGGTGACTACTGGGTGATCGCCCGTGGCGCTGCGACACCGGCCGGGCCGGTAACCGTGCTCGTCGGCGGTAACCGCGAACCCGTCGAAACGGTCGTCGGCACCGTCGGGTTGATGTTGGCGATCAGCGGACCGCTGGTCGTGGCGCTGGTCGCGTGGGCCACCCACCTGTTGGTGGGCAGGGCGCTGGACCCGGTGGAGCGCATCCGCGCCCGCGTCGACACCATCTCCACCGAACAACTTGACGAACGGGTCCCGGTCCCGCCGTCCGGCGACGAGATCGCCCACCTCGCGCAGACGATGAACCGGATGCTGACCCGCTTGCAGGCCGGGCACGCCGCGCAGCGCCGGTTCATCTCCGACGCCTCCCATGAGTTGCGCAGCCCCTTATCGGCGATCAGCACCGCCCTCGAGCTGGCCCACAACCGGCCCGAGATGCTCGACGCCGAACTCGTCGACGAGTCGTTGATCCCCGAAACGCGACGCATGCGCGACCTCGTCGACGATCTGCTGCTGCTGGCCCGCGCCGACGAACACCAACTGAGCGTGCGCGCCGATAACGTCGACCTCGATGACATCCTCAACGCCGAAACCACACGGCTGCAGGCAGATCCGAAGCTGAGCGTACAGGCGCGGATCGGCGCCGCGCGGGTCACCGGTGACCGCGGACAGCTCGCGCGCATGGTGCGCAACCTGGTCGACAACGCCGCCCGCCACGCCCGCAGCACCGTCGAACTGCACTGCCAACGCCGAGGTGACACCGCGGTCATCGCCGTCGCCGACGACGGACCGGGAATCCCGCTCGACCAACGCGAGCGGGTCTTCGAACGCTTCGTGCGACTCGACGCCGCCCGCACCCGCGACGCCGGCGGCAGCGGACTCGGTTTGGCCATCGTCGCCGAGATCGTCGCCGCCCACCGAGGCACCGTCGACATCAGCGAACGGGCCGGCGGCGGCGCCTGTGTCACCGTCACGCTGGCCGCCGACACCGACAGCTATGCGCCCGCCGACATCCGATAACCGACCCCACGCACGGTGTGAATGGTTTGCGCGCCGAAGGGCACATCGAGTTTGCGGCGCAGATAGCCGACGTACACCTCGACGATATTGTCGTCACCCTCGTAGTTCACATCCCACACCGACTGCAGGATCTCCTGCTTGGTCACCACCGTCCCGGCGTGGCGCATCAGGAACTCCAGCACCCCGTACTCCCGCGGCGTCAACTCCACCTCCACACCCGCACGGCTCACCCGATGACGTGCGGGATCCAATTCGACGTCATCGACGCGCAGCACCGGGGGGCGCACCGGCGCGCCGCGGCGCAGCAGCGCTCGTAGCCGTGCGATCAGCACCACGAACGAGAACGGCTTGATCAGATAGTCGTCGGCACCCAGGTCGAACGCGTCGGCCAGGTCGTACTCGCCGTCCTTGGCCGACAGCATCAACACCGGTGTCCACACCTGCGCCTTGCGCAACTCGCGCACGATGTCGTAGCCGCTCATCGAGGGCAGCATGATGTCAAGGATCAGGACGTCGAAGCCGCCGCCGAGCGCCTCGTCGAATCCGACGCGCCCATCCCCGGCCACTTCCACCACGAATCCTTCGGCGACGAGGCCGCGGCGGATCAGTTCGGCCAGCCGCGGCTCGTCCTCGACGAGCAGAATGCGCACAGTGACCTCCAGCTGGTCGTCGACCGGTTGCTCCAGTACAGCAGACCGCGGCCGGGCAGCGCCCCGGGTCGTCGCGGCCACGGCGTCACCGACGCTGAATCGGGCTGCGTCGGCGGTCAGCACCGCAGGTCCACGTACATCGTCTTGTGCACCGTGACAGGGCTCTGCACGCCGTGGATCTCCTTGCTCTTGCCTGTGAAGGTCTGGCCGGGACGCACCGCCGCGACCGAACAGGGTCCGGATTCGTTGCCCGACGTCCGGGTGACGACGACCTCATAGCCCTTGGCCTCCAACTGGTGGATGACGGCGTCGGGTGAGGTAGGGGCCGCGGCTGCGGCCGTAGCCGCGCCGGCCAACCCGACCGCGGCCCCGGCCAACGCCGCTGTGGTCATGGTGGTGATGACGAAACGCTTCATTTTCGTTCTCTTCTCTCGTCGTCGAGCGGACACCCTTCACCGTGCACCGGCACGACTGAAACGGCGCTGAGGTGCGCTGAACCCGACCTCAGCGCCGTTCAGCCGGGTCTCAGCAGCCGCCCTCGACGCTGTGCGCCGTGAGCACATCAGCCGAAGAACCGACCCCACAGCACAATTCACTCGCCGACACCGGTGCACGCGGCGCACCCGCACAGCCATCGCCTTCGCCAGTGCGCTGGGTGATGCGCAAACTGCCCCACGTCACCGCGCTGTTCTGGGCGCTCAAGATCGCCGCCACCACCCTGGGTGAGACCGGCGGTGACCTGCTGGCCCAGACCCTGCACGTCGGCTATCTCGTCAGCACCGCGATCTTCCTGGCCGCGTTCCTGGTCGCCGTGATCTGCCAGCTCAAGGCTGGCCGGTTCCACCCCGCTGTGTTCTGGACCGTGATCGCCCTGTCCAGCACCGCCGGCACCACCCTGTCGGACCTGATGAACCGCACCGGCGGCATCGGCTACACCGGCGGCGCTGCCATCCTCACCACCGGCCTGGCGGTCGTCTTCGTAATCTGGTGGCGCAGCGGGCAGACCCTCGACGTCGAGAACGTCGCAACGCTGCGCGGCGAACTGCTGTTCTGGGTAGCCATCCTGTTCTCCAACAGCCTGGGCACCTCCAGCGGCGACTTCCTCGCCGACAGCGTCGGACTCGGATTCCGCGACAGCGCAATCCTTCTCGGCATCGTGATGCTGGCACTACTTGCCGCACACTACTTCACCCGCATCAACGCCATGATCCTGTTCTGGATCGCCTTCATCCTGACCCGCCCCCTGGGCGCCACCCTCGGCGACTTTCTCAGCAAGCCCCGCGACCACGGCGGATTGCAATGGGGCACCATGTGGACCTCAGCGGCGCTGCTGGCGGTACTGATCGGTCTGATCGTCTACCAGATCGTTCACATCCGGCGCCACCCGCTGACGCCGCTACCCGAACCCGTTCACCGCCGCACCGGGGAACCCCAGCAACCCAATGGCGACCTCATCACCATCGGTGCACGATGACCGGGTGTTGGCAGGCGCCACGCACCACCGGTCGGCGATGCCTTCGAGAAAGGTGCCGTGATGACGACTGAAGGAACGATCATGTCGGAGCGCTTGTCCCACATGGGATGTCCTTCCGATCGGCGTCGGCAGTCACTCGGGTGTACCCGCCGCGTCTACATCGGTAGCGCGAACACGGTGTCGGCGGCGACGAACGCGGCGACCGCGATCAACGCGATGGCGAAACCGCGCGTCAGAGCAGTGGGCGAAATGCGTTCGCTGATGCGCGTGCCGAAGAACGATGCGGCGATCGCGGCCACGGTGAACGGAAGCACCACGTGCCAGTCGACGGTGATGGATCCGATGCGTTCGGCGAAGGCGCCGGCGGTGGTGATGACGATGATCACCAGTGAGGTTCCTACGGCGACGGGCATCGAGAAACCCAGTGCGAGAACGAGTGCCGGCACGATGAGGAATCCGCCTCCCACGCCGAGGAATCCAGTGAGGAACCCGACGACAAGCTCCACGGCAAGCACCCGCGCGATCCGGGCCGCGGCGCGGGTCCGGTTACCGGTGCGGGTGAGCGTGGTGGTGCCACCCGAACCCTGTTGCCCGCCAGACGGTTCGGCGACATCCGGCTCCGCGGCGGTGCGCCGGGTCCGGTAGAGCATGGCGCCGGCGGCCAGCAGCATCACCACCGACAGGGCCACCATGAGTAGATCCGGGTCGGCGGCGCGGTTGGCGATCGACCCGCCGACCGCCGTCACCGAGGCGACGACGCCGAAGATCGCGGCGGCCTTCCAGTCGACGTGACCGGCGCGGGCGTGGCCGATGGTGGCGGTCAAGGCGCTCAGTCCCACGATGATCAACGCCGCGCAGGTGGCTGCGTGCGGGTCCATATGCAGCAGCGACACCAGCACCGGGACCGTCAGGATGGATCCGCCGCCCCCGAGGGCGCCGAGACACAGTCCGATGACGGCTCCGGCGGCGAGTGCGATGAGCAGCGACGCCATGTCAGGCCACCGTGCCGGGGGTGCCGTCGTCGCGGATCAGGGGATGACCGGCCTCGACCCAGGCCTTCATGCCGCCGTCGAGGTTGACCGCGTCGACGCCGGCGCCGACGAGTGCGGCGGCGGCCTTGCGGGACCGGTTGCCCGAACGGCACGTCACGACCACGGTGCCGGGCCCGGTGAATGCGCTCGCGTCGAGGTCGCCCAATCGGACGTGTTCGGCGTCGGCGGCGTGACCCGTCGCCCATTCGTCGTTTTCTCGTACGTCGAGTAATCGCACGTCGTCGCGGGTGAGCATGGTGATCGCGCGGGTCACGTCGATGTCGGGTGCTTCGCTGGGCATGGCTGCTCCCTCTCGACGACCGAGTCGTGCCGGCGGTTGCGCACGGTGCGGTACGCGCGCCAACCGTGGTAGTAAATGTACGTACATCCGGATGAGCGAGCAACCCGTGCTACGGTGGCCGTCATACCCCTGCGGGTATCTCCACCCCTGCCTCAAACCCCGTGAAGGAGCTGTTTCCGATGCCGACTTCGAATACCGCAGCCATGATCGACCCTTCGGAACTCGACGCAATGCTGACCTCGAGTGCTCCGCCGCGCGTGCTGGACGTCCGCACGCCGGGTGAATTCGAGACCGTTCACATCGGCGGTTCCTACAACGTGCCGCTGGAGCTGTTGCGCGAGCATCGCGACGACATCGCGCGTCATCTCGATGAGGATGTGGTGTTGGTGTGCCGGTCGGGCCAGCGCGCCGCGCAGGCCGAGGAGACTCTGCGCGGGGTGGGTCTGCCGAATCTGCACATCCTTGATGGCGGGATGACGGCGTGGGAGAGTCGCGGCCTGGCGGTCAACCGGGGTCGGGAGCGGTGGGAGTTGGAACGTCAGGTCCGCCTGGTGGCCGGGTCCATCGTGTTGAGCAGTGTGCTGGCTAGCGTCGCCGCCCCGAGACTGAAGTGGGTCGCCGCGGGCATCGGCGGCGGTCTTACCTTCGCCGCGGTGTCCAACACCTGCGCGATGGGCATGATGCTGGCCAAGCTGCCCTACAACCGCGGCGCGTCCTGCGACGCAGAGACGATCGTCGCCCAGCTGTCGTCGCGCCGCTAGCGCTGTACACGAAAGGTCCTGTCCATGAGGTTCATTCAGTACTATCTCGACTGCCTGTCCCACGCGTCGTACCTCATCGGCGACGAGACGACGGGGCGGGCGGTGGTGGTCGATCCGCAGCGCGACGTGGCCGAGTACCTCGCCGACGCACAGCAGCACGGTTTGAGCATCGAACTGGTCGTCGAGACGCACTTCCACGCCGACTTCGTCTCGGGCCACCTGGAGTTGGCCGATGCGACGGGTGCGGCCATCGCGTACTCGTCGGCGGCCGACACGCAGTTCGCGTCGACGGCCGTCGAGGACGGCGATCGCTACCCGCTCGGCGACGTCGTCCTCGAATTCCGGCACACTCCGGGACACACACCGGAATCGATGTCGGTGGTCGTCTTCGAGCACGCCGATGCGGTCGCTCCCTACGGTGTGCTGACCGGTGACACGTTGTTCATCGGCGACGTGGGCCGCCCCGACCTGTTGGCATCGGCCGGCTTCACCGGCGAGCAGTTGGCCGGCATGCTGTACGACTCAATACAGGCCAAACTACTCACCCTGCCCGACGCAACGCGGGTCTTCCCGGCCCACGGGGCGGGATCCGCGTGCGGCAAGAACCTGTCTACGGAACGCAGCTCGACGATCGGCTGGCAGCGCAGGACCAACTACGCACTGCGCACGACCGACAGGGACGCGTTCGTCCAGCTGGTCACCGAAGGACAGCCACCCGCCCCCGGCTACTTCTCCTACGACGCCGCGCTCAACGGCCTGCAACGCGGGCTGCTCGCCGAAGCCGAACCCCCCGCGCCCATGACCTACGACGAGATGCACGCGGCGACGGCCACCGGCGCCGTGCTCCTCGACGGGCGCGGCCCCGAGGAGTTCGCGCGAGGGCACCTGCGCGGTTCGATCAACGTCGGTCTCGACGGTCGCTACGCGCAGTTCGCGGGCTCGGTCCTGCGACCCGACGTCGACGTCGTACTGATCGTCGAGCCGGGTCAGGAGCGTGAAGCCAAGAACCGCCTGGCGCGCATCGGATTCGACCGCGTCATCGGGCACCTCGCCGACCCCGACCGCGCGATGATCGAACATCCCGGCGACGTCGAAGTCGCCTCACGACTGACCGCGGACGCCGTCGCGCGCCGCATCGCCGACGGCGCCGGCGTCCAACTCGTCGACGTCCGCAACCCCGGCGAGACGGCCGACGGAGTCATCGAGGGAGCGCTCACGATCCCGGTGGGCGAGTTGCCCGACCGCATCGGGGAACTCGATCTGACCGCGCCCACCGTCGTCTACTGCGCAGGGGGATACCGCTCCTCGGTCGCCGCCAGCGTGTTGCGCCGGTACGGCGCGACCGACGTCAGCGACGTGCTGGGCGGATTCGGTGCGTGGCGGGAGTGCGCGGCCGCCGAGTCAGCCGCTCAATGACAGGGCGTCCGACGTCAGGAACCGGTAGCCCTCGGTGGGGGAGAAGCGGGCGCTGACGGTGAACCGATCCGCGCGAATCAACGTGTGCCGCAACTCGACTGGACGCTCGTCCACACAGCTGAGGCGACGGATCGCCAGCGCGGCGCAGCGCTCGTCGAGTGCCAGCAACTCGGCCTCGCTCGGCTCCGGGACCACGGCGGTGATGTCCTCGCGGCCGCCCGTCAGCCGGACGCCGCAGCGCGCCTCGAGCTCGATGTAGAGCGCGGTGTGGGTGAAGTCGGCCTCGAGCAGCGGCTCGGCGATCTCGGAGGGCAGCCAGGCGAAGTCGAGCGCGAGGGGGTGCTCGCCGGCCATGCGCAGACGTTCCAGGTACACCAACGGCGCGTCGGAGGGCAGTTCCAGCGTCTGCGCCACGGTCGGATCGCGCCGGATGTCGAGGACTCGCACGACGCTGTGCTGCGAGACGCCGGTGGCCTCGACCGCCGCGAACAGGCTGTACAGCGCGCCCAGCGGCTGTTCGATGACCGGGATGTCGGCGAGCCGGGTGGCTCGCCCCCGCTCGGCGATCAACACCCCGGCGTGCCGCAGATGGCGCAGCGCTTCACGTATCGTGTGCCGGCTCACGCCGTAACTCGTGGTCAGGGAGTGCTCGCCGGGAAATCCCTCGGTGAACTCCCCGGCCTGGATGCGCGCCAGCAGATCGGCGTGCACCTGCGCCCACAGCGGCAGGGCACTGTTGCGGTCGACACGCGCCGACAGGTCATCCTCCGCGACCATCACGGCCTCCTCGCCACCATCTCACCGTCCATTGTCACGCGCACTAGTGCGTTACCGCCCGTGACACGCTAGCCTAGGCGGATGTACGTACATCCCTACAAGTTGGGATTGTCGTGGTCGATCCCGCCGATGCGCTCGTCGAGCAGCGTCGCGATGGGGACGCGCACATCCGATTCGAGACTTCAGGAGGTCGAACAGTGACTGCAGTGGGACATCAGATCGTCGTCGTCGGCGGTGGCAACGCGGGCGTGTCACTCGCCGCGCGGCTTCGGCACGCGGGCGTCAACGACATCGGCGTCATCGAACCCTCCGACACGCACTACTACCAACCGCTGTGGACGCTGGTCGGCGGCGGATGCGTCAAAGCCGACGCCAGCGCACGGCCGCAGGCGTCGGTGATGCCGCAGGGGGTGGGGTGGATCAAGGATCGGGCCTGTGAGATCGACCCGGAGAAGCAGCGCGTCACCACCGAGGGCGGGATCACAGTCGGCTACGACCACCTCGTCGTGTGCCCCGGCATCCAGCTCGACTGGACCGCCGTGCCCGGTATGGCCGAATCGCTCGACTCGCCGGCCGTGTCGAGCAACTACCGCTACGACCTGGCGCCCAAGACCTGGGAGCTCATCAAGTCGATGCGCTCGGGCACGGCGATCTTCACGATGCCCTCGGGCCCGATCAAATGCGCCGGCGCGCCGCAGAAGATCGCCTACCTGGCCGCCGACTACTGGCGACGCCAAGGCGTGCTGTCGAACATCCGCGTCGTGCTCGTCCTGCCGACGCCGGGCATGTTCGGGGTCAAGGAGTTCTCCGACGAACTCGAACGCGTCGTCGCGCGCTACGGAATCGAAGTGCACAAGAACAGTGAGGTCACCACCGTCAACCCCGGCACCCGCACGGTGACCGTCACCGACAACTCCGCCGACACCACCAGCGAGATCGGCTACGACATGCTGCACGTCGTCCCACGCCAATCGGCGCCCGACTGGATCAAGTCCAGCCCGCTGCGCGCCGCCGACAATCCGGGCGGCTACGTCGACGTCGACAAGAACACCATGCGGCACAACCAGTTCGACAACGTGTTCGCGCTCGGCGACGCCGGCTCGACGCCGAACTCGAAAACCGGTGCCGCCATCCGCAAACAGGCGCCCGTGGTCGCCGCCAACCTCGCCGACAGCATGGCCGGGCGCCCACTCTCGGGGTCCTACGGCGGCTACGCATCGTGTCCGCTGACCACCGCACGCGACAAGATGCTGCTCGCCGAGTTCGACTACACCATGAAACCGAGGCCTTCGATCCCCTTGATCGACACCACCCACGAACGTCGAGACATGTGGCTGCTCAAGCGATACGGGTTGCCGGCGATGTACTGGAACCTCATCCTCAAGGGGCGGGCGTGACCACCGCACCCGCGCCGAGAACGGCCACGGCGTGGAACGACTACTACGCCGCCACCGAGCACCCCTACTGCTGGGCCGCCTACGGCCCGCTGGTCACGCTCGCCGCCGCGATGCCGGTCGGTCGCGCCGTGGATCTGGGCTGTGGGTGCGGCCGGCACGCCCGCGCGCTGGCCGATATGGGTTGGCACGTCGAGGCAATCGACTACTCGGCAGCCGCCATCGAGATCGCCCGCGGCGGCGGGGACACCGACCTCATCGACTACCAGCTCGCCGACCTGTGCTGGTGGCACCCCCACACCCCCGTCAGCCTCGTCCTCGTCGCCTACCCGACACTCCCGCCGAACGCGCTGAACGCCGTGCTCACCCGTGCCGCCGGATGGCTAACCCCCGACGGGGCGCTGATCTACGTCGGTGACGAACTCACCGACGCCACCCGCCTCGTGCTGAACATGCACTTCGCCGGCGGCGACGAATCCGCTTCACCCACCGGCGGTTCGATGCTGGTCAGCTGTCACCCTCTCGGCTTCGCGCTACCGCAACCCGATGGCGACACGACCGGTGCGGCCCTCGCGGCGGTTTGACCTATACCTACGGGGGTATTTGATACACGTGGCCAACGCCACTCGGGCGGCCCGACACCTAGAAGGTGAACACGCGGTGATCGCTGACGACGATTCAATATCTCTGGTGCTCAACAGGTTACGAAGGGCACAGGGTCAACTGTCCGGCGTGATCTCGATGATCGAGCAGGGTCGCGACTGCAAGGACGTGATCACGCAGTTGGCCGCGGTGTCGCGCGCGCTGGACCGCGCCGGCTTCAAGATCGTGGCCACCGGGATGCGGCAGTGCCTCACCGGCGAGACACCAGAGGGAGCCGAACCGTTGACCGAGGCCGAACTGGAGAAGCTCTTCCTGGCACTGGCCTGATCAAAGATTCCACGACCTCAAGGAGGACGCACCATGTCGATGGCGATATCGACCACAATCGAGACCTCGTTCGCCGAGGCCGTCGACAAGACCCGAGAGGCGTTGTCCGATCAGGGTTTCGGCGTACTGACCGAGATCGACGTGACCTCGACACTGAAGCAGAAGCTCGACGAGGACATGGAGGACTACCTGATCCTCGGTGCGTGCAACCCACCGCTGGCCCATCAGGCACTCGGCGTGGACCGCCAGATCGGCCTGCTGCTCCCGTGCAACGTCGTCGTCCGAACCGACACCGACAACCCGGGCTCGGTACACGTGGAGGCAATGGACCCGCAGATCATGGTCCAAGTCGCCGAACAACCCGACCTGCAACCGGTCGCCGACGACGCCGCCACACGCCTGCGCGCCGCCATCGCCGCGCTCACCGACTCGCCGTGACAAGCCCAGACCGTCATGCCAACACCACGCGACCATGACGATCTCCCTAGCCCTGCTGTTCGGAGCGCTCATCGGCGTCCTACTGGGCCTTTTGGGCGGCGGCGGATCGATCCTGGCCGTACCGGCGCTGGTCTACGCCGTCGGACTGGACATGGAACAGGCGATCCCGGTGTCGCTCATCGTGATCGGCGTCGCCTCCGCGGTCGGAGCACTCCCGAAGATCCGCGTCGGCCACGTCCAGTGGCGCCTAGCCGCGGTTTTCGCCGCGGCGGGCATCCCGGCCACGTTCGCCGGGGCGGCGATCGGATCACACCTTCCGCAGTCGGCGCTACTGCTCGGATTCGCCGCGCTGATGGTGCTCGCCGGAATCCGCATGCTGCGCGACGACGGCCCCACCGGGACGGCATGCGACACCGACGGCGGGATCGACTGGCGACGCTGCGCCCCGCGCTCCATCCCGGCCGGTCTGGCGGTGGGACTGCTGACCGGACTGTTCGGCGTCGGAGGCGGATTCCTGATCATCCCGGCACTGGTGCTGATGCTCGGGGTCGACATGCCGATCGCCGTGGGCACCTCACTGCTCATCATCACCGCGAACTCAGCCGCCGGAGTGGTTTCGCACCTGCACGGCCTGCACATCAACTGGGCGATCGCCGCGGCGTTCGCCGGAACCGCCACCGTCGCCTCGCTCATCGCCGGCCACCTGGGCACCCGACTCAACACCGACCGGCTGCAACGCTGGTTCGCCCTGCTGGTCTTCGCCGTCGCCGCCTTCGTCGTCATCGACACCCTCTGGCTGCGATGACATACGACATCAATTCCCAGACAACACCTTTCAACTGGAGGAGCGCACCATGGACGTGACCATCATCGACACCTCGGGCCTCGGAGATCGCAGCTACCTGGTCAGCCAGGACGGAGTCGCCGCGGTCATCGACCCCCAGCGCGACATCGACCGCGTCACCGCCCTCGCTGCCGACCACGACGTGACCATCACCCACGTCCTGGAGACCCACATCCACAACGACTACGTCACCGGCGGCCTGGAACTCGCCCGCACGGTGGGCGCCGAATACGTCGTCGCCGCCGACGACGACGTGGCCTACGACCGACGCCCCGTCGCCGACGGCGACGTCGTCGACGTCGGCCCGTTCAGCTTCCAGGTGATTCACACCCCCGGACACACCCACCACCACGTCAGCTACGTCCTGCAGGACGGGTCCGGAACCCCCGTGGGGGTGTTCTCCGGCGGATCGATGCTGCACGGCACCACCGGACGCACCGACCTGATCGGCGACGAGCACACCGAAGAGCTGACCCGCGCGCAGTTCCACTCCGTGCGCCGCCTCGCCGCCGAACTCGCCGACGACGTGCAGGTCTACCCGACCCACGGGTTCGGCAGCTTCTGCTCAGCCAGCCCCGCCAGCGGCGACAGCTCGACGATCGCCGAGCAGCGCGACACCAACCCCGCACTGACCAACGATGAACAGACCTACGTCGACGAACTGATCGCCGGCCTGTCGGCCTACCCCGCGTACTACGCGCACATGGGCGTCATCAACGCCGACGGCCCCACCCCGGTCGACCTGTCCCTGCCCGACCCCGTCGACGCCGCAGAGCTGCGCCGCCGCATCGACGCCGGTGAATGGGTGGTCGATCTGCGCAACCGCACCGCCTTCGCCGCCGGGCACCTCGCCGGCACGAAGGGCTTCGAACTGTCCACCCAGTTCGTTACCTACCTGGGCTGGCTCTACGCCTGGGGCGCCCCGCTGACCCTCATCGGCGAGGACACCGACCAGATCCTCGACGCCCGCCGCGAACTGTCCCGCATCGGCGTCGACAACGTCACCGGATCCGCCACCGCAGATATCCGGACCTTCGCCGAGGAGACCCCGCTGTCCTCGTACCGTGTTGCCGACTTCGCCGACCTCGCCGAGGTGCACGGCGTCGACGACCTCACCGTCCTCGACGTCCGGCAGGCCGGCGAATTCGCCGACAGTCACGTCGCCAAGGCGATCAACATCCCGCTGCACGAACTGATCGCCCGCCTCGACGAGGTGCCCCGCGGACAGGTCTGGGTGCACTGCGGGTCCGGCTATCGCGCCTCGATCGCCGCATCGCTCATCGAATCCGCTGACCGCACCGTCGTACTCGTCGACGACCAGTTCGACAACGCCGCAGTCGCCGACCTCACGCGATGTGCAAGTGGCGCCACCCGCTGACACCGCTACCAGAACCCATCCACCGCGGTGCCGGGGAATTCAGGAACCCAACGGCGAAATCATTACCATCGGTGGGCGATGACCCGTGTCGGCAGGAACGGCGTCCACTCATACGAGCGGCGGCGGCAAGCCGCACAGACGGTGCACCGCGGCCAAACCCTGCGGTGATCCGGCCCAATGCGCCGACAAAGCGTCCGGGCCGGCGCGACGCACCACCGAACGCAACACCACTGCGACCACGATCACATCGTCGGCAACACCAAGCACCGGCACGAAATCCGGAATCAGATCGAACGGCACCGCCAAGTACGTCAGCCCGAGCAGTAGCCGCAACCGAACCCCCCGAGGGAGCGTCGAATCGAATGTCAACCGTCTCAGCAGCCGAAGGACGTCCGGCAGCAGCCGCAAGACCTCGCGACCAGCCACACCATCCGGTTTCATCGCCAGCAGAGCGATCAGCATGCCCAACCACAACAGCCCCACGCCGGCCGCGCCGCCAAGCAGCACCGACCATCCGTCGACGCTCGTCAACGGCGTTCCCGTGCTGCAGTTTTCGTGAGACCTACCCAGGCCTCGGCGTGGCGTGCGGCCAGATAACCGGCCCAGTCACTCTTGGCGTATTTCGCCCACCGCGTTGCGGTGACGATGTCGATGCCCAGCAGATCGGACACGACAACGGCAGGTAGTTCTGCGGCGAGTCCGACGAGGGCGGTGTTCCTGCCGCCCCGGATCGTCAAGCCGCTTCGTTTGAGTCTCTTACCGAATCCGCCCGCGTCGACCGAGCGGTGCGGAGTCCGTCCGGGGAAAAGCAGTCGATCGGGCGCCAGCGATTCGGGCAGGGTGCTACGCCGGCCCGCACGCGGCAGCTGAGCGAGCAGTTCGGCGAGCCGGGTCGGGAGAAATAGTTCGTGATCCTTCAGAACGAGATACGTGGCGCCGTCTATGACACGAAATTGGTTGTGGCGCAACGCCAAAACGCGCGTTGTGCTGATGCCGTAGAGGAGTATGAGTGCGCCGGCGGCCCGCAGGTCGACGTCAATCGCCTCGTCAGTGAGGCACCGCTGAAGCTGCTCGAGGTTAACTGACTCCTCGATGAAGATCGACGGCGGGCGGGGCCGAATGGCCGAGGCTGAAATGCCGCGCGTGAGGCGACGTTGGGCCGTCCACTGCAGGAAGGGCCGGATCTCGCGTTGTCGCCAGTTGCCGTGAGCGAGCCAGCGGTCCACGTCGCCCTGGTCGACCGTGTCGATGGTGCGTCCGCGATCCTCGATCCAGGCGAGGAATTCCATTGCGACACATACCCGGAAGCGAAACCGCGCGGCTCCGGATTTCGTCAGTGGCCGGCGTGCGCGGCGGATCCGGTGCAGGAGGCACCACTCCGCGTAGTTGCGGACGACCCGCGCATGGTGATGCGGTTGGTCTGCGAGGTGGCGCTCCAGCCAGGGGCCCAGTCGGCCGAGCTCGTCGTTTCGCGGCGGCAGAATCTCGGTCCTGACCAGGATCTCGCGAATGTAGTTGACATGACGGCCAGGCGCCTGGGCGTCGAGGGCAGCGTGGGTGACGGGTTCGCCCGTGGAAG
Organism: Mycolicibacterium cosmeticum; assembly: GCF_000613185.1. Classification (NCBI taxonomy): domain Bacteria; kingdom Bacillati; phylum Actinomycetota; class Actinomycetes; order Mycobacteriales; family Mycobacteriaceae; genus Mycobacterium; species Mycolicibacterium cosmeticum. The sequence goes on from NZ_CCBB010000003.1 coordinate 1,415,678, forward strand.
CTAGATCGCGAAGGAGGTCCGCGGCGGTGCTGCCGTTCAGCCAGACGGCGACACTGCGAGGGTCCGGGGCAGCCCGCAAAGCCTCTAGGAGTGGCTGCAATGAGCCTGGGACACTCCCGCTGGGACCGCGCAGTGCGTCCGCGAGCAGGTCGGCGGTGACGCAGCGGCTGCATCGACCGTCGACCTGGACTCCGGGCTGCGCGCATTCACGGCAACGGTAGTCCAATGTCGTCCCGACGCACGGTCCGCAGATGCGCCCGCCACTCTCGTCGAGGCCGATCAGCACCGCGACGTCACGGCACTCGGCACACGGCTGCGGATAACTCTTCGCCTTCTTCGAGCAGGGTGGGCATATCGGGCCGGCGGGCCAGTGATTGGCGACGGCGCGCTCCCGATGACAGAAGGCGCAAGGTGACGACGGTGTCGATGATCGTCGTCCCCTGTAGGTTCCGGTTCGCACGCCATGGCACGCACCGCACAGGTGCGGGCCGAGCACGCTGCCACCTTGTCGTCGACGTACGACACCACAGAGCCCACAGGTCCATGACATCCTGATCCGCGCATAGCAGCCGTTGCACAGCGCACCGTCGTCGGTGATGCATTGGGCGGGTCGCTCCCGTCCGCAGCCGATGCAGGTGTGCGTGGGACGCGGCGCGCAACCGGGGCACAGGACACCACCGTCGGACAGGCGGCGGGCGCGAGCCCGGATCCTTCCGCACTTGCTGCATTGCCTGTGTGACAACGGATCTCGACTGAAACAGGTCGAACACACGGTTCCGTCGTGAAGATGGGTGCGTGAACTCACGGACAATCTGCCGCAGCGCACGCAGGTGAAGGGATTGTTGCGGCGTGCGCACTGCCCGCAGATGCGTCCGCTCGGGCCGGTTCCGCTCAACGTCACACGGCGATGACACTGCGTGCAGGCCGGCGGGGTAACTGCGGTGTGCCCGGCGGCGACGAGCAGATGGGAGAGGCGCATCACCGCGCGGGGGCAGGACGCGTCGGGGGCCTGAATGCCGTGGGGCGCCGCGGCAAGATAGGTGTCGACGGCGTTGAGCGTCTTGGGCTTGTGGATCCCGGCGTCGCGCAGTAGTCGTTCGGCCGTCGCACGGGTGATGTCGGGCAGGTCGCGCATCAGCCGTTCGATCACGCGTGTCCACGCTTCGGGGCGAAAGTCGGCTGAACCCTTCATGTCGTGTGCTTCGGCCGGCGGACGGTTGTGCGCCGCACGGTGGGTGCCGGGGGCGCAGCGTCACCGGCGGTCTTTCTTGTCACCGATTGGTTGACCGTCTCGATTTCGATGAGGTCGTTGGGCGTGCAGTCCAGGATGTCGCACAGAGCAGCGAGCACGTCCATGGACAGCCGCTGCGGCGGCTGGGTTACCAGCCGGAAGACCTGCTCTCGGGACAGCGCGATGCCCCGTTCGGCCAGCAGCGGGACCAGCTCGGTGGTCTGGAACAGCCCGTGTTGGGCCATCATCGTCCGCAGATGCCACTGGTGGCCCATCTTCTTGATCACGACTCGTCCTCCACGGTCAGGCCGCGTTTGGCCAGGGCGTCGCGCAGCAGGCGGTTGCGGTACTCGTCGGACACGTGGCTGTAGATCGAGGTGGTGCTGGCGTAGGCGTGCCCGACCTGGTCCTGCACGAAGCGCTCGGGATAGTCGAACTCGGTGAGATGGGTGACATACGAGTGCCGCAGTGAATGCAGGTCCAGTTCGCGGGGGAGTTCAGCGGCGGTGCGGGCGGCAGTGAAGGCGTCGTTGGCGCTGCGCTTGGACAATCGGCCAACGCGTTCGGTGATCCACATCGCCGGATGCCGGGCGGGTTGAAAGCACGGCCGAACCTCGCCCAGGTAGTGCTCGAGGACCTCGATGATCCAGTCCATCTCGGGCACCGTGAGCACGGTGCGACGTTTCGGCGTGTTGCCACGGGATGCCTTGCCGTGGCGTACGAACACGCCGCCAATTTTTCCGAAGTCGGGCAGCTTGGGATTCGAACGCAGATCGGTCACATCCAATCCCACGACCTCCTGGCGGCGTAAGCCGAAGGCGTACACGGTCTTCAGCATGGCGGCGTCCCGCAACGCCGACAGAGCGCCCTTGCGATGCTGCCGCCGAGCCTGATCGACCAATCCGTCGGCGGCGTCGAACAGCTGCTGCACTTCGTCGTAGCTCAACGGACGCCGGCCCGGCTTGCCCTCGAACTCCGTGACATGGGTGACGGTGTTCCACTCGTGCAGGATTTGCGCCGGCACCGCGCCGAAGCGCTCCAGGCACAGGGTGGCCCAGCCGTACCGCCCGTCGGTGATGAACCCGCAGAACAATCGCAAGGCGTTCTGGTAGCCGCGAATCGTCGAATCCGCCTTCGGCGAGTCTCCGGACAGCAGATGAGTGAAGAACGCGTCCGCGTCATCAGCGGCCCACTGCCACGGATAGGTTCCGGTGAAGTCACCGAAACGTCGCACCACACTGGCTCGCGCCAGAATCGTCGGCGCCTTGCACACCCGCGCCCGCTGCTGATCGGCCCAGCCCGCCAACATCGCCCGAAACACGGCCGCTTCCGGATCCAGCGGTGAGACTCTCGCCACCAAGGACAGCCCCGCCGACCCGGGCAATTCGGAACTCACCCGATAGTTGTATCAAACGCAACATTGTTGCGCCAGGCCCAAGTGCGCTGGTGGAGTGGGACGAGACCACGCCATCCGTGGTCAGCGGTACGCTCATTGTCAGGCTTTACGCAAGATTCGGTTCACGTACTGTGTTGCAACAGATGCAATTCCGCTCAGGCTCTGCTGAAGATGTAGTGCTGGGTGAGGCTCCAATCGCATCCGCCGTATTGCACCGGCCATGCGGGCGCGGCCCAGCCCCGGCCGTGCAAGATCCGCTGCCATTGCATGCTGGCCTCGTGGTCGCTGTACACACTGGTCATCAGCCGACCCGCGCGCTGTAGTTCGGGGGTGAGCTCGGCGGCGAGAAACTCGCGCACCTCGTCGCGGAAGGCGGAATCCGCCGCCGACCAACTCAGATCCATCCTGTCCGCCTCTCCGTCGGCTATCTAACTACGTAATATAACTGCCGCCTCGGCGCGGTCGGGCCGATGGGTTCGAAACGAGGTTTCACCCGGGCTTTCCGGATCGTGTGGTGCTATCTTCATGACGTTGCCGCGGTCCACGCTGGCAAACCCCCTCGATCCCTTGCGTGGACCGCGGCTCCGTTATGTGAAAAAGGGTCGGCGCACCATGGCGCGGCCCCGATCGGGTACTTTCACATGTGTTGATTACGGGGACGGCCGCGATGCTCGGGGCCATCCGACCTCATCGCCACTGTTGCTCAAAGCCAATTGCGTACGCGGCGATCGAAATTGAGCAACTGTGAGGACGCTAACGAGAAATGTGGGACGACGAAGTTGCGGTGCTGGCCGTCGGCGCGGGCCCGGGTGGCCAGGCCTACGCGGCCGTGGCTGCGGACGCGGGGCTTGACGTCCTGATCGCCACCCCGCCGTCCGGCCCGGCCGCGCCGCCGGCAGGACGAGGATGGCTCCCGGTCGCCGACGACCCACTCACCGAGGAGTACCTGTCCGAGCTGACGGCGGGCGTGACCGTGCCGGCCGAGCCCGCCTCGGCCGACCTGACCGTCCGGGCCGTGCACACCACACCCCGCCCACGCTCCGGTAAGGCCGTGGTGCAGACGTTCGACGGGGCGCAGTTGCCGGTATGGGCCGCGACCTGCCTCGCGTCACCTTACGGTGCCGTGCTCACCACCGTCGATCACTGGCCGGCGACCCGGCGCACACGGGACGGACGTTCGGTCGGCGTGGCCACGCTCGGCGGGGCGGACGGTCGTGCGGTCTCGGACTGGCTCGCCGATGCGGTGCGGGAGCGGGACATCGCCGTGCTCGGCGACGCGGCGCTGCGGAGGCTGGTGTTCGAGGACGGACTGGCGGTGGGCGCGGTGTTCGACACCCCCGACGGTGAGTACGCGGTGCACGCCCGGCACGGGCTGGCGTTGGCACCGGCCCGCGTCCCGGCCCTGCCCGCGGTGCGGGCATCGGCCGAGACCGAGTTCGCGCTCGTCGGCCTGGCCGGGAGTCGCTTCGTGCGGCTGGAACTGGTGCACACCGAGGACACGCCCGGCTAAGGCCGCAAGCCCGTCGAGAAATCCACCGGAACACTGCGTTGGCGCAGTAACGACTCCATCGCGTCGCTGGAGATCGGGCGGGACAGCAGAAATCCTTGCGCGCGATGGCAGCCGTGCCGCAGCAGTGTCACCGCGGCCGAATCGGTCTCCACCCCTTCGGCGATCAACTCCAAACCGAAGGCTTCGGCGAGTGCGATGATCGCGCGGACGATGGCCAGATCACCGGGGCTGGCGCCGAGATCCTGAACGAAACTCTTGTCGATCTTGATCGCGTCCACCGGCAGGGATTTGAGCAGCGACAACACGCTGTAGCCGGTGCCGAAGTCGTCGATGGCCACCTGCACACCCACGTCGCGCAGTCCGGCCAGGGTGATGCGGGCGGTCTCGATGTCCTGCACCACGATGCTCTCGGTGATCTCCAGGCACACCGAGCTGCGCTCCAACCCGAACTCGTGCAGGATGCCGGCCACCGATTCCACGAAGCCGTCACCGACGAGCTGGACCGGGGACACGTTGATCCGCAGCACCGTGTCCTGACCCAACCCGTTGGCCTGCCACCGCGCGAAATCGGCGCACGCGGTCCGCATCACCCAACGGCCTAGTTCGCCGGCGAGGTTGATGGACTCGGCCACCCCGATGAACGAGTCGGGGGACAGCAAACCACGCGTCGGATGCTGCCACCGCACCAGCGCCTCGGCGCCGAGGATCCGTCCGGTGCGCATATCGATCTCGGGTAGATAGCGCAGGAACAGCGCACCGGTCTCCACCACGTTCTGCAGATGCAGCTCGATGTCGTTACGGAATTCGGTCTCCAGCTCCATCGTGTGGGAGAACACCGCCACCTGGTTGCCGCCGGTGCTCTTCGCGGTCAGCACGGCCTGATCGGCTCGCCGCAGCAGGTCCGACGTGGTGTCGCGGCCGGGGACACCGAGCGCAACACCGATGCTCACGGTGCGCGTGAGCATTTCGCCGTCGATGGGTACGCGTTCGCGCAACACGGCCTGCAACCGGTAGGCCAGGTCTTCCGCCTCCGCGGCGGTCATCACGGCGTCCGGTACCACCACGAATTCGTCACCGCCGAGGCGCGCGATCATGGCGGGGCCGACCGCTGCGGCCAACCGCTCGGCCAGCGCCCTGATGAACCGGTCGCCCGCGATGTGCCCCAGGTAGTCGTTGATCGCTTTGAGCCTGTCGAGATCGAAGAACAGCGCCACCACCGGACCCGGCCTGCCGGTCCGCAGTCGCTCGTCCAGATGTGCGGTCAGGGCACGGCGGTTGTGCAGTCCGGTCAGATCGTCGTGCTCGGCCAGGAACCGCAGTCTGTCCTCGGCCTCGGTCCTGGCCTGCACCTGGGCGAACAGCGAGGCGATGGCCATCAGGGCGTTGAGTTCCTCGTCGCTCCACTCCCGGACGCCGACCTTGACGAAACCCAGCACCCCGGTGGTCACTTCGCCGGACAACAACGGCACACAGGCCATCGAGGTGGTGGGGATGTGCCGGCCCGACTCGATGGTGCGCTGGTAGTCCAGGGTCTTGTTGGGGTCGAATACCGCGGGTTTTTTGAGGGATTCGGCGAGTTTGAACACCGGGTCGGCGTCGGCGAAGTAGATCAGCGCGAGCGGATCGGGCCCCTCGCCTTCGGGTCTGGGCGGCCACTCGGCGACCAGCCGGGTGGCATGGATGGCGTGGTCGTTGTGTCGCAGGAAGCTGAAGTCGACGTCGAAATACTCGACCAGTTGGGCAAGAACCTGCCTGCTCATCGGGATGGCGGTCGCCGAGTCGACGGCGATCAGCCGAGTCGCGACCGCTGTGACGAGTAACTCCAGACTGGGTCGCGGCACCTCTACCTCTTGTGCGGGCGTCGCCGTCACGGCGACGCGGTCTGGCGGAATGGATGCTGACGGCGGCTCCGTACCGATGGAGGCGGGGCTTCGGTGAGTCGAAACACCAAGGCCTGCGCTTCCTGCGATCCGGCGCCGATCAGCTTTCGGAAAGTGTATTGCAGGGAACGCAGTTCATCGGTGAAGGCCGGCGACAACGCGTCCAATTCGCGGTCGTTGTGGGCGTAGAGAAAGGCCGGAGAGATGGGCTGCACGGCCAGACCGCGCATTTGGGCGGTGATCCATACCGCCTCGATGGCCTGGCCCGCCAGTGCGTAATCGGCAAGGGTGTGGCCAGAAAACGAAATGGTCGCCAACGCCGCACCCGCCACGACGCGGTCTCGGGTGTTGTCGCCCAACGCACCACCGGCGTTCCACCGAGCCAGATGCGCCATCACATCCGGGCGGCGCAACACGTCGAGCACGGCGAGGTCCGAAGGCGGTAGCTCAAGGCCGCGCACGTCGATTCCGTACTCCGGTTTGGGATCTCCCGGCCACCAGAGTTCGGAGAACATCTCCGCGTGCAATCTCGGGGTGAGATAGCGGATCCGGTCCGCGGCCGCGAGTACGGCTGCTCCGGCTTCGATCTCGGGGCCGGCGGTGAGCAGATGCAGACGGGCGCCGAACCGGGCGGCCGTGGTGCGCAACAGCTCTGCCAGTTCCGGCGAGATCTCCCGGCCCGAACCGTGATGACGATTGGTGGCGCGTTCCAGCATCGGGCCGTACAGTTCGGCCAGTTCCGGCTCGGCCCTGCCGGCGAGCGTGATGACCGCCTCCAGGGGCGAGCGTTCACCGCCGGACCCGATGTGCACCTCGGTGCCACGGCCACGGGCCGCGGCTGCCACCGTCGCATTGAACACCGCGGCGCCCAACGCGACGGCACTGCCGCGGAATTCGACGTCCATCATGGTGGTGCGCTCCGGATCGATGCGCACCGTCAGGGAGTCCGGCCCGATATCGATGCGCCACGGTTGAGCGTTGCCTCCCGACGGTGCACGGATCGCGGCGGTCGCCATGGCCGCGGGCACCGATGTCGGTTCATCCGGCTCCGCGGGGTCATCGGGGGGTGTGGGGGACAGCGGCTGTGCGGCATGAGGATCGGTGGACTGTGCCAACTGCGCGCCGATGTCGATGCGGACCCGGCCCGACGGCAGGGGTTCGCCCGAGCCGATGCGCCGCACGGCCTCGGCGATCAGCGCGGCGCCGAGGGTCACCTCACCCGCCAGTTGTGGCCAGGTGGACAACGTCTGGCCCACCTCGCACAACGATGCCGCCATCCGCCCCGACAGCTGACCGGCATCCAGGATGCCCAACACATAGGGCACCTTGTCGGCGCTGGTGAGGCCGGCCAGCCCGGCGGTTTCCACGTTGCCGAGCAACCCGTGCAGGATGGGGCGCGTCGGGTCCAGGTCGAACCGCTCGACGTCGACGAGGCCGCGGTCGCTGGTCGCCATCAGCACCGGGATGCGGCGGGCCCGCGCGGCTTCGCGGACAAGCACCTTGGTGTCGAGTGAGTCGCACACCTCGATGAGGATGTCCAGGCCGTCCAGGAAGGGATCGATCGTTTCGGCGGTGATTCCCGACGTGTCGGCGTGCACGGTCAGGTAGGGGTCGACCTCGGCGATCCGGCGCGCGGCGACGATCGCCTTGTTCTGGCCCTCGTCGAAAACGGTCGCGGGCACCCGGTTGAGGTTGCTCAGTTCCAGATCGTCGAAGTCGGTCAGCCGCAGTTCACCGCAGACTCCCTGGGCTGCGAGGGTATGGGCGATGACATGACCGACGCTGAGGCCCACCACACCGATACGCAACTGGCCGAGGCGGTGTTGTTCGTCGAGCGTGATCAGATTGCGGTTCCGGTCCAGCCGGAGCCGGCGGAAACCCAGCGGGCCGAGCATCGCCACGACCGTGCGCCGCCACGGGAAGTAAACCCACCGCGGGGGCTCGCCGAGGATGTCGTCCGTCGGTGCCGGGTTCAGCGCGTGCAGGGCCGTGCGCTGGGTTTCCCGGTGGTCGATGAATTCGATATCCGGGCGGGCGCGCAGCTGCCGGAGCAGGTCGGCGTGGTCGGGGTGGTCATCGGACAGAACGATCGCGTTGCCGGGATCGGTCACGCGTCACTCCCGGCGGCGGCGTCCTCGTCGTCGAGATCGGTCATGAGAGGCAACAGGTTTCGCGACTCGGCGAGGATCGTCGAGATCTGCTGGGGCTCAGCGGAGCGGGTGAATTCGGCACGGTCCCACCACATCATCTTGGTTTGGTATCTGGCATCCGGGTACGGCGTTGCGGGGATGCGGGAGACGACGATACCGCCGGAGGACCGCCAGCGGTCGAGCACATGGTCGGCGGCGGTCGCCAACGCGAACTTGGCGCCCAGGATCGCGGTCGCATGCAGCGGCATCCGGGCCAGGGCGGCGGTCAGGAAGCGGCCGCGGTCGTGCTTGCCGGCCCAGGCCGTCTTGATCTCCACCACGCCGAAGGGGAGGCGGTCGGCGATCATCTTGTGCACCGCGGACAGCCCGGGTTGACCCGCCCATTCCACGATGGCGTGCGACTGCTCGACGTCGACATAGGGGCCCTGCGCGCGTACGCCGCCCACCACGGTGCCGTCGGGGTCGATCGCGGCCAGGAACAGCGATGTCATGGCGGGGTCGCGCAGGACGTCCTCGTCGATGGCGCGCTCGGCGCCGTGTCCCCGGTAACTGGCCATCGCACCGTCGACGAAGTCGTCCCACAGCTCCGGCTCGGCCGGTGGTGTGCTCATCACCAGGGTGCAACCGGTGGCACCGTCGTACCAGTGCGCGGTCCCGGACGCGGGCAGTGCCGGTGTCGCCGCCTCGGCCAAGGAAGCCCTCATGTGTACCCCGATCGAGTCGCCGGCACCGCGTCCGCGATGACGTGCATTTTCATGCTTATTCAAATAGGTCAAATAAGTATCGTCATAATCAGGGGTAATTCCAGCGGAATCTTCTGACTGGAAATGCCAACTATTTGCTGCGTACGAATCCGTGTTTGACCAGCAATGTGCGCACGTGGGGCTTCTATTGTTTGGGCGTCAATTAACATCCGCGGAGTCCAGGTTACGGCAAAAAATGATGGCTGTGTCAATAATTGTCTGGTCAATACTGCTGACCGGGGCCGCAGACCCTTCCGGGACCCGCGACCCGACACGCACCCCGCGGTCCGCGCGAACTGAGGAGGGGGCCCGGTGAAAGGTCGGCACCCTCAGCAGGCTATGTATGAAGCACTATCTCGAGAGGAGAAATTGTGAAAGTCTTCGCCGACCTTGACGAACTCATTGCCGGAGCCGGTGCCGAACTCGGGCCCACCGAATGGCTGGAGATCACCCAGGACCGGGTGAACCTGTTCGCCGACGCCACCGAAGACCATCAGTGGATCCACGTCGACCCCGAGCGGGCCGCCGGCGGACCCTTCGGTGGACCCATCGCGCACGGCCTGCTGACGCTGTCGCTGCTGCCGCACTTCTCCCACCAGCTCTACCGCGTGGAGGGCATCAAGCTCGCGGTGAACTACGGCTACAACAAGGTGCGCTTCGTCAGCCCGGTCAAGGTCGGCGCGAAGATCCGGGCGCGTGGTGTGCTCACCGATGTGGCCGTACCCGCCGCGGGCACCGCCCAGGCCACCGTCACCATCACCGTCGAGATCGAGGGCTCGGACAAACCCGCCGCCGTGGCCGAGTCGATCGTCCGCTACATCGCCTGAGCCGCCTTGACGAGGGCGCCGCCGATGATGAGCCGCTGGATCTCGCTGGTGCCCTCGTACAGGCGCAACAAACGCACCTCGCGGTAGATGCGTTCCACCGCCACCTCGCGCATATACCCACTGCCCCCGTGGATTTGGACCGCCAGATCGGCGACCTTGCCCACCATCTCGGTGCAGTACAGCTTCGCCGTCGACGGCGCGACGCGGCGGTCCTCACCCGACACCCACAGCCTGGCCGCCTCCCGGACCAGCGCCCGGCCGGCCATCACGCCGGTCTGCTGGTCGGCGAGCATCGCCTGCACCAGCTGGAAGCTGCCGATCGGCGTGCCGCCCTGGGTCGCGGTGGCGGCGTACGCCACCGACTCATCCAGTGCCCTCTGGGCGGCGCCCACCGCCACCGCGGCGATGTGGATCCGGCCGCGGGCCAATGACGTCATGGCCGCCCGATAGCCGATGTCCACACTGCCGCCGACCAAGGCGTCATCGCCGACGCGGACCTCGTCGAAGCTGACGTCGGCGGTCCAGGCGCCCTCCTGGCCCATCTTCGCGTCCTTGCTGCCGACCACCACGCCGGGCGCATCGGCGGGCACCAGGAACACGGCGATCCCCGCGCCGTCGGCATCGGCCGGTCGGGTGCGGGCGAACACCACGAACAGATTCGCCGTCGGCGCATTGGTGATGAACCGCTTCTGGCCGCTGATCACCCACTGCCCACCGTCGCGCACCGCCTTCGCCCGCAGGCCGGCCGGATTCGAGCCGGCGCCCGGTTCGGTGAGCGCGAACGACGCCACCACCTCGCCGGAGGCGATGCCCGCCAGCCAGCGGGCCTTCTGCTCATCGGTGCCGAAGCCGACCAGAACCTGACCCGCGATGCCGTTGTTGGTGCCGAACATCGACCGCAGCGCCAGGCTGGTGTAGCCGAATTCCATCGCCAGTTCGACGTCCTGGGTCAGGTCGAGCCCCAGGCCGCCCCACTGCTGGGGGATGGCGTAACCGAACAACCCGAGGTGCCTGGCCTGGTCGCGGATGTCGTCGGGCACCTTGTCGGTGGCCATGATCTCCAATTCGCGCGGCACGACCTGGGTGCGGATGAACTGGCGGGTGGCGGCGAGGATGTCGGCGAAATCCTTGTCGCTGACTTCACTGCTGACCGTGGACGTCATGGGTCGGACTCCTGACTGCTACCCGGGGATTCAGACTTGATGCAAGAAATATCATATTTTATGTTGGGCTCCAGCCCGCGAGGTCTCAGAGGAAGGATGGCGATGGCCCTGCTAGACGGTCGCACCGCGGTGATCACCGGGGGTGCCCAAGGAATCGGATACGCGATCGCGGAACGATTCGTCGCCGAGGGCGCCCGGGTGGTCTTGGGTGACCTCAATCCCGAGGCGACCGAGGCGGCGGTGGCCACACTCGGCGGCTCCGCGGTCGCCCATGCCGTGCGTGCCGACGTCACCGACGCGGCTGCGGTGCAGGCCCTCGTCGACGCGGCCGTCGACACTTTCGGCGGTTTGGACATCATGGTCAACAACGCCGGTATCACCCGTGACGCCACCATGCGCAAGATGACCGAGGAACAGTTCGATCAGGTCATCGACGTGCACCTGAAGGGGTGCTGGAACGGCACCCGACTGGCGGCCAACATCATGCGCGAAGCGAAAAGCGGTGCCATCATCAACATCTCGTCGATCTCGGGCAAGGTCGGCTTGGTCGGGCAGACGAACTACTCGGCCGCCAAGGCCGGTATCGTCGGCCTGACCAAGGCCGCGGCCAAGGAGGTCGCGCATCTGGGCGTGCGGATCAACGCGATCCAGCCCGGGTTGATCCGCTCGGCGATGACCGAGGCCATGCCGCAACGGATTTGGGATCAGAAGCTGGCCGAGATCCCGATGGGCCGGGCCGCCGAGCCCAGTGAGGTCGCCTCGGTGGCGGCGTTCTTGGCCTCCGACATGTCCTCGTACATGACCGGCTGCGTACTCGAAGTGACCGGCGGGCGGCACATCTGATGTCCGCGGCGGCGAACACCGTGGTGATCTGCGAGCCGATTCGCACGCCGATCGGTCGTTACGGCGGGATGTTCGCCTCGTTGACCGCCGTCGAACTCGGTGTCGCGGCGCTGCGGGGACTGTTGCAGCGCACCGGCCTGCCCGCCGGCGCGGTGAGCGACGTCATCCTCGGCCACTGCTATCCGTCCCCGGAGGCCCCGGCGATCGGCCGGGTGGTGGCGCTGGACGCCGGGCTGCCGATCACGGTGCCCGGGATGCAGGTGGACCGCCGATGCGGATCGGGGCTGCAGGCCGTCATCCAGGCCTGCCTGCAGGTCGGCAGTGGCGCCAATGACCTGGTTGTCGCCGGCGGTGCCGAGTCGATGAGCAATGTCGCGTTCCACAGCACCGATATGCGCTGGGGTGGCTCCCGCACCGGCATCCGGGTGCACGACGGGCTGGCCCGCGGTCGCACCACGGCCGGCGGCAAGAACTACCCGGTGCCGGGCGGCATGCTGGAGACCGCGGAGAACCTTCGGCGGCAGTACGGCATCTCCCGCGCCGAGCAGGACGAGCTGGCCGTGCGCTCACACCGGAAAGCCGTTGCCGCCCAACGGGACGGGGTGCTGGCCGACGAGATCGTCGCCATCACGGTGTCATCGAAATCCGGCGAGCAGTCCATCGACACCGACGAGCACCCCCGCGCCGACACCTCGGTGGAGGCCTTGAGCATGTTGAAACCGATTCTGGGAAAACAAGACCCGGAGGCGACCGTCACCGCGGGAAACTCCAGCGGCCAGAACGACGCGGCGTCGATGTGCATCGTCACCACGGCCGCGCGCGCCGAAGAACTGGGCTTGCGGCCCCTTGTCCGCCTGGTGTCGTGGGGGCTGGCCGGGGTGGCGCCCAACGTCATGGGCATCGGCCCCGTGCCGGCCACCGAGGTGGCGTTGCGCAACGCCGGCCTGACGCTGGCCCAGATCGACCTCATCGAACTCAACGAGGCGTTCGCCGCGCAGGCACTGGCGGTGCTGCGGGAATGGAAGTTCACCGAGGCGGACATGGAGCGCACCAACGTCCGCGGCTCCGGGATCTCGCTGGGGCACCCGGTCGGCGCCACCGGTGGTCGGATGCTGGCCACGCTGGCCCGCGAACTCGACGCCCGCGGCGCCCGGTACGGGCTGGAAACCATGTGCATCGGCGGCGGTCAAGGACTGGCCGCCGTGTTCGAACGGATCGCCGCATGACCCGGTTGGCGCAGACCCTCGGCCTGACCGAGGTGCAGGCCGAGATCGTCGCGACCGTACGGCAATTCGTGGACCGGGAGGTCATCCCGAACGCACAGGAACTGGAACACTCGGACACCTACCCACAGGCCATCGTCGACGGCATGCGCGAGATGGGCCTGTTCGGGCTGATGATTCCCGAGCAGTACGGCGGGCTGGGGGAGTCGCTGCTGACCTACGCGCTGTGCGTGGAGGAACTGGCGCGCGGCTGGATGAGCGTTTCGGGCGTGATCAACACCCACTTCATCGTCGCCTACATGCTGCGCCAACACGGTACCGACGAACAGAAGCAGCGTTACCTGCCTCGGATGGCCACCGGTGAGGTGCGCGGCGCGTTCTCGATGTCCGAACCCGAACTCGGTTCCGACGTCGCCGCCATCCGTACCAAGGCGGCCCGCGATGCCGACGGCAACTACACGATCAGCGGGCAGAAGATGTGGCTGACGAACGGCGGCAGCTCGACCTTGGTGGCCGCACTGGTGAAAACCGATGAGGGAGCGGCCAAACGGCACCGCAACCTGACGGCCTTCCTGATCGAGAAGCCCGCCGGTTTCGGTGAGGTCAAGCCGGGCCTGACCATCCCGGGCAAGATCGACAAGATGGGCTACAAGGGCATCGACACCACCGAGTTGATCTTCGACGGGTATGCCGCCTCTGCCGACGACGTTCTCGGGAACGCCCCGGGACAGGGCTTCTTCCAGATGATGGACGGTATCGAGGTGGGCCGGGTGAACGTCTCGGCACGCGCGTGTGGCGTGGGTATCCGAGCTTTCGAGCTGGCCGCGCGTTACGCCCAGCAGCGAGCCACGTTCGGGAAGCCGATCGCCGAGCACCAGGCGATCGCCTTCCAACTCGCGGAGATGGCCACCAAGGTCGAGGCCGCGCATCTGATGATGGTCAACGCCGCACGGCTCAAGGATTCCGGTGAGCGCAACGACATGGCCGCGGGGATGGCGAAGTACCTTGCCAGCGAATTCTGTTCGGAGGTCACCCAGCAGAGCTTCCGGATCCACGGGGGCTACGGCTACTCGAAGGAGTACGAGATCGAGCGGCTGATGCGCGACGCACCGTTCCTGTTGATCGGTGAGGGCACCAGCGAAATCCAGAAGACGATCATCAGTAAGAACCTGCTCGATGAGTATCGCGTCTGATTCCGGCGGGCGAGCGAAACGTCGGGGGGAGCACGAACTGGCCGATCGCCCGCAGCTGTCCGACGATGTCGCGCGGGTGGTGCGGCGCCGGATCTTCCACGGCACCTATCCGGCCGGGATGTACCTGCGGTTGGACCAGCTGGCGGCCGATCTGGGCATCAGTGTCACGCCGGTGCGCGAGGCACTGCTGAATCTGCGCGCCGAGGGCCTGCTGGTGCAGCACCCGCGCCGCGGATTCATGGTGCTGGAGGTCACCGCCCGCGATATCGCCGACGTCGCCAACCTGCAGGCCTATATCGGTGGCGAGCTGGGGGCGCGGGCGGCCGCCAATATCACCGACGAACAGCTGGCCGAGCTCACCGCCATCCAGGACGCGCTCGAAAAGGCTTACGACCACGACGATCTGGACCGCACCGTGCGGCTCAACCACGAATTCCACCGGCTGATCAACGTCATCGCCGATTCGCCGAAGCTGACCCAGGTGATGTCCGTCGTCACCCGCTACGCGCCGGAGTCGGTGTTCCCCACCCTGGAGGGCTGGCCGGCCCAGTCGATCCGGGACCATCGCACGGTGATCGACGCACTGCAGCGGCGTGACGGGGACATGGTGCGGGCCGCGATGGCCGAACATTTCACCATCGGGGTCCGGCCGATGACCGAGCACCTCACCGAGCGGGGCGTGATCCGACCGGCCTGAGGCGCCCGTTTGTGCGGATCGATCCGCGTGGAACGGCGCGTCGCGGATGAAACGGCACAAACGCGACCCGGGTGCGTCGCTCAGCCCAGCCGCACCGTGCCGTCCGGGTCGACCCGCCATCCCGGATTGTGCGCGATCTCCCAGACCACTCCGTTGGGGTCGCGGACGTGGGCGTGGAACACACCACCGAACTGGCCCGGCTGTGGGGCCTTCAGTATCGTGCCGCCGGCCTCGGCCATCGCCGCGACGATGTCGATGACCGCGCTGTCGCTGCCGACGTTGTGGGCCAGGGTGATTCCGGACACCGTGGCGCCCGGATGGTCGGCGGGCAACCCGAGGTCGGCATTGAACTTCTCGGCGAGGAAGAACGCGAGCACCTGTCCCGGGGCGGTCTGGTAGAACACGATCTCGCCCTCGACGTCCAGCAGCGCATGCCAGCCCAGCGTGCCGTAGAAGCGGCGGGTGGCGTCCAGGTCGACCGCGGCGATGGTGACGAAGTTGAGCTGCTGGTCCATCACCCGACCATAGCGGTCAGCCGACGTCGTACGGTGCGGCTTTCCGCGGCCGGCCACCGCAGTAGCCAACCACACGCCGGCCCGCCTACAGTGGGTGCTACGTTTACATAATCACTGGATACCGTAAAGGTGGAAGAGATGCCCACACCCGTCATCGTCGGCGCTGCCCGCACCGCCATCGGCCGGTCCTTCAAAGGCACGCTGGTCAACACGCCGCCGGAGGCGTTGCTCGGTGCGGTGCTGCCGGAGGTGATTCGCCGGTCGGGTGTCGACCCGTCGGTGATCGACGACATCATCATCGCCGAATCGCATTACGGCGGCGGTGATCTCGCGCGGTACGCGGCGCTGGTCGCGGGTCTGGAGAACGTGCCGGGCCAGTCGGTCAACCGGCACTGCGCGGGCAGCCTGACCGCGATCGGCAACGCGTCGGCGCAGATCGGCTCGGGCATGGAGCGTGCCCTGGTCGCCGGTGGCGTGCAGTCCCTGTCGATGACACCGCTGATGAACCAGCGCATCCCGGGGCCCGAGCTCAAGTTCGAGGAGCGGTGGCTGCCGCCGATCCACGTCGAGACGCCGGACGCCCCGGCGCGGGACATGTCGATCACCGTCGGCTGGAACACCGCGCAGACCTACCGGCTCACCCGCGAGGACCTCGACGCGTGGGCCGCCCGCTCACATCAACGCGCCGTCGCCGCCCAGGACGCCGGCAAGTTCCTCGACGAGATCGTGCCGCTGAAGGTCACCCAGCCCGACGGCTCGGTGATCGACTTCAGCGTCGACGAGCACCCGCGCCGCGACACCACCGTCGAGAAGCTGGCCGCCCTCAAGGTCCTGCATCCGGAGATCGAGGGATTCTCCATCACCGCGGGCAACAGCAGTGGCACCAATGACGCCGCCGCTGCCGTCGCGCTGGTCGCCGATGACTACGCGGCGGCCGAAAATCTGACGGTGCTGGGCAAGGTCCGCGCGTGGGGTTCGGTGGGCGTCGCGGCCCGCGACACCGGGCTCGGTGGGGTCAAGGTGATCGGCCGGGTCCTGGACCGGGCCGGTCTCAAGCCTTCGGACGTCACGCTGTGGGAGATCAACGAGGCGTTCGCCTCCGTGCCGGTGGCGGCCGTGCGCGAGTACGGACTGGACGAAGACCGGGTCAACTTCTCCGGCAGCGGCTGCAGCCTGGGGCATCCGATCGCCGCCTCCGGCGCGCGGATGATCACCACCTTGATCTACGAACTGCAGCGTCGCGGCGGCGGTATCGGGGTGGCCGCGATGTGCGCCGGCGGCGGACAGGGCGGCGGCGTCGTCATCGAGGTGTAGCCCAGCGGGCTACTTGCCGCGCGCCTTACCGCCCTTCGGTTTGCCGATCTTGGTGGCCGCGTGGTCGAGAATGCACGTCAGCCCGTACTCGAAGTTCTTCTCGTCGGAGGCGCCGAAGCTGTGCCCCGCGCTGGTGAGCTGGGCCAGCAGCGGCGCCACCTCGGGGTCGATGACGAAGGTCCGGTCGGGGGCGCTCGGTCCGTCTCCATCGGCCTGGTGATTCTTCTCGGCCAGCCGCTGTAGCACCACCGAACCGCGGACATGCAACGTGACCGCCGAGTATGTGTCGAACGCATCGGCCGGGCTCAGGCCCGCCTGGATCAGGCCCGCGATGGCCTTCTCCATCTCCTGCACGCCCAGTTTGGCCGCGCGCGGGCTCAGCGCCGCGCGGATCAGGATCAAATCGCACAGAATCGGGTTGCCCACGAACGTTTTTCGCATGGTGCGGGCGTGATTGCGCAACGTCTCACGCCAATCCTCGGCCTCCACATACGGTGTCGCGAAGACGTACTCGCTGAGCGCCCGATCGGTCATCGCGTCGAGAAGTTCGTCCTTCTTGCGGAAGTACCAGTAGATGCTGGTGACGCCGACGCCGAGGTGCTTGCCCAGCAGCGGCATGCTGAGGTTGTCGATGCCGACCCGTTCGGCGAGTTCGAAGGCGCCCTTGATGATGTCGTCTGGATTGATGGACCCGCGCTCCCGTCGTTGCCGCTTCTCGGCCACCGGCTGCTTTGCCACCGCAGACACCTCCATCCGTACTCTCTGCCACGACGCGTGGTGGGAGGCCGTCAAGCTTACCGGGAGGCATACCGTGGCGAGTGGGCCCAGATGCTTCGCGGGCTGGTTACTGTAATGGATTTAGTAGTGTTTTCCAGACCTACCGGAACGCACAATCGGACAGTGAGCGAGGGATGAGCGTGGCAGACGAAGTCCTCACCGAACGGCAGGGCCGAACCCTGGTCATCACCATCAACCGGCCCGAGGCACGCAACGCGTTCAACCTCCCGGTGGCTCAGGGGTTGGCCGCGGCGATGGACGAGCTCGACGACAGCGCGGACCTTTCGGTGGCGATCCTCACCGGCGCCGGCGGAAACTTCAGTGCCGGAATGGATCTCAAGGCGTTCGCCGCCGGCGAGCTGCCGTATGTGCCGGGCCGCGGAATCGGATTCACCGAGCGGCCGCCGCGTAAGCCGGTGATCGCCGCGGTGGAAGGCTACGCGCTGGCCGGCGGCACCGAGATGGTGCTGGCCACCGATCTGATCGTCGCCTCGCGCACCGCGAAGTTCGGCATCCCCGAGGTGAAGCGCGGTCTGGTGGCCGCCGGTGGTGGGCTGCTGCGGCTGCCGCACCGCATCCCGTATCAGAAGGCGCTGGAACTGGCACTGACCGGGGAGAACTTCACCGCCGAAGAGGCCGCCGAGTGGGGGTTCGTCAACAAGCTGACCGAACCCGGCGGCGCGCTGGCCGGCGCGCTCGAACTCGCCGAGAAGATCACTGCCAACGGTCCGCTCGCGGTGGCGGTCACCAAGGAGATCATCGTCAAGTCGGCCGAGTGGAGCCACAGTGAGATGTGGCATAAGCAGAACGAGTTGATCGCACCGGTGTTCTCGTCCAAGGACGCGATCGAAGGGGCGACCGCGTTCGCCGAGAAGCGCAAGCCGAATTGGACCGGTAGCTGATCGCCCAGGGAGCCCAGGCGGGTCAGTCGGGCGCGCTGTCGCGTCGTGACCGCGCCGCCCGGCGCTGCATCTCGGCGCGCTCCCGGCACCGCCGGCGGAACTCCTCTTCGGCGGCCTCGTCGATGCTCGGCGCTGCGGGGACGACCCGGTCGGGCGACGGGCGCCCCGCGATGAACCAGGCGAGCGCGCCCGCCACCGGGGCGAGGACGACCAGCAACGTCCATTGGGTGCGGCCGAAGCCGCGGATGCGCGCCTCGTCAGCGCGTGCGATATCGACGATGGCGGTCACCAAGAGCGCGGTGACCAGTAATCCCAGGTAGGGCACGGGCAGTATCCTCTCGTGGGCCGGCGGCCAGCGTTGGGACGACACAACGCTGGGCCGACTCACTTACTGCGAATCTAGCAAGCGCGCGGGGCGCGGCTAGTTGTCGCTCGTCGCCGGTGGTGGTTGGAAGGGTTGGTACCACCACCATTGGGCGCGTTCCCCAGGGCGGCGATCGAGCGGCAACCGGTCATCCCGGCCAGGTCCTCGCGCTCGATCTCGGCGACGATCTCGACCAAACGGCCGTCGATGGCGTTGCGTTGCCCGCACAACTCACCGATCTCACCGAACAGCACCGCCAACCGCTCTTTGGGTTCCAAAGACGCTGCGGCGGTGGACATGACACCCTTCTCGCAGAGGGGTCCGACAACTAGGGTGGCGTCGATCGACTCGAGTCACGTCGCATCCACCAGAAGCCGTAGCGCGATCTCGTCAACCGCGACGGCGGTGTTGGCGAGCATCACCACCGCCGCGGCGCCGGCCCGGTCGAGAGCCAGCATGCTCGAAAAGCCCCCGGTGGCGCCGTTGTGCCAGGCGATGTCGACATCCGCAACGCGATCGGTGAACCACCCGTAACCGACCCGACTTCCATTCCCGGCATCCCAACGGGGTTCGAGCGCGGTGAGGCCCGGCGCCTCCCCGTCGAGCAACGCTTGCGCGTAGGTCGCCATGTCGGCGGCAGTTGAGCGGACCCCGCCCGCAGGCGCGTACGCGCCCAAAGTCCAGGCCTGCTCGCGGGTGCCGCGCGCACTCCATCCCGTCGGCGCACCGGCGGGCAGGTCCAAGCTGGACAACGGTGTGTTCGACCGCGTCATACCGAGCCGAGTGAACAGGTGGCGGTGCAGCAGTTCGGGAAACCCTGTCCCGGCGTGGGCGGCGAGCGCCTGACCCAGCAGCGCAGCACCGAGATTGGAGTACGAAAACTGGCCTCTGCCAGCTATTTTCGCGCCCCGGGCCTGGGTGAGCAACCCCTGAAGGTCGGCTGTGTACGGATTGCGGTGCCGCAGGACCGCGACAATCGCATTCGCGCGATCCCGCAGGCCCGTGGCGACGCGAGGCAGCCCGGAACGGTGACTGGCCAGTTCCTCGAGTGTGACGTCGGCCGCCGGGCTGCTGTCGAGGTCCAGCAGGCTCCCGACGCGTGTGTCGGTGCGCAGCTCGCCCGACTCGACGGCCTCTGCGAAAAGCAGTGATGTCAGGGTTTTGGTGACGGACCCGATCTCGTAAACCGTGCCGGGCCCAGCTCCGAAATGGGCGTGGCGGTGTACGCCGCCACGGATGCTCACCACGCTGAGTCGGTCGGTGAGGCGGGCGGCCCGGGCAAGGGGTTCGACCCGCGCGATCAGATCCGAGTCGCCGGTCGCCTCTCCGAGTTCAGATGCCTGCACCGGTCCATCATGGCTGTCGTGTCCGCGAAGGCGGCCACCCGGCTGCTACCGTTGCCTTTACCGGAAGGGGTCAGTGCATGGGTGTAACCGACGAATGATGGAACCTGAATACGAAGCCATCCGCCAGCTCAAGGCCCGTTACTGCAGATTCCTGGACACCAAGGACATCGAGGCGTGGAAAACGGTGTTCGCACCGGACGTCGTGGTCAAGCTCGACATGGCGATCTCCACCGGCGGCGCCGACGGTCAGACCGCGCCGGAGTTGCACGGCCTCGACGAGTTCCTGCCCGTCGTCCTCGGCGGTGTCGAGGGGGCTCAGACCAAACACCACTGTCACACCCCGGAAATCACCATCACCTCCGACACCACCGCCTCGGGCATCTGGGCAATGGAGGATCTGTTGTTGTTCCCCAACGGAAGTGAGCTCTTCGGTGCCGGTCACTATCACGAGACGTACGAAAAGCGTTCGGGGACATGGGTGATCACGACACTGCACCTGACCCGCACCATCCTGCGGTTCACCCCGCCCGCCGATGATCGCCAGCCCGCACCGGTGACCAGGGGCTAGGGGCGTGACCGCGGCGCCGCTGGACGAACTGGGTTTCTATCTGCTGGCCGGCGCCGGTGGAGACGGGCCGGCGACCTTGATGGACGAGGCGCGCCGCGGTGAGGAACTCGGGTTCGGTACGGCGTTCATCTCGGAGCGCTGGAACGTCAAGGAGGCGTCGTCGCTGACCGGGGCGGCGTGCGCGGTGACCAGCCGCATGCGGATCGCCACCGCGGCCACCAATCACAACACCCGGCATCCGCTGATCACCGGGTCGTGGGCCACCACCATGCATAAGTTGTCCCGCGGCAGGTTCACCCTGGGCATCGGCCGCGGCATCGCCGCCATGTACAACGCCTTCGGGGTGCCTGCCGTGACGACCGCCCAGATGGAGGATTTCGCCACGGTGATGCGCCGGCTGTGGCACGGCGAGGTGATCTTCAACCACGACGGCCCGATCGGCAAGTATCAGTTGTTGTTCCTGGATCCCGATTTCCGCGAGGACATCCGGCTGGCCGTCGTGGCATTCGGGCCGCAGACCCTGGCGCTGGGGGGCCGCGTCTTCGACGACGTCATCCTGCACACCTACTTCACCCCCGAGACGCTGCAACGCGCGGTCAAGACCGTCAAGGACGCCGCCGAGCAGGCCGGCCGGGATCCGGCCGACGTGCGCGTGTGGTCCTGCTTCGCCACCGTCGGCGACCACCTGCCCGAAGAACTGCGACTCAAGAAGACGGTGGCCCGGCTGGCCACCTACCTGCAGGGCTACGGCGATTTGATGGTCAGCACGAACAACTGGGATCCGGCCGTGCTGCAGCGCTTTCGGTCGGATCCGGTGGTGACGTCGATTCCCGGCGGCATCGATCACAAGGCCACCGCCGAGCAGATCGAACACATCGCCACCCTGATCCCCGACGAATGGCTGGAACCCTCAGCCACCGGGACGGCACAACACTGTGCCGACCGTATCCGCCAGGAGTTCGGCTACGGTGCCGACGCCGTCATCCTGCACGGCGCCACGCCGGACGAACTGGAGCCGATCGTGAGCGCGTACCGGGGATCCTGACCGGCGGACGTGCTGAGCAGGTCAGCAGCAGCGGGCCGCGGGGTTGGCGTCCGCGGCTGCGTGGCGCTGACGCCAGTACTCCCGCTCGGTCAGCACCGGTTCGCCGGGGTGGGTGCGGCGGCGATGCTGCAGGTATCGCTGGTAGTGGTTGTCGCCCATCAATGATGAGCAGTACCAACGGATCTGGCCGGCGAGGTCGGCAAGGCGTCCCATTCCTTCTGCACCTCCTTCTCCGCGGCGGTGGGGATCAGCCCGGACGGGGCGAACAGTTTGGAGGGCACCGGGTCGTCGGCCGACAGCGGGCGGCCCGCTCCGCGCAGCACCCGCACGGCCACCACCACACCGGCGACGAACACGATCAGTACCAGCACGGCGAAGATGATCGACAGGGTGCCCTGGATGAACGTGTTGCGGATGACGGCGTCCAACTGGTCGGGATTCTTGGCCGCCCCGAATGCGGTCTTGCCGGCGTCCTTGGCCGCAACGTACTGCGAATGCTGCTTCCAGTAGCCGACTTTCGGATCACCGGAGAAGATCTTCTGGAACGAGGCGGTCATCGTGACGGTCAGGTCCCACAACAACGGGACACCGGGGATCCACGCCCACTTCACCAGCCCACGTTTGATGATCACGACGGTGACCACCGTCAACGCGATGGCGGCCAGCAGCTGGTTGGCGATGCCGAACAACGGGAACAGCGTATTGATGCCACCCAGCGGGTCGGTGACACCCATCAGCAGGATGCTGCCCCACGCGGCCACCACGATGATGCTGCAGACCCACGCACCCACCCGCCAGCTCGGATCGCGCAGATTCTTCAGCGGCCCACCCAGATTGGCCAACCCGTCCGACAACATGAACCGGGCCACCCGGGTGCCGGCGTCCACGGTGGTCAGGATGAACAGGGCCTCGAACATGATCGCGAAGTGATACCAGAACGCCTTCATGCTCGCCCCGCCGAACACCTGGTGCAGCACCTCGGACATGCCGAACGCCAGGGTGGGTGCGCCGCCGGTGCGGGAGACGATCGACTTCTCGCCGACGCTCTCGGCGGCATCGGCGATCTCCGCTCCGGTGATCGGCTGGCCGGACAGCCCGAGCCCGTTGACGTAGTCGGCCGCGGTCTGCGCGGTGGTACCGGTTTGCGCCGACGGCGCGTTGATCGCGAAGTACAGATGCTGATTGAGGATGGCCGCGGTGATGAGCGCCATGATGGCCACGAACGACTCGGTGAGCATGCCGCCGTAGCCGATCAGCCGCATCTGCGATTCCTTCTCCAGCAGTTTCGGCGTGGTCCCCGAGGAGATCAGCGAATGGAAACCGGACAGGGCGCCGCAGGCGATGGTGATGAACAAGAAGGGGAACAGCGCCCCGGCGAACACCGGGCCCGAGCCGCTGCCGGCGAAGTGGGACAGCGCCGGTGCCTCCATCACCGGGCGGGCCAGCAGGATGCCGATGGCCAGCAGCACGATGGTGCCGACCTTCATGAACGTCGACAGGTAATCGCGGGGCGCCAGCAGCAGCCATACCGGCAGCACGGAGGCGGCCAGGCCGTAGATGATGATGCACCACGACAACGTCACCTTCGACAGGGTGAACCAGTCGGCACCCCAGGACGTTTCGGCCACCCAGCCACCGGCGACCACCGCCAGCAGCAACAGCACCACGCCGATGAGGGACACCTCGGACACCCGGCCCGGGCGCAGGAAGCGCAGGTACAAGCCCATGAAGATCGCGATCGGGATGGTCATCGCGATGGAGAACACGCCCCACGGGCTCTCGGCCAGCGCGTTGACCACCACCAGCGCCAGCACCGCGAGCAGGATCACCATGATCACCAGCACGCCGACGATCGCCGCCACACCGCCGATGCTGCCGAGTTCGTCGCGGGCCATCTGGCCCAGTGAACGGCCCCGGCGGCGCACCGAGATGGACAGCACCAGGTAGTCCTGGACGCAACCGGCCACCAGCGCGCCGATGATGATCCAGATGGTGCCGGGCAGGTATCCCATCTGCATGGCCAGCACCGGCCCGACCAACGGTCCGGCGCCGGCGATCGCGGCGAAGTGGTGGCCGAACAGCACCCGCCGATCGGTGGGCATGTAATCGGTGCCGTTCTCGAAGATCTCGGCCGGGGTGGCGTGATCGTCGCGCGGCTGCACGATCTTGTTCTCGATCAACCGCGCGTAGAACCGGAACCCGATGACATAGGTGCAGATGGCCGCGATGACGAACCACACCGCATTCACCGTCTCACCGCGCAGAAACGCGATCACCGCCCAGGCGATCGCACCGAGCAGGGCGATCACCCCGAAGATGACCCGGTGCCGCACGGTGATGGGGGAGCGATCGATGATCGCGACCGGCGGGAGGTCCTCATCGGTGCGGAGATAGGTGATATCGCCCTTGCGTTCTTCCAGAGGTCTCGTCGGTGAAGCCATAGGGCGATCTTTTCATCGCGACAAACCGGGCCGGGGCCGAACCGCCGTTTACGGTCGATCGCCGCGCTCGTAATGGGCCCGGACGGTGTCGATGGTGTCGGCCTCGTCGGCGCGTTTGTCGTCGCGGTAGCGGATCACCCGCGCGAACCGCAACGCCATGCCGCCGGGATACCGCGTGGAGCCCTGCACGCCGTCGAAGGCGATCTCCACGACCTGTTCCGGCCGGACCGTGACCACGTACCCGTCGGTGCCGCCGACGGCGAGCTCGGTGAAACGCCGCGTCTGCCAGTCCAGCGTGGCGTCGGTCATGCCCTTGAACGTCTTGCCCAGCATCACGAATCCGCCCGTCGCGGGATCGCGGGCGCCCAGGTGGATGTTGGACAGCTTGCCGGTGCGCCGTCCCGAACCCCATTCCACCGCCAGCACCACCAGATCCAGGGTGTGCACCGGTTTGACCTTGAGCCAGCCGGACCCGCGCCGGCCCGCCTCGTACGGGGCAGCCGACGATTTGGCCATCACCCCTTCGTGACCGGCGGCCAGCACGGTCTGCAGGAACCGCCCGGCGGCCTCGGGGTCCGCGGTGATCAGCCGGTCCACCCGCTGCCCGGCGGGCACCACCGCGTCCAGCACCGCCAGCCGGTCGGTGGTCGGCCGGTCGAGCAGATCGGTGCCGTCATGGTGCAGCACGTCGAAGAAGAACACCGACAGTGGGTGTTCCCGCGCCCCGGACTTGTTGCCGAACCGCGACGCGGTGACCTGGAACCGGTGCGGGCGACCGTCCGGACGCAGCGCGATCGCCTCGGCGTCGGCGATGAAATCGGTGACCGGCAGCGCCAGCGCGGCGTCGACCACCTCCGGCAGCCGCGCGGTGACGTCGTCGAGGCTGCGGGTATACACCGCCACCTCGGCACCGGCGCGGTGGATCTGCACCCGGGCGCCGTCCAGCTTCGCCTCGAAAACAACGTCACCGCCCAGCTTTTCGAGTGCGTCACCGACACCGGTGGCGGTCTGTGCGAGCATCGGGCCGACCGGCCGGCCGACGGTGAGGGCGAACCGGGCCAGACCCGCGGCGCCGTCGGACAACGCGGCGACGGCGACGGCGGGCAGCTCACCGGCCAGCATCGCAGCCCGGCGCACCTGCGCCGCGGGCACCCCGGCGGCCTTCGCGACGGCCTCGGACATCACCCCGGCCAGGGCGCCCTGACGCAGCTCGCCGGACAGCAAGCGGCGCAGGAAGGCCTGCTCGCCGGCGGTGGCCGCGGTGAACAGGTCGCCGAGCAGCTGGGCGCGCAGTGCCTGCGAGCCCTTGCCGGTGGTCGCCTTGATCCGGGTGAACGCCTGGTCGACCCCCGGCACCGTCAGCGTGGCGGCGTCGGCGGGCCGGGGCAGCCGGCGCAGGGCGGCCCAGCCGACCCCGATCTGGCGCTGGGGGAGCTCACCGGCCAGCCAGGACACCACCAGGCCCACGTCGGCGGGATCGGCGTGTGCCAGCAGCTCGGCCACCCTGGCGGTCTTGGCCAGCCGCGACGACGACGCCGCCACATCGACCGAGGCCTCTGCCACCGCGCTGAGCAACATGGTTCCACGGTGCCATGGACGGCCGACAAGTCGGGACTTTCGGCCCTGTGCCCGCCGCGCATCCGGGCGGACAGTGGAACCATGCCGAACACACACGACCTCGACGTCCTCAACCGCAGGCAATGCCTGGACAGGTTGCAGACCACCCGCGTCGGCCGGCTCATCTTCACCCAGAGCGCGCTACCCGCCGTCCAGCCGGTGAACTTCCGGCTGTGGGGCGACGACGTGGTGATCCGCGTCGCCGGTGGCGCCAAGCTCGCCGCCGCCGCGGAACGCCAGGTCGTGGCCTTCGAAGCCGACGAACTGGACCAGGACCTGCGTTCGGGCTGGAGTGTGGTGGTCATCGGGCACGCCGAACCCATCACCGAGGTCGACGACCTGGTGGCGGTGGCCGGGACGTTCGTCTCACCATGGGTGAGCGGTCGCCGCGATCACTTCCTCAGGATCAGGACCGAAGAGATGAGCGGCCGGGAATTCCGTGACCCGACCAGCCCGCAATACCACGCCGCGGCCGCCTCAGGGCCCGGCCAGTAACCCGTCGAGCACCGCGGCCTCGGCCCGGAGCCGGGCCGCCCGGTCTCCGTGCCCACCGGCGCTGAACTGCGTTGCGGCGCCGATCCGTTCGTCGATCTCGGCGCGCAGCAGGGCCAGGATCTCGGCCTCGGTGAGTTCCCGGCGCGCGACCTCGGCGGCGCCGAGGCCGGCGACGCTGTGCGCGATCGGGCCGTCGATCCGGGTGCTGGTGTGCGCGGTGTCCGGGGTCTCGGCGTTGTCGATCGCGCTGAGCGCACTGCGGATCGCCGCCACCCGTACGGTGTCGCGCTGTTTGCGGGCGTGCAGCAGGGCCGAGCGCAGCGTGGCACGCCAGCGCTGAGCGGGCGCAGATGTCATGCCGGACAACTTAGCCCGGCACCGGCGGACCACGAAACCGATTTAGGTGACGGTGAAGTCGACGCTGTGATAGCCGGTCGCACCGTCGGGCACCACATCGGCGATGTCGGCGGTCTGCACGGCCCCGGTGTTGTCGGTGGCGCGCACGGTGATGGTATACAGGCCCGGCCGATCGGCCTGCCAGTCGAAACTCCACAGCCGCCACGTCTCGTTCGAGTACGCCGAGCCCAGCGTGGCGGGCTGCCAGGTGCCCTCTTGACCGGGGGCGTCGATCCGCACCTCCACCGCGCGCACCCCGCGATTCTGCGCCCAGGCCACCCCACCGAACCGGGCCGGCCCCGCTGGGATATCGGCTCCGGACCGGGGCACGTCGATCCGGGACTGCGTCTTGATCGGTCCCTGCGGGGCCCAACCCAGCTTCGTCCAATAGGCCTGGGCCCGATCGAATCTGGTGAGTTCGAGGTCGACGACCCACTTGGTCGCCGAGACGTAACCATAGAGTCCGGGCACCACCAGCCGGGCCGGATAACCGTGCTCGACGGGCAACGGCTGACCGTTCATGGTGATGGCCAGCAACGCGTCGCGATCATCGGTGAGCGCCTGCACCGGGGAGCCGGCGGTGAAGCCGTCGCTGGACTTGGACAGCACCATATCGGCGTCGTCATGCACGCCGGCGGCGGCCAGCAGATCACGCACCCGGTAGCCGGTCCACACCGCGTTGCCGATGAGGTCGCCCCCGACCGGGTTGGACACGCACGTCAGGGTGACCATCTTCTCGATGAGTTCGAAACCGGCCAGATCGTCGAAACGGTAGGTCTTTTCGTGATCGACCATGCCGTGGATGCGCAGTTTCCAGTCGGCCCGGGACAGCTGCGGCACCGCCAGTGCGGTGTCGATCCGGTAGAAGTCGGCGTTGCCGGTCACGAAGCTCGGCAGCTGCACGCCGGCCGGTTGCACGCCGGCCGGTACCGGTGGTGCGGGTTTGGCCAGCGGTGGCGGGGTGAACGAATTCCGGTCGCCGGAAACGGAATTGACCCGGCCGCCGTAGATGCTGCCCAGCGCGCCGGTCAGGGTGCCCACGCCGAGGAACCCGAGAGCGGCCAGTGACAGCCGGCGGCCCGGATCGGTGTCGGCGGCACTGTTGGCCGAATCGTCGCGCAGCCGGCCCGAGGTGAGGAAACGCAATGCGAGGATTCCGGCCAGCGTGCCCACCACCGTCGGCAGGATGTCGAGCGGGCGGGCACCGGTGCGGGTCAGCACGGCCACACATCCGGCGACTCCCGCGGCGGCGAACATGACGCTGCCGATCGGGACACGGCGACGTTCCAGCAGCCCGGCCAGCGCGGCCAGGATGGCGATCACCACCAGCACCGCCACTGTCAGGAACAGCTTGTCGAAGGTGGCGAACGTTTGGATGGCCCATTCCTTGACCGGCCCCGGGGTGTGGTCGATGACGCTCGACCCCACGGCGGTGCGGGCGTCGGCCGACGCGCCGAGGGGGATCGCCGCCAGCGCGCTGACACCGAGGGTGATCGCCGCGGAGGCGATACCGCAGAGCAATCGGGTACCGGGGGCGATGGGCGCGCTCACGAACCCACGCTAGCCCAGGCAGGTTCCGGAAAGCCTTACCGAAGAGTGACGCCGTTCCGTTAACGTTACAGTTTCTGTCGAAGATGGAAAGGTGCGAGATGGAGATCTCTGGCAAGAAGGCCGTCGTCGTGGGCGGCGCATCCGGCTTCGGCCGCGCCACCGTGGAGGCGCTCGTCAAGCGCGGCGCCAGGGTGGCGATCCTGGACCGGCCGGCACCGCACTCCAAGGGCCAGGAGGTGGCCGACGGCATCGGCGTGCCCTTCTTCGCCACGGACGTCACCGATTTCGCCGGGACCGAGCGGGCGCTGGCCGGCGCCGTCGACGCCCTGGGCGGCCTGCACATCGTCGTCACCACCGCCGGTGGGGGCGCGGCGATGCGCACGCTGACCAAAGACGGCCCACACGACCTCGACATCTTCCGGCAGGTCACCGATCTGAACCTGATCGGCACGTTCAACGTCAGCCGGCTGGCCGCGGCGCACATGAGTAAGAACGACCCGGTTGACGAGGAGGCCGAGGAGCGCGGCGTCATCGTCAACACCTCCTCGATCGCCGCGTTCGAAGGGCAGATCGGCCAGGTTGCCTACACCGCGTCGAAGGCGGCCATCGCGGCCATGTGCCTGACCATGGCCCGGGATCTGGGCAGCGTGGGTATCCGGGTGCTGGCGATCGCGCCGAGCCTGTTCGCCACCGGCCTGACCCAGGGCATCCCGGACGAATACGCGGCCGTGCTGACCAAGGACGCGGCGTTCCCCAAGCGCCTGGGCAAGCCCGAGGAGTACGCCAAGCTGGCGCTGGCCATCGTGGAGAACCCGATGCTCAACGGGCAGTGCCTGCGGCTGGACGCGGGCCAGCGGTTCGCCCCCAAGTAGGCCCGCACCAAACGTTGCCCAAGTCACCGCCGAGCACGCCGGATACGGCGAAGAAACTGCTCACCGGTTTCCAAGCCAACTCCAAGCCAGCGCATTAGTGTTTGCCCATGTTCAAGCGAATCGCCGCGGTCTGCGCCGCGGTCGTGGTGGTCGCCGGCTGCGGCGGGCCGAAGGTGGAGCTGCCCGCCAAACCCGCCAAACCCTCGGCCCTGGCCAAGCCGGACACCTCGGGCATCGAGGTGCAGGGCGACGCGTCGGGGCCGCTGAATCAACTGGCCGTCGAGGCGATCGCCGATCTGCAGCAGTTCTGGGGTGAGAAGTTCCCGGAGTTGTACGGCAAGGACTACGAACCCGTCTCGGGTGGCTTCTTCGCCGTCGACCCCGCTTCGGGGGAGACACCGCCGTGCGCATCGAGCCCCGACGACGTCGCCGGCAACGCCTTCTATTGCGGCTCCAAGGACGTCGTCGCCTGGGATGCCACCGGACTGTTCCCCGAACTCAGCTCGAAGTACGGCGAATTCGTCATCCCGGTCGTGATGGCCCACGAGTGGGGGCACGCCATCCAGACCCGCTCCAACTTCACCGCGCGCACCGTCACCCGCGAACTGCAGGCCGACTGTTTCGCTGGTGCCTGGGCGCGCCATGCCAAGGACGACAAGGTCTTCGAGGTGACCAGCGGCCAGCTCGACATCGCCCTGGCCGGCATCCTGGATCTGCGTGACCCGGTGGGCACCGACAAGTTGGATCCGTCCGCGCACGGGAGCGGGTTCGACCGCGTGGGCGCGTTCCAGGACGGCTTCGACAACGGTCTGGACCGCTGTAAGCAGTACCGCGACGACGAGCCGATGGTGCTCGCCCTGCCCTGGGGCGATGCCGAGGACGAGGCCAGCGGTGGTGACGCACCGTACGACTCGATCGTCAACGGGGTGCCCTACGACCTGGAGGACTACTGGACCCAGGTGTACCCGGAGATCACGCGCGGCGAGGAGTGGGTGCCGGTGCGCGGACTGGAACCGTTCGACCCGTCCAGCCCGCCGAACTGCGGGGACCAGTCGGCCGAGGGTTTCGCGCTGTTCTATTGCGTTCCCGACGATTACATCGGTTGGGACAACACCGAGACGATGCCGCGGGTGTACCAGCAGGGCGGTGACTACGCGGTGGCCACCCTGCTCGCCACCCAGTACGGGCTGGCCGCGCTGACCCGTCTCGGCGACGAATCCGACGAGAAGATCTCGACGGCCCGTTCCGACTGCTTCGCCGGCGCCTACACCGCCAGCGTCATCCTGCACAACCGCTCCGACACCAGCTCGTGGTCCATCTCACCGGGTGATCTCGACGAAGGCATCAAGGCGCTGTTGCTGTTTCGCGGTGACGACGACGCGGAGCGCCAAGGCGCCGGGTTCGATCGGGTACGGGCGTTCCGCGAGGGCGTCATCAACGGAGCCGAGGCGTGCCTGGAGTACGAGCACTGACCTGCGTCACGCGTTGTTCCCGTAGGTGTCCACGCCGAGTTTGACGGCCAGGGCCAGCCCGGCGACCGCGATGAGCAAGCGCAGCGGGGTGGCCGGGGCATGGCGGACGACCACCGGTCCCAGCCGTGCCCCGAGCAGGCAACCCAGGCCCAGCGGTAGGACGGCGGCCCAGCTCACCGGCGCGTAGACGATGAAGCCGAGCGCCGCGACGCCGTTGGCCACGCCGAGCACCACGTTCTTGGCGGCGTTGGCGTCGGCCAGGGTGGCGCTGCCGGTGCGCAGGAACAGGGCCAGCAGCAGTACGCCCGCCGCGGCCCCGAAGAACCCGCCGTAGACGCAGATTGCCAACACCGAAAGCGTCTGCAGGACAAGGTGCTTGGTGCTGTGAATGCGTTCGGGGTCGTTGCGGACCGGCAGCGCGATCGCCACCGACGACGCGGCCAGCAGCACCGGCACCACGTTCTCGAACCCTTCGGCCGGGATCGACAGCAGCAGCGCCGCACCGGCCGCGCCACCGAGCGCGGCCGCCGGCAGCATCCGTCGCACCGCGGCGCCCTGGCCCCGCAGTTCGGGCAGGGACCCCCACACCGAGCCGATGCCGTTGCCCACCAGTGCCACGGTGTTGGTGACGTTGGCGGCCACCGGCGTCAGGCCGACCAGCAGCAGGGCCGGATAGGTGGACACCGACGCGAGCCCGGCGATGCTGCCGGTCAAGCCGCCACCGATTCCGGCGGCCACCAAGAACAGCACCTCCCACCACGTCACCGGCCCATCCTGGCGCAGCGGCCGAGCAGACACAGAATCCTGGTTTCACGGCCGTGAAACCAGGATTCTGTGTCTGCTCGCGGGGAGCGGATCAGCGTTTCTTGCGGGCGACCAGCGCGTCGACGGGGTCGGGTGCGCCGTCGCGATCCTTGACCACCCGGTAGGCGGCGTACCCGGCGACCAGCGTCAGTGCGACGAAGATCACCGCGAAGTACTGCAGGAACCACGAATCGCCCGCCGGGTTGTAGACCTCTTGGCGGGGCCAGCCGATGTTGATCACCAGCAGGCCGCCCATCATCACCGCGACGAGATTGACCGGGATGCCCCAGCGGCCCAGGTCCATCACCGGCTTGCCGTGCGACAGGCTGGTGCCGCGCAGTCGGTGGACCAACGCCGGCACCGTCACCATCAGGTAGGCCAGGTAGACGATGACCACCGACACCGAGGCGATGGCGGCGAACACACTGGACTGCCCCAGGTTGACCAGCAGCACCGCGATGGCGAGCAGGCTGACCGCGACGCCGGTGATGACCGGGGTGCCGGTGCGCTTGTTGACCCTGGCCAGGGCCTTCCCGAACGGGAGCCGGTTGTCGCGGGCCATCGAGAACATCACCCGGGAGGCCGATGCCTGGATGGCCAGGGTGGCCGAG
The DNA here is from genome assembly GCF_000613185.1 of Mycolicibacterium cosmeticum. Classification (NCBI taxonomy): domain Bacteria; kingdom Bacillati; phylum Actinomycetota; class Actinomycetes; order Mycobacteriales; family Mycobacteriaceae; genus Mycobacterium; species Mycolicibacterium cosmeticum. The sequence goes on from NZ_CCBB010000003.1 coordinate 1,447,624, forward strand.
AAGATCGCCACCGCGACCAGTCCGAGCAGGGTCTTGCCCAGCCAGGCGTCGAGTTGGCTCTCGATGACCCACGCCATGCCGCCGTGGGCCAGGTCGTCACCCAGTTCGGGGGCGGACATGAGGGCGGCCAGGATCATCAGCCCGCCACCCACGAACGACACCAGCAGGGCGTTCACGATCGCCTTCGGCGCGGTGCGGCGCGGGTCCTTGGTCTCCTCGGAAAGCTCTGCGGCGCTGTCGAATCCGTACATCACGTAGGCGGCCATCAGCATCGACGCCAGGAAGGCGGGCAGGTAGTGCACGCCCGAGCCGTGCCCGCCGGTGTCGCTGATCGCCTGCACCGGGTTGCGTTCGGCGGTGAAGAACATCGCACCGATGATGAGCACCACCCCGATGATCTCCAGGGTGACGCCGGTGACGGTGATGCGCGCCATGAAGCGCACACCGGCGGCGCTGATGACCGTGCACAGCACGATGGTGACGGCGCCCAGGATGATGCCGTTGGTGGCGCCGTCGACCGACAGCGGGTCCATGTCGGTGCCGACGAGTTGGAAGCCGCTCCAGATCGGCGGCAGCACGGTCTGCATGGCGATGGCCAGCGCCGCGATGGACACGATGTAGCCGATCAGCATGAACCAGCCGGCGAACCAGCCCACGGCGTTACCGGCCAGCCGGCGTGACCACTGGTAGATGGCGCCGGCGACGGGGAACTTGCCCGACAGTTCGGCGAACACGAGGCAGACGCAGAACTGGCAGACGAACACGATGGGCCAGGTGAAGAAGAAGGCCGGCCCACCGAGCGCGAAACCCAGTGGGAAGAAGGCGAACACGGTGGTGAGGATCGACACGAAGGAGAAGCCGGCGGCGAAGGCGGCGTAACCGCCGATGCCGCGGTGCAACTCCTGCGTATAGCCGAGCTCCTCCAGGGTGGCGGCGTCCTCCTGGGAGGAGATCGCCGGGTCGAAGGTGGCGGTCATGGCGTGTGCTCCTGAGTGGTGGAGAATAACTGTCGTGCGATAGAAATTAGAGCGTGTTTTTGATCCGCGCATTTCCGCGATGTGACATCTGTGTGACCAGCGCCGGGGGAGCAGGCGAGTGACAATCGATGCCATGCCCTCCGGTGCGGTCCATGCCATGGATGCTGCCAGCGACGAAGCCGGGCTGCGCGCCGCGATGGAGCAGGCCCGACTGGCCCTGATCGACGAGCTGGCCGCACAGACCCCGGCGCCGGACCTTGCCGCCGGCTGGTCGACGGTGCTGCGCCACGGTGTCGCCGCGGCCGTCCGGCTGGCCTCCGGCACCGGCGAGCCGCAATGGAGCTGGTTCGTCTCCGGCAGTGCGGCCCGCGGCGAGGCGGCTCCGGGGTCGGACGTCGAGACGATGATCGTGGTGGCCGACACGGTCTCCGACGCGCAGAAGGCGGCCCTGCTGACCGGGGCCGCCGACGTGCACGCGCTGCTGGAGCGATGCGGCATCCAGGGTGACGGCAACGGGGTGCTGGCCAGCCGGCCGCGGTTCTGCCGCCGGGCGTCGAGCTGGCTCGACGGCATCGAACACTGGGCGGCCGAGCCACGCGCCGACCGTGGCGTCGTCATGACCGGGCTGATGGCCGACGCCGTCGAGGTGGGCCCGGGTACCGGGGACCTGCTGCGGCACCGCGCCGTCGACGCGGCACGCCGGCATTACCCGGTCCGTCAGGCGATGCTGGACGACGCCACCACCATGCGCGCCGGCTTTCCGTCGCGGCTGCGCATCTTCTCCCGGCACGCCGACACCGTGGACCTGAAACTGGCGATGGTCGACCCGGTGGTCAAGATCGCCCGCTGGGCCGGCCTGTCGGCAGGCTCGGCGGCGGTGTCCACCATGGATCGCCTCGACGCCGCGGGCGCGGCCGGGATCCTGGACGCCGACGACGTGGCGACCCTGCACGAGTGCTTCCTGTGGTTGACCCGGTTCCGCTGGCGTCTGCGCGCCGGTCCGTGGTTGCGGGGCGCCCCGGTCGGTGACGTGGTCGGGTTGGCCGAGATCGCCCCGCACGAGCGGGCGGTGCTGCGCGACGTGCACCGCGAAGTCGTCGGTGTCAGCCGCAAACTCACCTTCCTGGCGTCGACGTCGGCGTTCCGGTAGTGGATTCCGGTGCGGTGCGCCGCGCGCTGGACCAGACCGTCGCCGCGCTTCGGCTGGAGGGCTGGCGGCCCACCGGCGAGCAGCTGGCCGATCTGGCGCGGCTGGCCGCTGCCGACGTGAGCTTCGGCGAGTATCTGGCCGGTCATCGCGCCCGGCACCCACCGCCCGCACCCGAATCCCGTCGCCGGGTGCTGCGCCGCCGGATTCCGTATGTCATCCCGGGAACCACGGTGCTGCGCAACAACTTCGGCGTCTCCGATCCAGCTGTGCTGGCCGAGCTGGAGTTCGCCGCGACCGCGGGCCGGATGCTGGCCTGGCAACTGCGGATCGCGGCGGGGCACACCGGCGCAGCCGATCTCGATGCCCGGGTGATCCACCGGCAGTTGTTCGCCGACGTGTACGCCTGGGCGGGGGAGTACCGCGTCACCGAATTGCGGCGTGGTGACACGGCTTTCGGGTGGCAGGCCGATATCGCCGCCCGCATGCAGGAGGTCACCGACCGGGCTCGCCGGTTGGCGACCACACCACCCGGCGACGGTCCGCAGCTGGCCTACCAGCTGTCCCGGTTGTACGCCGACCACAACCAGGTGCACCCGTTCCGGGAAGGCAACGGCCGCACCGGAACCCTGCTGCTGCACACCGTCTCGGCCCTGTGCGGGTATCGGCTGGACCTGTCCGGGATCAGCCGTGCCGACTGGTACGCCGCCTCGGCGGACAGCATGCCGTTCCGGCGCGACGGCCGGGCCAACCACCGGCCTTTCATCCCGCTACTGGTACGTGCGGTGGGCCGATAAAAGGAGATGAAAAACGGGTTGCACGCGCAGGGCCGCAGCCGCTACCCTCGCTGACGTGCATCGCATTCTCGTAGTAGCCAGCACCCGCAGCGGGGTCTGATCCAGACCGACCCCCCGCTGTGGGTCGGAAGCTACTACCCGTCGGTCGCTCCCTTCAGAGCAGAAAGACCGACACCGTGACGATCACCACCACAACCTTCACCGGCCCTCGTTTCGCCGACTTCTTCGATACCCCGTTGCCACGCGGCCTGCGCGAACTGGCGGGCGGCATGTCCTGGGACGATGTTGCGGCGACCTTCGCGTCCGGCGCCGGCCCGGTGGCCCTGAGCGACCGGACCATCGCGTCACTGGCCGCCCAGCCCGCACCGATCGCGGCGCTGACCGCCATGCTCTACGACACCGGCATCGCCGTCGAGATGCTCAACTTCCACCAGCTGCGCGCCGGCGGCCAGACGGCGACCTTCATCCGCGGCACCGACGGCATGCACACGCAATGGGCGATCGGGTGGTCGGAGTCCCCGACCGAGTCGGCGCTGCGCGCGTTCATCGCCTGCGCCAACCGCCTGGCGGCGTGACGGCCCGGGCCGGGGTCAGCGGATCGGGCGCAGCACGATGGGCATCCCGTCGATCGGCACCGGCATCCCGCCGTAGTCGTAGTGCGGGCGGTATCCGGGATGGGTCAGCTCCAGGCGGTAGCGCCGCAGCAGGCGGTGCATGACGGTCTTGATCTCCAGCTGGCCGAACACCATGCCGATGCACTTGTGCGCGCCGCCGCCGAACGGCGCGAACGCATACCGGTGCTGTTTGTGCTCGCTGCGCGGCTCGGCGAACCGGGACGGATCGAATTTCTCCGGGTCGGTCCACAGCTCCTCGAGCCGGTGGTTCATCGACGGCCAGGTCATGACGTTGGTGCCGGCCGGCAGGTAGTAGCCCAGCAGTTCGGTGTCGCGCACGGTCTGGCGGAAGTTGAACGGCAGCGGCGTCTGCATCCGCAGCGCCTCGTTGATCACCAGGTCGTAGGTTTCCAGCTTCTCCAGTGCCTCGATGTCCAACGGCCCATCGCCGATGCGGTCGGACTCCTCACGGCAGCGGTCCTGCCAGTCCTGGTTGGCGGCCAGGTGGTAGGCCATCGTGGTCAGCGTCGAGGTGGAGGTGTCGTGCGCGGCCATCATCAGGAAGATCATGTGGCTGACGATGTCCTCGTCGGTGAACCGCTGCCCGTCCTCGTCCTCGGCGTGGCACAGCACGCTGAACATGTCGGTGTCGCCCGACGCCCGCTTCTCGGCGAGGCGGCTGTTGAAGTAGTTCTCCAGCGTCTCGCGGGCCTTGATCCCGCGCCACCAGCTCAGCGGCGGCACCGGCTTGCGCACGATCGCGTTGCCGGCGCGGGTGGTGGTGGTGAAGGCGTTGTTGACGGTGGTGACCAGTTCGCGGTCGGCCCCGGGCTGGTGGCCCATGAACACCACGGAGGCGATGTCCAGGGTGAGCTCCTTGACCGCGGGGTAGAACAGGAAGCGCTTGTCGTTGGCCACCCAGTCGTTGGCCAGTACCTGGCTGGCCACCGAGTCGATGTGCTCGACGTAGCCGGTGAGCCGGCTGCGGGTGAACGCCTCCTGCATGATCCGGCGGTGGAACATGTGGTCGTCGAAGTCGCGCAGCATCAGGCCGCCCTCGAAGAACGGCCCGATCACCGGATCCCAGGCCCGCTGCGAGTAGTCCTTGTTCCGGTTGGAGAACACCGTCTGGGTGGCGTCGGGTCCCAGCGCCAGCACCGCGGGCAGCACCGGCGAGAACATGTAGTGCACGGGCCCGTACTTGCGGTACAGGTGCAGCAGGAAGTCGGGGCCGCCGCGGAACATCTCGATCATGTGCCCGAACACCGGCAACCCGCCGTCACCCATCACGGTCTTGAGGCCGCTGCCCGGTGGGGCCGGCGCCAGCGGGAACTCGTCCCACTCGTGGGCCAGCAACTTCTTCTCGACCACACCCATGCCCGGAATGGTCACCGGAGTGGGCGTCAAGCGGCGTTTGGCCTGATCGAGCAAATAGGCCGGAGTGCTGATGGTAGGCATCGCTGGTACTCCTGGGAGATCGTCGGGCTAACAGACCTGTGGTCGATGTCACTCGTGAAGCCATCCTGTATGCCAGACTTGACGCATGTCAAGTTTTGATCTGGCGCGTCGCGATGCAAAGGTCTAAACCATGACTGCACAGCCGGAATCGGCACCGGATTCGCAGGTTCGCCGCAGCAGGGGTGACCGGCAACGCGACGCCATCGTGGCGGCCGTCCGCGAACTGCTGGAGGAGAAGCCGTTCGCCGATCTGTCGGTGAGCATGATCAGCGAACGCGCCGGCGTCGCGCGGTCCGGGTTCTACTTCTATTTCGACACCAAATACGCCGTGCTGGCCCAGATTCTGGCCGAGGCGACCCGCGAGCTCGAGGAACTCACCCACCACTTCGCGCCCCGCGGACCGGACGAAACCCCGGCGGCGTTCGCCAAGCGGATGGTCGGCAGTGCCGCCCTGACCTTCGCCCACAACGACCCGGTGATGTCGGCCTGCCACGTCGCCCGGGCCACCGACGCCGAGATCCGACGGATCCAGGACGAGCAGATGCTCGCGGTGATCGACCAGATCATCGTGGTGGTGGAGAACGAGATCGCCGCGGGCACCGCGCACCCGATCTCCGACGACATCCCCACGCTCATCCGCACCCTCGGCGCCACCACGGTGATGGCCTTCTCCGGCGACCCCTCATTCCTGCGGCCCGGTGATGACCTGGAGCGCACCGTCGGCGTGCTGGAGAAGTTGTGGTTGCACGCGCTGTGGGGCGGCCAGGCCGTCTGATCGGTACCGCCGGTAGCATCTGGGCCATGCCGGAAACGTTCGCGGGCAAACGGTGTCTTTTGACCGGTGCGGCGAGCGGCATCGGCCGCGCCACCGCCCTGCGGCTGGCGGCCGACGGCGCCGAACTGTTCCTCACCGATCGCGACGCCGACGGCCTGGCGCTCACCGTTGCCGATGCCGAGGCACTCGGCGGCACGGTCGCGGCCCACCGGGCTTTCGACATCACCGACTTCGACGCGGTCACCGCCTTCGCCGCCGACATCCACGCCGCGCACGGCTCGATGGACCTGGTCTGCAACATCGCGGGCATCTCCGCCTGGGGCACCGTCTCCACGCTCACCCATCAGCATTGGAAGTCGATGGTCGACGTCAACCTGATGGGGCCCATCCACGTCATCGAGTCGTTCCTGCCGCCGATGGTGGCCGCCGGGCGTGGCGGTCACCTGGTCAACGTGTCCTCGGCGGCCGGCATCGTGGCGCTGCCCTGGCATGCCGCCTACAGCGCGAGCAAGTTCGGGCTGCTCGGACTGAGCGAGGTGCTGCGCTTCGACCTGGCCCGGCACCGGATCGGCGTGTCGGTGGTGGTGCCGGGCGCGGTGAAAACACCTCTGGTGCAAACGGTTCAGATCGTCGGCGTGGACCGGGAGGATCCCCGGGTGGCCAAATGGGTGGACCGGTTCGCCGGGCATGCGGTCTCGCCCGAGCATGCCGCCGCCAAACTTCTCGCCGGCGTGGCGCGCAACCGGTTCCTGATCTACACCTCGACCGACATCCGGGCGCTGCACCTGTTCAAGCGGCTGGCCTGGGGGCCGTACAGCGTGGCCATGACCCGGGTGAACGTGCTGTTCACCCGGGCGCTGCGGCCCAAGCCGCGCCGCGTCTAGCGTTTACCCCAGTCCCACCGCGGGGCGGTGAGCATGGTCTGCCCGTCCACGCGGGTCTCGCCCCACTCCTTGTACAGCGCGACCTCGGAGTCCGCGGTGAGTTGCCGCACCAGCGCCGCGGCATGGGTGATGACGACCACCTGCGTGCGGGTGGCGGCGGACCGGATCATCGCGGCCAGCGGCGCGACCAGATCGGGGTGCAGGGAGGTCTCCGGCTCGTTCAGCACCATCAGCGACGGCGGCCGCGGGGAGCACAGTGCGGCACCCCACAGCAGGAAACGTAATGTGCCATCGGACAATTCGGCTGCCCGCAACGGCCGCAGCATCCCGGTCTGGTGCAATTGCAGGTCGAAAAGGCCGTCGTGTACGGCAACGGAGATGCTCGCCCCGTCGAACGCATCGGCCACCGCGCGGGCCAGATCGTCCTGGCCGACCTCCAGGATGGTCTGCACCGCCGCGGCCAGGTCGGCTCCGTCGTCGGAGAGCACCGGGGTGCGGGTGCCGATCTGCGGCCGGCGGGCCGGGGCGCCGGCATCCACCCGGAAGCCGTCGTAGAACCGCCAGCCGCGCAACCGGTCCCGCACCGCCGCCAACTCGGGATGTGCTCCCGGATGGGCGAATTCGGACAGCACGCTGTGGTAGGTCGGCAGCCCGCGGGTCAGCGGGTCGAACCCGCGGCCGTGCTCCGAGACCACCTCGGCATACTCGCCGGCGCGCCGTACCAGAACGGTACTGGGCCGCGCGACCGGGCCGGCGAACACCACTTCCCGTTTGATCTCCGGATCGCGGGCGAAGGCCGAGTTGGGACCGGCGTACTGCGGCAGGCCCAGATCGATCAGGTAACCGAAATCGTCGGAGGCGAAACCGAGTTCCAGCGACACCGGGCGGGTGCGGGTGGTGCCGGTGCTCTCACCGGTGCGCCGGGCGCCGGAGGTCTGCTCGGGCCCGGCCCACAACACCGATTCCAGGCCGCCCTCGCGGGCCAGCGAGCCGATCACCGCGCCGCCGGCGCAGTCGGCCAGCAGGCGCAGCGCCCGGTACACCGAGGACTTCCCGGTGCCGTTGGCGCCGGTGATGACCGTCAACTCGCCCAACGGCAGCGCGATATCACGCAGCGACCGGTAGCCGCGGACCGCAACGGTGCTCAGCACGGCATCGCCAATTCCAGCCGCACCCCGAGCAACCGCACGGGACGGTCCAGGTCGAATTCGGCGAGCAGGTCGAGGGCCGTGGCGACGATGGGTTCGGGGTCGTTACCGGCGACGGCCAGCTTGCGAATCTTGGTGCGGGTGAAGAACGTCTTGGTGCGCACCGTCACCGCAACCCGCGTCACGGTGCGGCCGGCCTCGACGATCTCGGCGAGGGTGCGGCGGGCCAAATCGGTGACCGCGGCCTCCATCTCGGCGCGGTCGACGAGATCGTGCGGGAAGGTGACCACATGGCTGCGTGATCGCGGCACCCATGGCTCGGTGCTCACCGTGTCGTCGCCACCACCCTTGGCCAGCAACAGGATCCACAGGCCGGTGGTGGGACCGAAGGCGGCGGTGAGGGCGGTCGCGTCGGTGGCGGCCAGGTCCGCGACGGTGGTGATATCCATGGTGGCAAGTTTTTTCGCGGTCTTGGGCCCGATGCCCCAGAGTGCGTCGACGGGCCGGTCGCCCATCACCGCCATCCAGTTGTCGTCGGTGAGTTGGTACACCCCGTCTGGTTTACCGAACCCCGTCGCCACCTTGGCCCGCTGCTTGTTGTCGCTGATGCCCACCGAACAGGACAAGCCGGTTTCGGCGGCGATCACGGTGCGGATCCGCTCGGCCAGTTCGAACGGATCATCCACGGCGGCACCGATATACGCCTCATCCCAACCCCAGACTTCCAGCGGATGGCCGAGATCGCGGAGCAGGCCCATCACCTCTTCGGAGGCGGCGTCATAGGCGGCCGGGTCCGACGGCAGGAAGGTGGCGTCCGGGCATTTACGGGCCGCGGTGCGCAGCGGCATGCCGGCGTGCACACCGAACTCGCGCGCCTCGTAGGAGGCACAGGTCACCACCTTGCGCGGCTCGGTCGGGTCACCCGAGCCGCCGACGATCACCGGCAGCCCGGCGAGCTCGGGATGGCGGCGAAGCTCGACCGAGGCCAGGAACTGGTCCAGGTCCACATGCAGGATCCAGGTTCTCACGTGCCGCAGAGTTTGCGGGCGACGTGCTCCCACGCGTCGCCGAGGCGGTCGAGGTCCTGGCCGCGGTCGTCGAGTTGGTGCACGACGTAGTCGGCGTCCAGCAGGGCCAGCAGCGCGTCGGTCTGCGCGTCGAGATCGCCCGTGGTTCCCGCGGACTCCAGCAGCATCCGGACATGCGTGTGGTGCAACGTGGCGGGGGAGTTGAACCGCATCTGCGGGTCGCGGTTGGCGTCGGAGAGCAGCGCGTGGTGGGTGCGCACGAACCGGAGCCGCTCCCGGCCGTAGGCCAGCAGACGCTCCAGCGGCGGGGCGCCGGGCCCCAGCGGCGGCGGGCCGAACATGAACGCCTGCTGTTCGGCCTTCTCGTCCTCGTCGAGCAGCACGATCATCAGGCCGGCCCGGCTGCCGAAGCGCCGGAACAGGGTGCCCTTGCCGACCCCGGCGGCGGTGGCGACGTCGTCCATGGAGACGCCCTCGGCGCCGCGCTCGGCGATCAGCCGTCGCGCCGCCTCCAGCAACAGGGCACGATTGCGGGCGGCGTCACCGCGTTCCTGCGGCACGGCGTCGGCGCCGTTCGTCAGCGGCAGCGCTGTCAGCGGATCGGGGGCGCCCATGACTGCACTTTAACTCAGCGGGAATTATTCGGACCACGGTCCGGTTAGACTGTGTGACGATGGCAATGACCGTACAGACTCAGGGAGTGAACATGCCGGATACCAAAGTCCTCGTACTGCTGGGCAGCCTGCGGGCCGCGTCGGTGAACCGCCAACTGGCCGAGCTGGCCATCGAGTCGGCACCGGACGGCGTGGAACTGCGGCTCTACGAGGGGCTCGGTGACCTGCCGCACTACAACGAGGACATCGACAACGAGGACGCCCCGGCGCCGGTGGTTGCGCTGCGCGAGGCGGCCGCGGGTGCGGATGCCGCGCTGGTGGTCACCCCCGAGTACAACGGCAGCATCCCCGGCGTGCTGAAGAACGCGATCGACTGGCTCTCCCGCCCGTACGGCAACGGCGCGCTCAAGGACAAGCCGGTGGCCGTCATCGGGACCGCGCTGGGACAGTACGGCGGCGTCTGGGCGCACGACGAGACCCGTAAGTCCTTCGGCATCGCCGGCCCGCGCGTGATCGAGGAGAAGCTGTCGATCCCGTCCACCACCTTCGACGGTAAGCACCCGCGCGAGACCGCCGATGTGGTGGCCAGCGTGCGCGATGTGGTCGGCAAGCTCGCCGCTGAGGTCGGGTAAGCAAGAACGGAAGCCGCCGGCGTTCTCCATCGACGGAGGACGCCGGCGGCTTTTTGCTGCCCGCCTCGGCGGCCCCGCGGGTTGTCGGTGCCCGGTGGTAGACCTCTAGATATGGCGACACACCCTCGATGTGACGTGCGACACGCCGGGGCGTGTCGTGCTCGAAGGGCTTACGACCAGGGAATTTCATGAATGTGGTTCAGAACATCTTGTATGTCTTCGGATTGTCGGACACTAGGTGTAGTGTTTGGCGAACCGACGGACCCCAAGCAGTACGGGTCGGTGGGGGCCCGGAATTCGATCGGTCGGCGTCACGCCGGCGGGCGGATCTCGGCCCCGGCCGGCAGGAATCTCGGGACCCGTAGGAACGCTGTACCAGACAAGTTGCCAGTCCTATCCGCAAGAGGAGCCGTACCGCCGATGACTCAGCCGTTGATCACCGTGTACACGAAGCCCGCGTGCGTGCAGTGCAACGCCACCTACAAGGCCCTGGACAAGGCCGGCATCGCGTACGACGTCGTCGACATCAGCGTCGACATGGAGGCCCGCGACTACGTGATGGCCCTCGGCTACCTGCAGGCGCCGGTCGTGGTGGCCGGCAACGAGCACTGGTCGGGTTTCCGGCCGGACCGCATCAAGGCGCTCGCGGCGGCGGCGGTCAGCGCTTAGTCGGACAAGTCACGGACGAAGGGGTGGACGGATGACCAACCTGGTGTACTTCTCCAGCGTCTCCGAGAACACCCACCGCTTCGTCCAGAAGCTGGGTATCCCGGCGACGCGGATCCCGCTGCACGGCCGAATCGAGGTCGACGAGCCATACGTGCTCGTCCTGCCGACCTATGGCGGCGGTAAGGCCACACCCGATATCAACAACGGGGGATACGTCCCCAAGCAGGTCATCGCCTTTCTCAACAACGAGCACAACCGGTCGTTGATCCGCGGCGTCATCGCCGCGGGCAACAACAACTTCGGCGCCGAGTTCGCCTACGCGGGCAACGTGGTGTCCCGCAAGTGCGGCGTGCCGTACCTGTATCGCTTCGAACTCATGGGCACCCCCGACGACGTGGAAGCCGTCCGCGCGGGATTACAAGACTTTTGGAAGGAACAGACGTGCCACCAACCGTCACAGCTGCAGAGCCTGTAGTCACCGGCACTCATGCGCTCCCCGGGGAGACGGATTACCACGCGCTCAACGCGATGCTCAATCTGTACGACAAAGACGGCAAGATCCAGTTCGACAAGGACGTCCAGGCCGCGCGGGAGTACTTCCTGCAGCACGTCAACCAGAACACGGTGTTCTTCCACAGTCAGGACGAGAAGCTCGACTACCTGATCGAGAAGGAGTACTACGAGCGCGAGGTGCTCGACCAGTACTCGCGGAACTTCATCAAGTCGCTGCTGGACCGTGCCTACGCCAAGAAGTTCCGGTTCCCGACCTTCCTCGGCGCGTTCAAGTACTACACCTCCTACACGCTGAAGACGTTCGACGGAAAGCGTTACCTGGAGCGGTTCGAGGACCGCGTGGTGATGGTGGCGCTGACCCTGGCGGCCGGTGACACCGACCTGGCCGAGAAGCTGGTCGACGAGATCATCGACGGCCGGTTCCAGCCGGCCACCCCGACGTTCCTGAACTCGGGCAAGAAGCAGCGCGGCGAGCCGGTGTCGTGCTTCCTGCTGCGCATCGAGGACAACATGGAGTCCATCGGGCGCTCCATCAACTCCGCACTGCAGCTGTCCAAGCGCGGCGGCGGAGTCGCCTTGCTGCTCACCAACATCCGGGAGCACGGCGCGCCGATCAAGAACATCGAAAACCAGTCCTCGGGCGTCATCCCGATCATGAAACTGCTGGAGGACTCGTTCTCCTACGCCAACCAGCTCGGTGCCCGCCAGGGTGCCGGCGCGGTGTACCTGCACGCCCACCACCCGGACATCTACCGGTTCCTGGACACCAAGCGGGAGAACGCCGACGAGAAGATCCGGATCAAGACGCTGTCGCTGGGCGTGGTGATTCCGGACATCACCTTCGAACTGGCGAAGAAGAACGAGGACATGTACCTGTTCTCGCCCTACGACGTCGAGCGCGTCTACGGCGTGCCGTTCGCCGACATCTCGGTCACCGAAAAGTACTACGAGATGGTCGACGACGCCCGGATCCGCAAGACCAAGATCAAGGCGCGCGAGTTCTTCCAGACGCTGGCCGAGCTCCAGTTCGAGTCGGGCTACCCGTACATCATGTACGAGGACACGGTGAACCGCGCCAACCCGATCGCCGGCAAGATCACCCACTCCAACCTGTGCTCGGAGATCCTGCAGGTCTCCACGCCGTCGGAGTTCAACGAAGATCTCTCGTATGCCAAGGTGGGCAAGGACATCTCGTGCAACCTCGGCTCGATGAACATCGCCAAGGCGATGGACTCGCCGGACTTCGCCCAGACCATCGAGGTGGCCATCCGGGCGCTGACCGCGGTGAGCGATCAGACCCACATCTGGTCGGTGCCGTCCATCGAGCAGGGCAACAACAGCTCACACGCCATCGGCCTGGGGCAGATGAACCTGCACGGCTACCTGGCCCGCGAGCGGATCCACTACGGCTCCGAAGAGGGCGTCGACTTCACCAACATCTACTTCTACACGGTGCTGTATCACGCGCTGCGGGCCAGCAATCGCATTGCGATCGAACGGAATACCCGTTTCGGTGGCTTCGAGCAGTCCAAGTACGCCTCGGGCGAATTCTTCGACAAGTACACCGAGCAGGTGTGGGAGCCCAAGACCGAGCGGGTGCGGCAGCTGTTCGCCGACGCCGACATCCACATCCCGACGCAGGACGACTGGCGCCGGCTCAAGGAGTCGGTGCAGGCGCACGGCATCTACAACCAGAACCTGCAGGCCGTCCCGCCCACGGGGTCGATCAGCTACATCAACCACTCGACCAGCTCGATCCACCCGGTCGCGTCGAAGATCGAGATCCGCAAGGAAGGCAAGATCGGTCGCGTCTACTACCCGGCGCCGTACCTGACCAACGACAACCTGGACTACTACCAGGACGCGTACGAGATCGGGTACGAGAAGATCATCGACACCTACGCCGCGGCCACCCAGCATGTGGATCAAGGGCTTTCGCTGACGCTGTTCTTCAAGGACACCGCCAATACGCGCGATGTCAACAAGGCGCAGATCTACGCCTGGCGCAAGGGCATCAAGACGCTGTACTACATCCGGCTGCGTCAGATGGCTCTGGAGGGCACCGAGGTGGAGGGTTGCGTCAGCTGCATGTTGTGACGCACCGAGACTGAAGCCAGGGACTGATCACGCCGCTGCGGCGTCCCTGGCTTCAGTCTCGACGGCTGCTCTCCCGAGCCTGTTCGGCCCGGGCCGCCTTCAACCGTCGCTGCTCGCTGAGCACGTTCTGATAGCTCTCCCGCTCGGCGACCAGCCAGTCCGGCATCTCCGCAAGCAGCGCATCGATCTGCTCGGTGGTCAGCGCGTCGGTGACGCCGCCGCGCGCCAGGCCGGCGATCGAGACACCCAGCTTGGCGGCGACGAGGTTCTTCGGGTGCGGCCCGTCCTTGCGCAAGTCCTTGAGCCACTGCGGCGGATCCTCCTGCAGCGCGGCCAGTTCGACGCGGGTGATCGCGTTCTGCTGGAACTCCGCCGGCGTCGCGGGCAAGTACACGTCCAGTTTCTTGGCCGCGGTGGCCGGTTTCATCGACTGCGCGTTGGGCCTGCTCATGGCATGAGCCTATCGGTAGCCTGAGGCGGTGGCCGCGCCCTCACCGTCCTCGCTCACCCTCGGGTACGTCCCCGGGGCGACGCCGGCGAAGTGGGCCAGGAACTGGGCGCAGCGCCACCCCGAGACGCCGCTGAACTTGCACGTGGTCACGGCGGCGGAGGCGGCCGACGCGGTGCGGGCCGGGGCCGTCGACGTGGCGGTGCTCCGGTTGCCTGCCGACACGTCGGGGCTGGCGGTCATCCCGCTGTACGAGGAGACGACGGTGGCGGTGGTGCCGACCGATCACCTGCTCAGTGCCGCCGACGAGATCACCGCCGCCGACCTGGACGGCGAGCCGGTGCTGGTGCCGCTCGACGACGTCGTGTCCTGGGCCGCCGCTCCCGGCGCCCCGGTCGAATACCGGCCTGAAACCACCGAGGCCGCAATCGAACTCGTCGCCGCGGGGATGGGCGTGCTCATCGTCCCGCAGTCGCTGGCGCGGCTGTACCACCGCAAGGACCTCACCTACCGGCCGATCACCGGCGCGCCCGCCTGCCCGGTGGTGCTGACCGTGCCGGAAGGGCCGCAGGCGCCTCTGGTCGAGGAATTCGTCGGCATCGTGCGGGGCCGCAAGCCCGGGTCCTCGCGCGGGCAAACCGAGCCGACGCCGAAACGCACGGCCCGGGAAAAGACGCTGGCCAAGCAGGCGGCGCGGGCCGCGGCCGGCAAGCTCGCCCGTAAGCCGGCCAAGCGCGGCCGACGCTGACCCATCGCGAGCGTGGGGCTGTGTACGCGGTCCGGCAGATTCGTGTGGACAGGGCCCACACTCGGCGGCGCTGCGCCTCGGAACTCCTTGCATCGGCAATTTTCCTGAAACGTTTCAGACCGCGGAGTGCTTTCGCTAGAGTCCTGCGAGGAATCGCTTCAGGTGTCCCCGGGTCAACGCCCGGGTAGGTCGCTCGCGGTGGCAGCACGGGCGCCGGCAGACCACGAAAGGCCAAGCATGACTTCACCGTCCACCGCGACGTTCTTCAGCCGTGAGCGCATCGTCGCCTCGCCCGGATGGAGCCGCTGGCTGGTACCGCCGGCGGCGCTGTCGATCCACCTGTCCGTCGGCGCCGCCTACTCGTGGAGCGTGTTCAAGAAGCCGTTGGAGGGGGCGCTGGGCATCTCCGGCACCCTGTCCGCCCTGCCGTTCACCATCGGCATCGTCATGCTCGGGCTCTCGGCTGCCGTCTTCGGCACCTGGGTGGACCGCAACGGTCCACGCATGGCGATGTTCGCCGCGATGTGCTGCTTCTGCGGCGGATGGCTGGTCGGCGCCGCCGGCCTGGCCACCCGCCAGTACTGGCTGGTGCTGCTGGGCTACGGCGTGCTCGGCGGGATCGGCTGGGGCATCGGCTACATCTCCCCGGTATCGACGCTGATGAAATGGTTCCCGGATAAGCCGGGGATGGCGACCGGACTGGCGATCATGGGCTTTGGCGGCGGCGCCCTGATCGCCTCACCGTGGTCGACGGCCATGCTCAAGGCCTTCGGCCCCGACCCCGCAGGCATCGCGAAAACCTTTGTGGTGCACGGTTTGGTGTACGCGGTGTTCATGTCGCTGGGGTGGCTGCTGGTGCGGGTGCCCCGCTCGGACTGGCGACCGTCGGGCTGGACACCACCGCCGCTGCAGCAGGGATCGATCGTCACCGGCGGCCAGGTGTCGGCGGCCAACGCCGTCAAGACGCCGCAGTTCTGGTTGCTGTGGGTGGTGCTGTGCTTCAACGTGACCGCCGGCATCGGCATCCTGGAGAAGGCCTCGCCGATCTATCAGGACTACTTCCCGACAGCGGGCGCGGCGGCGGGTGCCCTGGCAGCCGCGGCCGCGGGATACGTGGCGATGCTGTCGCTCGGCAACATGCTGGGCCGGATCGGCTGGTCCAGCCTCTCGGATGTGATCGGCCGCAAGAACGCCTACCGGCTCTACCTCGGTGTGGGCGCCCTGCTGTACCTGACCATCACCCTGATGCAGAACTCCAACAAGCTGGTGTTCCTGGTGGCGACGATCCTCATCCTGAGCTTCTACGGTGCCGGCTTCGCCACCGTCCCCGCCTACCTGCGCGACCTGTTCGGCACCTACCAGGTGGGAGCCATCCACGGCCGCCTGCTCACCGCGTGGTCGGCCGCCGGGATCCTCGGGCCCATCATCGTCAACTCGGTGGCCGACAGCCAGGCCGCGGCGGGCAAGGACGGCCCCGCGCTGTACACGGTGTCGTTCAGCATCATGATCGGGCTGCTGGTGCTCGCGCTGGTGTGCAATGAGCTCATCCACCCGGTGTCGTCGAAATGGCATGAAAGCCAAGCCGATTCGGCCCGCGTCATTGACAAGGAGGTCGTTCGATGAGCGAGTCGCCTGCCGAACTGCACGAATACACACCGACGGTGCCCAGGGTGTACATCGCGCTGGCCTGGCTGTGGGTGGCGGTGCCGTTCGGCTACGGCGCCTACCAGCTGGTGCTCAAGGTCGGTCAACTGTTCGGGTAGCGGACAGGTGGCGCTGACGCATCGCGAGCGTGGGGGCTGTGTACGCAGTGCGGCAGATTCGTGTACACAGGGCCCACAGTGGCGCGCCAGCCGGGCAGCCGTAACGGATGCGTGACGCTGTTTTACCTGGTCAACACACATGACCCGCGATACTCGAACCATGACCGCGCTGAACCACGTTCCGGCTACCACCTCCGCGGCTGACCTCGCCGACCATCTCCGCCGCGACGGTTATGTGATCGTCGACGAGTTGGTGCCGAACTCGTTGATGGACACCATCACCGATGAGCTGACGCCGTACCTGGACGCGACGCCGATGGGTTACAACGCGATGATCGGCCGCAAGACGCGGCGCACCGGTGCGCTCATAGCCCGGTCGCCGGCGTGCCGCACGCTGGTTCAGAACCCCACCGTCCTCGGGGTCTGCAAGGACTTCCTCGGTCACGCCAGCGCTTTCCAGTTGATGCTGACCCAGGTCATCTCGATCGAGCCCGGCGAATCGGATCAGGCGTTGCATCGCGACCAGAATGCCTTCGACTTCTACCCGTTCCCGGACGACTACCACGTGCAGTGCAACACCCTGTGGGCGATGACCGATTACACCGCCGAGATGGGCGCCACCCGGGTGGTGCCGGGAAGCCAGGTCGGGGACAAGAAGCCCACTGACTATGCCGACGACGAGTGCCTGCAGGCCGAGATGTCGCGCGGTTCGGTGCTGTTGTACTCCGGCAAGATCGTGCACAGCGGCGCCGCCAACCGCAGCGACCAGGTTCGGCGTGCCATCAACGTCAACTACTGCGTCGGCTGGGTCCGCCAGGAGGAGAACCAATTCCTCTCCGTACCACCCGAAGTCGCGCGCACCCTCGACGACGACCTGCTCAAGCTCATCGGCTACCAGGAGGGTGCGTGGGCGATGGGGTACTTCCGCGACTTCGAGGATCCGCTGCGCGCGATCCGTGGCGATGCGGTCGGATACGGCTTCGACGCGGCCAAACTCAACGGCAGCGCCGGTGCCGCGTACGCAGACCAACTGACCCACAGCGAGTGACGACACCGTCACGGCGAAAATCGGTGGCGCCGCACGACGAATCCGGCCACCCTGGGAGGAATGCACGTCAGCCTGCACCGCACCCGGGACGAGTTCGCCCCGGTCGCCAGGGCGGTCTATCTGCCCGACCCGGTGACCTTCACGGTCGAATTGACGACCCTGCGCATGCCGGTCTCCGATGAAGGCCGGCTCATGGTGTCGGTCACCGACGGCGACACGGTCGGGGCCGCCGTTCAGCTCGGTGATGGCGCCCTGCTGACCAGTGGCCTGCCGTCGGCCGGCGCCGCAGATGTGGCCGCCGCGCTGACGCGGGCCCACCCCGGGTTGCCCAGCGTGCGCGGAACACGGGACAGCACAACGGCGTTCGCGACGGCGTGGAGTGAGGTCACGGGCAGTCACGCCGAGCTGACCGAGGTGGAGCCCCTGTACCGGCTGGCGGCGTTGGCGGCACCGACCGGTGTGCCGGGGGAGGGCCGGCCGGCCGTCGGCCGGGAGGTGGACCTGCTCGTCGACTGGCTGGACGCGTTCTTCGTCGAGGCCTTCGGCGCGGCATCGGACCGCGACGCCCGGCGGGTCTACCTGCACCAGATCGCCCTCACCGACGGCGACATCGTGCTGTGGACCGTCGGCGGCACGCCGGTCAGCATGGCGCGGGTACACGCGCCGCTGGCGGGCATGTCCCGGATCGGCCCGGTCTTCACCCCGCCGCGGCACCGCGGGCACGGATACGCGGCCGCGGTGACGGCGGCCGCCGCCAGGCACGCACACGCGCGCGGCGCCGACGAGGTCGTGCTGTTCGCCGACGCCGCCAACGAGGTGGCCAACAGGGTCTATCGGCGGATCGGGTTCGTCGCCGTCGACGAACACGTCCACTACGCGTTCGATTAGACCTTGTGGTGCGCGGGCCCCTGCGCCTTCTTGTACAGCGCCTTGAGCAGCCGGTCCCGGAACGCCGCATTGTCGATCAGCTTGATACCGGCCTCGGCGACCTTCGGGTTCCCGATCAGCTTGTGCATGTAGCGCCCGCGCCGGTACTCCCTGCCCCAGGCGGCTTCCATCCGCTGCGCATAGTTGGTGAAGTCGTCGGGACCACCGTTCTGCAACGCCGCGATGGCGCATTCGCCTGCGGCCAAGCCGGATTCGAGGGCCTTGGAGATACCGGCACCGGATGCCGGCTTACCGGCCCCCAGCGAGTCACCGGTGAACAGCACACCGGGACGCCACGGCGGCCAGGCCGTGAAGCCCATCGGCAATCGCCACGCCCGCACGCTCTTGTTCTTCTTCAACTCCTCGATCGGCGGCAGCTCCCAGTCGCGCGGCAGTGACCGCAGGAACTCGCCCAGGAACTGGGTGGCGTTGATCGACTGCCAGTTCTTGTAACTGTTGACGTAGCCCAACCCGATGTTGAAGACGCCGTTGCCCATCGGGAACACCCACCCGTAGCCGGGTAGCTGATCGCCCTGGAACAGCAGCTTCAGGTAGATGTCCATGCTGTCGCCGTCGGGGCGGTTGGCATGCATCTCGGAGCGGATCGCGATGGCCGAGTAACCGTTGTACTGGGAGTCCAGTTTCAGCGCCCGCTTGATGGGCGAGTAGGCCCCGTCGGCCGCGATGACCGCGTCACCGAGCACCTTCTCACCGCTCTTGAGCACCACGCCCACCACCCGGCCGTCGGCGTCGAATTCCGGGCCGGCCACCTCGGCGCCCTGACGAACCTCGGCGCCTGCGGACTCGGCGTGCTTGAGCAGCTTCAGGTCCAGGTCGGTGCGGCTGGCGGTGTGCCCGTGGTCGGGCATTCCGGGCCGGCGGGGAAACGACAGCTCCCACGCACTCGGGCTGTACACCGTGACCCGGTTGATCCGGTGGTACTTGGCCACCTCGTCGGCCAGGCCCATCTTCTGCAGGTAGCTGACCGCGCGAGCGGTCAGGCCGTCACCACAGGGCTTGTCCCGGGGAAAGTCCGCCTTGTCCAGGACGATCACCCGTGCCCCCGTCTGGGCGGCCTGCCAGGCAGCCGCTGATCCAGATGGGCCGCCGCCCGCGATGACCAGGTCGTATCGGGCCGTCATCTTCCGCCTCGTTGAAAGGGAATGTGTCCGCTTGATGGTACCGAAGACATTCGTAGCCGGTCCCGCGGTGGATGGCGCACCGAGCGGTCACGGCAGGTCAGGGACGGCGAGCCGGTACAGTAGGTGGGTGCGCAGACCATCTCTTCCCTCCATACCGCTGCCCGGTGGGCAACCCGGCGTGAAGGTCGATGCGCGCAGCGAGCGGTGGCGTGAACATCGCAAGAAGGTGCGCGGGGAGATCATCGACGCGGCCTTCCGGGCGATCGACCGGCTCGGCCCCAACGTCAGCGTCCGGGAAATCGCCGAGGAAGCCGGCACCGCCAAGCCGAAGATCTACCGGCACTTCACCGACAAGTCCGACATGTTCGCCCAGATCGGCGAGCGGATGCGCGACATGCTGTGGGCGGCGGTCATCCCGTCGATCAACATCGAGACCGACACCGCCCGGCAGATCATCGGCCGGGCCGTGGAACATTACGTGGAGCTGGTCGACCAGCACCCCAACGTGGTCCGGTTCCTACTGCAGGGCCGGTTCGCCGACCAGTCGGCGGCGGCGATGACCACGGTCAATCGTGGTCGCGACATCACCCTGGCGATCGCCGACATGGTCAGCAGCGAGCTCAAGGACATGGACCTGGACCCCGCGGTCTTCGAATTGGCCGCGTTCGCGCTGTTCGGCACCGCCGCCTCGGCCACCGACTGGTGGCTCGGTGGCAGCGAGGACGGTGCCCGCCGGATGCCGATGGACCAGTTCGTCGCCCATATGACCACGATCATGATGGGTGCGGTGAACGGCACCGGCGAGTTGATGGGTGTGGCGATCGATCCGGATCAGCCGGTCAGCAAGGCGGTCAAGCGCCAACAGGTGGACCTGGGCGCCTGAGCTGCGGCTGTTGCCTTCGGGGGCGCACAGTCTGGATACTGGATATCCGGTACCGCCGTTCCCGGGAAAGGCCGTGAGCTATGTCCGCCGTCGTCACCCGCGCGTTGATCATCGGGTCCGGGTTCTCCGGCCTCGGGATGGGCATCGCGCTGAAGAAGCAGGGCTTCACCGACCGGGATTTCCTGATCCTGGAGAAGGCCGACGAGATCGGCGGCACCTGGCGGGACAACACCTACCCGGGCTGCGCGTGCGACATCCCGTCGCACATGTACTCCTTCTCCTTCGAGCCGAAGCCGGACTGGAGCCACATGTGGTCGTTCCAGCCGGAGATCTTCGACTACCTCAAGCACGTCACCGACAAGTACGGCCTGCGCCGCAACATCCGGTTCAACACCTTCGTCGACCGCGCGCACTGGGATGACCAGGATTCCCGCTGGCATGTGTTCGACAAATCCGGACAGGAGTTCGTCGCGCAGTTCCTGATCTCCGGGGCCGGCGGACTGCACATCCCGTCGATTCCCGATATCGAGGGCGCCGACACGTTCACCGGGGCGATGTTCCACTCGGCCCAGTGGGACCACGACGTAGACATCACCGGCAAGCGTGTGGCCGTGATCGGCACCGGAGCCAGCGCCATCCAGATCGTCCCGGCGATCATCGACCAGGTGGCCGGGCTCGACCTCTACCAGCGCACCCCGGCCTGGGTGATGCCGCGGCCGAACAACGCCTTCCCGCAATGGATGCGGCGGCTGTTCACCTACGTTCCGGGCGCCCGGGCGCTGATGCGCGCGGCCATCTACTGGATCCACGAGGGGGTCGGGTTCGCCATGACCCAGCAGCCGCGGCTGCTCAAGATCGGTGAACTGTTGGGCCGCTGGAACATCAACCGCAGCATCAAAGATCCCGAGCTGCGCCGCAAGCTCACCCCGAGCTACACCGCCGGCTGCAAGCGAATCCTGAACTCCGACACCTACTACGGCGCCATCGCGAACCCCAAGACGCAGGTGATCACCGAGGGGATCGCCAAGGTCACCCCGACCGGCATCGTCACCGGCGACGGCGCCGAGCATCCGGTCGACGTGATCGTGTGGGCCACCGGCTTCCACGTCACCGACTCCTACACCTACGTCGACATCAAGGGTGCCGGCGGTGAGGACCTGGTGGACCGCTGGACGCGGGAGGGCATCGCCGCCCACCGCGGTATCGCCGTGGCGGGTATGCCCAACCTGTTCTTCCTGCTCGGCCCCAACACGGCGCTGGGACACAACTCGGTGGTCTTCATGATCGAGTCGCAGATCCGCTACGTCGCGCAGGCCATCGCCGCCGCCGACGCCGCGGGCGCCAAGGCGCTGGCCCCGACGCGGCAGGCCCAGGACGAATTCAACGCGCAGCTGCAGCACGATCTGGCGGGCACGGTGTTCAGCACCGGAGGTTGCCACAGCTGGTACATGGACGCCCACGGTGTCAACCGGACCCTGTGGAGCGGTATGACCTGGCAGTACTGGCTGTCCACCCGGCATTTCCAGCCGGCCGAGTACGAGTTCACGGCCTGACCGACGCGACACGAAAACACAACTTGTGGGGCTCCGGCGTGTTGTCGGCCCCCAGTTGTAGTGTCGTGGCAGCCACTCACCACGCACCGAATTGGGGTTCCAGATGTCCGACGGAATTAAGCTGATCGACCGCGTCTCGGCCATCAACTGGAACCGCGTCCAGGACGAGAAGGACGCCGAGGTCTGGGACCGGCTGACCGGCAATTTCTGGTTGCCGGAGAAGGTACCGGTGTCCAACGACATCCCGTCCTGGGGCACCCTGACCGACGCCGAGAAGCAGCTCACCATGCGGGTGTTCACCGGCCTGACCCTGCTGGACACCATCCAGGGCACCGTCGGCGCCGTCAGCCTGATCCCCGATGCGCTGACCCCGCACGAGGAAGCCGTCTACACCAACATCGCGTTCATGGAGTCGGTGCACGCCAAGAGCTACAGCAACATCTTCTCCACGTTGTGCTCCACGGCCGAGATCGACGAGGCGTTCCGCTGGTCGGAGGAGAACCCGAACCTGCAGCGCAAGGCGCAGATCGTGATGGACTTCTACCGCGGTGACGACCCGCTCAAGCGCAAGGTGGCCTCCACCCTGCTGGAGAGCTTCCTGTTCTACTCCGGCTTCTACCTGCCGATGTACTGGTCGTCGCGGGCCAAGCTGACCAACACCGCCGACATGATCCGGCTGATCATCCGCGACGAGGCCGTGCACGGCTACTACATCGGCTACAAGTTCCAGCGCGGGCTGGCCCTGGTGGACGAGGCCAAGCGCCAGGAGCTCAAGGACTACACCTACGAACTGCTCTTCGAGCTGTACGACAACGAGACCGAGTACACCCAGGACCTCTACGACGCCGTCGGCCTGACCGAGGACGTCAAGAAATTCCTGCGCTACAACGCCAACAAGGCCCTGATGAACCTGGGTTATGAGGCGCTGTTCCCCAAGGACGAGACCGACGTGAACCCGGCGATCCTGTCCGCGCTGAGCCCCAACGCCGACGAGAACCACGACTTCTTCTCCGGCTCGGGCTCCAGCTATGTGATCGGCAAGGCCGTCAACACCGAGGACGAGGACTGGGACTTCTAGTCTTCCTACTCCGGGCGGTGGTCGTCAGCCGACGAGTAATGCCATTGCTGTGGAAATGAACTCGGAAACCAGCGGGTTCGTTTCACCGATCCGTGAGGCGACCACGACGCTGCTGGCGGGGAAGCCGTCCAGTGGCACCGTGGCAAGGTCCGGGCGCACCGAACTGCGGCGATCGCCGACCGGAAGAACCGCAACCGCCTGCCCACTTGCGACAAGTTCCAATCTGTCCTCGAAGCGTTCGACCACCGGGCCGGCGGGCATCGGCTCCGGACTCGTCGGCTGCCTGGATCCCGCCGGGAAGATCGCGCGCGTTCCGCCGTGTGAGCAGATGACCGATTGGCCTTGGGCGAAGTCGTCCAGGGATACCGATGTGCGCTGGGCCAGCGGGTGATCGGCGGCCATGACCAGCATGCGAGGCTCGTCGTACAGCGCAGTGACGCGGACGTTGTCGGTCGGGATGAACAGCGGCGCCCTGGCGACGAGCACATCGACATGTCCGTCGGTGACGAGCCCTTCTTCGTGGCATTCCAAAAAGCGGGTGACGATGTCCGCGTCGGGGTGCCGACGGCGTAATTCGCGGACGGCCGGTGTGACGACGAGGTCTTCGACGTATCCGATGATGACCTTGCCCCCGGGCGCGTAGGCGCGGGCGGTGAGCGCCGCTTGGCGGGCCGCCCGCAGAAGAGCCTGCGCCTCAGGAAGAAACGCCTTGCCGGCCTCGGTGAGCAGCGCACCCTGCGGCGTGCGGTCGAGCAGCCGGACGCCGAGTCGATGCTCCAGGCGCTGGATCTGCCTACTCAAGGATGGTTGTGCCAGATGTAATTCGGCCGCGGCCCGGGTGAAGTTCCGATGCTCGGCGACCGCGGTGAAATACCGGATGAGCCTCAGCTCCAGGTCCATGCCCAGATCGTTCACGCGACATCCAACCCGATGGTGAACAGCGGTATTCCGTTTCGGCATCGGCGGGTGCGGATCAGGTCTTGGACAGATGCTCCGGGCAGTCGAAGACTCGACGGCATGAGCAGATATGACGGCAAGAATGTGCTGATCACCGGTGGAAGCAGCGGCTTGGGACTGGCCGCCGCTCGCTATCTGGTCCGGCACGGCGCACGGGTCATGGTGACCGGGCGGAACCAGGGCACCCTCGACGTCGCCGCTCGTCAGCTGGGTGAGCGCGGGATCGCGGTGCAAAGCGATGCACGTTCACTCGCGGCCATCGACGAACTCGCCGACCGTGTCCGGGACGACTTCGGCACCCTCGATGCGTTGATCGTCAACGCGGGCGTGGGCAGTTTCGACTCGTTCTTTGCGGTCACCGAGCAGACGTTCGACGATGTCTTCGCGATCAACACCAAAGGGCCCTTCTTCACGGTGCAGAAGCTGGCACCACTGCTGGCCGACGGTGGTGGCGTCGTGCTCACGACCTCGATCGCGAACCAGACCGGCTGGGACGCGCTCAGCGTCTACTCGGCGAGCAAGGCGGCGTTGCGGTCGATGGCCCGCACGCTCAGCAGGGAATTACTGCCCAGGGGCATCCGCGTCAATGCGATCAGCCCCGGTTCCATCGACACCGGCAAGTTGGAGAAGGAAGTGCCGGAGAAGGCCGCGCAACTCAAAGCGCAATTCGAGGCGAGCAGCCCGATGCAGCGGTGGGGGCGCCCCGACGAGTTCGCTCCTGCTGTGGCGTTTCTGGCGT
This sequence comes from Mycolicibacterium cosmeticum, assembly GCF_000613185.1. Lineage (NCBI taxonomy): Bacteria > Bacillati > Actinomycetota > Actinomycetes > Mycobacteriales > Mycobacteriaceae > Mycobacterium > Mycolicibacterium cosmeticum. The sequence continues at coordinate 1,472,263 of NZ_CCBB010000003.1, forward strand.
TCGACGCGACGTATGTCGCCGGCATCGAGCTCGTCGTCGACGGCGGTGAATCGCAACTTTGACGGCCCAAAGTCGGGGCCTTACGGGTAACCGGCTAGATGCACCACTGACCCAGGCAGATGGCACCCGGGGGCTGCCAGCCGCCGTTCCAGCCGGCCGGCCCCCAGGGGCCCTCGTTCGGGTTCCAGCCCCGCGGCGGCCCCCAGCCGTCGCCCGGCCGGCCCCAGCCGTGGTCGTGATCGCCCCAGCCGGGTCCGGGCGGGGGCGGACCCCAGGCCGGGACCGGGCCGGTGGCGGGTGCGGCCGCGGCCGTCCCCGCCCCGATGCCGACCGCTGCTGCCAATCCACCGGCGATCGCCATACCGGCGATCAGTTTGTGTGCGTTCATGTATGCCATGTTAGTTAGCGAATATAATTATCAGCTATGTGTGGCCTCTGAATCGGCACAGCCGTGCTGTCACTCCACGGGGATGGCCACCTCATTGCGGCGGCGGAAGGGCAGCGTCCACGGCGGGTCGAAAAACCACGCGGTGGGTTCGCCGGTGGCCTCGAACCCATACTGCCGCAGCACATCCCGCAACCTGGCCGTCTGCTCGGCGACCCGCCGGGCGTGGTAGCCGCCGCTGAAGCGCAGCACGGCATACGTCTCCGGAGGGACCGTCACCAATTCGACGCGCGGGTCGTCGGGTCTGGGCAGCGTGTCCATGGTCCACCGCGCGGGCATGAAGAAGCGGATGACCCACTCGTCGGCCTCGCGCCGTTGAGCGACCGGCGCCGTCATGGCGATCTTGGTCCCGCCGGACCGACCGGTCTGCACCGCCACGGGCGCGGTCATCGCGATGCTCCGGCCACCGTCGTTGCCGCCGAAGATGTAGGTGGCGAGGCGCCGGAATCCGGTGGATCGGGCCTGATCCTCTGACTGACCCACCACCCGCGTCTGGGCCGCGATCCGCTCCCGGTAGTAGCGCACCTGCACCCCTCGGGCCAGCTCCACCGCGTTGAACTTCGGCTCCTCCAACCCGATCCTGATCCCGGCCACGGATCCGACCGTCTCCACCACCTGCTTGGCGATGGCCTGCACACCCGGCATGCCTTGTCCTCTCCCCGTCGCGCGAGTGGTTCCTCGCGTCGTAAGGCATTCGGAGTGCACCGCGTGCCGGATGGCGACGCTCACGCCGCCGTCGGCATCGGCGCACCCTTGGGCCGCCGGGACGCGGCGTTGCCCTTGTCCACCTTCAGGATCAGATTGCGCGTGGCCTTCTCCAGAACCGCTTGTGCGGCAACGGAATCGTCGATCCTCGCCGCGCGGCGCACCGCCGTGCCGATGGTCAGGCCCTGCTCGTAGCCGGCGACCACCCGGGGATCGACATACGAACTGCGCGCGACGGCGGGCGTGTTGCCCAACGACTCGGCGACCTCTTTCATCACGGCCGCCTCGACGCGCTTGACCACGCGCTTGGAGACCGGGGGATCGGCGTCGGCGAACGCGGCCGCGGCCAGCACCGTCCCGTGCCAGGTCCGCAGGTCCTTGACACTGAACTCCGCGCCGACCAGCTCCTTGAACCGTGCGTTGAGGTCATCGGAGCGGATGTCGGCCCAGCCGGACGCGGCCCGGCACACCAGCAGCCGTCCGCTGCGGTCCCCGCGGCGCAACAACGCCTTGACGGCCCGGGCCACCTCGGGATCGGCCAACTCCAGGCGCCGCTGGACGCCACTCTTGGCCGGGTAGTCGAAGGACACCGCGTCACCGCGGACACTGACGTGCTCGCACAACAACGTTGCCAGACCGTACGATTCGTTCTCCTCGGCGTACTGCTCGCCGCCCGCGCGGAAGTACCCGTGGTCCAGCAGGTGCAGCGCCAGCGCCAGCACGCGGTCCCGACTCAGGCCCTTGCCGCCGAGATCGTCGGCGACCTTCGCGCGCCAGTCCGGCAGCCGGGTGGACATGTCCAGGACCCGGTCGAACTTCTCCTCGGCTCGTTCCTGATGCCACTGCGGGTGGTACAGGTACTGACGCCGGCCCGCCGCGTCGGTGCCGACGGCCTGGATGTGCCCGTTCGGGAACGGGCAGATCCACACCTTCTTCCAGGCCGGGGGAATCACCAGCGCCTTGATCCGGGCGATCGTCGGGTCGTCGTTCAGCAACGAACCATCCGGGCCGTAATAGGCGAATCCCTTTCCGCGCCGCTTCCGGCTGATCCCGGGAGCCGAGAGCGCACTCCGCCGTAGTCGCATGACGCCTTCCTCAGCCGGTGTTTTCGTGTTGCCGGGATTACCCCGGCGGGGTCGGCTCTACACCTGGCGGACAGCCGGTTTGCGCACGCCCCGAACGGGGCATCCTGACGCAGGTCAGGGCGAGGAGGGACGATCATGACAGCACCGGTGTTGGCAGGAAGCGATGTCACGGAAACCAATGTCGTCGACCTCGCCTCCCGACGGGCCCGGCACAATCTGCGCCGGATGACGGCGCCGAAACGCCGGCGCGTGTGGTCGGCCGGTGCGACGGGCGCGGAGGAGCCGTGCCGGGTGCTGCCGTTCCGGCGCCGGCCCACGCTTTCTCAGCAACTTCACGGCTTTCGTTGAAGGTCTTCCTCCATTGGGCGAGCAACCTCGAAGGTGACGGATGCACGACCCGCACAGGAGGGGACATCATGGCAGCGACCGCGATTGCCGAGACCAACGTCGTCGAGCTCGCGCCGCGACGCGCCCGGCAGAACATGCGCGCGCTCGTCGAGGCCAAGCGCAGGCACCCCTCCTACGTCGGTCCCACGCCGGCCCGGCGACCTCAGGAAGTGTGCCGCGTGCTGCCGTTCAGGCGCTCAGCGGGATAGCCGCGGTGACGGTGGTCCCGGCGCCCGCGGCACTGGACACCCCGAACTCGCCCGACAGCGCCCGCACCCGGTCACGCAAACCGACCAGACCCGATCCGCCACCCGCCACCGCGCCACCGACACCGTCATCGGTGACCGTCAGCCGTAACCCGGCCTCATCGGCGACGGCCGTGACGGTGATCACCTCCGCGTCGGCGTATTTGGCTGCGTTGGTGAGAGATTCGGCCACCACGTAGTAGGCGGCCACCTCGACGGACTCCGGTAGCCGCTCGTCGACGCGCAGGTCGAGTTCGACCGGCACCGGCGACCGGCGAGCCAGGGTCCGGATCGCCGGTGCCAGCCCGCCCTTGGACAGGATCGCCGGGTGCAGGCCGCGGGACAGTTCCTGCAGGTCCGCATACAGGCCGGCCAGCCCCTCGACGATGCCGGACAACTGGGTCCGCAGGGTGCCCTCGGCGGCCGCCTCGGCCGCCCGCAGCTGCAGGCTCAGTGCGACGATGCGCTGCTGGGCGCCGTCGTGCAGGTCACGTTCGAAGCCGCGCCGGGCCTGGTCGGCGGCCGCGACGATGCGGGCCCGCGACGCGGTCAGTTCGGCGCGGGTCTCGGCGTTGGCGATCGAGGTGGACACCAGGTCGGCGAAATCACAGATATGCGCCTCGGCGTGCTCGGCGGCCCCGTACGGCTTCGGCCAGGCGGCCACCAGCGCGCCGCGCGTCTCGCCGTCCACGATCACCGGCGCGCCGGCACCCGAACGCATGCCCAGCCCGGTGAGCATCGTCGCGACCTCACCGGTGGCCGCGCCGTAATCGTCGATGCGTGCCGGGGCGGCGGTGGCCCGGACCCGGGTCCCGACATTGTCGCCCGCCAGCGAATACCGTTGGCCGGCAGCGAAAGCCCGTGGGTCGCTGGTCGCCAGCACCACCGCGTGCTCGTCGGATTCGTAGCGCAGCAGCGTGACGTGCTGGGCCCCGAGGCTGTGCGCCAACTCCGAGACCGCGACGTCGTACACCTCGGCGATGGGCGCCCCGCGGGCCACCAGGGTGGCCACCCGCCGCAGCGCGGCCTGCGCAACGGCCAGGCCGGTCGCTTCGCGGCGCCGTTGCTCGGCTTCGGCGGTGCGCAGCCGCGCCTGTCCGACCAGCACATTGGTCACCAGCGCCAGGGTGAGGAACACCCCCACCGCCGGTGCCAGGCTGTCCCGGCCCTCCAGGTGGAAGTACGTGTAGACCAGCGCGCTGGCCACCGACGTCGCCACCGAGAGCCCGAACCCCCAACCGGCCGAGACCACCAGCACCCCGAGCAGGAACACCGCACCGAACGCGTCGTCGGGGGCCACCCGCTTGAGCGCCAGCACCACCAACGTCTCGGCGGCGATGAAGCCGGCCGCCACCACTACACCCCAGCCGAGGGGCCGGGCGGTGGGCCGCACGATGAGGGCCAGTGCACGACCGGACCACGAATGCCAGTTCACCCCGCAGATGTTATTGCGGAAGTTGACAGCGAACTTTCCGGCTAGCGGTAATGCCTCGGCCGCGTGGTGCTGTCAAGCTCGGAGTATGTCTGGTTCACCGGTTGTGCGGGCGCTGATCGTCGACGACAGCGCCGCGTTCCGGGATGCCGCGGCGACGATGCTGGCGCACGGCGGGATCACCGTCGTCGGCACGGCCACCGACGGCGCCGGTGCGGTGGACGCCAGCAGGGCGCTGCAACCCGATGTCGCGCTGGTGGACGTCGACCTCGGCGCCGACAACGGTTTCGACGTGGCCGAGCAGCTCACCGATGTGCCGGTGATCCTCATCTCGACCCACGACGAACAGGACTTCGCCGACCTGATCGCCGACAGCCCGGCCCGCGGATTCCTGCCCAAGTTCGCGCTGTCACCCGAGGCCATCCGCGGCCTGCTGCACGGCTGAGATCAGCGCGAGTCCAGGAACAGGATCACCGCGCGCACCCGCCGGTGATCGTCGCCGGTCTCCGGCAGGTCCAGTTTGGTCAGGATGCTGCGCACGTGTTTTTCCACCGTGCCCTCGGTCACCCAGAGTCGCCTGCCGATCCCCGCGTTGGACAGCCCCTCGGCCATCAGGGCCAGCACCTCACGTTCCCGTGAGCTCAGCGCGGACAGCGGATCGTTGCGTCGCCGCGCCGACACCAGCTCGGTGACCAGCGCCGGATCGATGACCGACGCGCCCGCGGCCACCCGGTTGAGGGTGTCGACGAAATCCTCCACATCGGTGACGCGGGTCTTGAGCAGGTACCCGATGGCGTGCCCGCCGGCGAGCAGCTCGGTGGCGTGCTCGACGTCGATATGCGCCGAGAGCACCACGATGCCGGTGTCCGGGAGCTCGGCGCGGATGGTGCGGGCGGCGTCCAGCCCTTCGGCGCTGTGGCTGGGTGGCATGCGGATGTCGGTGAGCACCAACTCGGGCCGTTGCGCCCGCACCACCTCGAGCAGGGTCGGCGCGTCACCGGCCTGCCCGACGACCTCGAATCCCGACCGTTGCAGCAGACTCGCCACGCCCTCCCGCAACAGCACGTCGTCCTCGGCGATGACAACTCGTATAGCCACCCGTATGCCCTTTCCGCCCAACCCCCAAGCCGCCCGTGCAGCCGCGACATTCTCGCATCCCATCGTCGTGCCGGTGCGGCATCGGGTCGATATGGGGGCTAGCCCTACCCGGCCGGTACCGGCAGCGTTCCTCCGGGATTGGCAGCCAGCAGCGCAGACATCGCCTCCGCGGTGGAGCAAGGTGAACACGTCGAACCAGTCCAGCCAGAGGAGATCGAAATGACTGCAGCAGTCACCCGTGGCACGCACACGTTGTCCCTGCTCGACGGCGAGATCGTCGAGGAAAACGACTTCGGCTCGATGCGCCGGGTCACCGCCGACAACCTGCCCATCCTGAACCGGTTGTCCATCAAGCGCGTGCTGCTCAACCCCGGCGCCATGCGCACCCCGCACTGGCACGCCAACGCCAACGAGCTGACCTACTGTGTGTCCGGAACCGCGCTGGTCTCGGTCCTGGACAACCACAGCAAGTTCGCCAACTTCATCGTCACGGCCGGCCAGATGTTCCACATCGACTCCGGGGCGCTGCACCACATCGAGAACATCGGCACCGACGTGGCCGAGTTCATCATCGCCTTCCGCAACGAACGTCCCGAAGACTTCGGGTTCGGCGCGACGTTCGGGGCCTTCACCGATGCGGTTCTGGGCAACACCTATGACCTGCCGGCCTCGGACCTGGCCAAGATCCGGCGCGACACCGGAAATCTCCCACTCCAAGACCACAAACTGGCCGCCCGCGTCGGTGACCCGGAGATCCCCGCATCGGCGTACTTCGAGGATCCGCACAAGTTCGACATCGAAGCCCAGGCACCGGGATTGAACTACGCCAGCGGCAACGCCAGGTTCGCCAGGGACCAGTTCTGGCCGGCGCTCAAGGACATCTCCATGTACTCGCTGCGGGTTGCCGAGGACGGGATGCGCGAACCACACTGGCATCCCGTCACTGCCGAGATGGGCTATGTCCAGCACGGCAACGCCCGGATGACTATCATGAATCCCGATGGCTCCCTTGATACCTGGACCATGACCACCGGTGACATGTACTTCATCCCGCGCGCCTACCCGCATCACATCGAGAACATCGGCACCGACGACTGGCACTTCCTGATTTTCTTCGACCAGCCGTTCCCCGCCGATATCGGCTACCGTGCCTCGGCGAGCGCCTACTCCCGCGAGGTGCTGGCCGCGGCCTTCAACACCCATATCGACGACCTGCCGAATTTCCCGTTCACCCCCGCCGATCCGCTGATCGTCGGCCGGCGTAATCCGCTGGACTGAAACCGATTCATGCTCAAGCCGATTCACCGAGAAGGGACCACGATCATGGGCTACCTGGCATGACGGCCGTCGGCAGGCCGGTCAACCGGGTCGAGGGACGCGCCAAGGTCACCGGGGCCACGCGGTACACCGCCGACACCCCGGTGGCCGGGGTGACCTACGCGGCATTGGTGCAGTCCGAGATTCCGCACGGTGTGGTGACCGAGGAATCGGTGGCGGCCGCCGCGGCAGCCGCCACCGCCGCGCCCGGTGTGCTGTACGTCCTGACCCCGCTGAACTGTCCACCGCTGCAGGTGCTGCCCGAGGATCTCACCTGGGACCTGCCGCTGGAGCGCCGGCCACCGCTGTCGGACCTGACGGTCCAGTACGTGGGCCAGCACTTGGCCGTGGTGGTCGCGGATTCGCCCGAGAACGCGGCGCAGGCGGCGGCCCTGATGCGGTTCGAATATCGCAGCGCACCAGCACAATTGACGGCCACCCAGGTGCTCGACGAGCCGGTGCCCGCCGACGAGCGGGGCGGTCTCATCCGGCACGGGGCCTACCACCCCGACCATTTCGTCAAACTCGCCGACGAGTTGCTGCAAGATCGGCGCGGGCCGGATACCGAACCGGCCGGGGTGCGGATCGCCGCCCGGTACACCACCGCGCGCAACACCCACTATCCGATCGAATTGTCGGCCACCATCGCCGAATGGACCGGTGACACCCTGACGGTGCACGACAGCACCCGGTGGATCACCGGTGAACGCCGGGCCCTGGCCGCCTATCTCGGGATCCCCGAAGAGCGCGTGCACATCGTCTCCGAGTTCGTCGGTGGCGCGTTCGGGTCCAAGAGCTTCCTGTGGATGCACGTGGTGTTGTGTGCCGTCGCGGCGCGCGCGGTGGGCCGTCCGGTGAAACTGGTGCTGACCCGCAATCAGATGTTCACCTCGACCGGTCACCGGCCGAGCACCGAACAACGGCTGGCGCTGGTCGCCGACACCGACGGTGCCCTGCTCAGTACCGAACAACACACCCTGACCGAGACCTCCACCGTCGCGCACTTCTGCGAACCGGTGGGCCTGTCCGCACGCTTCCTGTACGAGTCACCGCGACTGGCGGTTTCGCACACGGTGGCCCGGATCAACGCACCCACCCCGTGTTTCATGCGCGGTCCCGGCGAGGCGCCCGGCCTGTTCGCGCTCGAGGTCGCCATGGACGAACTGGCCGAACGGCTGCAGCTGGACCCGGTGGCGCTGCGGCTGGCCAACGACGCGCAGCTCGACCAGCCCAGCGGGCGCCCGTATTCGGGCAAGCATCTGGCCGAGTGTTACGAGCAGGGCGCGCGACGGTTCGGCTGGGCGGACCGATCGCCGGTACCCCGCTCGATGCGGCGGGGCGGTGTGCAGGTCGGCTGGGGCGTGGCCACCGCCACCTACCCGGGCCGCCGGATGCCGGCCGGTTGCCGGGTGGAAACCGACGCCGACGGCCGGGTCCGATTCGCCTCGGCCACCCACGAGATCGGCACCGGGGTGCGCACCGTGATGACACAGCTGGCCGCCGACGGCTGCGGATTGCCGCTCGAGCAGGTCAGTTTCAGCTCCGGTGACTCCAGCTTTCCCGACGCTCCCTACAGCGGCGCCTCGCAGACCACCGCCACGGTCGGCTCGGCCGTGCACGCGGCGGCGCGAGAATGGCGGCGCCGGCTGGCCGAGCACTGCCCCGACTACGACGGGGATCCCACGACACTGGCGGGCCTGCTGCGCCGCGGCGGCGCTGCGCTGCGCGCCGAGCTCAGCTTCACCGCGTCGGCCGGGGGAGCCGCCGAGACCGGCCCGTTGTCCCAATCCTTCGGTGCGCACTTCTGCGAGGTCGAGGTCGACGAGCAGATCGGCAGGGCCACCGTGACGCGCTGGACGGCGGTGCTGGACTGCGGGCGGGTACTCAACCCGAAACTGGCCACCAACCAGGTGATGGGCGGTATCACCTTCGGGATCGGAATGGCCCTGCTGGAGCAGGTGCCGCGCGACCCGAGCACCGCCCAACTGATCGGCGAGTATTACGTGCCGACCCATGCCGACCGACCGGAGTTCGACATCGCCTTCGTCGACGTCGCCGATTTCGGGTTGGACCCGATCGGGGTGCGCGGCATCGGCGAGATCGGCACCTGCGGGGTGCCCGCGGCCATCGCCAACGCCATTCACCACGCCACCGGAAAACGGTTGCGGGACTTGCCGATAACCCTGGAGAGCCTGATGGCACCCTTCTCACCCCGGTACGAGGAGCCGAGATGAAACTGACGGTGAACGGCACCGACACCGAGATCGACACCGATGTGCGCGCCACCCTGCTCGACGTGCTGCGCGAGCGAATGGGGCTCACCGGCACCAAGAAGGGCTGCGACCACGGCCTGTGCGGGGCCTGCACCGTGCACGTCGACGGCGAGCGGGTGCTCAGCTGCCTGACCCTGGCCGTGTCCATCGAGGGGGCCGAGGTCACCACGGTGGAGGGGCTGGCCGACGGTGACACGCTGACCCCGCTGCAACAGGCGTTCGTCGACCACGACGGATTCCAGTGCGGCTACTGCACTCCCGGGCAACTGTCCTCGGCGCACGCCCTGCTGCGCGAGCATGCCAGGGGCGACCTGTGCGCCAGTACCTTCGACGGGCCGCGCGCCGACGTGGTGGACGGGCCACCGTGCCTGTCCGGCAACGAGATCCGCGAACGCATGGCCGGCAACATCTGCCGCTGCGGCGCCTACGCCAACATCGTCGCCGCGATCGCCTCCGTCACCGAGGACCCATCGTGAAGACGTTCGAATTCCGGCACGCGGTCAGTGTTCCCGACGCGATCAGCGAAGCCGCCGCGGGCGCACGCTATTTCGCGGGCGGGACCAATCTGCTGGATCTGATGAAGACCGGGGTGGAGACCCCGGACGCGCTCATCGACATCCGTCGGATCGGGCTCGACGACATCACGGTCACGCCCGGTGGCGGCGTGCGCATCGGGGCCGGCGTGACCAACAGCGCGGTGGCCAACCACCGGCTCATCCGGACCCGCTATCCGGTGCTGTCCCAGGCCATCCTGTCCGGCGCCACCACGCAGATCCGCAACATGGCCACCGCGGGCGGCAACCTGGTGCAACGCACCCGGTGCCCGTACTTCATGGATCCCGCCTTCGCACAGTGCAACAAGCGGTCACCCGGGTCGGGCTGCGCGGCGGCGGCCGGCTTCAACCGGGAGCACGCGCTCTTCGGCGCCAGCGCGCACTGTGTGGCCGTGCACCCCTCCGATATGGCCGTCGCGCTGGCGATCCTGGACGCCACCGTGCAGTTGGACGGCCCGGCGGGGGAGCGCACCATCCCGATCGCGGAGTTCTTCGCGTTGCCCGGGGACCGGCCGGATCGGGACAACACGATGGCGCCGGGCGAGCTCATCACCGCAATCGAGCTGCCGCCGACGCCGTTCGCGGACACCAGCTGGTATCTCAAGGTGCGGGATCGGCACAGCTACGCATTCGCGCTGGTGTCGGTGGCCGCCGGCGTCCACCTGGACGACGGCGTGATCGCGTCGGCGGCCATCGCGCTCGGTGGGGTCGCGGCCAAACCCTGGCGGGTGCCGGCGGCCGAGGCGGCGCTGCGCGGTGAACGGCCGGGCACCGCGGTGTTCCGGCACGCCGCCGAACTGCTGTTAGCCGGCGCGGAGCCGTTGAGCCAGAACGCGTTCAAGGTCGACCTCGGCAAGCACAGCGTGGTTCGCGCCCTGCAACGTGCCTGCGGCGTGAACGACGGGTGAATGGCCGGCGAACTGTCTGACCCGGCAGTGGCGCCCACCGACCGAACCCGAGAAACTTGTCGCGTGACCACGTCGACCTCGCTCGTCGCCCGTATCCTGGACTGGCTGCGCGCCGGATACCCCGAGGGCGTGCCCGGTGCCGACCGGGTGCCGCTGCTGGCCCTGCTGCGCAACACCCCGCTGACCGAGGAGCAGGTCAAGGAGGTCGTCGCGAACATCACCGCAACCGGCTCGCCCGCGCTGGCCGACGGCGCAATCGGCCACGACGAGATCGAGGCGTTCATCGCCGAGGTCACCCACCACGACGCCGGTCCGGAGAACGTCCGGCGCGTCGCCGCCAAACTGGCGGCGGCCGGGTGGCCGTTGTCCGGGGTGGAAGAGCTCGACAACTGACGTGAAGCGCCGCCCGTGCCGCCCGGGGAAGAGGAGGGCCCGGGCGGCAGGGACGGCGTCAGATCGTGGACGCGTCGATGACGAAGCGGTAGCGCACGTCCGATGACAGCACCCGGTCGTAGGCCTCGTTGACGTAGGACGCCTCGATGACCTCGATCTCCGGGGTGACATCGTGCTCGGCGCAGAAGTCGAGCATCTCCTGGGTCTCGGGGATGCCGCCGATCATCGATCCCGCGATGCTGCGCCGCCCACCGGCCAGCGGGAACGCCGGCACCTCCAGCGGATGCTCGGGGATACCCAGCTCCACCAGCGTGCCGTCGACCTTGAGCAGGCCCAGGTAGTCGCCCATGCTGAGGTTGGCCGACACGGTGTTGAGGATCAGGTCGAACCGGCCGGCCAGCTTGGTGAAGGTGTCGGGGTCGGAGGTGGCGTAGTACTCGTCGGCGCCGAGTCGCAGACCATCCTCCATCTTCTTCAGCGACTGGCTGAGCACCGTGACGTGCGCGCCCATCGCATGGGCCAGCTTGACACCCATGTGGCCCAGGCCGCCCAGGCCGATGACGGCCACCTGCTTGCCCGGGCCCGCGTTCCAGTGCTTCAGCGGGGAGAACAGGGTGATGCCGGCGCACAGCAGCGGAGCGGCCTTGTCCAGCGGAATCGAGTCCGGGATGCGCAGCACGTAGTTCTCGTCGACGACGATCGCGGTGCTGTAGCCGCCGTAGGTCGGGCTGCCGTCGCGTTCGGTCGAGTTGTAGGTGCCGTGCATGCCGTACTCGCCGGTGCAGTACTGCTCCAGACCGGCCTTGCAGTTGTCGCACTCACGGCAGGAGTCGATGAAGCAGCCCACCCCGACGTGATCGCCGACCTTGTACTTGGTGACCTCGGACCCGACCTCGGTGACCACACCGGCGATCTCATGGCCCGGTACGACCGGGTAGCTGGGGGTGCCCCACTCGGCCTTCACGGTATGGATGTCGCTGTGACAGATGCCCGCGAACTTGATGTCGAAGGCGACGTCGTGCGGGCCGACGGCGCGGCGCTCGACGGTGGTCTTGGTCAGCGGGCTGGTGGCCGAGGTGGCGGCGTAGGCGGAAACGGTGGTCGTCATGATTTTCGTTCGGTCCTCTTCGTCGACTGCGTCTTCTGAGCGGGCAACACGCGCCTTCGCCAAAACGTTAGCGAAGGTAACTGTAATCAGGGCGCAACGCTGCACCGTCGCGTCAGTTCAACAGATACCGCGGCCCATGTAGTCCCGGCTACCCGTGTGAGCCAAGTTATAGACCTGGGGCGCGGAATCCGGCCGTGAAGCTCACCCGGTCATAGCGCGCCACGCCCGCCCGGGTGTACGGGTCCCCGGCGATGACGGCGTCGGCCTCCGCGGCCGACATGTCGCCGACCACGAGGACGGCGCCGCGGCCATCGGTGCGCCCGGCCAGCAGCACCCGTCCCGCGGCCACCTCCTCGGCCAGCCAGTCCAGGTGGGCGGGCCGGCTCCGGTCGACGATGTCGTCGGGCTGCAGGTAGGTCAGCGTCAGCACGTGGAACACCGCCAGAGATTATCGGGGCGCCGGTCCCGGGGCGGCAGCGCCCACGCGCTCACGGTGCCACTCGATCACCGCCGCGCTGCGCTCCCGCAGTCGCGGCGTCGCCGCGTCCACACTGCCCAGCACCCTCAGGCACGCGTCGGCGACGTGGACGGGCAGCTCGGCCCGGTCCGGGCCGTGCGGTTCCGACCACATGTTGACCAGCGACTCGACCAGCCGGAACGGCAGGTCGGCCGCCGCCGGATGTACCCCGGTGCACTCCAGCACCGCCCGGCTCGACGCCAGATAATGCAGCCGCAGCCGCTCCCGGTCGGACCAGAACGGTTCCAGCCGCGCATCCCGCAGTTCGGGTAGCAGGTAGAGCGCGCCCAGGTTCCAGCGCCCGTTGAGCAACTGGTCACCGTCGAAGCTGGCCAGCGCGTGCAGGTGCTCCGCGGCCGTCAACGCCGGGGCGGCGTCCACCAGCGCCGGGATGAATGCCAGGGTCGGGGTGACGGTCTGGCTCAGCAGGGCGCACAGGATGTCGTCCTTGGTGTCGAAGTAGTGATACAGCGACGCCTGCCGGATGCCGACCGATTCGGCGATGCTCCGGGTGGATGTGCCCGCGTATCCCAGCGTGGTGAACAATTCGCCTGCCGCATCGAGGATTTCGTCACGGGCCGTCATTCCGGGGCGTCGCTGCGTCTGCAGCCTGGGTCGGCCGGCGCGGGTGAGCGACATAGGTTTCATCGTGGCGCATCGGGGGTGTGAAAGGTATGCCGCCCCGTATCTGTCACATGACAGAAACGCGCGATACGCCTCGGTTACTTGCGACGCGCAATTGGTTACGCCAGCGACACCCATCGGGCATGCCGGCCGTGAAAACTGTCAACTGACAGGCCAGGCTGCGACAGATCGGGAGAATGCACATGGGCATCGTCGTTTCCGCGGTCGACGCGCCCTCCGGGGACAGCGCAGCGATCACCGCGGTATCGGCTCCCGAGCCCGTCGCGAGCATCGGCGATCTGCATGTGACGTTCCGCCGCGGCGGTCGCGACGTACACGCGCTGCGCGGTGTCACCCTCGGCATCGCACCCGGCGAGATCCTGGGCCTGGTGGGCGAATCCGGTTCGGGCAAGAGCGTCCTGGGGTTCGGCATGCTCGGGCTGTTGCCCGCGGGCACCCGCATCGACGGCACCATCTCGGTGGCGGGCTCGGACATGGTGCACGGTGACGCCAAGACCCTGCGCAAGGTGCGCCGCCTCGACCTGGGCGCGGTGTTCCAGGACCCGATGACCTCACTGAACCCCACCATGCGCATCGGCAGACAGGTCGCAGAGGCGGCCGGTAGCACCGAGGAAGCATTGAAACTGCTGACCGCGGTGGGCATCCCGGAGCCGGCGCGGCGCATGCGGTCCTATCCGCACGAACTGTCCGGCGGGCTGCGGCAGCGGGTGATGATCGCCATCGCCATCGCCGGCGACCCCGAACTCATCATCGCCGACGAGCCCACCACCGCACTCGACGTCACCGTCCAGGCACAGGTGCTGACCTTGTTGCAGGGACTGCGCGACCAGATCGGCTGCAGCATCGTCTTCATCACCCACGACCTCGGCGTGGCCGCGCAGATCTCGGATCGCATCGCGGTGCTGTACGCGGGCCGGATCGCCGAGATCGGGCCCACCGCCGAGGTACTCCAGACCCCCGCGCACCCCTACACCCGCGGGCTGCTGCGTTCCCGGCTGACCTTGCACACACAGCGCGGCAGGCCACTGGCCGCGCTGCCGGGCTCGGTGCCCAGCCCGCTGACACCGCTACCGGGGTGCGCGTTCGTGCCGCGCTGCGATCTGGCCACCGAGGACTGTACGAGAACACCGCCGGACCCGATCGCGGTGGCGCCGGGGCGGGTCAGCGCCTGCCTGCTGCCACCAGGTGCGGCCGAGACCGAAGCACAACCCGCGCCCGCGCCCGAGTCGACGGCCCCGAGCGCCGGCGAGACCGCCCCGTTGATCGAACTGACCGACATCACCAAGACTTTCGCGGTGGCCCGCCGCGGCAAGCTGCAGGCGCTGCGCGGGGTGACGCTCCGCGTCGGCCACGGTGAATCCGTGGCGCTGGTGGGGGAGAGCGGGTCGGGCAAATCGACGTTGCTGCGCGTCATCGCCGGGCTGGAGAAGCAGACCTCCGGCACCGTCACCTTGGCCGGTGGCCAACGGCCGCAGATGGTGTTCCAGGACGCCGGTGCCTCGCTGACCCCGTGGTTGTCGGTCGGTGAGCTGATCGCCGAACGGCTGCGCGGTACCAAGATGTCCCGGGCCCAGCGCCGCGATGCGGTCATCGAGGTGCTGGACCGCGTCGGGTTGCCCGCCGAGGTGGCCAAGTCGCGCGCCGGTCAGCTTTCCGGCGGTCAGCGCCAACGGGTTTCGCTGGCCCGGGCGACCGTGGTGCCCCCACCGGTGCTGTTGTGTGACGAGCCGACCAGCGCGCTGGACGTGTCGCTGGCCGCGTCCGTGCTCAACCTGATCGGTGACCTGCGCCGGAGTCTGGACATGTCGGTGGTGTTCGTGACGCACGACCTGTCGGTGGCCCGGGTGGTCGCCGACCGCATCGCGGTGATGTATCTGGGCCGCATCGTGGAGGTCGGCCCGGCCGAACAGGTCATCGGCGATCCGGTCCACCCCTACACCCGGGCACTCGTCGACTCCATCCCGGACCTGGGCCGCGAATCACGGGTGTTGCCAGGCGAACCCGCCAGTCCGTTGTCGCCGCCGCCGGGATGCGCGTTCCATCCGCGTTGCCCGATCGCCGTCGACGCCTGTGGCGGTGCCGAACTCGACGTGCGCCTGGAAGGTTCCCCGGGCAACCCGCACCAGGTCGCCTGCATCGAACGGAAGGTGCGCTGATGGTCAGCTCGACGGTGGACGCGATACCGGCCGCACCCGTCTTGGTCCGCAGCCGGAGATGGCGGCTGACACTGCCGCAGTCCCGCTCGGCGATCGTGAACTGGGCGGGCTTCAGCCTGGTGATCCTGGTGACGTTGATCGTCGTCGCGGTGCCGCTGCTGGCGCCGCACGACCCCCTCATGCCGGTCGGAATGCCGCTGCAGCCGCCGGGCGCCAACGGTTTCCTGCTCGGCACAGACAGCGTGGGACGCGACATCCTGTCCCGCGTGCTCTACGGCGCGCGGTCCAGCTGGTTCGCCGCACTGGCGGTGGTGGCGCTGGGACTGCTGATCGGTGGGCTGGTCGGGTTGATCGCCGGCGCCACCGGCGGCTGGCTCGACGCCACGCTGATGCGCATCACCGACGGCTTCCTGTCACTGCCCGCACCGGTGCTCGCCATCGCGGTGGTGGCCGCCCTCGGGCCCGGCTTCCTGCACACGCTGATCGCGGTGTCCATCGTCTGGTGGCCGTTCTACGCCCGGCTGGTGCGCGGCGAGGTGGCCCGGTTGGCCGCGCGCCCGCACGTCGAAGCGGCGAAACTGGCCGGGGTCAGTTGGTTCCGGCTCGCTGGGCGGCACCTGCTCCCGGGCGCGGTGCCCAATGCGTTGGTGGCAGCCAGCCTGGACATCGGCACGCTGATCCTCACCCTGGCCGCGTTGTCCTTCCTGGGGCTCGGGCAGGCTGCGCCGGCACCCGAGTTGGGCGCCGACTCGGCGCGCAACCTCAGCTACTTCCTGCAGCAGTGGTGGCTGCCGGTGATGCCCGGCCTCGGCGTGCTGGTGCTGGCGCTGATCGCCAACATCGCCGGTGACTGCCTGCGCAACCTGATGAAGACGAGATAGCCATGAAAACCTTCATAGCCTCCCGGCTGGGAGCAATGGTCGCCATCCTGGTCGCGTTGACCGCGGTGTTGTTCGTGCTGCAGAACATCTCCCCGCTGGACCCGGTCAAGGCGCAGTTGGGCGCACAGGCCTCGGCCCAGGCCGTCGCCGCCCGCCGCGAGGCACTGGGGCTGAACGACCCTGTGCTGGTGCAGTTCTGGCATTACCTGACCGGTGCGGTCACCGGTGATCTGGGTACCTCCTACCGGACCCGGCACGCGGTGCTGTCCGATCTCGGATCGTTCTTCCCGGCCACGCTCGAGCTGGCGATGTGCGGGCTGCTGATCGCGATCGTGCTCGCCGTGCTGCTGGCCTTCAGCACCACGCTGAAGTGGCGCGGTGCCGGGGTGCTGCGGGCGGTGTTGTTCACCGGGTCGTCGGCGCCGATGTTCCTGCTGGGCATCGTGGGGTTGATCGTCTTCTACCAGACCCTGGGCTGGGTGCCGGCCAACGGCCGTCTGGCCGTGGCGAATCCGCCCGACGGACCGACCGGCCTGCTCACCGTCGACGGGCTGCTGCACGCCCGCTTCGACGTGGTGGCCGACGCCGTGCACCATCTGATCCTGCCGGCTCTGGTGATCGCGATCGGCCCGGCCGTCGCCATCGGGCGGGTGCTGCGCAGCAGCCTGCTGGCCGATATCGACAGCGACTACGCCCGCACCGCCCGGGCCAAGGGCCTGTCCGAGACCCGGATCATGGCCCGGCACGTGCTGCGCAACTCCGTCGGCGCGGCCCTGTCGATGACGGGATTGCAAGTCGGACTGATGTTCTCGGGTGTGCTCGTGGTCGAGCAGGTGTTCGGCTGGCCCGGGATCGGGCAGTACATCGCGCAGAGCATCCCCGTCGCGGACTTCCCGGCCATCGCCGGCGTCACGCTGATGCTCGGTGCCCTCTACGTCGTCATCAACACGGCCGTGGACCTGCTCCAGGCCGCCGCAGATCCCCGTATCGCAGTTACAGGAGGTTAGGTGCCGAAACAGCCGCTCATCGTGGGCAATCCCGTGCTTGTCGTGGTCGACATGCAGGAGTCCGGCGACATGCCGGTCGAGGAGGTGGGCATCCCGCACATGGCCGGATACGCCGACCGGATCGCCAAGGCACGCCGACTGATCGCGGCTGCCCGCGCCGCGGCCATCCCGATCGTGTTCTTCCAGGAAGTGCACCGCGCCAACGGCATCGATTTCGGCCGTGAGCTCGACGGTGTCGAGGGACCGCACTGCATTGACGGGCGGCCCGGCACCCCGCTGCACCCGGAGTTGCTGCCCGACCTCGACGGGCCCAACCATGAATTCCACATCGTCAAGCGGCGCTATTCCGGTTTCATCGGCACCGAATTCGAGATCGTGTTGTCCGGCCTGAAGGCGGACACGCTGGTCCTGATCGGTGGCCTCACCGACGTCTGCGTGCACTACACGTTCGCCGATGCCCACCAGCGCGACTTTCACGTCCGCGTCGTCACCGACTGCGTCGGCGGGTCCTCCCAGTACCGCCACGACGCGGCGCTGGACGCCATGGAGTACCTGCAGACCGGCGCGATGCGCACCACCGAGGAAATCCTCGACGCTTTCCGTGAGCTCGCCCAACCCGTTCTCGAAGGAGCCGCCCGATGAAGAAACTCAGCATGCTTGTCGCGATCGGCGCGACGGCGGCCCTGACCCTGACCGCCTGCGGCGGATCGAATTCCGGTAGCAGCAGCACACCGAACGCCGCGCCCACCGACAAGGTGCTGCACCTGTCGTTCCTGCAGGACCCGGGCCAGCCGCCGGACCCCGACATCTACTACGCCGGCCAAGGCCTGCTGCTGACCACCAACACCTATGAGGGTCTGCTGCAGTACAAGGGCGGCACCGACAAGGCCGAACTGCAACCGCTGCTGGCCACCGAGTGGACGGCCTCACCGGACAACAAGGTGTTCACCTTCAAGCTGCGGGAGGGCGTGAAGTTCCACGACGGAACGCCGTTCACGTCGGCTGCGGTCAAGGCGTCCTTCGACCGGCGTGCGGCGGTCAACCAGGGTCCGGCCTACATGGTCTCCGACATCGATTCGGTGACCACGCAAGGCGATTACGGCGTCACCGTCACGCTCAAGGCGCCCAACTCGGCGTTCCTGGACTACCTGGCCTGCCCGTACGGGCCGCGGATGCTCAGCCCCGAGGGGCTGAAGAAGAACGGCGGCACCGACAACGCCCAGGGCTACCTCACCAATCACGACCTGGGTACCGGTCCGTACACGTTGACGGCCGCGGAGGTCGGCTCGAAGTATGAGCTGACCGCCTTCGGCGACTACTGGGGTGCGAAGCCGTATTTCGAGAAGGTCGAACTGCCGGTGATCACCGACGTGTCGGCCCAGCAGCTGCAGTTCAACAACGGGCAGTTGGCGGCGATCCTGCACGACCTGCCGTCCTCGGCAGTGCAGTCGTATCTGGACAACAAGTCGTTCGCGAACTACTCGCTGCCGACGATGATGTCGAACTTCGTCTACATCAATCCCAAGAAGGGCATGATGACCGACGCCAAGAACCGCAATGCGGTGATGCAGGCCATCGATGTCGACGAACTGGTGAAGCAGACCTACTTCGGCCGCGGCAAGAAGGCCGAGCAGATCTACCCGGCGAACATGATGGCCCCCCAGTTCGGCAAGCAGTCGGTGACCCATGATCCGTCCGTGCTGACCGGGCTGGCGGCGGGTTTGCCGGCCGACCAGAAGGCCGTGACGATCGGCTACGACTCGTCGAACCCGGACAACCAGCTGATCAGCAACCTGATCCAGACCCAGCTGGCAGCAGCAGGTTTGAGTGCCAAGGTGCAGGCCTACCCCACCTCGGAGATCTACGGCTGGATCGGCGGCGACGCACAGGCGGCACCGGAGATCATGACCTACCTCGGCTGGCCGGACGCCCCGTCGCCCTACACCTGGGGTCATATTTCCTGGGACGCCGACGGCGGACTGAACTTCTTCGGATGCTCGTCGCCGGCAATCAAGGATGCGCTGGCCAAGGGGCTGCCGAACGGCTCGGACGCCGACTTCTCCACAGCCGGTGAGGAAGCGGTCAAGACCGGTTGCTGGCTGAACGTCGCGAACGTCAACGACTTCATGGTGACGCAGCCGTGGCTCAAGGGCGTCGAGCAGGCGCACGTGGTGACCGATCCCAACACGCTGCGGCTGGCAGCGCTGTCGGTGGGCTGATGGCGACGCTGGTCCGCAAGAGCGGGGTGCGCCGGATCATCCTGCTGACCCTGGGCTGGGAGGAACTGCCGAAATCGGTGTCGGTGTACGGCGCACCGCCGGAGGAGCGGATGCGTGAACCCGTTCCCGGTGTGCTGCTGCAGACCGACGGCGGCTGGGTGCTGCTGGACACCGGATTCAACACCGCCCTGGTGCGGGACCCGGCGCTGTACCGGCGGTTCTTCCCGACCGTCGAGTACCGCCCGGTGCTGCCCGGCCCTGGTGAGCCGATCGAGCAGCGGCTCGCCGAGGTCGGGGTGGATTTCGATGCCATCCACACCGTCGCCGTCAGCCACCTGCACCATGACCACGCCGGCGGGCTGAAACTGTTCGCCGGCAAGGTCCCGGTGCACGCCCAGCGCCGCGAACTCGAGTACGGCCTGTCGAATCACCCTGAGCCCGAACGCAATGCGATCGTGCGGGTGGACTTCGACGACCCCAACATCGAGTGGCGCCTGGCTGATGGGGACGCCGAGATCGCGCCGGGGATCAGCGCGGTGCCCACCTACGGGCACACGCCGGGGCATCAGAGTTTCGTGGTGGAGCTCGACGAATCGGTGGGTGGTGACGGATTCGTCTTCGCCTTCGACGCCGCCGACCTGACCGAGAACATCGAGCACGAGCTACCCATCGGCGGGTTCATCGACGTCGACCCGCAGGACACCGTCGAACCGATCCGCAAGCTCAAACGTCTCGCCGCGGAGAAGGGGTACCAGCTGATCCCCGGTCACGACCCGCATGTCTGGCCGGAGCTGACCCAGCATTTCCACGACAGGTTCGGGCCGGTCGAATCGTGATGGACTGCGTCCTGCGCGCGGAGCAGGTGCTCCTCGACGGGCACCTGGTCCCGGCGTCGGTCGGCATCACCGGCGGCGTGATCACGTTCGTCGGCGCCGCCGACGCGAGTCACCCGGCCGCGCAGGACATCCGGCTGCCCGAGCGGGCGGTGCTCCTACCCGGATTCGTGGACACCCATGTCCACGTCGACGATCCCGGCACCGACTGGGAGGGGTTCGACACCGCCACCGCGGCCGCCGCCGCGGCCGGGATCACCACGCTGGTCGACATGCCGCTGGACTGCCGGCCGGTGACCACCAGTGTGGCGGCGCTTCAGGTGAAAAGGGCTGCGGCCGCGGGAAACTGTCACGTCGATGTCGGCTACTGGGGTGGTGTCGTCCCTGGCAACCTCGACGAGCTGGCCGCGCTGGACGGCGCCGGGGTGCGCGGGTTCAAGTGCTTCCTGGCCGATTCGGGCAACCCGGACTTCCCGCATCTGAGTACCGCCGGATTCCACGACGCCATGAGCCGTATCGCCGACCTGGGTTCGGTACTGCTGGTGCACGCCGAGAGCCATGCCGTCATCGCCGACAGCCCCCGCCCGAACGGGTGGGACTACCGGTCGTTTCTGGCCTCGCGTCCCGACGCCGCCGAACAGGACGCGGTGGGCCTGGTGATCGACACCGCGCGGGCGACCGGGGCCCGGGCACACATCGTGCACGTCTCCAGCGCCGCCGTGCTGCCGTCGCTGGCCGCCGCCAAGGCCGAGGGGTTGGCCGTCACCGCCGAAACCTGCCCGCACTACCTGACGTTCGATGCCGAGACCATTCCCGACGGTGGCACCGAGTTCGCCGTGTGCCCACCCATCCGCGCCGGGGCCAACCGCGAGAGCCTTTGGGCGGCACTGGCCGACGGCACCCTGGACCTGGTGGTGTCCGACCATTCGCCGTGCACCCCGCAGCACAAGGCGGCCGGGGACTTCGGGCGGGCGTTCGGCGGTATCAGCTCATTGCAGCTGGGGCCCCCGGCGGTGTGGACGCAGGCCGGCCGGCGCGGTGTCGGTCTGCCCGAGCTGAGCCGGTGGATGTCCGAACGCCCCGCGGCACTGGCCGGATACACCGACCGCGGCCGGATCGCGGTGGGGCTGCGCGCCGACCTGTGCGCCTTCGATCCCGACGCGCAGGGCACGGTGCGGGCCGTCGAGTTGCGGCACCGGCACCCGGTGAGCCCGTACGACGGGATGAGCCTGCGCGGTGCGGTGTTACAGACCTGGGTGGCCGGGGTGCCGGCCCTGGCCCGGATAGGGGAGCCGGTATGAGGATCCTGGTGCTCAACCCGAACACCTCGGCGGCCATGACCGCCGAGATCGCGGCCGCCGCCCGCGCCGCGGCCCGACCCGATGTCGAAATAGTATGCCGATCACCGTATTTCGGTGCCGAGGCGATCGACTCCGCCGCCGAGAGCTACCTGTCCGCGGTCGGGGTGATGGATGTCGTCGCCCGGCTGATGCGGGCGGGCGCCTTCGACTTCGACGCCGTGGTGCTGGCCGGCTTCGGCGAGCACGGCCGCGACGCGCTCGCTGAGATGCTGTCGGTTCCCGTCTTCGACATCGCCGAATGCGCCGCGCACGTCGCGCACCTCATCGGGCGGCGGTTCTCGGTGATCACCACCCTGGCCCGGTCCATCCCGCCGATCCAGGACCGGCTGCTGCTGGCCGGGCTGAACGCGCACTGCGCCTCGGTGCGCGCCTGCGGGCTGGGCACCGCCGAGGTGGATGCCGACCCGGCCAGCGCCGTGCAGGCGATCGTCGAGGAGGCGGCCCGCGCGATCAGCGAGGACGGCGCCGACGTCATCTGTTTGGGCTGTGCCGGCATGGCCGGGGTGACCGCGGCCATCTCCGCCAAGCTCGGGGTGCCCGCCGTCGACGGCGTGGCGGCCGCCGTCGCCCTGGCGCAGGCCGTCGTCGGGCTGGGGCTGTCCACCAGCAAGGCCGGGGTGTACGCGCCAGGGCCTGACAACCCGCGCAGCCACTGGCCCTTATCTCAAGCCATCGACTCTTCGCGCGAGCGCTCATCGGAAGCCATTGACTCTTCGCGCGAGCGCTCATCGGAAGCAATGGGCCTGTGACCGACGTCGATCTCGCCTCCCGCACCGTCGGCGGCGCCGTGGTGGCCGCCAGCGACGAGTCCTTCGGCTTCAAGGAACGGCTCGTCGACCCGTCCGAGCCGGCCTTCGTGCCCGGCACCTACGATCTGCGGGGCGAGGTGGTCGACGGCTGGGAGACCCGGCGCCACGCCGGACCGGACGGCGACTGGGCCATCATCCGGCTGGGCGCACCCGGCCGGTTGCACACCGTTGACGTGGACACCCGGTTCTTCTCCGGCAACCACCCAACCGCCTGCGCCGTCGACGCCTGCACACTGGACCGCACCCAGGACCCGGCAGGACCCGGGGTGGCGTGGACAACCGTGGTGGAAAGCACCGTGCTGAAAGCGGATTCGCACAATCTGCTGGCCGTGCGGGATCACCGGCGCTGGACCCATCTGCGGTTGCGGCTGCAGTCCGACGGCGGCGTCGCCCGGATGCGGGCCTACGGCGAGGTGGTGCCCGACCCGGCGCTGTGGAGCGATGTCACCGTCGAGGTGTCCGGACTGGAACAGGGCGGACGGGTGGAATGGTGCAGCGACAGTTTCTATTCCAGTGCGGGCGTGCTGGTCGCACCGAACCGGCCGCACAATATGGGCGACGGCTGGGAGACCCGCCGACGCCGCGATATCGGACCCGACACCCATGACGCGGTGATCATCTCGTTCGCTGTCCCCGCCGACCTGCGCCGCATCGAGATCGACACCTCCTACTTCGTGTTCAATGCCAGCGCCGAGGTGTCGGTGCTCGGCAGCCGCAGTCGGCCGGACCGCGAACACGGCTGGGGGAGGGTCGCTTTCGACGTTCCGGTGCTGCCGCGCACCCGGCTGATCGCCGATTCGCGTCAGGTCTTCCCCGTGGACGCGCGGGCGGTAGCCGCCCTGCGCGTGCAGGCCTACCCGGACGGTGGTATCGCCAGGGTCCGTGCCCTGGGTGTGCCGACCGAGGAGGGGCTGGCAATCCTGCGGCGCCGATGGGAGCGATCATGACCACCGTCGCCATGACCGACTGCGCCGGCCTGTGGCGGCGCACCCTGCTGATCGAGGCCGACGGCACCCGCGACGACACCCCCGGTGTGCTGTGGCTGCAGGGCCCGTCCGCCTATGTCGACTCGCGCGGCTTCGCCGGGCGGCTGTACCAGGAGGGTGACGTGTTCGCCTGGCACCGCGCCGTGGACGTGCAACCCCCGGGACCGTTCCCGGACGCCGGCCGGATGCACTGGGACGGCGAGGTGCTCGTCGAGACCGGGGTGCACGAGAACTACGTCGAGCACTGGGTGCGCGATCCGGTGGACCACACCCCGGCCGGGGCGCTGTTCCTGTCCGGCCCGGACGGTGCCCCCGCACTGCTGGTCCGCGCCGGTGCGGTGTTCGGCTGGGCCGACGGCACCGGGGTGATCACCGGCGTCGCCCGCCAGGAGCTCGGAATCAACTTGTCCGGAAACGAAATCCAGGCCAACGGTGTGCGCTGGACGGTACAGGGATCGGAAGGGAACGTGAATCTATGAGTGGCGTCACGTCATTCACGTCGGTGCCCGTCATCGACATCAGTGGACTGTACTCACCCGAGCGCGCCGAACAGGACCGCGTCGCCGGTGAGATCGGCCGGGCCGCAGCGGAGGTCGGGTTCTTCTACATCAGCGGCACCGGCATCGACGAATCGTTGTTCGACGACATGCTGGCCGCGGTCAAGGAGTTCTTCGCCCTACCGGTGGACGAGAAGATGCGCAGCTATATCGGTCTGTCGCGCTGCCACCGCGGCTATGTCCCCATCGGGGAGGAAGGGTTGGAGGGCACCGTCCCGGATCTGAAGGAGGCCTTCGACACCGCGCTGGACCTGCCCGCCGACGACCCGGACTACCTGGCCGGCAACCCGATGCTGGGACCCAACACCTGGCCGGACCTGCCCGGCTTCGCCGACGCGGTGACCGCCTATTATCAGGCGCTGCTGGCGGTGGGGCAGCGGCTGCTGTGGGCCTTCGCGGTCGCGCTCGGCGAGGATCCCGAGGTGTTCGCCCGGCACGCCACCAAGACCCCGAGCCAGCTGCGGCTGATCCACTATCCGTACAACCCGGATGCCCAGGACAGCATCGGCATCGGTGCGCACACCGACTACGAGTGCTTCACCCTGCTCAAGCCGACCGCGCCCGGGTTGGAGGTGCTCAACGGGGCCGGCGAGTGGATCGACGTCCCCCCGGTGCCGGGCGCCTTCGTCGTCAACATCGGTGACCTGCTCGAGCTGTGGACCAACGGCGCGTTCGTCGCCACCAGCCACCGGGTCCGCAAGGTCGCCGAGGAGCGGTACTCGTTCCCGCTGTTCTTCAACGTCGACTACCACACCGAGGTCAAACCGCTGCCGCAGTTCGACTCGCCGGAAGCCCAGAGCCGGCCCACCTTGCGCGCCGGGGAACACCTCTTCGCGCAGACCGCGCAGACGTTCGCCTACCTGCGCCGGCGTATCGAGGCCGGCGAACTGCAGCTGCCGGACGGCTCACTGGCGTTGGGTCAGTTCGGCCGAAAGCCGTTGCCGGCCTAGTTGATCGGGGCGTTCAGCCAGCGCAGGTCGTCGAGGATGCCGCGGGCGGCCACCACGCCGCCGCCGGTCTGCCACACCTCGTTGTTGACGATGAACACCCGGTTGTCCCGGTTGGCCGACAGTTTGCGCCAGGCCGGGCTGTCCAGCACCGCCGCGGCCCGGTCCTTGGCGGCGGGTGAGTCGAAGGACAGGTAGACGATGTCGCCGTCGGCGGCGGACAGGTCGCCGTCCGGGGCGAGCTCGAGATAGGGCTTGTCGGTGAAGCGTTGGGCCGCAGGGCGATCCACGCCGACCGCGCGCAGCACGCTGGCCGGGAAGTTGTCCGCGCCGTAGACGCGCACGGTGTCCTGGGTGAACTGCACCACCGATGCCTGGAAATGCGTGGCGTCGTTCTGCCGGCCGGTCTTGCGGGCGTCCTGGGTGAAGCCGTCGAGCAGCCGGTCGGCCGCCTCCGGGCGGCCGACCGCCGCCGCGACCGTGCGCAGGGTGTCCTGCCAGCCGGCCCCCGGCGCCCCGGTGAAAACCGTCGGGGCGGTCCGGGCCAGCGCGCCGAACTGCGACGGGGTCAGCGCCGCCGAACCGAGGATGAGGTCCGGCGCGGCCCGCCCGATGGCGTCGAGGTCCGGTGCGGTCGCATCGCCGACCCCGGGGGCGCCGTGGACCACACCGCCCAGATACGACGGTGCCGGCTGGGTGGCTCCGACGATCCGGCCCTGCAGGCCCAGGGCGCACAACGCGTCGAGCTGGTCGCCGGAGAGCGCCACGATGCGCTGCGGATCGCCGCTCACCTCGGTGGTCGCCGGCACCCCCGCGGCCGGCGCGTTACGCACGGCGCGCGCGGCCGGGTCGGCGGGTGCCGGGGCGGGGGCGCAGGACTCGTCGGGCCGGCGCTGATTGCCCAGCACGCCCGCGCTGGCGATACGGGTGGTGCTGGTGACGGGCGCGCCCGGCGCCGTGTTGGGGGTGGCGCCCTGCTGCGCGCCGCATCCGGTCAGCACGGTCAGGGTGAGCGCCGTGACAGCCGCGCCACTCGCGGCGACCTGGGCGATGCGGGCACAGGGAAACAGCACGTCGCCGACGGTAACATCCGGTCGCCGCGGCCGAATACGACAGTTTGTAGGACCCACGCCGCCGCGGGCGGCGATGGGGGATAAGATCACGAACGAACACTGCCGGGATGACCCGTCGATTTTTATGGAGGATCTGTTGGTAGCCGAAGCGCCCCCAATCGGAGAACTCGAGGCACGGCGTCCGTTCCCGCCCCGAATGGGCCCCAAGGGCAATCTGGTCTACAAGCTGATCACGACGACCGATCACAAGCTGATCGGCATCATGTACTGCGTCGTCTGCTTCATCTTCTTCTTCGTCGGCGGCCTGATGGCTCTGCTGATGCGCACCGAATTGGCGTTGCCCGGGCTGCAGTTCCTGTCCAACGAGCAGTTCAACCAGTTGTTCACCATGCACGGCACGGTGATGCTGCTGTTCTACGCCACCCCGATCGTGTTCGGCTTCGCCAACCTGGTGCTGCCGCTGCAGATCGGCGCCCCCGACGTCGCCTTCCCGCGGCTGAACGCCTTCTCGTTCTGGCTGTTCCTGTTCGGCGCGCTGATCGCCATCGCCGGCTTCATCACCCCCGGCGGTGCCGCCGACTTCGGCTGGACCGCGTACTCGCCGCTGACCGACGCGATCCACTCGCCCGGTGCCGGCGGTGACCTGTGGATCATGGGTCTGGCCGTCGGTGGTCTGGGCACCATCCTCGGTGGCGTCAACATGATCACCACCGTGGTGTGCATGCGCGCCCCCGGTATGACGATGTTCCGGATGCCGATCTTCACCTGGAACATCCTGGTGACCTCGATCCTGGTGCTGCTGGCCTTCCCGCTGCTGACCGCGGCGTTGTTCGGCCTGGCCGCCGACCGGCACCTGGGCGCGCACGTCTACGACCCGGCCAACGGCGGTGTGCTGTTGTGGCAGCACCTGTTCTGGTTCTTCGGCCACCCCGAGGTGTACATCATCGCGCTGCCGTTCTTCGGCATCGTGTCCGAGATCTTCCCGGTGTTCAGCCGCAAGCCGATCTTCGGTTACACCACCCTGATCTACGCGACGCTCGGCATCGCGGCCCTGTCGGTGGCGGTGTGGGCGCACCACATGTACGCCACCGGCGCGGTGCTGCTTCCGTTCTTCTCGTTCATGACGTTCCTCATCGCGGTGCCCACCGGGATCAAGTTCTTCAACTGGATCGGCACCATGTGGAAGGGCCAGTTGACCTTCGAGTCGCCCATGCTGTTCTCGGTCGGCTTCCTGATCACCTTCCTGCTCGGTGGCCTGTCCGGCGTGCTGCTGGCCAGCCCGCCGCTGGACTTCCACGTGACGGACTCCTACTTCGTCATCGCGCACTTCCACTACGTGCTCTTCGGCACCATCGTGTTCGCCACCTACGCGGGCATCTACTTCTGGTTCCCGAAGATGACGGGCCGCCTGCTCGACGAGCGCCTGGCCAAGCTGCACTTCTGGCTGACGTTCATCGGCTTCCACACCACCTTCCTGGTGCAGCACTGGCTCGGTGACGAGGGCATGCCGCGCCGCTACGCGGACTACCTGCCCACCGACGGGTTCACCACGCTCAACGTCATCTCCACGATCGGCGCGTTCATCCTGGGCATCTCGACGCTGCCGTTCGTGTGGAACGTGTTCAAGAGCTGGCGCTACGGCGAACCGGTCGTGGTGGACGACCCGTGGGGTTACGGCAACTCGCTGGAGTGGGCCACCTCGTGCCCGCCGCCACGGCACAACTTCACCGAGCTGCCCCGGATCCGGTCCGAGCGGCCGGCGTTCGAGCTGCACTACCCGCACATGGTCGAGCGGATGCGCGCCGAGGCGCACATCGGCCGCTCGCACGGCCCGAGTGACGGCGACGTGACGCGTCTCGACGACGAGCACGTCCGCACCTGACCCTGATCGGCGTGCCTCCGTCAAAGGTTTCGGTACTGATCACCGTCACCGGACTCGACCAGCCCGGCGTCACGTCGGCACTCTTCGAGGTGCTCTCACGGCACAACGTCGAGCTGCTCAACGTCGAACAGGTGGTGGTCCGGCGCCGGCTCACCCTCGGGGTGCTGATCTCGGCGCCCCCCGACGTGGCCGACGGCGTCGCGTTCGGTGACGACGTCCGGGCGGCCATCCACGGGGTCGGCCTGGACGTGACCATCGAACGCAGCGCCGACCTGCCGGTGATGCGCGAGCCGTCCACCCACACCATCGTCGTGCTGGGCCGGCCCGTCACCGCCGAAGCGTTCGGGGTGGTCGCCCGGGAAGCCGCCGCACTCGGGGTGAACATCGACACCATCCGCGGTGTCTCCGACTACCCGGTGACCGGGCTGGAATTGCGGGTCTCGGTGCCGCCCGGTGGCGTCTACGGGCAGCTGCAGGCGGCCATGGCCCGGGCGGCCGTCGAGCTGGGCATCGATATCGCGCTGGAGGACTACAGCCTGTCCCGGCGGGCGAAGCGGCTCATCGTGTTCGACGTCGACTCGACCCTGATCCAGGGCGAGGTCATCGAGATGCTGGCCGCGCGGGCCGGCGCCGAGGCCAAGGTCGCCGCCATCACCGAGGCCGCGATGCGCGGCGAGCTGGATTTCGAGGCGTCGCTGCGCGAGCGGGTCGCCACGCTGGCCGGGCTGCCCGCCGAGGTGGTCGACGAGGTGGCCGACGAGCTGGAGCTGACGCCGGGCGCCCGCACCACCATCCGCACCCTGCGCCGGCTGGGCTTCCACTGCGGTGTGGTGTCCGGCGGTTTCCGGAAGGTGATCGAGCCGCTGGCGCACGAGCTGATGCTGGACTACGTCGCCGCCAACGACCTGGAGATCGTCGACGGCAAGCTGACCGGCCGGGTGATCGGCCCCATCGTCGACCGGCCCGGGAAGGCCAAGGCGCTGCGCGACTTCGCGCAGCAGGCCGGCGTGCCGATGGAGCAGACGGTCGCCGTCGGTGACGGCGCGAACGATATCGACATGCTCACGGCGGCCGGGCTGGGTGTGGCGTTCAACGCCAAGCCGGCGCTGCGGGAGGTCGCCGACGCCTCACTGAGCCACCCGTACCTGGACACCGTGCTGTTCATCCTCGGGGTGACCCGGGGTGAGATCGAGGCCGCCGACGCGGTGGACGGCACCGTGCGCCGGGTCGATATCCCCGACTAGCAGCGCCGCGCACAGGTCTGGCCTCTACAGTGGTGGCATGGTGTTGCTGAGACGGACGGTTCTGGTGGGTGCCTGCGCGGCTGCGATCGCCGGCGGCGCGGTCGTGCTCGCCGCCCCGGCCTCGGCGGACTGCCCGTGGGGCACCCGGCCCAGTCATTTCCCCGGTGTCTGCGTGGCCGGCGCCGGCAAGGGCAGCAGCACCAGCGGCAACGCCGTCGTGCCCCCGCCGGACGCGGCACCGCCGCTGGTGCAGAACACGCCCGGCGGTCTGTCGTCTGTGGCGGGTATCCCGTGCACCCCGGAGAACGTCGGCAAGTGCATCGCCCTGCAGCAGAGCCAGGGCTAGCCGCACGCCGATCAAGCGGCGAGGAACGAGCGGCGTTGAGAAGTGCGGCAATCCTGACTCAGACCACGACCGCGTGGGATTCCGGTTCGGGCGCGCCGGTGATGGCCGCCCAGGCCCGCGCCATCAGGTCGACCGCTTCGTCCAGTTGCGGCTCGGGCAGCGCATAGGGCACCCGCACGAACCGTTCCAGGGTGCCGTCCACCCCGAACCGCGGACCGGCCGGCAGGTCCAGGCCCAACCGTGAGGCCGACGCCGACAGCGCCGTGCTCATCGGGGCCGGCAGCTTGACCCACAGCGACATCCCGTTGGGGCCCGACCCGGGCCGCCAGTCGGGTAGCCGGCGTTCCAGCAGGCTCAGCAGGTAGGCCCGGCGGCTGCGCAGCAGGGCCCGGCGTTCGGCCAGTACCGCGTCCCGTCCTTCGATGAGCCGTGCCGCCGTGAGCTGTTCGAGGATAGGGGTGCCCAGATCCACCGACGGCCGGATGGCCGCGATGGTGGCCAGGGTGTTGCGTTCGGCGCGGATCCAGCCGACCCGCAGGCCACCCCAGAACGATTTGGACATCGACCCGACCGTGAGCACCAGGTCGTGCCGCGGCACGCTGGTGGCCAGCGGCGCCGGGGGCGCCTGGTCGATCCACATGTCCATGATCGACTCGTCGATGACGGTGCGGGTCCGGGTTTCGGAGATGATGTGCCCCAACCGGATTCGCTCGTCCGGTGCCATGGTGAACCCGGTCGGATTGTGGTTGTCCGGGATCAGGTAGGCCAGGCTGGGGGAGAGCTGGCGCAACGCCGCGTGCACCGCGTCCAGTTCCCAGCCGTCGTCGGTGAGTGGGACCGGGACGGCGCGCGTCCCCGCGGTCGAAATGGCCGACAGCGCGCCGTGGTACGTCGGCTGCTCGACCAGCACGCGATCGCCCGGCTCGGTGAACGCGGCCAGGATCAGCCCGATCGCGTGCTGGGCGCCGCTGGTGATCATGATCTGGCCGGGGTCGGTGGGCAGTCCGCGGTCGCAGTACCGCTGGGCGACAGCGGTGCGCAGGGCGCACACGCCGGTCAGGTCGTGGCCGGGCTCACTGAGGTACGGGGTGATGTCGCGGGTGGCCGCGGCGAAGGCCTCCAGGACCGGGGCGCTCGGCGCCGACAGCGCGGCGGCGGCCAGGCTGACGGTGGCACCGGTGCTCGGCTCGGCGGCGATCTCGGGGCGGGGCGGCAACGCCGCGGTGCTGCGCGCCCCGCGGCGGGCCTGCAGGTAGCCGTCCTCGCGGAGTTGGGCGAAGGCCGCCGTGACCGTGGTGCGGGAGACCCGCAGGGCATCGGCCAGGGCCCGTTCACTGGGCAGCCGGGCGCCGACCGGGACCCGCCCGTCCACGATGAGCAGCCGGATGGCGTCGGCCAGTCCGGCGTAGGCCGGGCCGGTGGCGCTGGAGGTGCGCCAGTTACCCAACTCGCGGGCCAAAAGGTCCTCATCGAGTGATCTGGCAGCCATTTCTATCGACATTTGATGCCAGTATGGCCGAACTGGCTATTGATGGGCAAGCCAATCTGGTTCGAAACTGGCAACGTGAACAGAAACTGGCTATCCCGACTGGCATCGAAGTACCACCGCAGTGGCCCGTCGAACCGCGTGCGACCCGGCGGGGACCCCGATGCCCGGCGCGTTCGCAACGAACTGGACGCCATCCGCGCTCGCTTCCCCGACCACGCATGAGGCACCTCTCCAGGGCGGCGCTGCTGCTGTTCGGTCTCGTCGGGTACGGCCTGTCGATGGCCATGATGGTGCGCGCCGGCCTCGGGCTGGACCCGTGGGACGTGTTCCATCAGGGCCTCACCCGGCACACCCCCATGTCGATCGGAACCGCCACCGCGGTGGTCGGCGTGATCGTGCTGCTGGCCTGGATCCCGTTGCGCAACAAGCCCGGCATCGGCACGGTGGCCAACGTCATCGTCATCGCGGTGACCGTCGATGCCGGACTGGCCCTGCTGACCGCGCCGGAGTCGTTGCCCGCCCGCATCGCGCTGATGCTGGGTGCGGTCCTGCTCAACGCCGTCAGCACCGTGCTCTACATCGGTGCCGGGCTCGGCCCGGGCCCCCGGGACGGGCTGATGACCGGCCTGGTGACGCGCACCGGGCTCTCGGTGCGGCTGGTCCGCACCGCCATCGAGGCCACCGTGTTGGCCGCGGGGTGGCTGCTCGGCGGGACCGTCGGCGTCGGCACCGTGGTGTACGCCTTCGGGATCGGCCCGCTGGTCCAGCTGATCCTGCGGATCATGCCGCGCCGGCTGCTGTTCCACGACTTCGGCGCCCCGGGGCGCTCCCGGGCCGGCAAGGAGCCCGACACTACGATGGGCGAGTGCCAGACACCGAGCGTGAATCCGATCCAGACCTGCTGATCGATTTCGCCAGAGTCAGCCTGCGCCGCGGCGGCAAAACCCTGGTCGGGCCGCTCGATTGGGCCGTCGAACTCGACGAGCGCTGGGTGGTGATCGGGCCCAACGGGGCCGGCAAGACCTCGCTGCTGCGGATCGCCGCCGCCGTCGACCATCCGTCGTCGGGCACCGCGTTCGTGCTGGGGGAGCGGCTCGGCCGCACCGACATGGCCGAGCTGCGCAGCCGGGTCGGGTTGTCCAGTTCGGCGCTGAGCCAGCGGGTACCCGACGACGAGGTGGTGCGCGACCTGGTGGTCTCGGCCGGGTACGCGGTGCTGGGCCGGTGGCGCGAGAAATACGACGACGTCGACTACGAGCAGGCCGTCGACATGCTGGAGAGCGTCGGCGCCGAGCACCTGGCCGAGCGCACCTACGGCACGCTGTCCGAGGGTGAACGCAAGCGCGTGCTCATCGCGCGTTCGCTGATGACCGACCCCGAACTGCTGCTGCTCGACGAACCCGCCGCCGGGCTGGACCTGGGCGGCCGGGAGGAACTGGTGGCCCGGCTGGCCGACCTGGCCGCTGACCCGGATGCGCCGGCCATCGTGCTGGTCACCCACCACGTCGAGGAGATCCCGCCCGGCTTCAGCCACTGCCTGCTGCTGTCCGAGGGGGCGGTGGTCGCCTCCGGTCTGCTCACCGATGTGCTGACATCGGAGAACCTGTCCACCGCCTTCGGGCAGTCGATCGCCCTGGAGGTGGTCGACGGACGCTACTTCGCGCGGCGGGTGCGCAGCCGCGCGGCACACAGGAGGCGCGCATGAGCGAAGCTTGCGAGCGAATCATCGGCGCTGAATGTGCCGTCCGAGCCTGCGAGGCCGGCGCATGAGTACCCCCGGCGACCCGTTGATTCCCCGGCCGGCCTCGACGGTGATGCTGCTGCGTGATCAGGGCACCCCGGAGTCGCTGGAGATCTTCCTGATGCGCAGGCACTCCGCGATGGACTTCGTCGCGGGCGTGATGGTGTTCCCGGGCGGGGGTGTCGACGAGCGCGACTACAAAAACCCCCCGAGTCGCTCCGCTCCTGCCCCCGGGGACGGCCAGGACATCGCCTGGTACGGCCCCGCCCCGACGTGGTGGGCCGAGCGCCTCAACGTCGACGTCGACCTCGCCGAGGCGCTGGTGTGCGCCGCCGCCCGCGAGACGTTCGAAGAGTCCGGGGTGCTGTTCGCGGGTGCGGCCGACGACTCGGATGTCCTCGTGGACGACGCGTCGGTGTACCGGGAGCAGCGGGCGGCGCTGGCCAACAATTCGCTGTCCTTCGCGGACTTCCTGCGCACCGAGAAACTGGTGCTGCGGGCCGACCTGCTGCGGCCCTGGGCCAACTGGGTCACCCCGAAAGAGGAGCGCACCCGCCGCTACGACACCTACTTCTTCGTGGCCGCGCTGCCGGCCGGCCAGCGCGCCGACGGGGAGAACACCGAGAGCGACCGCGCGTTCTGGTCCACCCCGCAGGCCGCCCTGGACGAGTTCGCCGAGGGCCGCTCCTTCCTGCTGCCGCCCACCTGGTCGCAGCTGGATTCACTGAACGGGCGCACGGTGGCCGAGGTGCTGGCCACCGAGCGCAAGATCGTCGCGATGGAGCCCAGGCTGTCCGCGGACAAGGGCACCGGCGACTGGGACATCGAGTTCTTCGACGGCGCCCGGTACAACGCCGCGCGGAACCGGCGCGCACCCGAGGGGTACTGACGTGCGCGAGTTCATCACCCTGGTCGTCGACGACGGCATCGGCACCCTGGTGCTGTCCCGCCCGCCGGGCAACGCGCTGACCCGCCAGATGTGCCGGGAGATCGGCGAGGCGGCCGCCGAACTGGGCGCCCATCCCGGCGTCGGCGCGGTGATCCTGTACGGCGGCCACGAGGTGTTCTGCGCCGGTGACGACGTGCCCGAGCTGCGCCGGTTGCACGCCGGCGACGCCGAGAGCGTCACCCGGGCGTGCCGGGCCGCCGTCGACGCCGTCGCCGGTATCCCGAAACCCACCATCGCCGCGGTGACCGGATATGCGCTGGGGTCCGGGCTGGCGTTGGCGCTGGCCGCCGACTGGCGGGTGTCCGGTGACAACGTCAAGTTCGGCGCCACCGAGGTGCTCGCCGGGCTGTTGCCCGCGGCGGGCACGGCCGGCCTGGTCCGCGCGATCGGGGTGAGCCGGGCCAAGGACCTGGTGTTCAGCGGCCGGTTCGTCGGCGCCGAGGAGGCCCTGGAGATCGGCCTGATCGACCAGATGGTGGCCCCGGACGGGGTGTACGACGCCGCACTGGCCCGGGCCAGGCGATTTCTGGAGGCGCCCGCGCACGTGCTGGCCGGGGCGAAGGGAATGATCGACGGCGCTGGTGACGGGGTGCGCCACTACGTCGAGGTCTTCGGGACGGCGACCGGCAGTTAGGCTGCCCATATGACGAGCACGGACCACACTCCCGCCCCCAACCCGCACGCCACGGCCGAACAGGTCGAGGCCGCGCTGAAGGACACCAAGCTGGCCCAGGTGCTCTACCACGACTGGGAAGCCGAGACCTACGACGACAAGTGGTCCATCTCGTACGACCAGCGCTGCATCGACTACGCCCGCGGCCGGTTCGACGCCATCGTCCCCGACGAGGTACAGCGCGAACTGCCCTACGACCGGGCCCTGGAGCTGGGCTGCGGCACCGGCTTCTTCCTGCTCAACCTGATCCAGGCCGGGGTGGCCCGGCGCGGCTCGGTCACCGACCTGTCCCCGGGCATGGTGAAGGTCGCCACCCGCAACGGGCAGGGCCTGGGCCTGGACGTCGACGGTCGCGTCGCCGACGCCGAGGGCATCCCGTACGAGGACAACACCTTCGACCTGGTGGTGGGGCACGCGGTGTTGCACCACATCCCCGACGTGGAGCTGTCCCTGCGCGAGGTGGTGCGGGTGCTCAAGCCGGGCGGGCGCTTCGTCTTCGCCGGCGAGCCGACCAGTAAGGGCAATGTGTACGCCCGCAACCTGTCGACGCTGACCTGGCACCTGTCCACCAACATCACCAAGCTGCCCGGCCTGGAAGGCTGGCGCCGGCCGCAGGCCGAACTCGACGAGTCCTCGCGCGCCGCGGCGCTGGAGGCCGTGGTGGACCTGCACACCTTCGAGCCGTCGGATCTGGAGCGGATGGCCACCAACGCCGGAGCGGTCGAGGTCGCCACCGCCAGTGAGGAATTCACCGCCGCCATGCTGGGCTGGCCGATCCGCACCTTCGAGGCATCGGTGCCCCCCGGCAAATTGGGTTGGGGCTGGGCCAAATTCGCGTTCAACAGCTGGACGTCGCTGTCCTGGGTGGACTCCAACGTGTGGCGCCGGGTGGTGCCCAAGGGCTGGTTCTACAACGTGATGGTCACCGGGGTCAAGCCGTCGTAAGTTTCAGCTTGGGCGACGTCGCGTACCTGCGCGGCGACGAAGGCCGGGCGGCGCTGGCCGAGGTCGGTGACTACCGGCTGACCGAAGCCAGCCGGGTGGCCGATATCGCTTCGGCCCGAAGACGTTTCGGTGACCGCACCGCCGTGCTGGTGGAGACGGTGTTGCTGCGGCGCCGGGCTGCGGCCAAGTTCGCCGATCCGGCGCGCTGGTTGTTCACCGACGAGGCGTTGCAGCAGTGCACCGCGGAGCCGGTGGCCCGGCACCGGGCCGCTCGGCTGGCCCGCCGGCGCGTGCACGACGTGACCTGTTCGGTGGGCGCGGAGTTGGCCGCTCTGCGGGGCACCGCCGCCGTGCTGCTCGGCAGCGACCTGGACCCGGTGCGACTTGCCATGGCCCGCGGCAACGTCGCGGGGGTGGACCTGTGCCGTGCCGACGCCCTGGCACCGGTCACCCGCGACACCGTCGTGGTGGCCGACCCGGCCCGCCGCAGCGCGGGCCGGCGGCGGTTCGACCCGCGCGACTACACCCCGGCGCTGGACCTGCTGTTGGAGGTCTACCGCGGTCGCGACCTGGTGGTGAAATGCGCGCCAGGAATCGATTTCGGACAGCTCGCAGAGCTCGGCTTCCACGGTGAGATCGAGGTGTGCTCGCTGGGCGGTAGCGTGCGCGAGGCATGCCTGTGGTCGGCCGGGCTGGCCGCCGCCGGGCGCCGGGCCACCCTGCTGGACCGTGGCGAGCAGATCACCGACACCGATCCCGACGACTGCCCGGTGGCACCGGCCGGCCGCTGGATCGTCGACCCCGATGGGGCCGTGGTGCGCGCCGGACTGGTACGCCAGTACGGGACGAGGCACGGGCTGTGGCAACTGGACCCCGATATCGCGTACCTGTCCGGCGACGAATTGCCGGACGGGGTGCGGGGTTTCGAGGTGCTCGCCGAGATCGGATTCGACGAGAAGCGGTTGCGCCGGGAACTGAGCGCGCGCGACGCCGGGACGGTCGAGATCCTGGTGCGCGGCGTGGATGTCGACCCGGACGTGTTGCGGCGGCGCCTCAAACCGCGGGGCGCCGAGCGGCTCAGCGTGGTGATCGCCCGGATCGGCACCGGCGCGGCAAGCCGTGCGGTGGCGTTCATTTGTCGGCCGTCGCGATGACGCCAGAGGTAATCTGGCGGCGGCGGCGCCCGTGCCGTCCCGGATCCGGAGGATGTCACCCGATGCGTGTTGTTTCGCTGGCCGTTTCTCTTGTGCTGCTGGGGTCCGCAGGCACGGGAGTGGCCTCGGCCGCCCCGCCCAAATGCTCCGATGTGGGCGGCAACCCGGGGCCCGATTCGACCTGCGTGGTGCAGGCCACCGATCCGGCTTACACCCTCAACATCACGTTCCCGACCGATTTCCCGAACCAGAGCGCCGTCTTCGACTACGTCAAGCAGACCCGGGACGGGTTCCTGAACGTCGCACGCACGCCGGACTCCCGCGGCATGCCCTACGAGTTGGACACCACCACAACCCAGTACAACTCGTCGGTGCCGCCCCGGGGCACGCAGTCGGTGGTCTTCACCACCTACCAGAACGTGGGCGGTGCGCACCCGCAGACCTTCTACAAGGCCTTCAACTGGGACCAGGCCTTGGGCAAGCCGATCACCTTCGAGAACTTGTTCCGCGCGGGCACCGACCCGTTGCCGGCGATCTTCCCGGTGGTGCAGGCCGAACTGGCCAAGCAGTCCGGTCTGGTCAATCCGGTGGCACCCGCGGCGGGTCTGGACCCGGCCAACTACCAGAACTTCGCGATCACCAACGACGCGATCATCTTCTTCTTCAGCCAGGGTGAGCTGTTGCCGGAAGCGGCCGGGGCCGTGCAGGTGTCAGTGCCGCGCGGGCCGATCGACCCGATGATCGCCTGAGTCAGGCGGGGGCGAAGCCGTAGACCTGGCCGTCGCTGGTCGCGGCGACCACGCGGCGATCGTGGCCGATCGACACGCCCACCGGCCACCCGGTGGCCTCGGGCAGCTCGTAATGGTTCAGCGTGTGGCCGTCGCTGGGGTCGAAGGCCAACAGCGCCAAGCCGTTCGCGCCG
Source organism: Mycolicibacterium cosmeticum (assembly GCF_000613185.1). NCBI lineage: Bacteria > Bacillati > Actinomycetota > Actinomycetes > Mycobacteriales > Mycobacteriaceae > Mycobacterium > Mycolicibacterium cosmeticum. Next base: position 1,509,549 of record NZ_CCBB010000003.1, read on the forward strand.
TCGCGGGTCACCGTGTACGCCGTCCGCGCACCGGCCTGACTCGACGTCGACAGCGGCTCGGTGTCGTCACGGGTCCAGGCGATCTTGCCGCTGTCCCCGCCGTCGCTGATACCCACCAGTTTGGCGCCCGGTCCGCCGCCGGCGACGATCACGCCCTGCGGCGACACCGACGGCGGGGTCTGGGGCTGGAAGTCCAGTGCCACCGACCATTTCGGTGTGCCGTCGGCGGTGTTGATGGCCCACAGTTTGCGGTCGCGGCCGTTGACGTAGGCGGTGCGGCCGTCGGCCGAGAGCACCGGGGCGGCGAGCGGGCCGCCGCCCACCGCGGTGCTGGTCCATTCGCGGGTCAGCATCGGTGTCTGGTTCGGCTTGTAGCGCAGGCCGATCAGTGCCGGGGCGGGTGCCTGCGGCTCCCACAGGGTGGCCACCACGATGCCGGTGTCCGCGGAGAAGGCGGGGGCCGCCGCCACCGGGCAGCCGCGCCGGGCCGGCGCGCAATCCTGCAGGCCGCGTTGGGCATCGGTCGGGTCGACGCCCGCCACCAGATCCATCGGGGTGCCGATCACGGTGCCGCGGTGCGCGTCGAACACCAGCACCTGACCGAGATGGGTGAGCACCAGCAGTTGGCCGGGGTCCAGTAGCCGTGGCGTGCTGGGCATCCCGATGACGGGCTGGCGCCAGCGGATCCACTGGGTCGGCGGGAACGACATGACGGCGCCGGGCTGGCCGATGTACAGGTTGTCGAAGCCGTCGATCAGGGGGCTGGACATGCCGCCGCCCTGCCACAGCCGGGTGCACCAGCGCTGCCTGCCGTTGTTGTCGCTCTCCCACAGCATCAGGGAGCAGCCGTCGGCGGTCTGGGCGTTGGCGGCCAGGTACCCGCCGGCGCCCAGGGCGACCTGCGCGCCGAGCTCACCTTTGACCGACCGGCTCCACTCCAGCTTCAGGGTGTTCGCCCCGTCGACCGGGCTGTAACTGCTATTGGCGGCGTCGGCGTACTGGGCCGACCAGCCCTGGGCGGGATGGGCCTCCACCCAGGAGTCGGTGTTGCCGCAGGAAGTCACGGTCAGCGCCGCGACACCCAGCACAGCAGCGAACCGGCGTATCGCCGTAGTGGGAGCAGGCAACGTCGTGGAAGCAGGCATCGAGTCCCGAGACTATCCGGTGCCGCCCTCGCGTAGGCTGACCGGCCATGACGACGATGTGGGGCGCGCCCCTTCACAAGAGGTGGCGCGGTTCTCGACTGCGTGATCCGCGTCAGGCGCGATTCTTGACCGCCGACTCGCTGCGCTGGGTGCTGGCCAACAAGGCGTACACCCCGTGGTACCTGGTGCGGTACTGGCGGCTGCTGAAATTCAAGCTGGCCAACCCGCACATCATCACCCGCGGCATGGTGTTCCTGGGCAAGGGCGTGGAGATCCAGGCGACCCCGGAGCTGTCCACCATGGAGATCGGCCGGTGGGTGCACATCGGGGACAAGAACACCATCCGCTGTCACGAGGGTTCGCTGCGCATCGGCGACAAGGTGGTGTTGGGCCGCGACAACGTGATCAACACCTACCTGGACATCGAGCTGGGGGACTCGGTGCTGATGGCCGACTGGTGCTACGTCTGCGACTTCGACCACAAGATGGACAGCCTGGAACTACCGATCAAGGACCAGGGCATCGTCAAGAGCCCGTTGCGGATCGGGCCGGACACCTGGGTCGCGGCGAAGGTGACCATCCTGCGCGGGACGTCGATCGGGCGCGGGTGTGTGCTCGGCGCGCACGCCGTGGTCAAGGGGGAGATCCCGGACTACTCCATCGCCGTCGGCGCCCCCGCCAAGGTGGTCAAGAACCGCAAGGTGGCGTGGGACGCGTCGGCCGCCGACCGCGCCGAACTGGCGGCGGCACTGGCCGACATCGAGCGGAAGAAAGCCGCGCGCTAGGCCCAGTCGATCCCGAAGTGCTCGGCCAGCGCCGCCCGGCCGCGGTCGGTGACGAGCACCGCGCGCCCGGTGTGCACCCGCTTGATCCACGCCGCCGCCACGAAGCGGTCCAGCAGCGCGCGGCCGAGCGCTCCGGACAGGTGATGGCGCTGCTCGGTCCAGTCGACGCAGTAGCCGATGAATGTGCGTGCACCGGTTGGTATTTCGACGCCGATATCGGCGAGGAAAACCCGCCCGTCTCGGCTCAGTTGGTAATCGATGTCATGGCCTGGCCGGCTCAACCCGTCGCGGTGGTCGCGGTGCGGCCGGTAGTGGCCGTCGCCGCCGGTGAGCATGTCGCGCTCCAGCAGGCTGCCCATCACGGCGACGCCGAGGCGGCCGGCGAGATGGTCGTAACAGGTGCGGGCGGACCGTAATCGGGCGGCGCGGGTGCCCTCGCGCAGGGAACGCACCGGTTGGGCGGGTGCGAGCCGGCCCAGCTGTTCCAGCAGCGCACCGACCTGCGGGCCGGCCAGCCGGTAGTACCGGTGCCTGCCCTGGGTGTGCACCGTGAGCAGGCCCGCCTCGGTCAGCTTGGCCAGATGCCCGCTGGCGGTGGAGCGGGCGATACCGGCCTCGGTGGCGAGCACGCTGGCGGGCAGCGCCCGGCCGTCGTCGAGCGCCAGCAACACCTTGCATCGGGCCGGATCGGCCAGCAGGGCGGCGACGCTGGCGATATCGGCGTCGCCGTGGGCGGGTAGTTCGGCGACGTCACGCATGGCATACCTCCTTGGCGCGCACCCGGTAAGCGAGGATCGCACCGGACAATTCGACGATGCCACCGACCACCAGCGCCGCGCGAACACCGGCCGTGGCCAGCACGGTCCCGACCACCGCGATGCCCATGGTGACACCGATCAGCCGGGCCAGGTTCGCCAGGCCAGAGGCCAGCCCCGACCGCCGAACCGGCACGGCGGACAGCACCATGGTGACCGCGGGGCCGGTGTTGAACGCCAGCCCGGCGCCGACCAGCACGAAGGTCGCGGCCAGCAGGAGGAGGTGGGCGTCGGGTCCGACGGCGGCGTAGGCCAGAATGCCGGCCCCCATCAGGGTCAGGCCGACGATCATGGGTGGGCGCGGGCCGGTGCGGCGGGCGACGCGGCTGACCGCCGGGATCAGCGCCAGGTAGGTCAGCGGCAGCGGGAGGAACCACAGTGCGGTGGCCAGTGCGCTGGCGCCGCGCTGCTGCTGGAAGGCCAGGCTGTTCAGCCACATCAAGGAGTAGACCCCGAACGTCATGGCGAACGTGGCGCCGAGGCCGACGGCCAGTTGCCGGTTGCGGGCCAGGTCGGCCGGAATTGTCGGTTCCGGTGCGCGGCGCTGCCACCACACGAACGCCGCGCCGGCGACCACGACGACCGCGCTCAGCGCGGTGGTGTTCAGGGTGCCGAGTGAGCGGCCCTCCACCAACACCAGGGTCAGGGTGGCTAGCGACACCATGGCCAGCAACTGGCCCGGCACATCGGATCGGCGGGCGTCCGGATCGCGGGACTCGGGCAAGTACCGGTACGACATGGCGAGCGCGGCCAGGCAGACGGGCACGTTGAGCCAGAAGATGGCGCGCCAACCCAGGGTGTCGGTCAGCACGCCGCCGAGCACCGGGCCCAGCGCCGCGCTGCTCGCGGCCACCATCGCCCAGGCGCTGGTGGCCTTGGCGCGTCCCGCGGCGTCGGGGAACGCTGCCGCGGCGATCGCCAGCCCCTGCGGCAGCATGATCCCGGCGGCGATGCCCTGCACCGCCCGGGCGGTCAGCAGGGTCCCGAGGTGCGGGGCGACCGCGCAGCCGAGCGAGGCCGCGGCGAACAGCGTCAGACCGATGCGCAGCACCGTGCGGCGGCCGAACCGGTCGCCCGCGGCGCCCGCGGTCAGCAGTACCGCGGCGAACGCGACGTTGTAGGCGTCGGCCGCCCACTGGGCGGCAGACACCCCGCCGCCGAACTCGGTGCGGATGGCCGGTAACGCGAGGTTGACGGCGTTGCTGTCGATCAGCCCGACGAACAGGCCGAGGTAGGCGGCGATGAGCGTGGGGATGGTGCGCATGGCTCGACGCTATGGCCGGGATGATTCGGTGCCCGCCGAATCATCCCCGTCGCTTAGGTGAGCTAGGTATCTGGCCGGATTGGCTGGTGTGGCTAGTGAAAAGGCTTGGCGGCGAAGTTTGGTTGCACTGCGCCGAGGTCTAACACTGGTTCGGCGAATTCGGCAAGATGCCCGTCGACCCCGTGAGCGTCCCCACGGCCGACGAGCCCTGGTGCGGCGAGTTCGACGAGTGCAAGTGCGAAGGCCGCGACTGCCCAGCGCGGCGGTGTCGCCTGGCCCAAACATACTGGACGCCTCCGCGGCCCATGACGAGCGCGCGGTGGCCACCATTTTTCGCAGGGCCGCCTTCGTGCTGAAGAGGCACGCCAACGCGAGCGTCGGTCGCGCCGAATGTCAGCAGTGCGCCGTAACCTCAACGTCGATCGGTAAACCGCTGTGTTGCGGCAGTGATCGACGTGCGTTGATGTCGGAGGAGCAACTATGGCCGAAGCGCCCAAAGAGATCTGGGACCTTGTTGAGAGGTACGAGCGGGAACGTCGGGCGTTCGAATCAGGCTCATACGGAGAAGCAGACACACGCAAAGAATTCATCGAACCACTCTTCGCGGCACTTGGCTGGGACGTCGTCAACCGCCGACAGTACTCCGAAGCCTACAAAGACGTGGTCAACGAATACAGCTTGAAGATCGGCGGCTCACACAAAGCGCCGGACTACGCGTTCCGCGTCGGCGGAAACCGAGTCTTTTTCGTCGAGGCCAAGAAGCCCAGTATCGATATTTCGAGGGATTCCCCGTCCGCGTATCAACTTCGCCGGTATGGGTGGACGGCGAAGCTGGCGATCAGTGTCCTTACGAACTTCAGGCATCTGGCGATCTACGACTGCACGCAGCAGCCATCGGACAACGACCGCGCTTCGGCCGCGCGGACCCTGCTCGTGCCTTGGAAAGACCTCATCGAGCGTTGGACAGAGGTCGAGGATCTTCTTAGCAACAAAGCGGTGAATCAAGGCTCTCTACAGCGGTACTTCGACCAGGCCAGTCGGCGGCGCGGCACGTCAGAGGTCGACGGAATTTTTCTGCTTCAAATGGAGCAGTGGCGCATCGCCCTGGCGCGCAACATCGCAAAGCTGAATCCGACAGTATCGGTCAACGAACTGAACGAAGCGGTCCAACAAACTCTCGACCGGATCGTCTTCCTGCGAATCGCAGAGGACCGTGGCATCGAGCCCTACGGTGACCTAAAGGACGCATCGACCAGTAGCGGCGTGTACGCCCGCTTGCTCGATATATTCACCGCAGCAGATACGCGTTACAACTCGGGCCTATTTCATTTTAAGGCCGAGCGGGATCGGTCTTCATCCCCAGACAGGCTAACGCCCGGCTTGACCATCGAGGATGATGTCTTAAAAGACATCATCGGCTCAATGTATTACCCGACAAGCCCTTACGAATTTTCGGTTATGCCAGCTGACATTCTTGGGCAGGTATACGAACAATTCCTCGGCAAGGTCATTCGACTTACTGACAAGCGTGCGGTCGTCGTCGAAGAAAAACCAGAAATCCGCCACGCTGGAGGTGTTTACTACACACCTACATACATAGTTGAGCACATAGTGGAAAAAACACTAGGCCCGCTGCTGGAAGGCAAGACGATTCGCGCAGCGCGGAATATCCGTGTCCTTGATCCTGCATGCGGTTCAGGGTCCTTCCTGCTCGGGGCATTCGAGTACCTGATCCGGTGGTTCACCAAAGCGCATTCGGAGTCCGGCTCCGCCTCCAGTCGACAGGTGCTGTTCAAGGATGCGAATGGCGAATTGCGGCTTACGTTAGAAGAGCGGAAGCGAATACTGACTTCGAACCTCTTTGGTTTGGACATAGATCGGCAGGCGGTCGAGGTCACCAAACTTTCGTTGATGCTTCGTGTGTTGGAGGGCGAAACCAGCGAGACGATCAACAGCCAGCTGAAAATGTTCGCTGTCGAGCGCGCGCTACCCGATCTGGATAAGAACATCTTGTGCGGCAACAGCTTGGTTGACAGCTCAGTGATTTCCGTCGTCGAACTGACGCCCGAAGAAGAGTACGACCTCAATCCTTTCGACTGGGCGGTTGGTTTTCCAGAGGCGATGGCTGCGAAGGGCTTCCATGCTGTCATCGGCAACCCGCCATATGACGTAATCGAAAAGGACCGTGGCGAAGCGTCGTGGCCGCACGACAAGTTGCGCGAGTACATTCCCAGCCGCACGGACTACGAAGCCGCCCTCGGCGGGAAACTGAACCTTTACCGGTTCTTCCTGGTTCAGTCCAGCGAGCTCGTCCGCCCAGACGGCTACATGGGGATGATCGTTCCCATGGGACTTGCCGCCGACATAAGTACCCGTAACACGCGGAAGCATCTATTCACGTACTTGCGTAACCCTACGCTCGACTGCTTCCCACAGAAGGACAATCCTTACAGGCGGATCTTTAGGGACGCAAAGTTATCAACGATGGTGGTCGCGGGCCAGAAGAGTGGCGGCAAGCTCACTGCGCAGAACCAGATAACCACCCGCGTTTTTCCCGGCAATGACCTGAAGGACGAGTCAATCGACAATGTACTGAGCTTCGGCGACCTCCAACTTCTGAACTCTGCGAACGCGCCGGTTCCCTTGCTTGCAGCAGACGAATGGGAGATTTGTCGCGCCATTCACAGCCAGCCCCATGTTCGACGACTTAGCGACCTCGGCACGTCATACGTCGTTACCCGCGGAGAGATCAACCAGACGACCTACGGTCGGTACATCGTAGGTGCGGAAGAGAAGGAAGGGTACGAGCCGCTACTCAAAGGAGTGGAGGTCGGGACCTTCGAATTGCGGGACACACTAAGCCAAGGCCAGCGAGAGATGTTGAACGCCAAGGCGCTTCGCAAGAGGTATCCAGGCAAGACGGCACCGTTGGCGCCTCGGATCGCTACTCAGCGAATTACCGGGGTCGACGAGCGCCAGCGATTAGTCTGCGCTGTCGTGTCATCACAGATGTGGTTTGCGGATTCGACGAACTCAATCGTGGCAGCTGAGGGCGCTCCGTTGCCGCTTGAGTACTTGGTGGCTCTGCTGAACTCAGACTTGATGCAATGGCGTTTCCGGTTAACGAGCAGCAACAATAATGTGGCATCAAATGAGCTTCTGGATCTTCCGATTGCGGTGCACGATCCAACGTCCCCGACCGAACACCAGTTGATTGAGAAAGTGATGAAGTCGGGCAACCGCATTGCTGCGCTCAAGGCGCAGGCCAGAGCCGAAAAGACGTCTAGCGGCGCTCAGCGGATCGGTCGAATGCTGGAGTCAGCCTGGGTGTCGCTCGACGACGCGGTCTACGACCTTTACGGGTTGTCAAAGCGGCAGCGCAATCTTATAGAACGGAGACTCGGCGCTGCGCCGTTAGTGGCTCAGCTAACCGATGGAGACGGGGACATGTGAAACGGGGCTTCGTGATGATCACCGCAGAAGGCGTGTCGCAGTCGCGATGACAAATTGTTGGTGCTGCAGCCCTGCTTGAGGGCTGAAACGCGGTTCTTGCTACGCCATTAATTGTCTCTCATAAGATCGCTGACATCACCTGCTCAAGACATTCCACACCGGCTGGAGCGACTTTCAACTACCCGACGGAGCCGGTTGTCTGGGCGACGCCGACCGGCAACACGTACATCACCACGCCAGACGGCGCGCACTGGTTCCCGGCGCTGGGCACCCCGACGGGAACACCGACGCTCGGCCGCGCGGATCCGGCTGCCGGAGTGAGCAAAAGATGCCTACCCGTCGACGCACGCGCGCGCAGGAGCGGGCCCAGCGGATCGAGGCCGAGCGTGCGGCCAATCTGGCGCGCATCGACGAATGGAATGAGTGGTTACGTCGAGAACAAGCCAAAGAACAAGGGGTACCGCACTTTTGGCCTCAGCGGTCGGGGAGCGCGTGCTCGACGATCGGCCGGCGCGGAAGCGGATTGCGCTCACCGCGTTTGGCGGCCAGGTACACCTGGGCGGTCTCGGCGGCGACGGTGTGCCAGTCGAAGTCGTGGTTGAGGCGCTCGCGGGCGGCGATGGCGCGGCGCTGCGCGGCGGCCGGGTCGTCCAGCACGGTGCGCACGGCGGCGGCAAGCTGGGCCACGTTGTGCGGCGGGAAGGACACGCCGGTCTCACCGTTGATGACGGCCTCGCCCAGGCCGCCGGCGGTCGAGGTGACCAGGGGAGTGCCGGTGGCGGCGGCCTCCAGCGCGACGATGCCGAACGGCTCGTAGTGGCTGGGCAGCACGGCGGCGTCCACGGTGTGCAGCATCTGCACCAGCTCGGCATGGTCGAGGCGTCCGACGAACTCGATCGCCTTGACCACCTTGTGTTTGCGGGCCTGCTCGGCCAGCCAGTCGCGCTGCGTGCCGTCGCCGGCGATGGTCAGCGTGGTACCGGGATGGGTGCGCCGGATCCGGGGCAGCGCGGCGATGGCGTCCTGCACACCCTTCTCGTACTCCAACCGGCCCAGATACAGCAGCCGGGGCGGCCCGCCGTGCGCGACGCGCTTCGCGAACGGCCATGCCGCCGCGTCGATTCCGTTGCGGATCACCCGGGTCTCGGCCAGCCCCGGGCCGAACAGTTCGGTGATCTCCTCGCCCATCGACGCCGAACAGGTGATGAGGAAATCGGATTCGCGTACCAGCCAGGACTCCACGGCGTGCACCTGGCGGCTGATCGGGCCCGACACCCAACCGGAATGCCGTCCGGCCTCGGTCGCGTGAATGGTGGAAACCAAAGGGGCATCGAAAAATTCGGCCAGTGCGATGGCTGGGTGAGCCACCAGCCAGTCGTGCGCGTGCACGATGTCCGGGCGCCAGGGCCGCCCGGTGCGGGTGCGGATACTCAGCCCGGCGCGGGTCATCGCATGACCCATCGCCAGCACCCAGGCCATCATGTCGGTGCCGAAATCGAACTCGTGCGGATCCTCGGCGGCGGCGACGATGCGCACCCCCTCGCTCACCTCGTCGGTGGACGGATGGGTACTGGGGTCGGTGCCCGTGGGCCGCCGGGACAGCACCACCACCTCGTGGCCGGCCTCGGCCAGGGCAGTGGCCAGGTGATGCACGTGCCGGCCCAGGCCGCCGACCACCACGGGCGGGTACTCCCACGACACCATCAGGATCTTCATGCCAGCGCACCTTCGGCCAGTGGTGAGCGTGCGCAAAATGTACGGTGTGCGCGGCGTGTCGGTGTCCAAACACGCACGCTCGCGGGAAAAACGCGCCCTCTGCTCATCGCGGCAGCCTCCTGGCATCGAGGGCGCCGAACAACCCGTCGGCGCGGTTCCAGTCCTCCGCCAGCCGCTGCGCGTGATCGCGGCGCCCGGCCGCCAGTGCCGCCGCGATCTCGCGGGTCGCGTGCGCATGCAGATGGGCGCGGTAGCGGGCGTACTCGGCCGCCGAATCCTTGCTCACCATGAAAGGCCAGTCACTGGAAACGGTCAACAGGGTCTCGCGCAGGATCTGGTCGGCCACCCGGTCACGGGTGTGCGGCGCGTCGGTCGCATCCAGCGCCTTGTCCACCGCCGTCAGCGCGGTGTCCACCACCTCACTGTTGAGCTGGACGATATCGCTGACCGCCGGCCCATTCCACACCTGCCAGTTCTTGCCGGAACCCCAAGAGCTGGGTGGCAATTCGACGGCGCTGCCGACGAAACCGGCCTCGATGGCATCCGACAGGGTGCCGACCCGGATGCCCGCGGCGGGCAGTGCCCGCAACAACCGTTCCAGCCACAGCGGGCCCTCATGCCACCAGTGACCGAACAGTTCGGTGTCGAACGCCGCCACCACGTGGGCCGGGCGCCCGGTCCGCTCGCCCTCCTCGATCAGCCGGCGGCGCACCACCTCGACGAAATCGGCCACATGGGCGTCCACCGCGCGGTCGGCCCGCTGCGGGTCGTACGGGGCCTTCTCCGCCGAGGGCACGTTGCGGCCGGTGACCCGGGCCGGTTTGAGCCCGGTCACGTGGTCGTAGGTGTGGAAGTCGCGGTAGGCCGCGTGCCCCGGATAGCCGGATTTCGGTGACCACACCCGGTAGCTGACCTGTAGGTCGCGCCCGAACGCGATGACGTTCGACTCGCCGACCGGGCGGCCGACGGCGGTGTCACCGTGCAGCGAGGGCCCGTCGACCATGAAATGGCTGACACCGGCTGCGGCATAACCGGTTTCCATGCCCGGCGCGTACGCGCACTCGGGCGCCCAGATGCCCGTCGGGGTGTGCGCGAACCGGTGCGCGGCATCGGCCAGGCCCTCGCGCAGCGCGAATTCGCGTAACCGCGGATGCAGCAGCGGCTGGAACGGGTGGGCCAACGGCCCGCCGAGCAGTTCGATGGTGCCGCCGTCGATGAGTCCGCGCAGCAGCGGGCTGGCGCCGTGGCACCACAGCGAGCCGAACTCGTCGAGCGCCCGCTCGGCCGCGTCGAATTCGTGAATGCCGAACGCGCGCATGGCCTCTGGAGCGGCGAACGCGGTGCCGGACCCGACCGTGGTGGCTTCCAGCGCGCGCAGCTGCCAGTTGGCCAGCCAGTGCCGCATCCCGGCCAGGCAGTACGGGTCGTCGAGCTGCGCGGTCACCACCGGAGTCATGCCCAGGGTGACCAGGTGCCCGCGGCCCTCGGCGGCCAGCGTGCGCAGCACCCGCAACAGTGGCAGATAGGACGCCGCCCAGGACTGGTAGAGCCATTCCTCGCCGACCGGCCAACGGCCGTGGTGGGCCAGCCACGGCAGATGCGTGTGCAGGACCAGGGTGAACAGGCCCGGTACCGGCTCGCTCATGGCCGGATCGCGATCGCCACGAGGTCCAGGCTGTCATCGATGGCACGGTTGTCCCGGCCGTCTTCGACCAGGTCGAAGTCGTCGGTGCTGACCGCGGCGACATCGGCCAGCAGCTCGTCCGACCACGGCGCGTCGGCGACCGCGCGGGCGATCTGGGCGTCGATGATGGAACCGCCGTGCCGGGCGTCCATCGCGGCCAGGCCCGCGCCGTGATAGACGCCGAGCATCGCCTCCATCGCGAAGCCACCGTCGGTCAACAGTTCGGTCAGCTCGGCGGCGTTCAGTTCCCGGGTGTGGAACGGGTTGAGCGGGGTGTCCCGGCCGGGGGAGAAGGTGATCCGGTTCGGCGTCGACATCATCAACAGCCCGCCGGGCCGCAGCACCCGGAAACACTCGCCGACGAACTGGGCCTGATCCCACAGGTGCTCGATGACCTGGAAGTTCACCACGACGTCGACCGACGCGTCGGCAAGGGGAAGGTCGGCCAGATTCCCCAAGTGCATCTGCACGCGCGGATAGCGCGCCCGGATGTGGGCCACCGCGGACTCGTCGTAATCCACGCCGATGACCCGGCGGGCCACGCCGGCGATCAGATCGGCGCCGTAACCCTCGCCGGGCCCGGCCTCCAGGACGTCGCGATCTGCGCAGCGCTCGGCCAGTCGCTGGTACACCACCTCGTGGCGGCGGAACCAGTAGTTCTCCTCGGCGAGGCCGGGAATGGTGCGTTCACCGGTCAGCGGCAGCGAAGGCTGCGCGCCCGGGTTGTCGACCGAACCGAATGTGCTCATTGGAAGGCAGGCTAACCCGTGATGAGGTGTTCGCGAACGGTGCCCGGTGACCGTGAGGTCTTGATGAGCGGTTTGAGCGGTTATGGTGTCCTTGCGTGCCGCAAAAGTTACCGACGGGTAACCTGGTGGCCGTTGCGTAATTCGTGATATGCCCAGGCCGGCTGACGGCCTCATCGAGGAGGACGAACCACAGTCATGACGAACATCGTGGTCCTGATCAAGCAGGTCCCTGACACCTGGTCGGAGCGCAAGCTCACCGACGGCGACTTCACTCTCGACCGGGAAGCGGCCGACGCCGTTCTGGACGAGATCAACGAGCGCGCGGTCGAGGAAGCGCTGCTGATCAAGGAGCGCGAGGGCGGCGACAGCACCGTGACCGTGCTGACCGCCGGTCCCGAGCGTGCGACCGAAGCCATCCGCAAGGCCCTGTCCATGGGTGCCGACAAGGCGGTCCACCTCAAGGACGACGGCCTGCACGGTTCCGATGTCATCCAGACCGGCTGGGCCCTGGCCCGCGCGCTGGGCACCATCGAGGGCACCGAGCTGGTCATCGCAGGCAACGAGGCCACCGACGGTGTCGGCGGCGCGGTTCCGGCCGTCATCGCCGAATACCTGGGCCTGCCGCAGCTGACCCACGTGCGCAAGCTGAACGTCGAGGGCGGCAAGGTCACCGCCGAGCGTGAGACCGACGAGGGCGTGTTCGGCCTGGAGGCCACCCTGCCCGCCGTGGTCAGCGTGAACGAGAAGATCAACGAGCCGCGCTTCCCGTCCTTCAAGGGCATCATGGCCGCCAAGAAGAAGGAAGTCACCGTCCTGACTCTGGCCGAGATCGGCGTCGAGGCCGACGAGGTCGGCGTGGCCAACGCCGGCACCAAGGTGCTGTCGTCCACCCCGAAGCCGCCGAAGACCGCCGGCGAGAAGATCACCGACGAAGGCGAAGGCGGCACCAAGGTCGCCGAGTACCTGGTCGCCCAGAAGCTGATCTAGTCGCCCGATCCCTCAGACACTCACTTAAGGACACATTCATGGCTGAAGTACTTGTGCTCGTCGAGCACGCCGATGGTGCGCTGAAGAAGGTCAGCACCGAGCTCATCACCGCCGCCCGCGTCCTGGGCGAGCCGTCCGCCGTCGTGGTGGCCGGCCCCGGCACCGCCGCCGGCCTGACCGACGGCCTGAAGGCCGCCGGTGCGGCCAAGATCTACGTCGCCGAGTCGGCCGACGTGGACAACTTCCTGGTCACCCCGAAGGTCGACGTGCTGGCCGCGCTGGCCGAGTCGGCCGCGCCGGCCGGTGTGGTGATCGCCGCCACCGCCGAGGGCAAAGAGGTCGCCGGCCGGTTGGCCGCGCGCCTGGGGTCAGGTCTGCTCGTCGACATCGTCGAGCTCAAGGAAGGCGCCATCGGCGTGCACAGCATCTTCGGTGGCGCGTACACCGTCGAGGCGCAGCCCACCGGTGAGCTGCCGGTGATCACCATCCGCCCCGGTGCCGTCGAGGCTGCCCCGGCCGACGGTGCCGGCGAGGTCGTCAACGTCGAGGTTCCGGCCCAGGCCGAGAATGCGACCAAGATCACTTCCCGCGAGCCGGTCGTCGCCGGTGACCGCCCGGAGCTCACCGAGGCCAGCGTCGTGGTCGCCGGTGGCCGCGGTGTGGGCAGTGCGGACAGCTTCAAGGTGGTCGAGGACCTGGCCGACGCGCTCGGTGGCGCCGTCGGTGCCTCCCGCGCCGCGGTGGACTCGGGCTACTACCCGGGCCAGTTCCAGGTCGGCCAGACCGGTAAGACCGTGTCGCCGCAGCTGTACATCGCGCTGGGCATCTCCGGTGCCATCCAGCACCGGGCCGGTATGCAGACGTCCAAGACCATCATCGCGGTCAACAAGGACGAAGAGGCGCCGATCTTCGAGATCGCCGACCTGGGCATCGTGGGCGACCTGTTCAAGGTGACCCCGCAGCTCACCGACGCCGTCAAGGCCCGCAAGGGCTGATCGCTTCGCGAGGAAGCCCCCGGACGCCATGTCCGGGGGCTTCTTCGTACCCAGGACTACGGGTTTTCAAGGGTTCCCTCCCGGGCCCCGGGCGGCAGGCTGGGGCCATGAACATCTCAGTTATCGGGGCCACCGGCCTGATCGGCTCGAAGGTGGTCGCCCTGCTGGAGCGCGACGGACACCATGTCGTCGCCGCGTCCCGCGCGTCGGGTGCCGACGTGCTCACCGGAGACGGCCTCACCGACGCGCTGGCGGGCGCCGACGTGCTGGTCGACGTCGTCAATTCACCGTCGTTCGACGACGGGCCGGTGCTGGATTTCTTCACCCGCTCCTCGGCCAACCTGGTGGCCGCCGCCAAGGCGGCCGGTGTCCGGCACTACGTCGCGCTGTCCATCGTCGGAGTCGACGCGCTGCCCGAGAGCGGGTACATGCGGGCCAAGGTGGCCCAGGAGCACACCATCACCGCGTCGGGCCTGCCGTACACGATCGTGCGGGCCACCCAGTTCCAGGAGTTCGCCGAGGGCATCGTCGCGTCGCTGGACGCCGGCGACGTGGTCCGCGTACCGGACGCACTCATCCAGCCGGTCGCGGCCGACGATGTGGCGGCCGCGGTCGCCCGCGTCGCCACCGCGGGCCCGCGTGACGGCATCGTCGAGGTCGGCGGACCGGAGCAGATCAGTTTCGCCGACCTGGCTCGCGGGGTGCTGGCCGCCCAGGGCAGCGACAAGGCCGTCGTGGTCGACGCCCAGGCCACCTACTTCGGTACCCCGCTGCAGCGCGGCAGCCTGGTCACCGGGGGCGCGCGGCAGGAGCACGCCGATGTTCGATGACGAGCGCCGGGACCGGCGGGTGCCGCGGCCATGACCGACCTCGGCGATCTCGTGCGGGAGCGTCGTTCGACTCGGCTGTTCTTGCGGGACAAGCCCGTTGCCCGCGAACTGCTCGACGAAGCGCTCGCTCTCGCCATGCGTGCCCCGTCGAACTCCAACATCCAGCCGTGGCGGCTGTTCCTCGCCTCCGGCCCGCGCCGGGACCGGCTGGTCGAGGCTCTGCTGGCCGAGGCCTCCCTCGAGCTGCCGGTGACCACCGGGATCCCCGAGGCGTATCTGCCGCTGCGCCAAGAGCTCGGCGGCCTGGTCTACGGCTCGATGGGGATCGCCCGGCATGACCAGGACGGCCGGCGGCTGGCCCAGTTGCGCAACTGGGAGTTCTTCCGCGCCCCGGTCGGCGCGGTCGTCTGCATGCACCGCGATCTGGGCGTGGTCGACGCCCTGGGGGTCGGCATGTTTCTGCAGACCCTGCTGCTGGCGCTCACCGAGCGCGGCCTCGGCAGCTGTGTGCAGGTGTCCATCGCGGCGTATCCGGAGATCCTGCGGGCCCATTTGGGCATCCCGGACGAGTTCACCGTGCTGTGCGGGCTGGCGATCGGCTACCCGGACCCGGCGTTCCCGGCCAACACGTTGACGACTCCGCGCAATCCGGTGGCCGACAACGTGGTGTTCGTCGAGTAGCCGGCCACATTTCGTCACTGAGCGTGCACGGACACGTCACGCGCCCGATGCCATCCGGAGACCCGGGTGGGCGACCGTGCTGGTTATGAGCACCGCATCCGTACTCATACCGGCCGATGACACCGATCACGCGGCGCCCGCTGCCGCCGGCCCGCGCTACACCCTGCTGCTGTCCACCGACGCCGGCGACATCGAAGCCGCGCAGCGTCTGCGCCACCATGTGTTCACCTCCGAGCCCGGATTCGCCCTGACGTCCACCAGCCCCGGGTTCGAGGCCGGGCTGGACGCCGACCGTTTCGACCAGTTCTGCGATCACCTGCTGGTCCGCGAGGACACCTCCGGGGAACTGGTCGGGTGCTACCGGATGCTGCCGCCGCCGGGCGCCATCGCGGCGGGCAGCCTCTACACCGCAACCGAATTCGACGTCCGAGCGCTGGACACCCTGCGTCCCTCGCTGGTCGAGATGGGCCGCGCGGTGGTGCGCGCCGATCACCGCAACGGCGCCGTCGTGCTGCTGATGTGGGCCGGCATCCTGGCCTACCTGGACCGGTGCGGATACGACTACGTCACCGGCTGCGTGTCGGTGCCGACGCACCCGGCGCACGAAACCCCCGGCAGCCAGCTGCGCGGCGTCCGCGATTTCGTGCTCCGCAGGCACGGCGCACCGGCGGAATACACCGTGCGCCCGTACCGGCCGGTGACCATCGACGGCCGCAGCCTCGACGAGATCGATCCACCGGCACGGGTCAGCGTCCCCGCGCTGATGCGCGGTTACCTGCGCCTCGGCGCCGAGGTGTGCGGTGAGCCCGCGCACGACCCGGACTTCGGCGTCGGCGATTTCCCGGCCCTGCTGGACAAACGCAAGGCCGACGTGCGGTACCTGAAACGGCTGCGTTCGGTCGCGCAGGCCGGCGAGCTGGCGGCCGGCGCATGACCGGGCAGCACTCCTGGTTGCCGCAGGCCTCCTGCGACGCCAGCTGCATGCACGCCGGCGCCGCGCCACTGGGCTCGCGACCGGCGGTCTGGACCCGCACCACGCTGCGGGTCATCGGCGCCGCGCTGCTGATCACCGCCGTACCGCTGCTGGCGGTGCCGCTGCCCGGCCGGTCGCACATCCAACGGGGGTACTGCCGGCTGATGCTGCGCTGCATCGGCGTGCGAATCACGGTGTCCGGCGGACCGATTCGCAACCTGCGTGGCGTCCTGGTGGTCAGCGGGCACGTGTCGTGGTTGGACATCTTCGCCATCGGTGCGGTCATGCCGGGCTCGTTCGTGGCGCGTGCCGACCTGATCGACTGGCCCGCCCTGGGTGTGGTCGCGCGCCTGATGAAGGTCATCCCGATCGACCGGGGCAATCTGCGCCGGCTGCCCGGCGTGGTCAACGCGGTGGCCGCCCGGCTGCGCGCCGGCCACACCGTGGTGGCGTTCCCTGAGGGCACCACCTGGTGCGGGCTGGGGTACGGCCCGTTCCGGCCGGCCATGTTCCAGGCCGCGGTCGACGCCGGCCGCCCGGTGCAGCCGCTGCGGCTGACCTATCACCACCGCGACGGCCGCCCGTCCACGGTGCCCGCCTATATCGGGGACGACACCCTGCTGGCCTCGATCCGGCGCCTCGTCACCGCGCGGCGCACCATCGTGCATGTGCAGGTGCAGTCGCTGCAGTTGCCCGGCACGTCGCGGCGCGATCTGAAGGCGCGGTGTGAGGCGGCGGTGCGCGGGGGAACCGACCGCCGCGCACACGGGCATGGCCCAGGGGTGAGCGTACCGACGGGGAATGCCACCGCGGCTTGACCTGCGAGTCCGGTCGATGATCCGGCGACGGCTATCCTGGACAGGTTATGACCGCCGTCTATCTCGACCATGCCGCCACCACGCCGATGCACCCCGCTGCCATCGAGGCGATGACGGCTGTGCTGGCGACGGTCGGTAACGCGTCCTCCCTGCACACGTCGGGACGTGCGGCCCGGCGCCGGATGGAGGAGGCGCGTGAGGCGCTGGCCGGCCTGCTGGATGCCCGCCCGTCCGAGATCATCTTCACCGCGGGCGGCACCGAGAGTGACAACCTCGCAGTCAAGGGCATCTACCGGGCCCGCCGGGATGCGTCGCCGCAACTGCGCCGCATCGTCACCACCCCGATCGAACACCACGCCGTGCTGGACGCCGTCGAATGGCTGGTGCAGCACGAGGGTGCCGAGGTCACCTGGCTGCCCGTCGCGGCGGACGGATCCGTCACGCCCGAGGCGTTGCGCGCCGTCGTTACCGAGCACGACGATATCGCGCTGATCTCGGTGATGTGGGCCAACAACGAGGTGGGCACCATCCTGCCGATCGCTGAATTGGCTTCCATCGCAGCCGAATTCGACATCCCGATGCACAGTGACGCGATCCAGGCCGTCGGCCACATCCCGGTCGGCTTCGCGGCCAGTGGGCTGGCCGCCATGTCGGTGGCCGCCCACAAGTTCGGTGGCCCGATGGGAGTCGGCGCGCTGTTGCTGCGCCGCGACACCGCCTGTGTGCCCTTGCTGCACGGCGGCGGACAGGAGCGCGATGTCCGTTCGGGCACACCGGATGTCGCCGGTGTGGTGGCCATGGCCGCGGCCGCCCGGGTGGCGGTCGAGGGACTGGAGGCCACCGGCGCTCGGGTCCGGGCGTTGCGCGACCGGTTGATCGACGGCGTGCGGGAGACCATCGAGGACGTGGATGTCAACGGCGCGCTCGGCGACGGGCGGCTGCCGGGCAACGCCCACTTCACCTTTCGCGGTTGTGAGGGCGATTCGTTGTTGATGTTGTTGGATGCCAAGGGAATCGAGTGTTCCACCGGTTCGGCGTGCACCGCCGGGGTGGCGCAGCCATCGCATGTGCTGTTGGCGATGGGCGCCGACGCGGACACCGCGCGCGGCTCGCTGCGCCTGTCCCTGGGGCACACCAGCACCGACGCCGACGTGGACGCCGCGCTGGCGGCACTGCCCGCGGCGGTACAGCGAGCCAGGGCGGCGGCCCTGGCCAGTGCGGGGGTGCTGTGATGCGGGTCTTGGTCGCGATGAGCGGCGGCGTCGACTCCTCGGTGGCGGCCGCCCGGATGGTGGACGCCGGCCACGACGTCGTCGGCGTTCATCTGGCGCTGTCCAGCGCGCCGGGCACGCTGCGTACCGGGTCGCGCGGCTGCTGCTCGAAGGAGGACGCCGGCGATGCCCGCCGGGTCGCCGACATCCTGGACATCCCGTTCTACGTATGGGATTTCGCCGACCGCTTCAAGGAAGACGTGATCGACGATTTCGTCGAGTCCTACGCCCGCGGCGAGACCCCGAACCCGTGCGTGCGCTGCAACGAGAAGATCAAGTTCTCCGCCCTGTCGGCGCGCGCGTTGGCACTGGGCTTCGATGCGGTGGCCACCGGCCATTACGCCCGGCTGGAAGACGGCCGGCTGCGCCGCGCCGTGGACGCCGACAAGGACCAGTCCTATGTGCTGGGCGTGCTGACCGCCAACCAGCTGCGGCACGCGCTGTTCCCGATCGGCGATACCCCCAAGCCGCAGATCCGCGACGAGGCCGCCCGGCGCGGGCTCGCCGTCGCCGACAAGCCCGACAGTCACGACATCTGCTTCATCCCGTCCGGGGACACCCGCGCGTTCCTGGGCGCCCGGATCGGTGTCCGGCCCGGCGCCGTCGTCGACACCGGTGGCACCGTGCTGGCCGAGCATGACGGCGTGCACGGCTTCACCATCGGCCAGCGCAAGGGTCTCGGCATCGCCGGGCCCGGTCCGGACGGGGCGCCCCGCTATGTCACCGGGATCGATGCGGACACCGGCACGGTACGCGTCGGGCCGGCCGTCGAACTGGACATCACCACGCTGCGCGGGGACAAGCCGGTGTTCACCTCCGGCAGCGCGCCCACCGGTCCGGTGGAGTGCGTGGTGCAGGTCCGCGCCCACGGCGGCGTGGTGGACGCCGTCGTCGAGCTGCGCGACGGGCAGTTGCACGCCGAACTGCGCACCCCGCTGCGAGGTGTGGCGCCCGGCCAGACGATGGTGCTCTACCGGCCGGATCCGGCCGGCGACGAGGTACTCGGCAGCGCCACCATCGTGCGCTGAATGACGATCGAATAGTGTTGGCTGCGTGAGTATTTTCGCCGCCGCTACCGGTATCGGATCCTGGCCCGGCGCGTCGGCGCGCCAGGCCGCGGAGGTGATCGTCGGCGAACTGCACACGCTGCCGCACCTGGCCGAGCTGCCCGCCCGCGGGATCGGCGCCGATCTGATCGGCCGCGCCGGCGCGCTGTTGGTGGACATCGGCATCGACACCGTGCCCCGTGGTTATCGCATCAGCCCTGGCCGCAGCGCCGTGCTGCGCCGCGCGGTCAGCCTGCTCGACGAGGATCTCGACGCGCTGGAGGAGGCCTGGGAGAAGGCCGGTCTGCGCGGCAGCCAGGGCCGCACCGTCAAGGTGCAGGTGCCCGGCCCGATCACGCTGGCCGCCCAGCTGGAACTGCCCAACGGGCACCGCGCCATCACCGACGCGGGCGCCGTGCGTGACCTGGCGGCCTCGCTGGCCGAGGGTGTCGCCGCGCACCGGGCCGTGGTGGCCCGCCGGATCGGCGCCGAGGTGGTGGTGCAGCTCGACGAACCGTCGCTGCCCGCGGCACTGGCCGGCCGGCTGACCGGGGTGACCGGCATGTCGGCGGTGCATCCGGTCGACGCCGCGGTGGCCGGCTCGTTGCTCGACGAGTGTGCCCAGCGGGTGGGCGGCGCGCTGATGGTGCATTGCTGTGCCCCCGATGCTCCGTGGAAGCTGTTGCAGGGCAGTCAAATTCAAGCAGTCGCCGTCGATGCTGCGACGCTGGACGCCGCCGACCTGGATGGTATCGGGGAGTTCGTGGAATCCGGACGCACCGTCGTGCTCGGCGTCGTCCCTGGGACGGCGCCGTTGCGGCGCCCCGCGACCGACCAGGTTGCCGGCGCGGCGGCGGCGGTCACCGACCGGCTGGGATTTCCCCGTGCGGTGCTGCGCGACCGCATCGGCATCAGCCCGGCGTGCGGGCTGGCCGGTGCCACCGCGGACTGGGCGCGGACGGCGCTGAGCCTGCTGCAGCAAGCCGCCGACGGGCTGCATCAGGATCCGGACGCGGTCTAGCCCGCAAACATCGGTTCGCAGTATGGTGAGGTCCGGACGGCGGGGGAGCCCTGTGGATCGAGCGAAGCGGACGATGGCGGCGGGTGCCGTCGCGCTCTCGGTGTTCCTGCTGGCAGGCGGAACAACCACGGCCCTCGCCGGCGCCCGGCCGGGAGATCCCGGGGGGCATGTCGGGCAGGATCGCGACGCCCCCCGTGCCGAGCGTGGCGGTGGCGGCGGCAATGGCGGTGCGCCCGGCCGGACCCGCCCCGACACCGTGAGCCGGGCGCCGCAGGCCGTGGTCGGCTCCGGCCGGTCCCCGTCGATCGCCGGCGCCCTCAAACCGCCGGCCGGTTCCTCCGGGTCGCGCTCGCCCGCCACGGCGCCGGCCTTCGTCGCCCCCAAGGTGACGTTCGGCAACGGCCGCCACCCCGAACCCGCGCCGGACATTCCGACCGGGCCGGCGCCGCAGCCGGTGGCGGTCCCGCCGCCGGTGGCCGTGGTACCCCAGCCCGCACCCCTGGGCATCCTGCAACCGCCCACGCGTCCCAGCGCGCCGGTGGACCTGTCCGCGCTGCACGCCTGGGACAACACCCGGCCGGGGCAGCCGTGGACGTCCTGGTTCGGTCTGGCCGGATTGCTGCTCATCCCGCTGGCCGGCGCGGCGCTGGGCTACCGGCAGGCGCGCGCCGCCAAGGCGGCCGCCGGCCTGGTCGTGCGCTGACCCATCTAATTCGTTACCGGTGGTACCGGATACCGAAGGTCATGGCGTACGTTGTCTCCATGGACAACCCGCCCGAACTCCCCGGCGTGCAGCACCGCTACCTCGACCTCGGCGCCGGCGTGACGATCCACGTCGCCGACGCCGGACCCGCGGACGGGCCGCCGGTGATGCTGGTGCACGGCTTCCCGCAGAACTGGTGGGAATGGCGCCGCCATATCGAACCGTTGGCAGCCGACGGATACCGGGTGCTGTGCCCGGACCTGCGCGGTGCCGGGTGGAGTTCCACCCCGGCGGGGGACCACTATTTCAAAAACGACCTGGCCGACGACCTGGCCGGGGTGGTGGACGCCCTCGGCGTCGGTCCGGTGCGCCTGGTCGCCCATGACTGGGGCGGTCCCGTCGCGACCATCTTCATGCTGCGTCACCCCGAGAAGGTGGCGTCGTTCATGGGGATCAACACCGCAGTGCCGTGGCTCAAACGCGATCTCGCGGCCTTCGCCAACATCTGGCGGATGTGGTACCAGATCCCGATGCTGTTGCCCGTCATCGGGCCCAAGGTGATCGCCGACCCGAAGATGCGCTTCTTCCGGCTGCTGGGCTCCTGGGTCGGCGGTGACTACGTCACCCCCGCCGAGGACATGGAGTTCTACCGGGCATGCATGGCCCGGCCGGCCTATGCCGTTGCCGGCTCCAAGTGGTACCGCACCTTCCAGACCCGCGAGGCGTCCCGCTGGATCCGCGGCGAGTACGACCAGCACCACGTCACCGTCCCGGTCCGCTGGCTGCACGGCACCGGGGACTCGGTGCTGACCCCCGAACTGCTGCGGGTGTTGCCCGAGCACTGCTCGGACTTCGACCTCGAGCTGGTGCCCGGTGCCGGGCACTGGATCATCGAGGAGCGTCCGGACTTGGTGCTGGACCGGTTGCGGACGTTCCTGGCGTTGGGTGCCGATAAACCGGTATGAGTCAAGCCTTCTCGTCGAGCGCTCGGATCAGCTTCTTCGAGGCGATCAGCCGGAACGACGCGTCGACCAGTTCGCGCACCTCACCCCAGTCGACCGGGCCCGCGGTCAGGTCCAACCCGAGCCAGCCGAACGGCCCCATGTAGGCCGGGAAGAAGAACCGGCGGTCCTGCTCCAGCGCCCGGCGGTCGGACTCGTCGACCTTGACCAGCAGCGACGACGGGTACGCCGTCATCCCGCTGGCACCTTTGACGTTGCCGCCGAACATCGCGAACATCTTCGGCGCGCAGAACACCGGCCGGCCCCAGGACACCTTCTCGAACGCCTCGGGGAAGTCCAGCGCGATGGCGCGCACCTCGGCCAGCCCGAAATCGTCCTCGCTGAACATGACGGGATGCGGCACGGCAAGCAGTCTACGTTCGCCGGCGAC
The DNA here is from genome assembly GCF_000613185.1 of Mycolicibacterium cosmeticum. Lineage (NCBI taxonomy): Bacteria > Bacillati > Actinomycetota > Actinomycetes > Mycobacteriales > Mycobacteriaceae > Mycobacterium > Mycolicibacterium cosmeticum. Next base: position 1,531,877 of record NZ_CCBB010000003.1, read on the forward strand.
GCCGACCCGCAAATCGTGTCGGCGGCCTCGACTAGCCTCACACAGGTGAGCTCATCGGACTCTGAGGTGCGTGGACGCTGGCAGGAACTCGCCGAGGAGGTGCGCGGGCACCAGTTCCGCTACTACGTCAAGGACGCACCCGTCATCTCCGATGCCGAGTTCGACACGCTGCTGCGCGAACTGCAGGCGCTGGAGGAGGCGCACCCGGAGCTGCGCACCCCCGACTCGCCGACGCAGTTGGTCGGCGGCGCCGGCTTCGCCACGGACTTCGCCTCGGCCGACCATCTGGAGCGGATGTTGTCCCTGGACAACGTCTTCGACAGTGACGAGCTGTCGGCCTGGGCCGCCAGGATCAGCGCCGAAACCGGTGAGAACACCGAGTATCTGTGCGAGCTGAAGATCGACGGTGTGGCGCTGGCGCTGGTCTACCGGGACGGCAGGCTGATCCGCGCGGCCACCCGCGGCGACGGGCGCACCGGTGAGGACGTCACCCTCAACGCCCGCACCATCGACGACATCCCCGAACGGCTCACCGCCTCCGACGAATTCCCGCTGCCCGCCGTGCTCGAGGTGCGCGGTGAGGTGTTCTTCCGGGTCACCGATTTCGAGGACCTCAACGCCGGCCTGGTGGCCGAGGGCAAGGCACCGTTCGCCAACCCGCGCAACAGCGCCGCGGGGTCACTGCGGCAGAAGAACCCGGCCGTCACCGCGCGGCGCCGGCTGCGGATGATCTGCCACGGCCTCGGCCATGTCGAGGGGGTGACGTTCGCGTCGCTGCACGACGCCTACCGCGCGCTGGGAGCCTGGGGCCTGCCGGTGTCCACCCACACCACCCGGGTGCAGGGCATCGCCGCGGTGGCCGAACGGATCACCTACTGGGGCGAGCACCGCCACGACGTCGAACACGAAATCGACGGTCTGGTGGTCAAAGTCGACGACGTGGCGCTGCAACGCCGGCTCGGCTCCACCTCCCGGGCGCCGCGCTGGGCGGTGGCCTACAAGTACCCGCCCGAGGAGGTCACCACCAAGCTGCTCGACATCCGGGTCAATGTCGGCCGCACCGGCCGGGTCACCCCGTTCGCCTATATGGAGCCGGTCAAGGTGGCCGGCTCGACGGTCGGGCTGGCCACCCTGCACAACGCCTCGGAGGTGAAACGCAAGGGTGTGCTGATCGGCGACACCGTGGTGCTGCGCAAGGCCGGTGACGTGATCCCCGAGGTGCTGGCGCCGGTGGTCGACCTGCGCGACGGCACCGAACGCGAATTCGTCATGCCCACAACGTGTCCCGAATGTGGCACCCCGTTGGCGCCGGCCAAGGAGGGCGACGCCGACATCCGCTGCCCGAACACCCGCAGCTGCCCGGCGCAGCTACGGGAGCGGGTGTTCCACGTCGCCGGCCGGGGCGCCTTCGACATCGAGGGCCTGGGCTACGAGGCGGCGATCGCGCTGCTGCAGGCCGGGGTGATCGCCGACGAGGGCGACCTGTTCACCCTCACCGCCGAAGATCTGTTGCGCACCGACCTGTTCACCACCAAGGCCGGTGAACTGTCCGCCAACGGCAAGCGGTTGCTGGCCAACCTCGGCAAGGCGAAATCCCAGCCGCTATGGCGGGTGCTGGTCGCGCTGTCCATCCGCCATGTCGGACCGACGGCCGCGCGTGCCCTCGCCGGTGAATTCGGCGAGCTCGACGCCATCGTGGCGGCCTCGGAGGAACGGCTGGCCGGCGTCGAAGGCGTCGGCCCCACCATCGCCGCCGCCGTCAAGGAGTGGTTCACCGTCGACTGGCACCGGGCCATCGTGGAGAAGTGGCGCGCCGCGGGCGTGCGGATGGCCGACGAACGCGACGCCGGTGTGGAGCGGACGCTGGAGGGGCTGTCGATCGTGGTGACCGGATCGCTGACCGGTTTCTCGCGGGACGAGGCCAAGGAGGCCATCCTGGCCCGCGGCGGCAAGGCCGCCGGCTCGGTGTCCAAGAAGACCGCCTACGTGGTGGCCGGTGACGCCCCGGGCTCCAAGTACGACAAGGCCGTCGAACTCGGGGTGCCGATCCTCGACGAGGACGGCTTCCGCGCGCTGCTGGAGAACGGTCCCGACGCCGACTGACGGTTTGTCGTGCGCGCGCGGCGGTTACCCCATCGTCGACACGACACGAGGGGATTTCGACATGGCGATCTGCGCTACCTGCGGTAACGACTACGACAAGGCCTTCACCGTCAGCTGGGGTGAGGACAACAGCGCAACCTTCGACTCCATCGAATGCGCGGCGGCCAAGGTGGCGCCCGAGTGCGCGCACTGCGGCTGCCGGATCCTGGGGCACGGCATCGAGACACCCGAGGCCATCTTCTGTTGCGCCCACTGCGCCCGCAAGGACAGCAACGCCGACGTCAACGACCGCTATCCGGTGCCCGCCGGGGCCTGAACCTCAGCGCAGGATGGTGGCCACGATCCCGGCCAGGTAACCCAGCCGGGCCACCTCCGACGGCCGGAAGGCCGGTCCGCCCGGGCGGCCGAGCAGCACCGCGGTGTGGTGGTCGCCCAGCGGCGCGGCCGCCAGCGTGGTGTCGATGTCACGCCACACCTGGGGCACCCACGCGGCGGTGCCGTCCAGGACCTCGGCGTGCTCGATCGGCAGCCAGGGCGCGGTCTCGGCCAGGGTTTCGGGTGCGCTGGGGCTGCCGACGACCGTGTGCAACCCGGCCTCCGTGTGACGCAGCACCGAACACCAGCCCACCCGAAGCACTTTCGGCGCCTCGTCGGCCAGCACGCGCAGCTTGTCGGCCCGCTCGCCGGCGGCCGCGATGTGGTCGATCAGCTCGAGTTCGCGGTGCGCCTCCAACAACCCGGTGTGTGGCCGGATGCTGTCGACGTACACACCCTGGATGTGCTCGGCGGCGGTGATCAGCGCATCGGGCATCGAGCCGACGGGCAGGTCGACCACCAGATCGTCGATCGCGTAGCCCGCGCCGCGCTCGACGACGTCGAGGGACAGGATGTCGGCGCCCACCGAGCCGAGCGCGACGGCCAGCGAGCCGAGGCTGCCCGGTCGGTCCTCCAGCTGGACCCGCAGCAGATATGACGGCACGGCCAACACCTTGTCACAGCCTCCGGGGAGCGGCGAATCTGGAGCGCGGCCCCAGCGACTAGGCTGCGTTGTCGTGTCACAGATCTCCCGGGACGAGGTAGCCCACCTGGCGCGGCTGGCCCGTCTAGCCCTGACCGACGGCGAGCTGGACAGCTTCGCCGGCCAGCTCGACGCCATCCTGGCGCACGTCGGCCGCATCCAGTCCGTCGACGTCACCGGCGTCGAAGCCACCGACAACCCGCTGAAGAGCGTCAACGTCACCCGCCCCGACGAGTTGGTGCCGAGCTTGGCGCAGGACCAGGCGCTGGCCGCGGCGCCGCGCGCCGAGGACGGCCGCTTCGCGGTGCCCCGCATCCTGGGAGAGCCCGAATGACCACCGAACTCATCAGGCAGGACGCCGCCACCCTCGGCGCCCGCATCGCCGCCAAAGAGGTGTCCTCGACCGAGGTGACCCAGGCGCACCTGGACCAGATCGCCGCCACCGACGAGCGCTATCACGCGTTCCTGCACGTCGGCGCCGAAGAGGCGCTGGCCGCGGCGGCCGAGGTCGACCGCCGGGTGACCGCCGGTGAGACGCTGCCCTCGCCGCTGGCCGGGGTGCCGCTGGCCCTCAAGGATGTCTTCACCACCATCGACGCGCCGACCACCGCCGGGTCCAAGATCCTGGAAGGCTGGCGGTCGCCCTACGACGCGACGGTCACCGCGAAGCTGCGCGCCGCCGGCATCCCGATCCTGGGCAAGACCAACATGGACGAGTTCGCGATGGGATCGTCCACCGAGAACTCCGCGTACGGGCCCACCCGCAACCCGTGGGACACCGACCGGGTGCCGGGCGGCTCCGGTGGCGGCAGCGCCGCGGCGCTCGCCGCATTCCAGGCGCCGCTGGCGATCGGCACCGACACCGGCGGCTCCATCCGGCAGCCGGCGGCGCTGACCGCAACCGTGGGCGTCAAACCCACCTACGGCACCGTCAGCCGCTACGGCCTGATCGCCTGCGCCTCGTCGCTGGACCAGGGTGGGCCGTGCGCGCGCACCGTGCTGGACACCGCGCTGCTGCACCAGGTGATCGCCGGGCACGACCCACGCGACTCGACCTCGCTCGACGCCCCGGTGCCCGATGTGGTGGCCGCGGCCAAGGCCGGCGCGGCGGGCGACCTGACGGGCGTGCGGGTCGGTGTCGTCAAGCAACTGCGCGGGGAGGGCTACCAGCCCGGGGTGCTCGCCTCGTTCAACGCCGCGGTCGAACAGCTCACCGCGCTGGGCGCCGAGGTCATCGAGGTGGACTGCCCGAACTTCGACCACGCGCTGGCGGCCTACTACCTGATCCTGCCCTCGGAGGTGTCGAGCAACCTGGCCCGCTTCGACGCCATGCGGTACGGGCTGCGGGTGGGCGATGACGGCACGCACAGCGCCGAAGAGGTGATGGCGCTGACCCGGGCCGCCGGGTTCGGGCCGGAAGTCAAGCGCCGCATCATGATCGGCACCTACGCGCTGTCCGCGGGCTATTACGACGCCTACTACAACCAGGCGCAGAAGGTGCGCACGCTGATCGCGCGCGACCTGGACCGGGCGTATCAGAGCGTCGACGTGCTGGCCACCCCCGCCACCCCGTCGACGGCGTTCCGGCTGGGGGAGAAGGTCGACGATCCACTGGCCATGTACCTGTTCGACCTGTGCACCCTGCCGCTGAACCTGGCCGGGCACTGCGGCATGTCGGTGCCCTCGGGCCTGTCGGCCGACGACGGACTGCCGGTCGGCCTGCAGATCATGGCCCCCGCGCTGGCCGACGACCGGCTGTACCGGGTCGGTGCGGCGTACGAGGCCGCGCGGGGCGCGCTGCCGAGCGCCCTGTAACCGGTCGGGAAATCACCCCGTAGGGGGAGTGCGGCGGGGTCTCATCGCCCTAACATTTGGGCGATGAACCGAGTGAACCGACTGCGGCACTGGCACTGGAGCACCTGGTTGGTGGTGGTCGTCGGTGCGATCATGTACGCGATCGCCTGGCCCACGCTGTTTCTGACCCACCAGGTGCCCGCGGGGGTGGCGCCCATCGTGGCGGCGCTGGCCGCCTGGCCGCTGCTGCTCGTCGTAACGAATCCCCTTCTCGGATGGTCTATCTCGGCGGGCGCCGCGGCGGCGATACCACTGTTCTTCGACCGGCTGCCCGGCTGGACCTACCCCTGGCAGGTGGTGCACCTCATCGAGTTGCTGGTGCTCATCGCCGCGGTGGCCTGGACCCGCTCGCTGCCGACGGTGCTCAAGGTGTGGGCCGCGTCGGCGCTGCTGTTCCTGATCGCCATGCCCGCCGACGCCGATGCCGGCTGGGCATTCGGCGTCACGGCCATCGTGTTCGGCGTGGTGCTGGTGCGCGGGCTGGTGCTGTCCCGCCGCAAGGTGGCGCAACTGGAGGAGGAGGGCGAGTTGGAGCGCGCCCGCCGCACCGTGTTGCAGGAGCGCAGCCGGATCGCCCGCGATCTGCATGACGTTGTGGCGCACCACATGTCGCTGGTGGTGGTGTCGGCGCAGACCGCGCCGTACCGCCACGCCGACGTGCCGCCGCGGCTGCAGGCGGAGTTCGAGACGATCGCCGCGACCGGCCGGCAGGCACTCAACGAGATCCGCGGCCTGCTCGGGGTGCTGCGCAGTGACACCGAGGTCGCCGAGCTGGCTCCCACCCCGACCATCACCGATCTGCCCGAGTTGTTCGCCGCCACCCAACGGGCCGGTGTGCAGCTCACCTGGCAGATCGACGGGCCGACGGTGCTGGTCGGCGAGCTGATCGGGGCGACGGCGTACCGCATCGTGCAGGAGTGCCTGGCGAACGCGGCCCGGCACGCCCCCGGCTCGCCGGTGGCGGCCGAGGTGAGCATCACCGTGGACGGGGTGGGCATCGAGGTCCGCAACCGGCCGGCGTCGACGGCGCCGTGGCCGGCACCCTCACCCGGGCTGGGCATCACCGGCATGCGCGAGCGTGCCGGCGCGGTCGGCGGCATCGTCGCGGTGCACGCCGATGACGACGAGTTCGTGGTCTGGTCCTATCTGCCGGCGGTCCCGGCTACGGTGGCGCCATGCCCGGTCTGATCCGACCTGCCCGCGGTCGCCGGTGATCACCACCTTCATCGCCGACGACCAGCCCATGGTCCGGCAGGGGTTCGGTGCGCTGCTGGCCGCGCAATCCGATATCCGGGTGCTCGGCGATGCGGGCAACGGCCGGGAGGCCGTGGGCGCGGTGTGCGACCTGGCCCCGGATGTGGTGCTGCTGGACGTCCGGATGCCCGTCCTGAACGGATTGGACGCCGCGCGCGAGATCCTGGCGCAGACGTCGTCGAAGGTGCTGATGCTGACCACGTTCGACATCGACGACTACGTGTACGCCGCGTTGCGCGCCGGTGCCAGCGGCTTCCTGCTCAAGGACGCCCCGGCCGAGGAGCTGATCCGGGCGGTGCGGGTGATCGCGGCGGGCGAGGCATTGCTCGCGCCGTCGGTCACCCGGCGGATGATCGCCGACCTGGTAGCACGCCCCACCGCACCGCGGCGATCCGCCGACGAGCTGGCCCGGCTGACCCCGCGCGAGACCGAGGTGCTGCACCTGGTGGCCCGCGGAATGTCGAATTCCGAGATCGCCGCCGAACTGTTCGTCTCCGAGGAGACGGTGAAAACCCATGTGGGGAACGTGTTCTCGAAACTGGGTCTGCGGGATCGGGCACAGGCTGTGGTGCTGGCCTACGAGACGGGTCTGGTGTCGCCGTTCGCGCGGTGACCGCACATCCCGCGCCGGTGCGCCCCGCCGGGACGGAACTGGCAGGATCTACACCATGCGTATTGGCGTGCTGACTGGTGGTGGTGACTGTCCCGGGCTGAATGCGGTGATCAGGGCGGTGGTGCGGACCTGCGACCAGCGCTACGGATCCTCGGTGGTCGGCTTCCTCGACGGGTGGCGCGGCCTGCTGGAGGACCGCCGCGTGCAGTTGGCCAACGACGACCGCAACGACCGGCTGCTGGCCAAGGGCGGCACCATGCTGGGCACCGCGCGGGTCAATCCCGACGCGCTGCGGGCCGGCCTGGACCAGATCAAGCAGACGTTGGAGGACAACGGGATCGACGTGCTCATCCCGATCGGCGGCGAGGGCACGCTGACCGCGGCGCATTGGCTCTCCGAGGAGAACGTCCCGGTGGTCGGGGTGCCCAAGACCATCGACAACGACATCGACTGCACCGACGTGACCTTCGGCCACGACACCGCGCTGCAGATCGCCACCGAGGCCATCGACAGGCTGCACAGCACCGCCGAATCGCATCAGCGCGTCATGCTCGTCGAGGTGATGGGCCGGCACGCCGGCTGGATCGCGCTGAACGCGGGCATCGCCAGCGGCGCGCACATGACGTTGATCCCCGAGCAGCCGTTCGACGTCGAGGAGGTGTGCCGCCTGGTCAAGAAGCGTTTCCAGCACGGCTCTTCGCATTTCATCTGCGTGGTCGCCGAGGGCGCCAAGCCGGCGGAGGGCACCATGTCGCTGCGCCAGGGCGGGATGGACGAGTTCGGCCACGAGAAGTTCACCGGGGTGGCCCAGCAACTGGCCCTCGAGGTGGAGAAGCGCATCAAGAAGGACGTGCGGGTGACCGTCCTGGGTCACGTGCAGCGCGGCGGCACCCCGACCGCCTATGACCGGGTGCTGGCCACCCGGTTCGGGGTGAACGCCGCCGATGCCGCGCACGCCGGCGAGTTCGGCATGATGGTGTCGTTGCGCGGTCAGGACATCGGCACGGTTCCGCTGGCCGACGCGGTGCGCCAGCTCAAGCTGGTGCCCCAGTCCCGGTACGACGACGCCGCCGAATTCTTCGGCTGACGGGGCGTTTTTCGGCCGACAGGCCTCCCACTAGGATCGACGCCATGTCTGTCGATACCGCCGAGCTCCTGGACTACGACGAGGTCATCGCCGCCTTCGACCCCGTCATGGGCATGGAGGTGCACGTCGAGCTGTCGACCGCCACCAAGATGTTCTGCGGCTGCGCCAACGAGTTCGGCGCCGCACCCAACACCCAGGTGTGCCCGGTCTGCCTGGGGCTGCCCGGCTCCCTGCCGGTGCTCAACGAGGCCGCCGTCGAATCGGCGATCCGGATCGGGCTGGCGCTCAACTGCGCCATCGCGCCGTGGGGGCGGTTCGCCAGGAAGAACTACTTCTACCCGGACCAGCCGAAGAACTACCAGATCAGCCAGTACGACGAGCCCATCGCGGTCAACGGCTACCTCGACGTCCCGCTGGACGACGGCACCACCTTCCGCGTCGAGATCGAGCGCGCGCACATGGAGGAGGACACCGGCAAGCTGACCCACCTGGGCAGCGACACCGGCCGGATCGCCGGGGCGACCACCTCGCTGGCCGACTTCAACCGGGCCGGGGTGCCGCTGATCGAGATCGTCACCAAGCCCATCGAGGGCACCGGCGAGCGGGCACCCGAGATCGCGCGCGCCTACGTCACCGCGCTGCGCGATCTGCTGCGTGCCCTGGATGTCTCCGACGTCCGGATGGACCAGGGGTCGATGCGCTGCGACTCGAACGTGTCCCTGAAACCCAAGGGCGCCAACGAGTTCGGCACCCGCACCGAGACGAAGAACGTCAACTCGCTCAAGAGCGTCGAGGTGGCCGTGCGCTACGAGATGCGCAGGCAGGCGGCGGTACTGACCTCGGGCGGCACCGTCACGCAGGAGACCCGGCATTTCCACGAGGCCGGGTACACCACGGCCGGGCGCAGCAAGGAGACCGCACAGGATTACCGGTACTTCCCGGAGCCGGACCTGGAGCCGGTGGCCCCCAGTGCCGAGCTGGTGCAGCGCCTGAGTACCACCATCCCCGAACTACCGTGGCTGGCGCGCAAGCGGATTCAGCAGGAATGGGGTATCTCCGACGAGGTGATGCGCGACCTGGTGAACAACGGCGCGATCGACCTGGTGGCCGCGACGGTGGCCCAGGGTGCCTCCAGCGAGGCAGCGCGCGCGTGGTGGGGCAACTTCCTGGTGCAGAAGGCCAACGAGAGCGGCGTCGAATTGGACGCGCTGCCCATCACGCCCGAGCAGGTGGCCGCGGTGGTCAAACTGGTCGACGACGGGAAGCTGTCCAACAAGTTGGCCCGCCAGGTGGTCGAGGGTGTGCTGGCCGGTGAGGGCGAGCCCGAGCAGGTGATGACCGATCGCGGGCTGGTGGTGGTGCGCGACGACTCGCTGATCCAGGCCGCCATCGACGACGCGCTGCAGGCTCAACCCGATATCGCCGAGAAGATCCGCGGCGGCAAGGTGCAGGCCGCCGGCGCCATCGTCGGCGCGGTGATGAAGGCCACCAAGGGCCAGGCCGACGCCGCGCGGGTGCGCGAACTGGTGATCGCCGCTTGTAGCTAGTTCAGCCGGTGGCTAGGTCTTGTCCGCGTTGCTGCGCGGGAAGCCGCCACCGGACGGGAACAGCGGGAACACCACGTCGTCGAGCTTCTCGGCGTCGCCGGAGGTCTTGTTGATGGTGCCGCCCCAGACGTTGCCGTCCGGGGACACCGCCAGCGCCCAGGCGTGCCCGTGCTGATCCTGGCGCACCACCTCGGGCTCGCCGGTCACCGCGCCGGTGTCCGGGGCCATCCGCACCGCGACCGTCTGCTTGGTGTTCACCAGGTTGACCAGCACGGCGCCGTCGAGCGCGGCGCAGCCGGCCACCCCGGGCTTGTCCGGCCAGCTCCACACCGTGGACACCTTGGAGTCCTTGCTGATCTTCTGCAGCCGGTCGGCCGTCGGGGTCCGGTCGGTGATGTAGAGCGACCCGTCGGCCGGGTCGGTGCACATCGAGCCCGCCGCACCCATCCCGGACAGCGCGGTGGTCGGCGGGGCCTGGTCGATGGTGGTCGGCTGCTCGATACGCAGCACCTTGCCCGCCAGCGAAGCCGGGTCGTTGGCCAGGGCCGGGTTGCCCGCATCCCCGGTCTGCACCACCAGCGTGGTCGGGCTGGTGAAGATCAGCGACCCGGCGTTACCGGTGGCGCCCTTCGGGATGCCGGTCAGCAGCGGCTTGGGCACGTCACCGTCGGCGATGCGGATCACCCGGTTGTCGGTCGGGGTGCTGATGTAGGCGTACATCAGCCGGTCCTGCGAGTAGGTGGGGGACAGCACGATGTCCAGCAGGCCGCCGTCACCGGACGGGTCGACCGGGATGACCACCTTCACCGTCGGCTCGGCCTTGGTCGAGACGTTCTTCACCGCGCCCGTCGTGCGCTCGGCGACCAGCGCCGACTGGCTGTCCGGGAGCATGATCAAGCCGCTGGTGCTCTCCAGGCAGCCCTGCATGACGCCGGGGGCCGGGCATGCCTTGGGGAAGGGCGTGCCGGGCAGCGGCGGGGGCGGCGGTGGTGACGACGAGGGCGGGGCCTCCATCTGCGGTTCGGTGGTGAACGGTTGCGACTGGGCGTCGTCGAACCGGGCGCAACCGGCGCCCACCACCATCACCGCGCACAGCACCGCGGCGCTGCGAAGCGCCGTGAGCGTCGGCCCGCCCTCTCTCATGCAGGCCAGACTACGGATGGTTTCGTCGGGCGCGCCATGAAGGTGCCCACCCCCGGCCCGTCGCGGCGCAGTGTCACGACTGTGCATCGGTGTGGATACGTGGGCATTTGTACCGCGCCAATCCCGAGTCTCGGCGTGTCTTGCACTTACCCTGGCAATCGTGACCGCTGAACCTCATGACGTGACCGATTGGCAACGGCCGGCGTCGGCGCGGCTGGTCGACCCCGAAGACGACCTTCCCTCGTCGACGTACGGGGGCGATTTCGAGACGACGGCGATCCCGCGGTACGACACCAGCGGGACCGCCAAACCCGACCAGCCGAGCTATCCGCTGCTCGGTGAGCCGGAACCGTTGCCCTATGCGGCACCGAATCCCTATGCGGCGGCTCCGGTCGCCCCGGCGGTTCCCACCGAGATCGAACCGCTCGACGCCGACCAGCGCATCCGCGCGGCGGGTCGGCGCGGCACCGCCGACCTGGGCCTGCTCCTGCTGCGCGCCGGGTTGGGGGCGCTGCTGGTGGTGCACGGTCTGCAGAAGGCTTTCGGCTGGTGGGGCGGGGCGGGCCTGGGCGGATTCCAGGGGTCGCTGACCGAGCTCGGCTACCAGCACGCCGGTCTGATCACCTACGTCGCGGCCGGTGCGCAGATCGGTGCGGGCGTGCTGCTGGTGCTCGGGCTGTTCACCCCGCTGGCCGCCGCGGCCGCGCTCGCCTACCTGATCAACGCCCTGCTGGCGTCGGTCGCCGCGAGCCCCGATCACAGTTTCGTCAGCTTCGTCGTGCCGTCCGGGCACGAGCATCAGGTCACCCTCGTGCTGGTGGCCGCGGCGCTGATCCTGACCGGCCCGGGACGCTACGGGCTGGACGCCGGCCGGGGCTGGGCCCGTCGGCCGTTCGTCGGATCGTTCCTGGCGTTGCTGCTGGGTGTCGGGGTCGGCGTCGGTTTCTGGGTGCTGCTCAACGGCGCCAATCCGATCGGTTAGTCACTCGTACGGGTTGGGCACCCGGCCGCCGCTGGCGGCGGTCAGCAACGGCAGCGTGGAGAAGGTGACCGCGGGCAGCACCAGTTCGCTGCCGTCGGTGAGCCGGGCCCTGGCCCACGAACTCCTGGTGAAGCGCAGCCCGTCGATCTGCGACCAATCCACCGTGCGGCTGTGCAGCAGCGTGCGGGCGGTGACGTGGTCCCGGTCGGCCACCGTGCGATACCGAATGATGGCCGCTGACAACAGGATCGGTAGGACGAGCAGCACCGCGGCGTAACCGGGCCAGGCGAAGATCAGGGCGAGCAGACCCAGGGTGAAGAACCCCACCCCGAAATGGGCCATCGGGGAGATGCGGATGACGACATCGGTCTGTGCACGAGCGGAACTCACGCCCACCATCTTCGCACCGCGTCGTCGGCCCACCGTCACGCATCGGTGTTCGGCTGGGGCAATTTGACCTTTGACCAGTACGCGGGCTACCGTCGGTTGTTATGCAGACCCCCGAGATTCTCGTAGTACTTGGTTGGCGCGTTGATGCCGCGCTAGCCCTCACTCGGGCATAGCACACAGCATCGACGCGCCAACCCTCGTACAGCGGCTCCCGCTGACGGGGGTTTTTTCTTGCCCAAGTACCGAACAGTCATGAATCCCACCCCCGAGACGAAGAGGACACCGTGAGCGCTCCCACCACGCGGCCCCCCGAATCCGCCCAGCGCGCGAACGCACATGTGGCGCCCGCCAAGACGGCACCGCAGCCCAAACATGTTGCGCCCATTGAACTTACCGGCGCCCAGTCGGTTGTTCGCTCCCTGGAGGAGATCGGCGTCGAGGTGATCTTCGGGATCCCCGGCGGGGCGGTGCTGCCGGTGTACGACCCGCTCTACGACTCGCAGAAGCTGCGCCACGTGCTGGTCCGGCACGAGCAGGGCGCCGGGCACGCCGCCAGTGGGTACGCCCACGCCACCGGCAAGGTCGGTGTGATGATGGCCACCTCGGGGCCGGGCGCCACGAACCTGGTCACCCCGCTGGCCGACGCGCAGATGGACTCCATCCCGGTCGTCGCGATCACCGGGCAGGTCGGGCGCGGCCTGATCGGCACCGACGCCTTCCAGGAAGCCGATATCACCGGCATGACCATGCCGATCACCAAGCACAACTTCCTGGTGCGCGACGGCGACGACATCCCGCGGGTGATCGCCGAGGCGTTCCACATCGCCCAGTCCGGCCGCCCCGGCGCGGTGCTCGTCGACATCCCGAAGGACATCCTGCAGGGCCAGTGCACCTTCTCCTGGCCGCCGGTGATGGACCTGCCCGGGTACAAGCCGAACACCAAGCCGCACAGCCGGCAGGTCCGCGAGGCCGCCAAGCTGATCGCCGAGGCCCGCAAGCCGGTGCTCTATGTCGGCGGCGGCGTGATCCGCGGCGAGGCGACCGCCGAACTGATGGACCTGGCCGAACTGACCGGCATCCCGGTGGTCACCACCCTGATGGCGCGCGGCGCGTTCCCCGACAGCCACCCCCAGCACATGGGCATGCCGGGCATGCACGGGTCGGTCTCAGCGGTGGCTGCGCTGCAGAAGAGCGATCTGCTGATCGCCCTGGGCACCCGCTTCGACGACCGCGTCACCGGCAAGCTGGAATCCTTCGCTCCCGACGCCAAGGTCATCCACGCCGATATCGACCCGGCCGAGATCGGTAAGAACCGGCACGCCGACGTGCCGATCGTGGGCGATGTCCGCAACGTCATCACCGACCTGCTGGAGGTGCTGCGCCGCGATGGCGTCAATGCGGCGTCGCTGAAGCTGGACAACTGGTGGGAGTACCTGTCCAGCATCAAGGCGACCTACCCGTTGAGCTACGGCCCGCAGAGCGACGGCAGCCTGAGCCCCGAGTTCGTCATCGAGAAACTGGGCCAGATCGCCGGTCCGGAGGCGCTCTACGTGGCGGGTGTGGGCCAGCACCAGATGTGGGCCGCCCAGTTCGTCAAGTACGAGAACCCCAAGACGTGGCTGAACTCCGGCGGTCTGGGCACCATGGGCTTCGCCATCCCGGCGGCCATGGGCGCCAAGTTCGCCAGGCCGGAGGCCGAGGTGTGGGCGATCGACGGTGACGGCTGCTTCCAGATGACCAATCAGGAACTGGCCACCTGCGCCATCGAGGGCGCGCCCATCAAGGTGGCGCTGATCAACAACGGCAACCTCGGCATGGTGCGGCAGTGGCAGACGCTGTTCTACGAGGAGCGCTACAGCCAGACGAACCTGTCGACGCACAGCCACCGGATCCCGGATTTCGTGAAGCTGGCCGAGGCGCTGGGTTGTGTCGGATTGCGGTGTGAGCGCGCCGAAGACGTCGAAGACGTGATCAACCAGGCGCGGGCCATCAACGACCGCCCGGTGGTCATCGACTTCATCGTCGGCGCCGACGCCCAGGTGTGGCCGATGGTCGCCGCCGGCACCAGCAACGACGAGATCCAGGCCGCGCGCGGCATCCGGCCGCTGTTCGACGACGAAGGAAACGAGGGACACGCGTGAGCGCCACGACCCACACCCTGAGCGTCCTCGTCGAGGACAAACCCGGCGTCCTGGCCCGGGTCGCGTCGCTGTTCTCGCGGCGCGGGTTCAACATCCAGAGCCTGGCCGTCGGGGCCACCGAGCAGAAGCACCTTTCCCGGATGACCATCGTCGTCGAGGTCGAGGACTTCCCGCTGGAGCAGGTCACCAAGCAGCTCAACAAGCTGATCAACGTCATCAAGATCGTCGAGCAGGACGAGGAGCAGTCGGTCTCGCGCGAGCTGGCGCTGATCAAGGTGCGCACCGATCCGGCCACCCGCAGCCAGGTGATCGAGGCGGTCAATCTGTTCCGTGCCAAGGTGGTGGACGTGTCCACCGAGTCCCTGACGATCGAGGCCACCGGGACCCCTGCCAAACTGGAGGCGTTTTTGCGGGTGCTGGAACCGTACGGGATCCGTGAGATCGTGCAGTCCGGCATCGTGTCCCTGGCCCGCGGTCCGCGCGCGATCGGCGCGGCCAAGTAACTTGAGTCCGCGCGCCATCGGTACGGCCAAATAGCTTCAACGAACGACAAAAGAGACAAGAGAAGGAAAAGTCAGTGGCAATCGAACTGTTCTACGACGACGACGCGGATCTGTCGATCATCCAGGGCCGCAAGGTCGCGGTGATCGGCTACGGCAGCCAGGGCCATGCCCATTCGCTGTCGCTGCGTGACTCGGGTGTGCAGGTCAAGGTGGGCCTGAAGGAGGGCTCGAAGTCCCGCGTCAAGGTCGAGGAGCAGGGCCTGGAGGTCGACACCCCGGCCGAGGTGGCCAAGTGGGCCGACGTGATCATGCTGCTGGCGCCCGACACCGCGCAGGCCGAGATCTTCCGCAACGACATCGAGCCCAACCTGGAGGACGGCAACGCGCTGTTCTTCGGGCACGGCCTGAACATCCACTTCGGCCTGATCAAGCCGCCGGCCAACGTCACCGTCGGCATGGTCGCGCCGAAGGGCCCCGGCCACCTGGTGCGCCGCCAGTTCGTCGACGGCAAGGGTGTGCCGTGCCTGATCGCGATCGACCAGGACCCCAAGGGCGAGGGCCAGGCGCTGGCGCTGTCCTACGCGTCGGCCATCGGCGGCGGTCGTGCCGGTGTCATCAAGACCACCTTCAAGGAAGAGACCGAGACCGACCTGTTCGGTGAGCAGGCCGTGCTGTGCGGTGGCACCGAGGAGCTCATCAAGACCGGGTTCGAGGTCATGGTCGAGGCCGGCTACGCCCCCGAGATGGCCTACTTCGAGGTGCTGCACGAGCTCAAGCTCATCGTCGACCTGATCTACGAGGGCGGCATCGCCCGGATGAACTACTCGGTGTCCGACACCGCGGAGTTCGGCGGCTACATCTCCGGCCCGCGTGTCATCGACGCCGACACCAAGGAGCGGATGCGCGGCATCCTCAAGGACATCCAGGACGGCAGCTTCGTCAAGCGCCTGGTGGCCAATGTCGAGGGTGGCAACAAGGAGCTCGAGGGTCTGCGCAAGGCCAACGCCGAGCACCCGATCGAGGTCACCGGCAAGAAGCTGCGCGACCTGATGAGCTGGGTCGACCGGCCGATCACCGAAACTGCCTAGTTTTCCCGCGATTTGTGCACGTTCCGTAACGCCAGGCGGTACGGAACGTGCACAAATCGTTATGGGGTGGCCTCGTGCCCGTCGCGACCCTTGGTGCGACGGTCCTCTTTCATCTCGGCCTCGAACACGTGACGCCGGCCGCCCATCAGCTCGTCGCGGACCCGCTTCTCGTGCTCGCGGAACCGCTGCCAGTAGTCGTCGTCGAATTCCTCGACCACTTGGAACGTCCAGCGGCCGCGGATGACGTTGCGGCCGATCATGTCCTCGCTCAGCCGGTCGGCGGCCTCGGTGTGCCCGGCGGCGCGCAGGGCATCGGCGGCCTCACCGAGCAGCAGGTCGGCGTGGCCCATCAACTGGTGGAACGAATACAGATGGCCCCGCGCGCGCTCGACGTACTCCAGCGCCTCGGACACTTTGCCCACGGCCTCGACGGTCTCGTCGCTGACGCCGGCCGGGCGGGCGTGCGCGTCGTCCAGCTTCGTCATGACGACCGCTTCTTCAGCGCCTCGGGTTTGTGCACGGCGTCGCGTCCGGACTTGTCGCTGCGCACCAGGTACTGCGGATCGTCCGAGCTCGCCCTGACCTGACGGCCGGCCGCCTCGGTGTCGGAGGTGATCTTCTTCTCCACCGTGCCGGGCACCGTGGTCCCGTGGCTGCGCCACGACACCTTGTCGCCTCTCTGCAAGTCGTCGCTCATACCAGCCGATATACCCACAAATCCGGAAAGACTCACGGGGCCAGGGCCGGCAGATTCCGGATCCCGAACTCCCTTCTGAGCACGGTGCGGGCGGCGTAGTACCCCGCCATCCCGTGCACGCCACCGCCGGGCGGGGTGGCCGATGAACACAGATACGCCTTCGGGATCGGGGTGCTCCACGGGTCCAGCCGAGGGGTGGGGCCGGTCAGCGCGCTGACCATGTTGTTGCCGCCCACCCCGATATCGCCGCCGACCAGATTGGCGTTGTGGTCGGCCAACCGCGATGCCGGCACGCTGCGCACCGCGACGACGACATCGCGGAAGCCGGGGGCGAACCGCTCGAAGATCTCGGTCACCGTCTCGGCCATGTCCCGTGAAGAGCCGTGCGGCACATGCGCATACGTCCACAGCGGGCGGCGGCCCGCGCTGTCGACCCGGCCCGGGTCGGCCAGGTGCGGTAGCGCCGCCAGCACCATCGGCCACTCGGCGTGCCGGCCGGCCGCGACCTCGGCCTCGGCCAGCGCCATCGTTTCCCGGCCGCCGCCCAGATGCAAGGTCGGTGCGTGCGCCAAACGTGGATCGCTCCACGGGATCTCGCCCGACAGCACGAAGTCGACCTTGGCCACCCCTGGGCCGTAGCGGTAGCGGCGCAGCGCCCGGGCATAGCCCGGCGGCAGGGTGTCACCGTAGATGGACAGCAGGGCGGTGGGTGCGGTGTCGTAGAGCACCACCCCGCCCGGCGCCGCGGTCACCTCGGTGCCGAGCACGAGCTCGCCGCCGTGGTCGAGCAGGTCGGCCAGCAGCGCATCGACGACGGCCTGTGATCCGCCGACCGGGATCGGCCAGCCCACCGCGTGCCCGAGGGTGGCCAGCATCAGGCCGGCACCGCTGGACACCAGCGACGGCATCTGTGAAATGGTATGTGCCGCAACACCGCTGAACAACGCCCTGGCGTCATCGCCACGCAGGGCGCCCCACAGCGGGCTGCCCTGCACCAGCAGGCGCGGGCCGACTTTCAGCGCGGCCGACATCGGTGGCACCGACCTCTTGTCGCCGAGGATGAGCCGCACCACCGCGTCGGCGTCGTCGACCAGCGGGCCGAGCAGGCGCCGCCACGAGCCGCCGTCGTCGAGTTCGGCACAGGTGTGGGCGATATCGCGATACCCGATCGCGGCCGGCCGGCCGGGCAGCGGGTTGGCATAGGAGATGTCCGGGACGGCCAGCCGCACCCCGCGCGCGGGCAGGTCGTAGCCGTCGAAGAACGGTGATGCCAGCGCCAGCGGATGCACGGCCGAGCAGATGTCGTGGCGGACGTCGGGGTACTCGGGGTCGGGCAGGGTGCGCGCCCCGCCGCCCGGGGTGGGTTGGGCCTCGATGACCCGCACCGCCAATCCGGCGCGGGCCAGGATCACGGCGGCGGTCAGCCCGTTGGGCCCGCTTCCGACGACGGTGACGTCCATGACCTCATCCTGGGGGAACGCCCGGTGTTTCGTCGAGATTGCCGCCCACTATCCTGACCGCGTGAGTCTTCCCGTTGTACTGATCGCCGACAAGCTCGCCGAATCGACCGTCGCCGCCCTCGGCGACCAGGTCGAGGTCCGCTGGGTGGACGGTCCGGACCGCCCGAAGCTACTGGAAGCGGTCGCCGACGCCGACGCGCTGCTGGTCCGGTCGGCCACCACCGTCGACGCCGAAGTGCTGGCCGCGGCGCCCAAGCTCAAGATCGTGGCCCGCGCCGGGGTGGGCCTGGACAACGTCGACGTGGACGCCGCCACCGCCCGCGGTGTGCTCGTCGTCAACGCGCCGACCTCCAACATCCACAGCGCCGCCGAGCACGCGCTGGCGCTGCTGCTGTCGGCCGCGCGGCAGATCCCGGCCGCCGACGCCACGCTGCGCGAGCACACCTGGAAGCGCTCGTCGTTCTCGGGCACCGAGATCTACGGCAAGACCGTCGGCGTGGTCGGGTTGGGCCGGATCGGCCAGCTGGTCGCGGCGCGGCTGGCGGCGTTCGGCGCCCACATCGTCGCCTATGACCCGTACGTCTCCCAGGCCCGCGCCGCTCAGCTCGGCATCGAGCTGCTGAGCCTCGACGAGCTGCTGGGCCGCGCCGATTTCATCTCGGTGCACCTGCCCAAGACCAAGGAGACCGCCGGGCTGATCGGCAAGGAGAACCTGGCCAAGACCAAGCCCGGCGTGATCATCGTCAACGCCGCCCGCGGCGGCCTGATCGACGAGCAGGCGCTGGCCGACGCGATCACCAGCGGCCACGTGCGGGCCGCCGGCCTGGACGTGTTCGCCACCGAGCCGTGCACCGACAGCCCGCTGTTCGAGCTGCCGCAGGTGGTCGTCACCCCGCACCTGGGTGCGTCCACCGCCGAGGCGCAGGACCGCGCGGGCACCGACGTGGCCGCCAGCGTGAAGCTGGCCCTGGCCGGCGAGTTCGTGCCCGATGCCGTCAACGTCGGCGGGGGAGCCGTCGGCGAGGAGGTGGCGCCCTGGCTGGATCTGGTGCGCAAGCTCGGCCTGCTGGTCGGCTCGCTGGCCGACGCCGCCCCGGTGTCGCTGACCGTCCAGGTGCGCGGCGAGCTGGCTGCGGGCGGCACAGAAGATGTTGGCATCCTGAAGCTCTCGGCATTGCGGGGCTTGTTCTCGGCCGTGGTCGACGAGCAGGTGACCTTCGTCAACGCCCCCGCGCTGGCCAAGGACCGCGGCGTCACCGCCGAGATCACCACCGCCAGTGAGAGTCCCAATCACCGCAGCGTCGTCGACGTGCGCGCGGTCTACGCCGACGGCGGTTCGCTGAACGTGGCGGGCACCCTGTCGGGCCCGCAGCTGGTGCAGAAGATCGTCCAGATCAACGGCCGCAACCTGGATCTGCGCGCCGAGGGTTACAACCTGGTGGTCAACTACACCGACCAGCCGGGTGCGCTCGGCAAGATCGGCACCCTGCTCGGCGGGGCGAACGTGAACATCCTGGCCGCCCAGATGAGCCAGGACGCCAGCGGCGACAGCGCCACCGTCATGCTGCGCCTGGATACCGATGTCCCCGAGAACGTGCGCGCCGCCATCGCCGAAGCGGTCGGCGCCACCACACTGGAAGTGGTTGACCTGTCGTGAAGTTAGCTGTCATCGCCGGCGACGGCATCGGTCCCGAGGTCATCGCCGAGGCGCTGCGGGTGCTCGACGCCGTGCTGCCCGGCGTCGAACGCACCGAGTACGACCTGGGTGCCCGGCGCTACCACGCCACCGGTGAACTGCTGAACGAGCAGACCATCGAGGAACTGCGCGGCTACGACGCCATCCTGCTCGGCGCCATCGGCGATCCGTCGGTGCCCAGCGGCGTGCTGGAGCGCGGGCTGCTGCTGAAACTGCGCTTCGCCCTTGATCATCACGTCAATCTGCGGCCGGGCCGGCTGTATCCGGGTGTCACCAGCCCGCTGTCGGGGGTGACCGGCATCGACTTCGTCGTCGTGCGCGAGGGCACCGAGGGCCCCTACACCGGAAACGGCGGCGCGCTGCGCGTCGGCACCCCGCATGAGGTGGCCACCGAGGTCAGCGTGAACACGGCGTTCGGCGTGGAGCGGGTGGTGCGGGATGCGTTCGCGCGCGCCCAGTCCCGGCGCAAGCACCTGACACTGGTGCACAAGACCAACGTGCTGACCTTCGCCGGCGGCCTGTGGTCGCGGATCGTCGCCGAGGTCGGCAAGGAGTACCCCGACGTCGAGGTGGCCTATCAGCACATCGACGCGGCCACCATCCACATGGTCACCGACCCGGGCCGGTTCGACGTCATCGTCACCGACAACCTGTTCGGCGACATCATCACCGACCTGTCGGCCGCGGTGTGCGGCGGCATCGGGCTGGCCGCCAGCGGCAATATCGACGCCACCCGGACCAATCCGTCGATGTTCGAGCCGGTGCACGGTAGTGCGCCCGATATCGCCGGGCAGGGCATCGCCGATCCGACCGCCGCGGTGATGAGCGTGGCGCTGCTGCTGGCCCATGTGGGACAGGACGACGCGGCGGCCCGGGTGGACAAGGCGGTCGCCGAGCACCTGGCGACCCGCGGCGACGCCAAGCTGTCGACCGGTGCGGTCGGCGACCGGATCCTCGCGCTGCTGTAGCTGCGGTGGGCGCCGTCGCGACGCTGCGCCGGCAATGCTGGCTGTTCGCCACCGGATCGGCCTTTTTCGCCACGGCGACCGTACCGGGATTCTCGGCGCTGGCCGGCTCCGGGGCGGCGAACGCGTTGTGCTTCGTCGGGTCGTGGTTCTTCACCAGCGCGGCCTGGATGCAGCTGCGGCTGTCCGGCCGGGGCGTGCCGTGGTGGTCGTCGGCCGTGCAGTTCGCCGGCACCGTACTGTTCAACGTCAGCACGGGGGCCGCGGTGTGGGCGCACACGGTGCTCGGGGAACGGCGCTACGTCTGGGCCCCGGATGCCACCGGGTCGACGGCCTTCCTGATCTCAGGGGTGCTCGGCGTCGTGGTCGTCGGGTGGTGGGCGCCCAGATCGGTTGACTGGCAAGCCGAATGGATCAACCTGGCGGGCTGCGTGGCCTTCGGAGTGTCGGCGCTGGCCGCGTTCGTCACCAGGGCCGGGGCGACGGTCGACGCGCCGCTGGCCAATCTCGGTACGTTCGTCGGGGCGTTGTGCTTCCTGGTCGCGGCGCTGCTGGTCCTGCCGGACAAGCGGCAGGACCAGCAGCCCACAGATTAGACCCGGATCAGACCGCCGCGAGCGCGTCGGCCGTCGAGAGCGCCTGCGCCACCCCGGACACGATGGCGGCCAGCCGGATCGCCTCGAAGATGACGGTCCGGTCCACCCCGGCGTCGCGCAGCACGGTCTCGTGCGCGGCCAGGCAGTGCCCGCAACCGTTGATCGCCGAGACGGCCAGCGACCACAGCTCGAAATCCTCTTTGGCGACACCGGGATTGGCGATGATGTTCATCCGCAAGCCGGCGCGCAGATCGTCGTAGCGCCCGTCGAGCTGGCCCTTGGTGCGGTAGAACACGTTGTTCATGCCCATGATCGCCGCCGCGCCCAGCGCCGCATGGTAGGCCTCCTCGGACAGCACATCGAGCGCGTCCTCGGAGATCTCCCGCAGCAGCCGCTGCGATTTGGTGGCGGCGGCCGTCGCGACGAAGGCGCCCCACAGCTGCTGTTCGGACAGCTCGGTGCTGCGGGCGATGCTGCCGAGGTTGAGCTTGAGGTCCTTGGCGTACTCGGGCAGCGCCTCTTTGATGTTGTCGATACTCATGCGCGATCCCGCTCCGCTTCTCGCTCGATGCTCACGCTCAGACCGCCTCGGCCAGCAGCTCGCCGGCGTTGATGGTGGGGTCACCCTTACGCCAGTTGCAGGCGCACAGTTCGTCGGACTGCAGGGCGTCGAGCACCCGCAGGACCTCGTCGACATTGCGTCCGACCGAACCCGCCGTCACGGAGACGAACTGGACCTCGTTGTTCGGGTCGACGATGAAGGTGGCCCGGTCGGCCACCCCCTCGGAGTTCAGTACGCCTGTCGCGGTGGACAGTTCGCGCTTGAGGTCCGACAGCATCGGGAACGGCAGCTTCTTGAGGTCTTCGTGCTGGGCCCGCCACTGGAAGTGCACGAACTCGTTGTCCACCGACACCCCGAGCACCTGGGCGTCCCGATCGGCGAACTCGTCGTTCAGCTTGCCGAAGGCCGCGATCTCGGTGGGGCAGACGAAGGTGAAGTCCTTCGGCCAGAAGAACACGATCCGCCACTTGCCGGCATGGTCGGCGCTGGTGACCTTGGTGAAATAGTCGTCGGGCTGCTTGGCATCGACCTTGGACAGGTCGCCGCCGATGACGGCAGTGAGATCGTACGCGGGGAATTGATCACCGATGGTGAGCAACGGCATCTCGAACGCCTTTCTAAACTGGAACAATTC
Organism: Mycolicibacterium cosmeticum; assembly: GCF_000613185.1. Taxonomy (NCBI): domain Bacteria; kingdom Bacillati; phylum Actinomycetota; class Actinomycetes; order Mycobacteriales; family Mycobacteriaceae; genus Mycobacterium; species Mycolicibacterium cosmeticum. Next base: position 1,554,210 of record NZ_CCBB010000003.1, read on the forward strand.
CAATGTTTACTGCTTCGATTCTGCGTGTTCGGCGGGCGCTCGACAACACCTCCCTCCGTGATTGTCGACACATACACAGGGTGAAACATCATGTGCAATAGCCCGTTTGGCGGTCGCGATGAGTTTCGGCGGCGGTGTGGGTCTGATCACCATGGGACACATCCAGATAGAACTGTTCGCCACTCTCGATCTCGTCGCGCAGGCACCGGGCGGCCCCGACGAGGACCCGGACGGGTTCGCCTTCGGCGGCTGGCAGGCGCCGCTGGTGGACGACGTCACCGGGGCGCAGATCGCCGCGGCCTACCAGGGTGTCGACGCGCTGCTCCTCGGCCGGCGCACCTACGACATCTTCGCCGCGTATTGGCCGCACCAGGATGACGCCTTCGGCACGCTGTTCAACCGCCTCCCCAAATACGTGGCCTCGCGCGGCACGCCCGAGCTGTCCTGGGCGGGGTCGACGCAGCTGGGCCCGGATCTGGTTGGCGCGGTCCGTGAGATCCGGGATCGGCACGACCGGGTGTGCGTCGTGGGCAGCCTCAACCTGGTGCAGACCCTGTTGCGTGAGAAGCTCTTCGATCGGTTGGATCTCTGGGTGCACCCGATCGTGCTGGGCGCCGGCAAGAAGGTGTTCGACGGCGGCGCAGTGCCCGCGAACCTCACCCTGCTACAGCCGCCGGCCGCCAGTCCGAAGGGCACCGTGCACCTGCGCTACGCGCTGGCCGACGGCATCCCCGAAACCGGGGATATGAGCGCCTAACTCGGGCCGTGCGGATCGGTGGGCAGCACCGGGATGGCGACCACCGGGAACAGCGCGCACACCGCGAACGCCGCCGGGTAGCCGAACACTCCGATCAGCGCGCCGAACAACGGTGCGGCGGCGGCGGATGCCAGGTGCTGACTGGTGTTCTGGGTGCCCAGCGCGCGGCCGCTCCAGAACGGGCCCGCGATCTCGGCGATCGCGGTGAAGGCCAACCCGTTGTCGGACACCGTGATCACCGAGGCGATCACCACCAGGGCGACGCTGACGGGGGAGTGCAGCCAGTCGGTGACGGCCAGCAGTGCCATCGACGCCGCGGCGCCCGCGGCGATGGTGCGGATCGGCCGCAGCCGCGACCCCGTCACGTCTGACCAACGCCCCGCGGCGATCCGTCCTGCGGCACCGAGGATCTGGGCGAGCGTCACCAACAGCCCCGCCGAGGCCGCCGACCATCCGCGGGTGGTCATCAACCACACCAGGGTGAACGTCCAGACCACCGACTGCGGCACCACCAGCAGCACCGAGACGGCGTGGATGCGCCACAGCACCGACGAGCCGCGGTAGGGGTTGGCCAGGTGCTCGTCGGGGGCCTCGGCGCGCGGCGGCCGCGGCGGGTCGATCACCCCGGCCAGGCACATGACCGCGGCCAGCGCGCACACGATCGCGGGGAACAGCAATGCCGTTGCGACACCGTGAGATTCGGCAAGCCGGGGAATGATCAGCGCGCCCAGCCCCACGCCCAGTGGTGTTGCGGTCTGCCGGATGCCCATCACCAGGCCGCGTTGTTCGGGCGGGAACCAGCCCACCACCAGTCGCCCGCTCGCGGAATTGCTGCTGGCCGCGGCCATTCCGCCGATCAACAGGAAGGCGCCGACCGCGACCAGGGACTGCACCGAGGCCGCGGCGAACGCGGCCGCCGCCGTGAGTGCCGAGCCCAGCGTCAGCACCAGGCGTTCGCCGAACCGGTCGACGACATAGCCCCACAGGATCAGCGTCGTCACCATGCCCAGGCTCGGCATCGCCGACAAGGTGCCCGCCCGCGCCAAATCCAGCCCGCGTTCGGTGTGCAAGGTCGGGATGAGGAATGCGGCCCCGTTGATGAAGACGTTGGCGCAGGTGGTCGCGGTGAGCGCGATCACCAGCATGGACCAGCGACGGGCGGTGCCGATAGTCGTGGTGGTCATACCGTCATGGTGTCACGTCGTTCCCATGATATTGAACGATTATCCCACAATATGAGAGACGTGGGAACTGTCATAGCCTGGACCGGTGAACCTGCGCAGACTGGCCGGCCTCGTGCTGGCGTTGGGGATCGCGGCCACCACACCGATCGCGCACGCGGCCCAGGCCGACTGGTCGGGCCTGGATGCCCGCAACTTCGGCGCCCCGATCCCGGCGCCCGGCAAGCTGATCGCGTCGGTGCCGCTGAACCCCGCCCTGAGTGTCCCGGACGCCGCGCGGGCCTTCCGGATCCTGTATTCTACAGTGGACCAACATGATTCACCGGCGGTTAGCACCGCGGCGGTATTCGTGCCCGCCGGCCGGGCGCCCGAGGGTGGCTGGCCGGTGATCGCCTGGGCGCACGGCACCGTCGGGCTCGGCGATGACTGCACACCGTCGGCGCTGCCGCGCAGCGAGCGCGACAACGAGTACCTGTCGCACTGGCTGGACCAGGGGTACGTGGTGGTGGGCTCCGACTATGCCGGGCTGGGCACGCCAGGGCTGATGAGCTACCTCAACAGCGTCTCGACCGCGCACAGCGTCGTCGAATCGGTGATCGCCGCGCACCAGCTGGACCTGCCGCTGTCGCCGAAGTGGGCGCTGGTGGGCCAATCACAGGGCGGCAGCGCCGCCGTCAACAGCGCCCGCTGGGCCACCGAATTCAGCCGCGGCGCCGGGCTGGACTACCGCGGGGTGGTGGCCACCGGCACCCCGTTCAATGTGGAATCGATCGTCAAACAGGCCGGGCCCGACATGACGCTGCCCCCGAACGTGGGCCCGGCCGCCAACAGTTACACCGCCTACATCCTGGCCGGGTTTCGGGACGCCCGCCCCGATCTCGGTGTCGACGGCGTGCTGACCCCGGCCGGGCGCAGCGCCGTGCAACAAGCCGAGACGCTGTGCAAGCCGGCGTTGGACAAGGCCCTGGCCGGCATGACGCCGAGCGGGTTCTTCCGGGCGCCGCTGGCATCGCTGCCCGGGCTGGCCGACGCGCTGGACGCCTACCTGGGCACGCCCACCGACGGGTATGACCGGCCGATCTTCCTCGGCGTGGGACTGCGTGACCGCGACGTGCCGCCGACGCTGTCCATCGCGCTCGACGAACGGCTGCGGGCCAGCGGCCAGGACGTGACGCTGAAGGTCTATCCCGACCAGGACCACTCGGGCACGGTGCTGGCGTCGATGGCGGACTCCACCCCTTTTCTGGCGGCGCAGTTCGCTCACTAGGCTGGACCAATGCGTCTTGGTCGAATCGCCAGTCCCGACGGTGTCGCCTTCGTAGTCATCGAAGGCGACCCGAACTCCGATGCGGTGTGCCGTGAGATCGCCGAGCAGTATCTGTCGCGCAACCCCACTTTCACCGGCCGCAGCTGGCCGCTGGCCGATGTGCGGCTGCTCGCGCCGATCCTGGCCAGCAAGGTGGTCTGCATGGGCAAGAACTACGCCGCGCATGCCCGCGAGATGGGCGGCGAACCGCCCGAGGATCCGGTGATCTTCCTCAAGCCCAACACCGCCATCATCGGCCCCAACGTGCCCATCCAGCTGCCCGCCGACGCCCACCCGGTGCACCACGAGGGCGAGCTGGTCGCCGTCATCGAACGGCCGTGCAAGGACGTGCCCGCGGCGAAGGCCGCCGACTACATCCTCGGCTACACCATCGCCAACGACGTCTCGGCGCGCGATCAGCAGAAGAAGGACGGCCAGTGGATGCGGGCCAAGGGGCACGACACCTTCTGCCCGGTGGGCCCGTGGATCGAGACCGCCGTCGACCCGTCCGGGCTGGACCTGCGCACCGAAGTCAACGGGCAGGTGCGTCAGGACAGCAACACCGCGCTGTTGCTGCACGACGTCGGGGCGATCGTGGAATGGGTGTCGGCCGTGATGACGCTGCTGCCCGGCGACCTGATCCTCACCGGAACCCCAGAGGGTGTCGGCCCCATCGAGGACGGCGACACCGTGAGCATCACCGTCGAGGGCATCGGCACCCTCACCAATCCCGTTGTGCGTAAAGGAAAATAGACGATGGCTGTGCGCGTACGTTTCTGTCCGTCCCCGACCGGCCACCCGCACGTCGGCCTGGTGCGCACCGCGCTGTTCAACTGGGCCTACGCCCGGCACACCGGCGGCACCTTCGTGTTCCGCATCGAGGACACCGACGCCGCCCGCGACAGCCAGGAGAGCTACGACGCGATCCTGGACGCGCTGCGCTGGCTCGGGCTGAACTGGGACGAGGGCGTTGAGGTCGGTGGGCCGCACGGCCCATACCGCCAGTCGCAGCGCGCCGACATCTACCGCGACGTGATCGCCCAACTGCTGGCCGCCGGCGAGGTGTACGAGGCGTACTCCACCCCCGAAGAGGTGGAGGCCCGGCACATCGCGGCGGGCCGCAACCCGAAACTGGGCTATGACAACTTCGACCGCGACCTGACCGACGAGCAGCGGGCGGAGTTCGCGGCGCAGGGGCGTAAACCCGTGCTGCGGTTGCGGATGCCCGATGAGGACCTCTCCTGGACCGACCTGGTTCGCGGACCGGTGAGCTTTCCGGCCGGCTCGGTCCCGGATTTCGCGATCACCCGGGCCAGCGGAGATCCGCTGTACACCTTGGTCAATCCTGTCGACGACGCGCTGATGAGAATCACCCATGTGTTGCGCGGTGAGGACATCATGCCGTCCACTCCGCGCCAGATCGCGCTCTACCGTGCGCTGATCCGGATCGGAATCGCCGAGTGGGTCCCCGAATTCGCCCATCTGCCAAGCGTTCTGGGGGAGGGCAACAAGAAGCTGTCCAAGCGCGACCCGCAGTCGAACCTGTTCCTGCACCGCGATCGCGGGTTCATCCCGGAGGGGTTGCTCAACTACCTGGCCCTGCTCGGCTGGGGTATCGCCGACGATCACGACGTCTTCGGGCTCGACGAGATGGTCGCCGCCTTCGATGTCGTCGACGTCAACTCCAACCCGGCGCGTTTCGACCAGAAGAAGGCCGACGCCATCAACGCCGAGCACATCCGCGCGCTCACGCCGCAGGACTTCACCGCCCGCCTCGATGCCTACCTGGGCGCGCACGGGCACGACACCACCCTGGACGACGCCGCCTTCGCGGAGGCGGCCGCGCTGATCCAGACCCGCATCGTGGTGCTCGGCGACGCGTGGGAGCTGTTGAAGTTCTTCAACGACGACGCCTATGTGCTCGACGACAAGGCGGCCGCCAAGGAACTCGGCCCGGACTCCGCGCCCGTCCTGGACGCCGCCCTGACGGCCCTGCAGGGCCTGGCCGAGTGGACCGCCCCGGCCATCGAGACCGCGCTCAAGGCGGCCCTGCTGGACGGTCTTGAGCTCAAGCCGAGGAAGGCGTTCGGACCGATCCGCGTCGCCGTCACCGGTGCGACGGTGAGCCCGCCGCTGTTCGAATCGATGGAACTGCTGGGCGCCGAGCGCAGTCTGGCCAGGTTGCGAGCGGTGCGGGCCGGGGCAGACCGGCCCTAGGCGGGCCGGTGTGAAAAGCACTCCGAAATCTTTGGTAGTCTGCTCGTCGGCCCGGAAAGCGCGGGTGGGCGGACCCCCACCACGTGATTCGGACCGAAAATGCCTGTGACCTGCGGTGATAGGCAGCCCTTGGGGTATGGTGTAATTGGCAACACAGCTGATTCTGGTTCAGCCATTCTAGGTTCGAGTCCTGGTACCCCAGCCAATGCAGTACGGTCCGGCGATTAGGTCAGCACCCGCTCGTCAGCTATGCTTTCCCTCCGGATCACGTTCTAGCCCCCGTCGTCTAGCGGCCTAGGACGCCGCCCTCTCACGGCGGTAGCGTGGGTTCGAATCCCATCGGGGGTACAACGGGAAAGTCCCGGGACTGCGAAGTCCCGGGACTTTCGTCGTATCGGGGGTCAGAGGAATCCGATGGGCTTGCGGCCCGCCCCGACCGACGGCTCGGGATCCGAATTCAGTGTCCCGCTCAGCAGCTCGTAATAGATGTCACGAAAATCGGTCGTGGTCTTCAGGTCGCCGTCGTCCAGGTCGGTGAGGCTGGGCTCGTCCCCGTAGAAGCCACCCTTGACCCGCGGGCCGGCGATGAACACCGGGCCCGAGGTGCCGTGGTCGGTGCCCTGGGACGCATTGGCCCCCACCCGCCGGCCGAACTCGGAGTAGACCATCACCACCACATTGCGGCCGTGTGCGGTGCGTCCCATCTGGCGCAGGAACGGGGCCAGCGCATCGTCGAGAGCCTTGAGCAGCCGCTGGTGCTCGCCCCGCTCGTCGGCGTGGGTGTCGAAGCCGCCGAGGGTCACCATGTACACCCGCGTCGGGACACCGGCCTTCACACACTGGGCCACCAGGTCCAGGTCCTCGGCCAGCTGCCGGCCCGCGGTGATGGTCGGATCGGGCAGCGGTTTGTCGGTGAACGCACTGAACGCCGAATCGGTTGTCTTGTAGGCCTGGTAGTTGCTGCGGACCGCGGCCATCGCCGGTGAGTCCCGGGGATCGGGTGAGCTGAGCGCGTCCAGGGTCTCGGCCACGTCATCGGGGACCTGCGGGATGCTCACGGAAAGGCCTGCGGCGACGTGCTTCTCGCCGACGGCCAGCGGTGGCAGCACCGACCCCACGTTGACCGCGCGCAGCGGATCGTCGCCACTGCTGTCCAGCCAGCGTCCGATCCAGCCCGAGGACGCGGGTGCGGTCGGCGAGGCGGTCTGCCAGATGTCCATGGAGCGGAAGTGGCTGCGGTCCTGTTTCGGATAGCCCACGCCGCGGACGATCGCCAGCTGGTTGTCCGCCCAGATGTCCTTGAGCCCGGCCAGCGCCGGGTTCAGCCCCAGCCGGCCGTCGAGGTCGAGCACCTCGTGCGGTGCGAACGCCAGATCGCGGCGCGCGTCGTGATAGGCGTTGTCGGTGACCGGGATCACGGTGTTGATCCCGTCGTTGCCGCCGTAGAGGGTGAGGATCACCAGGATGCCGGCGTCGGTGGCCAGTGGGCGCTGCTGCCCGTGGTGCAGCAGCTGGGGAAGCGTGACGGCCGCGCCCGACAGCAGACCCGCGGCCCCCACACTGGCGATCAGGAAATTGCGTCGGTTCATCTGGGGCATGGGTGTATCTCGCTAGGACGTCAGGTATTCGGGGGTGTTGACCGCGGCGATGACCAGCCGGACCGGATTGCCGGCCAGCGGTTTGAGGGCGGCGGCCGTGCTGTCCGACCAGGCGCCGATGCCGAGGAGGTATCCGGCCGCGTCGACGCGATCGGCCACGCCGGCGTCCTGCACGACCGAGATGTCGCCCACCGGGACGAATTTGTTGGCCGCCCATACGCGCGCGGCCGTGCTGGTGGTGGACAACCAGGCCCGGCCGCGGGGCCAGCCGCCGACATCGTAGGGATAGAAGGGGCGTTGGCCCATCACGGTCAGCACCGCACTGCAGCCGGCGATGGTGTCGGGGCCGTCCAGCGGGACCGCGAGCGCGCGGACGACACCCATCAACCATTCGACCGGCGGAGTCACCATGCTGCCCGCCGCGGCGGTGAAGGCCGGGTCGAGGAAGATGGCTTTGGTCAGTGCCTTCAGATTCCGGTCGGGTCCGTACGCGGCGACCAACCGGGTGAGGGTGTCCGGCGTCGCGGGGGAATCCGAGGCCAGCAGCCGCCACAACTTTCCGGCGATGAAACCCGCCGAGCCGGGCTGGCCCAGCACGATATCGCAGAACGCCCTGTCGTCGTGGTTACCGGTGACACCGAGCACCGTCTTGGGTGAGGTGTCGTGATTCTCCGGTGCGACGATCGTCGTCGCGCCCGGTGCGACATACCGTCCGGTCAGTGCCCTGGCGCCTTCGCGGACGTCGGTTTCGGTGTAACCGTTGTTGTGCCCCAACGTGAACAGCTCCATGAATTCGCGGGACAGGTTCTCGTTCGGGGCCGCCTTGGTGTTGCGCACGGCGTCGAGCCACTGCGCCATCGCGGCGTCGGTCAGCATCGCGTAGGCGAGCACCCGGAAGTCGCCGAGGGCCAAGGTGCGCAACTTCTGATTCTGGGCGGCCATCAGCTCGGCGGCCACCACCTTCTCCGCCGACGTGGCGAAGTGGTTGTGCCACACCAACGTCAATTTCTCGTGGACGGGCTGCTGCACGGCGGCCATCCGGCGCAGCCACCAGGCCGAGAGTTCCTGCATTTGCCCGTACAGCCCGCTGATGAACTGGGTACGGACCTGCTGGTTGGCGTTGTCCGGCGGCAGCGGCGGTGTGACCGGGGCCGGCATCGGGGTGGCGACCGCCCCCGGGTCGGCGTCCGGATTCATGTTCAGCGCCTTGTCCAGATAGACCGACCAGTCCTGGCCCACCACGGCATCCACCTGGCGGCCGGACGTGCCGAAGCCCGCCCTCCGCAACATCCGCGCGGTGGCGAGCCATTGGGGGGACTGCGTCGCCGTGGTTCCTCCTCCGGGCCGACGTGTCGGCCGATTCACCCAGAAGGATAGAGCCATTTGCTGTGTTTGCTAGGCCCAGTCGCGGAACTGGCCGCATCTGCGCGGTCGCGGCTCACAGTCTGCGGGTCAGCGCCTCGGATGCGGCCAGCAGATCGGCGGCCCAGCGGGCTCCGGGGCGGCGCCCCATCCGGTCGATCGGTCCGGACACCGACACCGCGGCGATCACCGTGCCGCGGGCGTCGCGCACCGGCGCCGACACACTGGCCACCCCGGGTTCGCGTTCGGCGGCGCTCTGCGCCCATCCGCGTTTGCGGACCTCGGCCAGCGTGCGTTCGGTGAATTTCGCCGACGGCAGCACCGCCTGTTGGGTGGCCGCATCGCTGAACGCCAGCAGGACTTTGGCTCCGGATCCGGCGGTCATCGGCAACCGGGTGCCGACCGGGACGGTGTCGCGCAGTCCGGCGGGCGGTTCCAGCGCGGCCACACACACCCGGGCGGTGCCCTCCCGCCGGTACAGCTGCACGCTCTCGCCGGTGATTTCGCGCAGCCGTGGCAGGATCGCCGCACCGGCGGCCACGAGGGGATCGTTGACGTGGCCGGCGAGTTCGGTCAGCGCGGGGCCCAGCCGCCAGCGGCCCTCCGGGTCGCGGGCCAGCAGCCGGTGCACTTCCAGCCCGGCGGCGAGCCGGTGCGCGGTGGCCCGCGGAAGCCCGGTCCGTTCGCACAGTTCGGCCAGACCGCAGGGCGATTCGGCCACCGTGTGCAGGACACCCACGGCTTTGTCGAGGACGCCGATGCCGCTATCCTGTCTCATAGGGAGATACTAGCGTTCCGTATCGTGAGATTGCCAGCCCGTCACGTCCGGACGCCCCGACACGAATCGAGACAGTCATGGAGCAAAGCCAGAAGCCGAAGACCCTGGCCGAAAAGGTGTGGGACGACCACGTTGTGGTGCGCGGCGGGGGTGCCGGGGCCACCAAGGAACCCGACCTCATCTATATCGATCTGCATCTGGTGCACGAGGTCACCAGCCCGCAGGCGTTCGACGGTCTGCGGCTGGCCGGTCGGCCGGTGCGCCGGCCCGATCTGACGATCGCCACCGAGGACCACAACGTGCCGACCATCGACATCGACAAGCCGATCGCCGATCCGGTGTCGCGCACTCAGGTGGAGACGCTGCGGCGCAACTGCGAGGAATTCGGTATCCGCTTGCATCCGATGGGCGATGCCGAGCAGGGCATCGTGCACATCATCGGTCCGCAGCTGGGTCTGACCCAGCCGGGCATGACGGTGGTGTGCGGGGACAGCCACACCTCCACCCACGGCGCATTCGGGGCGATCGCCATGGGTATCGGCACCTCCGAGGTCGAACATGTGCTGGCCACCCAGACGCTTCCGCTCAAGCCGTTCAAAACCATGGCGGTCAATGTCGACGGTGTGCTGCCCCCCGGCGTCAGCGCCAAGGACATCATCCTGGCGGTCATCGCCAAGATCGGTACCGGCGGCGGGCAGGGGCACGTCATCGAATACCGGGGCAGTGCCATCGAATCGCTGTCGATGGAGGGCCGCATGACGATCTGCAACATGAGCATCGAGGCCGGCGCCCGGGCCGGGATGGTGGCTCCCGACGAGACCACCTACGAATTCCTCAAGGGCCGGCCGCACGCGCCGACCGGTGCCGACTGGGACGCGGCGGTGGCGGCCTGGAGCCGGTTACGCACCGACGAGGGCGCCGAATTCGACACCGAGGTGTACATCGACGCCGCCACGCTGAGCCCGTTCGTCACGTGGGGCACCAATCCCGGGCAGGGCGTGCCGTTGTCGGCGAACGTGCCCGACCCGGAATTGATGGCGGGTGACGACGAGCGCCAGGCCGCGGAAAAGGCATTGGCATATATGGACCTTCGAGCGGGTACCCCGATGCGGGACATCGCCGTGGACGCGGTGTTCGTCGGGTCGTGCACCAACGGCCGCATCGAGGACCTGCGGGTGGTGGCCGAGATCCTCGACGGCCGCAAGGTCGCCGACGGCGTCCGGATGCTCGTCGTCCCCGGCTCGATGCGGGTGCGTGCGCAGGCCGAATCCGAAGGCCTGGGGGAGATCTTCACCGCCGCGGGGGCCGAGTGGCGGCAGGCCGGGTGCTCGATGTGTCTGGGGATGAACCCGGATCAGCTGGCGCCGGGGGAGCGCTGCGCCTCGACGTCCAACCGGAATTTCGAAGGCCGTCAGGGCAAGGGCGGGCGCACCCATCTGGTGTCGCCGGCCGTCGCCGCCGCCACCGCGGTGCGCGGCACGCTGTCCTCGCCCGCCGATCTGGCCCCCGCACCGACCCGCTAGAAGGAGACCCTGATGCAAGCTTTCACCACTCACACCGGGATCGGCGTCCCGCTGCGGCGGTCCAATGTGGACACCGATCAGATCATTCCGGCGGTGTATCTGAAGCGGGTCACCCGAACCGGTTTCGAGGACGGATTATTCGCCGCCTGGCGGACCGATCCGTCCTTCATCCTCAATCTGGCGCCCTTCGACAAAGGGTCGGTATTGGTCGCCGGCCCCGATTTCGGCACCGGATCCTCCCGCGAACACGCCGTGTGGGCCCTCATGGATTACGGCTTCCGGGTCGTCATCTCGCCCCGATTCGCCGATATCTTCCGGGGCAATGCGGGCAAGGCGGGCCTGTTGGCGGCGGAAGTCACACATGACGATGTGGAACTGCTGTGGAAGTTGATCGAGCAGAATCCGGGTCTGGAAATCACTGTGAATCTTCAAGATCGGAATATCACCGCTGGAACGGTCATGGTGCCGTTCAAGATTGACGACTACACCGCCTGGCGGCTGCTCGAAGGACTCGACGATATAGGCCTTACGCTGCGGAAACAGGACGAAATCACGGCTTTCGAGCAGCGCCGTCCGAGCTTCAAGCCGACCACTTTGCCGGCCTGATTTCGGGCCTTCCGGGGGCCCAAATCCCGCCCGGCAACCACATTCTCGGACGGCCGTACCACCGCCCAAGTGGGGCAACCGAATCCAAAAAAGTTCCTCAGCTATGCCTGAAACTGCGCGTGGCTCTTGGAAATCTGCAGCACATGGGTTTACCGTGTCCTCTAGTCGGTCCAAAGTGGACCACTGACTTCGGAGGGTTTGGATGAACAAAGCAGAGCTCATCGACGCACTCACAGCCAAGTTGGACACCGATCGTCGACAGGCTACTGCGGCGGTTGAGAACATCGTCGACACGATTGTGCGGGCTGTGCACAAGGGCGAGAGCGTCACCATCACCGGCTTCGGTGTCTTCGAGCAGCGTCGTCGCGCCGCTCGCGTTGCGCGCAACCCGCGCACCGGTGAGACCGTCAAGGTGAAGCCGACCTCGGTGCCGGCATTCCGTCCCGGTGCTCAGTTCAAGGCGGTTGTTTCTGGCGCGCAAAAGCTCCCGGCCGATGGTCCGGCCGTGAAGCGTGGTGTGGCCGCCGCCCCGGCAAAGCGCACCGCCGCCAAGAAGGCCGCCCCGGCCAAGAAGGCTCCGGCCAAGAAGGCTCCGGCCACCAAGGCCGCCGCCAAGAAGGCCCCGGCCACCAAGGCTCCGGCCAAGAAGGCCCCGGCCAAGAAGACCGTTGCGACCAAGGCCGCACCGGCGAAGAAGGCTCCGGCCAAGAAGGCCCCGGCCACCAAGGCCCCGGCCAAGAAGGTTGTCGCCAAGGCTCCGGCCAAGAAGGTCGCCGCGAAGGCTCCCGCCAAGAAGGCCGCCACCAAGGCTCCTGCCAAGAAGGCTCCGGCCAAGAAGGCAGCGCCCGTCAAGCGCGGTCGCAAGTAGAACACCCCGATATCGACACGAATACGCCGTGGATCAGCAAGATCCACGGCGTATTCGCGTGCGATCAGCCTTATGGGCTCACTGCGGCGGGTTTACTCCGTGACGGCCAGCGGGCTGCCGATGTGATCGGCGGCCACCAGACGCTCGCCCGCCAGTGACAACACCCAGGTGCTGCCCTTGCGGTTGCGCGACTTGTCCGGCTTCACCCCGTCGCGTTCGCACCACCACGCGATGAGATCCGGAATGACCTTGCCCTGCGTGCAGATCACCGGCGTGCCCCCGGCCTGGACCGCTTCCCCGGCGATCTCGAGCACACGGGAACGGCCCCGCCCGCGGTGGTCGATATAAGACTCCTCGGTCAGCGCCGGTTCGTCGACGATCGGCACGCCGAGCTCCTCGGCCAGCGGCTCGAGCGTCTGCCGACAGCGCGTCCGCGGCGCCGCGTACAGCCGGTCGGCACCGAACGCGAGCAACTGCCCGACAAGTGATTCGGCCTGCGCCCGGCCCCGCTTGTCCAGTGGGCGTTTCCGGTCGTCACCCTTGTACCGGGACCTCCTGCCGGCCAGTCCGTGCCGGACGATGAGCACCGTGCTGGTATGCGCGGGTGCTTTGGTGAAGCGTCGCAGCACCTTCCGGTCATGGGGGTATTGCAGGTGCTCCAGCGCCCGCGCGGGCGGCAGCCAGAGTAGTTGGTCCACCTCGGCATTGGGGATGAACTCGCCGTCGATGGTGCGCGCCGCCCAGTACCGCACCTTCTTGATGTCGGCGTCGACGGGATAGCTGACCGCCGGGAGGCGGCGACCCAGCTGACAGGCGTACCCGGTCTCCTCGAGGATCTCGCGCACCGCGGTGACCGGTTCGGTCTCACCAGGGTCCACCTTGCCCTTGGGCAGCGACCAATCGTCATACCGGGGGCGGTGCACGACGGCGACCTCGATAGGACTGTCGCCGCCGGCGACGGTGATCGGACTGTCGCCGCCGGCGACGGTGATCGGACTGTCGCCGTTCGCGCCGGAACCGTTCTCCCGCCACAGCACCGCGCCCGCCGCGTAGATCGTCCTGGGGCGGGTCACCGTGTTCGGCACATCAACTCCTATGCGGTCGTGTGGCGGCAGCGGCGCGTGGAGCCGTCACGGATGCCGATGGCGTTCCATCATCGACACCTGGTGATCGCGTACCGTCTGGCCCTCGAGTGGCAAAGCTGTCCAGTGACCGTCGGCCCGCAGTTCCCAGCACCGGGTGGCCGGATCCATTGCGGACTCGAAGATGTCATCGAGCTGGGCTGTCAGCCGGGAATCCTTCACCTGAGCCATGACCTCGACGCGGCGGTCGAGATTACGATGCATCATGTCGGCGCTGCCGATCCAGAACTCGTTGATGGCGTTGAAGTGAATAATTCGCGAGTGCTCCAGGAAGCGGCCCAGGATCGAGCGGACGACGATGTTCTCGGAGAAACCGGGCACTCCCGGCTTCAGCGCACAGATCCCGCGCACCACCACCTCGACCCGCACCCCGGCCTGGGAAGCGCGGTAGAGCGCGTCGATCACCTGCTCGTCGACGAGCGCGTTGGCCTTCAGCCGGATTCGGCCCTCCGCGCCGTCGCGGGTCGCGGCGATCTCACGCTCGATCCGTTCGACGATGCCTCGGCGCACGCCGTACGGCGCGACCAACAGGTTGCGGTAGGACTCCTTGCGCGAGTAGCCGGTGAGCGAGTTGAACAGGTCGGTGAGGTCGGCGCCGACTTCCGGTGAGGCGGTCAGCAGGCCGACATCCTCATACAGGCGGGCGGTTTTCGGGTTGTAGTTGCCGGTACCGATATGGCAATACCGTCGTATGGTCGAGCCCTCGCGCCGCACCACCAGTGCGGTCTTGCAGTGCGTCTTCAACCCGATCAGCCCGTACACCACGTGCACGCCGGCCTGTTCCAGCGTCCTGGCCCACTTGATGTTGGCCTGTTCGTCGAAACGCGCCTTGATCTCCACCAGCGCCACCACCTGCTTGCCGGCCTCGGCAGCGTCGATCAACGCGTTGACGATCGGCGAATCACCGGAGGTCCGGTACAGCGTCTGCTTGATGGCCAGCACGTTCGGATCCGCGGCGGCCTGCTCGATGAACCGCTGCACGGTGGTGGAGAACGAATCATAGGGGTGGTGCACCAGCACGTCACCGTCGCGCAGTGTGGAGAAGATACTCTTCGGGGTTTCGCGCTCGCCGAAAGCCGGTGGGGTGGCGGGCACGAACGGGCGGTCCTTCAAGTCCGGCCGGTCCACACCGTAGATCTGCCAGAGCGAGGACAAGTCGAGCAGGCCCGGTACCTGGATGACGTCACCGGGATGCACGTCGAGTTCGCGCAACAACAGCTCGAGCATGTTCTCGGTCATGTCGCCGGCGACCTCGAGGCGCACCGGCGAGCCGAACCGGCGCCGCGCCAGCTCCCGCTCCAGCGCCTGCAGCAGGTCCTCGTCGCGATCCTCGGCCACCTCGAAGTCGGCGTTGCGGGTGATCCGGAAAGCGTGCTGCTCGACGATCTCCAAGCCGGGGAACAACACCGGGAGGAACACCGCGATGAGCGTCTCCAGCGGTAGGAACCGGACCGGTCCCGCCGTGCCGTCCTCGGATTGCCTGGCCGGCAGTTCGACGAACCGGTCGACGTTGTCGGGCACCTTGATTCGGGCGAAGTGCTGGGTGCCGTCGTCGGGCTGGCGGACGGTGATCGCGAGGTTGAGGCTCAGGCCGCTGACGAAGGGGAACGGGTGGGCCGGGTCCACCGCCAGCGGGGTGAGCACCGGGAACACCTGCTCGTGGAAGTACGTCGACAGCCGTTCGCGCTCGCGCTCGTCGAGATCGTTCCAAGTGACGATGACGATGCCGTGCTCGGCCAGGGCCGGCCGCACCGATTCGAGGAAGACCTGGGCGTGCCTGCTCGCCAACTGCTGGGTGCGCTCACCGATGCGCCGCAGTTGTTCGCGCGGGGACAGGCCGTCGGCCGAGCGCACCGACAACCCCATCTCGTCGCGTCGCTTCAGCCCGGCGACCCGAACCATATAGAACTCATCGAGATTCGAGGAGAAGATGGCGAGGAATTTGGCGCGTTCCAGCAGAGGCAGCGACGGGTCGGCGGCCAGTGCCAGCACGCGGGCGTTGAAGTCCAGCCAGCTCAGCTCGCGATTGAGGTAGCGATCTTCCGGCAACGCGTCCACCGGCGACGCCGAGGTGGCCGCCGGAGGTGCGTCGGGAGTGCTCTCGGGTGACGTCCACTCGGCATCGGCAGGTCGCGTCTCGGCTTCGGTCATGTACCGATCATTGCGCATCGCGGCGGGACGGGTCTACCCGTCGCACCCTGTGCAGGTGAGATTGCCGACCACCCGGCTGGTTGCGGGGCCGACGCCGAGCCGCAGGGCTGCCGCCAGATCATCCGGGGTGTCGATATCGCAGCGCAAGCCGGGCCAGTCGCCGGTGAGTTCGACCGCGCCCGAATCGGTATGGCGGCGTGCGGAATCCGTGCCGAAGCGGGGATCCAGCGGGGAGTCGAACGCGAACAGTGCCGAGGTGCCGGTGCCGTGCCGGTCGCCGACGAAACTGCGTCGGTGGCGTGCGGCGGTGACGATGGCATCGGAGAGCTCGTCGGCCCGCAGCGCCGGAAGATCACCCTGAAGCACGACGATATCCGTTGTGGCATGCGATCTTTCGGCTTCCATCAGGGCGTTGTTCAGGGGGTTGGGGTGGCCGTCCGGCGTCGGATCGGTCAGCGCCCTGGCGCCCAGGTCGACGGCCGCCGCGGCCGCCGCGGGGTCCGGAGTGACGACGGTGATCGACCTCACCGCCGGCGCGGCGGCCGCGGCGGCGATGGTGTCGGTCAGCATGGCGAGCACCAGACGCTGACGGGTGGCCGCGGACAGCACCGGCGCGAGCCGGGTCTTGGCGGCGTTGAGCCGCTTGACCGCGATCACCAGGCCCACCTGTGGCAGCACCCTGGGTGCGCCCGTCGCCGACTGCCCCTGCCTCACACTTGCCATCCTGCCAGCAGAGCGTGGCGCGTTAGGGTGAGGCGTGGTCGAAGCCGCGGTGATGGGTGCCGGTGCCTGGGGTACGGCGCTGGCGAAGGTGCTTGCCGATGCCGGTAACGGTGTCACGTTGTGGACCCGGCGGGCCGAGCTCGCCGAGGAGATCAACGCGACCCACCGCAACCCGTTCTATCTCGAAGACACCCTGCTGCCCGAGCGCATCCGGGCGACCAGCGATCCGGCGGAGGCGCTGGACGGCGCCTGCACCGTGCTGCTCGGGGTGCCGTCGCAGACCATGCGCGGCAACCTCGAACAGTGGAAGCACCTGATCGGTGCCGATGCCACGCTGGTGAGCCTGGCGAAGGGTATCGAGCTGGACACCCTGATGCGGATGAGCCAGGTGGTGGTGCAGGTCACCGGTGCCGACCCAGCTCGGGTGGCGGTGGTGTCCGGGCCGAACCTGGCCAAGGAGGTGGCCGACGAGCAACCCGCGGCCACCGTGGTCGCGTGCACCGATTCGGGCCGGGCGGTGGCGCTGCAGCGGGCGTTCTCCACCCCGTACTTCCGGCCGTACACCAACGCCGACGTGGTGGGCGCCGAAATCGGCGGCGCGTGCAAGAACGTCATCGCGCTGGCCTGCGGGATGGCCGCGGGCGTCGGACTGGGGGAGAACACCTCGGCCGCCATCATCACCCGCGGCCTGGCCGAGATCATGCGGCTGGGAATCGCGTTGGGAGCCAAAGGGGCGACCCTGGCCGGGCTGGCCGGTGTCGGGGACCTGGTCGCGACGTGCACCTCGCCGCGGTCGCGTAACCGGTCGTTCGGGGAGCGTCTCGGCCTGGGCGGCTCGATGGACTCGGCCCTGCACGCCGCCGAGGGGCACGTCGCCGAGGGGGTGACCTCGTGCCAGTCGGTGCTGGCGCTCGCGTCCAGTTACGACGTCGAGATGCCGCTCACCGATGCCGTGCACCAGGTGTGCCACCGCGGGTTGTCGGTCAAGGAAGCCGTCATGCTGCTGCTCGGGCGCAGCACCAAACCGGAATAGGGGCCATGGTGAGCACCGGTTACGGGGACTCCACCCGGAGCGTGAAGGCCGTTGGCGCGCATGCCGTTCCGGGTGATCCCATCGCTCCCGCGCCGGTGCCCGCGTCGGCGTACCATCTGGCCGCCGATGAATCGGCGGACTTGGACACCTACGGTCGGGTGTCGAATCCGACCTGGCGTCAGCTGGAGTCGGCGCTGGCCGAACTGGAGGGCGCGTCCGCCGCGCTGACCTACGGTTCGGGGATGGGGGCCATCACCTCGGTGCTGCGCGTCCTGACCCGGCCGGGTGCGACGCTGGTGGTGCCCGCCGACGGCTATTACCAGGTGCGTAGATACGCCGTGGAATACCTTGCCCCGCAAGGGGTTACCGTCATCGAAGCGACGGCCGCGCAGATGTGCGAGGCGGCCGCGGGCGCCGATGTGGTGCTGGCCGAGACGCCGGTGAACCCGACCCTGGACGTGGTCGACCTGCACCGGCTGGCCACCATCTGCCGGTCCAAGGGCACCACCCTGGTGGTGGACAACACGGCCGCCACCCCACTGGCGCTGCAGCCGCTGTCCCTGGGCGCGGACCTGGTGGTCGCCAGCGCCACCAAGGCGCTGTCCGGGCACAGCGACCTGCTGGCCGGCTACGTCGCCGGCTGCAACGAGGAACTCATGGCCCGGGTGGAGCGTGACCGGCTGCTGGCCGGGCCGATCCTGGGCACCTTCGAGGCGTGGCTGGTGCTGCGCAGTCTGGGCACCGCGGGGCTGCGGATCGAACGGCAATGCCGCAACGCCGCGGCGGTGGCGCTGATGCTGCGCGACCATCCGGCCGTGCGGTCGGTGCGCTATCCCGGCCTGCCCGGGGACCCGTCGTATCCGGTCGCGGCCGAGCAGATGAAACGCTTCGGCGGTCTGGTGGCCGTGGAGTTGGCCGACGCCGCTGCCGTGCACGCCTTGGTCGAACGCAGCTCCCTGCTGGTCGCCGCGACCAGTTTCGGCGGTCTGCACACCTGTGTGGACCGCCGGGCCCGGTGGGGCGACCCCGTCGGCGACGGGTTTGCCCGGCTGTCGCTGGGCATCGAGGACACCGACGACATCGTCGCCGATATCGAGGGCGCACTGGCCTGAGACTCCTCGTCGCGCCGTCAGCCGGTAACGTCTCCTGATTGTGAGTGCCCGTATCCGCGTCGCCGTCGTCTACGGCGGACGCAGCTCTGAGCACGCGATCTCGTGTGTTTCGGCAGGCAGCATCCTGCGCAATCTCGATCCGGAGCGGTTCGAGGTGGTCGCCGTGGGCATCACGCCCGAAGGGTCCTGGGTGCTCACCGACGGGCGCCCGGACACCCTGGCCATCACCGACGGCCGGCTGCCCGAGGTGACCGGTGCCTCCGGGACCGCGCTGGCGCTGCCCGCCGATCCGCACCGCAGCGGTCAGCTGCTCTCGCTCGGCGAGGCCGCCGGCGACCTGCTGGCCACCGTCGACGTGGTGTTCCCGGTGCTGCACGGCCCGTACGGGGAGGACGGCACCATCCAGGGACTGCTCGAGTTGGCCGGCGTGCCCTATGTCGGGGCCGGGGTGCTGGCCAGCGCCGCGGGCATGGACAAGGAGTTCACCAAGAAGCTGCTCGCCGCCGAGGGGCTGCCGATCGGGGACCAGGTGGTGTTGCGCGCCCACCACGCGACGGTGGAGCTGGAGGACCGTGAGCGCCTGGGCCTGCCGGTCTTCGTCAAACCCGCCCGTGGTGGATCGTCCATCGGCGTCAGCCGGGTGACCGCCTGGGATCAGTTGCCTGCCGCGATCGAGCAGGCCCGCCGACACGACCCGAAGGTGATCGTCGAGGCGGCGGTGCCGGGACGCGAGCTGGAGTGCGGCGTGCTGGAGTTTCCCGACGGCCGCGTCGAGGCCAGCACGGTCGGCGAGATCCGGGTCGCCGGGGTCCGCGGCCGCGACGACGGCTTCTACGATTTCGCCACCAAATATCTGGAGGACGCCGCCGAGCTCGACGTGCCCGCCAAGGTCGACGACGCCGTCGCCGAGGAGATCCGGCAGCTCTCGATCCGGGCGTTCCGGGCCATCGACTGCCAGGGGCTGGCCCGAGTGGACTTCTTCCTCACCGACGACGGCCCGGTGATCAACGAGATCAACACCATGCCCGGCTTCACCACCATCTCGATGTACCCGCGGATGTGGGCGGCCAGCGGCGTGGACTATCCGACGCTGCTGGCGGCGATGGTGGACACGGCCGTGGCCCGCGGCACCGGCCTGCGTTAGTTCTTCGGGCTGGCCGCGGCGAGCGCGGCCTGAGCGGTGCGGATGTCGCCCATCCCGGACTGGACGGTGGACACCACGGTGTTGAGCGCGCCGCGATCCCCGTCCGGGGTCAGGGCGTCGCAGTGCGTTCCGGCCTCGATGAAGCGGGCCGCCGCCGAACTCATCGGCGCCGTGACGTCCTCCACCGGCGCCGGCAACGTCTTCTCGATCGAGTGCCCGACACTGCCGATCCGGCCGCACGCGTCGCGCATGGTCGGGTAGTCCTGGGCGTCCATCGCGGTCTGGAAGTCGGCCAACGCGATGTTCAGCCGCTTCAGCGCGCTCTGGGTGGTGCTCTGCCAGCGGGCGGCCGCGGCGCCCTTGGCGGCGACCACGCCGGGCGACGGTGCGGTCGGCGTGCCAGACATCAGCGCCACCGCGTCGGTGGCGTGGGGCAGCGGGCCGTCGTCGGTCAACGGTTGCATCAAGACGGCGGCGGCGACGGCGGCACTTCCCGCCGCGGCGGCCGTGAGTTTGCTGAGTCGCATCTCTCCTATAGTGCCTCAGGCGGGCGCCGCTGGCGACAGCGGTTGGGCCGGCATCACCTGCGCGATGGTCCGCGACATCACCTGAATCGGGCTGGGGCCCGACCCCTGCGGCAGTGTGAGCGCCACGTAGATGCCCCGGTCGACGGCGAACCAGGTGCTCGCGCCGTCGCCCTTGACCTCGAACCAACTGACCTCGTCGACCACCTGCAGCGGCGCCCCGACCACGAAACCGCCGGGTCGGTCCAGCCCGCAGCGCAGGATCACCGGATCGGCGGTCGGATCGCTGCGCTGCCACGCCGCGGCACCGGCAGGCACCGGCTCGGCGGCCACCGCGCGGCGGTAGTCACCGAGCTGGTCGGGCAGGCTGGCCAGCAGCGCCGCACATTGTGGGCTGTTCGCGGCGGGCGCGGGCGCCCCGGCGATGGCGACCGGGCGCGGCGCCGGATCGCTCTGCCGGATCGCCGCCAGGGTCAGCAGCACGATCACCGCGGCCAGCGCGACACCGGCCGCCGCGATGATCAGGCCCCGTGGTGGACCGTCGTGAGTATCGGGCTCGGGCACCTGCGCAACTCTATGGGGCGGCCCCGTCGGCGATCGGACAGGTCAGCGTGCGGGTGATCCCGGGGACCTGCTGCACGCCGGCGGCGACGGTGTCGTGCAGTTCGGTCAGGGAGTCCGCGCCGATCCGGGCGACCACGTCATACGGGCCCGTCACGTACTCGGCCGAGCGCACCCCGGGCAGCCCGGCCAGTTGTTTGGCAACGACCTCGGCGCGGCCCACCTCGGTTTGAATCAGCATGAAAGCCTCCACCACCGGGTGTGCCCTCCGTTCCACTACATAGACTCGGCGCCGCAGGGCCCAAACGTACCGCAGGTCGCGTGACTGTTCGAGGTGGAGGCAGGTGAGATGACGGACAGCGAGCCCACGCTCGCCCAGCTCGGGGAATTCACCGTCATCGACCGGATCACCGCGGGGCGGGTGCAACCACCGACCGTCGTGCTCGGCCCCGGTGACGACGCCGCCGTCGTGCTGGCCGCCGACGGCCGGACGGCGGTGTCCAGCGACATGCTGGTGCAGGATCGGCATTTCCGGCTGGACTGGTCCAGCCCGCACGACATCGGCCGCAAGGCGATCGCGCAGAACGCCGCCGATGTCGAGGCGATGGGCGCCACGGCGACGGCCTTCGTGGTGGCGTTCGGGGCGCCCAAGGACACGCCCGCGGCCGCCGCGATCGCGCTGAGCGACGGGATGTGGACGGAGGCGGCGATATTCGGCGCCGGCATCGTCGGCGGCGATCTGGTGAGCGCACCGCTGTGGGTGATCTCGGTGACGGTGCTCGGTGACCTCGGTGGCCGCGCACCCGTGCGCCGCGATACCGCCCGCGCGGGCGACATCGTCGCGGTGGCCGGCGAGTTGGGCCGCTCGGCAGCGGGATACACCTTGTGGCTCAACGGGATCGGGGAATACGGCGACCTACGGCGTCGTCACCTGGTGCCCACCCCGCCGTACGGGCAGGGCCCCGCCGCGGCCCGTGCCGGCGCCAGTTCGATGACCGACGTGTCCGACGGCCTGGCGGCCGACCTCGGTCATGTCGCCGCCGCGTCCGGGGTGCTGATCGACCTGTCGGCCGAGTTGCTGCGCCCCGACCACGACGTGCTGGCCCCGGTGGCCGCCACCGCGGGTGCCGATGCCTGGGATTGGGTGCTGGGCGGTGGTGAGGACCACGCCCTGGTGGCGACCTTCGCCGGAGCGCCGCCGCCGGGCTGGCGCACCATCGGGCGGGTGCTCGACGGGCCGGCCGGTGTGCTGCTGGACGGCCGGCCGTGGCGGGGAAGCGCGGGCTGGCAGTCGTTCTGAGCACCGGGCACGCTAGTTTTGGCGCTCGTGACACCACGCCCTCTGACTGACCTCGTCGAGCCCGGCTGGGCGCGTGCGCTCGAGCCGGTGGCCCCCCAGGTTGCGCGGCTGGGGGAGTTCCTGCGCGAAGAGCTGGCGGCCGGGCACCGTTATCTGCCGGCCGGCGAGAACGTGTTGCGGGCCTTCACGTTCCCGTTCGAGGCGGTGCGGGTACTGATCGTCGGCCAGGATCCGTACCCGACGCCGGGGCATGCCGTCGGGTTGAGTTTCTCGGTGGCGCCCGACGTCCGGCCGGTGCCGCGCAGCCTGGGCAACATCTTCAACGAGTACAGCACCGACCTGGGTTACCCCGTGCCGGCGACCGGTGACCTGACCCCGTGGGCGCAGCGGGGGGTGATGCTGCTCAACAGGGTGCTCACGGTGCGCCCGGGCAGCCCGGCCTCACACCGCGGCAAGGGCTGGGAGGCGGTCACCGAGCGGGCGATCCGGGCGCTGGTGGCCCGACCGCAGCCGTTGGTGGCGGTGCTGTGGGGTCGCGATGCGGCCACCCTGAAGCCGATGCTGGCCGAGGGCGGCTGCGCGGTGATCGAGTCGGTGCACCCGTCGCCGCTGTCGGCGTCGCGCGGATTCTTCGGGTCGCGGCCGTTCAGCCGGACCAACGAACTGCTGGAGAAGATGGGGGCCGAGCCGATCGACTGGCGGTTGCCCTGACTGGGGATGCTGGGATGATCAGACGCAAATAGGCCGGGGGACCGAAGTCCACCGGCCTATCGGCACGACGTACGGCTGAAGATCAGCCGCGGGTGACCTTGCCCGCCTTGAGGCAGGAGGTGCAGACGTTGAGGCGCTGCTTGTTGCCGCCGGGGCGGGCGACGGCGCGCACGGTCTGGATGTTCGGATCCCAGCGACGGCTGGTCCGGCGGTGAGAGTGCGACACCGACTTGCCGAAGCCGGGGCCCTTTGCGCAGATATCGCACACGGCAGCCATACCTAGAACTCCTCGTATCAGTACTTGGGGGCCTGGATGCTGCGCCGCAAATGGCGTCGCGAGCTGACCCGACAACCTGACCAGGATACCGGCCGGGTCGGTGGATCACCAAAACGGTCCACAACCTGTGCAGCAGCGCACCGGATTGTCGGGCGCGGTGGCTAGGCTGGCGCGGTCCGGTGCGGTCAGGTGAGGAGTGATGTGTCCGAGATTTCGGGGGCTCGGCTCGACGCTCCCGGCCTGCGCGGCTGGGCGCACGACGCCGTCGGGCACCTGATCACCCACACCGACGAGATCAACCGCCTGAACGTCTTCCCGGTGGCGGATTCCGACACCGGCACCAACATGCTGTTCACCATGCGTTCGGCCGTGGTGTGGGCCGATGACCGCGCCGGTGACGACGCCGCGTCGGGGGTGGCCGGGGTGGCGGCCGCGCTCGCCGAAGGTGCCCTGCACGGTGCGCGCGGCAATTCCGGGGTGATCCTGTCCCAGATCCTGCGGGCGCTGGCCGAGGTCACCTCCGGGCGCGGCGTGACCGAGATCGACGGGCCGGTGCTGGCCGAGGCCCTGCGCCGCGCCGAGGGGCTGGTCGTGGCATCCATGGGGGAAGCGGTGCCCGGCACCATCGTGTCGGTGCTGCAGGCCGCGGCCGGCGCCGCCGAACAGCAGGCCGGCGCGGGCGCCGACGTTTCGTCAGTGGTGGGTGCTGCGGCCGAGGCGGCCGCGACCGCCCTGGCCCGGACCACCGACCAACTCGACGTGCTCGCCGAGGCCGGCGTGGTGGACGCCGGTGGGCGTGGCCTGCTGGTGCTGCTGGACGCCATGACGGCAACCTTGACCGGTACCGCGCCACGACGGCCGAGCTACCAACCGGCCGCCGGTCAGGCCGAGGCGGTGACCACTACCGCCACGCCGCAGTTCGAGGTCATGTATCTGCTCAGCGACTGCCGCCAGGACGGCGCCGGACGGCTGCGCGGGCTGCTGGACGGTCTCGGTGATTCGGTGGCCATCGGCGACGCCGGCGCCGGGCGGTTCTCGGTACACGTGCACACCGACGACGCGGGCGGCGCCGTCGAGGCGGGCCTGTCGGTCGGGTCGTTGAGCCGGATCCAGATCACCGCGCTGGCCGGGGCGCACCCGCACGCGCACCGGACCCGGGACCGTGCCGTGCTCGCGGTGGTCGACGGCGACGGAGCGGCGGAGTTGTTCACCGGTGAGGGCGCCCGCGTGCTGCGGGCCGGTGCCACCCCGATCACCGCCCAGCAGTTGTTGCGGGCGCTGGTCGAGGCGGATGCCGCGCAGGTGATGCTGTTGCCCAACGGCTATATCGCCGCCGAGGAACTGGTCGCCGGCTGCACCGCGGCGACCGGCTGGGGTATCGACGTGGTCCCGGTCCCGGCGGCGTCCATGGTGCAGGGGCTGGCCGCGCTGGCGGTGCACGACGCCGGCCGCCAGACCGTCGACGACGGCTACACCATGGCGCGGGCCGCCGCCGCCACCCGGCACGGGTCGGTGCGGGTGGCCGCCGAGTCGGCGCTGACGTGGGCGGGGGCGTGCAAGGCGGGCGACGGACTGGGCATCACCGGTGACGAGGTACTGATCGTCGCGCACGATATCGCCACTGCGGCATCGGGTTTGGTGGATCTGCTGTTGGCGTCCGGCGGCGAGCTGGTGACGGTGCTGATGGCCGCGGGTGTCGACGACACGGTCGGTGACCAACTCCGCAAACACGTGCACGAACGGCATCTGGGTATCGAGGTGACGTGTTATCGCACCGGCCATGACGGGGACGCACTGCTGATCGGAGTGGAATAGGCGTGGTCGCGCTCGGAGATCGCTTGGTCAACGTCCTGGGGGCGAAGGCCGCCGCCAAGTTGGAGGAGGCGTTCGGTCTGCAGACCGTCAACGACCTGCTGCGGCACTTCCCGCGCAAGTACAGCGACGGCATCTCGGTCAGCGGCGAGGGTGAGGACCTCGAACTCGCGGAGGGTGATCACGTCACCCTGGTCGACGTCATCACCGAGACGGTGGCCAAACCGATGCGCCGCCAACCCGGTAAGCGGCAGCGGATGTACCTGCGGGTCACCCTCGGCAACCGTAGGCCCGAGGTGACGGCCACCTTCTTCAATGCCGACTATCTGATGAAGGATCTGGTGAAGGGCACTCGGCTGATGATGTCGGGTGAGGTCAAGTTCTTCCGGCAGACCGTGCAACTGGACCATCCGGCGTTCCTGGTGCTCGAATCCCCGAGCGGCCGCACCATCGGTACCAAATCACTGAAGACCATCGCCGAGACCTCCGGCGCCGATGATCTGCTGGCCGCCTTCGACCGGGAGTTCTTCCCGATCTATCCGGCGACCGCCAAGGTGCAGAGCTGGGACGTGTACGGGTGTGTGCGGCAGGTGCTCGCCGTGCTGGACCCGGTGCCCGAGGTGCTTCCGGAAGAGATTGTGCGGCAATGGAATCTGATCTCCGAAGATCAGGCGTTGCGCGCTGTTCACCTGGCGCAGAACTCGATGGAGCGGGCCCGGGCGCAGGAGCGGCTGGCGGTCGACGAAGCCGTCGGCCTGCAATGGGCGCTGGTGTCGCGGCGCTACAGCGAACTGGGCGAGACCGGCCCGGCCGCCCCGCGACGCGACGACGGCCTGGCCGCGGCCCTGCTGCGGCAGCTGCCGTTCGAGCTGACCGCCGGGCAGCGGGAGGTGCTCGACGTCATCTCCGCCGACCTGGCGGGTACTCGGCCGATGAACCGGATGCTGCAGGGTGAGGTCGGTTCCGGCAAGACCATCGTCTCGGTGCTGGCCATGATGCAGATGGTGGATGCGGGTTTTCAGTGCGCACTGTTGGCGCCCACCGAGGTGCTGGCCGCCCAGCACGCCCGGTCCGTGCGGTCGGTGCTCGGCCCGCTGGCCACCGCGGGGGAGCTCGGCGCGCCCGACGGTGCCACCCGGGTGGCGTTGCTCACCGGATCGATGTCGCCACAACAGAAGCGTCAGGTGCGTGACGAGATCGCCACCGGCGCAGCGGGTATCGTCATCGGCACGCACGCGCTCATCCAGGAGTCGGTGGAATTCCACCAGCTCGGCTTGGTGGTCGTCGACGAGCAGCATCGATTCGGGGTGGAGCAGCGGGACCGGTTGCGGGCCAAGGCAACCGGCGGCATCACGCCGCACCTGTTGGTCATGACGGCCACCCCGATCCCGCGGACCATCGCGCTGACGGTGTTCGGTGACCTGGAGACCTCGACGCTGCGGGAGCTGCCGCGGGGCCGTCAGCCCATCGTCACCAATGCCGTGTTCACCAAGGACAAACCGGCCTGGCTGGACCGGGTGTGGGCCCGGATCCGCGAAGAGGTGGCCGCCGGCCGGCAGGCGTATGTGGTGGCCTCCCGCATCGACGAGACCGAGAAATCGGCCAACGAACAGGGCCCGCCGCCCATCACGGTGCTGCAGCTGCTCGACTTCCTGCGCGGCGGCCCGCTGTCGGACCTGCGGCTCGGTCTGATGCACGGCCGGCTGCCCGCCGAGGAGAAGGACGCCGTGATGAGCGCCTTCCGGGCCGGCGAGATCGATGTGCTGGTGTGCACCACCGTCATCGAGGTCGGGGTCGACGTGCCCAACTCCACCGTCATGGTGGTGATGGATGCCGAGCGGTTCGGGATCAGTCAGCTGCACCAGCTGCGGGGTCGGATCGGCCGCGGCGAGCATCCCAGCCTGTGCCTGCTGGTGTCGCGCACCCACGAGTCGAGCAAGGCCGGCGAGCGGCTGCGGGCCGTGGCCGGCACCCTGGACGGTTTCGCGTTGGCCGATCTGGACCTGCAGGAGCGCAGGGAGGGGGATGTGCTGGGCTACAGCCAATCCGGCAGGCGGATGACCCTGCATTTCCTGTCGCTGGCCGATCACCGGCAGCTCATCGAAGAAGCACGCGAATTCTGCCAGAGCGCCTACGAGGCCAATCCGCGCCGACCGGGGCTGGACGTGCTGGCCGCCCAGTTCACCGACACCGAACGCGTGCAGTACCTGGACATGTCGTGAAGCGGTGGGGGCCGCTGGCCGCGGGGGTGGTGCTGGCGGTCGTCGTCGCCGTGCAGGTGCTCACCCAGCCCGACGGTGAGCGCCTGGCGCGCGCCGACATCCCCACGGTGGCTCCGGGTGTCGACGTGCTGGCCGGGATCCCGGAAATCCCGGTCCGGGTGCGCGGGCACGACTACCGGCGGGCCGCCTTCGGTGACGCCTGGGATGACGACAACGGCGCCCCCGGCGGCCACAACGGGTGCGACACCCGCAACGACATCCTCGATCGCGACCTGGTCGACAAGACCTACGTCGCGATCACCCGCTGCCCGACGGCGGTGGCCACCGGGGTGCTGCACGACCCGTACACCGATGCCACCGTCGCGTTCGTCCGCGGGAACCAGATCGGTGCGGCGGTGCAGATCGACCACATCGTCCCGCTGGCATTGGCCTGGGACCTGGGCGCCCGGGACTGGCCGCAGGCGCAGCGGCTGCGCTTCGCCAACGACCCGGCCAACCTGATAGCCGTTGCGGGACAAGCTAATCAGGACAAGGGTGACGCCGAGCCCGCCCGGTGGATGCCGCCCAACCACGCCTTCTGGTGTCAGTACGCGGTGCAGTTCGCCGCGGTGCTGCGCGGTTACCGACTGCCGGTGGATGCGCCGTCGGCCGCCGTGCTGCGCGAGGCGGCCGGCACCTGCCCTGCCGGCTGAGGTTTACGGCGGGAAGACCTGCTTGATGCTGCCGTCGGGATTGACCTGCATGAAACCGGTACCCGGTGCCGTCGAATGGACGGCGAGCTCCAATCCGCCCCCTGTACCAGCCCCCGTCGCTTCGCTCGCCCCGGTGCCTTCCACGATCAGATACACCCCGCTGCCGTCCGGGGCGCCGAGTTTCTGGGGCGCGTCGGCCAGCGTGGCGGCCACCCCCGGCACGTTGATGGCGCCGAGGTCGGCGAGCACGTCGAACGAACTGGTGCTGGTCGCCGAACCCCACTCCTGCCAGCCGTCGCCGCGGTACATGAAGCTGTGCTCGACGTGCGAGTTGGTCGGATCGACCCGGTCCAGGATCGCGTAGGTGGGATAGACCACCAACTGGAAGCCCATGGTGTCGGCGAATTTCGCGCGGATGGTGTCCAGCAGCGCGGCCAACCCGTCGGCGGTCTGCAGTTGCGACGGCTTCTCGGCGGCCTGGGTCGCGGTGGGCACGGTGGGCGAATACGTCGGGGAGGCAGTCGGTTTGGGGCTTGCTGCGGTGGAGGTGCGCGACCCGGCGGTGGGTGCGGCGACCTGCTGACCGGAATCCTGCGACCGCGCGTTGAGCACGAGCACGACGGCGACCGCGGCGACACCGAGCATGCCCAGCAGACCGATCGGGATGAGGATCGCCGGTCCGCGCCACCACGGCTGCGTGGTGGGGGCGGGTTGCCAGGCCGGTGCCGGCGCGGCGGGCCACTGCTGGTGGGACATCGGCGGGGTGGCCGGATAGGGGACCGGGGGCGGTGGCGGTGGCCAACTGCCCGCGGCGGTCGGTTGATCGTGAGCGGCGGGCGCCGGTGCGGCGGGTGCGGTCAAGGCGGCGCGGGCGGCCGCGGCCAGATCCCTGGTGGTGGCATAGCGGTGGTCGGGGTTCTTGGCCATCCCGGTGGCGACGACCTGATCCATTCCGGGCGGCACCCCGGGCCGCAGCGTCGACGGGCGCGGCGGCGGCAGGCTCAGATGGCCGGCGACCTGGCGTTCCATGCTGTCGCCGGGAAACGGCTGCACCCCGGTCAGGCATTCGTGCAGCACACAGGTCAGCGCGTAGATGTCGGCGCGGGCGTCCGAGCTGTCGGTGGACAGCCGCTCCGGGGCCATATAGGCCAGCGTGCCGATCGTCGAGCCGGTGCTGGTGAGCTTGGTGGCCCCGGCCGTGCGGGCGATGCCGAAATCGATCAGGTAGGCGAAGTCCTCGTCGGTCACCAGGATGTTCGACGGTTTCACGTCGCGGTGCACCAGCCCGACCCGGTGCGCGGCGTTGAGCGCCGCGGCGATCTGCTCGACGATGGCAACGGCGCGCTGGGGCGACAGCGGGCCGTCCTGCAGCAGCTCGTGCACGGTCTTGCCCTCGATCAACCGCATGGTGACGTACAGCCGGCCGTCGATCTCGCCGAAGTCGTGGATCGGGACGATGTGCGGCTCGTCCAGGCCGGCCGCCATCTGGGCCTCACGGCGGAACCGCCGCTGGTAGGTGTCGTCGTCGGCGAGGTTGGCCGGCAGCACCTTCAGCGCGACCACCCGGTTCATGGTGGTGTCGAAGGCCTGCCACACCTCGCCCATGCCGCCCCGGCCCAGCACCCTGACCAGGCGGTACCGGCCGAACGGCGTTCCATCCACGGGCTAACCATAGGAGGCAATCGGCTCGGCTGCCAGCAATCGCTCAGGGTGCGGTGTCTTCGCCTTTGGTGCTGTAGCCCTTGGTCATCCAGTACACGGCCCGGTCCAGGGTGGGCAGGATGTCGGTGATGGCGATCTCGCCGGCGGTGTACCGGCCGATCAACCCGTGCACCAGGCTCAGCAGCACGGCATCCAGGTCGGCGATGAAGTCGGCGTCGACCCCGGCGAGCAACTCCATGCCCGCGGGGACCACGACGTCCAGGCCCCGGCGCAGCAGCCGCTGGCCACCCGGTGCCGAGCGGGCCCGGAAGAAGGCCCGCAGCATTCCCGGATGCTTCTCCCACGGCTCGAAAATGGTTCGCAGCAGGTGCATTTGCGCTTCGTAGAGGGACTCGTCGGGGGCGCGGCGGTGCGGCGTGATGCCGGCGTAGCGGTGTTTCTCCAGCCAGGCCTCCAGCGCGGCCAGGATGAGCTCGTCGCGGGTGGGGTAGCGCTTGTAGATGGTGGCCAGCGATGTCTTGGCCCGCCGCGCCACCTCGCGCAACTGGACGGCGTCGTAGCCGTCGGTTTCCAGCATGGCCGCCACGGCGCCCAGGATCGGATCTAGTCCGGGATCGTCCACGAGAACCCCCTTGCCGCCACTGAGTAACCAGGTTACCGTACCGGGTGTAACACGGTTACTGGGCAATGAAGCGAGGGATCGATGGGCACTCTGGACGGCAAGGTCGCGTTCATCACGGGGGTGGCACGCGGCCAAGGGCGAAGCCACGCGGTGCGGCTGGCCGCCGACGGTGCCGACATCATCGGCGTGGACATCTGCGCCGACATCCCCTCCAACGGCTACCCGATGGCCACCCGGTCCGAGCTGGACGAGACGGTGGCACTGGTTGAGGCGCAGGGCGCCAAGATGATCGGTGCCGTCGCCGATGTGCGCGACTTCCACGCGCTTAAAGCCGCGCTCGACGACGGGGTGGCCCACTTCGGGCGGCTCGACATCGTCTGCGCCAACGCGGGGATCGCCGCCATGGCGTTCCGTGAACTGACCGACGACGAGGACCTGCAGATGTGGTCCGATGTCGTCGGCGTCAACCTGATCGGCTCCTACCACACCGCCAAGGTGGCCATTCCACACCTGATCGCCGGCGGGCGTGGCGGGTCCATCGTCTTCACCAGCTCCACCGCCGGGCTCAAAGGCTTCGGCGGGATGCAGGGCGGTGGCCTCGGTTATGCGGCATCCAAGCACGGCATCGTCGGCTTGATGCGTACCTTGGCCAATGCGCTTGCGCCACACAGTATCCGGGTCAACACCGTGCACCCGACGGCGGTCAACACCATGATGGCCGTCAACCCGGCCATGACGGAGTTCCTGGAGAACTATCCCGGTGGCGGTCCACACCTGCAGAATCCGATGCCCGTCTCGCTGCTGGAGCCCGAAGACATCAGCGCGGCCATCGCCTACCTGGTGTCCGATCAGGCGAAGTACGTCACCGGGATCACCTTCCCGGTCGACGCCGGCTTCTGCAACAAGCTGTGAGAGCCGCCGGTAAGCGCGTCCTGATCACCGGCGCGGCCCGCGGTATGGGGCGTAGCCACGCGATCAGGCTCGCCGAAGAGGGCGCGGACGTGATTCTCGTCGACATCTGCGCATCCCTGCCCGATATCGAGTACCCGCTGGCCACTCCCGACGAATTGGCCGAAACCGCCCGGCTGGTCGAACAACTCGGCCGCCGCGCGGTCAGCCACATCGTCGATGTGCGCGACGCCGACGCGCTGGCCGCCGCGGTGGCCGACGGTGTCACCCGGTTGGGCGGGCTGGACGCCGCGGTCGCCAATGCCGGCGTGCTGACCGCCGGAACCTGGGACACCACCACCGCACAACAGTGGCGCACCGTCGTCGATGTCAACCTGATCGGCACCTGGAACACCTGCGCCGCGGCGCTGCCGCACCTGGTCGACCACGGCGGGAGCCTGGTGAACATCAGCTCGGCCGCCGGGCTCAAGGGCACCCCGCTGCACACCCCGTACACCGCGACCAAACACGGCGTCGTCGGACTGAGCCGGGCGCTGGCCAATGAGCTGGCCGCCGTGAACGTCCGGGTCAACACCGTGCACCCGACCGGGGTGGCCACCGGGATGCGACCGGATTCGCTGCACCACCTGCTGGCCGAGCAGCGCCCCGATCTGGCACCGCTGTTCGGCAACGCCCTGCCGATCGTGATGGCCGAGGCCGTCGACATCAGCAATGCAGTGCTGTATCTGGTGTCCGACGAGTCGCGGTATGTCACCGGCATGGAGTTCAAGGTCGATGCGGGGGTGACGCTGCGATGACCGAACAGGGCCGGCGTGCCTTCGCCGATGTGATGACGTTTCCCGCGCCCGAGGAAACCAGCCCGGCCACCGAGGGCCTGCTGGACTACGTCTATGCCCAGGTGTGGCAGCGCCCGGAGCTCACCAGACGGGACCGGCGGTTCGTCACGCTGGCGTGCGTGGCGGCGGCCGACGCCGAGGGTCCGCTGCGTGATCACGTGTACGCCGCACTCAACAGCGGCGACGTCACGATCACCGAAATGCAAGAAACTGTCCTGCATTTCGCGGTGTACGGGGGCTGGCCCAAGGCCTCGCGATTCAACATGGTGGTGGACGAACAATGGGAGCGCATCCACCGCGAGCGCGGTGAGACGGTGCCGCCGCCGCAACCGTTGCTGCCGTTGGGTACCCCGAGTGACCCGGAAGCCCGGCTGGCGGTGGGCGAGCAGGCCTTCCGCGAGATCAACTGTCTGCCGTTCGCGCCGACCCGGGACAATCCGTACCAGGGGGCCGGCATTCTGAACTTCGTCTTCGGCGAGATGTGGCTGCGGCCCGGGCTGGGCATGAAGGAACGCAGGCTGGTGACGGTGGCCTGTGTGGCGTGGCAGGACGCGCCGTACCCGATCCTCAGCCACGTGTACGCCGCGCTCAAGAGCGGTGACGTGTCGTTCGACGAAATGGACGAGCTGGCACTGCACTTCGCTGCCTACTACGGTTGGCCCAAGGCCTCGCACCTGAACCAGGTGATCGGCGAGCAGAAACAACGGGTGCTCGACGAGTGGGCGGCCGAAGCCTCATGACCGTGCCGGCGGGCCTGCTGATCGGTGGTGACCGGGTGCTCTCGGACACGCTGTACGAGCACGTGTTCCCGGCGACCGGCCGGCCGAACGCGACGGTGGCGCTGGCCGGTGCGGCCGAGATCGACCGGGCCGTCGGCAATTCCTGGGATGCGCACCGCGAATGGGTGTCACTGACCGTGGACCGGCGTCGCGACCTGATGATCGACCTGGCCGATCTGCTGCACGAACACCTCGAGGAGATGGCCCTGCTCAACGTGCAGGACTATGCCGTGCCGATCTCGTACGCCGGCACGGCGGTGCTGTTGGAGCGGTTCCTGCGGCACTTCGCCGGCTATGCCGACAAACCGCACGGCCTCAGCACGCCGGTCAACGGATGCTTCGACGTCAACCTCGTGGAGCGAGAGCCCTACGGTGTGGTGGGCGTCATCGCCCCGTGGAACGGTGCGCTGGTGGTGGCCGCATCCTGTGTGGCCCCGGCACTGGCCGCCGGGAATGCGGTGGTGTTCAAACCATCCGAGCTCGCCCCGCTGGCCGCACTGCGGTTCGGCGAGCTATGCGTGCAGGCCGGGTTGCCGCCCGGGCTGGTGAACGTGCTGCCCGCCGGCCCGGCCGGCGGGGACGCGCTGGTCCGCCATCCCGGGGTACGCAAGATTCATTTCACCGGCGGCGGCACGACCGCTCGCGCGGTGCTGCAGTCGGCGGCGGTCAACCTCACCCCGGTGGTGACCGAATTGGGCGGCAAATCGGCCAATATCGTGTTCGCCGACGCCGATCTCGATGCGGCCGCGCAGATGTCGGCGCATCAGGGTCCGCTGATGCAGGCCGGGCAGAGCTGCGCGTGTGCCAGCCGGATCCTGGTGCACGACTCGGTCTACGACGAGTTCGTCGAGAAGTTCCTCGCCGTGGTGACGGCCGCCCGCATCGGGGACCCGTTCGACCCGGCGGTGCGGATGGGCCCGGTCGTCAGTCAGCACGCACTGACCCGGATCCTCACCGCCATCGACACCGCCGTCGCCGAACCAGCAGGCGAGTTGCTGGTCGGTGGCCGGCGCCTGGGCGGGGCACTCGCGGACGGCTTCTTCCTGGAGCCCACGGTGTTCGGCGACGTCGACAACGCGTCGCAACTGGCCCGCACCGAGACCTTCGGGCCGGTCGTCTCGATCATCCGGTTCGGCACCGACGAGCAGGCGGTGGCGTTGGCCAACGACACGCCCTACGGCCTGAATGCGTTCGTGCACACCAGGGATCTGCAGCGGGCGCATGTGACGGCCCGCCGGCTGGAGTCCGGCTCGGTCTGGATCAACACCTTCAGCGAGATCGCCCCGCAAGGCCCCTATGGCGGCTACAAGCAGAGCGGGTTCGGGCGCACCGGCGGGGTGGACGGCCTGCACGAATTCCTGCAGACCAAGAACATCCGGATCGCCATGCCGCGCTGAGCCCGCCGCTGTGGCCCCGGCCGAGGGACGGGGTGTTCGGGGCGGCGTGCGGGCGCGACAGTCCGTATCGGTCCTACACCTGGGAAACGCTGTCGCTGTTGACGCGCAACGCACAAGCGCGGCTGGACGCGCTGGGCATGCCCACGCATGTGGCCGAAACCCGCTCGCGCATCGCGCTGGCCGCGTTCCAGGGATTCATCATCGAATACTTCACCGCCGACGAGCCGTCCGTCGTGGACGAGACCTTCGCCCGCTTCGTCGACGAGTTCCTGCTCGCGCCTTTCGGCCCGTCAGCGCCCGACCGTGGACGTGGGTGAACCAGGTTCTCCGACGTCGGTGTCGGCTGGGACGGATCCGACCGTTTGTGGATTGGCCGATCCGGGGTATGCCGAGGGGGCAGCCGTCTGCCGCTCGAGAGAGGGAAGACCCGAATGACCGAAAAGTATGCGACCACCGATGCCGGTGCCCCGGTTCCGAGCTTCGAACACTCACTGACCGTCGGACCGGATGGGCCGATCCTGCTGCAGGACCATTATCTGATCGAGCAGATGGCCAACTTCAACCGCGAGCGCATCCCGGAACGCCAACCGCACGCCAAGGGCGGCGGCGCGTTCGGCTCGTTCGAGGTGACCCACGACGTCAGCGCGTTCACCCGGGCGGCGTTTCTGCAGCCCGGCACCAAGACCGACATGGTGGCCCGGTTCTCGACGGTGGCCGGTGAGCGTGGCAGCCCGGACACCTGGCGCGACCCGCGCGGTTTTGCGCTGAAGTTCTACACCTCCGAGGGCAACTTCGACATGGTCGGCAACAACACCCCGGTGTTCTTCGTCCGGGACCCGATGAAATTCCAGAACTTCATCCGGTCCCAGAAACGCCTGCAGTCGAGCAACCTTCGCGACCATCACATGCAGTGGGACTTCTGGACCTTGTCGCCGGAGTCCGCGCACCAGGTCACCTGGCTGATGGGGGACCGCGGCATCCCCAGAACGTGGCGGCACATGAACGGCTACTCCAGCCACACCTACAGTTGGCTCAACGCCGCCGGCGAGTTGTTCTGGGTCAAGTACCACTTCAAGACCGACCAGGGCATCGAGTTCCTCACCCAGGAGGAGGGCGACGAGATGGCCGGCGTCGACGGGGACGCCCATCAACGTGACCTTTTCACCTCGATCGAGGGTGGCAACTTCCCGAGCTGGACCCTGCACGTCCAGATCATGCCGTTCGAGGATGCGAAGACCTACCGGTTCAATCCCTTCGACCTGACCAAGGTCTGGCCGCACTCCGACTACCCGCTCCACGAGGTGGGTCGAATGACGCTGAACCGCAACGTCACCGACTACCACGCCGAGATCGAGCAGGCCGCCTTCGAGCCGAACAACCTGGTTCCCGGCACCGGACTGAGCCCGGACAAGATGCTATTGGCCCGCGGTTTCTCCTACAGCGACGCACACCGACACCGGCTCGGCGTGAACTACAAGCAGATCCCGGTCAACACGCCGAAGGTGGAGGTACACAGCTACTCCAAGGATGGCGCGATGCGGATCCGCAACGTCACGGATCCGGTGTATACGCCGAACTCGATGGGTGGCCCCGGCGCCGACCCGGCACGCGCCGCGGAGGTGCACTGGGCCGCCGACGGGGGCATGGTCCGCACCGCCTACGCACTACGCGAAGAGGACGACGACTGGGGCCAGGCCGGCACGCTGGTGCGCGAGGTGCTCGATGACGACGCCCGGGAGCGCTTGGCGCACAACATCATCGGGCACGTCTCCAAGGGCGTCAAGGAGCCGGTGCTGTCACGGGTAGTCGAGTACTGGCGCAACGTCGACCCCGATCTCGGCAAAAAGGTCGAGGAGGGTGTGCGCGGCGGGCCTACCGGTTAGCTGCCGGTGTAGGTGGCGGGGTCGGGACGGTACCGGGTGCCGTCATCGAGAGCGCCGAGGGCTTCCATGTGCGTGGCGGTCAGCTCGAAATCGAACACGTCGACGTTCTGCGCGATGCGCTCCGGTGACGACGAGCGGGGGATCACCACGTTGCCCAGCTGCAGGCTCCACCGGATGAGCACCTGCGCCGGGGTCTTGCCGTATTCGGCCGCGATGGCCGTGACGGCCGGATGCTCCAGCAGCTTGCCGACCCCGAGCGGGCTGTAGGCCTCGGTGACGATGTTGTGCTCGGCGTTGACGGCCCGCAATGCCGCCTGGTTCAGCAGCGGATGCAGCTCGATCTGGTTGATCACCGGGCTGACATAGGTCAGGTCGATGATGGTGGACAGCTCCTCGGCGCCGAAGTTGCACACCCCGATCGACTTGGTGAACTTCTCGGCCTGCAGCCGCATCAGGCCGCCCCAGCTGTCGACGTACTTGCTGGTGTCCCCGCCGGGCCAGTGGATGAGATACAGGTCCAGATACTCCAGCCCGAGGCGCTCCAGGCTGGCCTTGGCGGCGTCCTGGCTGGACTGGAAGCCCTGGTCGGCGGTGGCCAGCTTGGTGGTGACGAAGATCTCGGCGCGCGGCACACCCGATGCCGCGATGGCCCGCCCAACGCCCGCCTCGTTGCCGTACGAGGCGGCGGTATCGATAAGGCGCACACCGATTTCCAGTGCGGCCGATACCGCACGCTCGGCATCGGCGTCGGAGAGTTCTCCCACACCGACGCCCAGCGCCGGGATCGTGTTTGCATCGCTGAGCCCGATGTTGGGCACCGCAGCGGCCGAGGTCATGTCACCTACCCTGTGAAATTGAACGTGCGTGGATCGGGTCCCAGCCGCGTCCCGTTGTCGAGCGTGGCGATGGATGCGATGTCGTGGTCTCCGAGTTCGAAATCGAACACGTCGAAATTACTCGCGATCCGGTCCGGGTTCACCGACTTCGGGATGACGATATTACCCAGCTGGATGTGCCATCTGATGAGTACCTGGGCAGGTGTTTTACCGTGCGCTTCGGCGATCGCGGTGACCACGGGATCGGACAGCAATCCGCCCTGGCCCAGCGGGCTCCATGCCTCGGTGGCGATGCCCAGTTCGGCGTGCAGGTCGCGCAGCTCCTGCTGGGGCAACCGCGGGTGCAGTTCGATCTGGTTGACCGCGGGGACGATCCCGGTCGCGTCGATGAGGGTGCGCAGATGTTCGGGCGCGAAGTTGCTCACGCCGATCGACCGGACCCGGCCCTGCTCGCGCAGCTGGGCCAGCGCCTTGAAGGACTCCACGAACAGGTTCGCCTCGGGCACCGGCCAATGGATGAGATAGAGGTCGACGTAGTCGACACCGAGCCGTTGGGCGCTCGTGTCGAACGCCGCCAGCGCCTTGTCGTAGCCCTGGTCGGCGTTCCACAGCTTGGTGACGACGAAGATGTCGTCGCGTGCCACGCCGGACGCTTCGAGGGCGTGGCCGACCTCGGTCTCGTTGCCGTACACGGCCGCGGTGTCGATGTGGCGGTAGCCCGTCGCCAGGGCCGCTTCGACGGCGCGCTGCGTCTCATCCGGCGGCGTCTGCCAGACTCCCAGACCGACGGTGGGAATCGAGTTGCCGTCGTTGAGCGCAATCGTGGGTTGGGTAGGGGAAGTCATGACGCAGAGTCTGCCAGCACGTCGCGATCCGGGGCGGGTCAGGCTGATCACCGCCAGTGCCATGGGGCGCATCGGGATACCGGTGATGGCTAGAATTCCCGACCCGGTCAAGCGGCTGCTGCTCGGGCGCCGCATGGTCACCGTCGACGGCAACACGCTCGACACGTCACTGCAGCTGATGCTCACCGCGCAGCGGCTGTCCAAGGTCTCCGGGCTGGTCGCCAGTTCCGACGTGGCCGTCTCGCGCAGCCAGCTGAACCGGGCCAGCAAGGCGTTCCGCTCACCGATCGTGGTCGCGGCCCGCGACTTCACCATCGCCGGCCCGGCCGGGGCGATCCCCGTGCGGCATTACCGGGCCGCCGACGGCGCCCCGCTGCTGGTCTTCTATCACGGCGGCGGCTTCGTCCTCGGCGGCCTGGACAGCCACGACGCGTTGTGCCGGCGGATCAGCCGCGACGCCGGCGTGCACGTGCTGAGCGTCGACTACCGGCTGGCGCCCGAACACAAGGCGCCCGCGGCGGCCGAGGACGCCGACGCCGCGTATCGCTGGGCACTGGAGCACGCGGCCGAGCTCGGCGCCGATCCCGACAAGGTGGCCGTCGGCGGGGACAGTGCCGGCGGCAACCTGGCCGCGGTGGTCACCCAATCCGCCCGGGCCGACGGGGTGCGGCTGCCGGCACTGCAGTTCCTGCTCTATCCGGTCACCGATTTCGGTGCCACGACGGTGTCCAAGACGCTGTTCGCCGAGGGGTACTTCCTGAGCAGGGCCGATATGGACTGGTTTCACAGCCACTACCTGGAGGGCGCGGCGGTCGACGGCTCCGCTCCGCGGGTGGCGCCCCTGCTGGCCACCGACCTGTCCGGGCTGTCGCCGGCGCTCGTGGCCACCGGCGGTTTCGACCCGCTACGCGACGAGGGCCGGGCGTACGCGGCGGCCCTCGCGGCGGCCGGGGTGCCCGTCGACTGGCGTGAGTACGGCTCGCTGGTGCACGCCTTCGCGAATTTCTTCCCGCTCGGAGGTGGTAGTGAGGCGGCGATCGCCGATCTGACCTCGGCGCTGCGGGCCCATTTGAGCCGGTAGGCTGCATCCGTGGCGAACAAACCCAAGAAGCAGGCCAGTTACGACCTCAAGGCCGCCGACCGCAAGCGCAATCTGCTCATCCAGATCGGATTGACCTCCGTGGTCGTCGTGTTCGCCGTCGCGCTGGTCCTCTACATCGTGATGTCCGGTGACAAGAAGCCGCCGGCCGGTGAGGCCAAGTCCATCCGGGTGACCTCGAGCAAGCTCATCACCAAGGAGGGCACGTCCGAGCCCAAGGCCGTGCTGTCCATGTACGAGGACTTTCTGTGCCCGCACTGCGGCGCGTTCGAGAAGCAGTTCGGCCCCACGGTGAGCAAGCTCATCGACACCGGTGCGGTGGCCGCCGACTACTACATGGTCGCGATCCTGGACGCGCCGAGTAACCAGAACTACCCGTCCCGGGCCGGCGCTGCCGCCTACTGTGTCGCCGACGAATCGATCGACGCGTTCCGCCGCTTCCATGCCGCGATGTATGCGCAGCAGCCCAACGAGACGGCGTCGAGCTTCCCGACCAACGAGCAGATCATCGAGACCGCCCGCCAGGCGGGGGCCGCCGGTAAGGTGCCCGACTGCGTCAACAAGGGCAAGTACGTCGACCTGGTGCAGGGCTTGGCGCAGGCGACCAAGATCAACTCCACCCCGACCATCCGGATCAACGGCGAGGACTACCAGTTCAGCACGCCGGACGCGCTGGTCGCCAAGGTCAAGGAGATCGTCGGCAACGTGCCGGGGCTCTGATGACCGCCGCAGCTGCTACTGACGAGACCGACGTCGAGGTACCCGACGACCGGGTCCGCCCCGCGAG
The DNA here is from genome assembly GCF_000613185.1 of Mycolicibacterium cosmeticum. Lineage (NCBI taxonomy): Bacteria > Bacillati > Actinomycetota > Actinomycetes > Mycobacteriales > Mycobacteriaceae > Mycobacterium > Mycolicibacterium cosmeticum. The sequence goes on from NZ_CCBB010000003.1 coordinate 1,593,465, forward strand.
CGCCTGGTGGGTGCTCATCGCCGGCATCGTCGGACTGACGGCGGCGCTGACGCTGACGATCGAGAAGATCGAGATCCTGATCAACCCGGCCTACGTGCCGTCCTGCAGCATCAACCCGGTGCTGTCCTGCGGATCGGTGATGATCACCAAGCAGGCCTCGGTGTTCGGCTTCCCGAACCCGCTCATCGGCATCGGCGCGTTCAGCGTCGTGGTGGTGACGGGGGTACTCGCGGTCGCCAAGGTGCGCCTGCCGCGCTGGTACTGGATCGGGTTGACGATCGGCAGCGCGCTGGGCGTGGTGTTCGTCCACTGGCTGATCTTCCAGAGCCTGTACCGGATCGGCGCGTTGTGCCCGTACTGCATGGCCGTCTGGGCGGTGACCATCCCGCTGTTCGTGGTGGCGGCGTCCATCGCCGGGCGCGGGGAGACCGCCACCGGCCCGGCCCGGCTGCTCTACCAGTGGCGGTGGTCGCTGGTGGCGCTCTGGTTCACCTCACTGGTGTTGATGATCCTGGTGAGGTTCTGGAATTATTGGTCAACCCTTTTGTAACACCGGGGTTACGGCGAGAAAGTTAGGGTTCACCTCGTGATTTCCAAACTCTTGGTAGCCAACCGCGGTGAGATCGCGATCCGCGCGTTTCGCGCCGCGACCGAACTGGGCATCGCCACCGTGGCGGTGTATCCCTTCGAGGACCGTAATTCACTGCACCGGCTCAAGGCCGACGAGTCGTACCAGATCGGGGTGGAGGGTCATCCCGTCCGGGCGTACCTGTCGGTGGATGAGATCATCCGGGTGGCCAAGCACGCCGGCGCGGATGCGGTGTACCCCGGTTACGGCTTCCTCTCGGAGAACCCGGAGCTGGCCTCGGCGTGCGCCCGGGAGGGGATCACGTTCGTCGGCCCCAGTTCCGAGGTGTTGGAGCTGACCGGCAACAAGGCGCGTGCGATCGCGGCGGCCAAGGCGGCCGGGCTGCCGGTGTTGGCGTCGTCGGAGCCGTCGTCGTCGGTGGCCGAGCTGGTCGCCGCGGCGGCCGATATGGAATTTCCGCTGTTCGTCAAGGCGGTCTCCGGTGGCGGGGGCCGCGGTATGCGTCGGGTTGCCGAGCCGGGCGCGCTGGCCGAGGCGGTCGAGGCCGCGTCGCGGGAGGCTGAGTCGGCGTTCGGCGACGGCCGCGTCTACCTGGAGCAGGCGGTGATCAACCCGCGGCATATCGAGGTGCAGATCCTGGCCGACGGTGCCGGCAACGTCATGCACCTGTTCGAGCGCGACTGCAGTGTGCAGCGCCGCCATCAGAAGGTCATCGAGTTGGCCCCTGCGCCGAATCTGGATCCGGCGCTGCGGGCGAAGATCTGCGCCGACGCGGTGGCGTTCGCCCGCCAGATCGACTACACGTGCGCGGGCACCATCGAATTCCTGCTCGATGAGCGGGGCCGGCACGTCTTCATCGAATGCAATCCCCGGATCCAGGTGGAGCACACGGTCACCGAAGAGATCACCGATGTGGACCTGGTGTCCTCGCAGCTGCGCATCGCCGCCGGCCAGACGCTCGAGGAGCTGGGCCTGAGCCAGGACAGCGTCGCGATCCGCGGCGCGGCCATGCAGTGCCGGATCACCACCGAGGACCCGGCCAACGGTTTTCGGCCCGACACCGGCCGTATCACTGCCTACCGGTCCCCGGGTGGTGCGGGTATCCGGTTGGACGGCGGCACCCACACCGGTGCCGAGATCTCCGCGCATTTCGACTCCATGCTGGTCAAATTGACCTGTCGGGGAAGGGATTTCGGCATGGCGGTGGCGCGGGCCCGGCGCGCGCTTGCCGAGTTCCGGATCCGCGGCGTGTCGACGAACATCCCGTTCCTGCAGGCGGTGCTCGACGATCCGGATTTCCGGGCCGGTCGGGTGACGACGTCGTTCATCGACGACCGTCCGCAGTTGCTGACCGCCCACACGCCGGCCGACCGCGGTACCAAGATCCTGAACTACCTGGCCGATGTGACGGTCAACAAGCCGCACGGGGAGCGCCGGTCGGCGGTGTACCCGCAGGACAAGCTGCCCGATATCGATCTGTCGGTGCGCCCGCCGGACGGTTCCAAGCAGAAGCTGACCGAGCTGGGCCCGACGGGGTTTGCCGACTGGTTGCGCGAGCGCCCGGCTCTGGGCGTCACCGATACGACGTTCCGGGATGCCCACCAGTCGCTGCTGGCCACCCGGGTGCGCTCGTCCGGGCTGCTGCGGGTGGCGCCGTATGTGGCGCGGATGACCCCGCAATTGCTGTCGGTGGAGTGTTGGGGTGGCGCGACTTACGATGTGGCGCTGCGGTTCCTGAAAGAGGACCCGTGGGAGCGGCTGGCCGCGCTGCGCGAGGCGATGCCCAATATCTGTCTGCAGATGCTGCTGCGGGGCCGTAACACCGTCGGCTACACCCCGTACCCGGAACTGGTCACCACGGCGTTCGTCGAAGAGGCCACCGCGACCGGAATCGACATCTTCCGGATCTTCGACGCGCTGAACAACGTCGATTCGATGCGCCCGGCCATCGACGCGGTGCGCGCGACCGGCACCGCCGTTGCCGAGGTCGCGATGTCCTACACCGGTGACCTGTCGGACCCGGGCGAGGATCTCTACACCCTCGATTACTACCTGCGGCTGGCCGAGCAGATCGTCGAAGCCGGGGCGCACGTGCTGGCCATCAAGGACATGGCCGGGCTGCTGCGGCCGCAGGCCGCCACCAAATTGGTCGGTGCGCTGCGTGCCCGGTTCGACCTGCCGGTGCACGTGCACACCCACGACACTCCCGGCGGGCAGTTGGCCACCTATCTGGCGGCGTGGACGGCGGGCGCGTCGGCGGTGGACGGGGCGGCCGCGCCGCTGGCGGGCACCACCAGCCAGCCGGCGCTGTCGGCCATCGTGGCCGCCACCGCGCACACCGAGTTCGACACCGGTCTGGATCTGGGTGCGGTGTGCGAGCTGGAGCCGTACTGGGAGGCGCTGCGCAAGGTGTATGCGCCATTCGAATCGGGGCTGCCAGGGCCGACGGGGCGGGTGTATCACCACGAGATCCCGGGCGGTCAGCTGAGCAACCTGCGTCAGCAGGCCATCGCACTGGGGCTGGGCGACCGGTTCGAGGAGATCGAGAACGCCTATGCCGGTGCCGATCGGGTGCTGGGCCGGCTGGTCAAGGTCACCCCGTCGTCGAAGGTGGTCGGCGACCTGGCGCTGTCGTTGGTGGGTGCGGGTGCCACCGCAACCGAGTTCGCCGCCGACCCGGATCGGTTCGACATCCCCGACAGTGTGATCGGATTCCTGCGCGGGGAGCTCGGCGACCCGCCGGGGGGCTGGCCGGAGCCGTTGCGCTCCAAGGCGTTACAGGGTCGCGGGGAAGCCAGGGCGGAGACACCGCTTTCGCCGGAGGACGAGGCGCTGCTGGCCGCGCCCGGCCCGAAGCGCCAGGCCACCCTCAACAGGTTGCTGTTCCCCGGCCCGACAAGGGAATTCGAGGCGCACCGCGAGGAATACGGTGACACGTCCTCGCTGAGTGCCAATCAGTTCTTCTACGGGCTGCGCCAGGGCGAGGAACACCGCGTCGAGCTGGAACGCGGCGTGCAGCTGCTGATCGGGTTGGAGGCCATCTCCGAGGCCGACGAACGCGGTATGCGCACGGTGCTGTGCATCCTCAACGGGCAGTTGCGCCCGGTGCTGGTGCGCGACCGCAACATCGCCACCGACATGCCCGCAGCGGAGAAGGCCGACAAGGCCAACCCCGATCACGTGGCCGCACCGTTCGCCGGCGTGGTCACCGTCGGGGTGAGCGCCGGCGACACCGTCGAGGCGGGCCAGACCATCGCGACGATCGAGGCCATGAAGATGGAGGCCGCGATCACCGCGCCCAAGGCCGGCACCGTCGCCCGTGTCGCCGTCAACTCCACCGCACAGGTCGAGGGTGGGGACCTGCTGGTGGTGTTGGGCACGGCGGGCAGGAGCGAAGCGACCGGGGGATCAGCCTGACCCGGATCGTCGCGGGGCGCTACGGCGGGCGCCGAATCACGGTGCCAGTCAAGGGCACCCGGCCCACCACCGACCGGGTCCGCGAGTCGCTGTTCAACGTGCTGGCCGCGCGGATGGATTTCGACGGCGCCGTGGTGCTCGACCTGTACGCGGGGTCGGGTGCCCTCGGCCTGGAGGCGCTGTCCCGCGGGGCGGCCGGCGCGGTGTTCGTCGAATCGGATCGCAGGGCGGCGGCGGTGATCACCGCCAACATCGCCGCGTTGCTGGCCCCCGGTACGGTTCGGTGCGCGCCGGTGGCCAAGGTGCTCGCCGGCGCCCCGGCCCGGCGGGTGGATCTGGTGTTCGCCGACCCGCCGTACGACGTGCCCGCCGCCGAGGTGGAGGCGCAGCTTGCCGCGTTGCTCGGCAACGGTTGGGTGTCGCCCGGAGCGCTCGCCGTCGTCGAACGCGCCGCGGGCGGCCCGGCGCTGCGCTGGCCGGACGGTTGGGAACGCGTCGACGAGCGGCGCTATGGCGACACCCGGCTGGAGTTCGGCATCGCGTAACGTCACCGAGCATGAGTGGCGCCGTCTGCCCCGGATCCTTCGACCCGGTCACCCTGGGCCATATCGACATCTTCGAGCGGGCCGCGGCCCAGTTCGACGAGGTGGTGGTGGCGGTGCTGGTGAACCCCAACAAAACGGGCATGTTCAGCGCCGAGGAACGCATCGAGCTGATCCGCGAGTCCACCACGCACCTGCTGAACCTGCGGGTGGAATCCGGCACCGGCCTGGTGGTCGACTTCGTCAAGCAGCGGGGCCTCACCGCCATCGTCAAGGGTCTGCGCACCGGCACCGATTTCGAGTACGAGCTGCAGATGGCGCAGATGAACAAGCATGTCGCCGGGGTGGACACGTTCTTCGTGGCCACCACGCCGCGCTACTCCTTCGTGTCGTCATCACTGGCCAAGGAGGTCGCCGCGCTCGGTGGCGACGTCAGTGACCTGCTGCCGGAGCCGGTCAACGTGCGGTTGCGGGCCAAGCTGCACGGTTGAGCCCGGGCAGCGGCGGGTAAGCCTGGGGTGACGCACAGCCCAGCGCGTCATACCCGATCCCGACCGTTTACGGAGGTTATGCCCGTGGTCGAAACATTTGTCCAGTCGACCGATGACGTCGTGCGGTTCCTCAAGGATCAGCACAACTTGATCAAGGATCTGTTCGAGGAGGTGCTGTCCGCCTCCGAGCCCAAAGCCAGGGAGCGCGCCTTCACTGACCTGCGGCAACTGCTCGCGGTACACGAGACCGCCGAGGAGATGGTGGTGCATCCGCGGGCCCGTCGCGAGGTCACCGGTGGTGACGCGATCGTGGACGCGCGGCTCAAGGAGGAGCACGGTGCCAAGGAGCAGCTGTCCAAGCTGGAAGGCATGGACGTGGCCTCCGACGAGTTCCTCGAAGAGCTGACCCTGTTCCGTGCGGACGTGATCAAGCACGCCGAGCGGGAAGAGACCGAGGAGTTCAGCCGGCTACAGCGCAAGCTGAGCGCCGAGGATCTGGGCCGGATGGCCAAGGCGGTGCAGGCGGCCGAGGCGATCGCGCCGACGCGCCCGCATCCCGGTGTCGAGTCGCCGGTGCTGAACTACGTGGTGGGACCGTTCGCGTCGATGCTCGACCGCGCCCGCGACGCCCTGGCTTCGGCGATGCGGTAGTCGGCGACGCGACACACCGCAACAAAACTCCAGTCACAGGCGTAACACCAGGCACACTGGTCACTAACAACTACGCCTGGAGGGTGTTGCCGTGTACCGAGTGTTTGAGGCGCTTGACGAACTCAGTGCGATCGTGGAGGAAGCACGCGGCGTGCCGATGACGGCCGGTTGCATGGTGCCCCGTGGTGACGTCCTGGAACTGCTCGACGACATCAAGGACGCCATCCCCGGCGAACTCGACGACGCCCAGGACGTGCTCGACGCCAGGGACGCCATGCTCAACGAGGCGCGCGAGCACGCCGATTCCACGGTGGCCTCCGCCAACGCCGAGGCCGACTCACTGCTCAACCACGCCCGCAGCGAGGCCGACCGGATGATGGCCGAGGCCAAGTCGCAGGCCGACCGGATGGTCGCCGAAGCCCGCGCGCACGCCGATCGGATGGTCACCGAGGCCCGCGACGAGGCCTCCCGCATCGCCGCCGCGGCCAAGCGTGAATACGAGGCCAGCACCAGCCGCGCCAAGACCGAAGCCGACCGGCTCATCGAGAACGGCAACATCTCTTACGAGAAGGCCGTGCAGGAAGGCATCAAGGAGCAGCAGCGGCTGGTGTCGCAGACCGAGATCGTGCAGACCGCCACGGCCGAGGCCACCCGGCTGGTCGACTCCGCGCACGCCGAGGCCGACCGCCTGCGCGGTGAATGCGATATCTACGTCGACAGCAAGCTCGCCGAGTTCGAGGACTACCTCAACGGCACGCTGCGCTCGGTGAGCCGCGGCCGCCACCAGTTGCGGACCGCCGCGGGCACGCACGACTACGCGACGCGGTAGCTCGCCTTCGCTCGTATCCGACGAAATGGTCGCCCTCCCGCGGTGGAGGCGACCATTTCGTCGGTTTTCAGCTCGTTGCGATCCTCACAGCTGGCCATGCCGGGGCGGTTTCGTCCCCGACAGCGTGTAGCGGCCGATGTGCTGCACCTTCCACCGCGTGGCGTCGTGCAGCGTGTGGGTGCGGGCATCGCGCCAGTACCGCGACAGGTTCGCCGAACCGGAGGCGCTGCGGGTGCCACCGAGTTCGAACAGTGTGCTCGACGCCTCCAACGACGCCCGGGTGGCCGCCACCTTCGCGACCGCCACCGCGATGGAGGCCTCGGCCGCGCTGTCCGCGTCCAGGTGTGCGGTGGCGTGGTCCACGGCCCGGCCGGCCTCGGCCAGCAGGGCCAGCGCGCCGCGAACCGTCACGGTGAGATTCCCGGCGATCTGGATCAGCGTCGGATCGTCCACCGCCGCCGGTTGTTCGGCCTCGAAATGTGCCCGCGCCCGTGCCGCTTGCCTGACCCCCTCGGCAAGTGCGGCGGTAGCGATCCCGGCGTCCAGGGCGGTGTGGAACAGCTGAGCGCGGGCGCCGTACACGGTGGGCTGCGCGAAGATCGGCGTGAACGGTATGACCTGGGCGGCCGGCACCGCCACCTCGTCGAGCGTCACCGTGCCGGAGGCGGTGGTGCGCTGACCCATCCCGTCCCAGTCGTCCACGACGGTCAGGCCCGCAGTGCCCGCCTCGACGAAGGCCAGGGCCTTCGGCGTCGACGAGGTGGGTGTCTGCGCCGGATCCTCCGGGCGGGACGCCCGCACGATGACCCAGTCGGCGAAAAGCGCGCCGGTGGAATAGTACTTGCGTCCCGACAACCGGTAACCGCCGTCACCGGCGGGCAGCAGGACCGTGGTGTCGACGTCGATACGGCCGGAGCGCTCGGACTGTGCGTTGGCGAAAAGCGCTCCGTCGAGCACCTTCTCGTAGAAGAACTCCCGCTGCTCCGGAGTGCCCTGCAGCCGGACCGCCTCCAGGAAGGTGTAATGCGAGTGCGGGATCTGCGCCAGCGAGGCGTCGGCGTGCGCGAGCAATCGGAACACCTCGGCGATCACCGAAGCCGGAGCGTCGATGCCACCGTGCTCGACGGGAACCGACAAGGCAAGCAGCCCAGCCTCTTTGAGCGCCCGCACCAGCTCGTGCGGCAGCTCGCGGCCGGCATCGCGGGCCGCGGCCCCCGCTGCGAACACGTCGGCCAGCTCGGCCGCGACGGCCAGCGCCTGGTCGGCGTCGACGATGCGCGCAGCCGGGGCGAGCGACGTCACCGCGCCGAGCCCACGAACGGGATCGACACGCTGGGCGCCTCATCGGCCCCGGCGTTAAAGAGACCGCGCCGGCGCAGGATCGGCACCACGCCCTCACCGAACCAGAACAATTCCTCCAGGTGCGGATAGCCGGAGAAGATGAACTCGTCGATGCCGATCTCGGCGTACTCGGCGATCCGGTCGGCCACCTCGGTGTGGCTACCCACCAGCGCGGTGCCCGCGCCGCCGCGCACCAGACCCACCCCGGACCACAGATTCGGCGCGATCTCCAGGCTGCGGGCATCGCTCCAGGTGCCGTCGGCGCGGTTGGCCTCGTGCAGCGCCAGCATGCGTTTCTGGCCCTCGGACTGGCTGCGGGCCAGCCCCTCCTGGGCCTTGCGCACGGTGTCCTCGTCCAGTGCGGCCACCAGCTTGTCGGCCTGCGCCCACGCCTCTTCGGAGGTGTCGCGCGAGATGGTGTGCAGCCGGATCCCGAAACGCAGCTTGCGACCCTGCTCGGCGCCCAGCGCGCGGATCCATTCGATCTTCTCGCGCACCGCGGCCGGCGGTTCACCCCAGGTGAGGTACACGTCCGAATGCCGCGCGGCCACCGGCCCGGCCGCCTTCGAGCTGCCGCCGAAGTACAACGGCGGCACCGGGTTCGGAGGCACGGCCAGGGCGGCCTCCTCGACGTCGAGGTACTCGCCCTTGTGCGTGACGGTTTCTCCGGCCCACAGCCGGCGCACCACATCGAGGAACTCGTCGCACCGCGCATAGCGCGCGTCCTTGTCCAGGTGATCACCGAAGGCGCGCTGCTCGTGCGCCTCGCCGCCGACGACCACGTTGAGCAGGATGCGCCCCGGTGCGTGCCTGGCGAAGGTGGCGGCCATCTGCGCCGACAGCGTGGGGCTGACCAGACCGGGGCGGAAGGCCACCAGGAACGCCAGCGACGTGGTCTCCCGTGCCAGCAGCGCCGCGGTGACGAACGCGTCCTCGCACCAGGCGCCGGTGGGGATCAGGGCACCGGTGAAACCGAAGCGCTCGGCGCTGCGCACGATCGAGGCGAGATAGTCGATGGTGGCCTCGCGGTCACCGCCGGCGGCGCCGGCCGGTGTGCCATGGCCACCGCCGACGATCAGGCGGCTGTCGCCGTAGGTGGGCAGGAACCAGTGCAGCTTCACAGTCACGCGTCGAGTATCGGCGCCCGCGGCGCCGGAAACCGTCACGTCCGCCGGCGGCGGCCCGGCGCGACCGACCTCACCGGCCACGGCGTCGCCGCAGAATAAAAATCTCGGTGATCGAGTTTGCGCCCCGGTCGGCGGCCATCGGGGCCGAAGTAGGATCGGCGCTATGGCCCGATCGAATCCGCTCGTCATCGACATCTCGCGGTTGGGGCGCCGCCCCGGGTCGATGATCACCGTGCACCAGACGGTCCCGGCGCCGTCGCGCATCGGACTCGACCTCATCAGGATCGAGGAGGGTGCCCCGGTGGAGCTGGATCTGCAGATCCAATCGGTGTCCGAGGGTGCTCTGGTCACCGGCACCGTCTCGGCGCCCACCGCCGGTGAATGCGTGCGCTGCCTGGAGCCGATCACCGGAGACGTCAGTATCGACCTCACGGAGCTCTACGCCTATCCCGGCAGCGCCACCGAGGAGACCACCGAGGCCGACGAGATCGGCCGCGTGGTCGACGATCAGGTCGACATCGAACAGCCGATCGTCGACGCGGTCGGGCTGGCGCTGCCGTTCACCCCACTCTGCGGACCGGATTGCCCCGGATTGTGCCCCGATTGCGGTGTCCCGCTCGCGTCGGCCGAGCCGGGACATCAGCACGAGAAGATCGATCCGCGCTGGGCGAAGCTGGCCGGCCTCAAGGAGGATCTGGACGGGCCCGGAGCCAAGGCGTGACCGTCGACCGCGGCCCGTTACTCGCCGCGCTCGGCGTCCCACTGTCCGACGATCTGCTGACGGTGGCGCTGACGCACCGCAGCTACTCCTACGAGAACGGCGGGCTGCCGACCAACGAGCGCCTGGAGTTCCTCGGCGACGCGGTGCTCGGGCTGACCATCACCGAGGAGCTCTACCACCGGCACCCGGACCGGGCCGAGGGTGATCTGGCCAAGCTGCGCGCCAGCATCGTCAACACCCAGGCGCTGGCCGACGTCGGCCGCGGGCTCGGTGACCGGGGGTTGGGCGCATACCTGTTGCTGGGCAAGGGCGAGGAGAGCTCGGGCGGCGCCGACAAGTCCAGCATCCTGGCCGACGGTGTCGAATCCCTCTTGGGCGCAATCTATATCGAGCACGGCAACGTGGTGGCCCGGGAGGTCATCCTGCGGCTGTTCGGCGAACTGCTGGACACCGCGCCCACGCTGGGCGCGGGGCTGGACTGGAAGAGCAGCCTGCAGGAACTCACCGTCGCCCGCGGGCTGGGCGCCCCGTCGTACGCCGTCACCTCCGAGGGACCCGATCACGACAAGGAGTTCACCGCCGTCGTCGTGGTCGCCGGCTCGGAGTACGGCAGGGGTGTGGGGCGCACCAAGAAGGAAGCGGAGCTGAAGGCCGCGGCGGCGGCCTGGAATGCACTCAAGGATGCCTGAGCTCCCCGAGGTCGAGGTGGTGCGGCGCGGCCTGGACGCGCACATCGTCGGCCACCGCATCGCCGAGATCCAGGTGCTGCATCCGCGGGCGACCCGGCGGCACGAGCTCGGTCAGGCCGATCTGGAGGCGCGCCTGCGCGGCAGCCGCATCGTCGGCACCGGCCGGCGCGGTAAGTACCTGTGGCTGACGCTGGACAGCGGCGACGCCGTGGTGGTGCACCTGGGGATGAGCGGGCAGATGCTGCTGGGCCCGGTACCGAATCCCGGACACCTGCGGATCGCCTCGATCCTCGATGACGGCACCGAGCTGAGCTTCGTCGATCAGCGCACGTTCGGGGGCTGGATGGTGACCGAGATGGCCGGTGAGGTTCCGTTGCCGGTGGCACATATCGCGCGCGACCCGCTGGACCCGGCCTTCGACCGCGACGGTGTGGTGACGGTGTTGCGGCGCAAGCACTCCGAGATCAAACGGCAGCTGCTGGATCAGACCGTGGTGTCCGGGATCGGCAACATCTACGCCGACGAGGCGCTGTGGCGGGCCCGCGTGTACGGCGGCCGGCTGGCGTCGGGGCTGCCGCGCAAGCAGTTGGCCGAGGTGCTCGACGCGGCCGCCGAGGTGATGACGGCCGCACTGGCCCAGGGCGGCACCTCGTTCGACTCGTTGTACGTCAACGTCAACGGCGAATCCGGCTACTTCGACCGGTCCCTGGATGCCTACGGGCGGGTGGACCTGCCGTGCCGGCGCTGCGGCGCGGTGATGCGGCGGGAGAAGTTCATGAACCGCTCGTCGTTCTACTGCCCGAAGTGTCAGCCGCCGCCCCGGGCGCGGCGGTCGGCTACTGCCGCTTGTTGAACTCGCTCGCCGCCGACATGCACACCTTCCACTGACCGGATTCCTTGCGGAAGTAGGCCGTGTCGAACGGGCCACCCGCGTTCATGTGGGCCGAGGCCACGTCGCCCTTCACCTTGATGTCGGTGGCGGTCACCTCGGTGTTGGGGGCCGCGCTGGGCACCTCGATGCCCTGCAGGATCTCGCCGAGCTGACCGAGCGCGCCGAACATCCCGGCCTCGGCCTTGCAGAAGTACTGCGCCAGATCGGTGAACTTCCCGGAGCTGCCCGCGGCGTTGAAATCCTGGACCAGTTGCTTGATCTCGCGTTCGTCCTTGGACGCCTGCGACGTCCCGCCCGAGCGCAGCAACAGCACCCCGCCGACCACCAGGACGGCGATCATCAGCACCGCGGCGATGCCGCCGCCGATGAGCCAGCCGCGGTTGCGGGCCGGTCCCGGCGGCGCCGGGTAGGGGTAGGGATAACCGCCCTGTGCCGGGACGCTGTAGCCGCCCTGTGGCGGATAGCCGTATGGCGGGTAGGCCGGGTAGGGCACGGCGGCCGGCGGCTGCTGCGGGTCCCAGGGACCCGGCTGGCCGTAGGGATCCGGCTGCTGTCCAGGCTGGGAGGGCGGGTAGTACGTCACGATGTCGGCTCCTGGAGGTGTTGCACTTCACCCTAACGCGGGGTAGGGGCGGCAGCGCGGAACCGCACGTAGGGGGTAGGAATGACGTCATGACAGAACTGTGGGTCGAGCGCACCGGGGTGCGCCGCTACACCGGTCGTAGCTCGCGGGGTGCCGAGGTGCTGGTCGGATCCGAGGACGTCGAGGGTGTGTTCACCCCTGGCGAGCTGTTGAAGATCGCGCTGGCCGCGTGCAGCGGGATGAGCAGCGACCAGCCGCTGCGCCGCCGGCTCGGTGACGACTACCCCGCTACCATCCGGGTGTCCGGTCCCGCCGACCGGGAGCAGGAGCGCTACCCGCTGCTGGAGGAGAAGCTCGAGGTCGACCTGTCCGGGTTGTCCGAGGACGAGGTGAAGCGGCTGCTGGTGGTGGTGGAGCGGGCCATCGACCAGGTGTGCACGGTGGGCCGCACGCTGAAGTCGGGCACCGAGGTGAAGTTCGAGATCGATACCCATGAGCGACGATCCTGATGTCCGCCTGAACGCCTGGGTGCACGGGCACGTGCAGGGCGTCGGCTTCCGGTGGTGGACCCGGTCGCGGGCCCTTGAACTGGGCCTGACCGGGTTCGCCTCCAACCGGCCCGACGGCCGGGTGTACGTGGTCGCCCAGGGCCCGCGGGCCGCCTGCGAGCGGCTGCTGGAACTGCTGCGCGGCGGTGACACCCCCGGCAGCGTGGACACCGTGGTGGTGGATTGGGCCGACGCGGGGGAGCAGATACCGGGCTTCACCGAGCGTTAACGCGCGCGACGGTAGGGTTACCCGTCATGCATTTGAAGAGTCTCACGCTGAAGGGCTTCAAGTCCTTCGCCGCGGCGACGACTCTGCGCTTCGAACCGGGCATCACCTGCGTCGTCGGGCCCAACGGGTCGGGCAAATCCAACGTCGTCGACGCCCTGACGTGGGTGATGGGGGAGCAGGGCGCCAAGACGCTGCGCGGCGGCAAGATGGAGGACGTCATCTTCGCCGGCACGTCCTCCCGGGCGCCGCTGGGCCGCGCCGAGGTCACGCTGACCATCGACAACTCCGACAACGCGCTGCCCATCGAATACTCCGAGGTGTCCATCACCCGGCGGATGTTCCGTGACGGCGCCGGCGAATACGAGATCAACGGCAGCAGTTGCCGTTTGATGGATGTGCAGGAGCTGCTGAGCGACTCCGGCATCGGCCGTGAGATGCACGTCATCGTGGGGCAGGGCAAGCTCTCCGAAATCCTGGAGTCCCGCCCCGAGGACCGCCGTGCCTTCATCGAGGAGGCCGCCGGTGTGCTCAAGCACCGCAAGCGCAAAGAGAAGGCGGTGCGCAAGCTCGACTCGATGCAGGCCAACCTGGCCCGGCTCACCGACCTCACCACCGAGCTGCGCCGCCAGCTCAAGCCGTTGGGCCGCCAGGCCGAGATGGCGCGCCGGGCCCAGACCATCCAGGCCGACCTGCGCGATGCCCGGCTGCGGCTGGCCGCCGACGACCTGGTCACCCGGCAGACCGAGTTCAACGACACCAACCAGGCCGAGACCACCCTGCGCCGCGAACACGACGAGGTCAGCACCCGGTTGGAGGCCGCCACGCTGGAGCTGACCGCTCACGAGTCGGCCGTCGCCGAGTTGTCCCAGCGCGCGGAAGCCGCCCAGCAGACCTGGTTCCGGTTGTCCGCGCTCGCCGAGCGGGTGAGCGCCACGGTGCGTATCGCCACCGAGCGCACCCAGCTGCTGGATTCGGCGCCAGAACCGACACCCGGCCGGGATCCCGACGCGCTGGAAGCCGAGGCCGACCTGGTGGCCGAGGAGGAACGCCAGCTGCTCGAGGAGCTGGAGGAGTCGCGCTACGCGCTGGAGGCGGCCCGTGCCGAGCTGGCCGAGCGCGAGCGGGTGGCCGCCGAGGCCGAACGGGCGCAACGGGCCGCCGCCCGTGCCGAAGCCGACCGCCGGGAGGGCCTGGCCCGGTTGTCCGGACAGGTCGACACCATGCGCACCCGCGTCGAATCGACCGACGACGGCATCGCCCGGCTGACCGCCCGGATCGAGGAAGCGGCGGCCCGGGTCGAGCACGCCCAGGCCGAATTCGAACTGGTCCAGGCCAAGGTGGGTGAACTCGACGAGGGCGAGGTCGGCCTCGACGATCACCATGACCGGTCGGTGGCCGCGCTGCGGCTGGCCGACGAACGGGTCGCCGAATTGCAGGCCGCCGAGCGCAGCGCCGAACGCCAGGTGGTGTCGCTGCAGGCCCGCATCGACGCGTTGTCGGTGGGCCTGGAGCGCAAGGACGGCGCCGCCTGGTTGGCCGAAAACCATGGCGACAACGGACTTTTCGGCTCCATCGCCAAGCTCGTCCGGGTGCGCGAGGGGTTCGAGGTGGCGGTCGCCACCGTGCTCGGGTCGGCCGCCGACGCGCTGGCCGCCGAGAACCCGGGCGCCGCGCGTGCCGCGGTGGCCGCGCTGAAGGAGGCCGATGGCGGCCGGGCCGCGATCGTGCTGGGCGACTGGCCGGTGTCGGCGCGGCCCCATTCCGGCGCACTCGACCACGACGGGCGCTGGGCGTTGGATCTGGTCGAGGTTCCCGACCGGCTGCGCGGCGCGATCACCGCGCTGCTGGCCGACGTGGTGGTGCTCGACGACCTGTCGCACGCCTTGGATTTCGTTGCCGCGCAACCACATCTGCGTGCCGTCACCGTCGACGGTGACCTGGTGGGTGCCGGCTGGGTGAGCGGCGGTTCGGACCGCAAGGTGTCGACGCTGGAGATCGCGTCGGAGATCGAGAAGGCCCGCACCGAGCTGACTGCCGTCGAGCGGCAGAGCGCCGAGCTGACGGCCGCGCTGGCCGGGGCCATGCAGGAGCAGCGGGCCCGCCAAGACGCCGCCGAGCAGGCGCTGGCCGCGCTCAACGAGTCCGACGCCGCCATCTCCGCGATCTACGAGCAGCTCGGCCGGCTGGGCCAGGAGGCCCGCAACGCCGATGCGGAGTGGCAGCGCCTGATCAAGCAGCGTGACGAACTGGAGGCCGGCCGCGCCGCGGCCGTCGAGGAGCTCACCGAGCTGGAGACCCGGCTGCACAACGCGCAGCAGGAGCCGATGTTCGAGGTCGAGCACGTCGATCGGCAGGAGACCACCGTCGCCGCCGACGCGGCGCGCGCCACCGAGGTGGAGGCCCGGCTCGCCGTGCGTACCGCCGAGGAACGCGCGAATGCCGTTCGGGGCCGGGCGGATTCGTTGCGTCGGGCCGCCGCCGCCGAACGGGAGACGCGGGCCCGGGCGCTGCGGGCGCGGGAGGCCCGCGAGTACGCCGCGACCGTCGCGGCCGCGGTGGCCGAATCGGGCCGGCTGGTCGCCGCCCGGCTGGGCGCCACGGTGACCGCGGCCTCCCGGATCCGCGACGAACTGGCCACCGAACGCCGGCTGCGCGCCGAGGCGCTCAGCCGCGCGCGCACCGAGGTCACCGAGCTGAGCGCCAGGATCACGGCGCTCACCGATTCACTGCACCGCGACGAGGTGGCCAAAGCCCAAGCGGCCCTTCGCATCGAACAGCTGGAACAGCAGGCCCTCGAGCAGTTCGGTCTGGCCGCCGCCGATCTGATCGCCGAGTACGGTCCGCACATCCCGCTGCCGCCGACGGAGCTGGAGCTGGCCGAGTACGAGCAGGCCAAGGAGCGCGGTGAGCAGGTGACCGCCCCGGCGCCCATGCCGTTCGACCGGCCCACGCAGGAACGCCGTGCCAAGAAGGCCGAGCGGGAACTCGCCGAGCTGGGCCGGGTCAACCCGCTGGCGTTGGAGGAGTTCGCCGCGCTGGAGGAGCGCTACAACTTCCTGTCCACCCAGCTCGAAGACGTCAAGGCGGCCCGCAAGGACCTGATGGACGTCATCGAGGAGGTCGACGCGCGCATCCTGACGGTGTTCGCCGAGGCCTACGCCGACGTGGAACGCGAGTTCACTCAGGTGTTCGCGTCGCTGTTCCCGGGCGGTGAGGGCCGGTTGTTGCTCACCAATCCGGAGGACATGCTCACCACCGGCATCGAGGTGGAGGCCCGCCCGCCGGGCAAGAAGGTCAAGCGGCTCTCGCTGCTGTCCGGTGGCGAGAAATCGCTGACCGCGGTGGCGATGCTGGTGGCCATCTTCCGGGCCCGGCCGTCGCCGTTCTACATCATGGACGAGGTCGAGGCCGCGCTCGACGATGTGAACCTGCGCCGGTTGTTGGGCCTGTTCGAGCAGCTGCGGGAGCGCTCGCAGCTGATCGTCATCACGCACCAGAAACCCACCATGGAGATCGCCGACGCGCTGTACGGCGTCACCATGCAGGGCGACGGCATCACCCAGGTGATCTCGCAGCGGATGCGCGGCGAGCAACTGGTCACCCAGTAGCGCTGACCCCGATCTCGCGCAAGCCGGCGAGGTCGGCGGCGCCGCAGCCGTGCAGGCAGATGCGCAATTCGGCGATGAACCGTTGCAACCAATCCTGGACGGCGGCAGCGGATTCGATCGCGGGCACCAGCAGCGGCCGGGCGACGGCCACCACGTCGGCGCCCAGCGCGATCGCCTTGGCGGCGTCCATGCCGGTGCGGATGCCACCGGAAGCCACCAGCGGCATGCCCGGCAACGTGCGCCGCACCTCGACCAGCGCCTGGGCGGTCGGGATACCCCATTCGGCCAGCTCGGGGTCGTTGATCCGGCCGTAGCGCACGAACTGTTCCACCCGGGCCCACGAGGTGCCGCCGGCGCCGGCCACGTCGACGGCCGCGATCGGCACATCGGTCAGCTGCGCGGCCGCGGCCGCCCCGATGCCGTGGCCGACCTCCTTCAGCAGCACCGGGTAACCGATGGCCGCGGTCAGTTCGCGCAATCGGTCCACCGACCCGGTGAAGTCGGTGTCGCCGCCGTGCTGCATCGCTTCCTGCAGCGGGTTGGTGTGCACCGCAACGGCATTCGCACCCACCTGGCCCAGCGCCGCCCGCAGGTCGGGCACCACGTCGGGCCCCAGCTGGGCCAGCCCGATATTGCCGACGAGCAGCACGTCCGGTGCCACCTCCCGGACCCGGAAGGTGCTGTCGGCATCGCCGAGCATGACCCGCTGTGAGCCGAGCATCATGCCGATCCCCAGCGCCTGGGCCGCGCTGGCCAGGTTGCGGTTGATGGTGCCGGACAGTTCCGAACCACCGGTCATCGACCCGATCAGCACCGGCGCCCGCAAACCGACCCCGAGGAAATCGGTACTCAGGTCGATCTCGCCGAGATTGGTCTGGGTGAGCGCGTTGTAGGGCAGCCGGTAGCGCTCCAGACCGGTGCGCACGGTCTGATATTCGACCGGCTCGGACAGGCAGACGTCGATATGGCGGCGTTTGCGCACTTGGATGGCGTCGGCGGGGGTGCCCGCGAAGCCGGGGCCGATCGTCATCGGGCCGCCCTGAGACAATGGCGGCGTGTCAGATGCCTTATGGATCGCACTTGCGGTCATCGCCGTTCTGGTCGTCGCTGCGCTGGTTGTCGGGCTGGTGCGCTACCGGCGCCGGCAGATCAGCCTATCCAAGCAGGACACCCCCACCGGAATCGATCGTTCCGGCGGATACACCGCGGCATCGGGCATCACCTTCGCCGAATCGACGAAGGCGCCCGCGCAGACCCCTGAGCAGACCGCTGAGCCCACTTCGACGGGCACTGGTGCGCCCGGCGTCGGTGATGACGCCGCGGTCCCGCGTGACGCACCCAAACGCACCATCGCCGACGTGCAGCTGCCCGAGCCGCCCGTCGAGGTGGCCGAGCCGCCCGTCGAGGTGGCCGAGCCCGAGCCGAAGCCGGCACAACCGGCGCCCGAGCCGCAGCCGGCGCAGCCGGCAACTGAGCCGAAGCCGGCACAGCCGGCACCCGCGCCGGTCGTCGAGGAGATCGCCCCCAGTGAAGGCCGCCTGGAGCGGCTGCGTGGCCGGCTGGCGAAATCGCAGAACACCCTCGGCCGGGGCATGCTGGGCCTGCTCGGCGGCGGTGATCTCGACGAAGAGTCGTGGGAGGAGATCGAGGACACCCTGCTGATCGCCGACCTCGGCCCGGTGGTCACCCAGTCCGTGGTCGCGGCGCTGCGCGAGAAGATGGCCAGCGCCGGCGTGCGCACCGAGGCCGATGCCCGCGCCGTGCTCAAGGAGGTGCTGGTCGCCGAGCTGCACCCGGAGCTGGACCGCTCGATCAAGGCGCTGCCGCACGCCGACAAGCCGTCGGTGCTGCTGGTCGTGGGCGTCAACGGCACCGGCAAGACCACCACGGTGGGCAAACTGGCCCGCGTGCTGGTGGCCGACGGCCGCCGGGTGGTGCTGGGCGCCGCCGACACCTTCCGGGCCGCCGCGGCCGACCAGCTGCAGGCCTGGGCGTCGCGGGTGGGTGCCGAGGTGGTCCGCGGGCCGGAGGGCGCCGACCCGGCGTCGGTGGCCTTCGACGCCGTCGACAAGGGTGTCGCCGCCGGCGCCGACGTGGTGGTGGTCGACACCGCCGGCCGGCTGCACACCAAGACCGGCCTGATGGACGAGCTCGGCAAGGTCAAACGCGTCGTGGAAAAGCGCGCCAAGGTCGACGAGGTACTGCTGGTGCTGGACGCCACCATCGGCCAGAACAGCCTGCCGCAGGCCAAGGTTTTCGCCGAGGTCGTCGACATCACCGGGGTGGTCCTGACCAAGCTCGACGGAACCGCCAAGGGCGGCATCGTCTTCCGCGTGCAGCAGGAACTGGGTGTGCCGGTGAAGCTGGTCGGCCTCGGTGAGGGACCCGACGACCTGGCCCCGTTCGAGCCCGCCGCGTTCGTCGACGCACTGCTCGTCTAGACCCTCTTCTTCGGGACCCGCCGAGGGTGAACACGCAGCGTGTAACACCGGTGAAACGAAACCGGCCGATCCGTTCACGCGCACGAAACGCAGGCGCGTCGTAGGCGAAACAACTACTCAGCAGAGTTCCCTACCAGGTCAACGGTGCCTGACCGTGGCATGTCGAAGGAGGAAGCTGGGAGTGGACGGATTTCCGACGATGGGTATACCGGACACCGGTGATACCGCGTGGATGCTCGCGAGTGCCGCACTCGTGCTGTTGATGACGCCGGGCCTGGCGTTCTTCTACGGCGGCATGGTGCGGGCCAAGGGCGTGCTCAACATGATCATGATGAGCATCAGTTCCATGGGTGTGGTCACGGTGCTGTGGGTGCTCTACGGTTACTCGCTGGCCTTCGGCAACGACAAGTTCAACTTGTTCGGCGACCCCACCCAATACTGGGGGCTCAAGGGCCTGATCGGGGGCACCTACCTGCAGCTGCACCCGGAGGACGCCGCGGTTTCCATCCCGCTCGCCGGCACGATTCCGCAGACGGTGTTCGTGGCCTTCCAGGCAATGTTCGCCATCATCACCGTCGCGCTCATCTCGGGTGCGGTGGCCGATCGCCTGAAGTTCGGCGGTTGGCTGCTGTTCGCCGGTCTGTGGGCCACCTTCGTGTACTTCCCGGTCGCGCACTGGGTCTTCGCCTTCGACGGTGTCACCGCCGAGACCGGTGGCTGGATTGCCAACAAGCTCAAGGCAATCGACTTCGCGGGTGGTACGGCGGTGCATATCAACGCCGGTACGGCGGGCCTGGTGCTGGCCATCATCCTCGGCAAGCGCATCGGCTGGCCGGGTAGCCCGATGCGCCCGCACAACCTGCCGTTCGTGATGCTGGGTGCCGGTCTGCTGTGGTTCGGCTGGTACGGCTTCAACGCCGGTTCGGCCGTGGGCTCCAACGGTATTGCCGGTGCCACGTTCATCACCACCACGGTGGCCACCGCCGCCGCGATGCTGGCCTGGCTGCTCACCGAGCGCATCCGGGACGGCAAGGCCACCTCGCTCGGTGCCGCCTCGGGCATCGTCGCCGGCCTGGTCGCCATCACCCCGTCGTGCTCCTCGGTCAACGTGCTGGGCGCGTTGGTCATCGGTGTCGTCGCCGGTGCGGTGTGCGCGCTGGCGGTCGGCCTGAAATTCAAGCTGGGCTTCGACGATTCGCTCGACGTGGTGGGTGTGCACCTGGTCGGTGGTCTGATCGGCACGCTGCTGGTCGGGCTGGTCGCGGCCCCGGAGGCACCGGCCGCGGTCGCGGGCCTGTTCTACGGCGGCGGCTTCGATCAGCTGATCAAGCAGGCCATCGGGGCCGGCGCGGTTCTGGCGTATTCGGCCATCGGTACGGCTATCTTGGCGTTGATCGTGAAATACACCGTGGGTCTGCGTCTGGACAAGGAAGAGGAGGCATCCGGCATCGACGAGTCCGAGCACGCGGAAAGCGGGTACGACTTCGTGGCTGTCGGAACCGGTTCTGTCCTTGGTCGGCACGGCGCGGAGGGATGAGGAAAATGAAGCTGATTACTGCGATCGTCAAACCGTTCACCCTGGAAGACGTCAAAACCGGTCTGGAGCAGACGGGCATCCTCGGGATGACCGTCAGCGAGGTCCAGGGTTACGGGCGGCAGAAGGGCCACACCGAGGTGTACCGCGGTGCGGAGTACTCCGTTGACTTCGTGCCGAAGGTGCGCGTCGAGGTCGTCGTCGACGACTCTGCCGTCGACAAGGTGGTGGACGTCATCGTCCAGGCCGCCCGCACCGGCAAGATCGGTGACGGCAAGGTCTGGGTCAGCCCGGTGGACACCGTCGTCCGGGTGCGCACCGGCGAGCGTGGGGCCGACGCCCTTTGACCCGGCGATGAGCTGAGGGGGTGCTCTCCCGGCCGATGCAGTTGATTGACCGAATGAAGTAACGGCCGGGGGAGGACCGAGATGACAGAGCAGACACCAGATCCCGCCACTGGGGCCGCCCGTTGGGAGGCGCCGGTGGCGGGATCGCTGCGTCCGGCGACGGATCTGGCCAAGGCGTCCGAACAACTGCTGACCACCGGGAGTCGCCAGCTGGACTCCGCCGCACTGCGGGCGGCGCTGCTCGACCTCAACGAATTCTGGCTCACCACAAAGGCGAGCGAGATCGGCATCACGGCGACGAGCGGCTTCGCCATCGTGGCCACCGGCGGCCTGGGCCGCGGTGAGCTGCTGCCGTACTCGGACCTGGACCTGATGCTGCTGCACGACAACATGCCCGCCGAGATCGTCAGCCAGGTCGCCGAATTGCTGTGGTACCCGTTGTGGGACGCCAACATCCGCATCGACCACAGTGTGCGCACGGTGCCCGAGGCCCTGAAGGTGGCCGCCGAGGACGTGGCCGCCGGCTTGGCGATGCTCGACGCCAGGCATATCGCCGGCGATCAGGAGCTGTCGTCGCTGTTGATCGGCGGCGCGCGCCGGCAGTGGCGCACCGGGATCGCACCCCGTTTCGACGAACTCGTGGCACACGCCAGGGACCGGTGGGAGCGCAGCGGGCAGATCGCGCACCGGGCCGAACCGGACCTGAAGAACGGCCGCGGCGGGCTGCGAGATGTCCAGCTGCTCAACGCGTTGGCCATCGCCCAACTCGCCGACGTCTACCCCAGCCGGATGCTGGCCTCGCCCACCGGCACGCTCGGTGGGGCGCACCTGGCGCTGCTGAACGTCCGCACCGAACTGCACCGGATCTCCCGGCGCGGCCGCGAACAGGTGCTCGCGCAGTACGCCGACGAGATCGGCGCCTCGCTGCGCATCGGGGACCGTTTCGATCTGGCCCGGATGCTCTCCGACGCCGCCCGCACCGTCAGCTACTACGTGGACGCGGGTATCCGCACCGCGGGTAATGCGTTGCCGCGCCGCGGTTTCGCCGCGCTGCGCCGGCCGGCGCGCCGCCCGCTCGACGAGGGGGTGATCGAGTTCGCCGGTGAGGTGATCCTGGCCCGCGACGCCCGCCCGGAACGCGATCCCGGCCTGATCCTGCGCGTCGCGGCCGCCTCGGCCACCACCGGGTTGCCGATCGCGGCGTCGACGTTGAGCCGATTGGCCGGTGCGGCACCGGAACTGCGCGCACCGTGGCCGCGGGCCGCGCTCAAGGACCTGTTGGTGATGCTGTCGGCCGGGCCGGCCGCGGTGGCCACCGTGGAGGCGCTGGACCGCACCGGGCTGTGGGGCCGGTTGTTCCCCGAGTGGGGGGCGGTGCGCGACCTGCCGCCCCGGGACGTCGTGCACATCTGGACGGTGGATCGTCACCTCATCGAGACGGTCTCTCGGGCAAGCGCGTTCACCACCCGGGTGGCGCGGCCCGATCTGCTGGTGCTGGGCGCGCTGCTGCACGATATCGGCAAGGGCCGCGGGGGCGATCACAGCGTCATCGGCGCCGAGCTGGCCACCCAGGTGGGCACCCGGCTGGGGTTGTGGCCCTCGGATATCGAGGTGTTGTCCAAGATCGTCCGGTATCACCTACTGCTGCCCGACACCGCGACACGGCGGGATCTGCAGGATCCCAAGACCATCGACACGGTGGTGGACGCCCTCGGCGGTGACGCGGTGCTGCTGGAACTGCTGCAGGCGCTGGCCGAGGCCGATTCGCTGGCCACCGGTCCAGGGGTGTGGGGGGACTGGAAGGCGTCCCTGATCGGCGACCTGGTGCGGCGGTGCCGGCTGGTGATGGCCGGTGAACCGTTGCCGCAGCCCGATCCCGTTGATCCGCACTACCTTTCGCTGGCAGCCGACGGTGGGGTGCATGTCGAGCTGGCGGCCGGCGACGGGGCGCACATCCACAACGTGACGATGATCGCGCCCGACCGCCGCGGCCTGTTGTCCAAGGCGGCCGGCGTGCTGTCGCTGAACTCGCTGCGGGTGCACTCGGCCTCGGTCAACAGCGCCGACGGTATGGCGATCAACACCTTCGTGGTGTCACCGCGGTTCGGGTCGCCGCCGGCGGCCGAACTCCTGCGCCAGCAGTTCATCCTGGCCCTCGGCGACGAACTGGATGTCGTCGAGGCGCTCGCGCGCCGTGACCGGGAGGCGGCCGGTACCGCCCGCGTCGGCGAGGTGGCGTCCGCGGTGCCGGTCAATCAGGTCAGCGCGCCGCCGCGCATCCTGTGGTCCGAGGGCTCCGCGCCGGGCCGGTTCATCGTGCAGGTGCGAGCCGCGGACCGCGCCGGGCTGCTGGCCCGGCTCACCTCGGTGATCGAACGGGACGGTCTGGACATCGAATGGGCCAAGGTCACCACGCTGGGATCGGCCGTGGTGGACGTGTTCTGCATCGCGGTGCCGGCGCTGGCCGGCGGTGCCGACGGCGCCCAGGCGGCCGTCGTGCGCGCCGAACTCGAGCGCGACCTCTACGCCGTGCTGCCTACACCACCGAAACCGGTGTCCGAAGCCAGTTAGCCGGCCAGTTCGCCGGTGTGGCGCAGGTCCGGGCGCGTAAAGCAGCTCTCGGCCAACTCGTCCAGTGACAGCGGCAGCACGCGGGCCAGTGCGGCGATGGTGCTGAACGCCGGTGTGGCGAGCCGGCCGGTCTCGATCTTGCGCAGCGTCTCGGGCGAGATCGCCGCCGCCTCGGCCACTTCGGCCAGGGTGCGGGCGCCGCGGGCGTGGCGGAGCTGCTCGCCGAGACGCTTGCCTGCGGCGAGTTGTTCTGCGGTCAGGGGGAGGCGCACCATGCGGCCAGCGTACCCCGGGTCGGTATGAAAATACCGCGCGTCTGCGCTACGTTGGTATTTTCATACCGCTGAGGAGATATGCCGTGTTGGAACTGAAGACACCCCGCGAGATCGCGGCGATGGACGTCACCGGGACGTTCATCGCCGAGCTGCTCGACGATCTGGCCGGGGGCGCCAGGCCGGGGGTGAACCTCCTCGAGCTCGAAGCCCGCGCCAGGGAACTGATCGCGCAGCGTGGCGCCCAGTCCTGCTACTGGGACTACGCACCGTCGTTCGGCCGCGGCCCGTTCCGCAACGTCATCTGCCTGTCGGTGAACGACGCTGTGCTGCACGGACTTCCGCACGACTACACCTTGGCCGACGGAGATCTGCTCACCATGGACATCGCGGTGTCGATCGAGGGCTGGGTCGCCGATTCGGCCCGCAGCATCATCGTCGGGACCCCGCGTGCCGATGACCGGCGGCTGATCACCGCCACCGAGGAGGCGCTGGCGGCCGGTATCGCGGCGGCGGTGCCGGGGAACCGGCTCGGCGACATCTCCGCCGCGATCGGTAGGGTCGCCGCGGACTACGGGTATCCGGTCAACACCGAATTCGGCGGGCACGGCCTGGGCCGCACCATGCACGAGGACCCGCACGTGCCCAACCTGGGCAGGCCCGGCCGTGGTCTGAAACTGCGGCCCGGGCTGACATTGGCGCTGGAACCGTGGTTCGCGGCGGGCACCGATCGCATCGTCTTCGACCCGGACGGGTGGACCATCCGCTCGGCGGACGGGTCCCGCACCGCGCACAGCGAGCACACCATCGCGATCACCGACGGTGCCGCGCTGGTGCTCACGTCGCGGGAGCGGGTCACCGCCGGCGTCTGAAGTCAGGCGCCGGTGACGGCCACCCAGGTGTTGTTCACCGCGGCGGTCCCGGTGAACGCGTCCACCCGGTGCGGGTCGTGCAAGGTGTTCACATTCGCCCCTGGCAAGGTGTTCGCGTGCCGCCAGCCGGTATCGCGGTGGCCCCAGCCGTGCGGGACGGCCACGGTGCCGCGCCGGATGTCGTCGCTGATGTCCAGGGGCACTTCGATTTCGCCCACCGCCGAGGTGACCCGGACGGCGGCGCCCTGACTCAACCCGCGGGCTCGGGCGTCGTCGGGATGCATGAGCACCGTGCACTTGTTGTTGCCGCCGGTCATCGTCGGCACGTTGTGCAGCCAGGAGTTGTTGCTGCGCAACTGGCGCCGCCCGATGAGCTGCAGGTCGTAGTGGCCTTCGGCGGCGTCGGCCGGCTTACGCAGGTATGCCGCTGCCGCCTCGACGAACTCGTCGGGGGCCAGTGTCACCAAGCGGTCTTCGGTGGCGATGACCTTCGCCAGCCGCGGCTGCAGCGCGCCCAGATCCAGGCCACCCGCACTGGCCTTCAGCTGGCGCATCGTGATTCCCTTGCGGCCCTTGCGTAATCGGCCGTAGGGGCCGGTCAGCAAGGCCAGGGCGGTCATCCGCAGCGGGTTGGCAAAGGCGATCAGCCGGTTGCGCACCGGCGCGAGCAGCTGCCGGAGCGGAGCCGGCAGCAGCTCGGCGGTCAGCCGGCTGAGGATCTCCCAGTCCTCCAACGCGGCGGCGGGCGGATCGAAGGACCGGTGCTGGAACCGGATGTTGTTGCGCACGCTGAAGATCGTCGTGAGCAGCGCGACGTCCTCGCGCTCCAGCGGCGACACCGGGGGCAGGATGAAGTCGGCGTGCCGGGTGGTCTCGGTGACGTACATGTCCACCGCCACATACAGATCCAGGCCCGCGAGCGCTTGGTCGAGCCTGCCCTTCTGCGGGATCGACGACACCGGATTTCCCGCGTAGGTGATCATCGCGCGGATCTGTCCCTGGCCGGGCGTCAGGATTTCGTCGGCCATGGCGACGGCGGGCAGTTCGGCGCGGAAGGACCGGTACCGGCCGGAGCGATCCGACCACGCGGCGTGCCCGACCGGGACATACCGCGCCGCGCGGGGAAGGTCGGCGAAGGGGGTGGAGAACATCGTCCCACCGGCCCGGTCCAGATTGCCGGTCACCGTGTTGAGCACCATCACCAACCAGCTCACCAAGGTCCCGGTCTCCTGCTGGCAGATGCCGATCCGGGCGTAGACGGCCGCCGATTCGGCGGCGGCATGGTCGCGCGCCAGGGTCCGGATGGTGTCGGCGTCCACGCCGGCCCGCTCGGCGACCGCCTCCGGTGTCGCGCCGGCGACCAGGGCGGTCAGCCGATCCCAGCCCGACGTCTGCTCGGCGATGGCCGCGCGGTCGCACAGGTTCTCGGCGACCAGCACGTGCAGCATGCCCAGCAGCAGATACACGTCGCCACCGGGGCGCACCGCGACGTGCTGATCGGCCAACCGCGCCGTCTCGGTGCGGCGCGGATCGATGACCACCACCGCGCCGCCACGGTCGCGGATCGCCTTGATGCGCCGCTTGGCGCCGGGCATCACCGACAGCGAGCCGTTGGACACCGCCGGGTTGGCACCGATGATGACCAGCCGCTGGGTGCGGTCGATATCGGTGATCGGCACCAGCATGTTGGAGCCGAACACCCGCCAGGCGGCGTACTCGTGCGGCATCTGGTCGATGGACGACGCCGAGAAGAAGTTCGGGGTCATCAGGGCCAGCCGCAGCATCAGGCCGTAGAACGCGCCGGAACTGTGCGCGGCCGGGTTGCCCAGATACATGCCGAGCGCGCGGGCCCCGTGCTCTTTGCGGATCCGGCGCAGTCGGGTGCCGATCTCGGCGAACGCCTCGTCCCAGCTCACCGGCTCGAACCGGTCACCGACTCGTCGCATCGGGGTGCGCAGCCGGTCCGGGTCGTGGTGCAGGCCGCCCATCGCGGTGGCCTTCGGGCAGATGTAGCCCTTGGAGAACACGTCGTCGGGATTGCCCTCGATCCGGCTGACCTTGCCGTCGGTCACGGTCACGTGGATGCCGCAGTGCGCCTCGCACAGGGTGCATTGACTGATGTGAGTGCATTGACCGCTGTGGGTGGTGCCGGGCGCGGCGCCGGTCTGGTTGCGCACCCGGGGAAGGGGGACGTCGATCGCGCTCATACGGGCCTCCGGCGGCGATATCAGTCAATATGCGTTGACAGATTAGCCCGGCCGACTCGGCTGAGACCAGAGTTCACCGCGACCGTTAGGCTTACCAGGTGTTTGAATCGCTGTCTGACCGCTTGACCGGTGCACTGCAGGGCCTGCGAGCCCGGGGTCGGCTGACCGACGCCGATATCGACGCGACCGCGCGCGAGATCCGCCTTGCCCTGCTCGAAGCCGACGTCTCGCTGCCCGTGGTGCGCGCCTTCGTCGGCCGCATCAAGGACCGCGCCAAGGGCGCGGAGGTTTCCGGCGCGCTCAACCCGGCCCAGCAGGTCGTCAAGATCGTCAACGAGGAGCTCATCGGCATCCTCGGCGGCGAAACCCGGCAGATCGCCTTCGCCAAGACCTCGCCGACGGTGATCATGCTGGCCGGTCTCCAGGGTTCCGGTAAGACCACGCTGGCCGGCAAGCTGGCCAAGTGGCTCAAGGCCAAGGGCCACACCCCGCTGCTGGTGGCCTGCGACCTGCAGCGTCCCGGTGCCGTGCATCAGTTGCAGATCGTCGGCGAACGCGCCGGCGTCTCGGTGTTCGCGCCGCACCCCGGGGTCTCCCCGGACGGCGTCACGATCGACCAGATGACCACCGGTGACCCCGTCGCGGTGGCCGCCGCGGGGCTGGCCGAGGCCAAAGCCAAGCTCTTCGACGTCGTCATCGTCGACACCGCCGGGCGCCTGGGTATCGACGAGGAGCTGATGGCCCAGGCCGCCGCCATCCGCGATGCCGTGCAGCCCGACGAGACGCTGTTCGTCCTGGACGCCATGATCGGTCAGGACGCGGTGACCACGGCCGAGGCCTTCCGGGCCGGTGTCGGCTTCACCGGCGTGGTACTCACCAAGCTCGACGGTGACGCCCGCGGTGGTGCCGCGCTGTCGGTCCGCGAGATCACCGGTGTGCCGATCCTGTTCGCCTCGGCAGGGGAGAAGCTGGAGGACTTCGACGTCTTCCACCCGGACCGGATGGCCAGCCGCATCCTGGGCATGGGCGACGTGCTCACCCTCATCGAGCAGGCCGAGCAGGTCTTCGACCAGCAGAAGGCCGAGGAGGCCGCCGCCAAGATCGGCTCCGGCGAGCTGACCTTGGAGGACTTCCTCGAGCAGATGCTGGCCATCCGCAAGATGGGGCCGATCGGCAACCTGCTGGGCATGCTGCCCGGCGCCGGTCAGATGAAGGAGGCGCTGGCCGCCGTCGACGACAGCCAGCTCGACCGCGTCCAGGCCATCATCCGCGGTATGACGCCGGCCGAGCGCGCCGACCCGAAGATCATCAACGCGTCGCGCCGGTTGCGGATCGCCAACGGGTCCGGGGTCAGCGTCGCGGAAGTGAACCAGCTGGTGGACCGGTTCTTCGAGGCCCGCAAGATGATGTCGCAGATGGCCGGTCAGATGGGAATGCCGTTCGGCCGCAAGAACTCGGCGCGTAAGGCCGCCAAGGGTAAGAACAAGCAGGCCGGCAAGAAGAAGGGCCGCCAGACGGGGAAGGGCCCGACGCCGCCCAAGAATCCGCTGGGCGCCGGTCTGCCGGCCGGTTTCCCGGACCTCACCGGGATGCCCAAGGGACTCGACGAGCTGCCCCCGGGCCTGGCCAACATCGACCTGTCCAAGCTGAAGTTCCCCGGCCAGAAGTAGCCGCATGGGGGCGCTGCACGTCCGCGGCCGGAGCCTGCCCGACGGCGAGCAGGTGCAGTGGTGGATTGTCGATGAGGGCTCGCCCGAAGAGCATGGGCCGCACGGCGTGCTCTCGGCCGAGCCGATCGCCCATGCCGACACCGTGTTCGACGGTGGCTGGATCATCCCCGGTCTGGTCGACGCGCACTGCCACGTCGGCCTCAAACCCGGTGGCGCCACCACCTACGACGAGGCCGTCGAACAGGCCGAAACCGAGCGCGCTGCCGGCGCCCTGCTGCTGCGCGACGCCGGCTCCCCGGTGGACACCCGCAGCTTCGACGATCGGCCGGACCTGCCGCGGATCATCCGGGCCGGCCGGCATCTGGCCCGGCCCAAGCGCTATCTGCCGGGCCTGCCGATCGACATCGAGGACGAGTCGCAGCTGCCCGCGGCGGTCGCCGAGCAGGCCCGCTGGGGCGACGGCTGGGTGAAACTGGTCGGCGACTGGATCGACCGCGGGATCGGCGACCTGGCTCCGCTGTGGTCCGACGACATCCTCGCCGCGGCCATCGACGCCGCCCACGCCAACGGCGCCCGCGTCACCGCGCACGTCTTCGGCGAGGATGCGCTGCCGGGGCTGATCAACGCGGGCATCGACTGCATCGAGCACGGCACCGGGATCACCGAGGATGTCATCGATCTGATGCTTGAGCACGGCACCGCACTGGTGCCCACGCTCATCAACATCGAGAACTTCCCCGGAATCGCCGATGTCGCAAGCAAATACCCGACCTACGCCAAGCACATGCGCGAGCTGTACGCCTCCTGCCATCGGCGCGTCGGCGCCGCGCATGAGGCCGGGGTGCCGATTTATGCGGGTACCGACGCCGGCGGCATGATGGCGCACGGCCGTATCGGCGACGAGATCGCGGCGTTGCGCACCGTCGGCCTCAGCGCCACCGACGCGCTGGGCGCGGCGTGTTGGGATGCCCGGTCCTGGCTGGGCCGGCCCGCGCTGGAGCACGGTGCCTCCGCCGACCTGCTGTGCTTCCGCGAGGACCCGCGGGAGGTCGGCGTGCAGCACCCGGACCTGGTGATGCTGCGGGGGCGGGTCTACTAGTACACGTCGCGCACGTAGCGGTGGTTCTTGATCAGGTCGTTGACGTAGGCGTGGGCGGCCTCGGCGTCCATCCCGCCACCGCGGGCCACCACCTGGTGCAGCGCGGCGTCGACATCCCTGGCCATCCGGTCGGCATCACCGCACACGTACACGTGCGCGCCGTCGGCGAGCCAGCCGAACAGCTCGTCGGCGTTCTCCGACATGCGGTGCTGCACATAATCTTTGGCTTCCTGGTCCCGCGAGAACGCAAGGTCCAGCCGGGTCAGGGTGCCGGCGGCCAGGAAGTCCTCGAGTTCGTCGCCGTAGAGGAAGTCGGTGGCACGATGGCGGTCACCGAAGAACAGCCAGGACCGGCCGGGCGCGGCGGTGGCGCGGCGTTCCTGCAGGAAGGCGCGGAACGGGGCGATGCCGGTGCCCGGCCCGATCATGATGATCGGCACATCGGGCGCGGGCAGCCGGAAGTTGTGGTTGGGGCGCAGGTGTACCCGGACCCGGTCGCCCCGATCGGCCAGGAAGGTCGACGCGACGCCACCGTAGTCACGGTCGCCGCGGCGGTACCGCACGCTCGCCACGGTCAGGTGGATGCGCCCCGGATGCACCACCGGGCTGGAAGCGATCGAGTAGTCACGAAAAGTCAACGGGCGCAACGTGTCCAGCAGCTCCTCGGCGCTCAGCCTGGCACGCCGGACGAGGTCGAGGACATCCTCACCGTCGGCGGCCGGTCCGGCCAGGTCCTGCAGCGCCCGCGACGGGGTGCGGATCTCCAGGCGCTCGGTGAGCAGCACGCCGAGCGGCTCGTCGTGATCGGGCACGCTGTGATCGGGCCCGACCCCGAGTTCGGACAGTATCGACGACACCAGCGCGGGGTCGTTGACGGCATGCACCGCCAGCGAATCACCGGCCTGGTACGCCATCCCCGACCCGGCCAGGTCCACCTCGTAGTGGCGGACCTCCTTACTGGATCCGGCGGCGGTCAGCAACCGGTTGACCGCCACCTCGACCTCGACCACCTCGTGGCGCTCGCGCGGCGGCGCAACGACCGCCTGCGCCGGGGCGGGCGCCCTCCGCTCGGCGGTCAGCACCTTCACCACGTCGGTGGTCCAGGCCTTGGCGGGTTGTTCGTAGTAGCCGTCGACGTCCACCCGGTCGACCATCCGGGTGGCCCCCAGTGCTTCGAGCCTTCCGTCGAGCAATTTGCCCGCGTTGCAGAACATCTCGTAGGAACTGTCGCCGAGGGCGAGCACGGCGAAATGCAGGCTCTCCAGGCGCTCGCTGCTGGCCTGCAGGGCTTCCCAGAACAGCGTGGCGGTGTCGGGGAATTCGCCCTCCCCGAACGTCGAGACGACGGCGACCAGGTGTGTCGCCGACTGCAGTTCGGTGACGTCGACCTGGTTGAGTTCGACGGCTTCGGCCGCGATGCCGATGGCCGTGACGGATTCCGCGAAGGTCATGGCGGCGTCCTCGGCATTGCCCATGTCGGTGCCGTAAGCGACGATCAGCGACAACTCTTCCATGCCGGTTCCCTCCAACGAGCGCGCCCAAAATTAGGGTTACCTTACTGGTAGGGTGGGCCGGGTGGGGGCCTCCCTACGCCGAGCGGCTGAAGCCCCAGTCCAGCAGGCTGATGGCTTGCCCGTAGAGGTCGCCGTTGCCGTACATCTGGACCACCACCAAGCGGCGATCACCCCGCTGGGCGGCGCCGACATAGGTGTGCTGAGCCAGATTCGTGTACCCGGTCTTGCCACCGAGGTCCCCGGGGTAGCGGCGCAGCAACTCGTTCTGGTTGGTCAGCGTCCGGCCGGGGAACTGCGCCGACGGCTGTCGCATGATCGCCGCGATCAGTGGATAGGCCAGGGCGGCCCGGAAGATCACCGCCAGGTCGTGCGGGGTGGTCACCGATTCCCAGCCCGGACCGTCCAGTCCGGAGGGCGAGGACGCCGTCGTGTGCCGCGCCCCCAACTGCCGTGCCTTGGCGTTCATCCGGGCCACCGCCACCCGCTGCCCGCCCAGCATGTCGGCCAGCATGTTCGCGGCATCGTTGCCCGACACCATCAGCAGCGCTTCCAGCAGTTGCCGGGTGGTGTACGCCTGCCCGGGTTGCAGGCCCACGCACGAACATTCGACCGTGGTGTGCGAGGTGTTGGCCCGCGCGAAGTTGTCCGGCCGCAGATTGTCCAGCACGACGGTGGCGAGCAGCACCTTGATGGTGCTGGCGGGCGCATAACTGCCGTAGGGGTCTTGCGCGGCGAGCACGGCGCCGGTGTCCAGGTCGGCCAGCAGCCACGCCTTGGCCGGGCCGTTGGTGAACGCCTGCACCCCGGCCAGCTCGGTTCCCGGCTGGGCTTCCGAGCGCGGGGAGACCACGCCGAGCGTCATCGTCGCGGTCACGACCAGCGCGGTGGCCGTCAGCAGTCTTCGCACGCGCGACGAGATTACGGAGCGCAGGACTCGCTGCGTGCGCGATCAGATTGCCGTTCGGCATCAACTGCGGTTCACAGCGCCCCGACGGCGGGCCCCCGGTCGTCGGCGGCGAAGCCCCAGTCCAATAGAGCCGACGCCTGATCCCAGTACGTGGGCCCGCCCTCGCGGACCAGTCCGTGCATCAGCACGACCACCAGCCGCCGCCCGTCGCGTTGCGCGGCCCCGACGAAGGTCTTGCGGGCCAGGTCGGTGAAACCGGTCTTGCCGCCGAGCATGCCGGGGTAGCGGGCCAGCATCTCGTCCTGGTTGACCAGCACCCGGTCGCCGGTCCGGCCCGGGATCACCGCGGTGGGCTGCGCGGTGATCTCGGCGAACACCGGGTGGGCCAGCGCGGCCCGGAAGATGGCCGCCAGGTCGTGCGGGGTGGTCCAGACGTCGATCCCGGGGCCGTCCAGCCCGGACGGGCTGCCCGCGGTGGTGGCGGTGGCGCCGACTTCCACCGCTTTGGCGTTCATCTTGGCGATCGCCGCCTCGCGGCCGCCCAGCATGGTGGCCAGGGTGTTGGCGGCGTCGTTACCCGACACCAGCAGCAGGCCCTCCAGCAGCTGACGCGTGGTGTAGGTGACGCCGGGCGCGATGCCCGCGCAATTGCACTCGACCTTGGTGTCGGCCTCGTCGGCGACCACGGTGGCATCGAGGGCGAGTTCGTCCAGCGCGGTGAGCGCCAGCAGCACCTTGATGGTGCTGGCCGGGGCGTACCGGCCGAACTCGTTGCGCGCGGCCAGGACGGCGCCGCTGTCCAGATCGGCGACCAGCCACGCCTCCGCCGGTCCCTCCGGTGTGGGCGCCGCGCCGGCCGGCACCGCCACATCGGCCAGGGCCCGCGGCGCGGCGAGGGTCAACAGGACGGCCAGACAGGTCAGCAGGACGGTGCCGAATCTCCCCATGGGATCTGCAGCCTATCCGGCATGCCTGCCGCTGTGACATCGGTCGCGTTTGGAAGTGCCCCCTGCGGGTATCCCTGCTCGCGGGCGACGTGCCCGGAACATCCGGGCGGCGTCGCCCTCAATCGAGGAAGAGGTGGTTCACACCATGTGCGGCATCGCCGGCGAGATCGCTCGCGGACGGGCAGCAGACATCGGAGCCATCGCGTCGATGGCCGACACCATGGTCCCCAGGGGCCCGGACAGCGGCGGGGTGTGGGGCAAGGACGGCGTGGCCTTCGGCCACCGGCGCCTGGCCATCATCGACCTGTCCAGTCACGGCCACCAGCCGATGCACGACCCTGAGTTACATCTGACGGTGGCCTTCAACGGCTGCATCTACAACTATCCGCAGCTGCGCGACGATCTGATCGCCAAGGGCTACCGCTTCTTCTCCCACAGCGATACCGAGGTGGTGCTGAAGGGATTCCACGCCTGGGGTGAGGGCGTGGTGGACCGGCTCTACGGCATGTTCGCCTTCGCGGTCACCGACACCGACAGCGGGCAGGTGCTGCTGGCCCGCGACCGGCTCGGCGTGAAACCGCTGTACTGGGCCGAGGTGGGCGACGCGTTCCGGTTCGCCTCCACGCTGCCCGCGCTGCTGGCCGGTGGCGGCGTGGACACCTCGATCGACCCCGTCGCCCTGCACCACTACCTGAGCTTCCACTCGGTGGTGCCCGCACCGCACACCATCCTGCGCGGGGTGCGCAAACTGGCCCCCGGCACCGTCATGCGGATCGAGCCGGACGGGCGCCGGGTCGAGCGGACCTACTGGAACCCGGTGTTCGAACGTGTCCCGGAGCGCGGCTCCTGGTCGGACCGGGATTGGGAAGACGCCGTGCTGGCGTCCCTGCGCACCGCGGTCGAACGGCGGCTGGTCTCGGATGTGCCCGTGGGCTGCCTGCTGTCCGGCGGTCTCGACTCCAGCCTCATCGTCGGCCTGCTCGCCGAGGCCGGACAGCATGGGCTGCAGACCTTTTCGATCGGCTTCGAGGCCGCCGGCGGCGAAGAGGGCGACGAGTTCAAGTACTCCGACGTCATCGCCCGGCACTTCGGGACCGATCACCACCAGATCCGGATCGACACCGCGCGCATGCTGCCCGCGCTGTCCAGCGCGATCGGCGCCATGAGCGAGCCGATGATGAGCCACGACTGCGTGGCGTTCTACCTGCTGTCCGAAGAGGTGAGCAAGCACGTCAAGGTGGTGCAGTCCGGTCAGGGCGCCGACGAGATCTTCGCCGGGTACCACTGGTACCCCCCCATGGCGCACGCCGCCGACGATGACGTCGACGCCGCCGTGGCCCGGTACCGGGCGGCCTTCTTCGACCGCGACCATGCCGCCGTCAACGCCCTGCTGGCGCCGCAGTGGCGCCTGGACGCCGATATCGCCGGCGATTTCGTCCGCGACCGGTTCGCCGCGCCCGGGGCGGCCACCGCGACCGACCGGGCGCTGCGGCTGGACACCACCGTGATGCTGGTCGACGACCCGGTCAAACGGGTGGACAACATGACCATGGCCTGGGGACTGGAGGGCCGCGTGCCGTTCCTCGACCACGAGCTCGTCGAACTCGCCGCGACCTGCCCGCCGCACCTTAAGACGGCGCACGACGGCAAGGGCGTGCTGAAAGAGGCGGCCCGCCAGGTCATTCCGAGCGAGGTGATCGACCGGCCGAAGGGGTACTTCCCGGTCCCGGCGCTCAAACACCTGGCCGGTCCGTACCTGGACCTGGTGCGCGATGCGCTGCACAGCGACGCCGCCCGCGCCCGCGGGCTGTTCACCGCCGACAGCGTCGAGCGGCTGTTCGCGGACCCGAACGGCAATCTCACCCCGCTGCGCGGAAACCCGTTGTGGCAGATCGGTTTGCTGGAGATGTGGCTGGCGCAGCACGTCGACGGAGGTCGGGCGTGACCATGGCGGAGACTCGGGACGACACCGGAGTGGTGCAGGACCTGGGGTGGGGGCGGCTGGTCTTCGGCCAGACCTTCGACGATCCCGAGGAGTTCGGCACCGCGTTGCGGGCCGAGGCCAGCGGCCGCCGCGATATCGGCATGTATTTGGACGCGCCGCACGTCTTCGTCGCCCTGCACCCGCAGGAGTTCTTCATCGACCCCAGCTTCACCTACCGGCTGACCTTCGCCGAGCGCGGCGACTACTGGCCCGATGACGTGCCGGGAGTGGTGGTGCGCCCGGTGCAGTCGATCCAGGACTGCGAGGCGATCAACGAGATCTACGTGCGCTGCCGGATGGTGCCCGCCGACATCGAACTCATGTGGAGCAACGTCCAGCGCGAGCCGCACATGGTGTACCTGGTGGCCACCGACGAACACACCGGCGCGCTGATCGGCACCGTGACCGGCATCGATCACCGGCAGCTGTTCGGGGACCAGGAAAACGGTTCCAGCCTGTGGTGCCTGGCGGTGGACCCGGCGGTGTCGCGGCCCGGGGTCGGCGGGCTGCTGGTGCGCTCGCTGGTGGAGGAGTTCATCCGGCGTGGCCGGGCGCAGATGGACCTGTCGGTGTTGCACGACAACGAGGGCGCGATCGCCCTCTACGAGCGGATGGGCTTCCAGCGTGTGCCGGCGCTGGGCATCAAGCGCAAGAACGCCATCAACGAGAAGCTGTTCGCCCCCGTCCAGGAGGAGGAGGGCCTGGCCGAGCTGAATCCGTACGCCCGGATCATCGCCGACGAGGCCATCATGCGCGGGATCCACGTCGAGGTGCTCGACGGCAAGGGCGGCTATATGCGGCTCACCCACGGCGGCACCAGCGTGGTGACCCGGGAATCGTTGTCGGAGTTGACCAATGCCGTCGCGATGAGCCGCTGCGACGACAAACGCGTGGCCCGTCGGGTGGTGTCCGAGGCCGGCATCCGGGTGCCGCGCGGGCGGACCGCGACGTTCGACGACGACGATTACGGGTTCCTGCGCGAGGTGGGCTCGGTGGTGGTGAAGCCGGCCCGCGGCGAGCAGGGGGCCGGTATCACCGTCGGGGTCACCAAACCCGACGAACTGGACCGCGCGCTGCAGTGGGCGGCCAAACACTGCCCCGATGTGCTCATCGAAGAGCGCTGCGAGGGTGAGGATCTGCGGCTGGTCGTCATCAACGGGAAGGTGATCGCCGCCGCCGTGCGGCGCCCGCCCGAGGTGCTGGGCAGCGGCAAGCACACCATCCGCCAACTGATCGAGACGCAGAGCCGCCGGCGGGCGGCGGCCACGCAGGGCGAATCGGTGATCCCGATCGACGACGTCACAGCCGACACCGTGCGGGACGCCGGCTGGGACCTCGACGACGTGCTGCCCGTCAACGAGCGGCTGGTGGTGCGGCGCACCGCCAACCTGCACACCGGGGGCACCATCTGCGATGTCACCGACGACGTGAACCCGAAACTGGCCAGGGTGGCCGTCGATGCGGCCGACGCGATCGGGATCCCGGTCACCGGGATCGACCTGATGGTGCCGTCGGTCCGCGGTGAGGAATACGTGTTCATCGAGGCCAACGAACGACCCGGGCTGGCCAATCACGAACCGCGCCCGACGGCGCAGGCTTTCGTGGATCTACTGTTTCCTCGTACCGCGGCCACACCGTGGGCCTGGCAGCCCGACCCTGTCGACCAGGGTTAGCGCCGGGCCGGCGCGCCGAGCGCTGCGTAATTCGAATGCGGGAGTGAGGAGACATGGTGCCCGAACGTGCGGTGATGCCGGAGGCGACCCGGGCGTGGATGATCGACACGCTGCTGGGGCTGCTGCAGACCCCGAGCCCGTCCGGGCGTACCGATGCGGTGATGCAGCTGATCGGCGACATCCTCGACGACCTCGGGGTGCCGTTCATGCTGACCCGGCGCGGGGCGCTGACCGCCGAACTGCCCGGCGAGTCCAAGACCACCGACCGCGCCGTCGTGGTGCACGCGGACACCATCGGTTGCATGGTGCGGGACCTGAAGGACAACGGCCGCCTCGAGGTGGTGCCGGTGGGGACGTTCTCGGCGCGGTTCGCCACCGGGGCGCGGGTCCGGATCATGACCGACGATCCCGACCAGTTCTTCACCGGAACCGTGATGCCGTTGAAGGCGTCCGGGCATGCGTTCGGCGACGAGATCGACACCCAGCCCACGGACTGGCCGAACGTGGAGGTGCGCATCGACCGGCAGGTCGGCACCCGGGGCGACCTGGAACGGCTCGGATTCCACGTCGGTGACTTCGTCGCGCTGATCGCCGCCCCGGAATTGACCTCCGACGGCTTCGTCGTGTCGCGGCACCTGGACGGCAAGGCCGGGGTGGCCGTCGCGCTGGCCCTGGCCAAGACCATCGCCGACGACCGCATCGTGCTACCGCACAAGACGACGATCATGGTGACGATCACCGAGGAGGTGGGTCACGGCGCCAGCCACGGCTTGCACCCCGATGTCGCCGAGCTGGTCTCGGTGGACAACGCGGTGTGCGCGCCGGGTCAGCATTCCATCGAGGACGGGGTGACCATTCCGATGGCCGATCTGCACGGGCCGTTCGACTACCACCTCACCCGCAAGCTGTGCCGGCTGGCCAAGGAACGGCGAATTCCGCACGCGCGCGACGTGTTCCGGTTCTACCGTTCCGACGCGGCCGCGGCCATCGAGGCGGGCGCGAACACCAGGGCCGCGCTGGTGGGCTTCGGGCTGGACGGCAGCCACGGCTGGGAACGCACGCACGTCGACTCGCTGGAAGCCGTGTACAACCTGCTGTTCGCGTGGTTGCAGACGCCGCTCACCTTCGCCAAGTGGGATGCCGAACCGTCGGGCAAACTGCGCGATTTCCCGTCGTCGAAACAGCCGGCGCCCACCGAACAATGGGTGCCGCTGTCCCGCGGTGAACACGGCGAACCGGGGGAGTGGTCCGGCGAGCACTGGCCGCCGTCGGAAGGGCCGGTGGGCCCGCAGGCGTAATGGTTCAATCGAGGCGTGCTGAGCATCGAAGAGATCTCTGACCGCCTGGAAATCCAGGATCTGCTGATCGCGTACTCGACGGCCATCGACACCCGCCGGTTCGACGACCTGGATCGGGTGTTCACCCCGGACGCCTATATCGACTATCGCGCCATGGGCGGGGTGGACGGTCATTTCCCCGAGGTCAAGGCCTGGTTGGCTCAGGTGCTGCCGAACTTCCCGGCGTACGCGCACATGCTGGGCAACGTCGACATCCGGCTGGCCGGGGACAGCGCGACGTCGCGGACGCTGTGCTTCAACCCGATGGTCCTCGGAGCCGCCCCGGCGGCGACCTCGGGCGCGGGGGTACCGGCGGACTCCGGCGGGGAGCAACCCCAGGTGCTGTTCTGTGGTCTCTGGTACGAGGACGAGTTCGTGCGCACCGCGGACGGCTGGCGGATGAGCCGGCGCGTCGAGGTGAAGTGCTTCGATCGGGTGGTGTAGTCGGCCCCACCGACGCGTGGTCTGAATTTGGGGCCGCACCGGCCGCTCTGGCACAATAGGCGGCTGTCTGTCGCGCGACACCGTTAGATGCGCTGCGCGCCGGTCACACACGTAAGGCAAAACCGGATCCCGGCAACCCGCCGGAGATCGCCGAATTGCAGCGTGGCAAATACAGGAGAGAACGCTTTCACATGGCTGTCAAAATCAAGCTGACCCGTCTCGGCAAGATCCGCAACCCGCAGTACCGCATCGCCGTCGCCGACGCGCGCAACCGCCGCGACGGCCGCGCCATCGAGGTCATCGGCCGTTACCACCCCAAGGAAGAGCCGAGCCTGATCGAGATCGATTCGGAGCGCGCGCAGTACTGGCTGGGCGTCGGTGCGCAGCCCACCGAGCCGGTCCTGGCGCTGCTGAAGATCACCGGTGACTGGCAGAAGTTCAAGGGCCTGCCGGGTGCCGAGGGCACGCTGAAGGTCAAGGAGCTCAAGCCGTCCAAGCTGGACCTGTTCAACGCGGCCCTGGCCGCCGCCGACAACGCCCCGACCGGCGAGGCCACCCAGCTCAAGAAGAAGAAGGCTCCGGCCAAGAAGGACGACGCGGCCGCCGAGGGCGAGACCGCCGAGGCCACCGACGCCGCCGCTGAGCCCGCCGCCGAATGAGCTCCGTAGTCGTCGACGCCGTCGAACACCTCGTTCGCGGGATCGTCGACAACCCCGACGACGTCCGGGTCGACCTGGTGACCAATCGTCGCGGCCGCACGGTGGAGGTGCACGTGCACCCCGATGATCTGGGGAAGGTCATCGGCCGCGGCGGTCGCACCGCCACCGCGCTGCGCACCCTGGTCGCCGGGATCGGCGGCCGTGGCATCCGCGTCGACGTGGTCGACACGGATCAATAGCAGCCCGGTAGTCGTTCAGATCATGGACCTCGTCGTCGGTCGGGTGGTGAAGGCCCACGGCATCGGCGGCGAGGTCGTCGTGGAGGTCCGCACCGACGATCCGGACGCCCGGTTCAGCCCGGGCGCCCGGCTTCGTGGTGCCAAACGCAATGCGCCGCAACGCGAATTCGTCATCGATTCGGTGCGCGAACACGGTGGGCGGCTGCTGGTGCGGCTGGCCGGTGTCAGCGACCGCAACGCCGCCGACGAGATTCGCGGCACGCTGTTCGTGGTGAACACCGACGAGCTCCCACCGATCGAGGACCCCGACGAGTTCTACGACCACCAGCTCGAAGGGCTGGCGGTGCGGACCGTGGACGGCACCGCGGTGGGGACGGTGGCCGAGGTGCTGCACACCCCGGCGGGGGAGCTGTTGTCGGTCAAGACCACCGAAGGGGCCGAGGTGCTGGTGCCGTTCGTCTCGGCGATCGTCACGGCGGTGTCGCTGGACGACCGGCTGGTCGAGATCGATCCCCCCGACGGTCTGCTCAACCTCGAAGACCTCTAGGTCACCATGCGGATCGACGTCGTCACGATCTTCCCCGACTATCTGGAACCGCTGCGCCAGGCCCTGCCCGGTAAGGCGTTGGAGGCCGGGATCTTCGACCTCGCCGTGCACGATCTGCGGCGGTGGACCCACGATGTGCACAAATCGGTCGACGACGCGCCCTACGGCGGCGGACCCGGCATGGTCATGCGGGCGCCCATCTGGGGCGCGGCACTCGACGAAATCTGTTCGGCCGAAACACTTCTGGTGATCCCGACGCCGGCTGGCCGGCTGTTCACCCAGGCCACCGCGCAGCGCTGGAGCGCCGAAGAGCACCTGGTGTTCGCCTGTGGCCGCTATGAGGGCATCGATCAGCGCGTCGCCGAGGATGCCGCCCGCCGGATGCGGGTGGAGGAGGTCTCCATCGGCGACTACGTGCTGGCCGGCGGGGAGGCCGCGGTGCTGGTGATGGTGGAGGCCGTGGTGCGTCTGCTACCCGATGTGCTCGGCAATCCGCAATCGCATCAAGAGGATTCGCATTCCGACGGTCTGCTCGAGGGGCCCAGCTACACCCGGCCGCAGGTGTGGCGCGATCTGGAGGTGCCACCGGTGCTGCGCTCGGGTGACCACGCCAAGATCGCGGCGTGGCGGCACGAGCAGTCGCTGCAGCGGACCCGGGAACGCCGGCCCGACCTGCTTGCGGGCGAGCGAAGCGACGGGGGAAATGGCTAGATGCGCCCGCCGGGGAAGATCGTCGACACGGCGGCGGTGATGGTCTGGCGCGCCTCGTCGGCATCGGCGGGCTGCATGGAGCTGATCGCCATCACGTAGCGCCGGTCCGGGCCCACCACGCCGGTGGACAGGTGCATCCAGTCCGCGCCGACACAGCACATCCAACCTTGTTTCACCGCAACGGGTTCGGCGTACAACCCTTCGGGGATGCCGAAGCGCTGTGGGTAGACCCCGCCGGGCACCATCCCGTCGGGTGCGGTCGGGGTGGACTCGGCGAGATCGGCCAGGATGATGCTGGCATCGGCGGGCGGCAACCCGCCCTTACCCGAGAGCAGCATGTCGTAGTAGCGCACCAGGTCGGTCACCGTGCTGGTGGTGTTGTACCAGCGGCCGTTGCCCGGGGCCCGGGTCGAGGACAGGCCGTAGCGGCTGACCACCCGGTTGACGATGGCGCTACCGCCGCTGCGATTCCAGAACACCTCGGCCGCGCTGTCGTCACTGGAGCGCAGCATGACGTCGAGCATCCGGCGGTCGTCGGGGCTCAGCGTGGTCTGCCCCTTGGCCTCCTGCAGTAGCAGGTCGTCGGCGATGAACAGTTTCACCACCGAGGCGATGGCGATGGTGTCGATGGCGCCGCTGGTGACCAGTTGACCGGTGTTGCGGTCCAGGATCGCCACGGTGATGTCGGCACCGTCCGCCGACGCGGCGGTCACCGCCTGCCGGATACGCATGTCCAGCCCGGCGAAGGCGGCTGCCGGCTGATCGGGCGGTGCCTCGGGCAGCGGCGCGGAGTTCCCCAGCGGGGCGATGACGGTCAGCTGCGGTGACTCGGGCGGCGGGGGTGGGGTTCCGTAGACCTTGGCCTCACAGCCCGAGACCAGCGCGCCGGTGCAGAGCACCGTGGCAGCCACCGTCATGAGCTTCGACGGCCGCGCCCGCATAGCTCTCCTCCTGGCATGCCTGTCACCAGTCTGCTCAACAACCTGCTCGAACAGCCCGGTGAAGCACTGTGTGAACCATTGAGTCGGCCGGAACGCCCGACCTTCGACGCGGTCGTAGCAGGTGGCGCTGACCCGTGTGTAGCCTAACGGTTGACGGCCGTTGTCGCTCGCCCGGCGCGGTGGTGTTTTGCGGCCGGATGTGCCGATTTCGTCGGATGAACACCATCTGGCACAATTGAGCAGTTGTCTGCGCACGGCCCCGCCGCAAGGGTGGAGCCTGCTGCGTGACGCAGAACCCGATAAGCCCGAATACCTCGGCTCGGCCGCGCACTGCGCGGTCCCGCAGGAGCCGCTTACTAGCAAGGAAGTGTCACCGATGAACACGCTGGACTTCGTCGATCAGACGTCGCTGCGCGACGACATCCCGGCCTTCAGCCCCGGCGACACCGTCAACGTGCACGTCAAGGTTATCGAGGGCTCCAAGGAGCGCATCCAGGTCTTCAAGGGTGTCGTGATCCGGCGCCAGGGTGGCGGCATCCGGGAGACCTTCACCGTGCGCAAGGAGAGCTACGGCGTCGGTGTCGAGCGGACCTTCCCGGTGCACTCGCCC
Organism: Mycolicibacterium cosmeticum; assembly: GCF_000613185.1. Taxonomy (NCBI): domain Bacteria; kingdom Bacillati; phylum Actinomycetota; class Actinomycetes; order Mycobacteriales; family Mycobacteriaceae; genus Mycobacterium; species Mycolicibacterium cosmeticum. The sequence continues at coordinate 1,635,248 of NZ_CCBB010000003.1, forward strand.
AACATCGACCACATCGACGTCGTCACCCGCGGTGACGTGCGTCGCGCCAAGCTGTACTACCTGCGCGAGCTGCGCGGCAAGAAGGCGAAGATCAAGGAGAAGCGCTGACCCTGGTTCCGGCACGCCTGCCGGAACGGTCAGCAATGCTGATTACCCTGATGCCGTGACCGAGGACAAAGAAGGTACGGCGGCCGCGGACGGGTCGGATTCGGACCTAGAAGATGGCGTAGAGGATTCCGTCACCGATACCGTCGAGGACCAGGAAACCGACGAGCCCAAACGCAAATCGGGCGCGGTGCGTGAAGGGGTCATCCTCGTCACCATCGCGTTGGTCATGTACTACGTGGTGCTCACTTTCGTGGCGCGGCCGTACCTGATCCCGTCCGAATCGATGGAACCCACCCTGCACGGGTGTGCCGGCTGCGTGGGCGACCGGATCATGGTCGACAAGCTGACGTACGACTTCTCCAAGCCCGAGCCGGGTGACGTGGTCGTGTTCAAGGGCCCGCCGAACTGGAACATCGGCTACAAGTCGATCCGTTCGGACAATCCGGTGATCCGTTTCGCGCAGAACGCGTTGTCCTTCGTCGGTTTCGTGCCGCCGGACGAGAACGACTTGGTCAAGCGGGTCATCGCGGTGGGCGGTCAGACCGTGGAGTGTCGCGCCGCCACCGGGTTGACCGTGGACGGCAAGAAGCTCAACGAGCCCTATCTGGATCCGGCGACGATGATGGCCGACACCAACGTCTACCCCTGCCTGGGCAATGAGTTCGGTCCCGTGAAGGTGCCCGAGGGACGGTTGTGGGTGATGGGGGACAACCGCACCCATTCGGCGGATTCCCGCGCGCACTGCGCCAACCTGCCTGCCGACGCGCAGAAGGGGCTGCTGTGCACGGGTGATCCGGTGCCCGGCACCGTGCCGGTGGACAATGTCATCGGTAAGGCCCGGTTCATCGCGTGGCCGCCGTCGCGGTGGGGCGGCGTGCACAGCGTGAACCCGCAGACGGCGCCCGCATCTTAGGAGTCCTGGCGTTGGCGGCGAGCTGGCCACCGCGGACCGTGATCCGCAAATCCGGTCTGCGCACCCTGGAGTCCGCGCTGTATCGCAGCGGGCTCGGACCCGTCGCGGGTGTCGACGAGGTGGGACGCGGCGCCTGTGCCGGACCGCTGGTGGTGGCGGCCTGCGTGCTGGGCCCGAACCGGCTGTCCAGCCTGGCCGCGCTGGACGATTCCAAGAAACTCACCGAGGCCGAGCGGGAACGGCTGTTCCCGCTGATCCGCCGCTACGCGGTGGCGTATCACGTGGTGATCATCGAATCGACCGAGGTGGACCGGCGCGGCGTGCACCACGCGAACATCGAGGGGATGCGCCGGGCGGTGGCCGGTCTGCCGGTCCGACCCGGCTACGTGCTCTCCGACGGCTTTCGGGTACCCGGTCTGACGGTGCCCTCGCTGCCGGTGATCGGCGGTGACGCCGCCGCCGCGTGTATCGCCGCGGCGAGTGTGTTGGCCAAGGTCAGCCGCGACCGGCTGATGGTCAGCATGGACAGTGAACACCCCGGATACGGCTTCGCCGAGCACAAGGGCTACGGCACCCCGGGCCACACGGCCGCGCTGGAGCGGCTCGGTCCGTGCAGCCAGCACCGGTTCTCGTTCGTCAACATCGCACGCGTTGCCGGATCGGTGCGACGGGACGCCACGGCGTGCGGAATGATGGAGCCCAACCTAGACGAAGGACAGCAGAGCAGATGAGTGCCGAGGATCTCGAGAAGTACGAAACCGAGATGGAGCTCTCGCTGTATCGCGAGTACAAGGACATCGTCGGCCAGTTCAGCTACGTCGTGGAGACCGAACGCCGGTTCTACCTGGCCAACAGCGTCGAATTGGTGCCGCGCAACGCCGACGGCGAGGTCTACTTCGAGCTGCGGCTCGCCGATGCCTGGGTGTGGGACATGTACCGGCCGGCGCGGTTCGTCAAGCAGGTCCGGGTCATCACGTTCAAGGACGTGAACATCGAAGAGGTCGAGAAGCCCGAACTGCGGCTGCCCGACTGACCGGGCCGGTCGCCGCTACGTCCGCAGGTGCTCGTCGAAGAAGGCGAACACCCGGGACCAGGCGTCCGCTGTGGCGGCCTCGTCGTAACCGAACCCGGTGACCCGTAGCAGCGGCTGCGCGGGCAGCTGATTGGCGAAGCTGTGCCCCGCCTTCGGATAGACCTTGATATCGGCGGTGATGTTGCGGGCACCGGTGGCCCGCCGCAGCTTCTCCGGTGCGCCGATCCCCAGCGGGTCGCGCCGGCCGAAGCTGGCCACGATGGGGCAGGCGCCGGCCAGCGTGCGGTCCAGGTCGCGCGGCAGCGGCGTGCCGTAGAACGGGGCGGCCGCGCCGAATCCCTTGGGGGACAGGATCAGCGCGAACTGGCCGCCCATGCAGAAGCCCGCGATCCCGACGGTACCCGTGCATTCCGGCAAGCCCAGCAGGTGATCCCTGGCGGCCAGGATGTCGTCGAGCGATCGGCCACGCTGGGTCAGCGCCTCCCGCATCACCCGGGTGATACAGCGCGCCCGGCCGCCGCGGGCGTACAGGTTCGGGGTCAGCGCCAGATACCCGGCATCGGCGATACGCCGCGACACCGCCTCGTTGTCGGGCCGGTAGCCGACGGCGTCGTGCACCACCACCACACCCGGCCACGGCCCGGAGCCGGTCGGGGTGCCCAGCAGTGCGTCGATCGGACCGGCGGGGGTGTCGAGCGTGATCGAGGCCACGCCAACAAACTAGCCTGTGGGGCCATGGCCTGTCCGGTCGAATTGTCCGCCGAGGTGCACGACGCGCTGCGGGCGATGCGCGACGCCGGGGCCGTGCCGGCACGCTGCCACAAGGGAGCCCTCCGATCGGCGATCGCGGCCGCGGTGGACGGCCTGCTCGGCGCCGACCTGCCTCGGCGGGTGCGGCCCTGGGACCTTGCCGCGCTGCGGCGCGGTCTGCCGCTGGACGTCACGTCGGCGTGTGCGGTGCACGTCGACGCCGAGGTGCTCGTCGCGCGGCTGGCGCCCAGCGGCCGACGGATCCTGCTGCGCGGCGTGCAGGACGGCTGGCGGCTGGTGCGGTTCGTCGACGCCGGTGACGACCTCACGCTGCGGCCGGAGACCAGCAGGCAGGTCGAGCTGACGGGGTGGGGACCCGATGCGGTGCTGACGGCGCTCGGCATCACCAAACCCGACGATGTGCCGCTCGACGTCCACGTCGAGGACCTCGGGCAGGGCGAGACGGCAACCAGCCACCGTTACCTGTGGCGGGACGGGACCCGGACCGTGCTCGCCGAGGAGGTGACGACCGAGATCTTCGACGGCGCCACGCCCTACCGCACGCGCCTGCGCGGGGTCGTGATCGACGGGCCCGGCGGCACGTTGCTGACCGGTTCGGGGGACACCGCGCTGGTCGTCGAGGGCTGACCGGGGCGAGCGCAGCCACGGCAGATGCACCTGCCTATCGTGAGCGGGTGACCGACACACCCCAGCCCGTCCCGCCGCTGTCCGGTGTCCGCATCATCGAGATCTCCAGTTTCGTGGCCGTCCCGCTGGCCGGCATGACCTTGGCCCAGTTGGGGGCCGAGGTGATCCGCGTCGATCCGGTGGGCGGGGCGGCCGACTATCACCGCTGGCCGGTGACCGCGGCCGGCGACAGCATCTACTGGGCCGGCCTGAACAAGGGCAAGCGGTCGGTGGCGGTGGACATGCGCTCCGAGCAGGGGCAGCAGCTGGTCTGCCGGCTGATCGCCGATGCGGGCGTGCTGATCACCAACGCCGCTGGGCGGCAATGGCATTCGTATGAGGCGTTGACGGCGCACCGCCCCGATCTGATCCATGTGGAGATCTCCGGCCGCGCCGACGGCGGGACCGGTGTGGACTACACCGTCAACGCCGGGCTGGGGTTCCCGTTGGTGACCGGGCCTGCCGGTCTCGACGTTCCGGTCAACCACGTGCTGCCCGCGTGGGACGTCGCCTGCGGCCTGTACGCCGCGCTGGCCGTCACCACCGCGCTGCGGCACCGCGACGGTACCGGGCAGGGGCAGCGGATCTCGATTCCGCTGGAGAACGTCGCGCTGGCCACCGCCGGGAACCTGAGCTTCCTGACCGAGGTGATGGTCAACGGCGACGACCGGCCCCGGATCGGCAACGCGATCTACGGTCAGTACGGCCAGCAATTCACCAGCGCCGACGGTGCCGCGTTCATGATCGTCGCGCTGACCGGCCGGCATTTCCGGGACCTGGCCGAGGTGACCGGTAACGCCGAAGCCGTTGCCGCCCTTGCCCGGTCGCTGGGTGCCGATTTCGCCGACGAGGAGCAACGCTACCGTCACCGGGACGCGCTGACCGGGCTGTTCACCCCGTGGTTCAGCGCGCACACCGCCGAGCAGATCACCGCCACGCTGTCGGGTACCTCGATCCTGTGGGAGCGCTACCGCAGTTTCGCCGAGGCCGCCGCCGACCCGAAGGTCACCGACAATCCGCTGTTCAGCACCCTGGACCAACCACGCATCGGCAGCTATCTGGCGCCCGGGCTGCCGATCGCCGTCGACGGCGTCTACCCGCGCGCGGTGCCGGCCCCCGCGCTCGGCGATCACACCGCGCAGGTGCTCGCCGAGGCGTTGGGGCTCGGCGCCGACGAGATCGCCGTCCTCACCGAGGCGGGCACGGTGGCATGAGCGATCTCGCCGCGCTGTTCGCGCTGACCGAAATCGGCCACGACGCATGGACGGGGCCGGCCAGCGGGCCGGAAGGCAAACGCGCCTACGGCGGATTGATCGCCGCGCAAAGCCTGGCGGCGGCATGTCACGCCGTCGATGCGGACTATCAGCCCACCAACATGCATCTGCAGTTCCTGCGCGGCGGGGACGCGGGCGTGGCGCTGGATCTGCGGGTGGACCGGGTGTACGACGGTCGCACCGCCGCGGCGCGGCGGGTGGAGAGCCGGCAGGCCGGACGGCTGCTCACCGCGGGTACGGTGTCCTTCACGGTGCCGTTGAGCGGCCCCGAACACGGTGTGCGGCAGGCCATGCCGACACATCCGGACCGCCTGCCGCGGACCGGTCCGCCCGGCCCGGCGCCGTCGCTGCCGATGGCGGAACTCGACATCCGCATCGAGGACATCGGATCGGGCGCCGATTTCGTCCGGCGGATGTGGTGGCGGGTGACGGCGCCGCTGCCGGATACGCCGTTGCTGCACACCCTGATCGCCGTCTACATCACCGACCTGTACGGGGTCGACCCCGCCTCACACGTGCACGGGTCGGCGATGCGTGAGCGCGTGCACCGCACCGGCACAACGGATTCGTCGATCTGGCTGCATCAGTCGGTGCGCGCCGACGAGTGGAACCTGCTGGAGTCGTCCTCGCCCGCGGCGGCGCGGGGCCGCAGTGTGATCACCGCCAGCCTGCTGCGCGCCGACGGCACCATCGCCGCCACGCTGGTCCAGGAGGGGCTGTTCGCCGACCGGGACTGACGAATCCGCGTGCGGATCCAGCCGATCAGCCGGCTCAGCAGCACACCCGCCGCGATCGCGGCCAGCACCCCGAGCAGCCGGTGTTCGCCGAACAACGCATACACCTGGAAGTGCGTGAGATAGGTGTACAGCGACGCCTCGGCGATCGCACCCGCGATCACCGCCAGCCGCGCCGGGCACCGCACCGCCGGCAGCCAGATCAGCAGCGCCAGTCCGGTGAACACCAGCACCTCGCGGCCGGTGGTGCCGAAATACCCGTGCAGCCCGGCCGCGAGCACCACGGTGACCGCCAGCCGTTGCCATACCGAGGTGGCCTTCGCCGCCGCCCAGCCCGCCGCGAAGAACCAGAAGGCCAGCATGGAGAACCACGCGTCGCGGCCGGGGAATTCGAAGCGCAGCACCAACCCGACCGCCAAGAACGTTGCGGCGAAGGCAAACGGATGGCGTCGTTCGGCGCGGTCGGCCAGCCAGCACAGCGCGGTCAGCCCCACCAGCACCCACACCAGCACCTCGACGAACCACAGCCGGCCGGCCGTCATGCTGTCGGCTGGACCGAGAAACTTGTTGGCCAGCAACAGGTTCGTGCCGTGATAGTCGTCGGTGATGAGCAGGGCGATGGCCACCCAGGCGATCGCGGGCACCGCGATCGCACCGATGGTCTGGCCGAGGTGGCGGACCCGGTCACCGCGCGACACCGGCGTCAGGCAGAACCGGCCGAAGTTGTAACCGGCCACGCCGAGCAGGATGTGCGCGCCGCCCCACAGTGTGAACAGTTCGGCGTGAGATCCGACGATCAGGACGATGGCCAGGGCGCGCAGCGCGACGCTGGTTTCCAGCACGGTGCCACGGCCGGCCGGCGGTGGGCCGTCCTCCAGATCGCGCAGCGGGATGCGCTGCCACTGCCGGGGCAGCCGGCCGATGAGCTTCTGCAGCCGCACCGACATCGCGACATAGGTCAGGGAGTTGCCGCCCAGATCGACGAAACTGGCGCCCGGGTCGATGCTCGCGGGATCGAGATGGAGCACCTCGCCGAACAGCCCGCGCACGGACTGGGCGGCCGGCGGCGGTGGCGCCAGCGCCCGCACCGCGGGATAGTCCGGTTTCCCCGAGGGCAGTACCGGCAGCTCGTCGACCCGGACGGCCCGGACGGCGCCGGCCGGTACACCGGTGCCGGTGGCCACGGCGTCGCGTGCCCGGTCCGGGTCGCCGAGCGTGGCCACCACGAGCGTGTCGTCGTCGGCGGTGCACAACGCGATGATGCCGCGGTCGCGCAGCGTTCCCTCCAGCCGCTGCAGGTCGATCCGCAGCCCGAACATCTTGACCATCCGGCTGGCCCGGCCGACCACCTCGTACAACCCGTCGCCGAGGTGGCGGGCCAGGTCGCCGGTGCGCAACACCTCGACGGTGCGGCCCAGCGCGAGATCGCCGGCATCGTGGGCGTAGCCGAGCATCACGTTCGGTCCGCGGTAGGTCAGTTCGCCGACCTCGCCGTCGGGGGCGTCGACCGCCAGTTGCCCGCCCGGGATCGCGCGGCCGATGGCGCCGGGGCGACGCGTGGCCAGGTGCGGCGGCAGGTAGGCCATCCGCGCGGTGGCCTCGGTGGCGCCGTACATGACGAACAACTCCCAGCCGCGGCGCCGGCCCAGTGCGGCGATGTCACGGACCCGATGCGGTGCCATCCGGCCGCCGGCCTGGGTGACGTAGCGCAGATCGGGCAGGTCCATGTCGTCGAAGCCGATGCGCTCCAGCAGATCGAAGGTGTAGGGCACCCCGGCGAACGTGGTGGCGCGGTGCCGGCGGAACAGCGCCCAGAACTCGTCGTCGGTCACCGACAGGTCGGTCAGCAGCAGGGCGGCCCCGCGCAGCAGATGACTGTGGACCACCGACAGTCCGTAGCAGTAGGACATCGGCAAGGTGGTTGCCGCGCAGTCGGTTTCGCGGATGTCGAGGTACTCGCCGATGGCCGCGGCATTGGTGAGCAGGTTGGCGGCGGACAATCGCACCAGCTTCGGGGACCCGGTGCTGCCCGATGTCGACAACAACAATGCCAGTTCCGGGTGCAGGCGATGCCCCTGGTGACCGCGGTGGTGCACACCATCGGCGTCGATGATGACGTCGGGCCGGTAGCACTCCACGAGGTCGCTGTGGTCACGGCCGGGTGGCACCGGCAGCGGAACCTGCCCGGCCGCCAGGGCGCCCAGGTAGTGCACCAGCGTGGCGGTGTCGTTGTGCACCTCGATCAGCACGATGCCACGGCCGGTGCCGAATTCGGTTGCGGCGCCGGCGACCCGGTCGGCCAGTTCCCGGTAGGTCAGCGTCACGCCCGCGCAGTGCACCGCGGGCCGGTCGCCGAACTGGTTCAGATGGTCGATCAGCGGGCTCACCGGAAAACCAAGCCGCTTCCGACGATGTCGATGCGTACCTTGGCGTTGACCGGTGGCGGGTCGACGCTGTGCTGGCGGACGGTGAACGCCGGGGTGTCCCCACCCGGGTCGATGGTCAACAGCACCTCGTGTCCCAGGAATTCGCTGCCGACGACGGTGCCCAGACCGGCGCCGTGGTCGGCGTCGGCGGCCACGGTGGCGCGCAGCTGTTCGGGCCGCAGCATCAGGGTGCCGGGGCCGTCGTCGGCCGCGGCGGGGACCCGGCCCAAGGCGCTTTCGGCGCTCCCGCCGCGCACCGTGCAGGGCAGCAGCACGCAGTCGCCGAGGAACTCGGCGGTGAACCGATCCGCCGGATGGCGGTAAACCTGTTGCGGGGTACCGACACCGGTGAACCGGCCAGCGCGCATGACGGCCACCTGATCGGCGATCGACAGCGCCTCGGCCTGGTCGTGGGTGACCAGCAGCGTGGTGACACCCGCATCGCGGAGCACCTGCATCACCGCTTTGCGGGTGGCGGCGCGCAGGCCGGTGTCCAACGCCGAGAACGGCTCGTCGAGCAGCATCAGCACCGGACGGCGGGCCATCGCACGCGCCAGCGCCACCCGCTGCTGCTGGCCGCCGGAGAGTTCATGGGGGCGCCGGTCGGCGAATGACCGGTCCAGCGACACCGTGTCCAGCAGCTGTGCGACGCGCTCGCGCACCGCGGCGCTGTGGGCCCGGCCCGGCAGGCCGTAGGCGATGTTCGCGGCCACGCTCAGGTGCGGGAACAGCGCGCCGTCCTGGGCGACGTAGCCGACGGACCGACGGTGCGCGGCGACGCCTCGGCCGGGGCCGGCGACCTGGGTGCCGTCGATGGTGACGGTTCCCGCGTCGGGATTCTCGAACCCGGCCACCAGGCGCAGCAGCGTGGTCTTCCCGCAGCCGGACGCGCCGACCACCGCCGTCGTGCTGCCTGGTGCCAGGGTGAGATCCACCGCATCGAGCACCCGTGCCGTGCCGAAGGACTTCGAAAGTGCGCTGACCTCAAGGGTGTTCACAGGGCCGCCGCCTTGGTGGACTGTTTGAACAGCAACACGGTCACCGGGATCGAGAGCAGCACCAGCAGCATCGCGTAGGGCGCGGCGGCCGCGTAATCCAACTCGCTGGACAACGACCAGAACCGCATGGCCAGGGTGCGGGTGCCGGTCGGGGCGAGCAGCAGGGTGGCCGTCAGTTCGGTGGCGACGGCCACGAACACCAGGCACGCGCCGGCGGCCGCGGCGGGGGCGGTCAGACGCAACGTCACATGGACGAAGGTATGCGCCGGGGACCGGCCCAACGACAGCGAGGCCTCTTCCAGCGCGGGCGGCACCTGGGCCAGCCCGGACCGCAGGCTGACCAGAGCGCGGGGCAGGAACATCAACACGTAGGCGGCCAGCACCAGGGCGGTGGTCTGATAGAGCGGCGGGGCGAACCGGATGGCCACCGTCACCAAGGCCAGCGCGGTGACGATGCCCGGCATGGCGCTGGTGATGAAGTTGGCGCCCTCCACTGCCCGGGCCAGCGGGCCGCGAAAGCGCACGGCCAGCCAGGCGAACGGGAACGCCAGCACCGTGGTCAGTGCCGCCGCCACCGCCGCCAGGCTCGCCGTCTGCAGCAGCGCGGTGCCCAGGTCGGCGACCGACCAGACCTGCCCGCCGCCGATCCACAACCAGCGCAGCAGCGTCCACACCGGCACGCCGAGGGCCAGTGCGGTCAACGCCGCGAGCGCCACCATTGCCGGTAAACCCATGCCGTGCAACGGGATCGGGCTGATCGCCCGCGGTGCGCCGGAGCCGATCCTGGCGAACCGGGCGGTGCCGCGCAGGGCCGCCTCGGTCAGCAGTAGCACCAGGCACAGCGTCACCAGGATCCCGGCCAGGGTGGCCCCGGCCGCACCGTCGAACGTGGCCTGGAACTGCTCGAAGATCGCCGTGGTGAAGGTGGCGAAGCGCAGCATGGCGAACGCGCCGTACTCGGCGAGCAGATGCACGCCGATCAGCAGGCCGCCGCCCAGCACCGCCAACCGCAGCTGCGGCAGCACCACCCGGAAGAACACGCCGAGCGGACTGGAGCCCAGCGCGCGGGCGGATTCCTCGATGGCCGGATCCAGCCGGCGCAGCGTGGCCGCGGCGGGCAGATAGACGAACGGGAAATAGGACAGTGCCGAGACCAACACCCCGGCACCGAAGCCGTGCAAGGCCGGCCAGACGCTCACCCAGGCGTAGCTGTTGATGAACGCCGGTACGGCCAGGGGAGCCACCAGCAACGGGCGCCAGATCGTGCGGCCCGGCACGTCGGTGCGTTCCACCAGCCAGGCCGCGCCCACGCCGACGGCCAGGCAGATCGGCACCGTCACCACGACCAGCCCGACGGTGTTGACCAGCAATTCCCCGACCCGGGGACGGATCACCAACTCATAGACCCGGGTCGGTCCGGTGCTGGCGATGGCCCAGCCCACATAGCCGAGCGGGATGAACGTCAGTGCCACCAGCAGCGCCACGGTTGCACTCAGCAGCGGCCCAGGCCCGCGCCGGGTGCTGCGTGGCGCCTCGGTGGTGACCACCTACAGCAGTCCCGCGGCGGTCATCAGGTCGGTCACCTTGGCGGCGTTCAGGTCGGACGGGTTCACCCGGGGCGCCTGCAGGGTGTCCAGTGCGGGCAGCGCCGGATTGGCCGCGACGTCGCTGCCGACCGGGTATTCGAACGAGGTGCCCTTCTGCAGCACTTCCTGGCCGGCCTTACCGGTGATGAACCGCAGGAACTGCTGGGCCTGGTCCTTCTTCTTGCTGGAATTGAGGACACCGCCGCCGGAGATGCTGATGAACGCCCCCGGGTCCTGGTTGCGGAAGTAGTGCAGGGCGGTGTTGGCGCTGATGTCCTTGGTCTTGGCCTGGTCGCGGAACCAGTAGTAGTGGTAGATGATGCCGCCGTCGACCTGACCGTCGTTGACCGCGCGCAGGGTGGCGATGTTGTCCTGGAAGGTGGTCGCGTTGGTCTTCATCCCGGCCAGCCAGCCGGCGGTGGCCGGTTCGCCGGTGAGGGCCAGCATCGCGGCCACGATGGCCTGGAAATCGGCCTTGGCCGGCGGGGCGCCCCAGCGTCCCTTCCACGCCGGCGATTGCAGGTCCATGATCGACTTCGGCAGCTGGTTCTCCTGCAGCCGTGTCTTGTTGTAGACGAACACCGTGGTGCGCGCGGCGACACCGGTCCACTTGTTCGACGCCGGGCGGTACTGCGCGGGCACCTGCTGCTGGACGGTCGGGTCGACATCGGCGAACAGTCCGGCCTTCTCGACCGCGGCCATCGCCGGGGAGTTCTCGGTGAGGAAGACGTCGGCCGGCGACGCCGCTCCCTCGGCGATGATCTGGTTGCCCAGTTCGGTGTCCCCGCCCTGCCGATAGGTGACCTTGATTCCGGTCTCCTTGGTGAACGCGTCGATCCACTCCTTGGTCAGCGACTCGTGCTGAGCGTTGTAGATCAGCAATTCGTCGCTGGGCTTGCCGGATGAGCAGGCCGTGGCGGCGAGCGCCAGGGCCAGGACCGACAACAAGGCGGTGAATCGACACCATCGGGCGCGCATCAAGGGGATCCTCTCGTAGTTGAGGCTGCCCTTAGAAGATACCGGTGCCGGTGCGGCTACCTTCGCGGTTCGATGGACGACGGCGGTGCGGGGGCGGGTGCGCCCGTCCGCGGCGGGCATGCTTCGGTGTTGCGGGGTAAGCGGATTCGTGGGTCCACCCACTGCACGGTGCCGCCGCGGTAGACGAAAAAGTCGGATGTGCCGTATCCCGGGGCACGGTCGCGCGCCAACCGCGGGGGCAGCGGCAACCGATACAACCCCGCACCGGTCCCGTCGGTGTCGACCGGCTGCGCGCCCGAACCGATGAGTTGTTCGAAAGTGAAGTAGCGCAACGCAATCGAACGCTGATCGGCATTGCGCAACCCGGCGATCTGCTCGATCGTCATCTGCCGGCCGACGATCCGGTGATAGACCGGCTCGTCGAACTCGGTGCCGTGCAGATAGAAGATGCCAGATCCGTCCGACCATTCGATGGCCGGGCGGCCGCTGTCGTCGTGCAGGACGGTGTTGGCACCGCTGGCATCGGGTGCGGCGTAGCGCACCGTCGGCATCGGCACGAGCAGCACCTCGCGGTGGATCGGCACGATCCAGCCCAGCCCCAGATCGCGCGCGGTGCGCATCGACTGCGAGAACCGCGCCCAGCGGCTGACGGAGACCACGCTGATCGGCGGCAGCCAGCGGGCGTCCGGCAGGGCGGCGACGAAGCGGCTGTAGAGGATGTCACGCAGATCGTTGCGGATGACGCCGGGCACGTCGCCCGCGTCGTCATTGCCCGACCACCGGGCGATCCGGGTCCAGCGCTTGTCCGGCCCGATCAGCGCGGCGATCTGCAGCGCCCGGTCGAGCTGCGGGACGATCGAGTATTTGGTGCCCAGATGCACGTCGCGGGACACACAGAACTCGATCACCAGGTCCATGGCCGTATCGGCGTCGAAGGAACCCAGGCCCGGGGAATGCCGTGCCGGCAGGTCGAGGTCGACGTAGGACTCCATGTCGAAAGTCATGGCGCGAAGGTAGCGCTGCGGTCCGACAAGTCCGCGACGCGCGCGGTCCGCTGCGCGCAAAGGCTGCGCATAGTCGCAGCCAATCCATAGGATCGAGCGATGAAGCCGATTGCCATCCTCCTGTTCAGCGCGTCCGCCGTCTTCGCGACCGTCGCCGCCCCGACCGCAGCCGCCGCTGATCCGTGCTCGGCGAGCGGCCTGGCCACCACCGCCAGCGGTGTGCTCAGCCAGGCGGGGGCCTACCTGGACACCCACCCCGGCGCCAACGATGTGCTGACCGCGGCCGGCAATCAGTCGACCCCCGACGCCACCGCTGCGATCAGGGGCTACTTCGTCGGTCACCCGGGCGAGTTCCTGGACCTGCAGAACATCGCCCGCCCGTTGACGTCGCTGCGCGGCCAGTGCGGTGTCGCCGTGTCGCCCAGCCAGTTGGCGGCGCTTTTCGACGCGCTGGCCTGACGGCCAGACGGAAGTTCGACGCGCCGGCCTGAGAGCGAGTACCCGCTTACTCGTTGCCGGCGGGACCGATCGCCCTACGTTTGGTCGCCATGACGACGTGGGCCCTCTCCATCGAGACCGCGGCCCGTGGCGCACTCGGTGAGCAGCACGACGCGCTGCTCACCGCGGTGCGGCCGTTCCTGCACTCGCTGCCCCGCCGACGGGCCCGGCGTGCCGGCAATGTGTTGTCCTGCGAGCTGCTCAGCGCCGGGGAAGTCCGGGAAACGAACAGCTACCTGGTGCTGATCGACGTCGACCTGCCTTCGGCCCGGGCGTTGCGCCGGCTGGCGGGGGAACTGGCCGAGGTGCTCCCGGCCGGGGCGACCGTATCGACTCTGGGTGAGTTCGACTCCCTGGTCCGATTCCCGGAGTCACAGGTGATCGCCTGGCAGACAGGGCTTTTCGGGCTCTGCGACGCCGTCGCCTGTGGATGAACCCGCGATTGTGGATAACTGCGCTTGGCGAGAGCTGACCCGATCGATTCTGTCGGGGGTGCTGACGACTCTGTGATTCATGGAGACATGGAGTCGCGCCGAGATCGGGGCGTTGGGGGAGCGGTTGGCGGTTGAGCATCTGCAGTCGTTGGGTTTGCGGGTGTTGCAGCGTAATTGGCGGTGCCGGTATGGCGAGTTGGATGTGATTGCCGCCGAGGGTGCCACGGTGGTGTTCGTGGAGGTCAAGACCCGGACCAGTGATGCGTTCGGTGGGGTGGCTCAGGCGGTGTCGCCGGTGAAGGTGCGGCGGTTGCGGCGGTTGGCGGGGTTGTGGCTGGCCCAGCAGGACCGCAGCTGGGCGGGTGTGCGCATCGATGTGATCGGGGTGCGTATCGGGCGGACCCGGGTCCCGGAGCTGGCGCATCTGCGGGGGGTCGGCTGATGGCGCTGGGGCGGGCGTTTTCGGTGGCCATCCGTGGGGTGGAGGGTGTCATCGTGGAGATCGAGGCCGATATTGCCTCGGGTCTGCCGGGGGTGCATCTGGTGGGTTTGGGGGATGCGGCGTTGCAGGAGTCGCGGGATCGGGTGCGGGCGGCGATCACCAACTGCGGTAACGAGTGGCCGATGTCGCGGTTGACGTTGGCGTTGTCGCCGGCGACGTTGCCCAAGAACGGTTCGGCCTATGACCTGGCGTTGGCGGCGGCGGTGCTCTCGGCGCACGGCAAGAAGGAGTGGCCGCGGCTGGAAAAGACGCTGCTGCTGGGCGAATTGGCCCTCGACGGTCGGGTGCGGCCGGTGACCGGGATCCTGCCGGCGGTGCGGGCCGGCAAGCAGGAGGGTTGGCCGGTGGCGGTGGTGCCCGAGGAGAACTTGCCCGAGGCCAGTTTGGTCGAGGGGATCGAGGTGTGGGGCGTGCGCAGCTTGGGTCAGTTGCAGGCGTGGCTGGCGGGCAAGGGTGGGTTGGCGGGCCGGGTGGATGCGGTGGCGCCGGCGCCGCGCGCGACGGTGGATCTGGCCGATGTGGTGGGGCAGACGCAGGCGCGTTATGCGGTGGAGGTGGCTGCGGCCGGTGCGCATCACTTGTTTCTGAGTGGGCCGCCGGGGATCGGGAAAACGATGCTGGCGCAGCGTCTTCCGGGGTTGTTGCCGCCGTTGTCGGAGGAGGAGGCGTTGGAGGTCACCGCGATTCATTCGGTGGCGGGGTTGTTGACCGGGGCGACGCCGTTGATCACCGAGCCGCCGTTCATCGCCCCGCACCACACGTCGAGTGTGGCGGCGATGGTGGGCGGCGGGTCGGGCATGGCCCGCCCGGGCGCGGTCAGCCGAGCACATCGCGGTGTGCTGTTCCTCGACGAATGCGCGGAGATCGGCACCAGCGTGTTGGAAGCCATGCGGACCCCGTTGGAGGACGGCGAGATCCGGTTGGCCCGCCGCGACGGCGTGGCGCGCTACCCGGCCCGCTTTCAGCTGATCCTGGCGGCCAACGAGTGCCCATGCGCACCGGCCAATCCGCGTGACTGCGTGTGTCCGGCCGCGGTGAAACGCCGCTACCTCGGCAAGCTGTCCGGGCCGTTGATGGACCGGGTCGACCTGCGGGTGCAGATGCATCAGGTACGTGCCGGGGCGTTCGCCGACCAGGTCCCCGAACCGACGGCCGTGGTGCGCGAGCGAGTCGCGAACGCCCGCGCGGCGGCGGCGCAGCGCTGGCAACCCGTCGGGGTGCGCACCAATGCCGAGGTACCCGGGCCGGTGCTGCGGCGGGCGTTTCGGCTCAGCCGCACGGCGATGGAACCGCTGCGCACCGCGCTGGATCGGGGCACGCTCAGTATCCGGGGCGTGGACCGCACCTTGCGGGTGGCGTGGTCCATCGCCGACCTCGCCGGAAAACAGTGCCCGACGATCGAGGACGTCTGGACGGCATTGAGCTTTCGTGACGTGGTGGTGCACGATGGCCGATGACCGCACCCGGCAGGCCTGGGCCTACCTGTCCCGGGTCGTCGAACCGCCCTGCCCCGCCCTGGCCGAATACGTCGGCCGGCACGGCGCCCTCGAGGCGGCCGCGAGGATCCGCGCGGGCGATGAACCCGAATACCTGACCGATGTGGTCGCGCCCCGACGCGAATTGGACTGCGTGGCAGACGATCTGGAGGTGCTCGACCGCCGGGGCGGCCGGTTGATCACCCCGGACGACGACGAATGGCCCCATCTGGCGTTCGCCGCGTTCGGCAACGACGCGGTGCGCAAGAAGCAGGACGGGCACGTGCCGATGGTGCTGTGGGCGATCGGGCCCGCGCGCATGGACGATGTCGCCGACCGCGCCGCGGCCATCGTCGGCACGCGCGCGGCCACCGCCTACGGCGAGCATGTCGCTGCCAGCCTGGCCGAAGGATTGGCCGAACAGGATGTGGCGGTGGTCTCCGGCGGCGCCTACGGGATCGACGGTGCGGCACACCGCGCGACCCTGGCGGCCGACGGCTGCACGGTGGCGGTGCTGGCCGGCGGCATCGACGTGCCCTATCCCAGCGGGCATTCGGCGTTGCTGCACCGCATATCGCAGAGCGGATTGGTGGTCACCGAGTATCCGCCGGGGGTGCGCCCGGCGCGCTTCCGTTTCCTGGCCCGTAACCGTCTGGTGGCCGCGCTGGGGCGCGCCACCGTGGTGGTGGAGGCCGGATTGCGCAGCGGGGCCGCCAACACCGCGGGCTGGGCTGCTGCGATGGGCCGGGTGGTGTGTGCGGTGCCCGGGCCGGTGACGTCATCGGCGTCGGCGGGCTGCCACGTGTTGCTGCGGGGTGATGCGATCTTGGTCGACCGGGCCGCCGAGTTGGTCGAAATCGTCGGTAGAGCAGGGGAGTTCGCCGACATTCCGGTGCATCCCGCGGCGAAGCTCGATGCCTTGTCGCGGCCCGAACGGGTGGTGTATGAGGCGCTGCCGGCCCGCGGCTACCGCAGTGTCGAGCAGATCGCGCTCGACGCGGCGCTGGCGCCCGAGTCGGTACTCGGGCCGCTGGCGCTGTTGGAGGCTTCCGGATTGGTGCAACGCAAGGACGGGAGGTGGCAGATCACGCCCCGGTGACGTTTCGACATCGGCGACTGCGGGCGGGTGTAGCCGACCGCGGGCAGGCGAGCGCTCGTACAGTGGTCCCGAGATCGATCGACAGAAATGGGGGTCCGCCATGGCGGGACGTCCGGTCCACACTTTCGAGGTGGTCAGCACCACGCAGCTGACCCCGCACATGATCCGGCTGGTGCTGCGCGGGAGCCAACAGGGGCAGGGCTTCGACACCTTCACGCCCAGCCCGTTCACCGACTCCTACGTCAAGGTGGTCATCGTTCCCGACGGGGTCGACGTCGGCGCGCTGCCCCGGCCGCTGACCCTGGACAGCTTCGGCGAGCTCCCCGAGGACCGCCGCCCGACGGTACGCACCTACACCGTGCGCCGGGTGGACGCCGAAAAGGGCGAAATCGCCATCGATTTCGTCGTCCACGGCGACCAGGGCGTGGCCGGCCCCTGGGCCGCGGCCGCCGAACCGGGGCAACCGGCCTACCTGATGGGCCCGAGCGGCGCCTACGCGCCGGACCCCGCCGCGGACTGGCACCTGCTGGCCGGTGACGAAGCCGGGCTGCCCGCGATCAGCGCCGCCCTGGAGGCAATGCCCGCCGACGCCGTCGGGCAGGTGTTCGTGGAGATCGCCGGCCCCGAGGACGAGCTGGAGCTGGCCGCCCCGGCCGGCGTCACGGTGCACTGGATCCACCGCGGAGGCCGCGCCGACGAGGTGCCCGACTCCCAGGCCGGTGACAACGCGCCGCTGGTGGCCGCCGTCCGCGGCGCGCCATGGCGGCCCGGGCAGGTGCAGGCGTTCGTGCACGGCGAGGCGCAGGCCGTCATGCACAATATCCGGCCCTACCTGCGCAAAGAGCGCGGCGTCGAGGCCAAGTGGGCGTCCATCTCCGGCTACTGGCGGCGTGGGCGCACCGAGGAGACCTTCCGGCAGTGGAAGGCCGAGCTGGCGAAAGCGGAAGCGGGCCAGCCAGACTGACCCTCATGGCATTCGGCGACTTCCAGTTCGAGATCTACCTGCAGGGCCTGTCCGGTGTGGTGCCCTCCCTCCCGATCGGCTACGCCGAGTTGGAAGAGCGCGCCGAAAAGGCGATGTCCGCGTCGCTGTGGTCCTATGTGGCCGGCGGCGCCGGTGACGAGCGCACCCAGCGGGTCAACGTCAGCGCCTTCGACAACTGGGGTCTGATCCCACGCATGTGCGTGGGGGCCACCGAACGGGACCTTACGGTCGAGCTGTTCGGGCTCACGCTGCCTTCGCCGTTGTTCATGGCGCCCATCGGGGTGATCGGGCTGTGCGCGCAGGACGGGCACGGTGATATCGCCACGGCCAGGGCGGCCGCCCGCACCGGGGTGCCCATGGTGGTGTCCACTCTGACCACCGATCCCCTGGAAGCCGTCGCCGCCGAATTCGGTGACACCCCGGGCTTCTTCCAGCTCTACACCCCCAAGAACCGGGACCTGGCGGCCAGTTTCGTGGCACGCGCCGAAGCCGCCGGATATCGCGGCATCATCGTCACCCTCGACACCTGGGTGCCGGGCTGGCGGCCCCGCGACCTGAGTACCTCCAATTTCCCGCAGCTGCGCGGGCACTGCCTGGCCAACTACACCAGCGATCCGGTGTTCCGGGCCGGGCTGGCGCAGCCGCCCGAGGAGAACCCGCAAGCGGCGACCCTGAGCTGGGTGCAGACCTTCGGTCAATGCGTCACCTGGGACGACCTGGCCTGGTTGCGGACGCTGACGAAACTGCCGTTGCTGGTCAAGGGCATCTGCCATCCCGACGACGTGCGGCGGGCCCGCGACGTCGGCGTCGACGGCATCTACTGCTCCAACCACGGCGGCCGCCAGGCCAACGGCGGCCTGCCCGCCATCGACTGCCTGCCCGACGTGGTGGCCGCCGCCGACGGGATGCCGGTGCTGTTCGACTCCGGGGTGCGCAGCGGCGCCGACATCGTCAAGGCGCTCGCCCTGGGTGCCACCGCCGTCGGCGTCGGGCGCCCGTATGCCTACGGTCTGGCGCTCGGCGGGGTCGACGGGGTGGTGCACGTCCTGCGTTCGCTGCTCGCCGAGGCCGACCTGATCATGGCGGTCGACGGCTACCGGTCACTGGCTGATCTCACCCCGGACACGCTGCGGCGCGTCACCTAGACAGCCCGTCCGCGGCGCAGCACGGTGGGGGAGTGCAGATCGAGCCCATCCTCGAGGAATTCGACACCTACCTCGCCCTGCAACGCGGCCGCTCCGAGCACACCCGCCGCGCCTACCTGGGTGATCTGCGGTCGCTGTTCGAGTTCACCGGCGGTGGGCTGGAAAGCCTGAGCCTGCTCACGCTGCGGTCCTGGCTGGCGGGGCAGGCCGGCGCCGGCGCGGCGCGCACCACGCTGGCCCGGCGCACGTCGGCGGTCAAGACGTTCACCGCCTGGGCGTGCCACCGGGGACTGTTGCGCACCGATCCCGCGGCCCGGCTGCAAACCCCGAAATCGCACCGCACCCTGCCGGCGGTGCTGCGCCAGGACCAGGCCCTCGATGCGCTCGACGCGCTGAATTCCGGTGCCCAACAAGGCGATCCGCTGGCACTGCGGGACCGGCTGATGGTGGAGCTGCTGTACGCCACCGGGATCCGGGTCAGCGAGCTGTGCGGCCTGGACATCGACGACGTGGACAGTTCCCGCCGGGTGCTGCGGGTGCTGGGCAAGGGCAACAAACAGCGCACGGTGCCGTTCGGGGAGCCGGCCGCGGCGGCCCTGCAAGCCTGGCTGCGCGACGGACGCCCGAAACTGGCCACCGCGAAGTCCGGTCCCGCGCTGCTGCTGGGTGCCCGCGGCGGCCGCGTCGATCAACGCCAGGTCCGTACCGTCGTGCACGACACCATGGCCGCCGTGGACGGCGCACCTGACCTGGGCCCGCACGGTCTGCGGCACAGCGCCGCCACCCACCTGTTGGAAGGCGGGGCCGACCTGCGCATCGTGCAAGAGCTGCTGGGCCATTCCAGCCTGGCCACCACACAGCTCTACACCCATGTCACGGTGGCTCGGTTGCGGGCGGTGCACGACCAGGCACATCCCCGGGCCTAGCCAGCGGCTTGAGCCGGATCGGGGTATCGGCGACCAACCCCAGCGGGTCCACATAGTCGGCCCGGGCCGCCGCACCCCACATCGCGCCCCAATGCAGGCAGGCCGGCGCCGGACAGCCGGGGTGACCGGCGAGCAGCACTCCGAGCGGGCTGCCGGCTTGCACGAATTGCCCGGCCCGCACCGTCGGGCGCACCGGTTCATAGCTGGTGCGCAGACCGCCGGGATGGGCGATGGATACCAGCGGGCGCCCGGCCAGTTCCCCGGCGAACACCACGGTGCCCGGCCCGGCGGCATACACCGGCCGGCCGGGGGCGCCGGCCAGGTCGACCCCGCGGTGGCCGCTGTTCCAGCGGGCGGCGGGCGCGTCGAAAGCGCGGGTCACCATCGGCTCGGGCCGCAGCGGCCAGCGCAGCCGCGGGGAGTCCGCATGTGCCGGTGCCGCGAACAGCAGCACCACCGCCAACACCGCCGGGACTCTCATCAGCCCAGCTCAGCCCGTTGCCGACGAGTTGGAAACCCGTCGGCGGGGAAATGTGGACAAAGTCGCGACTGTGCACAACTGCGGTGGTAAGAGCACCTGTGTCCACGGTGTAAACTGCTATCCGCAGCTCACATCCGTGGGCTGACTTCGCGCGCCTGCCCCGCAACCCCGCTCGATACGGGTTGCACCCAGCATGCCGGGCGGTCCTGGTTCGGGAAACCGAAGCGGGTCCGGCAGCTGCAGACGCCAGGGTCCGGGATCGACCGATTCCGGACGACAACCGACACAAAGGAATCACGGACTCATGGCTGTTGTAACCATGAAGCAGCTGCTCGACAGCGGCGCACATTTCGGGCACCAGACCCGTCGTTGGAACCCCAAGATGAAGCGGTTCATCTTCACCGACCGCAACGGCATCTACATCATCGATCTGCAGCAGACGCTGACCTACATCGACAAGGCCTACGAGTTCGTCAAGGAGACGGTGGCCCACGGCGGCACCATCCTGTTCGTCGGCACCAAGAAGCAGGCCCAGGAATCCATCGCCGACGAGGCGACCCGGGTCGGCATGCCGTATGTGAACCAGCGCTGGCTGGGCGGCATGCTCACCAACTTCTCCACCGTGCACAAGCGCCTGCAGCGCCTCAAGGAGCTCGAGGCCATGGAGCAGACCGGTGGATTCGAAGGCCGCACCAAGAAGGAAATCCTCATGCTCACGCGTGAGAAGAACAAGCTGGAGCGCAGCCTCGGCGGTATCCGGGACATGCAGAAGGTGCCCTCGGCGATCTGGGTCGTCGACACCAACAAGGAGCACCTGGCCGTCAACGAGGCCATCAAGCTCGGCATCCCGGTGATCGCCATCCTCGACACCAACTGCGATCCCGATCAGGTCAACTACCCGGTCCCGGGTAACGACGACGCGATCCGGTCGGCCGCACTGCTCACCAAGGTGATCGCCTCCGCCGTGGCCGAGGGCCTGCAGGCCCGTGCCGGCGCAGGCAAGACCGAGGCGGCCGAAGCGGCCGAGCCGCTCGCCGAGTGGGAGCAGGAGCTGCTGGCGGGCGCCACCACCGGTACCGCCGACAGCACCGGCGCTGCCGACACCACCACCGACGCTTCCTAAATTTTTCAGGAGAAGGCTTTCATGGCTAACTACACCGCTGCCGACGTCAAGCGCCTGCGGGAGCTGACCGGCGCCGGCATGCTCGACTGCAAGAACGCGCTCACCGAGACCGACGGCGATTTCGACAAGGCCGTCGAGGTGCTGCGCATCAAGGGCGCCAAGGACGTCGGCAAGCGCGCCGAGCGCGCGACCGCCGAGGGCCTGGTGGCCGCCAAGGCCGGCGCTCTCATCGAGCTGAACTCCGAGACCGACTTCGTCGCCAAGAACGACGAGTTCCGGGCCGTGGCTGACCAGATCGTCACCGCCGCCGCCGAATCCAAGGCGACCGACGTCGACGCGCTCAAGGCCGTCAAGGTGGGCGACACCACCGTCGAGCAGCTGATCGCGGACCTGTCCGCCAAGATCGGCGAGAAGCTGGAACTGCGCCGGGTGGCCTACTTCGACGGCCAGGTGGAGACCTACCTGCACAAGCGTGCCGCGGACCTGCCGCCGGCCGTGGGTGTGCTGGTGGAGTACACGGGGTCGGACGAGGGCGCCGCGCACGCGGTGGCCCTGCAGATCGCCGCGCTGAAGGCCAAGTACCTCACCCGTGACGAGGTGCCCGCCGATGTCGTCGCCAACGAGCGTCGCATCGCCGAGGAGACCGCCAAGGAAGAGGGCAAGCCCGAAGCCGCGCTGGCCAAGATCGTCGAGGGCCGGCTCACCGGGTTCTACAAGGACGTGGTGCTGCTGGACCAGCCGTCGGTGTCGGACAACAAGAAGTCCGTCAAGGCGCTGCTGGACGAGGCCGGGGTGACCGTGACCCGGTTCGTCCGGTTCGAGGTCGGTCAGGCCTGAGCAAGACCGCACAAGAACCCCGCGTCGCTCGGCGACGCGGGGTTCTTTGCTCTGGGTGACCGCCCAAAACTTTGGTACGTGCTGGTACCGTCGGGCGTATGACACGTGTGCATGCCTTCGGCGACGACGCCCTCGGTGACCTCGACGCGGTGGCGCTGGCTGCTGCCCTGCGCGCCGGCGACGTCTCGCAGGCCGAACTGGTCGACGCCGCCATCGCCCGCGCGCAAGCCGTCAACCCCGCCCTCAACGGGCTGGCTCACGAAGGCTTCGAGCGGGCCCGCGCCGCTGCGCCCCGCGCCGGCTTCTTCGCCGGCATCCCGACGTTCGTGAAGGACAACGTCGACGTCGCGGGAATGCCCACGATGGACGGCACCGACGCCTGGGCGCCGCGCCCGGCCGCCGCCGACGGCGACTTCGCCCGCGCCTACCTCGGCACCGGCCTGGTCGCACTGGGCAAGACCCGGCTGTCGGAGTTCGGGTTCAGCGCCTCGGCCGAGCATCCCCGGCTGGGGCCCGTCCGCAATCCGTGGCACACCGACCACACGGCCGGGGCGTCGTCGTCCGGATCGGGTGCCTTCGTCGCCGCCGGGGTGGTGCCCATCGCGCATGCCAATGACGGCGGCGGGTCCATCCGCATCCCGGCCGCGTGCAACGGGTTGGTTGGGCTCAAACCCTCCCGTGGCCGGTTGCCGCTGGACAAACAGATGCGTCAGATGCCGCTGCGCATCGTCGCCAACGGGGTGCTCACCCGATCGGTGCGCGACACCGCGGCGTTCTACCGCGAGGCCGAACGCCTGCGGCGCAATCCGAAGTTGCCCCCCATTGGCGATGTCACCGGACCGGGTGGCACCCGGCTGCGCATCGCGGTGTGCACGGAATCGATTGCCCGCCAAGCCAGCCCGGAAGTCCGGGACCTGACGATGAAGACCGCGGTGCAACTGGAGGGTCTCGGGCACCGGGTCACCGAGATCGCCAACCCGGTGCCGGCCTCGTTCATGGACGACTTCCTGCTGTACTGGTCGCTGCTGGCCTTCGCCCTGGTGCGCGGCGGGCCGCGCACGTTCGGCCCGACCTTCGACAAGACCAAGCTGGACAACCTCACCGTCGGCCTGGAAGAACTGGCCGGGCGCAACCTGCACCGGATGCCGCTCGTGATCGCCAGGCTGGCCCGAACCCGCCGGATCGTCGCGCGGCTGTCCGCCTCCTACGACGTGCTGCTCACCCCGACGCTGGCCGAGGTGACACCTCCGATCGGGCACCTCGACCCGACCGCGCCCTACCAACAGATCATCGACCGGCTGGTGGACTGGGTGGCCTTCACGCCGCTGCAGAACGCCACCGGCGATCCGGCGATCTCGCTGCCGCTGGGCCGTTCCGCGCAGGGGCTGCCGGTCGGGATGATGTTCAGCGCGCCGCAGGGTCAGGAGCGATTACTGCTCGAATTGGCCTACGAAATCGAAGAAGCGCAGCCGTTTCCGCGGATCCAGGACTGAAGTGGCAACGAAATCCGTTGTCTTGCGACATATCGTTGTAATCGCAACCACCACCCGTTAACGCGCCCGATACCACAGACTCGATCGGGCGAAACACCGCGGTTCGACTATTCCCCTCGTGGAGTCCGCTGCACCACCCACGATCACCCGTCCACCGGAGATCGCCGCCGCACCCGGTAACACCTTCTGGTGCCTGATCCGTTTCGCCCTGGCCAATATCAAACGCCGGCCCGAGCGGTTCGTGCTGTCGGTCCTGGGCATCGCGCTGGCCATCGCCTGCGTCACCGTCGTGCGCACCATCGCCGCGAGTTTTGCCATCACCGGCGAGGATTCGGTCACCGACGTGATCGGCGATGCACAGTTGTGGGTGGTACCCGCCGCCGGCGTGCACTACGACAACGAGGCCCAGGCACTGGTGGCCACCGGCCCCGCCCCGGCCATCACCACCGTGCCGGACGGCTGGTCCGCGGTCCGGACGCTGTCGGGCACCACCACCGTCAACGGCAGCACGGTCTCGGTCCGCGGCGTTGACACCGTGCCCGCGGGTCATGCCGCCGTCGGCGAACAACTCGCGGCCCGGCTGGGCGTACGCCCGGGCGACCACGTGACGATCGGCGGCCAGAACCTGACGGTGGACGTCGCCGGATCTGGCCAATCCGCTTCCATACCAACGGAACTGGCGCACAGCGTGGTGGGCGACAACGGATGGTGGACCATCACCGCTCCGGCCGGTCAGGAGAAGCGTCGGGACCTGGCCCAGGTGTTCGGCGCGGCGACCGGACTGCCCGCCACCACCGATCCGTCGGTGCAACCCGAGGCCGGCGGACAAGGCCTGATCTACGACACCGTCGGCGGCGTCGGCCCACTGAGCTTCCAGCAGAACTACTCGGCGTTGTTCTCCGGCAAGGTGACCGGTTCCACCCTCGGTCTCATCTCGACGATCGGCCTGATCCTCGGATTCGTCATCGCGGTGTCCTCCTTCCTGGCCGCCGTATCGGAACGCAAACGCGAATTCGGGATCATGTCGAGCATCGGCCTCGCCGACGAGGTGCTGTACTTCTTCCTGGTCGAGTCGGCCATCGTCTTCGTGGTCGCCTACGCCGTCGGTGTCCTGGGCGCGGGAGCCGCTGTGGCCCTGGTGATTCCGGGCATCGCGACGGTGACCGCCTGGGCGCAGGCCGCCGGCATGGTCGCCGCGTTCATCCCCGCCATGGCGATCGTCGGCGCCCTGATCCCCGTGCACCGGCTGCTGCAACAGCGGCCGGTCGAGCTGTTGGGTGGCCGATGAGCGCCTGCGCGAAGAGGAAAGGGAACGGCTAGCCATGCGTTACGGACTGTCCTACGGCTGGCTGGCGGCGCGCCGCCGCCTCTCGGAGATGATCCTGCCCGCCATCACGACGGCCACCGGCGCCTTCCTGGTGGTCCTCGTGTTCGGGATGTCGGAGGGTATCCGCGCCCAGTCCGCGTCGTTGGGTCACGCCGACGAGATCAGGGCCGCGGTGGTGCTCATCGCCGTCACGGTGCTGCTGGTCGGCGTGGTCGAGGTGGCGGTCGCCACCACCAGAACGGTGGCACAGCGGACCAGGGAACTCGGTGTGCTGGGCGCCAACGGCATTGCCCGCACCCCGGTGGTGGTCGCCTTGCTCGTCGAACCCGTCATCGCCGCCGTGCTGGGTGCGGCCGGCGGGGCGCTGCTGGCCGTCATCACCGGACTGGTGCTCGGCGCCCTCGGATTCGTGCCCACCGGCGTCGCGGTCGGCGGTCTGGTGGCAGGAACCGTCATCGCCGTCGTCGTCAGCATCGTCGCGGCGTTGGCCACCAGTGTCGTGCCGACCTGGAACGCCGCATCCCGCCCGCCCATCCGATCACTGAGTTCGGGATAGGAACACATGACCGCCATCAACGAATCGGCGACCGCGTCCCGCGAATCCGACACCGCCGCAGGTGAATCGGGCAGCGTCGCACCCGTCATCGAGATCTCCGACGTGTGGAAGTTGCACAAACTCGGCGACGAGGTCGTCAAAGCCCTCAAGGCCGTGGAACTGCGGGTCATGCCGGGGGAATTCGTGTGCCTGATGGGCCCGAGCGGCAGCGGCAAGTCGACACTGCTGAACATCATCGGCGGGCTGGACCGTCCGACGAAGGGCATCGTCCGCGTCGCGGGGCAGGACACCTCGACCATCTCGGAGAGCCAGTTCGCCGCGCTGCGGCACGACACCATCGGCTTCATCTTCCAGAGCTACAACCTGATCCCGTTCCTGTCCGCCGTCGAAAACGTCGAATTGCCACTGATGTTCGAGCCTTATGACCGCAAGGCGTTGCGCAAGCGGGCCATCGAACTGCTCGAGCTGGTCGGCCTGGGGCACCGGGTGCACCACCAGCCCACCAAGATGTCGGGCGGTGAGCAGCAGCGCACCGCGATCGCGCGGTCCCTGATCAGCAATCCGACACTGGTGCTGGCCGACGAGCCGACCGCCAATCTTGATCACCGCACGGGGGAGACGGTGGTGCGCATGCTGCGCGACCTGTGTTCGACGCTGGGCGTCACGGTCGTCGCGAGCACCCACGACCCCACGGTGGCCGACGAAGCGAGCCGTGTTGTCCGGATGCGAGACGGACAGATCACCAACTGATCCAACGGTAATGGAGGCGTCATGACGCAAGAACTGACGCATTCGGCGACCGCCGAACGCGACAAACTGATGGCCACCGAGCTGGTGCCCGAACAGATTCTGCCCAAGGTGATGAGCACGTTCGGGCTGACCGCCGCCTACGTGTTCATCATCTGCTGGATCACCGGCTCGTCGGTGATGGCCACCGGCGGCTGGACGGCCATCCCGATGTGGATCCTGGGCATCCTCACCTTCCTGGTGCCGGCCGGTATGGCCGTCGTCGAACTGGGCAACCTGTGGCCCGGTCAAGGCGGGGTGTACATCTGGGCCACCAGAACCATGGGGGAGACCTGGGGTTTCATCGGCGGCTACCTGTCCTGGGTGCCGGTGATCCTCAACGCCGCGTCCTCACCGGCGGTGGTGCTGTCCTTCCTGCTGCTGGCCTTCCACGCCGAATTGGGGGTGATGGCCAGCGTCATCCTGCAGCTGGTGATCATGTGGGTGGTGGTCGGGTTGGCGCTGGCCAAACTCGCGGCCAACCAGCGGATCATGAACGTCGTCTTCGTGGTGTTCGGCGCGTTGGCGCTGACCATCTTCATCTGCGGTCTGCTCTTCGCGGTGAAGCACGGCTCGGCGACACCGTTCAGCTGGCACGACGCCGTGATCCCGAACTTCGCGGTGTCGGGCTTCCTGTACGGCACCGTGCTGCTGTACCTGCTCGGTGTGGAGACCCCGTACAACATGGGTGCGGAGTTCCTGTCGGTGCGCAAGAGCGGACCGCGGATGATCCTGTGGGGTTCGACGGCTCTGGTTGCGATCTACCTGCTGACGACACTCGGCACCATGATGGCACTGCCCACCGACCAGATCGACGCCGTCACAGGCGTGATCGGCATGCTGGGTGTGTCGGGATTCCCCGGGCTGATGGAGATCTGCGCTGTCGTGCTGGCGTTGATCATCGTGGTGGCGCTGATGACCTACCAGGTGGCCTACTCCCGGCTGATCTTCGTCTCCGGTCTGGAGCGCCACCTGCCGCGGATCTTCACCCATTTGAACCCGCGGACCCGTAACCCGGTGTCGGCCATCCTGATCCAGGGCGTGCTGTCCTCGTTGCTCATCGTCGGGTTGTACTCGCAGAGCAGCCTGGTCAATACGACGATCTTCCTGCAGGGCGGCTTGTCGACGGTGTGGCTGCTGTCCGGGTTCTTCTTCCTGATCCCGGTCGTCATCGCCCGCAAGAAGTACGCCGATCGCTACGCCAACGAGACGTTCTGGCGTATCCCGGGCGGCATGGTCGGGGTCTGGATCACCGTCGTCGTCGGCACGCTGGGCACCATCGCCGGCGTCTACTACTCCTTCGCCAAGTCCTGGCTCAGCAGCGCCGGTGTCGGGGACGGCGAATGGATGGCCTGGGTCGGCAGCATCAGCGTCGGCATGTTCGCGCTCGGCCTGATCGTCTACATCTTCGGCCGCCGCTCGGCGCACAAGGTGTCTCAAGACGACGCGCTGGCCCATCTCGCGGTGTTCGATCTCACCAAGGAAGCAGAGGAAACAGCCAAGTGACCATGGAGGACACCGTGCCCGGCACGGGCACCGCCGCACCCGCCACCCGCTACCCGCTGGACCCGCTCAGCGGCGCCGAGATCGAGGCCGCGGCCGCGATCATCACCGCATCCGAATATGCCAGCCCCACCCTGAAATTCGTGATGATCCAGCTGGCCGAACCGGAGAAGACGCCGGATCTGACCTTCCGCACCGACGTGCCGCGGCGAGCGTTCGCCAGCATGTACGACGCGGCGGCGAAGATGATCTACGAGGCCGTCGTGGACCTGGGTGCGCGGGTCGTCGACTCGTGGACCGCGGTGCCCGGACGCTTCCCGTCCTACCTCGTCGAGCACATGACGGGCGTGGAGGAGAAGGTCCGCGAGGACCCGCGCTGGCAGGAGGCGATGCGCAAACGCGGGGTCACCGACTTCAGCCTGGCGATGATCGATCCTTGGCCGGCAGGCTATTACGGCGCGGGCGACCACTACGACAACTCCCCGCTGATCTGCCGTCCGCTGACCTTCATGCGGGCCGCGCCGTCCGAGCACGGCTACGCCCGCCCGGTCGAGGGACTGATCGTCACCTTCGATCTGGACGCGATGGAAGTCATCGACATCGAGGACCACGGCGTGGTCCCGCTGCCGCCGACCGCGGGCAACTACTCCGAACAGTTCATGTTTTCGCCCGACAACCGGCCGGCGTTCACCCAGTTCCGCGACGACGTGAAGCCCATCGAGATCACCCAGCCCGACGGTCCCAGCTTCACCGTGGACGGCTGGAAGGTGCAGTGGCAGAAGTGGTCCCTGCGCATCGGCTTCAACCCGCGGGAGGGCATCACGATCCACGAGGTGACCTATACCGACCGGGGCCAGACGCGGCCGATCCTGTATCGCGGGTCGCTGTCGGAGATGGTGGTGCCCTACGGTGACACCTCGCCGACGCACTGGAACAAGAACGTGTTCGACATGGGCGAGGTCGGCATGGGGTTCTCGGCCAACCCCTTGACGCTGGGCTGCGACTGTCTGGGCGAGATCCACTACTTCGACGGGACGGTCAACGACTCCGACGGCAACGCGGTGACCATCCCGAACGCGATCTGTATGCACGAGGAGGATTTCGGGATCTCCTGGAAGCACACCGACTTCCGCACCGGGGAGGTCGAGGTGCGCCGGTCACGCCGGCTGGTGGTCTCGATGATCTGCACCGTCGGCAACTACGAGTACGGCTTCTTCTGGTACTTCTACAACGACGCCTCCATCGAGGTCGAGGTGAAGTTGTCCGGCGTGCTGACCACCGGTGCCGTCGCCGACGGCGAGACCCCGCGCTGGGGCAAGATGGTGGCGCCCGGCATCTATGGCCCGAATCACCAGCATTTCTTCAACTTCCGGCTGGACATGAGCATCGACGGAGCCGGAAACAGTGTGTACGAGGTGGATTCGGTACCGGAGCCGGACCCGGCGCTCAACCCGCACCGCAACGCCTGGATCACCCAGGACACCTTGGTCGCGTCGGAGGCCGAAGGCGCGCGGGACTGGAACTGGGAGACCGGGCGGTATTGGAAGGTGACCAATCCGTCCAAGGTCAACGAACTCGGCGCACCCGTCGCCTACAAGCTGGTGCCCAAGGAGATCGTGCCGGTGATGGTGCAGGAGGGCTCCTATATCTACGACCGGGCCCGGTTCGTGCAGCACAACCTGTGGGTGACCCGCTACGACCCCTCCGAGATGTACGCCGCGGGCGACTACATGTACCAGTCGGCCGACATGCAGGGGCTGCCCGAATTCGTCGCCGACGATGCGCCGTTGGAGGACACCGATGTGGTGCTCTGGTACACCCTGGGCGCCCATCACGTGGTGCGGCCCGAGGACTGGCCGGTGATGCCGTGTGCCTACACGGGTTTCCACCTCAAGCCGCTCGGCTTCTTCGACGGGAACCCGGCGCTGGATCTGCCGCCGTCACCGCCGAAAGCGTGCCACCACCACTAGTTCCGCGGGTAGCGTTACCGCTCGTGTTCAGCATGAAGATCGACGCCGTGTTCGTGATCAAGCGGCGCGGTGTCGTGGTGACCGGGCGGGTGGATGCCGGTGAGGTCCGCGTCGGGGACACCCTGTGGGTCGCCGACCGGACCTTCCGCGTCGACGGGATCGAGGCGTTCCGTAAGTCGCTGGACAGCGCGTCGGCGGGCGACACCGTCGGCCTGCTGTTCCGGACCGCGGAGAAGGCGGACTTCAGCAAGGGTTCGGTGTTGCGGGACAGCCCCGGTGACGGCACGCAGGCACCGGCCACGTTCGTCCTCTGACCGCAGGTACCCGCGGCTATGCGTGGCTATTCGGTGACGGTGGCCAGCATGCGTTTCAGCTCCGAACGCTGACGTTCCCCGAGGTGCCCGAGCACCTTGAGCTCGGCCGCCCGCACGCCGGCGTCGGTGCGCTTGAGCAACGTCACCCCGTCACGGGTGAGTTCGGCGGGCAGCGCCCGGCCGGAGGGCACGGTGGCCGGCCGGGATACCAGGCCGATCTCCTGCAGGCCCCGCACCACCATGTTCATCGCCTGCGGCGAGACGTTGGCCTCGCGCGCCAGTTCGGCGTTGGAGCGGCCCGGCTGGAACGACAGCAACCGCAGGCAAAGGTATTGCGCGAAGGTCAGATTCAGCGGATCCAGCACGGTGGTGATCACCTCGGCGCGCAGCGCGGTGGCCGCCCGGTGCAGCAGGTATCCGAGGGGCAGGTCATCGACGGTGTCGGCCACATCAAGAATATTGACACATATCAAGCACGTTGATATACCGGAGTCATGACCACACCGCAGGAGATGTTCGAGTCGGCGTACCGAGGAGAGGCCCCCAACCTCGAAGGCGTCAAGCCGCCGTGGAGTATCGGAGAACCGCAGCCCGAGATCGCCGCCCTCATCGACGCCGGACGGGTGCACGGCGAGGTACTGGACGCCGGCTGCGGGGAAGCGGCCACCGCCCTCGAGCTGGCCGCACGGGGGTTCACCACCGTCGGTCTGGACTCGTCGCCCACCGCCATCGAGTTGGCCCGCGCCGAGGCCGGCCGGCGCGGCCTGACCAACGCCAGCTTCGCCGTCGCCGATATCAGCACCTTCACCGGGTACGACGGCCGGTTCGGCACCATCATCGATTCGACGCTGTTCCATTCGATGCCGGTAGGGCTGCGGGAGGGATATCAGCAGTCCATCGTGCGGGCGGCCGCGCCCGGCGCGTCGTACTTCGTCCTGGTCTTCGACGCCACGGGAATGCCCACCGATGGCCCCGTCAACCCGGTCACCGCCGACGAACTGCGGGACGTGGTCGGCAGGTATTGGCAGATCGACGAGATCCGGCCGGCCCGCATCCACGCCCAGGTGCCCCCAGAGATGACCGACTTCGGTGCCTTCGCCGGCGCCGACGTCCGGGATGAGGCCAACGGCCGCAAATCGGTCGGCGCCTGGCTGCTGACCGCGCACCTCGCCTGACCGAAATCCCTGGAAACGCCCCGGCCACCCCGACGTGGCCGGGGCGTCGTCATGAGGCAGGATTGGATATCGCAAGCGTGTCGGAAAGTGCCGCAACGAAGGAGTCTCATGGCGGAAGCTCAGATCCGGCCGGCGTACTCGCGCGTGCTGCTCAAACTCGGCGGCGAGATGTTCGGTGGTGGAGAGGTCGGCCTGGACCCCGATGTGGTCGCGCTGGTGGCCCGGCAGATCGCCGAGGTGGTGCGCAGCGGCGTCCAGGTCGCGGTGGTCATCGGCGGCGGCAACTTCTTCCGCGGCGCCCAGCTGCAGCAGCGGGGGATGGAACGCACCCGTAGCGACTACATGGGCATGCTCGGCACCGTGATGAACAGCCTGGCGCTGCAGGATTTCCTGCAGAAGGAGGGCATCGACACCCGGGTGCAGACCGCCATCACGATGGGACAGGTCGCCGAGCCCTACATCCCGCTGCGCGCCCGCCGGCATCTGGAGAAGGGCCGCGTGGTCATCTTCGGCGCCGGTATGGGACTGCCGTACTTCTCCACCGACACCACCGCGGCCCAGCGCGCCCTGGAGATCGGGGCCGAGGTGGTGTTGATGGCCAAGGCCGTCGACGGGGTGTTCACCGCGGATCCGCGCGAGGTGCCCGACGCCGAGCTGCTGACCGAGATCACCCACCGCGAGGTGATCGACCGCGGCCTCAAGGTGGCCGACGCCACCGCGTTCAGCCTCTGTATGGACAACGGCATGCCGATGCTGGTGTTCAATCTCCTCACCCACGGCAATATCGCGCGAGCGGTCGCAGGTGAGAAGATCGGAACGCTGGTCACCAGCTGAGCGCGCCTTTAAGGAGATAGACACGTGATCGACGAAACGCTCTTCGATGCCGAAGAGAAGATGGAGAAGGCGGTGGCGGTGGCGCGGGACGACCTGGCGTCGATCCGCACCGGACGCGCCAACCCCGGCATGTTCTCCCGGCTGAACATCGACTACTACGGTTCGCCGACCCCGATCACCCAGCTCTCCAGCATCAACGTGCCCGAGGCCAGGCTCGTGGTGATCAAGCCCTACGAGGCCAACCAACTGCGCAATATCGAGGACGCCATCCGCAACTCGGATCTGGGCGTCAACCCGTCCAACGACGGCAACGTCATCCGCATCTCCGTCCCGCAGCTGACCGAGGAGCGGCGCCGCGAACTGGTGAAGCAGGCCAAGTCCAAGGGGGAGGACGCCAAGGTGTCCGTCCGCAACATCCGCCGCAAGGCGATGGACGAGCTGGCCCGCATCAAGAAGGACGGCGAGGCCGGCGAGGACGAGGTGGCCCGCGCGGAGAAGGATCTGGACAAGACGACCGGCACCTACGTCGCGCAGATCGACGAACTGGTCAAACACAAGGAAGGCGAGTTGCTGGAGGTCTAGGTGACCTCCCAGCATCCCCGAACCGTGGCACAGACCGAGCCACCGAAGAAGACATCGCGCGCCGGACGCGACCTGCCCGCCGCCATCGCGGTCGGCGCCGTGCTCGGCGCCATGGCCATCGGCACCCTGCTGTTCGCGCCGATCTGGTGGCTGCCCTTGCTGGCGGCCGCCATCGGCATCGCCACCCACGAGGTGATCCGGCGGCTGCGCGAACACGGCTACGACCTGCCCACCCTGGCGCTGCTGGCCGGTGGCCAGGCGATGATCTGGCTGACCTGGCCGTTCGGCGTCGCCGGCCTGCTGGGCGCCTATGGCGGGACGATCGTCGTGTGCATGGTCTGGCGCCTGGTCGGCCAGGGGCTGGACCGGCAACCGGTGAACTACCTGCGCGATATCGCGGCGACGGTGCTGCTGGCCACCTGGGTGCCGATGTTCGCCGCCTTCACCGCGCTGCTCATCTTCGCCGACCACGGCGGCGTCCGGGTGTTCACGGTGATCGCG
The DNA here is from genome assembly GCF_000613185.1 of Mycolicibacterium cosmeticum. Classification (NCBI taxonomy): domain Bacteria; kingdom Bacillati; phylum Actinomycetota; class Actinomycetes; order Mycobacteriales; family Mycobacteriaceae; genus Mycobacterium; species Mycolicibacterium cosmeticum. The sequence continues at coordinate 1,668,285 of NZ_CCBB010000003.1, forward strand.
ACCGTGGTGTTCGCCGATATCGGCGGCTACGTGGCGGGCGTGCTGTTCGGTAAGCACCTGCTGGCTCCGGCGATCAGCCCCAAGAAGTCCTGGGAAGGTCTGGGCGGGTCACTGCTGTTCGGTGTCACGGCCGCAGTGCTGATCGTGGCGTTCCTGCTGGACAAGCCGGCCTGGGTGGGTGTTCCGCTCGGCGTGCTGCTGGTGATCACCGGCGTGCTGGGCGACCTGGTCGAATCTCAGGTCAAACGCGATCTGGGCATCAAGGACATGGGCACGCTGCTACCCGGCCACGGCGGCATCATGGACCGGATCGACGCGATGCTGCCGTCCGCGGTCGTCGGCTGGATCGTCCTGACGCTTCTTGCTTGATCCCGAGTCGCTTCGCTCCTGCCCGCCGAGCACGCTTGATCCCCCCTCGCTTCGCTCGACCCCCGAGGACCCTGATCCCCCCTCGCTTCGCTCGACCCCCGAGGAACTTGATCCCGACGCGTTCAGCCAGCAGGCCAGCGCCCCCAACGCCAACCCCACGGCGATCCCCAGATTCACCCGCTCGCCGAGCATCAGCCAGGACAGCGCACCCGCGACCGCGGGAATGACGCAGAACAGCATCGCCACCGACGACGCGCCGTACAAGCCGATCGCCCGCACGTACAGCGACACCCCCAGGGTCGCGTTCAGCAGCACCACCCCGGCCACGGCCAGCACGGCATGCGTCGCGTTGTGCACCTGGAACGGGGTGGTCAGGGTCAGGGCCAGGGCGGGCACGAAGGCCACCGCGTTCTGCACGGCGGTGGACGCCCGGAAGTCGACACCCACGCAGAACCGCTGCTGATACACCCCACCGGCGGCCAGTCCGAGCAACGCCACCAACAGCAGGCCCACCACCGGGTCCACCCCGCCGGTCGCGATGAGCCGGGTGGCGCACGCCGCGAGCACCGCAGCCACGCCGAGCACCAGGGCCACCACCCGCCGCGCGGTGAGCCGATCTTTCAGGACGGCCGCGGCCAGCAGCGCCGTGGCGACCGGGTTCATCGCGATCACCACCGCGCACAGCACCGCGGGCGCGCCGTGCTGGATCGCGACGTAGAGCGCGCAGAACTGGACGGCCTGCATCAGCAGACCGGCCACCGCGACGTGCACCAGCGTGCGCCCCGTCGGGAACCGCACCCGGGCCAGCACCGCCCACCCACCGAGGATCGCACCGGCCAGGCCGAACCGGAAGGCGAGCACCGCCATCGGCGACAGGGCGTGCACCGCCAAGTTGCCGATCGGGTAGCCCAGGGCGTAGAAGAACGTCACCGTGGTTGCGGTGCGTAACGGCATGGCCTGCGTCATGACCTCATGGTCGACGGCGTGGCGGGGCCCGGTCCAACGAATATCGGCTATCGCAACCGATCGCAAACGCTGATCAAATTGCCGGAATAAGTGCACGTCTACCCAAAACAGCCTGGTTTTTGATCGTTGCTGCTGATCGGAGTACGTTGGCCGGGTGGGTCAGGTGCTGGATATCGCCCCGCTGCGCAGCGTCGTGGCGGTGGCCGACTGTGGCGGGTTTCACCGCGCGGCCGCGGTGTTGCATATGACGCAGTCCGCCGTCAGCCAGCACGTCCGGCGGATCGAGGCCGTCGTCGGCGGGCCCGTCGTCGAACGGTCCGGTCGCGGTGTCGCGTTCACCGAACTGGGCCACCGGGTGCTGGGGCATGCCAGGACCATCCTGGCCGCCCACGACGCGGCGCTGACCGACCTGGGCGCCGCCGAAGAGCGGGTGTTGCTGATCGGGGCCACCGAGCACGGCGCCGACGTCATGTTGCCCGCCCTGACCGCGGCCCTGGGCCGGCGGCTGCCCGACTGGCGACTGCGGTTCCGGCTGGACCGCAACGTCATGCTGGCCGACGCCATCGAGCACGGCCACCTCGACCTGGCGGTGATGCTGGACGGCTCCGGGCTGGATCCCGCCCACGCCGCCGGAATGCTTGCGCTGAAATGGGTTTCGGGCCGGTCCTTCGCCACCCCGGCGGACGCCCCGCTCCCGGTGGTGATGTTCTCCGAACCGTGCACCCTGCGCGAACCCACCTTCGCCACCCTGGAGCGCATGGGCACCGACTACCGCATCGCCGCCGAGTCCGCCGACCTGTCCGGGTTGTTCGCCGCCGTGCGGTCCGGCCTCGGAGTGGCGCTGCTGCCGATGATCGGCCGGCTGCCCGACGGGCTGTGCCTGGCCGAGGGACTGCCGCCGGCCAGCCGGGCGTCGGTCTTCGTGCGCGGCCGGACCGGCATCGACGCCGCGATCCTGAACACCGTCGAGCACACCGTGCGTGACGTTCTCGCCGGACAAGCCTGATACTGGAACGGAACATGAAGCAAGAACTGGTTTTCGAAGCCCCCCGTCGCGGTATGCCGCCGCGGCATCTCGCCGACCTCGACGAGGCCGGCCGGGTGGCCGCCGTCACCGAGCTCGGGTTGCCGAAATTCCGGGCCAAGCAGCTGGCCAATCAGTACTACGGCCGGCTGATCGCCGACCCGCAGCAGATGACCGACCTGCCCGCCGCCGTGCGTGACCAGGTGTCCAGCGAGCTGTTCCCGACGCTGATCACCGCGGCCCGCGAGATCCAGTGCGACGCGGGGGAGACCCGCAAGACGCTGTGGCGCGCGCAGGACGGCACCACCTTCGAATCGGTGCTGATGCGCTACCCGCAGCGCAACACCGTCTGCATCTCGTCACAGGCCGGCTGCGGGATGGCCTGCCCGTTCTGCGCGACCGGCCAGGGTGGGCTCAAACGCAACCTGTCGACCGCCGAGATCCTGGAGCAGGTGCGGGCGGCGTCGTTCGCCATGCGGGAAGACCATGACGGCCGGTTGTCCAACATCGTCTTCATGGGCATGGGCGAGCCGCTGGCCAACTACAGCCGGGTGGTGGCGGCCGTCCGGCGCATCACCGCACCGCCGCCGGAAGGGTTCGGGATCAGCGCCCGCTCGGTGACGGTGTCCACCGTCGGCCTGGCACCGGCCATCCGCAAGCTGGCCGACGAGAAGCTCGGCGTGACCCTGGCGTTGTCGCTGCACACCCCCGACGACGATCTGCGCGACACCCTGGTCCCCGTGAACAACCGCTGGAAGGTCGACGAAGTACTCGACGCCGCACGCTATTACGCCGACGCGACCGGCCGGCGGGTATCGGTGGAGTACGCGTTGATCCGCGACGTCAACGACCAGCCCTGGCGCGCCGACCTGCTGGGCAAGAAACTGCATGCCAAGCTGGGGCCGCTGGTGCACGTGAATTTGATCCCGCTCAACCCGACGCCGGGCAGCCAGTGGGATGCCAGCCCCAAACCGGTCGAGCGCGAGTTCGTCAAACGCGTTCAGGCCAAGGGTGTTTCGTGCACCGTGCGGGACACCAGGGGGCGGGAGATCGCCGCCGCCTGCGGGCAGTTGGCGGCCGAGGGCTGATCGGCCCGGGTTGCAGACCGCGCGGCGGGTCGGCCCGCCGCGGTCAATCGGTGTCGGTCTGGCGGATGCCCACCGCGTGCCGTAGCTGGGCCAGGAACTGTCCCTCGTCATCGCTGCGCACGATGTAGTGCGATATCGCGACCCGGATGGCGGTGGCCGCCCGCACCGGCCCGTTGGGCCCGGGCATCAGCTTGAGCAGCCGCGCCCGCATCAGCGGGATGATGTGCGACAGCTGCTTGATCACCACTTCCGGCTCGATGTCGACCACCCGCACGCCCGAATAGGCCTGTTGATATTCGACGATGAATCGCAATGCGGCATCCAACTTTTCGGTACCGCGCAGACCCGCTGTGGCCTGGCTGATGCCGGTGTCGAACATCTGGCGTTCGTACATGCCGAACGCCGCGAGCAACTCTTCCTTGGAGGCGAACCACCGGTACAGCGTGGGCCGGGAGACGCCGGCTTGGAGCGCCACCTCGGACAGGCTCAGCTTGGTCTGCCCGCTGCGCCCGAGTACCTCTGCCGTGGCCACCAGAATCCGCCGTCGCGTCGAGGTGTCCTCGCCCGCATCGGCGGTCAATGGCTGTTTCACATCCATGATGGTAGTAGTTCCACCGTTACAGATCGGCCTGCAGTGTCTTGACCGTGTCGAGCGCGGGGATGGCACGTCCGGTCAGGTGGGACATCCGTCGAGGTTGACAAAGCACCGGACATGTTCTCCTGCCTTTCAGGAGTCGCGGTGCGCGTTCATCCGGATCAGCAGCGCCTCAAGGTCGTCCCGGGTGAACCGGCCACCGCTGAACCCGGCCAACCGCTCCAGCGGCAGAGCGCCGATGAGGTCGAGCATGCCGGCCGGTTCGGTTCCCCCGCCGGACAATTCGGCCATCGCCGCGGTGAGGATGGGCGTGGCGACCGGATCGGCCAGCACTTCGCCCAACGTGGATTCGCGGGTGAACGGCTCGGGTGCGTCGTCGCCGGTGAGTGTCACCGTGGTGCGCAGCCGCAGGTCGCGGCTGGATGCGGCGGCCCACAGCATGTACTCGCCGCTCTCCACCACCCAGCGGTCCGCCCAGTGCGCGAGGTCGGTGCGGGACACCGGGATCTCGACGACGCCGGTCGTGCCGGGCTCCAGGGTCAGCGACCCGAACCCGACCAGCCAGCGTGTCGGCCGGTCCACCCGGGACGCCGTCATGCCGGCATAGATCTGCACCACCTCCCTGCCGCGCCGGTCGCCGGTGTTGGCGACGGTCACGGTGACCGTCAATCCGTCGTCGTGCTCGGCCACTTCCATGCCGCGGTAGTCGAAGGTGGTGTACGACAGGCCATGCCCGAACGGGTACGTGACGGCCAGGTCCCGCGCGTCATACCAGCGGTAGCCGACGAAGATGCGCTCGCCGTAGATGGTGTGACCGCGCTCGGACGGAAAATTCAGGTACGCGGGCACGTCCTGGAGCCGCGCCGGCACCGTCTCGGCGAGCCGCCCGGACGGGTTGACATCGCCGAACAGCACATCGGCGATGGCACCACCACCGGCCTGCCCGAGCAGCGCGCCGTCCAGGACGGCCGGTGCGAGCGCAGCCACCTCGTCCAAGCGGACCACGCCGCCGTGCGAGAGCACCACCACCGTGCGCGGCTGGAGCGACACGGCCTCCCGCAACAACTCGATCTGCTCGGCCGGCAGGCCGATATGGGGACGGTCGAAACCCTCGGATTCGGCCTCGGCGGGCAGGCCGAGGAAGACCACCGCGGTGTCGGCGGTCGCGGCGAGGCGCGCGTCATCGGCATAGGTCACCTCGTGATCGCCGGCGAGCCTGCGGATCTCGTCCAGTGCCGTGTCCAGCCGGGTCGGGTTGACGTGCGAACTGCCGCCACCCTGATACCGCGGTTGGGTCGCGAAGCGGCCGATCACCGCGATCCGGGACGGGCGCAGCGGCAGGAGGTCGCCGTCGTTCTTGAGCAGCACGATCGCGCGCGCAGCCGCCTCCCTGGCCAGCAGGTGATGTGCGTCGGCATCGAAGGACGGTGGCGCACCGGAACTTTGCCGGGTTCGATCGGCCAGGCGCGCCACCCGGCCGGCGGCCGCGGCCACCGCGGCACGCGGCAGGTCACCCCGTTCGACTGCCTCGACGACGTCCCGGTCGGAAACCCCACCGGTGCCCGGCATCTCCAGGTCCAGTCCGGCGGCCACCGCCGCCACCCGGTCGGCCACCGCGCCCCAGTCACTGACCACCAGGCCGTCGAAACCCCATTCGCCGCGCAGCACATCGGTGAGCAGCCAGCGGTTCTGCGCCGCGTATACCCCGTTGATCCGGTTGTAGGAACACATCACCGACCACGGCCGAGCGGTCCGCACCACGTGCTCGAAGGCGCGCAGGTAGATCTCGCGCAGTGTGCGCTCGTCGACGTCGGAACTGGCTCGCATCCGGTCGAATTCGGCGTTGTTGGCCGCGAAGTGCTTCAACGAAGCGGCCACGCCGACACCCTGCACGCCGCGTACCCAGGCCGCCCCGAGTGCGCCCGAGAGCACGGGATCCTCCGAGAAGTACTCGAAGTTGCGCCCGCACCGGGGATCACGCTTGATGTTGATGCCCGGACCGAGCAGGACGTCGACACCGAGCACCCGGCTCTCCCGGCCCAGGGCGGTACCGACCCGCTCGACCAGATCGGGATCCCAGGTCTGGCTCAGTCCCACGGCGGGCGGAAAGCACGTCGCCGCAGCGCTGTGCCCGGTGACCAAATGTTCGGTGCTGCTCTCGATCTGCTTGCGCACTCCGTGCGGGCCATCGGTGAGCACCATGGACCGAACCGGACCGACGGCCTTGGTGGTCCAGAAGGTGGCACCGCTGCCGAGTGCGGCTTGTTCGACCAGGTCGAGATCTTCGGTGTCGGCCATGGCGCCAGGCTACCGACGGCCGCCGCCCGACCGACCGGATGCTTTACAAATCATCGATAAACTGTCACGCTGTGTCGATCCCGACACCGTGGTCGCCTGCCCCAGGAGGGAACCTCCGTGACCCGCGAATACTGCCCCTTGGACATCACGTCGCACGAATTCTGGAGTCAGCCGTTCGCGGTGCGGGATCAGGCGTTCGCCCGGCTGCGGGCCGCCGACGGACTCAGTTGGCATCAGCCGCTGTCGACGTTGTTCGACATCACCGAGCCCGGTTTCTGGGCGCTGACCCGGCGAGCCGACATCCAGTTCGCCAGCCAGCATCCCGAGCTGTTCACCTCGGCGCACGGGGTGGCGCTGGACCCGATGCCCGCCGAGGTGCAGAAGTTCGCCTCCTTCTTCCTGATGATGGATCCGCCCAGGCACACGGTGTACCGCAAGCTGATCAGCTCGGCGTTCACCCCGCGCCACGTCCGCGAGATCGAGGAGCAGATCCACCGCAACGCGGTGGCGGTGGTCGACGACCTGATCGGCGCCGGTGATGTCGATTTCGTCGAGGCCTGTTCGGCCCGGCTGCCGATGATCACCATCATGGAGATGCTCGGCGTGCCCAGCGCCGACCGGCCGGCGGTCGCCACGGCCGCCGAGAAGCTGTTCAGCATGAGCGACGACGAGTTCTCCAGCCTGGAAGAGCGCGCCACGGCGACCATCAACGAGATCATGCTGCTGAACAACACCGGGGTGGAACTGGCCAAGTTCCGCAGGGCTCACCCCGGCGACGACCTGATGACCAGCATCGTCAACGCCGAGGTGGACGGGCACCGGCTCACCGACGAGGAGATCGGGGCGTTCCTCATCCTGCTGGCGTCGGCCGGTAACGACACCACCAAGCAGACCACCACTCACGCGATGATGGCGCTGGCCGCGCACCCCGAACAGAAGGATTGGCTGCTTACCGATTTCGACGGCCGGATCGGTATCGCCGTCGAGGAGTTCGTCCGGTGGGCCACACCCGTGCTGCAGTTCGCCCGCTTCGCGACCGCCGACGTCGAGCTCGCCGGCCAGACGATCAGCGCCGGCGACAAGGTGGGGCTGTTCTACTGCTCGGCCAACCGGGACGAAACGGTGTTCGCCCAGGCGCAGCGTTTCGACCTTTCCCGATCACCCAACCCGCACGTCGGATTCGGCGCCGGGGGACCGCACTTCTGCCTGGGCAACCAACTGGCCAAGACCGAACTGCGGAACCTGTTCCGCGAGTTGCTCACCCGGCTCACGACCGTCGAGTTCGGCGAGCCGGACCACCTGTACAGCTCGTTCGTGCACGGCATCAAACGCGTGCCCGCGCACATCCGTTGACCGAGGAGACCCGCCATGCTGCTGAGCAAGCCGTAACCGATTGTCGCGCAGCAGCATTGCGGGCAACGCCGCGGCCCCTCGGCCCCGGGCCGGGCGGTCACGACGCCCACGGCACGTTTCCCGGGCGATGCGGTGATGGTCAGGTGTGGCAGCCGCCGCCGGGCAGTTCGGCGAGCACCTCGGCGCGGGTCTCGTCGAAACTCAGCATCCCGCGGATCGGGCTGGACTCCGGCAGCGGGTCGTCGTAACTCCAGGCCACGTCGGCCACCGTAACGTCGTCGATGACCGCAGACCAGTAGGTGGCCTGTCCCTTGTAATTGCAGTAACTGGAGGTCTCCGACCGGCGCAGCAGCTCGGTACGTACGTGCGCCTTGTCGACGTAGAGCCGTGGCGGCAGCGCGGTTTCGAACAGCACCACCGTGTCGGTGGTGTCCACCAGCACGGTGCCCGCCACGCTGACCCGCAGGCCGCGGTGCCCGGGCCGGCAGTCCACCCGGTGATACGGATTGGGTGGGTAGTGCACCAGCACGCGGCCTTCCTCCAGCCAGGTGTCCACGGCGTCCCACCGGACGTGCAGATAGCCCGGTTGTTCGGGCAGCGCCTCGGTGGGCAGTCCGCTCACCTCGGCCGCGGGGAACGCGTACCGCAGCGGTTGGTCGCGCCGGTGCACCAGGAGCGCGTGCTCGGTGTCAATGACGGTGTGGCCGTTGAGCACAGCCTGGATCCGGCGTGGGTGTGGCTCGACGAACACCGCACCGTCGGGCAACGGGGGATGAGCCCAGCCGGCCGGGTCGCGGCCGAGCGGGCCGTGTCCGGCGCACAGGCTCATGCGAGAGAGCTTTACAGAAAGCGTCGAAAATGTCACGCTGTCTGTGACATGGCGTGCCGGTGCGGCGTCCCGTTCGGCCCAGTGAGGAGTGAGACGGCATGAAGGCGAACTCATTTCACTTCGACGTGGACCGCGGCGTGGGTGTGCGCGCCTCGGCCGCGACGCTGCTGTCCTACGAGCTCAACGTGTTCGCCGAAGACCCGCTCGACGCGGTCCGGCACGCCGGCGGCTGGATGTGCGACCGGGTGCGGGCCGGCTGGAAGGTGACGGTGGTGCTGCCCACAGACACCCGCGGCGCCGGCGACGACACCCGGGCCCTGGACATCCTCGGCGTGCGTACCCGAACCGCGGCAGCCGAGTTCGGCGAGTTGGTGCAGGCACCCGCGCTGGCGTTGTCGGCGCGGCTGCTGGCCGCCGATCCGCGGTTGCAGCGCGCCGTTCGGTATGCCCTGGAACGGGCCGGTGCGGAGGTGACGTTGTGGGGTGACACCGGCGGCCGGGCGGCCGATCTGCGGGTCGCCGACGTCCGTTATCCCATGACGCCCGCGGCGCGGGCGTTCAAGGCCCAGGCCATGCTGGTGGTATCAGGGGCGGCCGAACCCGGGGCCGCCGAGCACTTCCACAGCTGGGCGCCCTGGTATCCGTTGGACGGGCCGGATCTGGTCTCGATCAGATAGTCAGCGGTACCAGCCGGAGCGACGGGCCCACCAGTCGCGGAACACGACGCCGAGGATGGCCACCGCGAACACGATCAGGAACACGTCCTCGACGTGACCGACGTGGTTACCGCGCAGCATGCACAGCAGGAAGATGACCGACAGGATGCCGCCGATGTGGATCCAGGTGTGGTTTTCCTTCGACCAGCCCCACGCGGCGGACGGAACATCTTCCACATCGACACCGTTGTGACGCTCGACCTCGGTGTTGGCCACGGCTGCTCCTCTTCCGTCCAGGTCGGTCCAGACTTTCTGCGCGTCATTCTGGCACACCCGTGCGATCTCGCCCGACCGGCCACCCGATGTGGGTACTTTCCGAGGATGGCAGGCAGTCGCGTCAAGTCCGTCGAACAGTCCATCGCCGACACCGACGAGCCGGGCACCCGGTTACGCAAGGACCTCACCTGGTGGGACCTCACGGTGTTCGGCGTGTCCGTCGTCGTCGGTGCCGGCATCTTCACGGTGACGGCAAGCACCGCGGCCAATATCACCGGGCCGGCCATCTCGGTGTCTTTCGTGATCGCGGCGGTCACCTGCGGGCTGGCCGCACTGTGCTACGCCGAGTTCGCCTCGACCGTGCCGGTGGCCGGCAGCGCCTACACGTTCTCCTACGCCACCTTCGGCGAGTTCACGGCCTGGATGATCGGCTGGGACCTGATCCTGGAGTTCGCGATCGGGGCGGCCGTGGTGGCCAAGGGCTGGTCCAGTTATCTGGGCACCGTGTTCGGCTTCGGCGGCGGCAGCGCCGAGATCGGCCCGCTCACCCTGGACTGGGGCGCGTTGCTGATCGTGGCGGTGGTGGCCACCCTGCTCGCCTACGGCACCAAGCTGTCGTCGCGGTTCAGCGCCGTCGTCACCACCATCAAGGTGTCGGTGGTGCTGCTGGTGGTGATCATGGGCGCGTTCTACATCAAGGCCGCCAACTACACACCGTTCATCCCCGCGCCGGAATCCGGATCCGACGCCGGAACGGGCCTGGATCAGTCGGTGTTCTCCCTGTTCACCGGGGCCACCGGCAGCCACTACGGCCTCTACGGCGTGCTGGCCGGGGCGTCCATCGTGTTCTTCGCGTTCATCGGTTTCGACGTGGTGGCCACCACCGCCGAGGAGACCAGGAGCCCGCAGAGCGACGTGGCCAAGGGCATCCTGGCCTCGCTGGCCGTGGTCACCCTGCTCTACGTGTCGGTTGCCGTGGTGCTGACGGGCATGGCCTCGCACGCCGAGCTCAAGCGTGCCGGTGGCGGGCATCCCAACCTGGCCACTGCCTTCGAGCTCAACGGCGTGCACTGGGCGGCCAAGGTCATCTCGGTCGGCGCCCTGGCCGGGCTCACCACGGTGGTGATGGTGCTGCTGCTCGGCCTGTCCCGGGTGCTGTTCGCGATGGCACGGGACGGGCTGCTGCCGCGACGGCTGGCGCACACCGGTGCGCACGGAACGCCGGTGCGGATCACCATCCTGGTCGCGGTGCTGACCGCCGTGGCGGCCGCAGTGTTCCCGATCGGCAAGCTGGAGGAGATGGTCAACGTCGGCACCCTGTTCGCCTTCGTCCTCGTCTCGGCCGGCGTGCTGGTGCTGCGCCGCACCCGGCCCGATCTGCAACGCGGATTCCGCGTCCCGTGGGTGCCGCTGCTGCCGCTGGCCTCGATCGCCGCGTGCCTGTGGCTGATGCTCAATCTCACCGGTCTGACGTGGTTGCGGTTCGGGATCTGGTTGGCCATCGGGGTGGTGGTCTACCTGGCGTACGGCCGCCGGCATTCGCTGCTCGGCCGGCGCGAGGCGGCGTTGCGCTGAGGCCGTCATCGAGATGCGATGACGCGGGGTGGCATGCGACATTAGCTCCGTGAGCGAAGCTTGCGGAGCGAAACATGGCTGACGCCTACCCGCGCGACATGATCGGCTACGGACCCCACCCACCCGACCCGCGATGGCCCGGCGGCGCCAGGATCGCCGTGCAGTTCGTGCTCAATTACGAGGAGGGCGCCGAGAACTCGGTGCTGCACGGCGACCCGGGCTCGGAGACGTTCCTGTCCGACGTGATCGGGGCGCAGGCCTTCCCGAATCGGCACCTGAGCGTGGAGTCGCTGTACGAGTACGGTTCCCGCGCCGGGCTGTGGCGGGTGCTGCGCGTGTTCGACCGGCGCGGTCTGCCGTTGACGGTCTTCGGGGTGGCGATGGCCCTGGCCCGCAATCCCGAGGCGGTGGCCGCGTTCACCGCGCGCGGCGACGAGATCGCCTGCCACGGACTGCGTTGGGTGAGTTATCAGCTGGCCGACGTCGAGGTGGAACGCGACCACATGGCCCAGGCCGTCGCGCTGCTGACGGAGCTGACCGGGGCGCCCCCGCTGGGTTGGTACACCGGCCGGGACTCGCCGCACACCCGGCAATTGGTGGTCGAACACGGCGGGTTCCTGTACGACTCGGACTCCTATGCCGATGACCTGCCGTATTGGACGCGGGTGGGGGAGCGTGACCACCTGGTGGTGCCCTACACGCTGGACACCAACGACATGAAGTACGTGTCGACCAGCGGATTCCCGAGTGGCACAGCATTTTTCGACTATCTGCGGGATGCTTTCGACGTGCTCTACGCCGAGGGCGCGGCAGGTGCGCCCAAGATGCTGTCGATCGGTCTGCACTGCCGGCTGGTGGGCCGGCCCGCCCGCATCGCCGCGCTGGAGCGGTTCCTCGACCACGTGCAGGGCCATGACGCGGTCTGGGTCACCCGCCGGGTCGACATCGCCCGGCACTGGATCGAGCACTTCCCGCCGGGTCAGTGATTTGTGGAGCCGCACCCGTAATGGTTACGGGTGCGGCTCCACGAATCGCAGTTCGAACACCGCCAATCGGCCGGCCAGCGCCTCGAACTCGTCGGGGGTGCCGTCGGTGACCAGGCCCGAACGCTTGGCGAACCCGACGCCGACCGGCACCTTCTCGGCGAAGGCGCGCAACACCGGCCGGGACTGGTCGACGGTCAGTTCCACGATGCGCACCCGGCGGGAGCGCCGGCCCCTGGTCAGCACACCGGTCCCGGCGGCGCGGGCGTTCGCCGCCCAGTCCGCGCCCGGGTAGCCCGCGACGGTGTACAGCGCCCCGCCGTGTTCGAACGGTGTCATGGGTGTGCTGCGCGGCTGCCCGGTTTTGCGGCCCGGCACCGTGAGCACCTGAGACGGCCCGGCCGGCACCCCCAGCCTGCCGAGGGCGACCACCAGTTTGTTCATCGGCTTGAGCCAGGTCGGGGGCTTGAGATCGTCAGACATGGTGGGTTCCTTGGTATTCGGTGAACAGGGATCGGTTCTCGCGCACCCACTGCGCGAACGTCGTGGCCGGCCGGCCCAGGATGCGCTGCACCTCGCCGGTGACCGTCGCCGGACGGCCCAGCCCGGCCTCGAGCAGGCCGAGGTAGGCATCGGCGAATGCCGCGGGGAACCCGATGGCGGCGAAGCGGTCGCGCACCGCGGCCGGCGGCAGCTCCGCGTAGCGCAGGTCGCGCCCGAGCACCGTGCCGATCGTCGCGACGAGTTCGGTGTTGGTGAGCGACTGGGGGCCGGTGAGCGGGATGCGCCGGCCGTCGAGCCGATCGGTCAGCAGCGCAACCGCGGCCACCGCGGCGATATCGGTTTCGGCGACGACGGCGGTGGCGGCCCGCGCGTACGGCCCGCTCACCACGTCTGCCGCCCGGATCTGACCGGCCCACATGCCCGCGAAATTCGAGGCAAACACGGTGGGGCGCAGGCTCACCCAGTCCACACCGGAGGCCATCGCCAGTTGCTCACACTCCCGGTTGCGGTCGCCGCGCACCCGGGACGGCTGGCGGGCGTCGTCGTCATCGGCGTTGATGGCCGAGAGCGCCACCACCTTGCCGACACCGCACGCCCGCGCGAGCTCCACGGTGGCGGCCAGCTCGCCGACGAGCGCGCGGGAGTTGAGGAACACCGCGTCGGCGCCGGGCATCCCGGCCGCGGCGGTGGGCACCGCGGTCACCAAGGGAGTCACCGATGGCGGGAACGGTGAGGCCGAGCGGGTGACGGCACGGACCTCGGCCCCGGCATCGAGCAGATGTGTGACGAGGGGGCGGCCGATATTCCCGGTCGCCCCGGTGACCAGAATTGTTGTCATGCCATCAAGGACGGGCCACCGTCGGGAAAAGTTACCCGTAACTTTTCCCGGCGCGGGATCGTCATAACACCATGACCGGATCGATCGACACCGCGTGGCGGGCGCACCACGCCTACCTGGTGAACCTGGCCGACCAGATGCTCGGCGATGTCGGCGACGCCGAAGACATTGCCCAGGAGGCGTTTCTGCGGTTGGCCCGGGCCGGTGAAACCGTCGACGACGTCCGCGCATGGCTGACGGTGGTGGCGGGCCGGTTGTGCCTGGATCTGTTGCGCTCGGCACGGGTGCAACGGGTTCGGCCCGACGGTGACGTTGCCGCCGCGACGCTGCCCGACCCGGTACCCGGTCCGGCCGACCGGGTCACCCTCGACGACGAGGTCAGCGCGGCGCTGCTGGCGGTGCTGCGCACCCTCAGCCCGGCGGAGCGGGTGGCCTTCGTGTTGCACGACGTGTTCGGCACGCCGTTCGAGGAGATCGCCGCCACCGTCGGCCGGCCGGTCGGGACCTGCCGCCAGCTGGCCCGGCGAGCCAGGACCAAGATCGCCGGTGCCGGGCCCGGGCCGGCCGCGGTGACCCGGGCCGAGCACCGCCGCGCCACCGAGGCCTTCATCACCGCCTGCGCCAACGGCGATCTGGCCGCGTTGACGGCGGTGCTCGATCCGCAGGTCTGGGGCGTGGGCACGGTGTTGCACCAGCACCGGCAGCAGGTCAATCACGGTCCGCACGATGTTGCGGTGAATCTCTTGCGTTACCTGGGGCCGGGCGCCACCGTGGTCAGCCCGACCGAATCGGTGCTGCTGGCCTTCGATCGCGGCCGGGTGTTCGCGGTACTGATGCTGACCTTCCGCGGCGAGCGGGTGCTGAAGATCGAGGCCACCGCCGACCCGGCCGCCCGGCAGCGGTAGCCGGACGAAGTGGGGGGACGAGCGGCGCCCCGCGCGCTGCGGGGGTGATGCGCGGCCAGGGCGCCGCTCGTGGTTCTGTTGTGGCGCAGGCGATTACGCCGGGGGCATCAACACGGTGTCGATCATGTACACCGTCGCGTTGGCGGTCTTCACCCCGCCGCACACCAGTCCGGCGTTGTTGATCTTCAGGTCGGGACCGGCGCCGGTCACCGTCACGGTGCCGCCCTGCAGGGTCTTGTGCTCACCGGCGACCTGCATGGGTCCGGCCTGCCCCTCGACCACGTGGTAGGTCAGGATCTTGGTCAGCAGATCGGAATCGGTCTTGAGCTTGTCCAGGGTGGCCGCATCGATCTTGGCGAATGCGTCGTCGGTGGGCGCGAACACGGTGAGCCCCGGGTTGCTGTCCAGCGTCTCGACCAGGTTGACGTTCGGGTTCAGCTTGCCGGACAACGCCGCGGTGAGCGTCGTGAGCATGGGGTTGTGGGAGGCGGCGACGGCGACGGGACCCTGTGCCATGCCGGCGACCGAACCCGGGCCGGTGGGCACCTGCTGGGCGTAGGCGGCGCAACCGTTGCCGACCAGACCGGCGGCCGGATCGGCCATGGCCGACGTCGGACTCGCCGCCATGCTCGTCGACGTGCCGGTCTCCGGAGCGGCTGTCGCACTGGTGGACGAATCCTTCGAACACGCGATGCCCGCGAACAGGGTGAGCGCCGAAAGTCCGGTCACTGCGAGGGTTTTCGATTGAGCTCTGTTCATCACTGTCATTACTCGAATCTGTCGTGGAGCGGTCTCCTGGGCCGCCCTCACCGATGTATTCGGTGCGCCGGGCCGCCCGGATGGGTACCGGACGAATCGGTGCCGGGATGCGGCATCCGGCGTCGATGCCGTCATCGGCGCACCGGCGCGGCACAATGGATCGGTGAGCGGATACGGCGGGCAGGAGCACAGCGACCGGGGAAGGTCCGAGCGTGTCCGGGTTCTGCTGCTGGGCAGCACCGGTTCCATCGGGACCCAGGCGCTCGAGGTGATCGCCGCCAATCCGGACCGTTTCGAGGTCGTGGGGCTGGCCGCCGGCGGCGGCAACGCCGACCTGCTGGCCCGGCAGGCCGCCGAGATCGGTATCCGCAATGTCGCCGTCGCCGACCCGGAGGCGAATATCGAGGCGGCGTATCGCGGGCCCGATGCGGCCACCCGCATCGTCGAGGACACCGAGGCCGACGTGGTGCTCAACGCCCTGGTCGGGGCGCTCGGCCTGAAACCCACCCTGGCGGCCCTGCACAGCGGGGCCCGGCTGGCCCTGGCCAACAAGGAATCGCTGGTGGCCGGCGGCCCGCTGGTGCTGGCCGCCGCCGCGCCCGGGCAGATCGTCCCGGTGGACTCCGAGCATTCGGCGCTGGCGCAGTGCCTGCGCGGCGGCAGCCCCGACGAGGTCGCCTCGCTGGTGTTGACGGCGTCGGGCGGACCGTTCCGCGGCTGGACCGCCGACGCCCTGGAGGGTGTCACCCCGGAGCAGGCGGGGGCGCACCCGACCTGGTCGATGGGACCGATGAACACCCTGAATTCGGCATCGCTGGTCAACAAGGGCCTGGAGCTGATCGAGACGCACCTGTTGTTCGGTGTCGACTACGACCGCATCGAGGTGGTGGTGCATCCGCAGTCCATCGTGCATTCGATGGTGACCTTCACCGACGGCTCCACGCTGGCGCAGGCCAGCCCCCCGGACATGAAGTTGCCGATCGCGCTGGCGCTGGGTTGGCCGGACCGGGTGCCCGGGGCCGCCCCGGCCTGCGCCTGGACCACCGCGTCGACCTGGACGTTCGAGCCGCTGGACGCGTCGGTGTTCCCGGCGGTGGAACTGGCGCGCAGCGCCGGGCGACGGGGCGGCTGTCTCACCGCGGTGTACAACGCGGCCAACGAAGAGGCGGCCGAGGCGTTCCTGGCCGGTCGTATCTCGTTCCCGTCGATTGTGCGAACGGTTGCCGACGTGCTGCACGCCGCAGACCAGTGGGCCGCCGAACCCGCTACCGTGGAAGAAGTACTCGACGCGCAGGACTGGGCACGAGCCGCGGCCCAGCGCCTGATCCGCACCGCACCGACGCAGGAGGTCACCGCAGCCCGATGATGTTTGCTATCGGCATCGCGCTGTTCGCGCTGGCCATTCTGGTCTCGGTGGCCCTGCACGAATGCGGGCACATGTGGGTGGCGCGCGCCACCGGCATGAAGGTGCGCCGCTACTTCGTCGGCTTCGGCCCCACGCTGTGGTCGACCATGCGGCCGAACAAGCTCGGCTACACCGAGTACGGCCTCAAGGCGGTACCGCTCGGCGGGTTCTGCGATATCGCCGGGATGACGTCGGTCGAAGAACTGGCCCCCGACGAGCGGCCCTATGCGATGTACCGGCAGAAGGTGTGGAAGCGGGTTGCGGTGCTGTTCGCCGGGCCTGGCATGAACTTCCTCATCGGCCTGGTGCTCATCTATGCCATCGCCGTCATCTGGGGCCTGCCCAATCTGCATCCGCCGACCACCGCGATCGTCGGCGAAACCTCTTGTGTCGCACCGCAGATCAGCAAGGGCGGGGACAACCCGTTCGGGCCGTGCCCGGACCCGGGGCCCGGGCCTGCCGCGGCGGCCGGTATCCGGCCCGGGGACACCATCGTCAAGGTCAACGGCACCGATGTGGCGACGTTCGCCGACATGGCCGCCGCCATCCGCAAGCTGTCCGGCCCCATCCCGGTGGTCTACGAACGCGACGGGCAGCGGTTGGCCACCGTCGTCGACGTCGCCCGGACGCAGCGGTACGCGGACAAGGACGCCACCGGCACGGTGACCGTCGGCGCCATCGGCGTCAGCGCGGCCGCGCCGCCGGGACCCACCCAGTACAACCCGCTCACCGCGATCCCGGCCACCTTCACCTTCACCGGTGACCTTGCCGTGGAACTGGGTAAGTCGCTGGCCAAGATCCCCACCAAGGTCGGCGCCCTGGTGAACGCCATCGGTGGCGGTGAACGCGACCCCGAGACCCCGATCAGCGTGGTCGGCGCCAGCATCATCGGCGGCGACACCGTCGACCACGGGTTGTGGGTGGCGTTCTGGTTCTTCCTGGCGCAGATGAACTTCGTGCTGGGTGCGGTGAACCTGATCCCGCTGCTGCCGTTCGACGGCGGCCACATCGCGATCGCGGTGTTCGAGAAGATCCGGAACATGATCCGCGCGGCCCGCGGCAAGGTCGCCGCGGCACCGGTGAACTATCTGAAACTGATGCCGGCCACCTACGTGGTGCTGGTGTTCGTCGTCGGATACATGTTGTTGACCGTCACCGCCGACCTGGTCAATCCCATCAGACTGTTCCAGTAGTCGGGACCCTGAAGTTTGGAGATGAAGTGACTTCCATCGGTCTGGGCATGCCGGCCCCGCCGGCACCCACCCTGGCTCCGCGTCGTAAGACCCGCCAGCTCAAGGTCGGCGACGTGGGGGTGGGCAGCGACTCGCCGATCTCGGTGCAGTCGATGTGCACCACCAAGACCCACGACATCAACGCGACGCTGCAGCAGATCGCCGAGTTGACCGCGTCGGGCTGCGATATCGTCCGGGTGGCCTGCCCGCGGCAGGAGGACGCCGACGCGCTGCCGATCATCGCCAAGAAGGCGAACATCCCCGTCATCGCCGACATCCATTTCCAGCCGAAGTACATCTTCGCCGCGATCGACGCGGGCTGCGCGGCGGTGCGGGTGAATCCGGGCAACATCAAGGAGTTCGACGGCCGGGTCAAGGAGGTGGCCAAGGCCGCGGGCGCGGCCGGCATCCCGATCCGGATCGGGGTGAACGCCGGCTCGCTGGACAAGCGGATGCTGGAGAAGTACGGCAAGGCCACCCCGGAGGCACTGGTCGAATCCGCGCTGTGGGAGGCCTCGTTGTTCGAGGAGCACGGGTTCGGCGATATCAAGATCAGCGTCAAGCACAACGATCCGGTGGTCATGGTCGCCGCCTACGAGCAGCTGGCCGCCCAGTGCGACTACCCGCTGCATCTCGGTGTCACCGAGGCCGGGCCCGCCTTCCAGGGCACCATCAAGTCGGCCGTGGCGTTCGGGGCGCTGCTGTCCAAAGGCATCGGCGACACCATCCGGGTGTCGCTGTCGGCGCCGCCCGCCGAGGAGGTCAAGGTCGGCACCCAGATCCTGGAGTCGCTGAACCTGCGGCCCCGCGGTCTGGAGATCGTGTCCTGCCCGTCGTGCGGGCGGGCCCAGGTGGACGTCTACACGCTGGCCAACGAGGTGTCGGCCGGGCTGGATGGGCTGGACGTGCCGTTGCGGGTCGCGGTGATGGGCTGCGTGGTGAACGGCCCCGGTGAGGCCCGCGAGGCCGACCTGGGGGTGGCCTCCGGTAACGGCAAGGGCCAGATCTTCGTCAAGGGCGAGGTGGTCAAGACGGTGCCCGAGGCGCAGATCGTGGAGACGCTCATCGAGGAGGCCATGCGGATCGCGTCGGAAATCGACGGCGCGGCCGGCGCGGAAGGAAGTCCCTCCGGTCCGCCGGTTGTCACCGTAAGCTGAAACCTGGCGCTGTGAGCGGGGTCACCCGCGGGACAGGTTTGCCACTCGGTTCGGGAACGTTTCAGAAAGAAGCTCCATGTCGGCTCCGCCCCTGTACCGCCTCACCGACGAGCGCCGCGTCACGGTGGTGCGCGACCTGGATTCGGTGCGGGAGGTCCTCGACGCGGATCCCGTCGGTGCGTGCATGGTGGCGTGCCGGGTGCTCGACCACGGCGTCGACCCGAACGCGATCGGCGGTGAGCTGTGGACGCGCGGCCGGGCCGCCGAATCCCTGTGCTACGCAGGGGCCAACCTGATCCCGCTGCGCGGCGGGCTCGACGACATCGCCGCCTTTGCCGACAAGGCGCTGAGCGCACCGCGGCGGTGTTCGTCGTTGGTCGGGCGGGCCGAGTTGGTGCTACCGCTGTGGCGGCGCCTGGAGGCGGGCTGGGGTGCGGCCCGCGACGTGCGTGACGATCAACCGTTGATGGCGCTGTCCGGTCCGCCCCAGTGCGCCCTCGATCCCGCGGTGCGACCGGTGCGGATGGACGAACTCGACGCGTACCTGGTGGCCGCCATCGAGATGTTCATCGGGGAAGTGGGGATCGACCCGCGGATGGGCGACGGCGGCCGCGGGTACCGGCGCCGGGTGGCCGGCCTGATCGCGGCGGGCCGGGCCTGGGCCCGCTTCGAGGGCGGTGAGGTGGTGTTCAAGGCGGAGGTCGGGTCCCAGTCGCCGACGGTGGGCCAGATCCAAGGGGTGTGGGTGCACCCGGATTGGCGGGGCCGCGGGCTGGGTGCCGCCGGCACCGCCACGCTGGCCGATGCCGTGCTGCGCGGCGGCCGGATCGCCAGCCTCTACGTCAACGGCTACAACCACGTCGCCCGCGGCACGTACGCCAAGATCGGCTTCACCCAGGTGGGCACCTTCGCGACCGTGTTGCTGGACTGAGCGTTGCTGGACTGAGCGGCGGATCACGGTTCGGTCTCGGTGCGCCTCCACCGCCTACGGTTGTCACATCTTTAACATTTGCCTCAATGGCAACGATCACCTCATCAGTCTCGCGCGTGGCCGCGGCCGTCATGGCCGTCGTCGCGACCGCCGCAACCTTGAGCGCCTGCACACCCAAACCGAACGGCCCCGAACCCACCGCGGAAGCGTTCTTCGCCGCGTTGGCCACCGGAAACACCACGGCGGCAGCGGATTTGGCCGATCACCCGGCCCAGGCCCAGGCCGCGCTGAACGAGGCATGGTCCGGCTTGCAGGCCACCCGGCTGGACACCCAGATCCTGGGCTCCAAATACGCCGAGGACACCGGCACCATCAAGTACCGCTACAGCTGGCACCTGCCCAAGGACCGGGTGTGGACCTACGACGGCGAACTCAACATGATCCGCGACGAGGGGCGCTGGCAGGTCCGGTGGAGCGCCACCGGACTGCACCCGCAGCTCGGTGAGAACCAGACGCTGGCCCTGCGCGCCGACCCGCCGCGGCGGGCCTCGGTCAACGAGCGCGGCGGCACCGACGTGCTGGTCCCGGGCTATCTGTACCACTACGCCCTGGACGCGCGGGTGGCCGGCGCCGACCTGATGCCGACCGCCCGGGCGGTGGTCGACGCGCTGCGGCCCTTCGACGACACCCTGGACCCGCAGCGGCTGGCCGAGGAGGCGAGCTCGTCGACCAAGCCGCTGGATCTCATCACGCTGCGCAAGGACGACAACGACCGGGTGTCGGCGGCCATCGGGACCCGGCCGGGCGTGGTGATCACCCCGCAGCCCGAGATGATGCCCACCGACGAGCACTTTGCGCCGGCCATCATCTCGGAGGTCAAGAAGGCGGTCTCGGCCGACCTGGTGGGTCAGGCCGGCTGGCGGGTGGTCAGCGTCAACCAGAACGGGGTGGACGTCGACGTCCTCAACGAGGTCCCCGGGAACCCGGCCCCGTCGGTCACCATCAGCCTGGACCGCACGGTGCAGAACGCCGCGCAGGATGCCGTCAACATGGTCGGCAAGAAGGCGATGATCGTCGCGATCAAACCGTCGACCGGGGAGATCCTGGCGGTCGCCCAGAATCCCGCCGCCGACGCCGACGGACCGACGGCCACCATGGGGCTCTACCCACCGGGATCGACGTTCAAGATCGTCACCGCGGGCGCGGCGATCGAGCGCGATATGGCGACCCCCAACACGCTGCTCGGCTGCCCCGGCACGCTGGAGATCGGCCACCGCGTCGTCACCAACTACAACGCCTTCGACCTGGGCACCGTGCCGATGTCACGGGCGTTCGCGAACTCGTGCAACACCACCTTCGCCGAGCTGGCCAGCACCATGCCACCGCGCGGCCTGACCCAGGCCGCCGCGCAGTACGGCCTCGGCTCGGATTTCGTGGTGGACGGAATCCCGACGGTCACCGGGTCGGTGCCGCCCACCGTCGACCTGGCCGAGCGCACCGAGGACGGTTTCGGTCAGGGCAAGGTGCTGGCCAGCCCGTTCGGCATGGCGTTGGTGGCGGCCACCGTCGCGGCCGGGAAAACCCCGGTGCCTCAACTCATCCTGGGCCGGCAAACGCAGGTGACCGGCGCCGGGACGCCCATCTCGGCCAAGATGCTGGACGCCGTGCGGCCGATGATGCGGCTGGTGGTGACCAACGGCACCGCCAAGGAGCTCAACGGGCTCGGTGACGTCCGCGGCAAGACCGGGGAGGCCGAGTTCAACGGCGGCTCGCATGCCTGGTTCGCCGGGTACCGCGGTGACCTGGCGTTCGCCGCCCTGATCGTCGGCGGCGGCAGCTCGGAGTACGCCGTCCGGATGTGCCGGGACATGCTCAACGGCCTGCCGCCGGACTATCTGGCCTGACCCCCGGGTCGGGGCGCTCGGTTAGCCTGGTTCTCGGAGGAACCATCATGACAGGCCTTGACGATCACGCGCCGCTGCGCGTCTCCGACGCCGACCGCAACGGCACGCTGCGTCGGTTGCACAATGCGGTGGCCCTGGGGCTGATCGACATCGGCGAGTTCGAGGAGCGCTCGGCGCTGGTCTCGGCGGCCCGGTTGCATTCCGATCTGGACCAACTCGTCGGTGATCTGCCCGGGCCGGGTGCGATCGTGACCTCGGCGGCCGACCGGGTCGAGCTGCGCGGCGTGCTGGGTTCGCTGAAGCGCCAGGGGGAGTGGGTGGTGCCCAGCCGGCTGTCCCTGCACCGCCGGATGGGGTCGGTGGATCTCGACCTGACCCGGGCCCGGTTCGCGGGACCGATGATCGTGGTCGAACTCGACCTCAAGTTCGGCGGGCTGGACATCCGGCTGCCCGACGGGGCCAGCGCGTCCATCGACGATGTCGAGGTCGTCGTCGGCAGTGCCACCGACCATCGCAGGGACGCTCCCGCCGAAGGCACCCCGCACATCGTCTTCACCGGCAAGGTCGTCTGCGGATCGGTCGACATCCGCGGTCCGCGGCGCTCCTGGGTGCCGCCGCGGTTGCGCAACGTCAGCGGGGTTCGAGCACGGCGAAGGTGAGCGTGGCCCGGGCCGCCGGCCGATTGCGGTCCACGTCGGTGACGTCCACGGCCGTGACGATCAACCGCTTGCCCGCCCGCACCACCGTCGCCTCGGCGCGAGCCCGCCCCAGCACCGGCGCCAGGAAATGGATGTTCAGGTCGGCCGTGGTGACGTCGTAGCCCACCCCGGTGTGCCGCCCGGCCAGGATGCCCGCGGCGATGTCGATCAGCGTGGCCACCAGCCCGCCCTGCAGCGCGCCGCGCACATTCGCCAGATCGGGACGGTTGTCCATCTCCAGGACCAGCCGGTCCCGGGTCGATTCCACCTCGACGTACTTGAGCCGATCCAGGATGTGCTCTGCGCTCATCGCCGTACGGTAACACCATTACCAGTGCCGGAGAACGGCACTCTTCCAGGTGTGTCTCGGCGGCCGCGCCCCGCGGCCGCACCACTACGCTGGGGACATGCCTGTACGCGCGCCCCTTCGGTCCGGTGAGTTGTCCCCGACCCTGCCGGTGCCCAAGTCCATCCCCCGTCCGGAGTACGCCTGGAAACCGACCGCGGTCGAGGGCCACGAGCCATGGGTGCAGACCCCCGAGGTGATCGAGAAGATGCGGGTGGCGGGCCGGATCGCCGCCGGCGCCCTGGCCGAGGCCGGCAAGGCGGTGGCCCCCGGCGTGACCACCGACCACCTGGACCGGGTGGCCCACGAGTACATGATCGACCACGGCGCCTACCCGTCCACCCTGGGCTACAAGGGCTTCCCGAAATCCTGCTGCACCTCGCTGAACGAGGTGATCTGCCACGGCATCCCGGATTCCACCGTCATCGAGGACGGTGACATCGTCAACATCGACGTCACCGCCTACATCGACGGCGTGCACGGCGACACCAATGCCACCTTCCTGGCCGGGGACGTGTCCGAGGAACACCGGCTGCTGGTGGAGCGCACCCACGAGGCCACCATGCGGGCCATCAAGGCGGTCAAGCCGGGCCGTCAGCTCTCGGTGGTCGGCCGAGTCATCGAATCCTATGCAAACCGGTTCGGCTACAACGTCGTTCGTGATTTCACCGGGCACGGGATCGGCACCACCTTCCACAACGGCCTGGTGGTGCTGCACTACGACCAGCCGGCCGTCGACACCGTGCTGGAACCGGGGATGACCTTCACCATCGAGCCGATGATCAACCTGGGCTCGCTGGACTACGAGATCTGGGACGACGGCTGGACCGTCGCCACCAAGGATCGCAAGTGGACCGCGCAGTTCGAGCACACACTGGTGGTCACCGCGGACGGCGCCGACATCCTCACCCTGGCGTGACCGGCGGCGCCCTGCTGGTCGCCGGTACCACCTCCGACGCCGGCAAGTCCATGGTCGTCGCCGGGTTGTGCCGATTGTTGGCCCGCAAGGGAATCCGGGTGGCGCCGTTCAAGGCGCAGAACATGAGCAACAACTCGGCCGTCACCGTAGAGGGCGGGGAGATCGGCCGCGCGCAGGCCATGCAGGCCCGCGCCGCGGGCCTGGCCCCCAGCGTCCGGTTCAACCCGATCCTGCTCAAGCCCGGCAGTGACCGCACGTCGCAGCTGGTGGTGCGCGGACAGGTCGCCGGAACCATGGCCGCCGGCGACTACTTCAGCCGGCGAACCGAGCTGGCCGCCGTCGTCGCCGACGAATTGGCTTCGCTGCGAACCGATTTCGACGCGGTGATCTGTGAGGGAGCCGGGTCGCCCGCGGAGATCAACCTGCGGGCCACCGACCTGGCCAACATGGGTCTGGCGCGCGCCGCCGGGCTGGCCGTGCTGCTGGTCGGCGATATCGACCGCGGCGGCCTGCTGGCGCACCTGTTCGGCACCGTCGCGGTGCTCGAGCCCGAGGACCAGAAACTCGTCAGCGGTTACCTGGTCAACAAGTTCCGCGGCGACCCGGCGCTGCTGGCCCCGGGGTTGACTGAGCTGCAGGACCGGACCGGCCGGCCGACCTACGGCGTGATCCCGCACCTCGACTCGCTGTGGCTGGACACCGAGGACTCGCTGTCGGTGACCGCCGGAGCCACCCTCGGTGACCCGGTGGCGCCCCTGGGGCGCCAGTGGCTGCGGGTGGCGGCGGTACGGCTGCCCCGCATCTCGAACTCGACCGATGTGGAGGCCCTGGCCTGTGAACCCGGCGTGCTGGTGCGCTGGGTCGCCGAGCCGGCGGATATCGCCGACGCCGACGTGGTGGTCCTGCCCGGCAGCAAGGCCACCGTCTCGGATCTGGCCTGGATGCGGGACCGGGGCCTGGCCGAGGCGGTGCTGACGCATGCGCGGGCCGGACGTCCGGTGCTGGGCGTGTGCGGCGGGTTCCAGATGCTGTGCCGGCGTATCGACGATCCGGTGGAGTCGCGGGCCGGGGCGGTGGACGGCCTGGGTCTGCTGGACGCCGACATCGTGTTCGAGCCGCAGAAGACCTTGCGGCACTGGGAGACCCCGCTGCACGGTTACGAGATCCACCACGGTCAGGTGCGCCGCTCGCAGGCGCAGGACTGGCTGGGCATCGGCATCCGCGACGGTGCGGTGTTCGGCACGCACTGGCACGGGCTGCTGGACAACGACGACGTCCGCCGGGCCTGGCTCGGCGAGGTGGCGGCGGCCGCCGGATGCACCGGCTTCGTGGTGGCCGCCGACACCGACGTGCGGGCCCGCCGCGACGCCCAGTTGGACGTGATGGCCGATGCGCTGGCCGCGCACACCGACCTCGACGCGGTGCTCGGGCTGCTGGACGGGCCGCCGCGGCGCCCGGTCATCTCCTCGACCACCCTCCCCGCCTGACCGCACCGGCGTTTGGGCCCCATGGGCACCGGGTAGCTCAGGAGGGGAAGGAGTTGCCATGCGGTCGCCTGAGGACCCGCTGGATCATGCGCGTACGACGCGCCCCCATGCGGGTGAGTCCATGAAGGACAACAAGAATTTCCCGGCACTGGTGCTACTGGGTGTTGCCCTGGTGGCCTTCGTCAGTTGCCTGGCGGCGTTCGCCACCGCACATGCCGGCACGGGCACGGTCCTGGCCGTGATCGCCGCCGTCGTGTTCGTGGTCTCGATGAGCTGGTTCGCCATCGAGCACCGTCGGGTGCGCCGGATGGAGGACGCGCGGCCCGACTCCAGTAGCTGAACCCACGGGAGGTGGTGCTGTGCACCGGAACACCGAAGTCGACGCCGGATTGTGGGAGGAATTCCACCGCGTCGTGAACATGTCGTCGCGGGAACTGTCGGATTGGTTGCGAACGGTGGCCTCCGGCGAGACCGCCGAGCGGTTTCCCGATGAGGCCGCGCCCGTCTACGGGCGCCGGGTGCTCGCGGTGCTGCAGAAGCGCCGCTCCGACCTGACCGACGCCGACGCGCTGACCATGCGCCAGGTCGTCGACATGGTGCACGCCGAGCGCGGCGTCGACATGGAACCGACAGCGGGGCAGCAAGAGTGGCGCCGGTCGTTGATGACCATCGGCCACGACCCGCTCAAGCCGGTCGAGTGAACAGGAGGTTGGCGAGATGCAGCGCGAGAGCTCGAAACACGGTGCCCGCCACGACGACGAGCTGAAAGACGAACTGCGCGGCACGCTGCAGGGCAACCGCTCCAGCCGCGCCGAGGAATGGCGCGACCCCGAACCCTTGGCCGACGACGATCCCGAGGTGGCCAAGCGCCGCACCTGACGCGGCGCGTGTGCCGGTAACCTGGGGCGATGACGGCCCGGCTGGTGGCGGCGGCGTTGACCGCCCTGGTGGTCGCCGGCTGCGGCGAGGTGGTGACCGGCACGGCGACCTGGCCGGGTGCCCGGCTGCGGGACGTCGTGCTGACCGCGGCCGACTTTCCGGCCGGCGTGCGCTATGACCGGATCGTCGAGGAGCCCGGCGTCGCCGACGGCGCGGGCGGGCCGCCCGCCATGCTGTCCAACCCGGAGGGCTGCAGTGACGGCTTCACCCGGGTGATCGCCGCCTCGGCCGAGCGCGGGGCGGGCAGCGCCGCCAAATACAGCGTCGGCTACGACGGGGCGCGCATGGTGGTGACCGTGCTGAGCTGGCAACTGGACCTGGACGCCATCACCGCGACCGCGCAACGGTGCGCGCGGTACGAAACCTTCTTCGACCGCTCCATGCCGGGTATCCCGATGACCACCACCCGGCTGAGCACCGACCGCCCCGGCGCACTGGTCTACGAACAGACGATGCAACTCGGCGCGGAGCACAGCAGCGTCTACTCGTCGTTCGAAAACGTCGACGGGATGGCTGTTTTCGCGGTCGCCTTCCCGACGCCGGACCCGAGTGTGCCGGTCCAGGCAGCCCTGCCGCAAACCTTCACCGACGTCGTCGGCAAACAAGCCAACCGGCTCACGCAGCGCTGACGGTTGGGTGGGAGACGGGCCAAAACGGCCATGGCGGACCGGTTGATGTCCTAGCGTGACGCAATGCCTTCGACCATGGTGACCGTCGACGGGGTGCCCGTCGCCGTGGAGGTGGCCGGTCCGGACAAGGGCGGCGTGGTGGTGCTGCTGGGTGCCGCAGCCCCCGGTGCCCGCGCCTACGACGCCGTGTGCCAGCGGTTGCACAACGCGTCGCTGCGGACCATCGTCATCTACCCCGACCCGCAGTTGACGGCCGACTCGGTGGTGGGCGTGCTCGACGCGCTCGGGGTGCGGTGGGGCCTGTTGGTCGGGGACCGTCTCGGCGGCGAGTTGGCCTGGCGCCTGGCGGCGACCCGGCTCGACCGGTTCATCGGCCTGGTGGCCATCGACCGTGGTCACCCGCGGGTGGCCGACCAGGCCGGGATCGTCCGCGACGAAACCTGCCCGCCGGTGGAGATGAACACCACCGTGCTGGTGAGCAACCCCGCCGCGCGGGCGGTGGGAGTGGCCAGCCAGCGCTATGTCTACGGCGAGTACCGCCTGGTGGACCTGCTCGGCCGACGCAACGCCGGCGAGTCCACCGCCCAGGTCGCCACGGAGATCGTGATGCGCACGAGTACGTGGTAGGCGAGGTCAGGCGTCGGTCAGCTCGCCACCGGTGATGTCCACCTGCTTCACCGGACCGGTGAACCAATGCTTCACCGACACGTGCCAGTAGATGTAGAGCAACACCAGCACGGTGCCGACCAGGATCGGCGTGTAGTTGACGAACTTCCACTCGAAGCTCGCATCCCAGGGCGTGCCGCCGATCGAGGTGGGGAACATGGCGATGATCGACGTGATGATGATCTCGGCCAGGGCCACCGGCGCCATCCACTTGTGGTGCCCGCGCAGGTTCCACTTGCCCAGGGGGAACGAGTCACCGGCCTTCCAGCGGTAGTAGATCGGCACCGCGAAACACAGGTAGAGCCCGACGACGCCGATGGAGACGACGGCGAAGAAGGCGATGGGCACCGGGGCGCCGTTGATGTCCACCTTGACCAGCGCGGGCAGGGTGAGCAGGGCGGCGATCGCCGCGGTCACGATGACCGCGTTGGCGGGCACCTTGTTGGCGTTGACCTTGGACCACAGCTGATGCCCGGGTACCGCGCGGTCCCGGCTGAAGGCGAACAGCATCCGGGATGCGCTGGTCTGGCAGGCGGTGGTGCAGAACAACTGGCCCGCCGTCGAGATGAACAGCACGATGCCGACCCACTTGGAGTCCATGGCCTGGGTGAAGATGGTGGCCACCGCGCCGCCGCCGGCGGTCACGCCGTCGACGTCCTGGACCGCGAACAGGAACGTCAGCAGCAGGATCCAACCGCCGATCGCGGAGTAGAAGATGGACCGCCAAATTCCTTTGGCCGCACCGTCGGCCGCGCTCTTGGTCTCTTCCGACAGGTGAGCCGACGCGTCGTAGCCGGTGATCGTGTACTGGGTCAGGATCGCCGACATGGGCAGCACGAAGAACAGGAACGCCAGGCCCGAGGTGGAGCCGCCGAAGAAGCCGGTGTTGTTGACGGTGGTGGCGAACACCGTGGAGAAGCTGGCGTGCTGCGCCGGGATGAGCCACAGGATGACGATCACCGCCGCGGCGCCGAAGACATGCCACCACACCGAGATGTTGTTGATGACCGCCAGCAGGTGCGACGAGAAGATGTTGATCACCGCGACCACCACCAGGATGGCCAGGAACATGACGAACACCCGCTCCAGGCTGTAGCCGGCCGCCCATGTTTGGCTGAAGGTGCTCAGCGTGAGGTCCAGGAAGGTGGCGCTGCCGTAGGCCACCGACGCCAGGATGGCGATCAGGCCGATCAGGTTGAGCCAGCCGGTGTAGAAACCGGCCTTGGGGCCGCCGAGCTTGGCTGCCCACCAATAGATTCCACCGGAGGTGGGGAATGCCGACACCAGCTCGGACATGCAGAGCCCGATGATCAGGATGAAGACCGCGATGATGGGCCAACCCCAGGCGATGGCGGCCGGGCCGCCGTTGTTCCAGCCGAGGCCGAACGAGGTGAAACACCCGGCCAGGATGGAGATGATGGAGA
Organism: Mycolicibacterium cosmeticum; assembly: GCF_000613185.1. Classification (NCBI taxonomy): domain Bacteria; kingdom Bacillati; phylum Actinomycetota; class Actinomycetes; order Mycobacteriales; family Mycobacteriaceae; genus Mycobacterium; species Mycolicibacterium cosmeticum. The sequence continues at coordinate 1,697,040 of NZ_CCBB010000003.1, forward strand.
ACGAGATGGCGAAGTTGGAGAAACTCGACCAGGACCGGTGCAGTTCCTGGGTGTAGCCGAGGCTGGCGAGGTGCCGTTCGTCCTCGTCGAGCAGTTCGTGGCCTTCTGGCACAGCAGTCTCCTTGTCGACGGCCCCCGGATCTAGGGGGAGAATAGGCCGCTATTGGTCTGCTGTCCTACCTTTGAGGTGACGGTTGTGTAAATGTGTAGGTGAATGACCGTCGAAGACAACGCGCCTGCGGTAGTCACAGGGCGGTAATGGTTGACTTCTCGTCGTAGAGAGGGAGCGTTCTGCATGCTGACGCAGTTCGAGCTGGAGCGTCTCGTCACCGACGGGGACATCGATACCGTCATCGTCGCGTTCACCGATATGCAGGGCCGGCTCACCGGCAAACGGGTGTCCGCGCGGCTGTTCATCGAGGAGGTCGCCGCCCACGGCGCCGAATGCTGCAACTACCTGCTGGCCGTCGACGTCGACATGAACACCGTGGACGGCTACGCGATCTCCAGCTGGGAGACCGGCTACGGCGACATGGTGATGACCCCGGACTTCAGCACCCTGCGGCTGCTGCCCTGGCTGCCCGGAACCGCCCTGGTGATGGCCGACCTGTCCTGGACCGACGGTCGTCCCGTCGTCCAGGCGCCCCGCAGCATCCTGCGCCGACAACTCGACCGGCTGGCCGACCGCGGGCTGGCCGCCTTCGTCGGCACCGAACTGGAATTCATGGTGTTCGAGGACGGCTACCGCGCCGCCTGGGCCGCCGACTATCGCGGCCTGACGCCGGCCACCGACTACAACGTCGACTACGCGATGCTGGCCTCGACCAGGATGGAGCCGCTGCTGCGCGACATCCGCCGCGGGATGGAGGGCGCCGGTATGTACTGCGAAGGCGTCAAGGGCGAGTGCAACCTGGGGCAGCAGGAGATCGCCTTCCGCTACGACGACGCGCTGGTCACCTGCGACAACCACACCATCTACAAGAACGGTGCCAAGGAGATCGCCGACCAGCACGGCAAATCGCTGACCTTCATGGCGAAATTCGACGAGCGGGAAGGCAACAGCTGCCACATCCATGTGTCCTTCCGCGGCACGGACGGCACGGCCGTCTTCTCCGATGACGCCGACCCGCTGGGCATGTCGGCGATGTTCCGCAGCTTCTTGGCCGGCCAGCTGGCGACGCTGCGCGAGCTGACCCTGTTCTATGCTCCGAATATCAACTCCTACAAGCGCTTTGCCGACGGCAGCTTCGCCCCGACGGCGGTGGCGTGGGGGATGGACAATCGCACCTGCGCCCTGCGGGTGGTGGGGCACGGGCAGGGCATGCGGATGGAATGCCGCGCTCCCGGCGGCGACGTGAACCAGTACCTGGCGGTCGCGGCGCTGATCGCCGGGGGCCTGCACGGCATCGACGAAGGCCTCGAGCTGGAACCGCCGTGCACCGGCAACGCCTATACCGGCGGCGCCCAGCGCCTGCCCACCACCCTGGCCGAGGCGGCCGACCTGTTCGCGGGATCGGCGGTGGCCCGCTCGGCGTTCGGGGACGACGTCGTCGAGCACTATCTCAACAACGCACGTGTCGAACTGGCCGCGTTCAACGGGGCCGTCACGGATTGGGAAAGGAGAAGGGGCTTTGAGCGCCTCTGACCAGAACCCCGGGTCACCGCGGCCGGTCATCGGCCTCACGACCTATCTGCAGCAGGCGCAGACCGGGGTGTGGGATGTGCAGGCCAGTTTCCTGCCCGCCATCTACATCGAGGGGGTCAACCTGGGTGGCGGCACCGCGGTGTTGTTGCCGCCACAACTGATCGATGCCATGGTTGCCGGGAGGGTGCTCGACGGCCTCGACGGGCTGATCGTCACCGGCGGCCGCGACGTCAACCCGGAAAGCTATGGCCAGCAACGGCATCCGGCCACCGATGAGCCGGCCGGGTACCGCGATGCCTGGGAATTTGAGCTGATCGGAGAGGCGCTGCGCCGCGGCATGCCGGTGCTCGGGATCTGCCGCGGGGCCCAGCTGCTCAACGTGGCGCTCGGCGGCAGCTTGCACCAGCACCTGCCCGACGTGCTGGGCCACACCCGTCACCAGCAGGGCAACGCGGTGTTCAGCACATCGCATGTGCAGACCGTGCCGGGCACCCGGCTGGCCGCCCTGATCGGGGAGTCCTCGGATGCCCAGTGCTATCACCACCAGGCCATCGACCGGCTCGGGGACGGGTTGATCATCAGCGCCCAGGACACCACCGACGGGGTGATCGAGGGCGTGGAGTTGCCGGGCGATCAGTTCGTCGTGGCGGTGCAATGGCACCCCGAGGAACGGCTGGACGATCTGCGGTTGTTCGCCGGCCTGGTGCAGGCGGCCACCGACTATGCGACGGAAAGGGTTTCATGAGCACCTGCGAGGTCATCAATCCGGCCACCGAGGAGGTGCTGCGCACCGTCGACCTGCTCGACGAGGCGGCGGTCGACGACGCGGTGGCGGCCGCGGTGGCCGCCCAGCGCCAGTGGGCGCGGCTGGCGCCCGCCGACCGGGCGGGCGCACTGCGCGCCTTCGCCGCGACGGTCGATGCCCACATCGCCGAACTGGCGGCGCTGGAGGTGGCCAACTCCGGTCATCCGATCGGCCAGGCCGAGTGGGAGGCCGGGCATGTCCGCGACGTGCTCACCTATTACGCGGCCAGCCCGGAACGCCTGTCGGGCAGGCAGATTCCGGTGGCCGGCGGCCTGGATGTCACCTTCCACGAGCCGCTCGGTGTGGTCGGGGTGATCACCCCGTGGAACTTCCCGATGACCATCGCGGCCTGGGGATTCGCCCCGGCGCTGGCCGCCGGTAACGCGGTGCTGCTCAAGCCCGCCGAGTGGACGCCGCTGACCTCCATCCGGCTGGGCCGGCTGGCCCTCGAATCGGGCCTACCCGAGGGACTCTTCCAGGTGCTGCCGGGGGCGGGTCCGGTGGTGGGCGAGCGCTTCGTCACCCATCCCGACGTGCGCAAGGTGGTGTTCACCGGCTCCACCCGGGTCGGCACCCGGGTGATGGCCGGCGCCGCCGCGCAGGTCAAACGCGTCACCCTGGAGCTGGGCGGCAAGAGCGCCAACATCGTCTTCGACGACTGCGATCTGGAGCGCGCCGCGGCCACCGCCCCCTACGGAGTGTTCGACAACGCCGGCCAGGACTGCTGTGCCCGCAGTCGGATCCTGGTGCAGCGCACCGTTTACGACCGGTTCATGGAACTGCTGGAACCCGCGGTCAAGGGGGTGGTGGTGGGCGACCCGACCGCCCGCGACACCGAGATGGGGCCGCTGGTCTCCAAGAAGCACTGGGAGTCGGTGTCGGCCTATGTGCCCGACGACGCGCCGGTGGCCTTCCGCGGGTCGGCGCCGGGCGGGCCCGGGTACTGGTTCGCCCCGACCGTGCTGACCCCGGCGCGGGCCGACCGCACCGTCACCGAGGAGATCTTCGGGCCGGTGGTGACGGTGCTGCCGTTCGAGGACGAAGCCGACGCCATCGCCCTGGCCAACGCCACCTCCTACGGCTTGTCGGGATCGATCTGGACCGACAACGTGTCACGCGCCCTTCGGGTTTCGCGCGCCGTCGAGGCCGGCAATCTCAGCGTCAACTCGCACTCGTCGGTGCGCTACACCACGCCGTTCGGGGGCTTCAAGCAGTCCGGGCTTGGCCGCGAGCTGGGTCCGGATGCGCCTTTGTCGTTCACCGAAACCAAGAACGTCTTCATCCATGTCGGCGAGCCGACGAATTGAGCACAGCGAGGAGAGCTAGATGGATCTCACCCAGCGGCTGAAGGACAAGGTCGCCGTCATCACCGGGGGTGCCAGCGGGATCGGGCTGGCGACGGTCAAGCGGATGCAGGCCGAAGGCGCCATCGTCGTCATCGGCGATGTCGACCCGGTGAGCGGACAAGCCGTCGCCGACGAGCTCAACGTCACCTTCGTCCAGGTCGACGTGTCGGATCAGGACGCGGTGGACCACTTGTTCGACACCGCCGTGAAGGTGCACGGCGGACTGGACATCGCGTTCAACAACGCCGGCATCAGCCCGCCCGAGGACGACCTGATCGAGAACACCGAGCTGCCCGCCTGGCAGAAGGTGCAGGACATCAACCTCAAGAGCGTGTACCTGTGCTGCCGGGCCGCCCTGCGGCACATGGTGCCCGCGCAGCGCGGCTCGATCATCAACACCGCGTCGTTCGTCGCGGTGATGGGGTCGGCCACCAGCCAGATCTCCTACACCGCGTCCAAGGGCGGGGTGCTGGCCATGTCGCGGGAACTGGGGGTGCAGTTCGCCCGCCAGGGCATCCGGGTGAACGCGCTGTGCCCCGGCCCGGTGAACACGCCGTTGCTGCAGGAACTGTTCGCCAAGGATCCCGAGCGGGCGGCGCGGCGCCTGGTGCACGTGCCGGTGGGCCGGTTCGCCGAGCCCGAGGAGCTGGCCGCCGCGGTCGCGTTCCTGGCCAGTGACGACGCGTCGTTCATCACCGGCTCGACCTTCCTGGTCGACGGCGGCATCAGCGGCCACTACGTCACGCCGCTGTGAGCCAGTAGGTTTGCACCGATGTCCCAGTCCGACCGGGTGTCCGAGCCGCTGACCGCAGGCGAGGCGCTGCTGCGCCCGGTGCGGCTCGGCAACGCCTTCGAGGACACCGTCGGTCGGCTGTTGGAGACCATCCGGCTCGGCGTGCTGGAGCCGGGGGCCTCGCTGCCGCCGGAACGGGAACTGGCCGCCCGGCTCGGGGTCAGCCGCGACACCGTGCGGGAAGCCATCAGATCGCTGGCCGACGCCGGGTATCTGGTGTCCAAGCGGGGTCGCTACGGCGGCACCTTCCTGGCCACCGAGATGCCCGCGCTGCCGGCCAGCGCCGACGGTCTCACCCGGGAGGAGATCGACGACGCCGTGCGGCTGCGCGAGATCCTCGAGGTCGGCGCGGCCAGGATGGCGGCCGGGCGCACGCTGACCGCGGTGCAGCGGGAGGGGCTGTGGTCGCGGCTGGGTGACGTGCGCGGCGCCGATCCCGACGACTACCGCCGGTTGGACTCCCGGTTGCACCTGGCCATCGCCGAGGCCGCCGGGTCGCCGTCGCTGGTGCCGCTGGTGGCCCAGAACCGGATGCGGATCAACGCGCTGCTGGACCAGATCCCGCTGTTGTCCCGCAACATCGCCCATTCCGACGAACAGCACGAGGCCATCGTGATGGCGATCCTGGCCGGCGACGCCGAGGGCGCCGGGGCGGCGATGGCCGCGCATGTCGCCGGCTCGGCCGCGCTGCTGCACGGCTTCCTCGACTAGGGATTCGTGCACGTTTTGTTCCGGTGGGCGTTACGGGATGTGCACAAATCACTACGATCGGGGCGTGGCCGGACCTGCAGACCCCGACGTCGACACCGCGGGGTGGTCGCGGCGGTTCGACCTGCTGTCGGATCCGCACCGGCTGGAGATCCTGCTGGCGCTGCACCGGGCCCCCGGCATCTGTGTCGGTGATCTGGCCGGCGTGCTCGGGCGTTCGGAAAACGCCGTCTCCCAAGCCCTTCGCGTGCTGCGTGACCAGGGCTGGGTGTCCAGCACCCGGATGGGGCGCACGGTGTCCTACCGCCTGGACGACGACGTGGTGCACGACCTGCTGCACTGGATCGGCGCCAGGCACGGCTGAATCCGACCGTTTTGTCGATACCGACACCGTCGCTGCCCGCCGAGCGGACAGTGGGTGCATGGACACAACGGACTTGTCTGCCGCCGAGGCGGACCGAGCGCTCAAGGCCAAGCACCGTGCCCTGTGGGCGTCGGGTGACTACGTCGCGGTGGCCACCGAGCTGATCCCGGAACTCGGCCCCGAACTGGTGCGGGCCTGTGCGATCGGCACTGGCGACCGGGTGCTCGACGTCGCCGCCGGAGCCGGCAACGCCGCCATTCCCGCCGCGCAGGCGGGAGCGGTGGTGACGGCCTGCGATCTGACCCCGGAACTGTTCGACGCGGGCCGGGCCGAGGCGGCCCGGCGTGGGACGCAGGTGGAGTGGGTGGAGGCCGATGCCGAGGCGATGCCCTTCCCGGACGACGCCTTCGACACGGTGATGTCGTGCGTCGGAGTGATGTTTGCGCCACACCACCAAGCCAGTGCGGACGAACTGATCCGGGTCTGCCGGCCGGGTGGCACCATCGGCCTGATCAACTGGACGCCCGGCGGCCTCATCGGGCAGCTGCTGGCCACCATGAAGCCGTTCGCTCCGCCGCCCCCGCCGGGAGCCGTCCCCGGGCCGCTGTGGGGCGACGAGGAGCACGTGCGGTCACTGTTCGGCGACCGGGTCGTCGACCTGACGGCGCGCAAACAGACCGTTCGGATGGACCGCTGCTCCGACGCGCTCGAATTCCGCGAGTATTGGAAGCGCAACTACGGTCCGACGATCGCGGCATACAACTACAACGCGGGCACGCCGGAGCGGGTGGCTGAATTGGACGCGGTCTTCCTGGACTTCCTCACCAGGACACGGACAGCCACCGGGTGGAATGCCGAATATCTGTTGGTGACCGCCACCAAACGCTGACCAAGACATATGTTCAGGTAGACAGATATCGTGGCGAGTCCTACGCTGCGGTGATGCCATCGCGATTCGACCGGGCCGACTGGATCTCCATCGCAAGCATCGCCGGCGTGGTCGCGGCCCTGCACGTATTCGGTTGGGGTGTCCTGATTTTCGGCGTGGCGCCGCAGCACATCACGCTGGGGTCGGCCGGTGTGTTCGGCGTCGGGCTCGGGGTGACGGCCTACCTGCTGGGCGCCCGGCACGCGTTCGACGCCGACCACATCGCCGTCATCGACAACACCACCCGCAAGCTGGTGGGGGAGGGCACCCGGTCGCTGTCGGCCGGGTTCTGGTTCTCGCTCGGGCATTCCAGCGTGGTGTTCGGGCTGGCGCTGCTGCTGGCGCTGGGCGTGCGGGCCGTCGCAGGCCCGGTGCAGGACGACGGGTCGCCGATGCTGGCCACCCTGGGGCTCATCGGTTCGGTGGTGGCCGGCACGTTCCTGCTGCTGATCGGGTTGACCAACCTGTTCGCCGCGGTGGGCATCGCCAAGGTGTTCCGGGCCATGCGCCGCGGCGAGTTCGACGAACAGGAGCTGGAGCGCCATCTGGCGAATCGGGGGCTGCTGGCCCGGTTGGTGGGCCGGGTGATGCACCGGGTGGACAAGCCGTGGCACCTGTACCCGGTCGGCTTCCTGATGGGCCTGGGCTTCGACACCGCCACGCAGGTGGCGCTGCTGGTACTGGCGGCCGGCACGGCGGCCTTCACCCTGCCCTGGTACGCCGTGCTGGTGTTGCCGGTGCTGTTCGCCGCGGGGATGAGCCTGTTCGACAGCCTGGACGGGATCTTCATGGCCCGCGCCTACGGCTGGGCGTTCCTCAAGCCGATCCGCAAGGTGTACTACAACCTGACCGTCACCGTGCTGTCGGTGCTCGTCGCGCTGGCCATCGGCGTCATCGTGCTCACCGGCCTGTTGGTGGATCGACTCGGCATCACGTCCGGGCCGCTGACGGTGATCGGTTCGGCGGACCTGGAATTCGTCGGCTTCTCGATCGTCGGCATGTTCGTGCTGACCTGGCTCATCGCGATCGGGGTGTGGCGCTTCGGCCGGATCGAGGAGCGCTGGGACGCCACGCCGGCGGCTTAGAGCAGCCCCAGCAGCGCGTTCTCGATCACCTCGGGAAGCGCGGGGTGAATCCAATACTGTTGGGTGGCAACCGCTTTGGCGGGCTGACCGAGGCTCATGGCCTGGATCAACGGCTGGATGATGGATGAGGCCTGGTAGCCGAGGATGTGCGCCCCCAGGATTCGGCCGGTGCCGCGTTCGCCGATCACCTTGGCGATCCCGGTGGTGTCCTCCATCGCCCAGCCGTACGCGGTGTCGCCGTAGTTCTGCACCTTGACCACGATGTCGTGGCCGGCTTCGCGGGCCTGCGCCTCGGTGAGGCCGACCATCGCCATCTGCGGGTCGGTGAACACCGCCGAGGGCACGAAGCGGTGGTCGCTGGCCACCATCGCCGCGGTGTCGTCCCAGTCCAGCAGCAGGTTGTGCCGCACCACCCGCATCTCGTGGTTGGCCACGTGCTTGAGCTGGTAGTCCGAGGACACGTCGCCCAGGGCGTAGACGCCGCGGGCGGTGGTGCGCTGGTACTCGTCGACCATGACGCTGCCGTCCCGGACGGTGACCCCGGCGAGCTCGGCGTCCAGCAGGTCCCCGTTGGGCACCCGGCCGGTGGCCACCAGCAGCACATCGGTGTCGAGCTCGGAGCCGTCGTCGAGCTCGAGCACGGTGCGGCCGTCCTCGGTGCGGGACCCGATGACGTTGACGTGGGTGCGCACGTCCCATTTCGCCATGGCCAGGTCGGTGAAGCGGTGACAGATCGTCTCATCGCAGTGCGTCAGCAGCCCCGCTCCGCGCACCACGATGGTCACCCGGACGCCGAGCGCGGAGAACACGTGCGCGAATTCGGCGGCCACGAACCCACCGCCGACGATGACCATGTGCTCGGGGAGTTCCTCGATCCGCATGATGGTGTCGCTGGTGTGGTAGGCCACGCCGCAGTCGTGGATCGCCGGCGGTACCGATGCGCGCGAGCCGGCGGCGATCACCACCTGATCCGAGCTGAACTCGTCGCCGGCCTCGGTGCGCAACAGGTACCGGCCGTCGCGCACGCCGGTGAACCGGACGTGGCTGGCGTAGACGTCGATATTGGGCAGGCTGCGCTTGTACGCCGCGCCGGAGGCCGCGATCGGATCGATCCGGCCGAAGACCCGTTCGACGATATCGGGCCAGCGCACGCCGTCGATGTGGGCATCGATGCCGAACCGCCGCGCATCGCGGACGGTGTGGGCCACCTCGGCGGCGTAGACGAACATCTTGGTCGGGATGCAGCCCACGTTCAGGCAGGTGCCGCCGAAGGTGCCCTGCTCGGCGATGGCGATACGCATCTGGCCGTAGCGGGCGTCGAAGCCGGTGTCCGGGATGCTGTTGCCCGAGCCGGTGCCGATGATCGTCAGGTCGTAATGCTGCACGCGCGCCCTATCCGGATTGTGTTGCGGTGGAAGGATTTCGGTGGTTGATCTCGGTGAGATGCCAGGTGAGCCAGGCATCGAGTTCGCGATAGGCGGCCGTCCGCGGGCCGGCCAGGGACAGGAACACATCGTGCTTGGCGTCGGTGATCGGCACGATCGTGCCCCGGTTGCCGACACAGCCGGCCCACCGTGCGATCTGCGCGACGTCGAGCACGGCGTCGCCGCGCTGAATGGCATCGGGATCCCCGGATTCCGGGACGCTGTGCCCCGACCGCAGGATGAGTGACGGCACCCCGACGTCCAGGCCGCGGTGCAGCCGGGCCTGCGCGCGCCGGATCGCGTTGATCCAGCCGAAGGTCACCGGGAAGCCGCCGACCGGTTTCCACTGCAGGTTGTAGTCGAACTCCCCGGCATAGTCCCGGTGCAGGGTGGTGCCGTAGCCGCCATCACCGGTCGGGCGGCGGATCACCTGGGTGGTGCGCCACCGGGCCAGGGCGCGCAGCGCCACCGACGTGGGCGCGCTGCGCAGGATCGCCGGTCCGTGCAGATCGAACCAGGGGCTGTTGAGCACCAGGCCGGTGATGCGTCCGGTGGTGCGGTGGCGGCGCAGCCGATCCAGCCACAGCGTCACCACCAGCCCGCCGGCCGAGTGCCCGTAGATCAGCACCTCGGCCGCGTCGACGTGATCGAGGGCGGCCTGCAGCGCGACGTCGTAGCGGGCCAGGTCGGTGGTGAAGTGCGGGGTCTGCCCGTCACGCCAGGAGCGACCGCATTTGGGCAGGTCCACCGCGTAGACCGCGAAACCGCGGGCCGCGAAGCGGTCGGCCAGCTCGGTGTGGAAGAAGTAGTCGGTGAACCCGTGCACCAGCACCACGGCGCGCGATGCGGCGGGGTCCTGCCCTGGGTCGCGTTCCGGGGCCTGCTCGCGCCGCACCAGGGTGGCCACCAGGTCCCCTTCGCCGTCCGGGTCGGGGCCCAGCGGCACGGTCAGTTGTCGATAGCCGGACAGGACGTCGGGTTCCCATTGCACCTGAGCATGGCCCTGCGATGCCGTCACGGGTTCACCCTAGCCGCGTGGTGACCGAAAGCACCCGGCACGGCCCGTTACCCGGCAGATGCGTCGCGATAACCTGAGGACCACAAGAACCGTCGCGTACCGCTGCGGCGGGCCGTGCGAAACGAAGGACCAGCCAACGGTGTCTGACCCCAAGCTAGCCAAGACCGACGTCGTGCTCGTCGGCGCGGGAATCATGAGCGCGACCCTGGGCGCGTTGCTGCGCCTGGTGGAGCCGAACTGGTCGATCACGCTGATCGAACGCCTCGACGGCGCGGCGGCCGAGAGCAGCGATCCCTGGAACAACGCCGGCACCGGCCACTCCGCGCTGTGCGAGCTGAACTACACCCCGCAGAACTCCGACGGCACCATCGACATCGCCAAGGCCGTCAACGTCAACGAGCAGTTCCAGGTGTCCCGGCAGTTCTGGACCTACGCCGTGGAGAACGGCGTGCTGCCGGACGTGCGCAACTTCCTCAACCCCATCCCGCACGTGTCCTTCGTGCACGGGGCACGCAACGTCGGCTATCTCAAGGCGCGCTACGACGCGCTGGTGGGCAACCCGCTGTTCGCCTCGATGGAGTTCATCGACGACCCCGACGAGTTCGCGCGCCGGCTGCCGCTGATGGCCGCCAAACGTGATTTCTCCGAGCCGGTGGCGCTGAACTGGACCCAGTCCGGCACCGACGTCGACTTCGGTTCGCTGTCGCGTCAGCTCATCGGGTACGGCGCCGCGCACGGCATGGAGACGCTGTTCGGGCACGAGGTGCGCAACCTGAGCAAGGAGTCCGACGGCACCTGGACGCTGCGCTACGTCAACCGCCGCACCGGCGAGAAGTACAAGATCAACGCGCGGTTCGTCTTCATCGGCGCCGGCGGCGGTGCGCTGCCGCTGCTGCAGAAGTCCGGCATCCCGGAGGTCAAGGGATTCGGCGGGTTCCCGGTCGGCGGGGCGTTCCTGCGCACCAACAACCCGGAGCTGACCGCGGGGCACCAGGCCAAGGTGTACGGCCAGCCGCCGCTGGGCGCGCCGCCGATGTCGGTGCCGCACCTGGACACCCGCGTCATCAACGGCAGATCCTGGCTGTTGTTCGGCCCGTTCGCGGGCTGGACGCCGAAGTTCCTCAAGCAGGGCAAGTTCACCGACCTGCCGCTGTCGGTCAAGCCGAACAACCTGGCCTCCATGCTGGGCGTCGGTCTCACCGAGATGAGCCTGGTGAACTACCTGGTCGGCCAGCTGCTGCTCAGCGAGGCCGACCGGGTCGAGACGCTGCGCGAATTCGCGCCCAGCGCACGGGATTCCGATTGGGAACTGGACATCGCCGGGCAGCGGGTGCAGGTCATCCGGCGTAAGGGCGCCGGCGGGGTGCTGGAATTCGGCACCACGGTGCTCTCGGCCGCCGACGGATCCATCGCCGGCCTGCTGGGCGCCTCACCCGGCGCCTCGACCGCGGTGCCGGCCATGCTGGACGTGATGGAACGCTGCTTCGGCGACAGGTACCCGTCGTGGGTGCCCAAGCTCAAGGAGATGGTCCCGTCGCTGGGCGTCAAGCTGTCCAACGAGCCCGGGCTGTTCCGCGAGGTGTGGGATCACGGCACCCGGGTGCTGCAGCTCGACACGCCCGCGGCCGTGTGAGACCGGTACGTCGATGACGGTCGCGTTGCGCCGGAGCTGGGCGCAGGATCTGGATGCCGCCACGCTGTACGAGATCCTCAAACTGCGCGTCGAGGTGTTCGTGGTGGAGCAGGCCTGCCCGTACCCCGAACTCGACGGCCGCGACCTGCTCGCCGAGACCCGGCACTTCTGGCTGGAAGATGCCGAGGGCCAGGTGATTTCGACGTTGCGGTTGATGGAGGAGCATCCCGGCGGGGAGAAGGTGTTCCGGATCGGCCGGGTGTGCACCAAACGCTCCGAACGCGGCAACGGCCACACCAACCGGCTGATGCAGGCCGCGATCGCCGAGGTGGGTGACCACCCGTGCCGCATCGACGCGCAGACTTATTTGCAGGACATGTACGCCGCGCACGGATTCGTCCGCGACGGTGAGGAATTCCTGGAGGACGGCATCCCGCACGTGCCGATGATCAGACCGGGTCTGGGAGCGGGGCAGCAGTAGTGACCTATCCGTTCAGCGCGCTGGTGGGCCATGACCGGCTGCGGCTGGCCCTCATCCTGTGCGCGGTGCGCCCCGATATCGGCGGGGTGCTGATCCGCGGCGAGAAGGGCACCGCCAAGTCGACCGCGGTGCGCGGCCTGGCCACCGTGCTGGCCCAGGTCGACGCCGAGGCGCGGTTGGTGGAACTGCCCATCGGGGCCACCGAGGACCGGGTGGTCGGGTCGCTGGATCTGCAGCGGGTGCTGCGCGACGGCGAACAGGCCTTCCAGCCCGGCCTGCTGGCCCGCGCGCACGGCGGCGTGCTCTACGTCGACGAGGTGAACCTGCTGCACGACCACCTGGTGGACGTGTTGCTGGACGCGGCGGCGATGGGCCGGGTGCACATCGAACGCGACGGCATCTCGCACAGCCACGACGCCCGATTCGTGTTGGTGGGCACCATGAATCCGGAGGAGGGCGAGCTGCGCCCGCAGCTGCTGGACCGGTTCGGGCTCACCGTGGACGTGGCCGCCTCGCGCGATGTCGACGTGCGCGTCGAGGTGATCCGGCAGCGGCTGGCCTACGAGGCCGACCCGGTGGGCTTCGCCGACCGGTACGCGGCCCAGGACGCCGAGCTGGCCGCCCGGATCGCCGCGGCCCGGGTTGCCCTGGCCGATGTGGTGTTGCCGGACAACGAGTTACGGCGGATCGCCGCGCTGTGCGCGGCCTTCGACGTGGACGGCATGCGCGCGGACCTGGTGCTGGCCCGCACCGCGGTCGCGCACGCGGCCTGGCGGGGCAGTACTACCGTTGAGGAACAGGACATCCGCATCGCGGCGGAACTGGCGCTGCCGCACCGGCGCCGCCGCGACCCGTTCGACGATCCCGGCCTCGATCAGGACCGCCTCGACGAGGCGCTGGCCGCCGCGGGTGAGTCCGACCAGGATCCCGAACCGGACCCGGAGCCCCCCGGTGGCGGCGGTGGTGCGACGGAACCCTCGGCGGAGTCCACCAACGGTCAAGCCCCGCAGCGGAATTCCGGCAGCGGCGGTACCCGCCAGAGCGCGCCGCCCGCGGGCACATTCCGTACCAGGGCACTGCTGGTACCCGGTGTCGGCGAAGGTGCCCCGGGCCGCCGGTCGCGGGCCCGCAACCGCACCGGCAGCACCATCGCCGCCACCGACGTGCCCGGCGAGGGGCACGGTGTGCACGTGTTCGCGTCGCTGCTGGCCGCCGCGGGCAACCAGCGCCGGGCCGGCCGGCCGCAGATCGGCCCCGACGACGTCCGGCGCGCCATCCGGGAGGGCCGCGAGGCCAACCTGGTGATCTTCGTCGTCGACGCGTCGGGTTCGATGGCCGCCCGGGACCGGATGTCGGCGGTCAGCGGGGCGACGCTGTCCCTGCTGCGCGACGCCTACCAACGCCGGGACAAGGTCGCGGTGGTGACCTTCCGGCAGGACCGGGCACAGCTGCTGTTGCCGCCGACCTCATCGGTGTACATCGCCGGTCGCCGGCTGGCCCGGTTCGACACCGGCGGGAAAACCCCACTGGCGCAAGGTTTGTTGGCGGCGCGGGATGTCATCTTGCGTGAGAAGGCGCGCGATCGCGCCCGCCGTCCGCTGGTCGTGGTGCTCACCGACGGGCGGGCCACCGGCGGTGCCGACCCGCTGGGCCGCACCGAGACCGCCGCCCGGCTGCTGGCCGCCGAAGGCACCGCCGCCGTCGTGGTGGACTGTGAAACCTCGTATGTGCGGCTGGGACTGGCCACCCGACTGGCCGGGCAGCTGGGTGCCCCCGCGGTCCGGCTGAACCAATTGCAGGCCGGCGAGCTCACCTCGCTGGTCAAATCGGCAGCCGTCGAATCAGCAGCCTAGGAGATGTTCGATGCCACAAGGGCAACCGCTCACGATCCCGGACGACGGGCTGACCACCAAGGCGCGCCGTAACGCCCCGCTGCTGGCGGTGCACACCGGCCCCGGCAAGGGGAAGTCGACCGCCGCGTTCGGCATGGCGCTGCGCGCCTGGAACCAGGGTTTCGATATCGCGGTGTTCCAGTTCGTCAAGAGCGCGAAGTGGAAAGTGGGCGAGGAGAGCGCGTTTCGCGCGCTCGGCCGACTGCACGACGAGCACGGCGTCGGCGGGCCGGTGCAGTGGCACAAGATGGGCTCGGGCTGGTCCTGGACGCGTAAGCACGGATCGGAGGTCGACCACGCCGAGGCGGCCCGGGACGGCTGGGCCGAGATCCGCACCCGGCTCGCCGAGGCCCGGCACGACTTCTACGTGCTCGACGAGTTCACCTATCCGCTCAAGTGGGGCTGGATCGCCGTCGACGAGGTGGTCGAGGTGCTCACCGAGCGGCCCGGCAACCAGCACGTGGTGATCACCGGACGCGATGCGCCGCAGGCGCTTCTGGACGCCGCCGACCTGGTCACCGAGATGACCAAGGTCAAGCACCCGATGGACGCGGGCCGCAAGGGCCAGCGGGGTATCGAGTGGTAGCGACGGTGCACCGGTGCTGACCCCGGCGGTCGTCATCGCCGCCCCCGCGTCGGGCAGCGGCAAGACCACGGTGGCCACCGGCCTGATGGGCGCGCTGCGCCGGGCCGGGCACCGCGTCGCGCCGTTCAAGGTCGGGCCGGACTTCATCGACCCCGGCTATCACGCGCTGGCCGCCGGGGCGCCCGGACGCAACCTGGACCCGGTGCTGGTGGGGGAGGACCTGATCGGCCCGCTGTACCGGCACGGCAGCGCCGGCGCGGACATCGCGGTGGTCGAAGGCGTGATGGGCCTGTTCGACGGGCGCATCGCCGAACACGCCGGCCCGGCCCGCGGTTCCACCGCCCAGGTCGCCGGCCTGCTGGGCGCCCCGGTGGTGCTGGTGGTCGACGCCCGCGGCCAGAGCCAGAGCATCGCCGCACTGCTGCACGGGTTTTCGACCTTCGACACGACACTGCGCTTTGCCGGGGTGATCCTCAACCGGGTGGGGTCGCCGCGGCATGAGCAGGTGCTGCGGCAGGCCTGCGAGCACGCCGGCATCCCGGTGCTGGGGGCGGTCCCGCGGACGGCCGAACTCGAGGTGCCCTCGCGTCACCTCGGGCTGGTCACCGCCGTCGAATACGGGCAGCGCGCGACCGACGCCGTCGCGGCGATGACGGATCTGGTCGCCCGGCACGTCGACGTACCCGCCGTGCTGGCCGCCGCCGGTGCCGGTGTCACCGCCGCACCGTGGGGTCCGGCGACCACCGAACCGGTCCGCGACGTGACGGTGGCGCTGGCGGCCGGGCGGGCCTTCAGCTTCGGCTACGCCGAGCACCGGGAACTGCTCGCGGCCGCCGGGGCCGACGTCGTCGACTTCGACCCGCTCGCCGAGGACCTGCCCGCCGGCACGTCCGCCGTCGTCATCCCCGGTGGCTTTCCCGAACAGTTCACCGCCGAGCTGTCGGCCAACGCGGCGGTGCGCTCGCAGATCCGCGAGCTGGCCGGCGCGGGCGCCCCGGTGCACGCCGAATGCGCCGGGCTGACCTACCTGGTCGACGATCTGGACGGGGTGCCGATGTGCGGGGTGCTGGCCGGCTCGGCCCGCTTCACCGAGCGGCTGACGCTGGGCTACCGCGACGCGGTGGCGGTGTCGGATTCGGCACTGCACCGAGTCGGTGAGCGCGTCACCGGCCACGAATTCCACCGCACCACAGTCACTTTCGCGGCTGATTACGATCAGGCCTGGGCGTTTTCCGGTCCTGCCGCACGCCGGGCGGTCGACGGCGCGGTGCATCGCGGCGTGCACGCCGGGTATCTGCACACCCATCCCGCCGCCCATCCGGGCGCCATCACCCGGTTCGTGGCCGCGGCGCAAACCTTTAAGCTCGGCGCGTGACAGTGAGTGCCGCGGACGCGAGGAGCAATTTGAGTTCGGAGAACGCCTACCTCGTCGGGCTGCGCCTGGAAGGGCGCAAAGTGGTCGTCGTGGGCGGCGGCAGCGTGGCCCAGCGCCGGCTGCCGCTGCTGATCTCCGTCGGGGCCGACGTGCACGTGATCACCCGGGCCGCCACCCCGGCCGTCGAAGCCATGCACCCGATCACGCTGACGCTGCGCGATTTTCGTGACGAGGATCTGGACGGCGCCTGGTATGTGCTGGCCGCCACCGACGATCCGGAGGTCAACGCCGCCATCGTCGCCGGGGCCGAGCGGCGCCGCATCTTCTGTGTCCGCGCCGACGCCGCCCGCGAGGGCACCGCGGTCACGCCGGCCTCCTTCGAGTTCGACGGGCTGTCGGTCGGCGTGCTGGCCGGCGGCGAGCACCGCCGCTCGGCGGCGATCCGCACCGCCATCCACGAGGCGCTCGCGAGCGGGGTGATCGGGGCGCAGGCCCCCGACACCGTGCACGAGGGGGTGGCGCTGGTCGGCGGGGGACCGGGCGACCCGGAGCTGATCACCGTGCGGGGCCGGCGGCTGCTGGCCCAGGCCGACGTCGTGGTCGCCGACCGGCTCGCCCCGCCGGAGCTGCTGGCCGAGTTGGCGCCGCACGTCGAGGTGATCGACGCCGCCAAGATCCCGTACGGCCGCGCGATGGCACAGGAGGCCATCAACGACGTCCTCATCCAACGGGCCAAGGCCGGCAAGTTCGTCGTGCGCCTCAAGGGCGGTGACCCCTTCGTCTTCGCGCGGGGCTACGAGGAGGTGCTCGCCTGCGCCGAGGCCGGCATTCCGGTCACCGTGGTGCCCGGTGTGACCAGTGCCATAGCGGTGCCCGCGCTGGCCGGCACCCCGGTCACGCATCGGGCCGTCAATCACGAATTCGTGGTGGTCAGCGGCCATGTTGCGCCGGGCCACCCCGAATCGTTAGTGAATTGGAATGCGCTGGCCCAGATGACGGGCACGATCGTGCTGCTGATGGCCGTCGAACGCATCGAGTTGTTCGCCGACGCGCTGCTGGCGGGCGGCCGACCAGCGGATACGCCGGTCCTGGTGGTGCAGCACGGCACGACGGCCGCGCAGCGGACGGTGCGCGCGACCCTCACCGATGTCGCCGAAACCGTCCGGAGCGAGGGCATCAGACCGCCGGCAATCATCGTGATCGGGGCCGTCGCCGGTTTCGGCAGTTAAAGGATTCTTAAGATTACTGTAAGGTAACCCGTATGACGGCTCTCAACGACGCCGAGCGCGCGCGCGGAAACAATCGCGCGCTGCCCATGCGTATCGAGCAGGACGGGCCAGGACGCAACAACCGGCTGCCGGCCTGGCTGCCGTCCTGGAACTTCATCGCCGCGGTCATCGCCATCGGCGGCATGCAGTTGCTGGCCACCATGGACAGCACCGTCGCGATCGTCGCGCTGCCCAAGATCCAGGACGAACTCGGCCTGTCCGACGCTGGCCGCAGCTGGGTGATCACCGCGTACGTGCTGACCTTCGGCGGCCTGATGCTGCTGGGTGGCCGGCTCGGCGACACCATCGGCCGCAAGCGCACCTTCATCGTCGGCGTGGCGCTGTTCACCATCGCGTCCGTGCTGTGCGGGGTGGCCTGGGACGAGGCCACCCTGGTCATCGCCCGGCTGCTGCAGGGTGTCGGTTCGGCGATCGCCTCGCCGACCGGCCTGGCGCTGGTCGCCACCACCTTCGCCAAGGGCCCGGCCCGTAACGCCGCCACCGCCGTGTTCGCGGCGATGACCGGGGTGGGCTCGGTGATGGGCCTGGTGGTGGGCGGCGCGCTCACCGAGGTGTCCTGGCGGCTGGCCTTCCTGGTCAACATCCCGATCGGGCTGGTGATGATCCTGCTGGCCCGCAAGAACTTGCAGGAAACCGACCGGGCGCCGATGAAGCTCGACGCCGCCGGCGCCATCCTGGCGACCCTGGCCTGCACCGCCGCGGTGTTCGGCTTCTCGATGGGGCCCGAGCAGGGCTGGCTGTCGCCGGTCACCCTGGTCTCCGGTGCCGCCGCCGCGCTGTTCGGCCTGGCGTTCCTGTACGTCGAGCGCACCGCGGAGAACCCCGTCGTCCCGTTCTCGCTGTTCCGTGAGCGCAACCGGGTCGCCACGCTGGCCGCGGTGTTCCTGGCCGGCGGTGTGATGTTCACGCTGACCGTCCTGATCGGGCTGTACGTGCAGGACATCATGGGCTACAGCGCGCTCAAGGCGGGTATCGGCTTCATCCCGTTCGTCATCGCGCTGGGCATCGGGCTGGGCGCGTCCTCGGTGCTGGTGTCCAAGTTCTCGCCCCGCGTGCTGGTCATCTCCGGCGGCATCCTGGTGCTCGGCGCCATGATCTACGGCTCGACGCTCAACGCCGGCATCCCGTACTTCCCGAACCTGGTGCTGCCCATCACCGTCGGCGGCTTCGGTATCGGCATGATCGTGGTGCCGCTGACCGTCTCGGCCATCGCCGGGGTCGGGTTCGACGAGATCGGCCCGGTGTCCGCGATCGCGCTGATGCTGCAGAACCTCGGCGGGCCCGTCGTGCTGGCCATCATCCAGGCTGTCATCACCTCGCGGACCCTGTACCTGGGCGGCACCACCGGCCCGGTGAAGAACATGAACCCGGCGCAGCTGCACGCCCTGGACCAGGGCTACACCTACGGCCTGCTGTGGGTCGCCGCGGTGGCCGTGCTGGTGGGCGCGGTGGCGCTGCTCATCCGGTACACCGCCGAAGAGGTCGCCCACGCCCAGGAAGTCAAGGACGCGCTGGACGCCGGCGAACTCGACTGACGTTCAGTCGACGCACAGCCGGGGGTTCTAGCCTGACGGCGTGACCCGGCCGTCCGCACCCACCGACTGATGGGGTGGCGGTATATCGGCAGCCTGGCGTTGACCCACGGCCCGCTGCCGCCCCTGATCGAGTGCGCCGCGCTGGCGCTGGTGGCCCTGGCCGTCGTCCGTCGCGCGGGCCGGCTCGTGTTCGCCGCCGCCGTGCTGGGCGGCATCGGGCTGGCCGGCGCCGCCTACGCCTACATCGGCTCCGTCGGCATCGCGGGTGACCCGGCCCCGCACCGCCTCTGGGTGTGGATCGCGCTGACCGGCTTCTGCGCCGTCGTCACCGTGCTCGGCTGGCTGCGGGCCCGGTGGTGGCGTCGTGCCGTCTCCCTGGTGGCGGTGCCCGCCTGCGCGCTGTGCGCGGTGCTGCTGGTCAACCTGTGGGTCGGGTACTTCCCGACCGTCGGCAGCGCCTGGAGTCGGCTCACCGACCCGGCCGTGCCCGACCAGGCCGACCGGATGACCGTCACCGAGCTGCAACTGGCACACATCCGGCCGGACCACGGCGTGGTGCTGCCGGTGACGATCAGCGCGGCGGCATCGAACTTCGACCACCGCGACGAGCTGATCTACCTGCCGCCGGCGTGGTTCGCCAGCAATCCGCCACCCAAACTGCCCACGGTGATGATGATCGGGGCCCAACTCAACACGCCCGCGGACTGGTTGCGCGCCGGCAACGCGGCGGCGATCATCGACGGTTTCGCCACCGCGCACGGCGGTAACGCACCGGTCTTCGTGTTTGTCGACCCCACCGGCAGCTTCGACAACGACACCGAGTGCGTCAACGGCGCGCGCGGCAACGCATCGCTGCACCTCACCAAAGACGTTGTGCCATATATGATCTCGAATTTCGGGGTGAGCCAGGACCGTGCCGCCTGGGGCATCATGGGTTGGTCGATGGGCGGTACCTGCGCGGTGGAACTCGCGGTGCGCCGACCCGAGATGTTCAGCGCCTTCGTCGACATCGCCGGTGACCTCGGCCCCAATTCGGGCAGCCGGCAGCAGACCATCGACCGGTTGTTCGGCGGCGACGCCGACGCCTGGGCGGACTTCGATCCGGCCACCGTGATGCGCAGGCACGGGCCCTACCGCGACCTCTCGGCACTGTTCGTGGTGCCCGACGGCGGCCCGGGGCGCGATCCGCTGGCCAATCCCGAGGGGCAGGACGTCGCCGCGCGCACCCTGTGCGGCCTGGGCGGCAGTTACGGGATTGCGTGCGCCGTGCGGTCCTGGCCGGGCCGGCACGACTGGCCGTTCGCGGCCCAGGCCTTCGCGGCCACGCTGCCGTGGCTGGCCGGCCGGATCGGCACACCGGGCGTGCCGGCCCAGCCGGTCGGCGGGCCGCACGACGCGTGAGCGGGCGGGTTGCCCCGCGCGCTCGGTAGGGTCGGGTGTCATGTCGGCGTCAGACCGTGCTGTCCCGCGCTTGTCCGACCGTGTGCTCGGGGTCGCCATCGTCGCGATCACCGGCATGCAGCTGATGTCGACGCTGGACGGCACCATCGTCATCGTCGCGCTGCCCCGCATGCAGGCCGAGCTGGCCATGTCGGATGCCGCCAAGAGCTGGGTGATCACCGCCTACGTGCTGACCTTCGGTGGCCTGTTGCTGCTCGGCGGCCGGGTGGGCGACGCCATCGGGCACAAGCGGGCGTTCATCTCCGGGGTCGGCATCTTCACCATCGCCTCGCTGGTGTGCGGGCTGGCCACCGAGCCGTACACCCTGATCGCCGCGCGGGCCGTGCAGGGTGTGGGTGCCGCCGTGGCCGCGCCCACCGGCCTGGCGCTGATCGCCACCACCTTCGCCGTCGGGCAGGCCCGCAATCAGGCATTGGCGGTGTCGGCGGCCATGCAAGGCCTCGGGTCGGTGCTGGGCCTGGTGCTCGGCGGCGCGCTCACCGGGCTGTCGTGGCGGCTGGCCTTCCTGGTCAACGTGCCGATCGGCATCGTGATCGTCTGGATCGCGGTGACGAAGCTCGCCGAGACCGGCCAGGCCCGGCTCAAGCTCGACGTCACCGGGGCGCTGCTGGCCACCATGGCCTGCACGTGCGCGGTGCTGGTGTTCACCCAGGGCCCGCCGCTGGGCTGGACCGATCCCTGGGTGATCGGCGCCGCGGTGGCGGCCGTGGTGTTCTTCATCGCCTTCCTGATCGACGAGCGGGGCGCGGACAACCCGCTGGTGCCGCTGTCGATGTTCGACAACCGCAACCGGGTGGCCTCCTTCGCCGCCTACTTCCTGGCCGGCGGGGTGATGCTCACGCTGAGCGTGATGATCGGCCTGCTGGTGCAGGACGTGCTCGGCTATTCGCCGTTGCGGGCCGGGATCTGCTTCATGCCGTTCGCGCTGGCGTTCGTGGTCGGCAACGTGGTGGCCACCCGGCTGGCGCCGCGGGTGGCACCGCGATGGGTGATCATCGGCGGCGGCGCGCTGGTGCTGGCGGCGATGCTGTTCGGCTCCACGCTGGACCGGTCCATCCCGTACTTCCCCGACCTGTTCCTGCCGGTGGTGGTGGGCGGCGCCGGCATCGGCGTCATCTCGGTGATCCTGCCGTTGTGCACGCTGGCCAAGGTCGGGCCCCGCGAGATCGGCCCGGTGTCGTCGGTGACGCTGATGGTCTACAACCTGGGCGGGCCGCTGGTGCTGGTGGTCATCCAGGCCGTGCAGACCTCCCGCACCCTGTACCTGGGCGGCACCACCGGACCGGTCGGGGAGATGACGCCGGCCCAACTGGACGCGCTCGGGCACGGCTACACCTACTCGTTGCTGTGGATCGCCGCGATCGCGGTGCTGGTCGGGGCGGCGGCCCTGTTCATCGGGTTCTCCGCCCGGGATATCGCGCGGGCCCAGCACACCAAGGAAGCCGTGGACGCGGGGGAGTTATGACCGACGAAACACTGCCCACCCGCCGGCAGATCTCCGATGCCGTCGCGGCCGCGGGCTGGCGGCTGGTGCTCGGCGCGTTGTACACCGAGGTCCGGGTGCCGTCGCTGGCCGAGGCCGCCGCGGTGGCGGCTTCGGCGGCGAGGGCGGCCGGGGCCGCCGAGCCGCAGCACCTCGGCATCGATCTGCGGGCCGACCGCGCGGTGCTGCGGCTGCGCTCGCCGCAGGGCGTCAACCGCGCCGACATCGCGGCCGCCCACGCGATCACCACCGCGCTGGCCGCCGACGGTCACGCCACCACCGCCGGTGCGGTGTCGGTGCAGGCGCTGGAGATCGCCATCGACGCGCTCGACATCCCGGCGGTGCGACCGTTCTGGAAAGCCGTCACCGGCTACGTCGACGAGACCGGCGCCTCGGATCTGACCGCCGGGCTGGTCGACCCCACCGGCCGCGGACCCGCGATCTGGTTCCAGCAGATGGATGCGCCGCGTGCCCAACGGAACCGCATCCATCTGGACGTCGACGTGCCCCACGACGAGGCCCCGGCCCGGCTGGAGGCGGCGCTGGCGGCCGGTGGCAGGCTGCTCTCGGACCGGCGCGCGCCCGCCTTCTGGGTGCTCGCCGACGCCGAGGGCAACGAGGCGTGCGTCTGCACCTGGCAGGGGCGTGATTGAGTCATCCGGCTAGGCTGGCCCGCTGTGATCACCCGGATGTCCGAACTGTTCCTGCGTACCCTGCGTGATGATCCCGCCGATGCCGAGGTGCCCAGCCACAAGCTGCTCATCCGCGCCGGGTACGTCCGCCCGATCGGACCGGGGTTGTACAGCTGGCTGCCGCTGGGACTGCGCGTGCTGCGCAAGATCGAAGGCATCGTCCGCGCCGAGATGAACGCGATCGGCGGGCAGGAGATCCTGTTCCCGGCGTTGCTGCCGCGCGCCCCGTACGAGACCACGAATCGGTGGACGGAATACGGCGACAACCTGTTTCGGTTGCAGGACCGCCGTGGGAACGACTATCTGCTCGGCCCCACCCACGAGGAGCTGTTCACCCTCACCGTCAAGGGCGAGTACTCGTCGTACAAGGATTTCCCGGTACTGCTGTACCAGATCCAGACCAAGTACCGCGACGAGGCGCGGCCCCGCGCGGGCATCCTGCGCGGGCGCGAGTTCGTCATGAAGGACTCCTACTCCTTCGACGTCGACGAGGACGGCCTCAAGACCGCCTACCACGCGCACCGCGAGGCGTATCAGCGCATCTTCGGCCGGCTCGGCGTGAAGTACGTGATCGTGTCCGCGGTGTCGGGGGCCATGGGCGGCAGCGCGTCCGAGGAATTCCTGGCCGAGAGCCCGATCGGTGAGGACACCTTCGTGCGCTGCCTGGAATCCGGGTACGCCGCGAACGTGGAGGCGGTGCTCACCGCCGTCCCGGAGACGCGCCCGACCGAGGGCTTGCCGGCGGCCGTCGTGCACGACACGCCGGACACCCCGACCATCGCCGCCCTGGTCGACTGGGCCAACGCGACGCTGCCGGGAACCACCACCGCCGCCGACACGCTGAAGAACGTGCTGCTCAAGGTGCGGGAGCCGGGCGGGGACTGGGAGCTGCTGGCCATCGGCGTCCCGGGGGACCGCGAGGTCGACGACAAGCGCCTGGGCGCCGCGCTGGAACCCGCCGAGTACGTGCTGCTCGACGATGCCGATTTCGCGGCCAACCCGTTCCTGGTGAAGGGATACATCGGACCGAAGGGGTTGCAGGCCAACGGGGTTCGCTACCTGGTGGATCCCCGGGTGGTGGACGGCACGGTCTGGATCACCGGTGCCGACGAGTTGGGTAAGCACGTGGTGGGCCTGGTCGCCGGGCGTGATTTCACCCCGGACGGCACCATCGAGGCGGCCGAGGTGCGCGACGGCGATCCGTCCCCCGACGGCGCCGGCGTGCTCACCTCGGCCCGCGGTATCGAGATCGGGCACATCTTCCAGCTGGGCCGTAAGTACACCGACGCGTTCGCCGCGGACGTGCTGGGTGAGGACGGCAAGCCGGTGCGGTTGACCATGGGCTCCTACGGCATCGGGGTGTCCCGGCTGGTCGCGGTGATCGCCGAGCAGCACCACGACGAGCTGGGCCTGCGCTGGCCGGCGTCGGTGTCGCCGTTCGACGCGCACGTGGTGATCGCCAACAAGGACGCGGCCGCCCGGGCCGGCGCCGGCGAGCTGGCCGCCGAGCTGGACCGGCTGGGCCTTGAGGTGCTGCTCGACGACCGCACGGCCTCTCCCGGCGTCAAGTTCAAGGACGCCGAACTGCTCGGTGTGCCGTGGATCGTGGTGGTGGGGCGCGGCTGGTCCGACGGGGTGGTCGAGCTGCGCAACCGGTTCACCGGCGAGACCCGCGAGATCGCGGTGGACGGCGCGTCGGCCGAGATCTCGACCCTGCTGCGCGGGTAGCCCTTACTCGCTGCCGCCCGGGAACGCGAGCGTGACCGGGGCGGCGCCGAGCACCTGGCTCCACCGCGCGGCGAGCACCGCGCTCTGGGTCAGGGCGGTCACGGCGAACGAGCGGTCCTCGGGGGAGGTGGCCTGTTCGAGCACCGCGCGCCAGGCCACCGCGGTGTCCTCCTCCATCCGGACCGCCAGTTGGGCGGCCTGGGTCGGATCGGACACCTCCAGCGGCAGCTGGTAGCCGACGGCGGGCAGCGGGACGGCAACCTTGCGGGCGGTCAGCCGGGCGATCGCCTGCTCGCGCCGCTCCCGGTGCTGCGCCATGGCGTCCGCCACCAGGTCGTTCTCGTCGGGGGTGGAGTGTGCCGACACCACGCCGTAGCCGTAGATGGCGCCGTGCTCGGCGGCCACGGCATCGAACAGCGCGGCATCGGCCGGATCGCCGGGCCGGTTCGGGTCCGGGGTGGTCGTCGGTGTCTGGGTGGTCGACGGTGTCGGCTGGGGCGAGGTCATCGGGCCTGCCCGGGATCGGCCAGCGCCACCTGGTAGGACGCCGTGCACGCCGCGGCGATCGAGCCGAGCAGCCCGGCCCGGTATCCGGACAGGGTGGCCGCCAGGCGCGCGGCGCTGTCGGCCGAGGTGTGCAGGGCCGCGGTCACGTCGGCCACGGTGGGGGCCGGGGCGGGCGCGGCCGACGTGGGTTCCGAGGTGGCCGTCGAGGACGTGGTGGGTGTCTGGCCGCCGGTGATCCGGGTGATCTCGTCGGAGAGCGCCCTGGCGTGGGCGGCGCGCACCGAGGCCACGGCGGTCAGCGCCGGCACCACCCGCGGCCGCGCCGTGGTGGCGGCCAGTCCGGCCAGCCGGCTGTCGGCGTGCGCGCGCTCGAATTGCGCTACCAGATCGGCGAGTTCGGGTGGCGGGGGAGCGGGTGCGCAGGCGGCCGCCGTGCCGAGCGCGGTCAGGACCACGCCGGCGGGAAGCGCCGTGACCAACAGCCGCCGGCGGGAGATCGTGGGCAAAGCGCTCGGCACGCCCACATCCTGCCATGGCGGGCGGGGTGGTCGGCCCGTCCGGCTGTTCGTTTGGCCAAAGCGGCGGCACGCCTGGCGTATCGTTTGGTAACCGATTCCTCGGGCCATGCCCGCGGAATGTGTCCGCACAACTCAAGATGAGGAGCTCGCCGTGGCACCGGATGTCCCGCTGCTGCCGACGCAGCAGCAAGTGCTCGAGCTACTCGACGGTGAGTTCGCGCGCGCGGGTTACGAAATCGAGGACGTGGTGATCAACGCGTCGGTGCGACCGCCGCGCATCACCGTCGTGGCCGACGGCGACGACGGCTTGGACCTGGACACGATCGCGGCCCTGTCGCACACCGCCTCCCAGGCGCTCGACACGCTGGACAGCGGCGCGACAGCCCCTTACGTGCTGGAAGTCACATCGCGCGGGGTCGATCGGCCGCTGACCGAGGAGAAGCACTTCCGGCGCGCGCGCACCCGCAAGGTGGAGGCGGTGCTCACCGACGGTTCGTCGGTGACCGGGCGCATCGGCCACACCGGCGACGGCGCCGTGCACCTGGTGGTCAACGACCGCGGCAAGCTGTCGGTTCGGCCGATCCAACTTTCCGATATCACCAAAGCTGTTGTACAAGTTGAATTTTCGCCGCCCAATCAACGTGAATTGGATCTGGTGGAGCAGTCCGGAAAGGGGAGCGACGCGTGAACATCGATATGGCGGCGCTACACGCCATCGAAGCCGACAAGGGAATCTCGGTCGACGTCGTCGTCGAGACCATCAAGTCGGCGTTGCTGACGGCCTACCGACATACCGAAGGCCATGAGGCCGACGCCCGCATCGACGTCGACCGCAAGACCGGCGTGGTGAAGGTGATCGCCCGCGAATGTGACGGCGACGGCAACCTCATCAACGAATGGGACGACACCCCAGAGGGTTTCGGACGCATCGCGGCCACCACGGCGCGCCAGGTGATCCTGCAGCGACTGCGCGATGCCGAGAACGAGCGGATGTACGGCGAGTTCGCCGCGCACGAGGGCGATATCGTGGCCGGCGTCGTGCAGCGCGACGCGCGGGAGAACACCCGCGGCAACGTGGTGGTGCGGGTCGGGACCGAGGCCAAGGGCTCCGACGGCATGATCCGGCCGGCCGAACAGGTGCCCGGCGAGCGCTACGAGCACGGCGACCGGCTGCGCTGCTACGTCATCGGCGTCAGCCGCGGGGTCCGCGAGCCCAAGATCGAGCTGTCCCGCACGCACCCCAATCTGGTGCGCAAACTGTTCGCGCTGGAGGTGCCGGAGATCGCCGACGGCTCGGTCGAGATCGTCGCGGTGGCGCGCGAGGCCGGGCACCGGTCCAAGATCGCCGTCACCTCCAAGGTGCCCGGGCTGAACGCCAAGGGCGCCTGTATCGGGCCGATGGGCCAGCGGGTGCGCAACGTGATGAGCGAGCTGTCCGGGGAGAAGATCGACATCATCGACTTCGACGCCGATCCGGCGCGGTTCGTCGCCAACGCGCTGTCCCCGGCCAAGGTGGTGTCGGTGACGGTCATCGACGAGACCACCCGGGCGGCCCGGGTGGTGGTGCCGGACTTCCAGCTGTCCCTGGCCATCGGCAAGGAGGGGCAGAACGCCCGGCTCGCGGCGCGGCTCACCGGGTGGCGGATCGACATCCGCAGCGATGCCGCCGAGCCGGGAACCGCGTGAGCCCGGCCGTCCCCGACACGCGATTCTGTCTGCGCGAACGGTGACGGTAGACTGAGCCGTGATCCAGCGCGAGACTCCGATTTCCCAGCCTCGTGCGCACCGTAGCCCTGATGGACCGGTGCGGACGTGTGTGGGTTGCCGGAAGCGAGAGTTGGCCGTCGATCTGCTTCGGCTGGCCGCTGTCCTCGACGGACCCGGCCCTTACGCCCTGACCGTCGACCCAGCGGGTAGCCTGCCTGGGCGGGGTGCGTGGTTGCATCCCGACCGGCAATGCCTCGAAGCGGCGATCCGGCGGCGGGCCTTCGCCCGAGCGTTACGGATCACCGGTTCACCGGAGATTTCCGCGGTGGTCGAGTACGTCGAAGCAATTCGGCCACCCGACCGCCACGGGCAAGAGAACAGGTAGCGAAGAACATGAGCACACCGTGAAGTCCCGATGACCATGCGTCATAGCTAAACCCGAGGCGCGGCCCTACTACCGCTGTCGCCTCCAGACGAGGAGATGTAGTGGCAGGTAAGGCCCGCGTACACGAGTTGGCCAAGGAACTCGGTGTCACCAGCAAGGAAGTGCTCGCCCGGCTTAGTGAACAGGGCGAATTCGTCAAGTCGGCATCGTCGACGGTAGAGGCCCCGGTGGCCCGCCGGCTGCGGGAGTCGTTCGGCGGCGGCAAGCCCGCCAAGACCGCCCCCGCGGCGAAACCGGCCGCATCCTCGGGCGCCGGCCCGGTGCCCGGCCCCCGGCCCGGTCCGAAGCCGGCCCCCGCCGCGCCGGTCGCCGCGCCGCCGGCCGCTCCGGCGGCCTCCGCCCCGGTCGAGGCGCAGCCCGCGCAGCGTCCGGGTCCGCGGCCCGGCCCGGCGCCGACCCCCGCCGCCCCCACACCGGCGGCTCCCGCGGCCTCGGCCGCCCCGGCCCCCCCGGCCGGGCCCGCCGAGGTCCGCCCGGATGCCCGCCCCGGCCCGCGTCCCGGCCCCAAGCCGGCACCGCGTGCCCCGCGCGTCGGCAACAACCCGTTCTCGTCCCAGCAGCCGGTCGAACGGCCGGCCCCGCGTCCGGCGGCCGGCCCCGGTGGCCCGCGCCCCGGCCCGGGTGCCGGTGGCCCGCGTCCGGGCCCGCGCCCCGGTGGCGCCTCGCCCGGCAACATGCCGCCCCGTCCGCCCGGCGCCCGTCCCGGCGCCGTCGGCCGGCCCGGTGGTCCGCGTCCCGGACCCGGCGGCGGTCCGCGCCCCGGTCAGGGTGCGCGTCCCGGTGGTGGCGGCGGTAACTACCGCGGCGGTGGCGCCGGCGGTGGTGCCGGTGCCGGTGCCGGCGGTGGTGGTTTCCGCGGTCGCCCCGGTGGCGGCGGTGCACCCGGTGGTGGCGGTGGCCGCCCCGGTCAGCGCGGCGGTGCCGCGGGTGCCTTCGGTCGCCCGGGTGGCGCCCCGCGGCGCGGTCGCAAGAGCAAGCGCGCGAAAAGGGCCGAATACGAGAACATGCAGGCCCCGGTCGTCGGTGGCGTGCGGTTGCCGCACGGCAACGGCGAGACCATCCGGCTGGCGCGCGGTGCTTCGTTGAGCGATTTCGCCGACAAGATCAACGCCAACCCGGCCTCGCTGGTGCAGGCGCTGTTCAACCTCGGTGAGATGGTCACCGCCACCCAGTCGGTGGACGACTCGACGCTCGAGCTGCTGGGCAGCGAGATGAACTACGTCGTGCAGGTGGTGTCCCCGGAGGACGAGGACCGCGAGCTGCTGGAGTCCTTCGACCTCACCTACGGCGAGGACGAGGGCGGCGAAGAGGACCTGCAGTCCCGGCCGCCGGTGGTCACCGTCATGGGTCACGTCGACCACGGCAAGACCCGACTGCTGGACACCATCCGCCAGGCCAACGTCCGCGAGGGCGAGGCCGGTGGTATCACCCAGCACATCGGTGCCTACCAGGTCAGCGTCGAGCACGACGGTGCCGAACGGCTCATCACCTTCATCGACACCCCGGGTCACGAGGCGTTCACCGCCATGCGTGCCCGCGGTGCCAAGGCCACCGATATCGCGATCCTGGTGGTCGCCGCCGACGACGGCGTCATGCCGCAGACGGTGGAGGCGATCAACCACGCGCAGGCGGCCGATGTGCCGATCGTGGTGGCGGTCAACAAGATCGACAAGGAAGGCGCCGATCCGCAGAAGATCCGGGCGCAGCTCACCGAGTACAACCTGGTGGCCGAGGACTACGGCGGCGACACCATGTTCGTCGACATCTCGGCCAAGCAGGGCACCAATATCGAGGCGCTGCTGGAGGCCGTGCTGCTGACCGCGGACGCGGCGCTGGACCTGCGGGCCAACCCCGACATGGAGGCCCAGGGTGTGGCGATCGAGGCGCACCTGGACCGCGGTCGCGGCCCGGTGGCCACGGTGCTCATCCAGCGCGGCACCCTGCGGGTCGGCGACTCCGTCGTCGCAGGCGACGCGTACGGCCGGGTGCGTCGCATGGTCGACGAGCACGGTGACGACGTCGAGGAGGCGCTGCCGTCGCGGCCGGTCCAGGTGATCGGTTTCACCTCGGTGCCCGGTGCCGGCGACAACCTGCTCGTCGTCGACGAGGACCGCATCGCCCGCCAGATCGCCGACCGGCGCAGTGCACGTAAGCGCAATGCGCTGGCCGCGCGCAGCCGCAAGCGGATCAGCCTGGAGGACCTGGATTCGGCGCTGAAGGAAACCAGCCAGCTGAACCTGATCCTCAAGGGCGACAACGCCGGTACGGTCGAAGCCCTCGAAGAGGCGCTGCTGGGTATCCAGATCGACGACGAGGTGGAGCTGCGCGTCATCGACCGCGGTGTCGGTGGCGTCACCGAGACCAACGTCAACCTGGCCTCGGCCTCGGACGCCATCATCATCGGCTTCAACGTCCGGGCCGAGGGCAAGGCCACCGAACTGGCCAACCGCGAAGGCGTGGAGATCCGCTACTACTCGGTGATCTACCAGGCGATCGACGAGATCGAGAGCGCGCTCAAGGGCATGCTCAAGCCGGTCTACGAGGAGAAGGAGCTCGGCCGCGCCGAGATCCGCGCCATCTTCCGGTCGTCGAAGGTCGGCAACATCGCCGGTTGCCTCGTGCAGTCGGGCATCATGCGGCGCAACGCGAAGGCCCGCCTGCTGCGCGACAACGTCGTGGTGGCCGAGAACCTCACCATCTCGTCGCTCAAGCGGGAGAAGGACGATGTCACCGAGGTGCGCGACGGGTACGAGTGCGGTCTGACGCTCACCTACTCCGACATCAAGGAGGGTGACGTCATCGAGACGTACGAGCTGGTCGAGAAAGCGCGGGTCTAGTAGTGGCTGATCCAGCTCGCGCCAAACGGCTCGCCAAGCGGATCTCCACGATCGTCGCCTCGGCCATCGAGTACGAGATCAAGGATCCCCGCCTGGCGGGAGTCACGATCACCGACGCGAAGGTGACCGCCGACCTGCACGACGCCACGCTGTACTACACGGTGCTGGGGTCGACGCTGGAGGACGAGCCGGACTACGCCGGAGCCGCCGCGGCGCTGGAGAGCGCCAAGGGTGTGCTGCGGTCCAAGGTCGGCGCCGGCACCGGGGTGCGGTTCACCCCGACGCTGGCGTTCGCCAGGGACACGGTGCCCGACGCCGCGAACCGGATGGAAGAGCTGCTGTCCCGGGTCAAGGCGGCCGACGCCGACCTGGCCCGGGTCAGGGAGGGCGCCGTGCCGGCCGGGGAGGCCGACCCGTACCGTGTCACTGGGGCGGAGGACGACCGTAGAAGCTCGGCTGAGGACACCGGTGACGACGACCGATTCGACGATTGAGGTAGCGGTACCAGGCGCCAGAGTCGACGCCCACGGCGCCGCCGAGCTGTGCGCCGCCGCCCACACCATCGTCGTGATCTGTCACGTGTACCCGGACGCCGACACCATCGGTGCCGGGCTGGCGCTGGCGCAGGTGGCCGTGGCCGCCGGTAAGGACGTCCAGGTCAGCTTCGCCGCGCCGGCGCAGCTGCCCGAATCCCTGCACAGCCTGCCGGGGGTGCACCTGCTGGTGGCACCCGAGGAGGTGCGCCGGGACGCCGACCTCGTCGTCACCGTCGACATCCCCACACCGAGTCGACTGGGCAGCCTCGGCGAGCTGGCCGACGGCCGATGCGCGGTCCTGGTCATCGACCATCACGCGTCCAACGCGTTGTTCGGCACGGCCAACTACGTCGAGCCGTCGGCGGATTCGACCACCATGATGGTGGCCGACCTGCTCGACGCCTGGGGTAAACCGATCGACGGCCCGATCGCGCACTGCCTGTACGCGGGGCTGACCACCGACACGGGCTCGTTCCGGTGGGCCAGTGCCCGGGCGCACCGGCTGGCCGAACGGTTGCTGGGCATCGGCGTCGACAACGCCGCGATCAGCCGCACGCTGATGGACACCCATCCGTTCGAGTGGTTGCCGATGCTGTCGCGCGTGCTGGGTTCGGCCCGGCTGATCGCCGACGCGGCCGCCGGCGGGGGACTGGTGTATGCCGTTGTGCCGCACGCGGAATGGCGCAAGGCGCGGTCCGAGGAGGTGGAGAGCATCGTCGATATCGTGCGCACCACCGCCGAGGCCGAGGTGGCCGCGGTGCTCAAGGAGACCGAACCCGGGCAGTGGTCGGTCTCGATGCGCTCCAAGACCCTGGACATCTCCCGGGTCGCCGGCGGATTCGGTGGCGGCGGTCATCGCCAGGCCGCGGGATACACGGCCACCGGCAGCGCCGACGAGGTGGCGGCCGCGCTGCACCGCGCACTTGACTGATCCGGCCGGCGGCGGGTCGGCCGATGAACCGGCCACCGCCCGGCGGATCGCCGGCCTGGCGCTGCCCGCGCTGGGCGTGCTCGCCGCCGAACCGCTCTACCTGCTGTTCGATATCGCGGTCGTCGGGCGCCTCGGCGCGCTGAGCCTGGCCGGACTGGCGATCGGTGGTCTGGTGCTGTCGCTGGTCTCCTCCCAGGGCACGTTCCTGTCGTACGGCACCACCGCCCGCTCGGCGCGGTTCTTCGGTGCCGGTGACCGCGGCAGCGCGGTGCGGGAGGGAGTGCAGGCGACCTGGCTGGCGGTGGGGCTGGGTGTGCTGATCGTGGCCGTGGTGCAGGCCGCCGCGGTGCCCATCGTGTCGGTGCTGGCCGACGGCGGTGCCATCGCCGCCGAGACGCTGCCGTGGTTGCGCATCGCCATCTGCGGGGCGCCCGCGATCCTGATCTCGCTGGCCGGAAACGGCTGGATGCGCGGCGTGCAGGACACCGCACGGCCGCTGCGCTACGTGGTGTTCGGGTTCGCCGTGTCGGCGGTGCTGTGCCCGCTGCTGGTGTACGGCTGGCTGGGGTTGCCGCGTCTGGAACTGGAGGGATCGGCCGTGGCGAACCTGGTCGGCCAGTGGACGGCGGCACTGCTGTTCTGCCGGGCGCTGTTGGCCGAACGGGTGCCGCTGCGGGCCGATGTCACGGTGCTGGGCTCGCAGTTGGTGATGGGCCGGGATCTGCTGGTGCGCTCGTTGGCTTTTCAGGTGTGCTTTGTGTCGGCGGCCGCGGTGGCCGCGCGGTTCGGTGCGGCCGCGGTGGCCGCGCACCAGGTGGTGCTGCAGCTGTGGAGTTTCCTTGCGCTGGTGCTCGATTCGCTGGCCATCGCGGCGCAGTCACTGGTGGGCGCGGCGCTCGGTGCGGGTCATCTGGGGCATGCCAAGTCGGTGGCGTGGCGGGTGACGGTGTTCTCGACGGTGGCGGCGGTGCTGCTGGCCGCGCTGTTCGCCGCCGGCGCGCCGGTGGTGCCGGCATTGTTCACCGACGACCGGTCGGTGCTGGACGCCATCGACGTGCCGTGGTGGTTCCTGGTGGCGCAGATCCCGATCGCCGGTGTGGTGTTCGCGATCGACGGGGTGCTGCTCGGTGCCGGGGACGCGAAGTTCATGCGCAATGCGACGCTGGGCAGTGCGCTGGCCGGGTTCCTGCCGTTGATCTGGCTGTCGCTGGCGTTCGGCTGGGGCCTGGCCGGCATCTGGTCCGGGCTGTCCACCTTCATGGTGCTGCGCCTGATTTTCGTTGGCTGGCGGGTGTTTTCGGGCCGTTGGCTGGTGGCCGGGACGGGTTGATGGTCTCGCGGCTCAGTATCCCGAAGCGTCACCGGTGTCGGCCAGCAGCGCCCGCGAACCCGACACGCCCAACCGGGTGGCGCCGGCGGCGATCATGGCCCGGGCCTGCGCCAGCGTGCGCACCCCGCCGGAGGCCTTGACCTGAAGGCCCGCGTCGCGCACGGTACGTGACATCAGTTCCACCGCGTGCACACTCGCCCCGCCGGCGGGATGGAAACCGGTGGAGGTCTTCACGAAATCGGCCCCGGCGGCCACCGCCGCCCGGCACACCCCGACGATCTCGTCGTCGGTCAGGGCCGCCGACTCGATGATCACCTTCAGCACGGTCGGCGCCGGCGCCGCCGCCCGCACGGCCGCGATGTCGGCCTGCACCGCGTCGAACGCGCCGGCCTTGGCGGCGCCCACGTCGATGACCATGTCGATCTCGTCAGCGCCGTCGGCCACCGCACCGGCGGCCTCGGCCGCCTTGATCCCCGAAGTGTGCTTGCCGCTCGGAAAACCGCACACCGCAGCCACTTTCAGTCCGTCGGGCACGCTGATCGGCAGCATCGACGGGGATACGCACACCGAGTAGGTGCCCAGCTCGGCGGCCTCGGCTATCAGGGCGGCGACGTCGGCGGGCGTGGCCTCCGGCTTGAGCAGGGTGTGGTCGATGATGGCCGCCACGTCGTTCGTGGCGGAACGGTCTGAGGTGTCGGTCATCGGTGTCCTTCGTGTCGTATGGGTTAAAGAGGCGTCGGGGAGATCGGTCAGGCCGCGCGCTTGGACTGCCGGTCGAGCAGGTAGTTCATGATCAGGGCCGCGATCAGGATGAGGCCGGTGACCAACATCTGGAAGAACGAGCTGAGCCCCAGCAGGTTGAACAGGTTGCGCAATACCGACAAGAGTAGAACCGCGATGAAAGTGCCGAGCACACCGCCCTTCCCGCCGAACAGGCTGGTGCCGCCGAGCACCACCGCGGCGATCGCGTCCAGCTCCAGGCCGGTGTTGGCGGTGGGCTGGCCGATGGTCAGCCGGGCGGTCAGCAGCACGCCGGTCAGCGCGGCCAGGCCGGAGCAGATGACGTACGCGGCGGTGGTGATGCGCTGCACCGGCAGGCCGGACAGTCGCGCGGCCTGCGGATTGCTGCCCACGGCATAGATGTGTTCACCGAACGTGGTGCGGCGCAACATGAATCCGACGACGAGTGTGGTGGCCACGAAGATGATGCCGACCACCGGGATGCCGGCGATCGAACCGGCACCGAGAAACCGCAGGCCCATCGGGATCTCGGCGGTGGTCGGGGTGCCGTTGGTGGTCAGGTAGGTCAGGCCGCGGATGCTCTGCATGCCCGCCAGCGTCACCATGAACGCCGGCAGCGCGAGATAGGCACTCAGGCCGCCCATCACCCCGCCCAGCACCAGGCCCGCCGCGATCGCCAGGGCCATGGCCACCGGCCAGGGCACCCCCATCCCGATGAGCAGCGCCACCAGCATTCCCGACAGTGCCGCGACGCTGCCGACCGACAGATCGATACCGGAGGTGAGGATCACCACCGTCATCCCGATGGCGACGATGCCGGTGAGGCTGGACTGCTGCAGCAGGTTGGCCATGTTCTGGCTGGTGAGGAATTGCGGAGCGGACACCGACGCCACCACGAACAGGGCGATGAAGATGAACAGCAGGTTGAACCGCATGATGAGGTTGCGGCGCGGCGCCCGGCCCGCAGGGGCCGTGACGGGACCGGGTGAGGTGGGGCGGTTCATCAGTTCAGTCATGGGTGGGCTTCGTTCTTCCGGTGACGATGCAGCGGGCGATGTCCGCTGCCGGGGTGATTGCGGGGTGATATTCGGCGATGTTGCGGCCCTCGTGCATGACCCAGATGCGGTGGCAGTTCTCGGTGAGTTCGCTGAGCTCGCTGGAGGCCATCACGATGCCCACCCCGGAGTCGGCCAGCGCGTGCACCTGCTCGAACAGATCGGCTTTGGCGCCGATGTCCAGGCCGCGGGTGGGTTCGTCGAGCAGCAGCAGCTCCACGCCGCGGGCCATCCACTTGGCCAGCACCACCTTCTGCTGGTTGCCGCCGGAGAGTTGACCGACGGGCTGACCCAGGCCGGCGAACTTGACGCCGAGACGCTGCAGTGGTGGCTCACACACCTGCCGGGCCCGGCCCAACGGATTGATCCGGCGTCCTTCCAGGGTCGCGATGGCCGCATTGCGCAGGATCGACTGTTCCAGGAACAGGCCCTGGCGCTTGCGGTCCTCGGGTACCAGTCCGATCCCGAGGCCCACGGCCGCTCGCGGCGTCAGCGACGTGATCGACCGGCCGGCGACGGTGATGTCCAGATCTGCCTTGCGGTCACCGAAAAGGGTTGCCAGCAAGGTTGATCGGCCCGATCCGCCGAGGCCGGCCAACCCGACGATCTCGCCGCGGCCGACGGTGATGTCCCGCACGTCGATCAACGCGGGCACCGCGGCGCGGTGCACGTGCAGCAGTGGTTCGGGCACGGTGCCCAGGTGCCGCCGCGGCGGCCGGGTCGCCACCGGCCGGCCGATCATCGCCTCGACGAGCTGCTCCTTGGACACCGATGCGATGTCGAACACGCCGACGGTCGCGCCGTCGCGCATGACGGTCGCGCGGTCACCGATTTCCTTCACCTCGTCGAGGCGGTGCGAGATGTAGATGACCGACTTGCCGGCGGCGGTGAGCTCCCGGATCACCCGGAACACCGCGGCCAGGTCGTGTTCGGTCAGGGTGGCGCTGGGTTCGTCCATCACCACGATGCGGGCCTCGGTGGTCAGGGCCTTGGCGATCGCGGTGAGCTGCTGGTCGGACACCGACAGCTCACCGACGACGCTCGACGGGCTGAAGGTGCCGCCGACGCGGGCGATGGCCGCCGCGGCCAGCCGATCGCGTTGTTTGCGGGCGACGAACGGACCGCGCCGCGGTTCGTGACCGAGGAACAGGTTCTGGGCCACGGTCAGATCGGGTACCAGGTCGAGTTCCTGGTAGATGGTGTTGATCCCAGCCCGCACCCCGTCCAGCGGGGACGCGAACGTCACCGCGGTGCCGTCGAGGGTGATGGTGCCGGCATCCGGGGTGTAGGAGCCGGACAGGATCTTCATCAATGTGCTCTTGCCCGCGCCGTTTTCACCGAGCAGGCAGTGCACCTCGCCCTCGGCGACCTCCAGGTCGGCACCGTCACAGGCCTTGGTGCCGGGGAAGGACTTGACGATCCCTGTCATCTTCAGCATGGCAAGCCTCCACCCACCGCGGCGGCGCTCTGCTCGAGAACCGTGGTGGCGGTGGGTTCGTCGGTGATCAACACGGAACACAGGCCGCTGTGCAGGGCGGCGCGCACCACGGGCACCTTGTCCGGCCCGGCCGCGACCGCGATCGCACAGTTGGCGTTGCGCACGTCGTCGAGGCCCAGTCCGACTGTCCTGCTGTCGATTCCGGGATGTGCGATCTCCCCGGCCGCGGTGATGTAGTGCGCCAGCACATCGCCGATGGCCCCGCGCGCCTCCAACTCACGCAGTTCCGCAGGCGTCACCGCGCCGGACTCCACCAGCACCGAATTCGGTGCCAGCGCCCCGAGGGAGAACAGCAGGGCGTCGGCGCTGCGCGCACCGCTGAGCACATCGACGACGAAGCCTTCGGCGTACAGGGCGTCGCGGGTCTCGATCCGTTCCACGATCGCCGGCACGGGCAGCAGGGTGGCCCGGCCGTTGCCGCTGTGCGCGATGCCGGTGGCGATGTTGGCCGCGGTGGTCGGGCGCACCGAGCGGCTGACCCCGCCGTTGGCCTGGATCACCTCGATGCCGCTGGTCCAGCCGGCCGGCAGCACGGCGGCGATGTGCTGCAACGTGTTTCCCCACGACACCGCCAGCGTGGTGATCCAGGAGGCGTTGGCCTTGAGATACCCCACCGCGGCGGCGGCGATATGACCGTCGGTGCCGGGTGTGTCCGGCCCGGGCACCACGATGCATTCCCGCAGCCCGAATTCGCTGCGCAGGGCGACCTCCAGGTGGGCGCGGCGGGCCTGCGGGTGCACGATCCGGATCTGCACGATACCGACCTCACGGGCCTCGTCGAGCAGGCGCCCGACCTTCCACCGGGTCAGGTGCAGTTCGCGTCCGATGTCCTCCTGGGTGCGGCCGTGCTCGTAGTAGCACTGTGCGACGTGCAGCAGCAGTTCGGTGTGGCTTCGGTCTGCCGGATGCGCCATCAGCGGGTCACCTCGATCGGCCGAACTGCTGCACCAGCGTGGTCAGGCGCTGGTAGTCGGCATAGGTCTGCTGGTACACGGGGACGCGCTGCGGTTCGGGCTCCAGGGTGCGCACCTGCGGTGCGAACAGCCGCGACCCCTGCGCCAGTGACCCGGTCACCCCGGCGCCGGTGGCCGCGATCGCCGCGCATGCCCGCAGGGTCAGGTTCGCGCCGACCACGAACTCGGCGGGCCGGCCCAGCACGTCCACGGTGACCTGCTGCCACAACGGGTTTCGCTCGATGCCGCCGGAGAACACCAGGCGTTCACAGGACACACCGGCGCGCTCGAACGAATCGATCACCGCGCGGGTGCCGCACGCGACGGCCTCGACCATGGCCCGGTAGAGCTCGGCCTTCGTGGTCCCGAGCGAGAGCCCGAGGACGGCGCCGCGCAGCGTGGCGTCGCGGTGCGGGGTGCGGTTGCCCATGAAATAGTCCAGTGCCCGCAGCCCATGCCGGGCCGGGTCGACGGCGCCGGCCTCGGCGATCAGCCCGGGCAGGTCCGCCCGGGCCACCCCCATGATCGACTCGCCGGTCCACTTGAGCACCGAGCCGCTGGTCACCTGGCCGCCCTCGACCAGCCATTTACCGTGGTGCAGCGCGTGCGGGTACGGACCCCACACCTCGTGGGTGTCGGTGGGCACGTCGACCTCGGCGATGATCGCCGACGACGTCCCCGACACCAACGAGACCAGGCCGTCCAACCGGTCGCCGCAGGACAGCAGCGAGACGTGCGCGTCGATCCCGCCCACGGCGACGACGGGACTGCCAGAGATCCCGAGATGGGCTGCGGCGCCGGGTGACAGCGTTCCGGCCACCCCGCCGACCTCGATAATGCGGTCGGGCAGCTTGGCGGCCAGGTCGTCGACGCCGAGCGCGGCGTACAGCTCGGTGGGAAAGCGCGCCGCGATGCTGTCGTAGTTGTACTTGCACACCGCGTTCATCTGCGATCCGACCCACTGCCCGGTCAGCCGGAAGGTCAGGTAATCCACCGCCTCGACGATCCGGTCGGCCCTGCGGTAATTCTCCTGGTCGTGGGTGTGCAGCCACATGGCCTTGGGCACAAGCCATTCGGCGGCGTCGGACCCGCCGGACCAGTTCAGGATCGGGTGCTCGGCGGCCAGCTTGGCGGTGCGTTCGGATTCGGCGCTGCTGCGGCAGTCCATCCACAGGATGGCCGGGCGCAGCGGTGCGCCGGCGGCGTCGACCACGGCCACGGTGGACGCCGTGGTGGCCGCCGCGATCGCCACGACCGGGCCGGCCCGCCGGCAACCCTCGGTGCTCAGCAACTCCCGGGTGGCGGCGCCGATGGCATCCCACCACTCCCGCGGATCCTGTTCGGCCCAGCCGGGTCTGGGGAAGTGGGTCGGGTAGCCGCGGTGTGCCTCGCCGAGCACCTCGCCGTGTTCGGTGAAGGCGCCGACCCGGGCACCCTCGGTGCCCAGATCGATGGACAGCAGAATTCCCATGGTCAGTCCTCGTTGGGCAGGAACAGTACCTTCGACGAGAAGATCGATCGTTCGCCGAGTTGGTGCATGGTCTGCGGCAGCGCCGACAGGGGCAGCTCATGGGTGATCATGAACTCCCACTTGAGTGCTCCGGTGGACATCAGTTGCGCCGAGGTGCGCCACTCGTCGCCGGGGAACGGTGCCGAGAAGGAGTTCCACGACCCGTGCAGGCTGGCCTCCAACCGCATGAACTGGTTGAAGGTGTCCTTGCCCAGCGGGACCGGGGCATGCGGGATGCCGATGAACACCGCGTGCCCGTGCGGGCCGGTCAGCCCGGCCGCCATGTCGGCGGTCGCCGGCACCCCCGCGGATTCCAGCACGATGTCGAAGCCGCGCCCGCCCAGTGCCCGGGCCTCGTCGGCGCTCTGCACGGCGGCGGTGGCACCGGCCTCCCGCGCCATGGCGGCCTTCTCCTCGCTCAGGTCGACGGTGACCACCTCGGTCGCGCCGTGCAGCCGCGCCCATTGGACGGCGAACAGCCCGATCGGTCCGGCGCCGATGACCAGCACGCGGTGCCCGGCGCGTAGCCCGGTCTTCCACAACCCGTGCAAGGCGATCGCCGCCGGGTCGATCATGGCCGCGGCACGGGGATCGATCCCGGCGGGCAGTTTGAGCAGATTGCCCACCGGCGACACCACATACTGCGCGTAGGCGCCGTCGCTGCGACTGCCGAAGTAGTCGTAGTTCTCGCACAACCCGAACGCACCCTTGAGGCAGAAATCGCAGGTGCGGCAGGGGATCAGCGGCGGCACCGAGACCAGCTCGCCGACCTCGAAACCGGTGACACCGGCGCCGAGTTCGGCGATCCACCCGGAGAATTCGTGACCGCAGATGATCGGCATGACGTAGCCACCGTTGCGCAACATGCGGGGAATGTCGGATCCGCAGACCCCGCAGGCGGCCACCTTGAGCAGCACCTGCCCCGGCCCGGGCCTGGGTACCGCGACGTCTTCGACCCTGATGTCGCCGGGGGCGTGCATCACGGCGGCGGTCATGGTCTGCGGGAGGACATCGTCGCCCGCCAGGCCGCGGGTCGGTGCTTCAGTGGTCATGAATGGGGATCTCCTGAGCTCTCGGGTTGGCGAAATCGGGGGCCGGGTCAGGCCGGCGGCGCGGGCGCCTTGGCGAACGTGGTGTCACCCACCAGTGCCGCGGCATTCGCCTTGTCGACCAAACCGGTTCCGGCGTCGATGAATTCGGGGACCGATTCGCCCTTGGCGACCTTCACGGCGGTCTGCACGGCGAGCTGGCCCTCGGTGTTGGGATCGTTGAGCGCGGTGGCCACGTACTGGTTGCCACCGGCGATGGCGCGCACGGCCTCCATCAGCCCGTCGACACCGAACACCAACACGTCACGGCGGTTGTTCTCGTCGAGCACCTGCAGCGCGCCCAGCGCCATGTCGTCGTTCTGGGCGTACACGGCCTTCACATCCGGGTGGGCCTGCAGCAGATCCTGCATCGCGGTGACCGCCTTGGACCGGATGTAGTCACAGTAGGGGCCGTCGATCACGCTGATGTTGGGCCGGCCCGCCACCGCGGCGGCGAAACCGTCGTGACGATCGCGGGCCACGGCGCCACCGGCGTCGCCCTGGATCTCGATGATCTTGCCGCCGGTCGGACCCAGCGCCGCCACCGCGGCCTCGCCCACCGTCTGGCCCATCGCCTTGTTGTCCCGTCCGACGAATGCCGCCGCGCCGTTCTCGACGGGCCGGTCGACGGTGACCACCTTGATGCCCGCGGCCGCCGCGGCGGCCATGGACGGGGCGACGCCCTTGGGGTCGACGGGATTGATCACCAGCACGTTGATGCCGCGGGTGATGAGGTCTTGGACGTCGTTGTTCTGTTTGGTGACATCCCCGTTGGCGTCGGCGAAGAAGAGCTGGTTGCCGTCCCGCTCGGCGGTCTGCTTGGCAGCATCGGTGAGCGCGACGTAGAAGGGGCTCTGCTGGGTGGCCTGGCTGAACCCGATCTTGATGGGCCCGTCACCCGTCGCGCCGCCACCGCCGGTGCCCTTGTCGCCGGGCATCGTGCAGGCGGCCGAACCGATCACCGTGGTCGCCGCGATGGCCACCGCCGCCGCCACCCTTGCCAGTCTCATCGCTCCTCCTAACGTGCGCCTCGTCATCGGGGCGCGTGACGGCCATCACGTTAGGAAGGGCAAAGAGACCGCGTCAACACATGCGCATATTTTTGCTCATACGAGCAACGGTCAGGGGCGAACCTGCGCGCGTCCTCGCTCGACCACCGACGCCCGGTTGGCGGCGATATCGTCGCCGGAGGTGTCGGCCATCCAGGCGCGTGCCGACTCGGCCTCGATCCACAGCCCGGCCTGGGTCTGCGCGGCATCGATGCGATGATACGAATCCAGCAGGGCGCGAACGGCTTTCTGGTTGTTCCCGACGATCGCGGCGGCCACCTTGCGGGCCGTGGGCAGCAATTGCTCGTGCGCAACCACCTCGGTGACCAGGCCGGCCCGCAGCGCGTCGGCGGCCGACAGGTAGTCACCGGTCAGACTCATCCGGCGGGCCAGTCCGACGCCGACCTTCTGGGGCAGCCGCACCGACAGGCCCCAGGTGGGCAGCAGGCCGACCCGGGCGTGGGTGTCGGCGAAGCGGGCCTTCTCCGACGCGACGAGGATGTCGCAGTACAGGGCGAGTTCCAACCCGCCGGTGACCGCGGCGCCGTTGATCGCCCCGATGACGGGTTTGGTCATCGGCGGCCACTTCGGCGAGATGTCCGGCAACTCGGAGCGCTCGCCCAGTTCCTTGAGGTCCAGTCCCGCGCAGAACACCGGGTCGGCCCCGGTCAGGATCACCACGTCGACCTCGGCGTCGGCCTCGGCGGCCCGCAGTGCGGCGTAGAACGCGGTGCGCAGCTGCGCCGACAGCGCGTTGCGGGCCTGTGGCCGGTTGAGGGTGAGGGTGCGCACCCGGTCGGTGGTGTCGACGAGCAGAACGTCCGCAGATGTCATGCCGATGAACCTATCGTGGAGCCATGTGCCGAAACATCACCGAGTTGCGGGGGCTGGAGCCGGCCGCCACCGCCGAGGAGATCGAAGCCGCGTCGCGCCAGTACATCCGCAAGGTCAGCGGCATCACCCGGCCCACCGCCGCCAACGAGGCGGCTTTCGAGGCCGCCGTCGCGGAGGTCACCGAGGTGACCACGCGGTTGTTGCGGCAACTGCCCCCGCGCCGCCAGCCACCCAAGACGGTGCCCCCGCTGCGCCGCCCGGAGGTGCGGGCGCGCCTGGCCGCCAAGTGAATTCACCCGCGCTCAAGGAGTGGGGTGCGGCGGTGCGGGCGTTGCTCGCCGGTCGCCAGACGGTGCTGCTGCGCAAGGGCGGAATCCACGAGAAGCGGTTCGAGGTGCAGGCCGGCGAGTTCCTGCTGTTCCCGACGGTCGCGCACAGTCACGCCGAGCGGGTACGCCCCGAGCACCGCGACCTGCTGGCCGCCGCGACCGCGGAAGGCGACAGCACCGAGGAGGCGGTGCTGCTGCGCGCCGGTGCCCGCGTGGTGGCGGCCGTCGCGGTGAACCGGCCGCAGGCCCTCGACGAGATCGCCGACCTGCACATCTGGACCGCCGAATCCGTGCGCGCCGACCGGCTGGACTTCCGTCCGCGGCACCGGCTGACGGTGCTGGTGGTGCAGGCCTACCCGCTGGTGCGGCCGGTGCGGATGCCCCGGATGCCGGAATACGCGGGCTGTGCCAGTTGGCTGCAGCTGCCGGTGCGCCCGGTTTACGGCGCGCCCGTTCATGACGAGGGCACCCTGGCCGGTGTCGCCGAACGGGTGCGCCGGTCAGTCGGCTGACGGCGGTGCGGACCCGGCGGGCAGGATCACCCGGGACCGCTCGTCATGGCTGACGGTGTGGATGGACGCCCGCAGGGCCTGCCCGGTTTCGGTGGGTTCGCCGGTGCCCAGGTTGCGGGCGAACCGCGGATGCGACCCGCCGGCCACCAGCACCCGGATCCGGGAGCCGGCCGCGAAGCGGTGGGCGATCGCGTCGAGCTCGATGCGCACGGTGTCACCGGATGCCACGGAAGCCGCGGAAGCCGAAGTGTAGCGCCGAAATCCGTCGGTCACGTTGCGTGACCGGCCGGCGCCGTCCACCTCGCTGATCCGGACGAACAGATCGTGGTGCGGATTGTCGCTGTGGTGGGCCAGCTCGATCACCGGCACCCCCACCGAATACAGGTCGGCGGGCAGCGGGCCGCCGGTGAACGTCAGCACGTCCGCGCGGGCCGCCAGCGCGGAGTCCTCGCGGTAACCGCCGTTGCCCGACAGCAGCCGGCCGCCGACGGTCGGGGTCGGATCGGCCGGTTGGTAGGTGAACGTCGAGGTGCGTCCGTCGGCGCCCGGAACGTCGGCCAGGCCGCCGCCGGCTCGCAGATAGAGCACCCGCTCCCCGGTGACCGGGGGCCAGTCGGGCAGCTCGACCCAGCCGTCGCCCGGGGCGCCGCCGTTGACGTGCACCCGCACCGGACTGCGTGGTGCGCTCGGGCGGCCCGCCAGATGCGTGCCCAGCCAGTCCAGCGTCTCGCGCAGGACCACCGGTGCGCCGTCGCGCATCAGCTGGGTGTGCGTCCATGAGCCCACGGTCAGTGCCGTGGTGACGTTGCGCTCGCGCAGGCGCCGGTACTGCGCCAACGTCTGATCCAGGAACAGGTCCTGCCAGCCGCTGATCAGCAGGACCGGGACGTCGGCCCGGTCCAGTGCCTCGGTGACGGCCAGCCGGGCCCAGTGCTGCGGATCTTCGTCGGGCGGCTGCAGCCACGACTCGTACCAGGGCGCGCCTTCGCCGAGTAGCCGCCGCCCCGCCGCGCCGACCGGCAACGCCATCGTCGCGGCCTCCAGCTGCCGGCCGGCGAGGGCCTGGCGGGCGATCGCCCGCACCGGGTTGGGGTCCTCCTGATACGACATCATGTGGCTCCAGCCGAGGAAGTCGTTCAGCGAGAACGACCCTGTGCCCCACGATGATTCGGCGAAATCATGCGGGCCGACGCTGATCACCGCGGCGGCCAGTTCCGGCGGTGGATCGGTGAGCAGCGCCCACTGGGTGAAACCCAGGTAGGACAGCCCGATGGTGGCAAAGCTGCCCGTGAACCAGGGCTGCTCGCGCAGCCAGGCCGCGGTGTCGCGGCCGTCGTCGACCTCGTTGACCATCGGCGTGAACTCACCACCGGACCCGAATGTGCCACGCACACTTTGGAACACGACGTGGTAGCCGCGGCTGGCATAGATGCTGCCGAACAGGATGGTGAACGGGAACCGGCGCCCGTAGGGGGCGCGCACCAGCAGCGTGCCGGCCGGGCTGTCGGTCAGCGGCGCGTAGTGGTCGGCGAGCAGTCGCACACCGTCGCGCATCGGGACCTCGACCGCGCGGTGCACCGCGTAATCGGACGTCGGAGGCGGGAGACGAAGGGCGCGGGCGGCGGCGCGCCGGGACAGCTGCGAGATTCTCGAGCTCACCTAACAAACTGTACCGGCGGCGTCGCGTCAGAACTTGTAGTAGGGCACCAGCTCGTTGGCTCGTTGCAGGTTGACCTGCAGGCAGTCCGGGCCGTCCGGGGAGTGGATCGGCGAGTAGAACACCGACTGCTGCAGCACGCCGTAGCTCGTCTTGAACGCGATCATGCAGGTGATCCACCACCGGTCGTTCCAGTCGGTGGGCTTCATGATCCAGTACTGGGCCGCGCGGTGGCCGGCGATGTCGAGCTCGACGGCGTCGGCGGGCAGGGTTTGCTCGTAGGTTCGCCACACGAACGCCTCGACGGCCATCTGATAGTTGCCGGCGTCGTAGTGACAACGCAGGCCGTCCTCCGGCGTGGGCGGGGTGAACGCCAGCCCGATGCGCTGCACGACATCCAGCGGGATGTCGCGGCACGGATCGAACGGGGACGGGTCGGTGGTCTCGATGACCGGCCATTTGATGCTGGTCGACACGTTCGTCAGGGGCAGATCGGC
Source organism: Mycolicibacterium cosmeticum (assembly GCF_000613185.1). Lineage (NCBI taxonomy): Bacteria > Bacillati > Actinomycetota > Actinomycetes > Mycobacteriales > Mycobacteriaceae > Mycobacterium > Mycolicibacterium cosmeticum. Next base: position 1,741,845 of record NZ_CCBB010000003.1, read on the forward strand.
CGCCCGGACCTGTGTCGGAGCGCCGGCCGGGTTGGCCTGCCACACCACGATCACGGCCGCGACGAGCGCGCACAGCGCCGACAGCAGACGCAGCTTGGCCGCCATCACATCCCCTCCACGGGCTCGGAACTTCCGAGCACTGCGGGGGAGTGTACAAGGGTGCGCCCGGCGTCCGGACGAGAAATGAGAACAGGTTCTAGTTGCTCGCACGGTGGCCGTGCCGTGACCCGGGCAGCGCAAGTAGGCTGGACCGTTGTGTCCGCGACGTCACGAGAACAGCGCAGGCCCGTGCTGTGGGCCATCAGCGACCTGCACACCGGTCACACCGGCAACAAGCCGGTCACCGAATCGCTCTACCCGTCCTCGCCGGAGGACTGGCTGATCGTCGCCGGCGACGTCGGGGAGCGCACCGACGAGATCCGCTGGGCGCTGGATCTGCTGCGCAAACGGTTCGCGAAGGTGATCTGGGTGCCGGGCAATCACGAACTGTGGACCACCAACAAGGACCCGATGCAGATCTTCGGGCAGTCCCGCTACGACTACCTGGTCACCATGTGCGACGAGATGGGCATCGTCACCCCGGAGCACCCGTTCCCGGTGTGGAACGAAGAGGGCGGCCCGGCCACCATCGTGCCGATGTTCCTGCTCTACGACTACACGTTCCTGCCCGAGGGCACCGCCACCAAGGCCGAGGGCCTGGCCCTGGCCCGGGAACGCAATGTCGTCGGCACCGACGAGTTCCTGCTGTCGGCCGAGCCCTACGCCACCCGCGATGCCTGGTGCCGCGACCGGGTGGCCAAGACGCGCAAGCGGCTGGAAGACCTGGACTGGATGAACCCGACCGTGCTGGTCAACCATTTCCCGTTGGTGCGCGAACCCTGCGATGCCATGTTCTACCCCGAGTTCTCGCTGTGGTGCGGCACCACCGCCACCAGGGACTGGCACACCCGGTACAACGCCATCTGCTCGGTCTACGGGCACCTGCACATCCCGCGCACCACGTGGTATGACGGCGTGCGGTTCGAGGAGGTCTCGGTCGGTTATCCGCGAGAGTGGCGCCGCCGCAAGCCCTATCGCTGGTTACGTCAGATCCTGCCGGACCCGGTGTATGCGCCCGGCTACCTCAACGAGTTCGGCGGGCATTTCGAGATCACCGCCGAGATGCGGGACAACGCCCAGAAGATGCAGGAGCGCATCAAAGCCCGGCGGGGGTACTGACCGTGGCCCTGTTGCGTGCCCTGGTGCCCGATGTCGTGGTGTCGGCCGAAACCTACGACGACCCGCCCGGTCTGGCGCCGTTGCCGGAGGAGGAGCCGCTGGTGGCGCGTTCGGTGGCCAAGCGGCGCAACGAGTTCGTCACCGTTCGCTACTGCGCCCGGCAGGCGCTCGGTGAGCTGGGTGTGGCGCCGGCCCCGATCCTCAAGGGCGACAAGGGCGAACCGTGCTGGCCCGACGGCGTCGTCGGCAGCCTGACGCACTGCGAGGGTTTCCGCGGTGCGGTGGTGGGCCGCAGCACCGAGGTTCGTTCGCTGGGCATCGACGCCGAACCGCATGACGTGCTGCCCAAGGGTGTGCTCGACGCGATCAGCCTGCCCGCCGAACGCGCACACCTGTCCGGCCTGCCGGGCGGCCTGCACTGGGATCGAATCTTGTTCTGCGCCAAAGAGGCCACCTACAAGGCCTGGTTCCCGCTGACGCACCGGTGGCTCGGCTTCGAGGATGCCCACATCACGTTCACCCCCGATTCGTCCGGTGCGGCAGGGACTTTCGAGTCGCGGATCCTGATCGATCCGGCCGCCGAGTCCGGTCCTCCGCTGACCGCGCTGTCCGGGCGCTGGTCGGTGGCCGACGGAATCGCACTGACGGCGATCACCCTGTGAGTCCGGCACCCGGTCTGGTGATCGTCGACAAGCCCGCCGGCCTCACCAGCCACGACGTCGTCGGGCGGTGCCGGCGGTTCTTCGGCACCCGCAAGGTGGGACACGCGGGGACGTTGGATCCGATGGCCACCGGGGTGCTGGTGGTCGGTATCGAACGGGCCACCAAGATCCTCGGACTGCTCACCGCCACCGACAAGTCCTATGCGGCCACGATCCGCCTCGGCCGCACGACGTCCACCGAAGACGCCGAAGGTGAGGTGCTGCAGGATGTTTCCGCGGCGCACGTCACCGATGACGCGATCGAGGCGGCGGTGGCCGCGCTACGCGGCGACATCGAGCAGGTGCCCTCGGCGGTCAGTGCCATCAAGGTGGCGGGCCAGCGCGCCTACAAGTTGGCGCGCGAAGGCCAGACCGTCGAGCTGGCCGCCCGGCCGGTGCGCATCGACCGGTTCGACGTGCTGGCGGTGCGCAGGCTGGATACCTTCGTCGATGTCGACGTCGAGGTGGACTGCTCGTCGGGCACCTACATCCGGGCGCTGGCCCGCGATGTCGGTGCCGCCCTGGGTGTCGGTGGGCACCTGACGGCGCTGCGCCGCACCAAGGTCGGCCGGTACGGCCTGGACGAGGCCCGCACCATCGAACAGTTGGAAGCCGACGCGCGGTTGTCCTACGGCCTGGACGAGGCCTGCCTGCTGGGCTTCCCGCGCCGCGACCTGACCGCCGCCGAAACCGAGGACGCGCGGCACGGTCGGGCGCTGGGGCCCGCGGGGATCGACGGGGTGTACGCGGCCACCGCGCCGGACGGCCAGGTCATCGCGCTGCTGCGGGACGGCGCATCGCGCACCTCATCGGTGGTCGTACTCCGGCCGGCCACCCTGTGATCCTGTGGCCGGTGTGGCTGCTGCAACCGACGTGACCGGTGGTGAGCATGCGGTTTGCGGTGTGGCGCTTTCCGCTTCGTGATCAATTCGAGACCACGGCCACAACAATTCCTGGGAACCGCGGTTATTCGCGGTGCGTTGTTTCAGATATGACAGTGCAGCTGCCTGCGTATCCCTCCGAGTGGTTCGGTTATGCCGCGGATGGACGGCGAGCGGCGCCCAAGCGCGATGGCGCACGCATCTTCTCGCACCGCGAGCGTGAGGTGCAGATCGGGCATATCGACGCCGCATCACACCTGGTCGCCGCGCCGGCCGCGGTGTGGCAGGTGCTCACCGATCCGCGCACCTGGGACCAGTGGTTCGCCGTGCACGACAGCTGGGTCGCCGAACCGCCGGACAGCCTGGAGGTCGGCACCCGGCTGAGCGCCAAGATCTGCATGCTGGGCATCACCGACACCCTGGACTGGGTGGTCGAGATCGTTGACGACGGCGCCCGCATCGAGTTGGCCGGCACGGGCCTGCAGGGGTTGTCGGTGCGGTTGATGTTCCGGCTCTCACCCGCGGGCTCCGGGTCGTGGATCACCGCCAGCGGGCAGTTCAGCGGTGCCTTGCTGAGCCCGGCGATCCTCGATGCCGTCGAAGCCGACGGCGTGTGCCAGTTGATCGGCAGTCTGGCCGGCCTCGACGGGTTGGCCCGGCAGGCGCAGGCGCAGGCCGTTGCGGCCCGCCCACAGTTGCGCCTGGTGCACTCGGTTCGCTGATCGAACCCTAGGGGACAACCCAGATCGCCTGCGCAGCAGGACTTCCCAAATCCACCGTGGCCTCGACATCGGTCGAGCCATCGGTCGAGCCGTCGGTCGACTCGATGCCCACCGAGATCATGCCGGCGAAGTCGCGCCGGGCCAGCACCCGCAGCCGCGAGTCCAGACTGATACCGACGCTGTCGAAATAGCGCAGCATCTCGGGATCGGCGTCCGAAATCCGGGCCACCGTCCCGGTTTCGCCGTCATGACACGCCGACAGCTGCCGCGCCGGCGGGGTCGGCACCCGGCCGTCGGCCGCCGGGATCGGATCCCCGTGCGGATCCCGGGTCGGATATCCGAGTTTCGCGTCGATCCGGTCCAGCATCCGGTCGGACACGGCGTGCTCTAGGATCTCGGCCTCGTCGTGCACCTCGTCCCAGCCGTAGCCGAGTTCGCGCACCAGGAAGGTCTCCATCAGCCGGTGCCTGCGCACCATGGCCAGCGCCGCGCGCCGCCCGGCCTCGGTGAGCGTCACCGCCCCGTACTTCTCGTGATCGACCAGGCCCTGGTCGGCGAGCTTGCGGATGGATTCCGAGGCCGTGCTCGCCGACACCCCGATCCGTTCGGCGAGCAACTTGGTGCTCACCTTCTCCCTGGACCACTCCTGGGCGGTCCAGATGACTTTGAGGTAGTCCTGCGCAACCGTCGTCAGGTCTTGCGGGGTGCCGTTGGGACTCACTGGGGCCTCACACCGACAAAGTTTAGGCAATCGTCACCTGATCCGGGGATCCAGCGCAGACGGCACGGCCGGCGCGCCGTAGGCTTGCGCTGTGCAGCGGTGGCGGGGCCTGGAAGACATCCCCACGGACTGGGGGCGATGTGTCATCACGATCGGTGTGTTCGACGGGGTGCACCGTGGTCACGCCGAACTGATCAGCCACGCGGTCAAATCCGGCCGCTCGCGCGGCGTGCCGACGGTGCTGATGACCTTCGATCCGCACCCCATGGAAGTGGTGTTCCCCGGCAGCCATCCCGCGCAGCTGACCACCCTGACCCGGCGCGCCGAGCTGGTCGAGGAGACCGGCGTGGACGTGTTCCTGGTGATGCCGTTCACCGCCGATTTCATGAAACTGACGCCCGAGCGCTACATCCACGAACTCCTGGTGGAAAGCCTGCACGTGGTGGAGGTCGTGGTCGGTGAGAACTTCACCTTCGGCAAGAAGGCGGCCGGCAACGTCGAACTGCTGCGCAAGGCGGGCGAGCGATTCGGCTTCGCCGTCGAGGGGATGTCGCTGGTTTCCGAAATCTCCGCGGCGGCCGCGACCAACCGCGACGAGACGGTGACGTTCTCCTCGACCTACATCCGCTCCTGTGTGGACGCCGGCGACGTGGTGGCCGCGGCCGAGGCGCTGGGCCGCCCGCACCGGGTCGAAGGCGTGGTGGTGCGCGGTGACGGCCGCGGCCGGGTGCTCGGCTTCCCGACCGCCAACGTGGCGCCGCCCATGCATTCGGCCATCCCGGCCGACGGGGTGTACGCGGCCTGGTTCACCGTCCTGGGCCACGGCCCGGTGGTCGGCACCGTGACACCCGGGCAGCGCTATCAGGCGGCGGTGTCAGTGGGCACCAACCCGACCTTCTCCGGACGCACCCGCACCGTCGAGGCGTTCGTACTGGACACCGAGGCCGACCTGTACGGCCAGCACGTCGCCGTCGACTTCGTGGCCCGCATCCGTGGCCAGGAGAAATTCGACTCGGTGGACGACCTGATCGTCGCGATGCAGGGCGATACCGCCCGGGCCCGCACGATTCTTGCTGCGCAGTAGGGTGCTGCTAGACTTCCCGGCGACCCAGCGCGTGCTGCAGTTCGCGGCGGCCGCGCCCCAGATGATCCTCGCGGACCTTTTTGATGGAGTTGTATTCGTGGCGCTCACTGCCGAACAGAAGAAGGAAATCCTCGGCCAGTACGGCCTGCATGACACCGACACCGGCTCGCCGGAGGCTCAGGTTGCTCTGCTGACCAAGCGGATCTCCGACCTCACCGAACACCTCAAGCTGCACAAGCACGACCACCACTCGCGGCGGGGGCTGCTGCTGCTGGTCGGTCGCCGGCGCCGGCTGCTCAAGTACGTCGCGCAGGTCGACGTCGAGCGTTACCGGTCGCTGATCGAGCGCCTCGGTCTGCGTCGCTGACTCCCGGGGCCGCGGCCGGTCTGGCCGCGTTCTGCTTGTTGGGGGGACTGGCCACCGGCTGTTCGTCGGCCGCCGCCGCGGATCTGCGCGCCGGCGACTGCCTGAAGGTCGGTGGACCGGTCGACCGCCCGGAGGCCATCAAGGCACAGTGCGGTAGTCCGGAGTCCAATTACAAGGTCGTCGCTGCCGTCGCCACCGGTGACGACTGCCCGACCGACGTCGACTCGTACTACTCCATGCACAGCACCTTCGGTGACGTGGGCGGCACCATCTGCATGGATATCGACTGGGTGGCCGGTGGCTGCATGAGCATCGACCCGGACCACGGTCGTGACCCCGTCCGCGTCGACTGTGGCGACACCGCTCAGCCGCACCGGCAGCGGGCGACACAGATCCTGCAGGGCGTGGCCAATGTCGACCAGTGCGCCAGCGGGATCGGTTACCCCTATGACCAACGAGAGTTCACCGTGTGCGTCGAGGACGTCGCCTGACGGGGGCGGCAACGTCGCGGTGTAGCATGGGGATGTTTTAGGCCACAGGCCTTGACACTTTGGTGCGGTTCGCGCGTGTGAAGCGCGCACCGTTCCTGCGCGTCACGCATCGTCCGAGGGATCGGGCGGTCTTCGGTAGTGGCTGCCGGGAATTCTGACTCCCGGCCGCTTCGATCGACGGCCGTAGCCGCATCCAGGACGGGAATCTGTTGCGCTCGACGCGCGAAACAGTTGAATACCCGACAGAGAGGCTGTACGGACACCTATGTCTGCAGTTGAAACCGACGAAGGCGTCTTCGAATCGACCGCCGTCATCGACAACGGGAGCTTCGGCACCCGCACCATCCGCTTCGAGACCGGCCGGTTGGCCCGGCAGGCCGCCGGCTCCGTCGTCGCCTACCTCGACGACGAGACCATGCTGCTCAGCGCCACCACCGCGAGCAAGACCCCGAAGGATCACTTCGACTTCTTCCCGCTCACCATCGACGTCGAGGAGCGGATGTACGCCGCGGGACGCATCCCCGGCTCGTTCTTCCGTCGTGAGGGCCGGCCCTCCACCGACGCGATCCTGACCTGCCGGCTGATCGACCGGCCGCTGCGCCCCACCTTCGTGTCGGGGCTGCGCAACGAGATCCAGGTCGTGGTCACCGTGCTGAGCCTGGATCCCAAGGATCTGTACGACGTGCTGGCCATCAACGCCGCCTCCGCGTCGACCCAGATCGCCGGTCTGCCGTTCTCCGGCCCCGTCGGCGGCGTGCGCGTCGCATTGATCGAGGGCCAGTGGGTGGCGTTCCCCACCGTCGAGCAGCTGGAGAAGGCCGTGTTCGACATGGTGGTCGCCGGCCGTGTGGTGGGTGACGGCTCCGAAAAAGACGTGGCGATCATGATGGTCGAGGCCGAGGCCACCGACAATGTCATCGAACTGATCAACGGTGGCGCCGGGGCGCCGACGGAAGCCGTGGTGGCCGAGGGCCTGGAGGCCGCCAAGCCGTTCATCGCCACGCTGTGCAAGGCGCAGGAAGAGCTGCACGCCGCCGCGGGCAAGGAAACCGCCGACTATCCGCTGTTCCCGGACTACGCCGACGACGCCTTCGACGCCGTGGCCGCGGTGGCCACCGACGCGCTGTCCGAGGCGCTGTCGATCGCGGGCAAGGCCGAGCGCGACGCCCGCACCGACGAGATCAAGGGCGAGGTGCTCGAACGCCTGGCCGAGACTTTTGCCGGCCGCGAGAAGGAGATCGGCGCGGCCTACCGCTCGCTGACCAAAAAGCTTGTGCGCCAGCGGATCCTGACCGATCACTTCCGGATCGACGGCCGCGGCATCACCGACATCCGGGCGCTGAGCGCCGAGGTCGCGGTCATCCCGCGGGCCCACGGCAGCGCCCTGTTCGAGCGCGGCGAGACCCAGATCATGGGTGTCACCACGCTGGACATGGTCAAGATGGCCCAGCAGATCGACTCGCTGGGGCCGGAGACCACCAAGCGCTACATGCACCACTACAACTTCCCGCCGTTCTCGACCGGTGAGACCGGTCGGGTGGGTTCGCCCAAGCGCCGCGAGATCGGCCACGGCGCGCTGGCCGAGCGCGCCCTGATGCCGGTGCTGCCGTCCGTCGAAGAGTTCCCCTACGCCATCCGTCAGGTGTCGGAAGCGTTGGGCTCCAACGGTTCCACCTCGATGGGCTCGGTGTGCGCCTCGACGCTGTCGCTGCTGAACGCCGGTGTGCCGCTGAAGGCGCCGGTGGCCGGTATTGCCATGGGCCTGGTGTCCGACGAGGTTGACGGTGAAACCCGTTACGTCGCGTTGACCGACATCCTGGGCGCCGAGGATGCCTTCGGCGACATGGACTTCAAGGTCGCCGGCACCAAGGACTTCGTCACCGCGCTGCAGCTGGACACCAAGCTGGACGGTATCCCGTCCCAGGTGCTGGCCGGTGCGCTGAGCCAGGCCAAGGATGCCCGCACCACCATCCTCGAGGTGATGGCCGAGGCCATCGACGAGCCCGACGAGATGAGCCCGTACGCGCCGCGGATCACCACCATCAAGGTGCCGGTCGACAAGATCGGCGAGGTGATCGGGCCCAAGGGCAAGATGATCAACTCGATCACCGAGGAGACCGGCGCCTCCATCTCCATCGAGGACGACGGCACCGTGTTCGTCGGCGCCAGCAACGGCGAGGCGGCCCAGGCCGCGATCGACAAGATCAACGCCATCGCCAACCCGCAGCTGCCCAAGGTCGGCGAGCGGTTCCTCGGCACGGTCGTCAAGACCACCGACTTCGGCGCCTTCGTGTCGCTACTTCCGGGCCGCGACGGCCTGGTGCACATCAGCAAGCTGGGCCGCGGCAAGCGCATCGCCAAGGTCGAGGATGTGGTCAAGGTCGGTGACAAGCTGCGCGTCGAGATCGCCGACATCGACAACCGCGGCAAGATCTCGTTGGTCCTGGTCGCCGAGGAGGGCGAGGCCGGCGCCGAGGCGCCCGCCGACGCACCCGCCGATGCCGCGACCGCTGACGCGTAGTTCGGGATTGCGTCGCGGTTCCGGCGGCGCGCAAACCTCCGAGGCAGTGCGGACCACCACGCTGCCCGGAGGGTTGCGGGTGGTCACCGAGTACATCCCGTCGGTGCATTCGGCATCGGTCGGGGTGTGGGTCGGGGTCGGATCCCGTGACGAGGGCCCGTCGGTGGCCGGCGCCGCGCACTTCCTGGAGCATCTGCTGTTCAAGTCGACGCCGACGCGCTCGGCGGTCGACATCGCGCAGTCGGTGGACGCGGTGGGCGGCGAGCTCAACGCGTTCACCGCGCGCGAGCACACCTGCTACTACGCGCATGTGCTGGACACCGACGTGGAACTCGCGGTCGACCTGGTGGCCGATGTCGTGCTGCGCGGCCGCTGCGCCCCCGAGGACGTCGAGGTGGAACGCGACGTGGTGCTCGAAGAGATCGCCATGCGTGACGACGATCCGGAAGACACCCTCGGCGACGTGTTCCTCACCGCCATGTTCGGCGATCACCCGGTCGGCCGTCCGGTGATCGGCAGCACGGAGTCCATCGAGGCGATGACCCGTGCGCAGCTGCATTCCTTCCACGTCCGCAGGTACACGCCCGAACGCATGGTGCTCGCCGTGGCCGGCAACATCGATCACAAGCACGTGGTCGCGCTGGCCCGGGAGTACTTCGGCCCGCACCTGGTGGCCGGGCGCAGCCCGCAGCCGCACCGCAAGGGCACCGGTCGCGTCCCCGGACGGCCGGGTCTGCTGCTGGTCAACCGGGACTCGGAGCAGAGCCACGTGCTGGCCGGTGTGCGTACCCCGGGGCGGTACTGGGAACACCGCTGGGCGTTGTCGGTGCTGAACAACGCGATCGGCGGGGGACTGAGTTCCCGCCTGTTCCAACAGATCCGGGAAACCCGGGGGCTGGCGTACTCGGTGTACTCGACCATCGACATGTTCTCCGACGCCGGTGCGCTGTCGGTGTACGCCGGGTGCCTGCCGGAGCGTTTCGACGAGGTGGTGCGGCTGGCCACCGATGTGCTCGCCGAGGTGGCCCGCGACGGTATCACCGAGGCCGAATGCCGGATCGCCAAGGGCTCGCTGCGCGGCGGATTGGTACTGGGCCTGGAGGATTCGGGCTCACGGATGCACCGGATGGGCCGCAGTGAACTCAACTACGGTGCGCATCGCACCATCGCCCAGACCCTGGCGCAGATCGACGCGGTGACCCTGGACGAGGTCAACGCGGTGGCGCGCAAGCTGCTGACCAAACCGCTGGGTGCCGCGGTGCTGGGTCCGCACAAGTCGAAACGCTCGCTGCCGCAACGTCTCCGGAATATCGCCGGCTGATCGGTAGAGTCGGGGGCATGCGACTGTCGCGACGTAGCGCTCTCATCGGTGGCCTGACCTTCGCCGCGGCCGTGTGCACCAGTGCGCCGGTGCACGCCGACCCCGGAACCCCGCTCGATCAGCGGATCGCGGCGTTGGAGCGTCGCCACGGTGCCAAAATCGGGTTGTCGGCGGTGGATCTGGACGGGCCGGGCGCGGTGTCGCACCGCGCCGACGAGTCCTTCGCCATGTGTTCGACGTTCAAGGCCTACGCGGCCGGCCGGATATTGCGGGGTGTCGAACGCGGTGAATTCCCGCTGGACGCAACCGAATACGTCGATCCGGCCGCGGTGGTCGCGAACTCACCGCGGACCGGGCCGCGAGCGGGCACCGAGATGACGCTTGCCGACCTGTGCCAGGCGGCGCTGCAGGTCAGCGACAACACGGCGGCGAATCTGTTGCTCAAGCGGCTCGGCGGTCCGCCGGCGATCACCGCGTTCGCCCGCAGCATCGGGGATGAGCGTAGCCGGTTGGACCGCTGGGAGACCGAACTCAACTCGGCCGTTCCCGGTGATCCCCGGGACACCAGCACCCCCGCCGCGCTGGCCGGTGGGTACCGCGCGCTGCTCACCGGTGATGCGTTGGCACCGCCGCAGCGGTCGCTGCTGGAACAGTGGATGCGGGCCAACGAGACGTCGAGCATGCGGGCCGGCCTGCCCCAGGGGTGGACCACGGCGGACAAGACCGGCAGCGGCGACTATGGCAGTACCAACGATGTCGGCGTCGCCTACGGGCCCGACGGCCGGCGGGTGCTACTGGCGATCATGACGCGCTCGGCCGCCGACGATCCGAAAGCCGCCGGGCTGCGTCCGCTGATCGGCGAGCTCGTCGGCCTGGTGTTGCCGTACCTGCTGGACCCGAACCACCCGTGAACGCACTCGTCGCCCGGCCGGAAGATCCAGCCGGGCGACGGTAGGGGTGAAAAGGTCAGGCCAGCACGGTCGCCGGATCGGTGAACGGCAGGTCGAGGTCGTGGGCGACGTGCTCGTTGAGCAGTGCGCCCTCGTGGGTGGACAGGCCCTTGGCCAGTGCGGTGTCGGCGGCACAGGCTGCCCGCCAGCCCTTGTCGGCCAGCTTGAGCACGTACGGCATGGTCGCGTTGGTCAGCGCGTAGGTCGACGTGCGCGGCACCGCGCCGGGCATGTTGGCGACACAGTAGAAGACGGTGTCGTGCACGGCGAAGGTGGGGTCGTCGTGCGTGGTGGGCCGCGAATCCTCGAAGCAGCCCCCCTGGTCGATCGCGATGTCGACCAGCACCGCGCCGGACTTCATCTGTGCCACAGTCGCATTGGTGACAAGCTTGGGTGCCTTGGCGCCGGGCACCAGCACCGCACCGATCACCAGGTCGGCCTGCTTGACGGCCTCTTCCAGGTCCAGGCTGGACGAGTAACGGGTCTCGATGGCGCCGCCGTACTCGGCGTCGATCTTGCGCAGGGTGTTGACGTTCAGGTCGAACACCGTGACATGGGCGCCCATGCCCCAGGCGACGGCGGCAGCGTTGTCGCCGGCCATGCCGCCGCCGATGACGACGACCTTGGCCGGGGCGACACCGGGCACGCCGCCCATCAGGACGCCGCGGCCGCCCTGGGTGCGCATCAGATGGTAGGCGCCGACCTGGGCGGACAGCCGGCCCGCGACCTCACTCATCGGGGCCAGCAGCGGCAGTGCTCCCTCGGCGGTCTGCACCGTCTCGTACGCGATCGAGGTGGTGCCCGAGGCGAGCAGTGCATCGGTGCACGGCTTGGACGCGGCCAGGTGCAGGTACGTGAACAGGGTCTGGCCCTTGCGCAGGCGGGCGTATTCGGCCTCGATGGGCTCCTTGACCTTGAGCAGCAGATCGGCCTCGGCCCACACCTGGTCGGCGGTCGCCACGATCTGGGCGCCGACGGCCTTGTAATCGCTGTCCGACAGCGCCGAGCCCTCGCCGGCGCCGGCCTGGATCAGCACGTCGTGACCGCGGCGGGTCAGTTCGGCCACACCCGCGGGGGTGATGGCGACGCGGAACTCGTTGTTCTTGATTTCGGTCGGGATGCCGACGCGCATTTCATGCTCCTGGGTGGACCGGTGATTTCTCGTATCAGTGTGAAGAACCTTCGGCCCTTGGGCAATGACTCTGATGTTAATTCGCTAAGATCGCGGCATGCGTGAACAATCACCGTCGGCGCGCGCGCGTCTGGCTCCCGGGCCGAAGGATGTTCGGCCCGCCGAGCTCGACGACATCGACCGGCGGATGCTGCTGGCCCTGCATGCCGATGCCCGCATCTCCAACAGCGCGCTGGCCGAGATCGTGGGCATCGCCCCCTCCACCTGTCACGGCCGGCTGCGCCGGCTCCAGGAGATCGGGGTGATCCGCGGTTTCTACACCGATATCGACCCGGCCGCGGTGGGGCTGACCATGCAGGCCATGATCTCGGTGAGCCTGCAATCGCACGCACGCGGGCGCATCCGCGACTTCATCGCCCAGATCCGCAAGCGGCCCCAGGTGATGGACGTGTACTTCCTGGCCGGCGGTGACGACTTCATCCTGCACGTCGCCGCTCGCGACACCGAGGACCTGCGGTCGTTCGTGGTGGAGAACCTCAACGCCGACGCCGACGTGGCCGGCACGCAGACCTCGCTGATCTTCGAGCACCTGCGCGGTGCCTCGCCGCTCTAGCGGGACACCAGCTCCGGGTGGAACGCGGCCACCATCCGGCGGATACCGTCGCGCCAGTCCACCGCGGTGGTGCCGACCAGTTCACGCATCAGTGTCGTGTCGGTGGGGCCACCGCGCAGGGCCTGCTCGCTCACGTCGAACACCGGCTCGCTGCCGACCAGTTCGCCGATGAAGGTGCACCACTGCTGCAAACTCACCGTCTGATCACCACACCAGTTGACCGTCGTCGCCGGCACCGACGCGGCGGCGAGCATGCGTGGCAGCATCGCCAGAATGTCGTCCTGGTGGATGGGGTTGTAATAGGCGGGCCCGCCGGGCGGAACCGGGATCGGGATGCCGGTGCGCATCATCTCCATGTGATAGAACGGCCAGCCCCCGTTGTCGCCGTACGGCACATTGAGCCGTGCGATCACCGTCGGCACCCCGAGCGCGCGCGACATGGTCCGCGCCACCACCTCGCCGGCGATCTTGGAGATGGAGTAGGTCGGCAGCATCGACTTGTGGTTGTCGCCGAGCGCGGCCGACTCGGTGCGGGGGTCGTCGTCGGGCGGATCGTAGACCGCGGCCGACGAACAGTGCAGGAACGCCTTCGCATCGGCGCAGTGCGCCATCAGCAGGCCCACCGATTCGGCGTTGGCCGCCAGATCTTTGTCCCAGCGTCCGCTCTTGGCGACCGCCAGATTGAGGACGTAGTCGAAATCCGCGGGCACACCGCTGAAGTCGCCCGCGGCCAGATTCACCGGCACGCAGCGAACCCCGGCCCGCTCCAGGTTCTCCCGGGCCGCGGCGTCGGTGAACCGGGCGATGCCCCACACCTCGTTCTCGGCGGCCAGCGATATCGCCAGCGGTGCGGCGACCTGTCCGGTCGGTCCGGTGATGAGGATCTTCGCGCCACGCATGGCGAGATGCTACTCGGCGCGCAGCACCAATCCGTTGCCTTCGGCGCCGGTCAGGGTCAGGCGGTCGGCGTCGATCGACGCCGTGACCGAACCGGTGAGCACCCGCAGGATCGACCGTTCGATGTCGCCGACCTCACCGGCACACGCCGGGCCGCTGCGGTTCAGTGGCCCGAAGGTCACGGTGTCACCGGTGACGTCGGCCCGGCCGTAGAAGGTGTTGCATCCGGTCCAGCCGGTGACGGTCCCGTCAGGGCGCAGGCTCAGCCCGGGCCTCGCCGCTTCCAGCGCCACCGATGTCATGGCCGCCTGCCCGGTGAGCAGGGTGTCCACCCGCCAACTGGTGTCGATCAGCGGACGGTCCGGGTTCACCACCGACTTGTCCCGCAGCGTCACCGTCGTCGCCGGGCCGTGCAGCGTGAGGGTGTCCCCGGACACCGTCCACGACGGCTGCGCCTGGAACAACCGGTCCACCCAGGCGTCGGCATCGCCGACCGGCGGCGGGCAGGCCATCATCGTGCTGGCCAGCTGGGTGACGATCCGGCCGTCGGCGAGATCGACGGGACCGGACCCGTGATTGCAGCCGGCGAACGTGCGGATCTGCCCGTCGATGAAGGCCACGGTCAACGGCCCGCCACCGGGAATCGGCTCGCCGGCCACGGCCACCGAGACGAAGGTCCGGCCGTCCAGGTCGTCGCCCTGCTCCGCCGCGGCGGTGCCCGAACAGCCGGCCACGGCCAGAGCGGCCACCGTGATGGGCAGGGCGGCGGGGTGCAGGCGCATGATCCCACGGTACGGCCACCGCAGTAGGCTGCCCCCATGCGAGTGGGAGTATTGGGTGCCAAGGGCAAGGTCGGCGCGACCATGGTGGCCGCGGTCCAGGACGCCGCCGACCTGGAACTGTCGGCCGAGGTCGACGCCGGTGACGCCCTGACCACGCTGACCGACACCAACACCGAGGTGGTCATCGACTTCACCCACCCCGATGTGGTGATGGACAATCTGAAGTTCTTGATCGACAACGGTATTCACGCCGTCGTCGGAACCACCGGCTTCACCGACGAGCGCATCGCCCAGGTGCGCGCCTGGCTGGACGCCACACCCGGCGTCTCGGTGCTCATCGCCCCGAACTTCGCCATCGGCGCCGTGCTGACGATGCACTTCGCCAAGCAGGCCGCGCGGCACTTCGAGTCCGTCGAGGTCATCGAACTGCATCACCCGCACAAGGCCGATGCGCCGTCGGGCACCGCCGCGCGCACCGCCAAGCTCATCGCCGAGGCCCGGAAAGGGTTGCCGCCCAACCCCGATGCCACCAGCACCGGACTCGCCGGTGCCCGCGGCGCCGACGTCGACGGCATCCCGGTGCATTCGATCCGGCTGGCCGGGCTGGTCGCCCACCAGGAGGTGCTGTTCGGCACCACCGGTGAGACGCTGACCATCCGGCACGACAGCCTGGATCGCACGTCGTTCGTACCGGGCGTGCTGCTCGGGGTCCGCAAGGTCGCCCAGTTCCCCGGCTTGACCGTCGGCATCGAACCGCTCCTCGATCTCTGATGGCCCACCCGGACAGCCAGGCCGGCCTTCGCAGCCTGCGCATCCAGCTGCTGATCGGCTTCATGTGTGTCGCGATGGTCGTCTACTTCGTGATGCTGGGCCGGATCGCGTTCGCCTTCCTGGCGTCGGGGGAGTGGGCGGCCATCGGGCTGGGTGTCGCGCTGCTGTTGTTGCCGATCGTCGGGGTGTGGGCGCTGGTGAGCACGCTGCGGGCCGGCTTCGCGCATCAGCGGCTGGCCCGGCTGGCCCGGGAGAGCGGCATGGAGCTCGACGTCAGCGCGCTGGCGCGGATGCCGTCCGGCCGGATCGACCGAAGCGCGGCCGACGAACTGTTCGCGACGGTGCGCGACGAACTCGAGGCCGATCGGGACAACTGGGTGCGCTGGTATCGGCTGGCCCGCGCCTACGACTACGCCGGGGACCGCAGCCGCGCGCGCGAGACCATGCGTACGGCCGTCGAGATGGAGCGAGCGGTGCACCGGGCATGAGGCTGCTCGTCGTGCACCACACACCCTCGCCGCACTGCCAGGAGATGTTCGAGGCGGTGCTGGCCGGGGCGACCGACCCGGACATCGAGGGGGTCGAAGTGGTGCGCCGGCCGGCGCTGACGGTGTCGCCGGTGGACATGCTGTCGGCCGACGGCTATCTGCTCGGCAGCCCGGTGAACCTGGGTTATCTCAGTGGCGCGCTCAAGCATGCCTTCGACGAGTCGTACTACCAGATCCTGGATTCCACCCGCGGCCGGCCATTCGGCTTGTGGTTGCACGGCAACGAAGGCACCGAAGGTGCCGAACGCGCCGTCACCGGCATCACCGCCGGGCTGGGCTGGGTGAAAGCGGCCGAGTACGTGGTGGTTTCGGGTAAACCGGGCAAGGCCGATCTGGAGGCGTGCTGGAATCTCGGCGCGACGGTGGCCGCTCAGCTGATGAGCGACTGAGCCATGGCCCGATAACCCTCGCGCACGCTGGGATACCGCGGCGACCACCCGGTGGCCGCCCGGAACCGGGCGTTGCGGACGCGCAGCGAGCGTGTCATCGAGGTGGACCGGTCGCCCAGGAGCAGGGCGGCGCGGCCGGGTCCGTGCAGCCATGGACCGGCGCCGACCGCCGAGGCCATCGCCCGCATGTTGTCGCCGGCGGTGACGGGCTCGTCGTCGACGATGTTGTAGGTGCCGCCGGCACAGTCCAGGGCGGCCACCACGGCGTCGGCCGCGTCGGCGAGCTGGATGGAAGACACGTAGCTCTGCGGCCGGCCAGCCGCGAACCCGATGTGGCGGCGCGCCAAGGACATCAGTTCCTCGCTGTGCGCGGCGCCGGGCCCGTAGAACATCCCGAACCGCAGGATCACCGCACCCGGCCCGAACCGGCGGGCACTGTCCTCGGCGGCATGGTTGCCCTCGGCGATGAAATACCGCTGTGTGGGCCAGCTTTCGTCGATCCACTGGTCACCGCCGTCGCGGTAGATCATCACCACCGACTCCTGGATCACCCGCCCGACGCCGGCGGCAGCCGCGGCGTCGACCACGGCGGCCGATCCGTCCCGCCGGATCCGGTGGCATTGTGTCCACGCCGATTTCAGCAGGAACCGCCGCGTCGACGGCAGCGCGGAGGCCAGGTTCGCCACGGCGTCGTGACCGGTGAAGGCCGCGGTCAGGCCGTCGCGGTCGAACAGTGAGACCCGCACCGGCGTGGCGCCGTGGGCGCGCAGCGCGGCGGCCGTCGCGTCGCTGCGGGCCAGCGCCGACACGGTGTGGCCGGCGGCGATCAGCGCCGGCACCGTGTACGTACCGATGGCGCCGGTCCCACCGGTGACGAAAACCCGCACTAGGTACCGCCGAACACCATCGGCACGGTCAGTGGGCCGCGGATGGCCGGCGTGTCCCGCCAGCTCACCGGGCCGGCCAACGCGGGGCGGCGGGACAGGAGCCTGGGCAGGGCGATGGACAGCTCGAGCTGGGCCAGCGCCGCGCCCAGGCAGTAGTGCGCGCCGTACCCGAACGACAGCGGCGCGGGCGCAACGCGATCCAGCCGGAACCGGCCGGGTTCGTCGAACACCGCGGGGTCGCGATTGGCGGCGGCGACCGCCACGAGCACACTCTGGCCGGCCTCGATGGTGACTCCGTCGAGGTGCTGCCTGCTGGTGGCGGTGCGCACGGTGGACTGCACCGGCGCGTCCAGCCGGATCAGCTCGGCCACCACCGCCGGGTCCGCCGGCTCGATGCGATCGGCGATCCGGGTGCCGTCGGCATCCGGGGTGAGCAGCGTGAGCATGGCCGCGCCGAGCAGATTTGCGGTGGTCTCGTGACCGGCAACGGCGATCAGGATGGCGGTCGTCACCACCTCGTCGAGCGACAGGGTCGGATCCCCGGCGATGAAGCTGAACAGGTCATCACCCGGATGTGCGCGCCGGTCGGCCGCGGTGGGTAGGAACTCCGCCATCAGCGTGGCCGAAGCGGCCGTCCCCGCGGCCATCTCGTCCGGCTCGGCCAGCGTGCCGAGCATCCGGATGATGACGGGGGACACCTCGCGCAGCAGGTGGGCGGCCTCGCTGTCCAGGTCCAGCCAGGCGCTGATGACGGCGATGGGCAGCGGCAGGGCGATCTCGGCCATGAAGTCGAATTCGGTTGCCGCCGGCTGATGTTCGATCAGGCTGTCGGCGATCGACTGCACCCCGGCGCCGAGGTCGGCGACGAAACCGCGGGTGAAGACGTCGCGGACCGATCCGCGCAACCGTCGGTGTACGTCACCGTCGGCGAAAAGCATGGAGGACCGCGCGAATTCGCGGCCGACGACGTCCGCGGACGCCTGCGCCAGAGCGTTGGCGAACGGGTCGCTGGTCCAGCCGGTTCCCCCGAGTACCTGGCGGGCCGCGTCATACCCCAGCACCAGCCAGGCCTGGGCGGTGTCGTCCCACACCACGTTGCCGTGCCGGCGCCGGCTCTCGTAGAACGGGTACGGATCGGCGGCGTCCCAGGGCAGCCGGGCGGAACGAATCTCAGCGCTGGTCATGGTGATCCAATCCGAACGGCAGGCCGCGTTCCCGGACCCAGGCGATGTGCCGGCGGCCCAGGTCGCTGGTGGGTTCGGCCAATCCGTCCATGTCGTCGACGGAGTCGCGGGCGTTGAACGTGGCGTGCAGCGTGGTGAAGATCGCGTTCATCGAGAGGTTGAGCCGGGAGAAGAAGACGAAATCCGGCGGCACCGACATCCGCCGCAGCGGATGGTCGGCGGCGCGGACGTCGACCAGGTATTCGATGGCCCGCGCCGACGCCTGCTCGGTGTAGGTGGCCGGTTGCGGACCGATCAGTTCGTGGATGATCCCGGCGTACCAGGCGTGGGCATCCTCGGCGGTCAGGGTGGAATCCTCGGTGAAGAAGCCACTTTCGACCATCGAGGCGCGTAACTCGTCCTTGCGGCCGGTGATCGCCGCTTGCAGCATCGTGACGATCCTCCGGCGGGTGCGTTCGGTGAGCACCTTCACACAGCCGAAGTCGAGGAAGCCGACGGTGCCGTCGGTGCCGAACCGGTAGTTGCCCGGGTGCGGGTCGGCGTGGAACAGGTTGGCGTGCCGGTAGGAACCGGTGATGAACCGGCTGATCACCTCGGCCCAGGTGTTCTTCAGGTCCTGCGTCGCGTCTTGTGCTGCGGCCCAGTCCAACCCGTCCAGGTAGGTCATGGTCAGCACGCGGTCGCCGGAGGCCTCGGCGATGACGTCGGGCACGCGGATGAACGGGTGTCCGCGGTACAGGTCGGCGAATGCCGTGATGTGGGCGGCCTCCTGCCGATAGTCGAGTTCCTCGGAGATGCGCGCCGAGATCTCGGCGGCGGCCTCGCCGATGTCGGGCAGGGCCGCGCCCAGCGTGCCGGCCGCGCCGGCGGCGAACCGGAACACGGTGGACAGCAGTTCGGTGTTGGACAGATCGTCGCGGATCGCCCGCGCCACCCCCGGGTACTGGATCTTCACCGCGACCCGACGGCCGTCGTGCAGCACCGCGCGGTGTACCTGCCCGATGGAGGCCGCCGCCATGGGTTCGCTGTCGAACTCGGCGAACAGTTCGCCGGCAGGGCGCCCGAGTTCGGTTTCCAGAACACGATGGGCCAGAGCGGAATCCATCGGCGGCGCATCGGCCTGCAGGCGGGTCAGTGCCTTCTGATACGGCGAGAGTTCGCCGGCGCCGATGGCCGCGGCGTCCACCATCGACATCAACTGGCCGGCCTTCATCAGGACGCCCTTGGAGTGGCCGAGCAACTCGACGTATCGCTCGGCGGTGCGTTCGTGGAAACGCTCGACGGCGCCGGCGTCACCCGCCTTCTCCCGTAATGCTGCCACCACGCGTCCGCCCGCGGCGCGGGCGGTGAACCCCGCCACCGGCATCGTGCGACGCACACGTCCGTGCGGGACCGCGCGCTCGCTGCCCGACATCGGGCCTCCTCGGGTTATAGTGATGTCCTACCGAATATATGTACTCACTTATGGACGGTCAAGGGTGCAGGTTTCGACGAAGGAACGACTGGTCAACGAGGCCATGCGGCTGTTCGGCGCGCAGGGCTACCGGGCCACCAGCATCAATCAGATCGAGAAGGCCGCGGGCCTGGTGCCCGGCTGCGGGGCGCTGTACAACCACTTCAAATCCAAGGAAGCCCTGCTCGCCGCGGGGATCGACCGCCAGCTGGACCGGCGCCGCGCCATGCGCGACATCAGCGCCCTGTTCGCCGGACAGGGGGAGTTGCGCACCGAGCTGACTCTGCTGTGCCGCTATCTGCTCAGCGTGCTGGACCGGGAGGCCGAGTTCCTCCGGGTCGCCGCACGTACCCCGGCCACCGAATCACCCCGCGTCCAGGACGCCTATGCCGCCCTGGTCGACGGCCTGTACACCGAACTCACCGACTGGGTCAGCGCATGTGCACCCGATCTGGGTAAGCCGGCCGCGCGTCGCATCGCCACGTTCGGGGTCAACGCCCTGCTGGGCAAGCGCATGACCCGCATCGTGTTCGACGTGCCCGCCGTGGACACCCCCGATGAGGACTATGTCGACGAGTGGACGACCATGCTGGCCGACCGGATCGAGTCCCTGCGTCAAAACTGACGCGGGCGGTAGGCTCCCCGCTATGCCAGGGATCGCTGAACTCGCACTGGGGGCCGCACCGATCGCCGGCGGCGCGCTGCTCGGTATCGCGGCGGGAACCTTCAAGGGCCCGGATGTCCGCGCCTCGATCAAAGCGGACATGGAACTGCTGCAAGGCATTCCGGAAGAGGATGTGGAACGCCGTGCCGCGCTGCAGCGCTCCATCGACACCCGCATCGACGATATCGTCGCCGCGGTGGAGAAGAACCGCGAGATCCGCGCGATCGCGGCCTCCTACACCGGCAACTGGCGCGACATCGTGGTGTTCGTCTGCGCGGTGCTGTTCACCATCGTGTGGTGGAACGTCAGCCACAGCCGCAGCAACTGGCTGGTGATGTTCGTCGTACTGATCCTGCTGTCCATCCTCGCGGCGGTCTACGCCGCGCGCGGGATCATCCGGGCGGTGGCCACGTACGCGCACTCCCGCCGGCGATCTCGGTAGTGGCTCAGTAGTGGAACGTGTCCGACGGCGCCGGCACGTGATCCGGATCGTCGCCGAAGTCGGACTCGTGGATGCCGTAAGCCTTCGCCAGGTCCAGGATCTTGTTGGCGCGCGCGATGCGCGGCAGGTCCGAGCCGTTGCGGATCTCCCCGCCGTCGCGCTGGAACTCCGCGAAAAACTCACGCGCCCAGCTGATCTCCTCCTGTGAGGGGGAGAGACCTTCGTTCACGGTGGGGCATTGCTCGGGGGTCAGGCAGATCTTGCCGGTCATCCCGAACTCCGCGGACACCGCGGTCGCCTCGCTGAGCTTGCGGGCGCTCGACCCGACGGTAGGTCCGTCGATGGCGCTGGGTAGCTGCGCGGCTTTGGCGGCGATGGTGAACCGGGACCGGGCGTAAGCCAGGGTGGCCGGGTTGTCACCGAAGCCGGTGTCGCGGCGGAAGTCGCCGATACCGAAGGCCAGCCGGAAGGTGCCCTTGGCCGACGCGATCTCGGTGATGCGTTCCAGCCCGCGGGCCGTCTCCACCAGCGCGACGATCGGCACGTCCGGCAGGCGGCGGGCCGTCTCGGTGACGTGGTCGACGCCTTCGACCATGGCGAGCATCACCCCACCCACGCCGGTGTTGCTCAGCATCTCCAGGTCATCGGCCCACCACGGGGTGCCGAACCCGTTGATCCGGACCCAATCGGTGTTGCCGTCGGCCAGCCAGCGCACCACGTTCTCGCGGGCGTCCACCTTGTCCTTTGGTGCGACGGCATCCTCGATATCGAGGATCACGATGTCCGCGCGGGACCGGGCGGCCGGTGCGAAACGGTCGTACTGGGCGCCGTTGACCAGCAGCCAGCTGCGCGCGAGTACCGGGTCGATGCGAAATCCGGGTTCGCTGGGATCGGGCTGGAAGGTGCTGGGCTGGTCGTACACGCAGTCAATCGTCGCTTACCGGCTCGGCCGGGGTCAGGCCGGGGCCAGCGCGGCGCCGAACACCCGCTCGGTGGCCTCCCAATGCCGCTGCGCGGCGGCCTCGTCGTACACCGCACGGTGGTCGGGCACCGCGAAACCGTGCGCGGCGGGGTAGAACTCGATGGTGTGCTCGACGGCGGCGCCGGACAGCGCGTCCGCCAGCCGCTTGCCGTCGTCCTCGGTGAAGGAGCCGTCGTTCTCGGCGGCGCCCACATAGACCACGGCCTGGATCTTGTCCGCGAGCAGATGCGGGCTGTCCGGATCGTCGGCGACCGCCAGCCGGCCGCCGTGGAAGGACAGCGCCGCGGCGACCCGGTCGGGCACCCGGGTGGCGACGATGAGCGACGCGCGTCCCCCCATGCAGTAGCCGGTGGTGCCGAACTTGGTGCCGGTCACGTCCGGCCGGGCCTCCAGATAGTCGAAGAACGCCTCGGCGTCGGCGGCGATGATCTCCGGGGTGAGCGTGCCCATCAGCTCGAAGAGTTGCTTGCGCAGTTCCTGGTCGCCGAACACGGTGTTGAGGTCGATCGGTCCCCAGCCCGGGTTGCGGTAGTAGACGTCGGGCACCAGCACGACATAGCCGAAATCGGCCAGCGTGGCCGCCATCTGTTCCATGGTGGGCCGCAGCCCGCCGGCGTCGGGGTACAGGACGACGCCGGGCCAGGGGCCGGTGCCCTCGGGCGTGGCGACGGTGACCGGTGCGGTGCCGTCGGCGGTGGTGATGGTGTCGTGGGTGATCGGCATGGGGTCCGTTTTACTCCTGCGTCCCGGACGTAAGCTATGGGCGTGCCCATCGCCACCCCGTACGAGGATCTGCTGCGTCTGGTGCTGGAGCGTGGCACGCCGAAATCCGACCGGACCGGCACCGGGACCCGCAGCCTGTTCGGGCACCAGATGCGCTATGACCTCACCGCCGGTTTTCCGTTGATCACCACCAAGAAGGTGCACACCAAGTCGATCGTCTACGAGCTGCTGTGGTTCTTGCGCGGCGATTCCAACGTGCGCTGGCTGCAGGAGCGCGGTGTCACGATCTGGGACGAATGGGCTTCCGAGACAGGCGATCTGGGCCCGGTGTACGGCGTGCAGTGGCGGTCCTGGCCGACCCCGTCGGGTGAGCACATCGACCAGATCAGCGCCGCGCTGGAGTTGCTCAAGCGCGACCCCGACAGCCGCCGCAACATCGTCTCGGCCTGGAACGTCGGCGAGATCCCGCAGATGGCGCTGCCGCCGTGCCATGCGTTCTTCCAGTTCTACGTGGCCGACGGCCGGCTGAGCTGCCAGCTGTACCAGCGCAGCGCCGACCTGTTCCTCGGGGTGCCGTTCAACATCGCCAGCTACGCGCTGCTGACCCACATGATGGCGGCCCAGGCCGGCCTGGGCGTGGGGGAGTTCGTCTGGACCGGCGGGGACTGCCACATCTACGACAACCATGTCGAACAGGTCACCCTGCAGCTTTCGCGCGACCCGCGACCGTATCCGGAACTTGTTCTGGCCCAGCGTGATTCGATCTTCGACTACACCTACGAGGATATCGAGATCAAGAACTACGATCCGCATCCCGGGATCAAGGCGCCCGTCGCCGTATGAGGACTGCTCGCAGGTCCGAATCATGAGTCTGAGGCTGATCTGGGCGCAGTCGGTGTCCGGGGTGATCGGGCTGGACAACGGCATCCCGTGGCGGCTGCCCGAGGACCAGGCCCGGTTCAAGGAGCTGACCCTGGGCCAGACCGTGATCATGGGCAGGCTCACCTGGGAGTCGCTGCCGGCGAAGGTGCGCCCCCTGCCCGGCCGTCGCAACGTGGTGGTGACCCGCGATCCGTCGTACCAGGCCGACGGTGCCGAGGTGGTGGGCGAGCTGCCCACCGACCTGCACGGTTGGGTGATCGGCGGCGCCCAGTTGTACGCGCTGACGCTGCCGCTGGCCGACCGCTGCGAGGTCACCGAGATCGACGTCGACGTCGACGGTGATGCCTTCGCGCCCACCCTCGACGATTCCTGGTCGGTGACCCGCGGGGACTGGCTGACCGGTGGTTCGGGGCTGCGCTACCGGTTCTGTTCGTACCACCGCTGAGCGTTGTTGTCGGTGCCATGCGCAACGATGGCCGGGTGCCTTCTCTGACCGTCGCTCAGGCCCGTCGCATCGCCGTCGCCGCGCAGGGTTTCCACGACAGCCGGCCGGCGGGCGCGGTGACGCGTGCACACCTCAAGCGGCTGATCTCCCGGATCCAGGTGCTGCAGCTGGATTCGGTGTCGGTCGCGGTGCGCGCGCACTATGCGCCGGTGTTCAGCCGGCTCGGCGCCTATGACCGGGACGTGCTGGACCGGGCCGCCTGGAGCCACAGCGCGCGGGCGCCGCGCCTGCTGGTCGAGTATTGGGCGCACGAGGCGGCGCTGATGGCCGTCGAGGACTGGCCGCTGCTGCGTTGGCGGATGCGGGAGTACACGCACGGCCGGTGGGGCACCGAGATCGTCCGCAAGAACCAGCGGCTGGCTGAGGACATCATCGCCGCCATCGACGTCTTGGGGCCGTCCACCGCCGGTCAGATCGAGGCGTATCTGGAATCCGAACCGCGGGGCCGCAAGGGCCCCTGGTGGGATCGCAGCGACACCAAGTGGGTGGCCGAGGCGCTGTTCGCGTCGGGCCGGCTCACCACCGCCACCCGGGTCGGCTTCGCGCGGCACTACGACCTGACCGAGAAGGTGCTGCCACCGCACGTGCTGGCCCGCGAGGTCGACGACGAGCAGGCGTTGCGTGAACTGATCCTGCGGGCGGCCGGGGCGCTCGGGGTGGCGACCGAGCCCGATCTGCGGGACTACTTCCGGCTGAGTCCCAAGCAGAGCAAGCCCACGGTGGCGGCGCTGGTCGAGGAGGGCTCGCTGGAAGCCGTCGACATCGACGGGACGCCCGCCTATCTGCGGGCCGGGGTGCGAATCCCGCGGGTGAACCGGGGTACGGCCCTGCTGTGCCCGTTCGACCCGCTGATCTTCTTCCGGCCGCGGGTGGAGCGCCTGTTCAACTTCCGGTACCGCATCGAGATCTACGTGCCCGCGCCCAAACGCCAATTCGGTTACTACGTATGGCCGTTCCTGCTCGACGGTGATTTGGTCGGCCGGGTCGACCTGAAACGCACCGAGGGGGCGCTGCACGTGGTGGGCGCGTTCGCCGAGGACGGCCAGGACCGATCCCGGGTGGCCGGTGCCCTGGCGTCCGAGTTGCAGTCGATGGCCTCGTGGTTGGGCGTCGGTGCGGTGACGGTCGGGGAGCGTGGGGATCTGGTGCGCGAGTTGCGGCGCAGGGTCTAGGCACTCGAGTGTGGAAAGCGATATCGCCGGTGATATCGCTTTCCACGGTCAAGCCCAGGCCGAGCGTCGTCGCCGCGTCAGCCTTCTAGCCCTCTACGGGCAACGGCGCCCGACGGCCTCGTATCACGTTGATGCCGAACACGATTGCGCCGATCGCCAACCACACCAGGCCGCCGATCTTGGCCAGCGGGTCGGCGTTGAACAACACGTAACCGATGATCAGCAGCCCCACCAGCGGCACCACCCCGTGCAACAGGTAGTTCTTCGACTTCTTGCGCACCAGGTAGTACCAGGCCACCGAGATGTGCAGCAGGCAGAACCCGAACAGGGCGCCGAAGTTCACCAGGGACGAGATCAACCCGATCTGACCGACGAAGAACAGCACCAGCACCAGGCTGAGCGCGCTCACCACCAGGACGGCCGCGAACGGGACCTTGCGGGAGCTGATGTTGGACAGGAATGCCGGCAGCTGACGGTCGCGGCTCATCGAGAACAGCAGCCGGCTGGTGGCGGCCTGGGCTGCCATCGCGTTGGCGAAACCGACAGCGAGCACGTTGACCACGAAGAAGGCGTTCATCCAGCCGGTGTTGGAGGCCGCCTGCACCAGCAGGAAGAAGGCGTTACCGACCTCGTCGTCGCTGAACGACGCGCGGCCGCCGGCGAGCAGGCTGGCCAGCCAGGTCTGGGTGATGAACAACCCCGCGACCACGAACAGGGCGATGATCATGGCCCGCCCGGCCGGGTTCTTCTTGCCGGTCGACTCCTCGGCCAGCGTGGAGATGCCGTCGAAACCGAGGAAGCTCAAGACCGCGATCGACAGGGCGGCCGCGATCAGGGGCGCGCTGATGGCCTCGGAATTCCAGATCGGGGTGGTGCTCCATCCGACGTTCGGCAGCGACTGCCCGTTGATGGCGCGCACCGCGATGACCACGAACACCACCAGGAACACCAGCTCGAGCGCCAGGAAGATGCGGTTCACGATCTTCAGTGAGCCCACGCCCAACAGATTGATCGCGGTGTTCACGATCACGAAGACAATCGCCCACAGCCAGCGTGGTGTTCCGGGGAACAGGCCGATCATCGACTCGGCGGCGAACACGTAGAGCAGGGTGGGAATCAGCAGGTAGTCCAGCAGAATGGCCCAACCGGCGAAGAAGCCCAGCCCGGGGTGGATGCCGCGGCCCACATAGGCGAACACCGAGCCCGCCAGCGGGAACGACTTGGCCATCTGTGCGTACGCCAGCGCGGTGAACACCATGGCGATCAGCCCGATGAGGTAAACCAGCGGCACCATGCCGGCGGCGCTGTTGTAGACGGTGCCGAAGATCGTCCACGGCGCGATGGGCACCATGAAGACCAGGCCGTATACGACCAAGTCCAGTGTCGAGATGGACCGGTTGAGTTCCTGTTTGTAGCCGAATGATTCGAGACTTCGCTGCCCCTCACCGGTGGTGAGGTGGGTGGAGGTGGTGGCCATGGGTGTCCTGTCAGGTGGTGGTGGGGTCAGACCCGGGCGGCGGCGGCCAGATCGTGGGAACCGAGAAAATCGGCGATGACCGCACGGAACTCGGCGGGCTTCTCCAGATGCGTGCAGTGACTGGTGTCGGGGAAGACGTGACTGCGGACGTCGGCGATGTTGTCGACATAGGGTTGCCATGTCGCGGGCGTGGCCTCGTCGAACTCGCCGGCGACGACGAGCACCGGTGCGATGATTGCCGGCAATCGCTCGATCACCGTCCAGTCGCGCAGGGTGCCGATGACGTGAAACTCGTTGGGCCCGTTCATGGTGTGGTAGACGGTCGGTTCGGCCTCCATCTGTGCCTCGCTGTCGGCGAAGTCCTTGGGCATCGGCTCGACGCGGCACACATGGCGGCGATAGAACTCGGCGGTTGCCGCGAGGTACTCCGGGTCGGTGACGGTGCCGTCAGCCTCGTGGCGTGCCAGGGCGGCCTGGGTGGCCGCGGGCAGCTGTGCGCGCAGTTCGGCCGCGCCCTCGACCCATAGTTGCATCGAGGCGGGGGAGTTGCAGATGGACAGCGACGCCAGCCCGTCGGGGCGGCGCACCGCGATCTCGGCGCCGAGCATGCCGCCCCAGGACTGCCCGAGCACGTGGTAGCGGTCGATGGCCAGCGCGGTGCGGATGGTGTGGAACTCCTCGACGAACAGGTCCGGGGTCCAGAACTCGGCGGGTGCGTCCGGCAGATGGGTGCTGTTGCCGCAGCCGATCTGGTCGTAGTGGATGACGGTGCGGCCGGTCTCGTCGGCGAGTTCGGCGATGTTGGCCACGTAGTTGTGCGCCATCCCGGGACCGCCGTGCAGGACGAACAGGGGCAGCGTGTCGGGGCGCTCGGATTCCGGCGTGGTGATCTGGACCCAGGTCTGGTAATCGCGGAACGGGATGGTGTGCGTCGTGCGGAGCATGAAGGCAGCATGGGCCCGTAATGGTCTCGCTGCAAGACCATTAATCGAGTTTTAACAATCGGCATCGATACTGTGGTCGGGTGCGGGAGAGGGGCAGGGGTATGACACAGCTGATCGGCGCGGGTGTGCCGGGCTTGCTCGACCGTGAGCTCGAACCCAACACCCGGGTCGACGAGATCACCGACCGGCTGGTCACCGCCATTGCCATCGGCGAATATCTGCCCGGGGCGCGGCTGCCCGCCGAGCGCGAACTCGCCGCGGCCCTGCGGGTCGGCCGGATGACGGTCCGCGCGGCGCTGGCCCGGCTGGTCGAACGCGGGCTGGTGGAAACGCGGCGCGGTCGCGGCGGCGGGTCGTACGTGCTGCAGCAGTGGCCGGACTCGTCCACCGAGACCGTCGGCCGGACGCTGACCATGCGAGTGGCCGAACTGCGCGACCGCTGCGATGCCATCTGCCGGATGCACGGTGCGGTGTGCCGGGCCGCGGCCGAATCCCGCACGCCCGCCGACATCACGCGGCTGCGGTCCGCTCTGGAGGATTACCGCCGAGCCGACAGCGGGCTCGCCGCTCAGCAGGCGGACAGCGCCCTACACCTGGCCATCATGGAGGCCGCGCACAACGCCGTGCTCACCCAGGTGCTGCTCGACCTGGAGGCCTCGGTGAGCATCGGTGCACCCGCCCACCTGTGGGGCGAGCCGGCGACGATGCGCGAGATGGAACTGCGTGCCCTCGACGAGCACGAGACCCTGGTCGACGCCATCGCCGACGGGCGCGCCGACGATGCCGACGCATTGGCCCGCGCGCACGTCGCCATCGACTTCGAGCACATCTCCGCCGCCATGCGACGGGCGGGTGTGCTCAGCGACTGAACAATGCCCCTCGGCGCAGATTTTCGTGCGCGGCGTGTCATACCCGGGTGGCATAATCGAACACGTGTTCGACGTGAATCCGGCGCAGCTCAGTGATGAGGCGTTGATTTCTGCGTTGACGGCGGCGACGCGGGCTGAGGCCAGGGCGGCGGCGTGGCGGTTGGTGTTGGTGGGTGAGGTGACCGCCCGCCAGTGTGAGGACGAGGATGACGAGTTCGCTCATCAGGTGATCGATGGGTGGGCGTGGGCCAAGGCTCAGGTGGGTGCGGCGTGCAATCTGAACCCGTATGCGGCGTCCAAGCAGATGGGGATCGCGGTGGCGTTGCGGGATCGGTTGCCGCGTACGGCGGCGTTGTTTGCGGCCGGGGCGGTGTCGGCGGCGGTGATCGATGCGATCACTTGGCGTACGCGGTTGGTCGAGGATGGCGATGCGTTGGCGTTGATCGATGCCGCGATCGCTGGGGAGGCTCCCGGGTATGGGTTGCGGTCGGAGTCGGGGCTGATCACGGCGGTCGATGTGTGGGTGGAGAAGTTCGATCCGGCGGCGGTGCTGCGGTCCAAGGCGGCGGCCTCGGATATCTATGTGGAGTTCGACGATAAGGACGACCCGAACGGGGTGGCGTCGTTTTGGGGTCGGTTGCGGGTGACCGATAAGCAGGCGTTGCAGCGGCGCCTGGATGCTTTGGCGGCCACGGTGTGCGCCAATGATCCGCGTACGGTGCGCCAGCGCCGCGCCGATGCGCTGGCCACGTTGGGGGTGGTGGGCCCGCAGTTGGAGCGGTTGACCTGTTTGTGCGGGGATCCGGGGTGTGTGGGCAGCGGTAAGGATCCGCGGGCCACAGCGGTGACCATTCATGTGGTGACCGATCACGTCCCGGTGACCGGCGAACAAGCAAACGAGGCCGAGACGGTCGCGGTGGCCCCGGCCGAGGTGCGCCCGCCGGCCGGGCCGGGGGTGCTGCTCGACGGCGCGGTGATCCCGGCGGCGATGCTGGCTGATCTGGTGGCCACCGGGGCGACGGTGAAACCGGTGGCCGATCCCGCCGATCTGGTGGGTGAGCCGCGTCATAATCCGTCGGAGAAGTTGACGGCGGTGGTGCGGGCGCGGCACCTGATGTGTGCGTTCCCGGGTTGCGGCCGGGCCGCTGACCGCTGCGATGTGGACCATGTGGTTGCGTGGCCGGCGGGGGCGACGCATCCGGGCAATCTGCAGCCGCTGTGCCGTGAACATCATCTGCTCAAGACGTTCTGCGGCTGGACCCCGCAGCTGGCACCGGACGGGACGGTCACCTGGACCGCGCCGACCGGGCACACCTACGTCAAGGTCGCCGGCGCGTCGCTGCTGTTCGGCGGCGCGATCACGCCTACCGAGGTCCCGCCGGCGCGGCCGATCACCCGGGCCGCCGGCAATGCCGATCGCGGGCGGATGATGCCGAGGCGGTCACGCACCCGCGCGCAAGAGTGCGCGCAACGCATCAAAGCCGAACGCGCCCGCAACGCAGCAGAACTCGCCGACAGCGGCAGCGACCCGCCCTTCTGACTGGTCCGGTCCGCTCAGCTCAGCGGAATATCGTTGCCGCCCTTGGACTCCTGGTACTGCACCGACAGCACCGCGTACCGGTCGGCGATGAGCTGGCGCCTGGCCAGCAGCTCGGTGCGCAGCGGCTCGTCCTCGTCGTCGATCAGATCCGGGATCGAGTACGCCGTCCAGAACGCATTGGAGCGCCGGTAACCGCCGGGCTCCAGGCCGAACACCTCTTTGAGGATCTTCAGGTCGTGCGGGATGGCGAATTCGTCGCGGGAATCCTCGTGACTGAAGAAGTAGTAGAAGTTGTCGAAGCCGGCCCAGGTGATCGCCGACATGCACATGGTGCACGGTTCGTGGGTCGACAGGAACAGCAGCTCGCTGGTCGGCGGATGCCCCGGCAGCTCGTAGAACTGCTTGAGCGTGTGCACCTCACCGTGCCACAGGGGATTGACCGTCTCGGCGTTGGTGCCGGCCACCACCAGCGACAGATCCGATTTGTGCACGATCGCCGCGCCGAACACCTTGTTCCCGGTGGCGACGCCCCGTTCGGTGAGCGGCAGGATGTCGGCGTCGATGACGGACAGCAGCCGCCCCACAAGTGTCATGGCCGACCCTAACGTCCGATGCGGCACCCCGCAGCTCGCCCGCGCTACTGAACCGCGAGATCGAACGGGTAATCTTGCCCGCGTGACCACCACCGGAATCGACGTCAGCGCACGCCTGGGCACCGTGCTGACTGCCATGGTGACGCCGTTCGGCCCGGACGGCTCGCTTGATCTGGGTGGTGCGAAGAAGGTAGCCAAGCATCTCGTCGACTCCGGGTGTGACGGCCTGGTGATCTCCGGAACCACCGGCGAGTCGCCGACCACCACCGACGACGAGAAGATCGCGTTGCTGGAGGCCGTGCTGGACGAGGTCGGGGACCGGGCGCGGATCATCGCCGGCGCCGGCACCTACGACACCGCCCACAGCGTGCACCTGGCCAAGGCCAGCGCCGCGGCCGGCGCGCACGGTCTGCTCGTCGTGACCCCGTACTACTCACGGCCCACCCAGCGCGGGCTGGTGGCCCACTTCACCGCCGTCGCCGACGCCACCGACCTGCCGGTCGTGCTCTACGACATCCCGCCGCGCTCGGTGGTCCCCATCGAATGGGACACCATCCGCACCCTGTCGGCGCACCCGAACATCGTCGCGGTCAAGGACGCCAAGGGTGACCTGCACGGTGGCGGGCAGATCATCGCGGACACCGGCATCGCCTACTACTCCGGCGACGACGCGCTGAACCTGCCCTGGCTGGCGATGGGCGCCGTCGGATTCATCAGCGTCTGGGGCCATGTCGCCGCCGCCCACCTGCGAGAAATGTTGTCGGCCTTCAACTCCGGCGATATCGCCACCGCGCGCAAGATCAACGCCGGGCTCGGCCCGCTGAGTGCGGCGCAGTCCCGGCTGGGCGGGGTGACCATGTCGAAGGAAGGGCTGCGGCTGCTGGGCATCGACGCCGGTGACCCGCGTCTGCCGCAGGTGCCCGCCGACGCCGCCGAGATCGAGCAGCTGGCCGCCGACCTGCGCGCCGCCGGCGTCTTGTGATGTCGGCTGACCTCGCTCCGCCCGGCCCGCTGGCCCCTGGCGCACTGCGGGTCACCGCGCTCGGCGGTATCAGCGAAATCGGCCGCAACATGACCGTTTTCGAGCACCTCGGCCGGCTGCTGATCATCGATTGCGGGGTGCTGTTCCCCGGTCACGACGAGCCGGGCGTCGACCTGATCCTGCCCGACCTGCGGCACATCGAACACCGCCTCGACGATATCGAGGCCCTGGTGCTCACCCACGCGCACGAGGACCACATCGGCGCGATCCCGCACCTGCTCAAACTGCGCGCCGACATCCCGGTGGTGGGATCGCGGTTCACCCTGGCGCTGGTGGCCGAGAAGTGCCGCGAACACCGCATCAAGCCGAAGTTCGTGCAGGTCGCCGAGGGGCAGCGCAGCACCCACGGCGTGTTCGAATGCCAGTACTTCGCGGTGAACCATTCCATCCCGGACGCCCTGGCGATCGCCGTGCACACCGGTGCGGGCACCGTGCTGCACACCGGCGACATCAAGCTGGACCAGCTCCCGCCGGACGGCAGGCCCACCGACCTGCCCGGCATGTCGCGGCTCGGCGACGCCGGGGTGGACCTGTTCCTCTGTGACTCGACCAATTCCGAGCACCCGGGGGTGAGTCCGTCCGAGAGCGAGGTCGGTCCGACCCTGCACCGGCTGATCCGCGGCGCCGAGGGCCGGGTGATCGTGGCGTGCTTCGCCTCCAACGTCGACCGCGTGCAGCAGATCATCGACGCCGCGGTGGCGCTGGGGCGCAAGGTGTCCTTCGTCGGCCGGTCCATGGTCCGCAACATGGGCATCGCCAAAGAGCTCGGCTTCCTGCGGGTCAACGACGACGACGTGCTCGACATCGCCGCGGCGGAGATGATGCCGGCCGACCGGGTGGTGCTGATCACCACGGGCACCCAGGGTGAGCCGATGGCGGCGCTGTCCCGGATGTCGCGCGGTGAGCACCGCAGCATCACGTTGACCGACGGGGATCTCATCATCCTGTCCTCCTCGCTGATCCCCGGCAACGAGGAGGCGGTGTTCGGCGTCATCGACGAGCTGTCCAAGATCGGTGCCCGCGTCGTCACCAATGCCCAAGCGCGCGTACATGTTTCGGGTCATGCCTACGCCGGTGAGCTGCTGTTCCTGTACAACGGGGTGCGGCCGCGCAATGTCATGCCGGTGCACGGCACCTGGCGGCACCTGCGTGCGAACGCCGCGCTGGCCGTGCGCACCGGGGTGCCGCCGGAGAACATCATGCTCGCCGAGAACGGGGTGAGCGTCGACCTGGTCAACGGGGTCGCGTCCATCGCGGGTGCGGTGCCCGTCGGCAAGATGTTCGTCGACGGGCTGATCACCGGTGATGTCGGCGAATCCACGCTCGGTGAAAGGCTCACGCTGTCTTCGGGATTCGTGGCCGTCACCGTCGTGGTGCGACGCGGCACGGGCAAGCCGGCCGGCCCCGCGCATCTGCATTCCCGGGGCTTCTCCGAGGATCCGAAGGCGCTGGAACCGGTCGCCATCAAGGTCGAGGCGGAGCTGGAACGCCTTGCCGCAGAACAGGTCACCGACACCGCCCGGATCGCTCAGGCGGTGCGGCGCACCGTGGGCAAGTGGGTGGGGGAGACCTACCGGCGGCAGCCGATGATCGTGCCGACGGTCATCGAGATCTAGTCACGCACGCGCTCGGCCACGGCGGACCATTCGATGGGCGACGCGGACAACGCGCGCCCGGTGGGCCGGATGTAGGTGTCGCGGTAGTAACTCGGGCCGGCCTGCTCCAGCAGCCGCCACCCGTAGCCGGTCAGCACCTCCTCGACCCGTTCCGGGACGAAACCCGACTTCCACACCTGCCGGCGCTGGCGGAAACGCCGGTACAGCGACCGCGAGCCGTACAGGTTGGTACCGTCGATGAAGTCCTGACGCACATAGGTGAAGATCAGCCGGCTGCCGGGCGCGACGGCACGCAATTGTTGGAAGGTGGCGTGCAGCGCCGCGGGCGTGAGGTACTGGGTGACCCCCTCCCAGATGAACAGGGTGCGGCCGGTGTCGCGGAACCCGTTGTCCGCCAAGGCGGTCATCACATCGTCGCGCTCGAAGTCGACGCTGACCAGGCGTACCGACGCCGGCACCGCACCGAGGACGCGTTGTACCGTCGCGGTTTTGCGGTCGATGTTGACCTGCTGGTCCACCTCGTAGACCGGCAGGTCGCTGTACCGCGCGATGCGGTAGGGCCGGGTGTCCAAGCCGGAACCGAGGATGACGATGGCGTCGAACTCGGTCACCGGATCGGAAACCCGTTCGTCGATATAGCGTTTCCGGCACACGATGCCCGTCCACATGCCCGGCGCCGACCGGTCGGAGGCGGCCAGCAGCGCGCGGCGCAGCGGCCCGACACTCGTCAGCCGCACGACCGTGCGCAACCCGCCGGGCAGGAACGCCGCGGCCAGGTCGTCGTCGACCAGGCGGCGCTGCGGCGGTTCGTGATGCTCGATGGCCGACAGCACCATCGGTCCGAAAGCCGTCTGTGCCTCCGGATTCGCTGCCCCCATCGGTCCCCCTCACGCCTAGCGTTTGTTCACGTACCCCGCATCCACCGGCAACGCCACCCCGGTGACGTACCGCGCCGCATCGGACACCAACCAGTACACCGCATTGGCGATGTCTTCGGGTTCCAGTGTCTGCACCGGCAGCGCGTTGGTCATATCGGGGCCACGGAAGTCCTGCTGTGCCATGCCGTCCAGCCAGGACCGGGTGAACTCGTTGTCGATCATCGGCGTGTTCACCCCGGCGGGGTGCACCGAGTTGACCCGGATGTTGAACTGCGCCAGGAAGTTGGCGTACACCCGCATCAGGCCCACGATGCCGTGCTTGGCGGCGGCGTAGCCCACCGACCCGCCGATCGGCGAGCCCAGGCCCACCAGCCCGGCCACCGAACTGGTCAGCACCATGGCGCCGCCGTTGCCGAACTTGATCATCGGCTTCATCGCGACGTCGACGGTGTGGTAGACGCCGGTGAGGTTCACGTCGAGCACGTCCTGCCAGGCGTGCTCGTCGGCCATCGGCGCGATGCCGGCGTTGGCGACCACGATGTCGAGCCGGTCACCGAGGGCCTCGGTACCCGCCCGCAGTGCCGTCTTGAGCGCGTCCCGGTCCCGGACATCGGCCGCTACGGCGACGATCCGCTGTCCGGTGTCCTCGACCAGCTTCACCGTGGCCGCCAGGTCGTCGGGGGTGGCCAGCGGGTAGGGCACCGATGCGATCTGGTCGCACAGGTCGACGGCGATGATGTCGGCACCTTCGGCCGCCAGTTTCAGCGCGTGCGCACGGCCCTGGCCGCGCGCCGCTCCGGTGATGAAGGCGACCTTGCCGGTCAGGGATCCCACGGACTGCTACCGCAGCTTGCCCTTGGCGGGGTCACCGGCGACCACCGGGGACAGCATCTTGATGTCGGGTGCGCCGTCGAGGTGCTCGCCGATGGTGCCGAACAGGGCCCCGATCGCCGGTGCGGTGCCGTGCGTCTTGAGCGCCTCCTCGTCGGCCCACTGCTCGACGAAGACGAAGGTGCCGTCGGCCTCGTGCAGCGAGTACAGCTCGCAGCCCGGCTCGGAATGCACGGCCTCGATGGCGGTCTTGCAGGCGTCCCGGACCAGGTCGACGGACTCGGGCTTGGCGGTCAGCGTGGCGACGACGACAACGGGCATGGGCGGGCGGCTCCTCGGTAAATGTGACCGGACAGGTGTCTAGCCTACCTACCTTTGGTGGCGCAGGTCACGGCCCACCGATTGCAACCTTTCTGTGACCTGTGTGGCTGATGGTAAGGATGGGGCTCTTGCGACTAGGCTTGGACCCATGGCCAACAAGACCGCAGCCAGGTCCACGACCCGTTCGACCAGGTCGAAGGCCGGTTCGGCGAGCTCCACCCGCGGTCGTGCCAAGCCGGCGCGGCCCGCCGCACCGCGCAAAAAGCCGGCCAAGCCCGCCCCGCGCCGGACGTCGTCGCCACTGGCCGGCGCCGGCGCGGCCGTCGGGCGTGGCACCCGCGCGGGCTGGATGATGCTGGCCAAGGGCGCCGGTTCCACCGCCCGCTCGGTGGGGCGCGCCCGCGAACTGGAGCCGGGACACCGCCGCGACGGCATCGCCCTGGCATTGCTCGGTGCCGCCGTGATCGTGGCGGCCAGCTCCTGGTTCGACGCGGCCCGGCCGGTCGGTGGCTGGGTGGACTTCGCCGTCCGCGCGGTGATCGGTGCAGCGGTGGTGTTGGTGCCGCTGATCCTCGGTGTCGTCGCCGTGGTGCTGATGCGCACCGAGCCCGACCTGGACGCCCGCCCCCGGCTGATCCTCGGCTCGGCGATGATCGCGCTGCCCGTGCTGGGCCTCTGGCACATCTGGTCGGGCGCCCCGCAGGACCCCGCCGCACGCAGGCAGGCCGCCGGCTTCGTCGGCTTCGCCATCGGCGGACCGCTGTCCGACGGTCTCACCGTGTGGATCGCCACCCCGCTGCTGGTGATTGGCGTGCTGTTCGGCCTGCTGCTGGTGACCGGCACGACCATCCGCGAACTGCCTGACACCTTGCGGGACATGTTCCGCACCAGGGCCTTCGACGATGATTACGACGACGACGAGTACTACGACGACGACGATGCGGCGCCGGCCGACGACCTCGCCGACGACTTCTCGGATGGCTACTACGACGACCCCGCCACCTACGGCGAAGGCGACGTGCAGACCTGGCCCACCGCCGAGCTGCCCCGCCCCGCCGGCACGCCGATGGACAACTACCCGCTCCCGGAACCCATTGAGGCCGAAACGCTGCCCGAGCCGCGCGCCATCGAAGCGCCGAAACCGGCCCGCAAGAAGCCCGAAGCGCCGAAGAAGAAGCCGGACGACACCCTGGTGCTCGACCGCGTCGTCGAGGGCCCCTACGTCCTGCCGTCGATGGACCTGCTGGTGGCCGGCGAGCCGCCCAAGAAACTCACCGTGGCCAACCAGCACATGACCGACGCGATCACCTCGGTGCTGCAGCAGTTCAAGGTCGACGCCGCCGTCACCGGCTGCACCCGCGGCCCGACCGTCACCCGCTACGAGGTCGAACTCGGCCCGGGTGTGAAGGTCGAGAAGATCACCGCGCTGCACCGCAATATCGCCTACGCGGTGGCCACCGAGAGCGTCCGCATGCTGGCCCCCATCCCGGGCAAGTCGGCCGTGGGCATCGAGGTGCCCAACACCGATCGCGAGATGGTGCGCCTGGCCGACGTCCTGACCGCGCCCAGCACCCGTCGGGACCACCACCCGCTGGTGATCGGCCTGGGCAAGGACATCGAGGGCGATTTCATCTCGTGCAACCTGGCCAAGATGCCGCACCTGCTGGTGGCCGGTTCGACCGGTTCCGGTAAGTCCAGCTTCGTCAACTCCATGCTGGTGTCGCTGCTCGCGCGCGCCACGCCGGAGGAGGTCAGGATGATCCTGATCGACCCGAAGATGGTGGAACTGACCCCGTACGAGGGCATCCCGCACCTGATCACCCCGATCATCACCGAGCCGAAGAAGGCCGCGGCCGCGCTGGCCTGGCTCGTCGAGGAGATGGAACAGCGCTACCAGGACATGCAGGCCTCGCGCGTGCGGCACATCGACGTCTTCAACGAGAAGGTGCGGTCCGGCGAGATCAGCGCGCCGCTGGGCAGCGAACGGGTCTACAAGCCCTACCCCTACATCCTGGCGATCGTGGACGAGCTCGCCGACCTGATGATGACCGCGCCGCGCGATGTCGAAGAGGCCATCGTGCGGATCACCCAGAAGGCCCGCGCCGCCGGGATCCACCTGGTGCTGGCCACCCAACGGCCGTCCGTCGACGTCGTCACCGGTCTGATCAAGACCAACGTGCCGTCGCGGCTGGCGTTCGCCACCTCGTCGCTGACCGACTCGCGCGTGATCCTGGACCAGCCGGGTGCCGAGAAGCTGATCGGCATGGGTGACGGCCTGTTCCTGCCGATGGGCGCGAACAAGCCCACCCGCATGCAGGGGGCGTTCATCACCGACGAGGAGATCCACGCCGTCGTCGAGGCCACCAAGTCCCAGGCCGAGCCCGAGTTCGTCGAGGGCGTCACCAAGGTCAAGCCCAGCGGCGGTGACCGTGGCGATGTCGACCCCGACATCGGCGACGACATGGACGTCTTCCTGCAGGCCGTCGAGCTGGTGGTGTCATCGCAATTCGGCTCCACCTCGATGCTGCAGCGCAAGCTGCGGGTGGGTTTCGCCAAGGCCGGGCGGTTGATGGACCTGATGGAGACCCGCAACATCGTCGGGCCGTCCGAGGGATCCAAGGCGCGCGAGGTGCTGGTCAAGCCCGACGAGCTGGCCGGCACGCTGGCGCTGATCCGCGGGGGCGCCGACGCCAACGGGGCCGACGCCGACGACGACGAGTTCTAGCGCGTTCTAGAGGGTGAGCAGCATCCGGGTGTTGCCCAGGATGTTGGGCTTCACGTAGGACAGGTCGAGGAATTCCGCCACGCCGGTGTCGTACGAGCGGCACATCTCCTCGTACACCTCGGCGGTCACCGGGGTGCCCTCGATCTCGGTGAACCCGTGCCGGCCGAAGAACTCGGTCTCGAAGGTCAGCACGAAGATGCGCTGCAGGTGGAGTTCACGCGCCACGTCCAGCAGTTGGGCCACCACCCGGTGTCCGACGCCCTTGCCGCGCACCTTGGGATGCACGGCCACCGTGCGCACCTCGCCCAGGTCGGCCCACAGCACGTGCAGGGCGCCGCAGCCCACGATCTCGCCGTCGAGCTCGCCCACCCAGAACTCCTGGACCGCCTCGTACAGGTTGACCAGGTTCTTCTCCAGCAGGATCTTGCCCGCGTAGATGTCGACGAGCGCCTTGATGGCGGGCACGTCCGAGGTGCGAGCCCTGCGCACAATCAGGGGATCGACCGGCTGAGCAGGCGCCTCATTCACAGCAGCGAGAGTATCGGCATCCGCAACCGATATCCTGATGCCCGTGCCGGGCCAACCAGATACAGATCCCACGGTGCCCCGCGCGTCCGTCGCCAACGTCGCCAACCTGCTCACCGGCATACGCCTGGTGCTGGTCCCGGTGTTCGTCTACGCGCTGTTCATCGGTGACGGACATGAAACAGTGTGGCGCACAGTCGCATTCGTGATCTTCGCGGTGGCGGTCATCACCGACCACTTCGACGGCGCGCTGGCCCGCAGCTACGGCATGGTCACCGAATTCGGCAAGCTGGCCGATCCGATCGCCGACAAACTGCTCATCGGCGCGGCCCTGATCGGGCTGTCGGCGCTCGGCGACCTGCCCTGGTGGATCACCGTTGTCATCCTGGTCCGGGAGATCGGCGTCACGGTGCTGCGGCTGGCGGTGCTGCGTCACGGGGTCATCCCGGCCAGCCGCGGCGGCAAGCTCAAGACCTTGGTGCAGGCGATCGCCATCGGCCTGCTGATCCTGCCGCTGTCGGGGGTGTGGCTGACCACCGCGATGGCCATCATGTGGCTGGCCGTGGTGCTCACCGTGGTGACCGGCGTCGACTACGTGGTGTCGGCGGTCAAGGATTCCCGGATGCGTTCCTGATCTCGGGAACCGACGGCGCACCGGTCGCGTTGACCCAGGTATGACCAACACATTGCTGCGCGAGGTTATCGGCGACGTGCTGCGGCACGCGCGGACCACCCAGGGCCGGACGCTGCGTGACGTGTCCGACTCCGCCCGGGTCAGCCTGGGCTACCTGTCCGAGGTGGAGCGCGGCCGCAAGGAGCCGTCCAGCGAGCTGCTCGCCTCGATCTGCGACGCCCTGGACGTCCCGCTGTCGCGGGTGCTGACCGACGCCGGCGAGCAGATGGCCCGTCAGGAGGCCGGCGCGGCCAACGCCATGGGCCGGATCGACGTGACCACCAAGGTCGTCATTCCACAGGTTGCGGCCCAGGTTCCGTCGATGGCGGTGGCCTGACGTGCGTGTGAACCGTTAGGTTGGCACCAAGCAAAACCGCAGACTCGACAGACACGAAGGCGGAAACGTTCCCATGGCCAATCCGTTCGTCAAGGCGTGGAAGTACCTCATGGCGCTGTTCAACTCGAAGGTCGACGAGTACGCCGACCCGAAGGTGCAGATTCAGCAGGCCATCGAGGAAGCGCAGCGTCAGCACCAGGCGCTCACCCAGCAGGCCGCCCAGGTCATCGGTAACCAGCGGCAGCTGGAGATGCGGCTGAACCGCCAGCTCGCCGATATCGAGAAGCTGCAGGCCAACGTGCGGCAGGCGCTGACGCTGGCCGACCAGGCCACCGCCGCCGGTGACGCCGCCAAGGCCACCGAGTACACCAATGCCGCCGAGGCGTTCGCCGCGCAACTGGTGACCGCCGAGCAGAGCGTCGAGGACCTCAAAGCGCTGCACGATCAGTCGTTGCAGGCCGCCGGCCAGGCCAAGAAGGCCGTCGAACAGAACGCCATGGTGCTGCAGCAGAAGATCGCCGAGCGCACCAAGCTGCTCTCGCAGCTGGAGCAGGCCAAGATGCAGGAGCAGGTCAGCGCCTCCCTGCGGTCGATGAGCGAGATCGCCGCACCCGGCACCACCCCGAACCTGGACGAGGTGCGGGAGAAGATCGAACGCCGCTACGCCAACGCCATGGGCGCCACCGAGCTGGCCCAGAATTCCGTGCAGGGCCGCATGCTGGAGGTGCAGCAGGCCAGCGTGCAGATGGCCGGCCATTCCCGGCTGGAGCAGATCCGGGCCTCGATGCGCGGTGATCAGCTGCCCGCCGGCGGCACCGCCGCCGCGCCGGCCACCCCGGCCGCCAACCCGCCGGCCGCGGCTCCCGAAGACCGGCTGTCCCAGTAGTTTTCGCCATGGTGGGGAACTCTGCACACGGCCGACGGGAAGTGCTCTCCGGGCTGATCCAGCGCGGTGTGGACACCGCGGCGGAGTTCTCCGACGTCCTCTCGCAGAGGCTGGCGACACTCGCCGACCCGCGGGCCAAACTGCTGCGCAAGCGGCGCTGGGCGCGCCGACTCTGCTGGTTCTTCGCGGGCGCCACCGCGTTCTGGGTGGCGGTCACCGGCCTGCTCGCGTCGTGGAGCACCCCCGTGTGGGCGCTCATCGTCACCGGCGCGATCGCGGCGGCCGCCGCGTTCCCGGCGACCCTGTTGTTCCTGCGTTACCGGTGGCTGCGCCGTGAGCCGTTGCCCGAGACCGGCGCGCCCCGGCGGTTACCACCCCGCGGGTCGGCAGCGCGGGCGCCGATGGCGGCGTTGGCATCCGCCGAACGCGGTCTGTTGTCGCTGCTGGGGGTGTTGCAGCGGTCCGGATTGTTGCCCGCCGACGAGTTGCGCGAGATTTCCGCGGTGGCGGCGCAGACGGCGTCGGCGATGGCCGCGACGGCCGGCGAGGTGACGGCCATGGAACGGGCCGCCGCGGCGTCCCCGCAGTCCCGGGCGCACCTGACCCCGACCATCCGCGCGTTCGCCGTCCAGTTGGACTCGGGTGCCCGCCAGTACAACGAAATGGTTACCGCGGCAGCGCAATTGGTGTCATCGGTGGATTCGCAGATGACGGCGCAGCGGCACCGCAACGAACTGACCGGGGCCACCGACCGGTTGCAGGGCTGGGCGCAGGCCTACGGCGAACTGGGCCGGCTGCGCGGCGCCTGAACTACAGGTCGTGGGTGCCAGTCTCGACACCATCGGGGCGCGGCCCGAAACGTTCGATGTACGAGCGGTGCTTGTCGGCGTCCTTCTCCCGCTGGATCTTGTCGATCAGGTGGGGGTCCAGGCCGTGCACCCGCAGCATGTGCTTGCGCCAGATCTTGTTCAGCGCGTGCGAGAAGTAGATGAACGGGATCAGGATCGGGATCGTCATGCTGGCCCGCGTGACGAAGTCGATGGGGACGAACCAGAACGGGATGAGGATCAACACGGCCGGGATGAGCACCCGCAGCATGACCCGTCGGGTGGCGCCCGGGCCGGTGAGGTCGTTGCGGACCCAGTCCAGCATCGAATCCGGCAGTCGCCGGTTGCAGCAGTAGCCGATCAGCTGGAACAGGTTGGGTTTGGTGCGTTCGGTCATGTCAGTCGGGGACGCAGCGCGGGGATCACGGCGCCGACCAGGCCGCGCACGACGGCCTTGGCGAAGTCGAACTGGTCGAAGTAGTCCCGCCACAGCGTGATGCGCCCGTCGTGCACCTCGAAGACGCCGCACACCCAGAACTGCAGCCGCACCGGCCCGAAGATCAGCACATCGGTGCGCTCGTTGAGCACCGACGCACCGTCGGCCGCCGAGCGGTGGATCAACACGTCGAAACCCAGGCTGGGCCGGTCCATGGCGCGGAACAGTTTGATGGTGCGGCGGCGGCCGTACACGGTGGGGAAGCCGACATTCTGGTAGACGAGGTTCTCGTCGAGGAGTTCGGCGGCGGCATCCAGGTCGGGTGCGCGCAGGGAGTTCAGGAACGCCGTGACGGTGGCGATATTGTCGGCCCCGACCGGGACCACCTGCTGCTCGGTCATGTCCCTCAGGGTAGAGGGTGTGGGGTGTGGCAGGGTGGGCGCGTGCGTGTCGCGGTGGTGGCCGGGCCGGATCCCGGGCATGCGTTCCCGGCGATCGCGCTGTGCCTGCGATTCCTGGCCGCCGGCGACGTCCCGACCCTGCTGACGGGTGAGCGGTGGCTGCCCACCGCGCGCGCCGCCGGGGTGGACGCGGTGCCGCTGGCCGGTCTGGATGTTCGCGAGGGCGACGACGACGGTGACGCCGGGGCCAAGATCCACCGGCGTGCGGCCCGCATGGCGCTCGACAATGTGCCCGTAATCCGTTCGCTGGCACCCGATTTGGTGGTCTCCGATGTCATCACCGTGTGTGGTGGGCTGGCCGCCGAACTGCTCGGACTGCCGTGGGTGGAGCTGGATCCGCATCCGTTGTACCGGCCGTCGAAGGGGCTGCCGCCGCTGGGCAGCGGGCTGGCACCCGGTACCGGATTGCGCGGCCGGGTCCGCGACACGGTGCTGCGGGCGCTGACCGCCCGATCGGTGCGCGACGGTGACCGGCAGCGGGCGCAGGCGCGGCTCGGGATCGGGCTGCCCGGGCCGGACCCGGGTCCGCTGCGCATGCTCATCGCCACGCTGCCCGCCCTGGAGGTACCCCGGCCGGATTGGCCCGCCGCGGCGGTGGTGGTGGGACCGCTGCATTTCGAGCCGACCGCCGACGTGCTGGAACCGCCGCCAGGGGCGGGGCCGCTGGTGGCGGTGGCGCCGTCGACGGCCACCACCGGGGCCGGTGGGCTGGCCGAACTGGCGCTCTCGGCACTGACCCCGGGGCGCAGTGTGCCCGCCGGCACCCGGGTGGTGATCTCCCGGCTGGGCGGCGCCGAACTGGACGTCCCGCCGTGGGCGGTGGTCGGCCTGGGCCGCCAGGACGACCTGCTGGCCAAGGCCGATGTGCTGGTGTGCGGTGGTGGGCACGGCATCGTGTCCAAGGCGCTGCTGCACGGCGTGCCGCTGGTGACGGTGCCCGGTGGCGGTGACCAGTGGGAGATCGCCAATCGTGTTGCGCGCCAAGGCAGCGGGCCGTTTGTCCGGCCGCTGACGGCGGAGTCGCTGGCGGCGGCGGTGTCCGAGGTGCTGTCCGGACCGTCCCACCGCGCGGCGGCCCGGCGGGCGGCGGCCGGCCTCGCGGAGGTGGCCGATCCGGTACGGGTGTGCCATGACGCGCTGTCGGCGGCTGGGTAGGTTGGGTGGCGTGCGGCTCACCGAATTCCACGAACGCGTCAGCGCTCAGTTCGGCTCGGCATACGGCGCCTCGGTGCTCGTCGACCACGTGTTGAGCGGGATGGGGCGCACCGCCGCACAGGCCATCGAGGCCGGTGTCGAGCCGCGGGACGTGTGGCGGGCGCTGTGCGCCGACTTCGAGGTGCCGCGCGAACAGTGGTGAGACGGGAGGTGCTTCCCCGGCGTGTCTCACTTGCCTTCGAACACCTGTTCGTTAGGGTGGTGAGCGTTCGACTGA
Organism: Mycolicibacterium cosmeticum; assembly: GCF_000613185.1. NCBI lineage: Bacteria > Bacillati > Actinomycetota > Actinomycetes > Mycobacteriales > Mycobacteriaceae > Mycobacterium > Mycolicibacterium cosmeticum. The sequence goes on from NZ_CCBB010000003.1 coordinate 1,785,261, forward strand.
GCTGACTTGTCGGTGGCTGGCCCTAATGTCGCAGTCAACCGACCGGAACACCGGTCAACCGAACGACTACCGGAGAGGTATCACCATGGCACCACAGGCTCCCGACCGCGAAAAAGCGCTCGAACTGGCGATGGCGCAGATCGAGAAGAATTACGGCAAAGGCTCGGTCATGCGCCTCGGCGAGGAGGTGCGCCAGCCCATCTCCGTCATCCCCACCGGATCCATCTCCCTGGACGTGGCGCTGGGTATCGGCGGCCTGCCGCGGGGCCGGGTCATCGAGATCTACGGACCGGAATCCTCCGGTAAGACCACCGTCGCGCTGCACGCGGTGGCCAACGCCCAGGCCGCGGGCGGTATCGCGGCGTTCATCGACGCCGAGCACGCGCTGGACCCGGAATACGCCAAGAAGCTCGGCGTGGACACCGATGCGCTGCTGGTGTCCCAGCCCGACACCGGTGAGCAGGCCCTGGAGATCGCCGACATGCTGGTGCGCTCCGGCGCCCTGGACATCCTGGTCATCGACTCGGTCGCCGCGCTGGTGCCGCGTGCGGAGATCGAGGGCGAGATGGGCGACAGCCACGTCGGTCTGCAGGCCCGCCTGATGAGCCAGGCGCTGCGGAAGATGACGGGTGCGCTGAACAACTCGGGCACCACCGCGATCTTCATCAACCAGCTGCGCGAGAAGATCGGCGTGATGTTCGGCTCGCCCGAGACCACCACCGGTGGTAAGGCGCTGAAGTTCTACGCCTCCGTGCGCCTGGACGTCCGGCGGATCGAGACGCTCAAGGACGGCACCGACGCGGTGGGTAACCGCACCCGGGTGAAGGTCGTCAAGAACAAGGTGTCCCCGCCGTTCAAGCAGGCCGAGTTCGACATCCTGTACGGCCAGGGCATCAGCCGGGAGGGCTCGCTCATCGACATGGGTGTCGAGCACGGCTTCATCCGCAAGTCCGGTTCGTGGTTCACCTACGACGGCGAGCAGCTGGGGCAGGGCAAGGAGAACGCCCGAAAGTTCCTGCTGGAGAACGTCGATGTGGCCAACGAGATCGAGAAGAAGATCAAGGAGAAGCTCGGCATCGGTGCCGTGGTGACCGACGATGACGTTCTGCCCGCCCCGGTCGACTTCTGAGACCGGGCCCGCTGAGGGACCCAAGCGCGAGGAGCAGGCGCGGGACGTGTGTCTGCGCCTGCTCACCGTGCGGGCCCGCACCAGGGCCGAGTTGGTAGCCGCGCTGACCAAGCGCGGCTACCCCGATGACGTCAGTGCCCGGGTGCTGGACCGGCTGGTCGAGGTCGGGTTGGTCGATGACGCCGCATTTGCCGCCGAGTGGGTCCGCAGCCGGCGAACCAATGCCGGAAAAGGCAAGCGCGCCTTGCTCGCCGAGTTGCGCACCAAAGGTGTCGATGCAGACGTCATCGCCGAAACCCTCGACGGCGTCGACGCGGGGGAGTGGCAGGTGCAGGCCGAGCGGCTGGTGGCCACCAAGCTGCGCCGGGAAAACCTCGACGACGAAGCCAAGGTCACCCGACGTCTGGTCGGCATGCTGGCCCGCAGGGGCTACAGCCAGACCATGGCCTTCGACGTGGTCAAAACGCAACTGGCCCAAGAGCAGGCGCGGCGGGCCGTCTAGACGCGAATCGCGTCCTAAATGACGAATCCTCCGTCGATGTTCCACGTGACGCCCGTGACATAGCTGGCCTCCGGTGAGGCGAGATAAGCCACGGCGCTGGCGATGTCGCTGGGCTGACCGTAGCGGCCGACCGCGATGAACGGTCGCACCTGGTCGGAGAACCCGCCTTCTTCGGGGTTCATATCGGTGGCCACCGGGCCGGGCTGAATCGTGTTCACCGTGATGCCGCGCGGCCCGAGTTCCCGGACCAGCCCGCGCGTCAGGCCCGCGACCGCCGCCTTGGTGAGCGCGTACACCGACAGTCCAGCCATGGGCGCTCGATCGGCATTCACGCTGCCGATCGTGATGATCCGGCCGCCCTCGTCCAGGTGTGGAATCGCTCGCTGGATCGCCGCGAATACAGCGCGTACGTTCACCGCGATGAGCCGGTCGAACTCCTCGAGCGGAAATTCCTCGATCGGGCCGGCGGTCGCAATGCCGGCATTGTTGACCAGAATGTCGATGCCACCCAGTCGCGAGACGGTCTGGTCGACGGCCGCATTGACCGCGTCGGCGTCGGCGCTGTCGGCCTGGATGGCCACCACCTTCGCGCCGGTCGCGTCGAGTTCGGCGGCCAGCGCCTCGGCCGGCTCCGGGGAGGAGTTGTACGTGAAAGCGACGGACGCGCCGTCGGCGGCCAACCGCCGGACGATCTCGGCGCCGATGCCGCGCGACCCGCCGGTGACGAGGGCGCGTTTGCCGGACAGTGGTGCAGTTGTGGTGGTCATGACGGAGTCAAGCGGCGCGAGGTCGGGAAGATTCCTTGCTGTGACCGGCGTCACTCGAGCGGCCTGTGGTGCCTATCGCGCCGCGGAATCGGCGGAGTGCGGTCCGAACTCGGTGGTCACCACCGCGACGGTGTCGGCGGGGAAGCCGCCACACCGAGCGTGCTCGCGGATCGCCTCCTCGCTGGGCGCCTCGTGAAGGCAGTAGATCTTGTCGCCGGCGACGTAGCTGGTGATCCACCGGTAGGGCACCCCGAGGGTTTCGACAACACCGTTGGATGTGGCGGCGATCTCTGCCAGTTGCGATTCGGTCAGCTCACTGGCGCCTGGGATCTCCCGCTCGATGATGTAGCGCTTCATTGGTCCTCCATGACTGGGTCGACGGTCCGCGACGGTCGTCGCGTGCCACAAACAATGTCGGCGGCCGTTCTCGGAATGCTGACCAAATCCTGAAATCCGCAGCTCAGAGTCGCATGTGGCGGCGCTTCGCGCCGGTTTCGCGCTGTTCCCGGGCCGTTTCACAACTGCTTCAACTTCAGGCAACGCCATCGGCGCACGGTTGTACCGTCCGGCGGTCGTCGGGCAACGGCCGGATGAGGAACGGAGACGACAATGCTGGTGGAGACGAGGGCGGTCGGGCGCGTGGGCGCGCTCGCGATCGCTTTGGGCGTGGGATGTGCGATCGCGCCGGCGTCGTTGGCGCCACCGGATTCCCAACCACGCACCGCAGGCCACGCTGAGGTTCTGTCCCTCGGCCCCGCGGTGGTGCGACTGGCGTCGGCAGAGACAATTCCGCCGGCCATGCAGCCTGCGTCACCCTGGGTGTTGTCGGCTGTGGAACCGGTTGCAGGACAACAGTTATCGGAAGTTCTCGACGGCCCCGTCGACGCCTCCGCAGCTGGGATGGCCAACGCGCGGGCCCGCGTGGTCGGGCACACCGCGATGGTGTTCGGGCCCGCGACAACCGCCGCGGTGACACCAGGGGCCGGCGCCAACCATGCCGGACGGGCGACGACTGCCTTGCAGCCGACCTTTGGTGGCAGTCACCTCGGCGACATCATCGGCATCTTCATCGGCAACGGTGACGAGCCCGGCGAGAACGGCGGCTTGTTGATCGGTAACGGTGCCGATGGCGGTCCGGGTCAGAACGGGGGACGCGGTGGACTGCTCTTCGGGAACGGCGGCAGGGGCGGTGATGCCACGGCGACCCAGGGGGCCGGAAATGGTGGCAACGCCGGGATGTTCGGGAACGGAGGCGACGGGGGTGCCGGCGCCAACGCGACATCGGCCGATGGCGGTATGGGTCACCCCGGCGGTGCCGGCGGTAATGGCGGCGTCATCGCGGGTAACGGAGGCGACGGCGGGCGCGGCGGCAACGCCACCAACTCCGGGACCGCTGTGGGCGGCTCCGGCGGGCGTGGCGGCAAGGCCGGGACGCTGTTCGGGGTGGGCGGTCGCGGTGGAGACGGTGGCAGCGGCGCGAGCAGCCAAGGGGAGGGCGTCGGCGGTAGCGGCGGGCCAGGCGGCGACGGCGGATTCTCGGGAACCGGGGGCGACGGCGGTAATGGCGGTAGGGGTGCCGGCGTCACCGGCAGCGGCGGCTATGGCGGTTCGGGCGCGAACTCGCGAGTCGGCCAGGGCGGTGCGGGAGGCAAAGGCGGCTCGGCGTCGTCGACCACAGGCGCGGCGAAGGCGGGCGGGGGCGGGCACGGTGGCAACGGAGGCACGTTCAGCACCGGTGGACGGGGCGGTGACGGCGGAAACGCGACAACCACGACCGGTACCGCGAAGGGCGGCGACGGTGGCGACGGCGGCAGGCCGAACGGTACCGGCGGCGCCGGAGGCCAGGGCAACAACGGCAACGGCAACAACGGCGCCGACGGCGACGCCTGATCTTCGGGGGCGCCCGGCAATGATTGCGGCGATTGCCGGGCGCCGAGCCGAAACTTGGGGGACGCTGTACGGCGATGACGGCGGAGTTTCGATTGCTCGGCGAGGTCGAGGTCGTGGTCGATGGCCGGGGCCTCGATGCAGGCCACGCGCGACAGCGGTGCGTGCTGGTGGCGTTGCTCGTCGATGTCAATCGTCCGGTATCGGCCGACACGCTCATCGATCGGGTGTGGTCCGACGAGCCGCCCCAAAAGGCGCGTAATGCGTTGGCTGCTTATATCTCTCGGCTGCGGCAGCTCGTCGCCGGCCACGACGGGGCGCGGATTGTCCGCGGCCCCGGCGGTTACATGCTCCAAGTCGATGCGCAGACCGTGGATCTCCATCGATTTCGGGACATGGTGTCGCAGGCCAGGGCGGCGCGGAACCGAGCCGACGCGGCCGCCATGTTCGACGCGGCGCTGCAGTTGTGGCGCGGTGCGCCGTTCGCCACGCTCGACACCCCGTGGACAAATGAGGTGCGGACTTCACTTGAGGCCGAGCGGCTTTCGGCGGTCCTCGACCGCAATGACGCGGCGCTCGACGCCGGCCGCCACGGTGAGTTGCTCAACGACCTCGCAGCGACGCTGCACGCGCATCCACTCGACGAACGGATCGCCGGTCAGCTCATGTTGGCGCAGTACCGGAGCGGTAGGCAAGCCGCCGCCCTGGACACCTATCGCGGGATGCGCGAACGGCTGGTCCAGGAGCTGGGTGTCGACCCGAGCCCGGCGTTGCAGGCTGTGCAGCAGCAGATCCTGGACGGCGATCCGATGCGTCCGGTCGAGCCGGCCGTACCGCCGGCCACCGCGGATCTCGGCGTCACGCAGTCTGCGGCGGCCGAACCGGTGGTACCTCGCCGGAGGACGCGACTCATCGGCCGAGACGGTGATGTGCTTCGGGTGATTGCCGGGTTGCGCGACGGACCCGTCGTCACCCTCACCGGCGTCGGAGGTGTCGGCAAGACCCGGCTCGCCTTCGAGACGGCAGCCCGCGCGCAGGACAACTTCGTTGACGGCGTCTGGGTCTGCGAGTTGGCGCCGCTGAGCGATGGCTCGGCGATCGGGCGTGCCGTGGCGGCCGCCGTGCGGGTGCGGGCCGGCTACGGCCAGGATGTCGACGATGCCGTGGTCGAACATCTCCGTCCGCTGGACTTACTTCTGGTCGCCGACAACTGCGAGCACGTGCTTGCGCCGGCGGCCGAACTGATCGACCGGATCATCCACGAATGCCCCGGGGTGCGGGTACTGGCCACCAGCAGAGAACCGCTCGGTGTCGAAGGTGAGCGCATCGTGCCGGTGCATCCCTTGTCCGAGGAGCATGCCGCGGAGCTGTTCGTCGATCGGGCCAGGGCCAGCCGGCCGGACTTCAACCCCGACCGAGAACCGGTGGGCGCGGTCGCCGAAATATGCCGACGGCTCGACGGGGTACCGCTGGCCATCGAGTTGGCTGCGGCGCGGGTGCGTGCGATGTCGAGCTTGGATATCGCCCGCCGCCTGGATCGACTCCGCTTGCTCAGCGGCGGCAGTCGGGGTACCCACCCACGTCAGCACAGCGTCGCGGCGACCATCGACTGGTCCTACCGCCTGCTGTCCGACGCCGAACAGAAGATGTTTGCGCGATTGTCGGTGTTCGCCGGCGGGTTCGACCTCGACGCGCTCCATGGCGTGTGCGCCGCTGACGGCATCACCGACGACGACGCCTTCGACATGCTCATGAGCTTGGTCGACAAGTCGATGGTCGTGGTACGCAGTGGCCCTGCCGGTACCCGGTACGACGTCCTCACGACGCTGGGTGCCTACGGACTGCAACGTCTGCGGGACAATGGAACCGTCGATGACGCTGCGTCGCGCCACGCACATTACTTCGTCGAGCTGGTCGAGCGCGCCTCGGTGGGTATGCGTGGGCCCGACGAGGCGGCCTGGGTGCAGCGGCTACTGCCGAGGGCCGGAACGACCTTTGTCGCACCGGATTTCGACAATCTTCGCACTGCATTCGAATTCGCCATGGCGCGTCACGACATCGACCTTGCGCTTCGATTGGTCACGTCACTGCCCGAGATTCACCTTCGTATCGGATATGTCCCGATGGACTGGGTGGAACGGGCAGTCCAGGCCGCCGACCGCGACCACCCCCTCTTCCCGGCAGCTGTCGGCACTGTCGCTCGCGGCTACCAGGTGCTCGGGGACTTCGGCCACGCACGGGCGATCATCTCGCTGGCGGAGGGCCGCGAGCCGGCACCCGGTGTCTCCTACCTCGCTCATCCGGCGGATGTGCTCGCCGATGTCGTGATGAACGAAGGCGACGCGATCACGAGCACCGCCTACTTCGAGGAGCTGTTCCACGAGTCGCAAGAGGACACCGATCCCCTGAGATTGGTCCTGGCGGGGGAGCGAATCACGCTCGGGCATCAGGAGATGGGGACGCTGAGTGCTGCCTTACCGACCGCTGAGGAGGCGATGCGGATCGCTGAGGCCACGGGAAATCCGACGGCGCGGTCACTGGCCGGATCCGCGCTGGGCCGTGCCCTGTCCGAGACGAACCCGGACCGGGCGCTGAAGATCCTGGCCGAAGCCAGAGGCCTGGCAGCCGCGGTCGAGAACAACTGGCTGATCGCCATGGCCATGATGGAGTCGGCCACCATCAACACCGTGCACGGCGACGTGACCGCGGCGGCACGAGACTTCCTCGGCACGCTGGATCTGTTCGTTGTCGGTGGACCGGGTCGGGTGATGCCTCTACAGTGGGAAAACCTGCGACGTGTGACGCGATTTCTTTGCCGAGTGGGTGCCGCCCGGGAAGCGGCGGCGCTACACCGCGCGGTCGTTGCGTCTGGCCGGGCGTCACCGCTGAGCGCCGCCCAGCTGGCCGCCATGAACGGTGCAGACAGCGTCGGGATGAGCGACGACGACATCGTCGACTACACGCGGACGGCGCTCCACCGCATCGTTGAGGCCGACTAGGAGCAACACCCGTCGCAGATGCCGGGCGCCCCGAAGTCCCTGACTATCTCCTGGCTGATCTGAGTTCTCGCCCCGCCGTCAGCATCGACGAATGTCGCGGCGGCATAGATTTCGTCGAAATCCTCGCCGGTGACCCTGTCGGGGTCGTACCACTTGGTTCCGTCGGCGTCGAGTTCATATGCATATACCGACAGCTCACGTTGGTACTCCAGTCCGCCAGGACCCGCCCTGAGAAAGCCACCGGGATCCGAATGCCGGTGCGGGACTTGAAGGTAGGCAATGCTGGTGTCGCCTTCGTGGCCGTTGCCGTCATCGTCTTGGAGGTAGTACTTCATGTGGCCCGGTTTTGCCGGATTGTCATCGATGTGGATGAGGTATCCCTCGGCGTCGGCCTGGGACATCGGGAAGACGCCCCTGATCGTCACGCGGTAGTAGCCGGGCTTCCCGAAATCCGGGCACAAGAAAAGGGTTGCGCCGCTCGGCTTGGGGGCGGCATCCGCCGGTGCCATAACCGGCAGGGCCAGTGCGACAAGGGCGGTGGCGGCTGCGCCGAGCGTCGTCAGTCGGTTGCTCGCGTTCATGGTGGTGTGCTCCTGGTCTGGTGCGGGTTCGAATCAGTTGCAGCAGCCGTCGCAGACGCCTGCGACCTCGAAGCTGCGGGTGATCACCTGTGTGACGGCGCGACGTTCGCCGCCGTCACCGTCGCGGAACGTAGCGACGGCGTAGACCTCGTCGACGTCGTCGTCGGATCCGGGCTGCTTGTGGTCCTCGTTGAAGTTCGGCCGCGGAACCACCATTTCGCGGCGGTACTCCAGGCCTCCCGGACCCGCCTGGAGGTAGCCCTCGCTCGTGGTCTGCGTCGTCGGGTAGAAGCCGTAGCCGATGTCGTGATCAGAATGGTCGCCGGTGTCGTCGGCCTTGAGTTGCACCCGGAGACCACCGGGGCCAGGGCCACCGGGATGATTTCCGTCGTTCATGTGGATGAGGTAACCGGCCGCGTCGGGCTGCTGCATCGGGTAGACACCCTTCACCGTGATCCGGTAGCTGCTGGGGTTCCCGAGATCCTGGCAGACGTACAACATCGCACCGTCGGTCTGCGCCGGCGCGGCGGTGGCGACACCGGCGGTCAAACCGACGGCCGTTGCCAACGCGGCCGCGCCGCCCACCACCGATACGAATTGTTTGATTCCACTCATCGCTGATCCCCTCAGACTGTGGGCATGCGCCCTCGTTGTTGACGGCATGACCCTGCCGGTACGTCGTTGCTCACCGCTGAAGCAGTCGTGAAAGCCGCAGATCATCGGCCCGGACTCACTTCTGGCCACCCGAAACGGTGCCGCCCTGGAATGTCCGGGTCGCGCCAAAATCACGCTGACCTCGATGTTTCACAGTGGTGCAACTTTTCGCTAAGGACATCGGCCCACTGTCGGGTGCATGAGTGCGACAGAACCGATCCCGACCGTTGCCGACGACGACCGGCGGCTCAAGGCCAAGCACCGCGCGTTGTGGGCGTCGGGTGACTACCCGGCGATCGCTGCTGAGCTCATAGCCGAACTGGGACCGCAACTGGTCCATGCCTGCGACATCCGCCCCGGCCATCGTGTGCTCGATGTCGCGGCGGGCACGGGTAACGCAGCCATTCCCGCCGCCGCGGCGGGAGGCATCGTCACCGCGAGCGATCTGACACCGGAGTTGTTCGAGGCCGGGCGCAGGATCGCGACGCTGCGGAATGTCGACCTCGAGTGGGTGGAGGCGGACGCCGAAGCGATGCCGTTCGCGGACAATAGCTTTGACGTGGTCATGTCCTGTGTCGGGGTGATGTTCGCACCGCGCCACCGAGCGGTGGCCGATGAGCTGATCCGGGTGTGCAGGCATGGCGGAACGATCGGGATGATCAACTGGACGCCGGACGGGTTCATCGGTGCGATGCTCTCGACGATCGGACCGTACGCGCCGACGGCGTCGCCGGCCGCGGCCGCGCCCCCGATGTGGGGCGACGAACAGCATGTGCGCAATCTGTTCGGAGACAGGCTCATCGACCTGAAGACACGGCGGCAGGTGGTTCTGATGGACCGGAGCGGTACCCCGCTGGATTTTCGCGAGTACTGGAAGCGCAATTACGGACCGATCATCGCGGCCTATCGGTTCAACCATGACAAACCAGAAAGCGTCGCCGAATTGGACACGCAACTCCTGGATCTGCTCGAGCGGTGGAATCGGAGTTCCGTGTCGGGGCGGGTCGTGTATCCGGCGGAATATCTACTGATCACCGCGGTCAAGCGAGAAGGGAAGGAAGGCAATCATGTCTGATCCGAACAAGGGCGACCGCGGCGAGCGCCGGCCCCGTCCCGGCCGCTGGCTGGGATTCACCCCGTATCAGCAGATGTTGGTGCTCCCGCCGATCCTGTTCCTGGCAGGTACGCTGACCATCCCAGGCGTTCGTCCAGAGCTCTCCGTTGCCGGGGGAGCCCTGTTGCTGGCACTGGTGCTCGTCGGTTTGCTCTGGCCAGGTCCGGCCGGGCGTCGCAAGCGACGGCCGGGCGGGGAAGAACCCGATGACTCCGATCAACGCTGACGCAACCGGATCGGGCCAGACCGTGCCCGGCCGACTAGACCGCCGAGCCGTCCTGTACGAACTCCTTCGGCGTCACCGGCTCCGGGCCCTTCTTGGACCGGCGCAGCCGCGCCTCCAACCAGGTCGCGAACCAGGACAGCCCGAAATTGAGGCTGATCATCAGGACGGCGATCACCATCAGCGCAGGAATCAGGTTGCCGTACGACGTGCCCACGCTGGTGCCCTGCCGCACCATCTCGATGAACGTGATCTGGTACCCGATCGCGGTGTCCTTGAGCACCACCACCATCTGGGACACCAGCACCGGCAGCATCGAGGTGATGGCCTGTGGCAACAGAATCGAACGCATGGTCTGCAACCAGGTCAGGCCCAGCGCCGAGGCGGCCTCGGCCTGACCGCGCGGCAGCGCGTGCACACCGGTGCGCACGATCTCGGCGATCACCGCGCCGTTGTACAACGTCAGGCCCGTCACCACGCCGGCCAACGCCAGTTGCTTGGACGGGAACACGTCGTACTCGGCGAACAACGCATACGCGAACAGCATCATGATGAGCACCGGCACCGCCCGGAAGAACTCGACCACCGTCGCGCACGTCCAGCTGATCCAGCGCACCGGTGACAACCGGCCCACGCCCAGCACGCACCCGAGCACCAACGCCAGCACGATCGACAGGGCCGCCGCCGTCAACGTGCCCTGCACGCCCTCCAGGATGTAGTTCTTCCAGAGGTTGGCCGTCAGGAACGGCTCCCACTTGGCGGCGGTGAACTGATCGGCCGCCGCGAACTTCCAGATCACCCAGCCCAGGATCGCCGCGAACACCAGCACCGTCAGTACGGCGGTGATCATGTTGCGCACCCGGGCCCGCGGCCCCGGTGCGTCGTAGAGGACCGATGCCCCGCTCATCGCAAAACCGCCCAGCGCTTGCCCAACCACCCGAACAGCAACCCCATCGGCAAGGTCAGGATGACGAACCCGGCGGCGAAGATGGAGCCGACCAGCAGCAGCGCCGCGGTGTTCTCGATCATCTCCTTCATCAGCAGCGCCGCCTCGGCCACGCCGATCGCCGAGGCGATCGTGGTGTTCTTGGTCAGCGCGATCAGCACCGAACCCAGCGGGATGATCACCGCGCGAAAAGCCTGCGGCAACAAGATGATCCGCAGGTTCTGCCCGAACGTCAGGCCCAGTGAGCGGGCCGCCTCGGCCTGTCCGATGGGCACCGTGTTCACCCCGGACCGGATGGACTCGCAGACGAAGGACGCCGTGTAGACGGTCAGGCCGAGCACCGCCAGCCGGAACCCGCTGTCGGCGATCGATGTCGGCGACAGCGGATCGGCCAGCGTGATGTGCAAGGTGTTACCCAGCCCCAGTGAGCAGAACACCAGGATCAACGTCAGCGGGGTGTTGCGCACCACGTTGACGTAACCGGTGCCCAGCGCCCGCATCACGGGAACGGGGGACAGCCGCATCGCTGCCAGCAGGGTGCCCAGCACCAGCGCGCCGATGGCCGAGTACACCGTCAGCTGGATCGTCATCCAGAACGCGGCGAAGATCCGGTCCTGGTATTCGGTGAAGATCGCCACGGGCCCTGCGCGGTCTACTTGTCGACGGTCGGCGGCGCGGGTGCGGTGATACCGGCCGGTCCGAGATTCTTGTCGAACGCCGCCTTCCAGGCGCCGTCGGTCTCCATCTTGGTGATGGCGTCGTTGATCTTGGTGCGCAGCTCGGTGTCACCCTTCTTCAGGCCGATGCCGTAGCGCTCCTCGGAGAACGGCTTGCCGACGATCTTGAAGGTGCCGGGGCTCTGGGCCGCGTAGCCGGCCAGGATCACCTCGTCGGTGGTGACCGCGTCGATCGCGCCGGTCTTGAGCGCCTCGACACACGCCGAATAGGTGTCGTACTGCTGCAGTTGCACGCCCGGGTACTTGTCCTTGATGCGCTGCGCCGGCGTGGACCCGCTGACCGAGCACAGCCGCTTGTTGTTCTGCAGCGACTCCGGACCGGTGATGTCGGTGTTGTCGGCCTTCACCAACAGGCTCTGCCCGGTGATCAGGTACGGCCCGGCGAAGTCCACCTTCTCCTTACGCGCATCCGTGATCGAGTAGGTGGCGACGATGTAGTCCACCTGCCCGTTCTGGATCAGGTTCTCGCGCTGGCCCGACGGCGCCTCCTTGAACTCGATGTCCTCCGGCTTGTACCCGAGCTGACCGGCCACATAGGTGGCGACATCGACGTCGAAACCGCTGAACGTGCCGTCCGGGTTCTTCAGCCCCAGCCCGGGCTGGTCGTACTTGATGCCGACGGTCACCTTCTTGCTGTCGTCACCGCCGCCGCAGGCGGCCAGGGCGAACGGCATTGCGGCGGCGACCAGCGCGGCGGTGACCATCCGGAATCGCAGGGACATGGAGCGCTCCTTTTGTTGCATCAGTGGTTCAGGATCTTGCCGAGGAAGTCTTTGGCCCGGTTGGACTGCGGATCGGTGAAGAACCGTTCGGGTTCGGCGTCCTCGACCACGGCGCCGTCGGCCATGAAGACCACGCGCTGGGAGGCCCGCCGGGCGAACCCCATCTCGTGGGTGACCACCAGCATCGTCATGCCCTCGGTGGCCAGGTCGGTCATCACCGCCAGCACCTCTTTGATCATCTCCGGGTCCAACGCGCTGGTCGGCTCGTCGAACAGCATCACCTTCGGGTGCATGGCCAGCGAGCGGGCGATCGCCACCCGCTGCTGCTGCCCGCCGGACAGCTGGGCCGGGTATTTGTCGGCCTGGTTGGCCACCCCGACCCGCTCCAGCAGCGCCAACGCCTCGGTGCGGGCCTTGTCCTTGTCCGTCTTGCGCACCTTGATCGGGGCCAGGGCCACGTTCTCCAGGATTGTCTTGTGCGCGAACAGGTTGAACGACTGGAACACCATGCCCACGTCCGAGCGCAGTTGCGCGAGCTTGCGGCCCTCCTCGGGCAGCACCTGGCCGTCGATGGAGATGGTGCCCGAGTCGATGGGTTCGAGCCGGTTGATGGTGCGGCACAGGGTCGACTTGCCCGATCCCGACGGCCCGAGGATCACCACCACCTGCCCGCGCGGCACGTCGAGGTTGATGTCCTTGAGGACATGCAGATCGCCGAAATGCTTGTCGACGTCCTGTATCGAGATCATCGGGACCGAGGTCGCGGTGGTCATGGGCTCTGACCCTACCCAGGGAACGCTCAGCTTGGGGCGTATCGGCGCGCCCGTAACATGATTGTCGTGACTTCGATGATGGCGCGCGAGGACGAGGCGTCCACCGGCGCCGACGCGCGCCCACGCACCTACCAGGTGCGCACCTACGGCTGCCAGATGAACGTGCACGATTCCGAGCGCCTGGCCGGACTGCTCGACGCCGCCGGGTATGTCCGCGCCGCGGACGGTACCGACGCCGACATCGTGGTGTTCAACACCTGCGCGGTGCGCGAGAACGCCGACAACAAGCTCTACGGCAACCTCAGCCATCTGGCGCCGCGGCGCAGCGCCGACCCGAACATGCAGATCGCCGTCGGCGGGTGCCTGGCGCAGAAGGACCGCGACGCAGTGCTGACCAAGGCGCCCTGGGTGGACGTGGTGTTCGGCACCCACAACATCGGCTCGCTGCCGGTGCTGCTGGAACGCGCCCGCCATCAGCGGGTGGCGCAGGTGGAGATCGCCGAGGCGCTGCAGGAGTTTCCGTCGGCGCTGCCGGCATCACGCGAATCCGCTTACGCGGCATGGGTTTCCATTTCGGTGGGCTGCAACAACACGTGCACGTTCTGCATCGTCCCGTCGCTGCGCGGCAAGGAGGTGGACCGCAGGCCCGGCGACATCCTGGCCGAGGTGCAGACCCTCGTCGACCAGGGTGTGCTCGAGATCACCCTGCTGGGGCAGAACGTCAACGCCTACGGCGTGTCGTTCGCCGACCAGGACATCCCGCGCAACCGCGGTGCCTTCGCCGACCTGCTGCGCGCCTGCGGGCGCATCGACGGGCTGGAACGCGTGCGGTTCACCTCACCGCATCCGGCCGAGTTCACCGACGACGTGATCGAGGCGATGGCGGCCACCCCGAATGTGTGCCCGACGCTGCACATGCCGCTGCAGTCGGGCTCCGACCGGATTCTCAAGGCGATGCGCCGGTCCTATCGGGCCGAGCGTTACCTGGGCATCATCGACCGGGTGCGGGCCGCGATCCCGCACGCCGCGATCACCACCGACATCATCGTCGGCTTCCCGGGGGAGACCGAGGAGGATTTCCAGGCCACCCTGGATGTGGTGCGCCAGGCCCGGTTCGCCGGCGCGTTCACCTTCCAGTACTCCAAACGGCCCGGCACGCCGGCCGCCGAGCTGCCCGATCAGCTGCCGAAAGCCGTTGTCACCGAACGGTATCAACGCCTGATCGCCCTGCAGGAGGAGATCTCCTGGCAGGAGAACAAGGCGCAGATCGGTAGCACCGTCGAGGTCCTGGTGGCCGCCGGCGAGGGCCGCAAGGACGCCGCCACCGCGCGGATGTCCGGGCGCGCCCGCGACGGCCGACTGGTGCACTTCGCCCCGGGGCAGGCCGACATCCGTCCCGGTGACGTCGTCACCACCGTGATCACCGGTGCCGCGCCGCATCACCTGACGGCAGACGGTGCCGTGCGCAGCCACCGCCGCACCCGGGCCGGTGATGCGCATGCCGCCGGGCAGCGCCCGGTGACCGGTGTCGGCCTGGGCATGCCGGGCGTCGGCGCGCCCCCCGCGGCTGCGGCCACGTCGGGATGTGCCCGATGAGCGACAAGGATTTCGAGGCTTACAAGGGCGATATCGAGGCCGCCGAGCGGCGCGTCGCCGCCGAGATCGACCCCGGCGCCCGCGCGGTGGTGGTCGCCGTGCTGGTGTTGGTGGTGGCGCTGTCCTTCGTGCTGCCGCATATGGGCTCCACCCGTGGGCTGGACGTGCTGGTCGGCGACCAGACCGCCATCAGCGACGGCGTCGCCCTGCCGTCGCGGGTGTTCGTCTGGCTCGCACTGGTTTTCGGCGTGGGCTTCTCCATCTTGGCGCTGTTGACCCGGCGCTGGACGCTGGCCTGGATCGCGCTGGCGGGCACCGCGGTGGCCTGCCCGGCCGGCATGTTGGCGGTCTGGTCGCGCCAGACCGCCACCCACGGCCACCCCGGTCCCGGGATCGGGCTGATCATCGGCTGGATCGCGGTGATCCTGCTGGCCTACAACTGGGCGCGGGTGGTGTGGTCACGCACCGCGGTGCAGTTGGCCGCCGAGGAACAGCGCCGTCGCGCCCTCGCCCAGCGCCAGAGCAAGGGCCTGCTCGACGATCTCGGCGACGAAGCGGGCGACGACTAGAGGGCCTGGTCAGCGCTTCTTGCTGACGGCCTCGGCCGCGGTCTCGGCCCACTCGCGCCACTGCGCGGCGCTGGCCCTGGCCTGCTCGGCATCCTTGGTGCGGCCGGCCGCCGCGGCCTTCTCGGCCTGCTTCTCGAACTGCTCGGCACGCTCGCGGAACTGTTCGGCGCGGGCCACCGCCTCGGCATCCACATGGCTCACCGAGCTGGCATCGCGCACCTTCTTCTCGACCGCGCGCAACCGGCGTTCCAGTTCGGCCGCACGTTCCCGCGGCACCTTGCCGATGGCGTCCCACTTGTCGCCGAGCGCCCGGAACGCGGCCCGCGCCGCGTCCGGGTCGCTCACGTCGATGGCCTCGGCCTCGACCAGCAGCGCCTCCTTGGCCGCGGCGTTGGCCCCGAATTCGGCGTCGCGCTCGGCGTTGACGGCGTTGCGCGCGGCGAAGAAGGTGTCCTGGGCGGCCTTGAAACGCGCCCACAGGGCGTCGTCGACGTCCTTGGCGGCTCGGCCCGCCGCCTTCCACTGCGCCAGCAGATCCCGGAAGGTCGCGGCGGTCGCGGCCCACTCGGTGGAATCGCTGAGCGCTTCGGCCTTCTCGCACAGCGCTTCCTTCGCCTGCCGCACGCCCACCCGTTCCCGGTCCAGCTCGGCGAAGTGCGAGCCACGCCGCCGGTTGAAGGCCTCCCGGGCGGCCGAATACCGCTTCCACAGCGCGTCATCGGTCTTGCGGTCCAACCCGGTGATGGTGCGCCACTCGTCGAGGATGTCGCGCAGCCGGTCGCCGGCGGCCTTCCACTGGGTGGAGTTCGCGGCGATCTCCTCGGCCTCGGCGGCCAGCGCTTCCTTGCGCGCGGTCTGGGTGGCCCGGTGTTCGTCACGCCGGGCGCGCTCGGCCGCGGCGGCGTCACCGGCATGCTCGACGATGGCGGTCAGCCGGGCGTGCACCGCGTCCACGTCGCCCAGCACGGCGGCGGTGGGCAACCCCTCCAGCAGGGCGGCGGCGGCGGCCTTGATCTTGCGGGCATCGCCGCTGCCCGACGCCAGGCGCGTCTCCAGCAGGGCGACCTCGGTGTGCAGGTCGTCGTAGCGGCGGCCGAAGTGGGCGTAGGCGGCCTCGGCGTCACCGGCCTGCCAGGACCCGATGACGCGTTCCCCCGCCGAGGTGATCAGCACGACGGTGCCGTCGGGTTCGACGCGGCCGAACCGGTGCGGATCGACGGCCGGGGTGGTGGGCGGTACGACAGCCGGGGCCGCGGCGGCAGCGGCAGCCGGTTTGGGGCCCGGCCGGGGGCCGGGCCGGGGACCTGGGCGCGGTGCGGGCTTGGGAGCGCCTGAATCGCTGGTCGTCATGGGTTTTCTCCACCTCCACGCGGGCTGACCCGCACCTGCCGCGCGACGCGGCGCCAATAGCTTCCGCCCGCTATTGAAGCAGGTCACCGCCCGACGTGCGTACGGCTTCGCCATGGACCGGGTCCCTCGGTTGCGAGATCACCATCCTTGACGGCACGCTCAGCCCAGCTGAGAGGTTTGGAGTCACCGATGCACAAAGCGGATATCGCCGCTCTGTTGGCGCTGGGCGCCGCGTTCTTCATCGCCGTCGGCGACGTCATCCATCAGCGCTCGGCGCAGCAGGTGAGCGACGAATCCGTCGGCCACCTGCGGCTGTTCGCGCGGCTGCTGCGCGATCGCCGGTGGTGGCTGGGCAGCGTGGTGGCCGGCGCCGGCTTCGGACTGCAGGCCGCCGCGCTGGGATTCGGGTCCGTCCTGTTGGTGCAGGCCCTGCTGGTGACCTCGCTGCTGTTCGCGCTGCCGATCAACGCGCGCCTGACGCACCGGCGGGTGACCCGGTTCGAATGGACCTGGGCCGCGCTGCTGGCCGCCTCGGTGGCGGTGATCGTGACCGTCGGCAACCCGACGGCGGGGCACTCCCGGGCGTCGGTGCAGGTGTGGTTGGCCGTCGGGGCCGTGCTCGGGCCGGTGCTGGTGCTGTGCATCATCGGGGCGCGCATCTGGTCGGGGACGGTGGGTGCGATCCTGCTGGCCTGCGTGTCCGGCGCCATGTGGGGACTGTTCGCGGTGCTGACCAAGGGGGTGGTCGACCGCCTGCAACACGGCCCGCTGGCGGTGCTGAGCACCCCGGAGCTGTACGCGTGGGCGCTGGTGGCCGTTGCCGGCACCGGGTGGCAGCAGGCGGCGTTCCGGGCCGGGACCCTCACCGCGTCGCTGCCGGCGATGACGGTCGCCGAACCGGTGGTGGGCTCGATCCTGGGCATCGTGGTGCTCGGCGAGACGCTGCGGCCCGGCGATGCGGGCTGGATCACGTTGATCGCCGCGGTGCTGGTCATGGTGGTCGCGACCGGCGCGCTGGCCCGCGGCGAGGCCGGTTGGGCGCAGGAGCCCGCCCGCCCGTAGCGATAACGTGGTCCGGGTGTTGGCCGCCATCGCCGTGATCCCGTCGGCTCCCGTGCTGGTGCCCGAGCTGTCCGGAGCGGCCCCGGACGTGACCGCCGAACTCGTCGACGCGCGTACCGCCGTCAGGACCGCGGCCGCCGCGTTGCCGTCGCGCTGGATCGTCGTGGGCTCCGGCCGCGCCGACGCGCTCATCGGGCCCGACGCGGTCGGCACGTTCGCCGGCTACGGCGTCGACCTGCGGGTGCAGCTCGCGCCGGGGGCGGCCTGTGCCCTGACCGAGTTGCCGCTGTGCGCGCTGATCGCCGGCTGGGTGCGCGGGTTGGCGGCACCCGGCGCGCGGGCCGAGGTCCGGGTGTACCGCGACGATCTGGACGCCGCGACCGCCGTGGCCACCGGCCGCGCCCTGCGCACCGAGATCGATGCCGCCGCCGACGCGGTCGGGGTGCTGGTGGTCGCCGACGGTGCGAACACCCTGACCCCGTCGGCGCCCGGTGGGCACGACCCGGATTCGGTTGCGCTGCAGGCGATGCTGGACGACGCACTGGCCGCGGGCGACACCGCGGCACTGGCCCGGGTGGGCGCCGGCGTGGTCGGCCGGGTGGCCTATCAGGTGCTGGCCGGGTTGGGCGCGCCCGCCGAGGCCATCGAGCTGTACCGGGGTGCGCCCTACGGCGTCGGCTACTTCGCCGGGGTGTGGCGTCCGGCGGGGTGGACCCCGGCGGTCGGGGAATCTGCGACCGGGGGATCTGCACCGTGACCCGACCGGTGGCCGTGATCGGGCCGACCGGGACCGGCAAGTCGGCGCTCGCGCTGGACATCGCCGAGCGGCTCGGCGGGGAGATCGTCAACGCCGACGCGATGCAGCTGTACCGGGGGATGGACATCGGGACCGCCAAGGTGGCGGTCGAGCAGCGCCGCGGCATCCCGCACCACCAGCTCGACGTCCTCGACGTCACGGTGAACGCGTCGGTCGCCCGCTACCAGGAACGCGCCGCCGCCGATATCGAGGCGATCATGGACCGCGGCGCGGTGCCGGTGATCGTCGGCGGCTCGATGCTCTACATCCAATCGCTGCTGGACCAGTGGTCGTTCCCGGCCACCGACCCCACGGTGCGGGCCCGCTGGGAGGCGCGGCTGGCCGAGGTGGGCGTGGCGGCGCTGCACGACGAGCTGCGCCGCGTCGACCCGCAGGCCGCCGCCTCGATCCTGGCCACCGACGGCCGCCGCATCGTCCGCGCGCTCGAGGTGGTGGAGTTGACGGGCCAGCCGTTCGCCGCGTCGGCGCCACGGATCGGCACGCCGCGCTGGGACACGGTGATCATCGGATTGGATTGGGACACCGAGCTTTTGGACGAGCGGCTGCGGCAGCGCACCGATGCGATGTTCGACGAGGGGCTGGTCGCCGAGGTCACCGGCCTGATCGAGGTGGGCCTGCGCACCGGGGTGACGGCGTCGCGGGCGCTGGGCTATGCGCAGGTGCTGGCCGACCTGGACGCCGGCGGGGACGGCTCGGCCGCTCGTGTTCCCACCTTCATGGGCACCCGCCGCTACGTGCGCAGGCAGCGCTCCTGGTTCCGCCGGGACCACCGGGTGAACTGGCTCGACGGTTCGGCATCGGACCTGGCCGATACCGCGGTCGCTATCCTGGACAGGTGAGGTTTGCGAAAGGGCACGGCACGCAGAACGACTTCGTCGTGCTTCCCGACCTCGACGCCGCCCTGGACCTGACCCCCGAGGCCGTCGCCGCCCTGTGCGACCGGCGCCGCGGGCTCGGTGCCGACGGTGTCCTGCGCGTCACCACCGCCGGCGCCGCCCTGGCCGCCGGGGTTTTCCCGGCGCTGCCCGAAGGGGTGGCCGCGGGTGACTGGTACATGGACTACCGCAACGCCGACGGGTCGATCGCCCAGATGTGCGGTAACGGGGTCCGGGTGTTCACGCACTACCTGCGGGCCGCCGGCCTGGAGCAGCGCGACGAGTTCGTGGTCGGATCGCTGGCCGGGCCGCGCCCGGTGGTGGTGCACCGGCACGACGATGTCGATGCCGAGGTGACCGTCGACATGGGCAAGGCCAACGTGCTGGGCAGCGGATCGGCGGTGGTCGCCGGCCGCGGCTTCGACGGGTTGGCCGTCGACGTCGGCAACCCGCACCTGGCCTGTGTCACGGATCTGAGCACGACGGCGCTGGCGGTGCTCGACGTCGCCGCGCCGGTGTCCTTCGACGCCGAACAGTTCCCCGAGGGCGTCAACGTCGAGGTGCTCACCAAGCCGGTGAACGGCGCCGTCTCGATGCGCGTGCACGAACGCGGTGTCGGCGAAACCCGTTCCTGCGGAACGGGAACCGTCGCCGCCGCGGTCGCCGCCCTGCAACATGCCGGGGAGAGCACGGGCACGCTGCGGGTCCGCATTCCCGGCGGCGAGGTCACCGTCACCGTCACCGAGGCCACCAGCTTTCTGCGCGGCCCGTCCGTACTCGTCGCGACCGGCGAGCTCGCCGACCAGTGGTGGCGCAACCCGGCGTGACGAAATTCGGATGCACCGTCGCGGGCCGGCATGACACCATCGGAAGCCGCCCATGACACGACCTGAGAACTCCGTCCCCAGCACCGGCGATCTCGCCCTGGAAGACCGCACGGCACTACGCCGCGTGGCCGGTCTGTCCACCGAACTCGCCGATATCACCGAGGTCGAATACCGCCAGCTGCGCCTGGAACGCGTCGTGCTGGTCGGGGTGTGGACCGAGGGCAGCGCCGCCGATGCCGAGGCCAGCCTGGCCGAGCTGGCGGCCCTGGCCGAAACCGCCGGATCGGAGGTCCTGGAGGGGCTGATCCAGCGCCGCGACAAACCCGACCCGTCGACCTATATCGGCTCCGGCAAGGCACAGGAACTGCGCGAGACCGTGCTGGCCACCGGCGCCGACACCGTGATCTGCGACGGCGAACTGTCCCCGGCGCAGCTGAACGCGCTGGAGAAGGCGGTCAAGGTCAAGGTGATCGACCGGACCGCGCTGATCCTGGACATCTTCGCCCAGCACGCGACCAGCCGGGAAGGCAAGGCGCAGGTGTCGCTGGCCCAGATGGAGTACATGCTGCCGCGGCTGCGTGGCTGGGGTGAGTCCATGTCGCGGCAGGCCGGCGGCCGGGCCGGCGGTGCGGGCGGCGGGGTGGGCACCCGCGGTCCCGGTGAGACCAAGATCGAGACCGACCGGCGTCGCATCCGTGAGCGAATGTCCAAGCTGCGTCGCGAGATTCGAGAGATGAAGAAGGTGCGCGACACCCAGCGGGGGAAGCGGCGCGCGGCCGACATGCCGTCGGTGGCCATCGTCGGCTACACCAACGCCGGCAAATCCAGCCTGCTCAATGCGCTGACCGGGGCGGGCGTGCTGGTGGAGAACGCCCTGTTCGCCACCCTGGAGCCCACCACGCGGCGCGGACAGCTCGACGACGGCCGCCCGTTCGTGCTCACCGACACCGTCGGATTCGTCCGGCACCTGCCGACCCAGCTGGTCGAGGCGTTCCGCTCCACCCTGGAGGAGGTGGTGGACGCGGACCTGCTGGTGCACGTCGTCGACGGGTCCGATGCCAATCCGATGGCGCAGATCAGCGCGGTGCGCGAGGTGATCCGCGACGTGTACGCCGACCATGGCGGGGCGCCGGCGACGGAACTGTTGGTGATCAACAAGATCGACGCGGCAGGCGATCTGGCGTTGGCGCAGCTGCGCAGGGCCCTGCCCGATGCGGTGTTCGTGTCCGCGCACACCGGCGAGGGGCTCGATCAGCTGCGCCGTCGGATGGCCGCACTGGTCGAGCCGACCGACACCGCGATCGACGTCACCATTCCGTACGACCGCGGCGACCTGGTGGCGCGGGTGCACGCCGACGGCCGCATCGAGAGCACCGAGCACACCGCCGACGGCACCAGGATCATCGGGCGGGTGCCGGTCTCGCTCGCCGCGACCCTGCGCGACTACCCGAGCGGCTAGGCCGCCGCCTTCGTCGTCGCGCCGTCGTCCTTCGCGGGCTGGGAGGCGTCGGATTCGGCGGTGGCCGCGGGCTTTTCGGTCTTGTCCGGTTCGGTCCCGTCGGGTGTGCTCTCCGGCTTGGTCGCGGGTTCGGTGCCGGGCTTGGTGGTGTCGGCGGCCTTGACGCCGTGCTTGCCGGTCAGTGCCTGGCCGAATTGCCGAACCAGCTGGGCCAGCGGGCCTGCCCCGATCGGGCCGCGCACCTTGGGCCGCACCGGCTCCGGTGTGGCCGCGGGTTCGGTCGTCTTGGTGTCGGTGGGTTCGGCTTCCGCACTGGTGTTGTCCGCCACCGTCTTCGGGTTGTCGACCTTCGTGGTATCCGCCTTCGTCGTGTCGATCGCGGTGTCTTCGGTCTTGGCGGTGTCGGCGGTCTTGGCGGCCGTCAGGTTGACGGTCGAGTCCTTGGCCGCCGCCAGGCTGGTGGTCGGGGTGGTGGTGACCGGTTGGGGGGCCTTGGGCACCTTGACACCGATATCGGCCAGGGCGGCCTGCACGCCCTCGCCGAGGGCCTTGATCACGTCGCCGGCTAGCTTGACCGGGTTGATGTTGAGCGGGATCAGCCGGAACGGTGCCGGTACGCCCGGGCTGAGGCTGCGGTCGTAGCCGGTGTCGATGAGCACCCGCAGCACCGGCTCGAGCAGGTCGACGATGGGCTTGATGATGAAGCTGGTGTGGGTGAAGCCACCGAACTCGAGGAACGGGCGCACGAGCGGCAGCGTCCTGGTCGGGATGGTGATGTAGCGGGTGTCGCCGTAGTCGGTCTGGTTGGCCGGGTCGGCGATCTGGGCGGCCAGTTCGGCAGGCGTATAGTCGTCGGGCAGCTCGTCGGGGGTGCTCTTGCCGTCCGGTGACAGATACGTGCCGTGCACGTACCAGAATCCGGCGATGGCGTTCAGCGCCGCGAGCGCGTTGAGCGGATACAGCGGGAAGTCCGAGACGCCGTCGTACTCGAACGCGATGTCGGTGGCGCAGATGTGATCGCAGGTGTCGGTCGGGGCCGGCAGCCCGAAGGTGGCGTCCAGGATCGGGACGTGGCCGAGGAAGGCGAGTCGTTCGAAGAGGCCGCCGTTGGGGCGGTTGGTGTTTCCGATCATCACGAAGGACAGGTAGTGCTGGTCCTTGGGCAGGTAGCCGAGATTGCGCTTCTCGCGGCTGACGATATTGCCGCCCTGTGAGTACCCGAAGATGACGATCGGGGCGTTGGCCGGATTCTGGGCCAGCGTGTTCACGAGCGTGGAATTGAGATTGGACAGTCCGGCCCCGGTCGACACGTCCCACTTGGCACCGTCGAGGCCGCCCCAGCCGGGAAGCGGAATGGGCCAGAACTGGGCCGGATAGTCGATGGGCTTCAGGTTGCAGTTGGCGGTCGTGGTGCATCCGGAGGGCGACCAGGTGTCCGACGGCGCGATGTAGTACTTGAGCGCATTGGTCATGTAGTCCGTCACGTCACCCGCTTTGGGGGTTCCGGTCCCGGGCACGATGAGGGCGGTCGCGGCCAGCGCCACGGCCATGCCCAGCACCGACGCGATGGTCAGGAACACCGCGGTCAGCAGCGCGAATACGGTCAATACGGATCGTCGTGCGATATGCATCTGCCCACCTCGTGATCGGACGGCACGTGCCCCCAGCGATCGTCGCACCGCGGCGGCGTAACGGAGACGTAAATAGCGAATTTGCGCTGCAGGCCGGAATTGAAAGTAGAATCTGATTCTAATATTGTCGATCCGGTCGACGAAGGGAGCGCCGGATGGGACTGCGGGGTGAGGCCGCGATCGTCGGCTTTCACGAACTGCCGGCCACCCGAAAGCCGTCCGGCAAGCCGGAGTTCATCATCGAACAGTGGGCCCGGCTGGCCGCCGCGGCGATCGCCGACGCGGGCCTGTCCGCCGATCAGGTCGACGGGCTGGTCACCTGCGGGGTGATGGAATCCCAGCTGTTCGTCCCGTCCACCGTCGCCGAGTATCTGGGGCTGGCGGTCAACTTCGCCGAGATCGTCGACCTCGGTGGGGCGTCCGGGGCGGCCATGGTGTGGCGCGCTGCGGCGGCCATCGAGTTGGGCATCTGCCGGGCGGTGCTGTGCGCCATTCCGGCCAACTACCTGACCCCGATGTCCGAGCAGCGGCCGTACGACCCGGGCGACGCCCTGTATTTCGGTGCGTCCAGCTTCCGGTACGGTTCGCCCCAGGCCGAATTCGAGATCCCGTACGGCTACCTCGGCCAGAACGGGCCGTACGCCCAGGTCGCCCAGATGTACGCCGCCGCATACGGTTACGACGAGGCGGCGATGGCCAAGATCGTCGTCGATCAGCGGGTCAACGCCAATCACACCCCCGGCGCGGTGTTCAGGGACAAACCGCTGACCATCGCCGACGTGCTGGACAGCCCCGTCATCGCCTCACCGCTGCACATGCTGGAGATCGTCATGCCGTGCATGGGCGGGTCGGCGGTGCTGATCACGAACGCCGAACTGGCTCGCACGAGCCGGAACCGGCCGGTGTGGGTCAAGGGTTTCGGCGAACGCGTGCCCTACAAGTCGCCGGTGTACGCGGCCGACCCGCTGCAGACGCCGATGATCACGGTCGCCGGCTCGGCATTCGGCATGGCCGGGCTGACGCCCGCCGATATGGACATGGTGTCGATCTACGACTGCTACACCATCACCGCGCTGCTCACCCTCGAGGACGCCGGGTTCTGCGAGAAGGGCAAGGGCATGCAGTTCGTCACCGACCACGACCTCACCTTCCGCGGTGACTTCCCGATGAACACCGCCGGCGGCCAACTGGGCTACGGCCAGCCCGGCAATGCCGGTGGGATGCACCACATCTGCGATGCCACCCGCCAGCTCATGGGCCGGGCGGGGGAGACCCAGGTGTCCGATTGTCACCGCGCTTTCGTCTCCGGCAACGGCGGTGTGCTCAGCGAACAGGAAGCACTCGTGCTGGAGGGCGACTAGATGACCACCCCGATGAGCAGACCGCTACCCCTGCCCACCCCGACCTCGGCGCCGTTCTGGGACGGGTTGCGCCGCCACGAGATCTGGATCCAATTCTCGCCGTCGGCCGGGGTGTACGTGTTCTACCCGCGGGTGCTCGCGCCGGGCACGCTGGCCGACGACCTGGAATGGCGCCGGATCTCCGGTGCCGCAACGTTGGTCAGCTTCGCCGTCGCCCAGCGGCCGGTGGCCCCGCAGTTCGCCGACGCGGTGCCGCACCTGCTCGCCGTCGTGCAGTGGCAGGAAGGTCCGCGGCTGGCCACCGAACTGGTCGGCGTCGATGCCGACGGGTTACGGGTGGGCATGCCGGTGGCGCCGGTGTTCACCGACCTGCCCGACGTCACGCTGTTGCACTACACCGCGGCCCGCTAGGAAGGACTTTTCGTGGCCTTGGCCCTGACCGATGAGCAGGTCCAGATCGCCGATACGATGGCGGGTTTCGCCGCCCGGCACGGTGGCCTGGACCTCACCCGGGCGCAATTCGACGATCTGGCCGCCGGCCGCCGGCCCGGCTTCTGGGGCGCACTGGTGGATCAGGGCCTGCACGCGGTGCACCTGCCGGAGCGGATCGGGGGACAGGGCGGTGGGCTGGCCGAGGCCGCCTGCGTCGTCGAGGCGGCCGGGTACGGTCTTCTGCCCGGACCCCTGCTGCCCACCGTCGTCGCCGGTGCGGTCGCCGCGGCCGACCCAGGTCCGGCGGCACGCGCCGTGCTCGACGACATCGTGGCCGGGCGCACCGCGGCGGTGATCCTGCCGCAGGCCGGGCAACTGCGCGCCACCGCGGCCGGCGACGGCTGGCGGGTGTCCGGCACGACCGGTCCGGAGATCGGGGTGTGCGGGGCCGAGCGCATCCTGGTCAGCGCCGCCACCGAAGCCGGTGAGGTGCTCTGGATTACCGTGCACCCCACCATGTCCGGGGTGCGGGTGCACCAACAGACGCCCACCGACCTGACCCGCGATGTCGGCGTGCTGCACGTCGACGACGTACCGGTGTCCGACGGTGACGTGCTGCGCGGTGTCGACGCGGTGCGGGCCCGTTGCCTGGCGGTGAGCATGCTGGCGGCCGAGGCGGCCGGTATCGCGCGCTGGTGCGTGGACAACGTGGTGGCCTACCTGAAGGTGCGCGAACAGTTCGGCAGGCCGATCGGGTCGTTCCAGGCGTTGCAGCACAAGGCCGCCCTGCTGTTCATCAACAGCGAGCTGGCCGCGGCCGCGGCATGGGACGCGGTGCGGGCCGCCGACCAGTCCGTCCCGCAGCACCAGATCGCGGTCGCCGGTGCGGCCATCGTGGCGGTGGGCCGGCTGCCCGAGCTGGTGGTCGACGCGCTCACCATGTTCGGCGCCATCGGCTACACCTGGGAACACGATCTGCACCTCTATTGGAAACGCGCGATCAGCCTGGCGGCGGCCGGGTCGGGCACCGAATGGGCGCACACCCTGGGCGATCCGGTGGCGCCGGGCCGCGACTTCACCATCGAGATCGCCGATGTCGAACCGGATTTCCGGGCCACCGTCGCCGCGGCGCTGGACCGGGCGGCGCTGCTGCGCAACGACACCCCCGGCCGGCAGAACCCCGACCACGCGGAGTTCTGGACGGGACCGCAGCGCACCGCTCTGGCCGGCGCCGGCCTGATCGCGCCGCACCTGCCCGGGCCGTGGGGGCTGGATGCCACCCCGGCCCGGCAACTGATCATCGACGAGGAATTCGAGAAGCGTCCGCATCTGGTGCGGCCGTCACTGGGCATCGCGGAGTGGATCCTGCCCACCGTGTTGGCCGCCGGAACCGAGGCGCAGCGCGCGCAATTCGCCGCACCGACGTTGCGCGGCGAGCTCGGCTGGTGCCAGTTGTTCTCCGAGCCGGGGGCCGGTTCGGACCTCGCGTCGCTGTCCACCAGGGCGACCAAGGTCGACGGTGGCTGGTTGGTGAACGGCCAGAAGGTGTGGACCTCGTCGGCGCAACGCGCCGACTGGGGTGCACTGTTGGCGCGCACCGATCCGGATGCCAAGAAACACAGGGGAATCGGCTACTTTCTCGTCGACATGAGCACCCCCGGTATCCGGGTGCGGCCGTTGCGCACCGCCAGCGGGGACGAGCACTTCAACGAGGTGTTCTTCGACGACGTGTTCGTCCCGGACGCCATGCTGGTGGGCGAGCCGACCGACGGCTGGTCGCACGCGCTGTCCACCATGGCGAACGAAAGAGTGGCCATCGGCGCCTATATCAAGCTGGACAAGGAGAGTGAGCTGCGCGCGCTGGCGAGTCGCGCCGGCGAGGCGGCAGAGGTGACCATGGTCCGCCGGGCGCTCGGTGAGGTCAGGGCGGCCTCGAATGCGATTGCCGCCCTTGCGGTCCGGGACACGCTCAACCGGCTGGCCGGCCACGGTCCGGGGCCGGCCTCCAGCGTCGGCAAGGTGGCCACCGCGCAGATCGTGCGCCGGGTCACCGCCGACGCGCTGGCCTTCAGCGGCCGCGCGGCGATGGTGGGGGGTGCCGAACAGTCGGCCGTCGCGCACAGCCTGATGATGCCCGCCGAGGTGATCGGGGGTGGCACCGTCGAGATCCAGCTGAATATCATCGCGACGATGATCCTGGGACTGCCGAGGAATTGAGTCTGGAGATGACCGTGAGCACGGACCTGCCGGGCTACAAACAGGCGCGCCGGTCGCAGATCGTGGCCGCGGCGACGGCGGCGCTCAAGGAGCACGAGTACGAGCAGATCCAGATGCGCGACGTGGCCGAGAAGGCCGACGTGGCGCTGGGCACGCTGTACCGCTATTTCAGCTCCAAGGAGCATGTCTACGCCGCCGTGCTGATGGAGTGGGCACAGCCGGTGTTCGCCGACGCGACCGAGGACACCCGCCCGGCCGAACGCCGGGTGCGTGAGAAGGTGCGCGGCATCATCACCAGTTTCGAGCGCTGGCCGGCCTTCTTCAAGGTGTGCATGCTGTTGCAGCACACCACCGATGCCAACGCCGCGCCCCTGATGCGGCAGTTCGCCGAGACCGCGCAGCGCACCCTGGCCGCCGACTTCGCCGCGCTGGGGCACCAGGAGTCCGTCGACACCGCGATCATGATGTGGGGCATCATCAGCACGATGCTGTCCGGCGCGATCCACAACGGGTACCCGATCGGGGACGCTTACCGGGTGGCCGACGCGTTCATCGACCTGGTGGCGTCGCGCCTGCCCGCGGATCAGCGCTCGGCGAACACCGGAGGCTGATGAGCCCGCACCGGCGGCAGCGGCCCGGTGAACTTCTCCACCTGCACCAGCACATGTGCCCCGGTGCAGCCCCGGGCCAGCGCCGAGGTGCCGACATCGTCGGTCAACACGTTCGGATTGCCGTGCACGCACAGGGAATCCGGGTCGGCGGGGTCCAGCGGATCGAACCAGGCGCCCGTCGACAGCTGCACCACCTTGGCGCGCAGGCCGGCATCGGTCACCACCCCGGCCAGGCAGGCGCCGCGGTCGTTGAACACCCGCACCACGTCCCCGTCGGCCAGCCCGCGTTCGGCGGCGTCGTCCGGGTGCATCCGGATCGGTTCGCGGCCGGCCACTTTCGACTGCTGGCTGAGCGCACCGGTGTCGAGCTGGCTGTGCAGCCGCGACGCCGGCTGGTTGGCCAGCAGATGCAGGGGGAAGGCGGCCGCCCGCGGGCCGCCGAGCCATTCGGCCGGCTCGAACCAGGCCGGGTGGCCGATGCAGTCGGCGTAGCCGAAACCGTCGATATCGGCCGAGAAGATCTCGATGCGTCCGCTCGGGGTGTTGAGCCGGTGTGTGTGCGGGTCGGCCCGGAAGTCCGACAGCAGGGTCAGGCCCGGCTCGGTGGGCAGGCGCAGCGAGCCGTCGGCCCAGAACTGGTCGAACGACGGTACCGCGAAATCCAGTCCGGCCGCCCACTTTTCGTACAGGTGCACCAGCCATTGGCGGGCCGTGCGGCCCTCGGTGAAGGCGTCGCCGATACCGAGCCGGCCGGCCACCGCGGCGAAGGTGGCGTAGTCGTCGCGGGACTGGGCGTGCGGGCGGGCCAGGGCGGGCATCGCCACCAGCAGCGGGTCGTTGCGCGAGCCCGAGAAGTCGTCGCGCTCGTAGGCCGTGGTCGAGGGCACCACGATGTCGGCGTGTTTGGCCATCGCGGTCCAGTACGGGTCGTGCACGACGATGGTGTCCGGCCGGGCCAGGGCTCGGCGCAGCCGCGGGATGTTCTGGTGGTGGTGGAACGGATTGCCGCCGGCCCAGTACACCAACCGGATGTCGGGGTAGGTCAGTCGCAGCCCGTTGTAGTCGTAGTCTTCGCCGGGGTGCAGCAGCATATCGCTGATCGCTGCGACCGGGATGAACGTCGACACCGGGTTGTGGCCCTGCGGCAGCGCGGGCAGCCGCACCCGCAGTGGGGCCAGGCCGGGTTCGTTCATCGACCCGTATCCGTGCCCGAATCCGCCTCCGGGCAGCCCGATTTGGCCCAGCATCGCGGCCAGGGTCAGCCCCATCCAGGGCGCCTGCTCGCCGTGCCGGATGCGCTGCAGCGACCAGCTGACGGTGACCAGGGTGCGACTGGCGGCCATCCGGCGGGCCAGCGCGGTGATGTCCTGCGCGGCGATACCGCTGATGGCCGACGCCCACGCCGGTGACTTCGGCACGCCGTCGTCGGTGCCCAACAGATAGCGCTCGAACCGGTCGTAGCCGACGCAGTGGGTGTCCAGGAAGCCGCGGTCGGCCAGGCCCTCGGTGGCCAGCACATGGGCCAGCGCCAGCATGATCGCCACATCGGTGCCGGGTACCGGTGCGTGCCAGACGCACTCGCCCTCGATGTCGTCGCGCAGCGGTGAGAACGACACGATGCGCCCGCCGCGGGCCCGGAACCGGTGTAGGGCGTCGCGCGCCGGGTGTGCCGTGGTGCCGCCGTGGTTGATGCCGGTGTTCTTCAGCGCGATCCCGCCGAAGCACACCAGCAGATCGGTGTGTTCGACGATGACGTCCCAGTGGGTGGAGCGCTTGAACAGGTCGTCATGGGTGCCGACCACCCGGGGCATGATGGCGCCGGTGGCGCCCAGGCTGTACGAGTGCCGCGACGAGGTGTAGCCGCCGAGCAGTTTGAGGAATCGGTGCACCTGGCTCTGGGCGTGGTGGAACCGCCCGGCGCTGGCCCAGCCGTAGGACCCGCCGTAGATCGCTTCGTTGCCGTGGCTGTCGATGACCCGGCGCAGTTCGGCGGCCAGCAGCTCGGTGAGCTCGGCCCAGGACACCGCGACGAACTCGTCGGCGCCGCGCGTGGTGCTGGGACCGGGTCCGTCGCGCAACCAGCCACGGCGCACGGCCGGTCCGGTGATGCGCGCCCGGTGCCGCAGCGAGCCCGGCAGGTTGGCCAGCAGCGGTGACGGGTCGGCGTCACCGGCGCGCGGTGTCACGGCGGTGATATCGCCGTCGCTCACCACTGCGGTGAAGGCACCCCAGTGGGCGAGGCTGGCGCGGGACACGCACCAATCCTAGGGGGATGCCCTGACCGGTCGACCAACCATCTGGTTGGTATATGTTGGGCGCCACACCGCACATCCCAGTACCGGAGGTCACACCATGGGCGTCATCAAGTTCGAGCGCACGCTGTTCGAACCGGAGCACGACCTGTTCCGCGAGTCCTACCGCGCGTTCCTCGAGCGGCATGCCACGCCGTTCCAGGAGGAGTGGGAGAAGGCCAAGATCGTCGACCGGGAGGTCTGGCGCGAGGCCGGTAAGCAGGGCTTTCTCGGGATGGCCGTGCCCGAGGAGTACGGCGGTGGCGGCAACCCCGACTTCCGCTACAACGTCGTCGTCACCGAGGAGACGACCGCGGGACGGCACAGCGGCCTTGGCTTCACCCTGCAGAACGACGTCATCGCGCCGTACCTGCTGGAGCTGGCGACCGACGAGCAGAAGAAGCGCTGGTTGCCCGGATTCTGCAGCGGGGAATTGATCGCGGCGATCGCAATGACCGAACCCGGCACCGGCAGCGACCTGCAGGGCATCAAGACCCGCGCGGTGAAGCAGGGCGACCACTACGTCCTCAACGGATCGAAGACGTTCATCACCAACGGGATCCACGCCGATCTGGTGATCGTGGTGGCATGCACCGACCCGGACAAGGGTGCCCAGGGGTTCAGCCTGCTGGTCGTCGAGCGCGGCATGGCCGGCTTCGAGCGGGGCCGGCATCTGGACAAGATCGGACTGGAGGCGCAGGACACCGCCGAGCTGTCGTTCACCGATGTGGTGGTGCCCGCCGAGAACCTACTCGGCCAGGAGGGGATGGGCTTCATCTACCTGATGCAGAACCTGCCCCAGGAGCGGATCAGTATCGCGGTGATGGCCGCCGCGGCGATGGAGTCGACGCTGGAAGCCACGCTGCAGTACACCAAGGAGCGCAAGGCGTTCGGCAAGCCGATCGGCAGCTTCCAGAACAGCCGCTTCGTGCTGGCCGAGCTGGCCACCGAGGCCACCGCGGTGCGGATCATGGTCGACGAGTTCATCCGGCTGCATCTGGACCGCAAGTTGACCGTGGACCAGGCGGCGATGGCCAAGTGGTACTCCACCGAGGCGCAGGTGCGCCTGGTCGACCGCTGCCTGCAGCTGCACGGGGGCTACGGGTACATGCGCGAGTACCCCATCGCCAAGGCCTTCCTGGACTCCCGCATCCAGACCATCTACGGCGGCACCACCGAAATCATGAAAGAGATCATCGGCCGGGGCCTGGGCGTTTGACGGCCCCCGGGCGGCGCGCGGCCGTCCGACACGCTTCCGGTACAGGTCGCGATATCCCACGAGATGGCGTCCCGCTGACGCAGAGTTGACGAAAGCGATACTTTCGTGGGGTTTGCACGAGATCGGGAGGACTGATGACCAGGCAGCGAACCCGGCTGCGCACCGCCGCCGGGCGTGCGTTGCTGGGGTTGGCGGGGCCGGTGCTGGTGGCAGCCATGGTGCTGTACGCGGCACCCGCTTTCGCCACACCCGAGAGTGACGCGGATGCGGCGATCAGCGCAGCGTGGGACGGCGCCGGTGGTGACACCGGTCCGCTGGGCGCCAAGGATGGCGGCGTCTACGCGGTCGGCGCGGGCTTCGGGCAGAACTTTGCCGGCGGCAAGATCTTCTTCACCCCGGAGACGGGTGCGCACATCATGACGGGCGCGATCCTGGACAAGTACCAGTCCCTCGGCGGGCCGGCCGACAGCGATCTGGGTTTCCCGACCATCGACGAGGGACCCGGCCGCGCACCCGACAGCCGCAACTCCACGTTCAGCGCGGCGGACAACCCGGTCATCTTCTGGACCCCGGACAACGGGGCGCGGGTGGTGCGCGGGCCGATCAACGCCGCATGGGACAAGCTCGGCGGTTCGGCCGCGGTGCTCGGGGTGCCGTCCGGGGACGAGACCTCGCGCGGCGACGTGATCTCCCAGCAGTTCACCGGTGGCGAGGTGTCGTGGAACCGGAAGACCAAGCAGTTCACCACCACCCCGCCCGAGCTGGCCGACCAGCTGGCCGGGCTGGAGGTGCCCTCGGACGCCACCTCGGAGATCGCCGCGGCGCGCCGCGCGGCCGGTGGTGCGCTCGGCCCGCTGGGTGCCCCGGACGGCGGGCAGTACGCGATCGGCTCCGACGGCGTCGGCCAGAACTTCGCCGGCGGCAAGATCTTCTACAGCCCGGCCACCGGTGCCAATGTGGTGACCGGGCAGGTGCTGGCCAAATACGAGAGCGTCGGTGGCCCGACCGGCGACCTGGGATTCCCGACGGCCAGCGAGGCCGACGGGGGACTGGCGCCGGCCAGCCGTTTCGTGCCCTTCGCCGCCGCGGACCAACCCGTCATCTTCTGGACGCCCGACTTCGGTGCGGTGATCGTGCGCGGGGCGATGAACGCCGCCTGGCAGAAACTCGGCGGGGCGACCGGCGAATTGGGCGCCCCCAAGAGCGACCAAACCGAGAACGGTGACGTCATCAGCCAGCAGTTCAGCGGCGGCAGCATCTCCTGGAATCGGGCGACGCACACCTTCACCACCGAACCCGCGAACCTGCAGTCGCAGCTGGCCGGACTCGAGGTGCCCGGCGCGGATGCGCCGAAGGCACCGGCCGCCGAGCCCACCGGTGACAACGGCAACAAGTGGTACACGTGGAGCTGGTGGTGGCTGCTGGGCCTGATCCCGCTGCTGGCGTTGATCGGCCTGATCGTGGTGGCGGTGCTGCGCAATCGGCGTTCCCGCGCCGACCAGTTCGCCGGCGAGCACTACGACGAGTACGAGTCCGGTTACCACGAGGGTTACGAGCACGCCGGTTATGACGGTGCCGGATATGACCAGGCCGATTTCGACAGGGCCGGTCGCGACCCGGCCGGATTCGATGAGGCCGGGTTCGATGAGGCTGGGTTCGATGAGGCCGGCTACGACTCGCACGAGCCCGACGACTACGAGAGCGGCCCGGCCGGCTTCGGCCAGGAACCCGGTGGATATTCGCCGCAGAGCCCGTGGGCGCTGTCGGTGCCCCGAGCCGGAGACGCCCCCGACGCCCCCGACACCGACGACGATGGCGATGACGCCGACTTCGTCGACACGGCGCCGACGCGTATCGAATCCGACGTCCCGGCCGAGGCCCCGGAGGAAGCCGCCGCAGAACCCACCGCAGAACCGGCGGCCGACACCGACAGCGAACCGCCGACGACGGGAGTGAGCCTGGTGGGGGGTCTGCCGCCCATTCCGCGCTCCACCTATGAACCCGATTTCCCCAGCGGGCGGCACGCGGCCATCCAGATCGAGGAGCCGGACCCGGCGCGCACCTCGGTGCGGCCGGCCGGCAGTGATCCGTTCCGCGCACCCGACGGCTACCTGGTCAAGGCCGATACCGGCACCGGCCTGTACTGGACTCCGGGAACGCCCGGTTACGACCAGACGCCGGCCGAGATCTGGTTCGCCAGTGAGGAATTCGCCGTGACGAACGGATTCGTCCGGGCCGACTGAGGGCCCGTCAGATCTTGCGGAT
The DNA here is from genome assembly GCF_000613185.1 of Mycolicibacterium cosmeticum. NCBI lineage: Bacteria > Bacillati > Actinomycetota > Actinomycetes > Mycobacteriales > Mycobacteriaceae > Mycobacterium > Mycolicibacterium cosmeticum. Next base: position 1,818,877 of record NZ_CCBB010000003.1, read on the forward strand.
GACGGTCACAACCTTGCCCAGCACGACCGCGTCGTTGCCGGGGATGGGGTCGAACGCCGGGTTGTGCGGCATCAGCCAGACCTGACCGCGCGTCCGCTTGAAGGTCTTGACGGTGGCCTCACCGTCGATCATGGCTGCGACGATATCGCCGTTGTCGGCGACGTTCTGTTGCCGGACCACCACCCAGTCGCCGTCGCAGATGGCGGCGTCCACCATCGACTCGCCGACCACCTTCAGCAGGAACAGCGAGCCCTCGCCGACCAGTTCGCGCGGCAGCGGGAAGACATCCTCGACGGCCTCCTCGGCCAGGATCGGCCCGCCGGCCGCGATCCGGCCCAACACCGGCACGAAGGTGGGCTCGGGCAGGGCATCGGAACCGGCGACATCGGTGGCAACGATCGGGGTCACCGCGTCGTCGGCGCCGCGGACGTCCACCGCGCGCGGGCGGTTGGGATCGCGGCGCAGGTAGCCCTTGCGTTCCAGGGTGCGCAGCTGGTGTGCCACCGATGACGTGGACGTCAGACCGACCGCGTCCCCGATCTCGCGGATGCTGGGCGGATACCCGCGACTGGTGACCGACGCGCGGATGACCTCGAGGATCGTGCGCTGCCGCTCGGTGAGGCCCGACCGCGGTTCAGGGGTGTCGGTGTGCTCGCTCATGGCGCCGAATCTAGTCGCACCGCCTACATTAATCAAACATGTGTTCGAGGCGTGTCGGCATCGGCGCCGGTCTGTGGCCCTTGTTGCTGAAGTGACCTGTGCGACCTGTGTGACATCTCAGACTTGTCGGTGGGTGCCTTTATCGTTTGCAACAGTTCGATCACATGTTCTACCGATCGAACACCTGATCGACTATCTTCGAACACAAGAGCGAACGACCGGCAGGAAACCCCAGGAAAGGCGAAACGATGACCGTCATGGACACCCGATTCGGCACCGAATTCGATGATGCGTTCGATCCCCGCTTCGATTCTGCGTTCGAGGACCGTGAGTTCGGCCGGGCCCGGGTGGCGGTCCGCCGGCCCGCCCCAGCCGAGGTGTGGCCGCTGCCGCGTGACGTCGTCGTGCGCCGCCGCCGGCCCCAGGTGCGTCGGCCGGCAGGGGCGGCGTTCGGTTACCGGGGCACCGGCGTGCTGATGTCGCGGGCGTCGCGCCGCCGACGCCCGATCACCCCGGTCACCACGGTGGTGCTGGCATTGATCGCCGCGGCGATCACGGTATGGCTGGGTCTGGTCGCCCAGGTGGGTGGCGGCGTCGGCGACACCGCGGTGCAGGTGCCCACCCGGCTCTCGGTCGTCCAGGTCGAGGCAGGGGAGACGCTGCAGCACGTCGCGCAGCGGGTGGCGCCCGACGCGCCGGTGAACTCCGTGGTGGACCGCATCAAGGAGCTCAACAAGCTGGACTCGAGCTCGGTGCTGGCCGGCCAGACCCTCATTGCGCCGATCGGCTGAGCTGCCCGAGCGTGGTGCAGGTAGGCTCGGAGGCGTTCGATCTGGTCGACATGCGGCACGGCGAAGGAGCGGTGATGCACTGTCCGTTCTGCCGCCACCCGGATTCCCGTGTCGTCGATTCCCGTGAGACCGACGAGGGCCAGGCCATCCGCCGCCGGCGTTCGTGCCCGGAATGCGGCCGCCGCTTCACCACCGTGGAGACCGCCGTGCTGGCCGTGGTGAAACGCAGCGGGGTCACCGAACCGTTCAGCCGCGAGAAGGTCATCAAGGGCGTGCGCCGCGCCTGCCAGGGCCGCCAGGTCGACGACGACGCACTCAATCTGCTGGCCCAACAGGTGGAGGACGCCGTCCGGGCCGCGGGCTCACCCGAAATTCCCAGCCACGAGGTCGGACTGGCCATCCTCGGACCGCTACGCGAGCTCGACGAGGTGGCCTACCTGAGGTTCGCCTCGGTATACCGGTCGTTCAGCTCGGCCGAAGACTTCGAGCGCGAGATCGCCGAACTGCGCGCTCACCGCCGGGTGAGCAGCCCCGGCTGACCATCCACCTGTTCCGTCAGTCCAGCAGCGTATTGCCGTCGTGCACGACGCGCCCGCCGACCTTCACCCAGCCCTGCGGATCCCACCAGGTGTCGATCAGTGACCCCTTGCCCTGGATGATGTGCAGATCCCGGCTGAGATAGTCGGTCATGCGGACCGCCGCCGCGCCGGTCGCCTCATCCTCGACGATGCCCAGATTCGGGGCGAACATCCGCGACCGCAGCTCGCCGGGCGCGGCGTCGGTCCACGCCCAGATGTAGTGCTCGGCATCGCCGGTGTAGTCGGCCGGGTCGGCCGCCAGCACGTCGTCGACCGACGCCAGGTCGTAGATCGCGAACTCGGGCGCCCATTCGGCCCGCGCGCTGATCACGGTGAGGTCCGCGCCGGCGTCGTCGGTGCGGTACTCGACCTGCACCAGCCCGGCCGGCACCTGCAGGGTCCGGACCGGGATGCCGCGTGCGCGCAGCCACCACGCCGCGCCGACGGTCGGATGCCCGGCGAACGGGAGTTCGACGGCGGGGGTGAAGATGTGCGCGCTCGCCGTCGTCGCGCCCGGGGCGGGCACGTCGATGAAAATTGTTTCGCTGTAGCCCAATTCGGTGGCCACCCGCTGCCGGTCGGCCGGGTCGACGGCCGCGGCGTCGACCACGCCGAGCGGATTGCCGAACTCGCCTTCGGGATTGGTGAACACTCGCAGCACGCTCACGTCGACCGCCATGCACCCGATCGTAGGCGTGATCGCGCGTCAGGTGGCGCTTCGCTCGTCCCCGCCGATCGCGTCGAGCACCGCCACCCGGGTGTCCAGCGGCCCGCTGATCGCCTTCTCGCTGATGCCCGAACGCAACAATTCGCGCAGCAAGTCCTGGTCATAGCGGGCCGGCTGGGTCGAGTCGATGAAGCGCTCGACGATCGCGACGAACCGGTCGGGATCGTCGTGGAACGGAAAATGCCCGGACCCGTCGAAGATGTCCAACTGTGATCCGGGCATGGCCGAATGGGCCAGGTGGGCATGGCTGACCGGGATCACCGAATCGTGCTTGCCCCAAACGAGCTGAACCGGAACCGATTCGGTCAAATAACATCGATCCAGCATGGTGACCACCTGGCCGCGCCAGTCCACCACCGCCCGCAAGGTCCGCGCGAACGCCGACGACGCGGTGGGCTCGGGCAGGTCGTTGAGCACCCGCAACACATCCGGTAGGTCGCGTCCCACCCCGGTCGAACCGAACAGCGTCCCGCCGATCCGCCCGGCCGCCTGCAGGGCGGGCAACACCAACGGCAACCGCAACAGGGCCAAGGCCTCGCTGCCCATCGGCAGCGACGCGATCCGAAGGGCGATGTTCACGTCCTTGGTGACCCCGCCGGAGCCCACCAGCACCAGCCGGTCGACCAACTGCGGGAACTGGTAGGCGAACTGCATCGCCACGCCGCCGCCCAGCGAGTGACCCACCACCGTGACGCGGTCGACATCGAGCACCGACAACAGATCGCGCATCCCGTTGGCGTACGCGGCAACCGAGTAATCCGCCCGCGGCTTGTCGGACTGACCGTGGCCCAGCAGATCCGGCGCGATCACGGTGAACCGCTGCGCGAGGGCGGCCTGCACGGTGTGCCAGGTCGTCGAGTTGTCACCGATGCCGTGGATCAGCAGGATCGCCGGTCCGGACCCGCAGATCCGGAACGCGCGGCGGTAACCGTGGATGGTGCGGAACTGCAGGGTGGGCGTGGTCTCCCGCACCGGCCGAAGCTTGGTTTTCCGTTCGGTCATCTCCGCCATGTCCTTCCCGACCTCGATGCCGAACCGGTATCGGCTAGCTGTCGTCCTGATTGTCAGGGAACCCGTCGGAGAAGCCTTCTCTGAACTTGTCGTTCGCCTGCTGTGCCAGGAACCGCTCGAACTCCGCACCCAACTCGTCGCCGCTGGGCAGATCCTCGTCGCGGGCTAACAACGACCGGTTTTCCTGAGCGGCGACGAATGCATCGTACTGGCGCTCCAATGCCGTCACCACCTGAGCGACCTCGGCGCTCGCGGCCACCTGCTCGTTGATCTTGGTGTGCACCTCAGCGGCGGCTTCGCCGAGCGCATCGAGGGGGATCTGCAGTCCGGCGCAGCGGGCGACCTCGGTCAGCAGGGTCTCCGCGGCCGGCGGATAGGGAGTTTGCGCCAGGTAGTGCGGCACATGCACGGTGAAGCCCAGCGCGTCGTGGCCGTGCTGGCCCATCCGGAACTCCAGCAGGTTCGACACGCTCGCCGGCACCTGGACCTCGCCGACCCACGGGGTGTACTCGCTGATGAGTTCCTTGTTGGTCGAATGCGCGGTGAGCGTCACCGGCCGGGTGTGCGGCACCGCCATCGGGATGGTGCCCAGCCCGATCACCTGACGGACGCCGAGCCGTTCGGCCAACAGCCGCACCGCCGTGATGAAGCGTTCCCAGCGCAGGTCCGGCTCCAACCCGGCCAACAGCAGAAACGGGGTGCCGGTGCTGTCGCGAAGCGCGTACAGGTTCAGTTCGGGCTGGTCGTAGCTGGTGAAGTGATCGGTCTTGAAGGTCATCAGCGGTCGCCGCGACCGGTAGTCGAGCAGTTCGTCGATCGCGAACGAAGCCACCAGTTCGGTGTCGAGCGTGTCCTTCAGGTGCTGGGCGGCCAGCCGGACGGCGTGCCCCGCGTCCGAGAACCCCTCCAGCGCATGGATCAGCACCGGACCGCGCCCGTCCGACGCGGACAGTTGCGGGGCCGGGAACTCCAGCTCGTACATGCCCGTCTGGTCGGGTTGATAGTGCGGTTCCGGGTGACCTGATTGATCGACCATGTGCTTCACCTCCTCTTCACCAGATTGTCTCGTATTTTGTCCTTCAAACAGCGTGCGGCCCCCGGCTATGCCCCCTCGACGCCCTCTCGATGCCCTCTCGATGCCCCCGCCGGATGTTCTCCCAGCGCTTTCACCAGGTTTGTCGGGCAGGATCATGACGTGCGAATGACGATGTGGGTAACGGCGGTGGCGCTGGCCGGTGCGCTGGTCGCCGGCTGCGCGGCCGCGCCGCAGGCCCGTCGCTTCGCCACCGTCGAGGCCAGCACGCCCGAGGCCGTCCCGGTCGTTCCCGACCGCCGGATCGGCGCCCTCTTCGTCGGGGGCGGTGATCTGCACGCCTGCACCGCGGCGGTGCTGGACTCGCCGGCCGGTGACCTGATCCTGACGGCGGCGCACTGCCTGGACGGGGGCCCGGACGCGACGTTCGCGGCCGGGTTCGCCGGCACCACCGACCCGGACCAGCTGTGGCACCTCGACACCATCTATCTGGACCCACGGTGGAGCGCGAACCAGAACCCCCGCGCCGACTTCGCCGTCGCGCGGGTCAGCCGGGACGGCGGCGGGTCGGTGGCGGCCGCGGTCGGAGGTGGCTTCCGGCTGGGGACGGCACCGGCCCCGGGCACCGATGTCGCGGTCACCGGTTATCCGATGGGCGTGGGCGGCGGGCCGATCGGCTGTCACGCCCCCACCAGCACCACCAAGGCGGGCTACCCGTTGTTGCGGTGCGGTGGTCTGGTGGACGGCACCAGCGGCTCGCCGTGGCTGGTCGGTTCCACCATCACCGGTTTGACGGGCGGGCTCGACGGGGGCGGGTGCGCCGAAAACCTGTCCTATTCACCGCCGTTCGATCACACCGCCGAAGAACTGTTGCTCCGCGCGGAGGGACAGGGCCCCGGCGACCAGGCCCCGGACTCCTCGGCGCTGGACTGCTAACGCTTGAACTGGCTCAGCGCGCGCAGCTTGTTCATCACGTCCAGCGCCGCCACCTTGTAGGCCTCGGAGAACGTCGGATAGTTGAACACGGCGTCGACCAGGTATTCGACGGTGCCGCCGCAGCCCATCACGGCCTGCCCGATGTGCACCATCTCGGTGGCGTTGGTGCCGAAGATGTGCACCCCGAGCAGGCGCAGATCCTCGGTGGACACCAACAGTTTCAACATGCCGTAGGAGTCGCCGGCGATCTGACCGCGGGCCAGCTCGCGGTACCGCGACACACCGACCTCGTAGGGGATGGCGTCCTTGGTCAGATCCACCTCGGTGGCACCGACATAGGACACCTCCGGGATCGAGTAGATGCCGATCGGCTGCAGGTCCATCATGCCCTTGGTGGGCTCACCGAAGGCGTGGTAGGCGGCCAGGCGGCCCTGCTCCATCGAGGTGGCGGCCAGCGCGGGGAACCCGATCACGTCGCCGACGGCGTAGATGTGCTCGACCTTGGTGGCGAAGTTGTCGTCGACGAAGATGCGGCCCCGGTTGTCGGCCTCCAGACCGGCGTTGGCCAGGTCCAGGTGATCGGTCTGCCCCTGCCGCCCGGCGGAGTACATCACCGTCTCGGCGGGGATCTGCTTACCGCTGGCCAGCGTGGTCACGGTGCCGGCCGACCCGACATCGACCGCGGTCACCTCCTCGCCGAACCGGAAGGTGACGGCCAGGTCGCGCAGGTGGAACCGCAGCGCCTCGACGATCTCCGGATCGCAGAATTCCAGCATCGACTCGCGCTTCTCCACCACCGTCACCTTGGTGCCCAGCGCGGCGAACATGGATGCGTACTCGATGCCGATCACCCCGGCGCCGACCACCACCATCGATGTCGGGATGGCCTTGAGGTCGAGGATGCCGTCGGAGTCGAGCACCCGGTTCTCGTCGAACTCGACACCGCTGGGCCGGGCCGGTTTGGTTCCGGTGGCGATGACGATGTTGGCGCCGCGGATGGTGATCCGCTCGGCTCGGCTGGGGTCGTCGACCAGCAGGGTGTGGTCGTCCACGAACCGGCCGTGCCCGACGTAGAGCTCGACCCGGTTGCGCATCAGCTGCGAGCGCACCACGTCGATCTCCTTGCCGATCACGTGCTGGGTGCGGGCCAACAGGTCGGCCGGGGTGATCTTCTCCTTCACCCGGTAGCTGGCGCCGTAGAGCTCACGCTGGCTCATCCCGGTGAGGTAGACGACGGCCTCACGCAGCGTCTTGGACGGGATCGTGCCGGTGTTGACGCAGACGCCGCCGAGCATCATGCCGCGCTCGATGACCGCCACCGATTTCCCCAGTTTGGCGGCGGCGATGGCCGCACGCTGACCGCCCGGACCGGAACCGATGACGACCAGGTCGTACTCCTGCATGGAACCCATGTGTGCAGTCCTACGCCGGTTGCACCGATCTCGCACGCCGACGACGCCGAATTGCGGGTTAACAACTCGCGATCGATGCACAGTTGCGGATTCATCCACAATCCACGGCGCCGGGCGGCCGCAGCGACGCCGGCTGACGGTGCCGGCTGTGACGGTGGGGTCATGACATCTCAACCCCGCCTTTTCGATCTCGACCGCCCGGCCGCGCTGATCGCGGCGCTGCCCGCGGTGCTCGGCTTCGTTCCCGAGCACTCGCTGGTCCTGGTCACCGTGGACCGCGGTGACATCGGCCCCGTCCTGCGTGTGGATCTCAGTGCCGCACTGGTGACCGGCACCGCGCACCTCGCCCAGGTGGTCGCGGCGTCCACTCCGGACGCCGTGATCGCCGTCATCGTCGACGAGGACGGGACCGACGGCGATGCCTGCGGTGTCGACCACCTCGATCTCGCCGACCGGCTGGCGGAGTCGCTGGACGAGTACGCCATCCTGCTGCTGGCCGTCCTGGTCGTCGATCGGGTGACACCGGGCGGGCGGTGGTCCTGCGCGGACGGCTGCGGCGCCGGCGGGCTGATCGACGATCCGGACGCCTCACCGCTGGCGGCGGCCGCGGTGCTCGAGGGGCGCAGGCTCTACCGGCGGCGCCAGGATCTGGAACAGGTCGTCGGGGTGGTCGACGAGGCCCGCCGAGACCGGTTGCGGGACAGGCTTGCCCGGTGCCAACAGCCGAGTGGGCCGGCCGCTGCGGCGGACGCGGTGCGGCGGGCGCTCACGATGGCCGCGCAGGCCGGCGACCCCCAGGACGCGGAGGTGGTCGCGCTGGCCTGCGCGCTGACCGACCCGATGGTGCGCGACACCCTGTATGCGCTGGCGGTCGGGGAGCGGGCCGCCGACGCGGAAGCGCTGTGGACGGTGTTGGCCCGCACCCTGCCCGATCCGTGGCGGGTCGAGGCGTTGGTGCTGTTGGCGTTTTCCGCCTACGCCCGCGGCGACGGTCCGCTGGCCGGGATCGCGCTGGAAGCGGCGCTCGACGAGCTGCCCGCGCACCGGATGGCCGGCATGCTCGACCAGGCGTTGCAGTCGGGGATGCACCCACGGCAGATCCGCGAGCTGGCACTCACCGGTTACCGGACGGCCGCCCAGCTGGGGGTGCGCCTGCCGCCGCGCCGCGCGTTCGGGCAGCGCGCCGGGTGATGCGGGGTCAGGCCTTCTCGACCTTGACGGCGTGCGCCATGTGATGCGGCAGTTCGACCTCCTGATGTCCCGGGATCAGGATCAGCACACCGCCGCCGGGTTCGTCGCTGACCTGGACGGTGACCCTGGCATTGGGCACCACGCCGGCATCCTTGAGCCGGCCGATCAGTTCGACATCGCCCTGGACGTGCTCGGTCAGTTGACGCACCACCACCGCGACCGGCGAGCCGGACGGTAATTCGGTGAGCCGCACCAGGTTCGCGTCCTCACTGGCGCCGGTTTCGCCGTAGCCCAGCTCGGACAGCCCGGGGATGGGGTTGCCGAACGGCGAGGTGGTCGGGTTGTTGAGCACCTGCAGCAGCCGGCGCTCCACGTCCTCGCTCATCACGTGCTCCCACCGGCAGGCCTCGGCGTGCACTTCCTCCCACGGCAGGCCGATCACGTCGACCAGCAACCGTTCGGCCAGGCGGTGTTTGCGCATGACGGAGATGGCCAGATAGCGGCCCTTCTCGGTGAGTTCCAGGTGGCGATCGCCCGCCACGTGCAGCAGGCCGTCGCGCTCCATCCGGGACACGGTCTGGCTGACGGTGGGCCCACTCTGCTCGAGACGTTCCGCGATCCGGGCACGCAGCGGCACCACGCCCTCTTCCTCGAGGTCGTAGATGGTCCGCAGGTACATCTCGGTGGTGTCGATCAGATCGTTCATGCGCTACCTTCCAGGCCCTCCGTCGATTGTCGAGTCTACCGGTCTGGGCGCTTGAACAGGGCTGCAACATCCTCCCGGCGCAATGTGATGCCCGCCGCGCGAAGGCGCGACGGGCATCACCGGGAAGGGGTTTCGCTAGCTGGCGTAGGACCGCAGCCGTTCGGCGCGTTCGCCGTTGCGCAGCTTGGCCATCACCTCGCGCTCGATCTGGCGGACCCGTTCGCGGGACAGCCCGAACAGCTTGCCGATCTGGTCCAGGGTGCGCGGCTGGCCGTCGTCCAGGCCGAACCGCAGCCGGATGACCTGCTGCTCGCGTTCGTCCAGCGTGGTCAGCACGTACCGGATATCGGTGTGCAGCAGCTCGGAGATCACCGCGTTCTCCGCCGACATCGCCTCGGCGTCCTCGATGAAGTCACCCAGCGGGGCCTCCTCGTCGGTGCCGACCGGCATGTCCAGGCTCACCGGGTCGCGGCTGTGCTCCAGCAGATCGTTGATCTTCTCCACCGGGATGCCCGACTCTTCGGCCAGTTCCTCGTCGGTGGCTTCCCGGCCGAGGTTCTGGTGCATCTCGCGCTTGATCCGGGCCAGCTTGTTGACCTGCTCGACCAGATGCACGGGCAGCCGGATGGTGCGGCTCTGGTCGGCCATGCCGCGGGTGATGGCCTGACGGATCCACCAGGTGGCGTAGGTCGAGAACTTGAAGCCCTTGGTGTAGTCGAACTTCTCCATGGCCCGGATGAGTCCCAGGTTGCCCTCCTGGATCAGGTCCAGCAGCGGCATGCCGCGGCCGGTGTAGCGCTTGGCCAGCGACACCACCAGGCGCAGGTTGGCTTCCAGCAGGTGCCGGCGGGCGGAGTCACCGTCGCGCACCACGGCCGCGAGGTCCTTCTTCCGGGCCTCGCCGAGACGCTTGCGGGTCTCCAGCAGATGCTGGGCGTACAGCCCGGCCTCGATGCGCTTGGCCAACTCGACCTCGTCCGCGGCGGTCAGCAGCGCGGTCTTACCGATGCCGTTGAGATACACACGGACAAGATCGGCGGCTGGGCTCTGAGCGTCCAGATCGCTGTCGACACGGCTTGCGTTGGCGATCGCCATTTACGGCCTCCTGATCGGCTGGAACTGTCACTGCGTTCAACGTCCGTACAGGGCTCAGAGTTCCCACTGGTTCCCGATGTCACACCTACTGACCTGCGGTTTTTTCGCGACGACCTGAGATTCTCCTGAGAAGTGCTAAAGAACCGCACTCAGGTGGGAACGCGGGTGGGAAACGCGGCGGTCAGGATGCGTCGGTCCCGGCGCCCGGGTCGACGGGGCGCGCGGGTTCGAGCGCCGGGCGCTCGGCGGTGGGGAACAGGGGTGTGCGGCGCGGGCCGGCCGAGTCGTACCGGCGCGGCTCGGTGGCCTTGCGCGGCGGGCGGTCGTTGGCGATCAGGACGGCCATCCACGGCAGCGGGATGGACAGCACGATGATGCCCAGCGAGATGAGTCCGTTCTGCCAGATGCCGTAGGCGACCGCCGCCAGCACCAGGGCCGGGATGCGGAACGCCATCAAGGTGAAGTACTTGCGCATCCGGGCGCGGTGTTGTTCTTCGTAGGGCAGGGCGGCGCGGGTGATCAGGATCGGTCGACCGTCGTCGTCGAAACTCAGCTCCGGGCCGTGTTTCATAATCTCCACTGTCCCACATCTTCGGACCGGCGCGCGGGCCGGGCACAATAGGGGGATGCAGACCCAGACGATCGAACGCCCGGACACCGACGAACGCGTCGACGACGGGACCGATGACGATGCCCCCAAGGTCTTCCACTACGTCAAGAAGGACAAGATCGCCGAAAGTGCCGTGATGGGTACGCATGTCGTGGCCCTGTGCGGTGAGGTGTTCCCGGTGACCAAGGCCGCCAAGCCCGGCTCGCCGGTGTGCCCGGACTGCAAGCGGATCTACGAACAGCTCAAGAAGTAGCTCAAGAAGTAGTGCCGTCGGCGCCGTTGCGGGTGTCGGTGCGTTCCTCGATCCACTCCCGCAGCCGGCGCGCGTGCGTGTCCGGCGCGGGCCACTCCTCCTGCACGGCCGCGTTCAACTCGGCGCCGATCATGATGGCGAAGCCGAGCAGGAAGGCGAACAACAGGAACGCGATCGGGGTGGCCAGCGCACCGTAGGTGTAGCCGGTTGCGGTGATCCAGGTGAGGTAGATGCGCAAGCCCACCGTCGCGATGAGGAAGACCGCGGTCGCCAGCACCGCGCCCACCAGCAACCGATGGGTGGGCAGCGGCGCCGGCAACGACACCCGATACAGCACGGTCACCGCCAGCACGAGCACGATCACCAGCACCGGGTAGTACCCGTACTGCAGCACGTTGTCCCAGCTCTCCGGGATGGATTCGGAGATCTTGCGCGGCCCCAACGCGATGAACGGCGCGGTCAGCACCGCGCACACGAGCATCACCACGTACAGACCCAGCGCGTAGAACCGCTGCCGCACCGGATGGCGCAGCGGCGTCTGGTCGTGCGCCTCGACCACCGAGTCGACGAACGCCGAGATCGCCGAGGAGCCGGCCCACAACGAGATGACGAAGCCGAGCGACACCACCTCGCCGCGGGCACCGCGGACGATGTCGTAGATCGTCGGCGCGATGATCTCGTTGACGACGTTCTGCGAGAAGAACCGGCCCGACGTCCCGATCAGCTGTTCCTCGATCGCCGGCAGGGTGTCCGGTCCGAACAGTGGGGCCAGGTACGCCAGGCTGCCCAGCATGCCCAGGAGCAACGGCGGTAGGGACAACGCGCACCAGAAGGCGGCTTGCGCGGCCTCGGAGAAAATCGAGTCGTCCCACGCCTTGGACAGCGTGCGCTTGGTGATGGGCCAGATGTGGTGGCGGGTGGGTCTTGCGGGGGGCTGGTCGCTCATGACCAGTCCAGCATTCCCTACGCGTCGACCGGCTTGACCTCCAGCACCGCGGCCAGTTCGATCAGCTTGGCTTCGTGCTCGTTGGCGTGGTGCTGGCAGAACAGGAGTTCGGCGCCCGACGGGAGGGTGGCCCGCACTTGCGCAGCCGCACCGCAGCGGTCGCAGCGATCGGCCCGGGTCAGTTCCGGACTGGTCAGGATTGCGTTCACGGCACGTCCTCCGTTCAGCTTGATGCGTGCTTCTACTGTGTCAGACGTATGAGGTTCCGGCCTTGTTCCCCCACGGTTCACCGGTGTGTCGTGTCTCACGGGGCGCTCCCGTTGCGGGGCGGGCACGCTGGGCGCATGATCCGCGACTCCGAGGTCCTCGTTCACCTGTGCTCGTCCCAGGAATGGCTCGCCGCCCAACGGGCGGGCGAACACCGCCCGGCCTCGCTCGCCGACGTCGGCTTCGTCCACCTTTCGGCCCCTGAACAGGTCCATCTGCCCGCCAACCGGCTGTACGCCGGGCGCACCGACCTGGTGTTGCTGGCCGTCGATCCGGGCAAGCTGACCGACCCGGTGCGCTGGGAGCCCGGGGTGCCGACCGATCCGGAATCGATGCTGTTCCCGCACCTTTACGGGCCGTTGCCCGCGGCGGCTGTGACAAGTGTCACGAGCTACCTGCCCGGCCCCGACGGGCGGTTTGCCCAGTGCGGCGCTCAGCCGCCCAGGTAGGCGTCGGCCTCGATCTCCACGAGCAGTTCGGGCGCGATGAGCGCGGCGACCTCGACCATGGTGGTCACCGGCCGGACGTCGCCGAAGAACTCGCGGTGCACGGCGCCGATCTCCCGCCATCGGGAGATGTCGGTGACGAACATCCGGGTCCGCACCACGTCCGACAGGGCGGCACCGGCCTCGCCGAGGGCCGCCTCGATGCGCCGCAGCGCCGCGCGGGTCTGCTCGGCGGGCGAATCCCCGGGTGCGGTGGTCCCGGACACCGCCACGTGATCGCCGATCCGCACGGCGCGCGAATAGCCAACCGTGGCTTCGAATTCCGATCCGGAGGCGATATTGATCCGCGAGTCTGGCACGGCGTCTAGGTTAGGGGAGTGCGGGTCGCGGTGGTCACGGGTGCCAGCAGGGGCGCCGGTCTCGGTATCGCCGGCGCGCTGAGCGCCCGCGGCTGGCGGGTTTACGCGACCGGTCGGACCATCGCCGAAGCGCCGCCCGGGGGTGTCGCGGTGCGGCTGGACCACGCCGACGACGACGCCGTGGCCGCGTTGTTCGCCCGCATCGACGCCGACGAGGGCGGGCTGGACCTGCTGGTGAACAACGCCGCCGTCGTGCACGACCAGCTCACCGGTTCGAAGCCGTTCTGGGAGAAGCCGATCGGGCTCGGTGACGTGCTCGACGTCGGGCTGCGTTCGGCGTATGTGGCGTCCTGGCATGCCGCGCCGCTGCTGCTGCGCCGGCCGCGCGGGCTGATCGCGTTCACCTCGTCGCCCGGCTCGGTGTGCTACATGCACGGTCCTGCATATGGGGCGCAGAAGGCCGGGATCGACAAGATGGCCGCCGATATGGCCGTCGACTTCCGCGGCACATCCGTGGCGTGTGTGTCGATCTGGATGGGCATCCTGCTCACCGAGCGGTTGCGTGCCGCGTTCGCCGGGCATCCCGACGCGCTGGCCGAGACCGCGCGGCATGCCGAGACACCGGAGTTCACCGGTCACCTGATCGATGCGCTGTTCGACGATCCGGAGCTGGCCGGGCGCAGTGGGCACACCGTGATCGGCGCCGAGTTGGCGGCGCGGTACGGCATCACCGACGAAGGGGGCCGTCAGCCGCCATCGCACCGCGAAATGTTGGGTGCCCCACGGGAACCGAGTTCGGTGGTGGTGCGTTGACCCGAGCCGAGCCCGCCCGAAGCTGTCAGTTTGCTGGCAGTCGGCGCCGCGATGCCGTTGTCGGCCGCGGTCTACGGTCATAATTCTGCGAGCCACCACCGCAGATTTGGGTTCTCCTCCCAAGTCGATTCAGCTTGAGGAGGAGTCGATGACGCGTCGAGCACGCCACCGCGAGCCGTTCGCCTGGCTCGGCGCCGGCGCCGTCACGCTGGGGATGGGCGCGGCGCTGGCCGGCGGTCCGGCCCTTGCCCATGCCGACGAGACGACCGCATCGTCGACGACCTCCAGTGCGGGCACGAAGTCGGGTTCGACCCCGGCGGCAACCACGCTCGCCCACATGTGGCATCTGCCCGTCCTGAGTCTCCCGAAAAACCTGAGCCTGCCGAGCCCGCCGAAGAAACCCCACCGGCCTGCCCACCCGGATGGAGACACGCACGACTCGTCCGTGCCCCGGAAACCGGCAACGGGGACCGCAGAGTCGGAGAAGCGGCCGGTACCGCCCGTGCATAGGACCGAGGCCGCCGACCCGGGCGCCGGCACATCGCCGCGACCCGTCCCGGCCGCAGCCCCCACGGAAGCTCCGGTGCGGCAGGTGGATTCGTTCGCGCCGCAAGTAGTCGCCAATGTCACCCGGGCCATCGGCGCCGTCGTGCGGGCGCTGGTGTCGCCGTGGTCGGCCAGCGGTACGGGAGGTGGCGGGCCGGTGGACACACCGGTGCAGTGGGTGCTCGCGGCGGTGGCGCGCCGTCAGCTCGGCACGGTCCACAGGCCAGCCGCCGCCACCACCGTCAGCGCGCCGGCCGTCGTCGACGCGGCCCCGGTGTTCACCGCGCCGACGGTGATCACGGCCAGCAGCGCCACCGGGGTGGTCACCGGCTCGGCGATCGCCACTGACGCCGACAACGACAAACTCACCTACAGTGCCACCGCGACCAAGGGCACCGTGACCGTCAATACCGGCACCGGCGCGTTCAGCTACACCCCGTCGGCGGCCGCCCGCCACGCCGCTGCGTCCGACACCGCCACCGATGCCGACCGGTCCGCCACCGTCACAGTCAGCGTCACCGATGGCCACGGCGGCACGGCGGCCACCGTCGTCGACGTGCCGGTGGCCCCGAAGAACAGTGCGCCGGCGGTGACGGTCAGCGTGGGCAGCCCGAACGCGACGACAGGTGTGGTCGCCGGCAGGATCACCGCCACCGACGCCGACCGCGACGCCCTGGCCTACAGCGTGACGACGACGGCCGCGAAGGGAACGCTCACCGTCGATGCGAGCACCGGCGCCTACAGCTACACCCCGACCGTGGACGCGCGTCTGGCCGCGGCGGCCAAGGGTGCCACCACCGCCGACAAGCACGACACGTTCACCGTGGCCGTCGACGACGGCCACGGTGGCGTCACCGCCGAGACCGTCACCGTGTCGGTGGCCCCGCTGGGGGACCGGCCGGTCGCGGCGACCCCGACCGTGAACGCCGCGGACGCCACCGGAACCGTCGACGGCGCAGTCGAATTCATCGAGCCGTATGCCCAACTGCCGCTGACCTACACGGTGACCAAGGCCACGGCCAAGGGTACGGTCACCGTCGACGCGGCCACCGGTGAGTTCGTCTACACCCCGTCCGCGGCGGCCCGCCTGGCGGCCGGTGTCTCGACCAAACCGGTGACCGACAAATTCACCGTCACCGCGGCCAACTCGATCACCTCGACCACCGAGACGGTCACCGTCACCGTGGCGCCCGCCGTGCTCGCGGTCACCGGTTCGGTCGACCCGGCCGGTGCGCCGCGTGCCCTCACCGGCGCGGTGAGCCCCGACGGCAAGACCGTCTACGTCTCCGACGCGACCGCCGGCACGGTGTCGGCGATCAGCGGGGCGCTCACCACCACGATTCCCGTCGGCGGCGCACCGGGCGCCGAGGCGATGAACCCCAGCGGCAGCAAGGTCTATGTCGCGGACAGGGCCTCCGACGTGGTGTCGGTCATCGATACCACGACCGATACCGTCACGGGAACCATCACTGTCGGACGTAATCCCTCGGCGCTGTTGGTCAGTTCCGACGGCGCCACCCTGTATGTCGCCAACGCCGGTTCCAATACCGTGTCCGTGGTCAACACCGCCACCGGGGCGGTGACCAAGACCATCCGAGTCGGCAGCACGCCGTCGGGGCTGGCGCTCAAACTCGACGGCAGCCGGCTCTATGTCGCCAACGCGGGTTCCGGCACGGTCACGAAGATCAACACCGCCACCCGGGCCGTCACCATGACGCTGAAGGTCGGCAGCGCGCCGGTCGGGCTGACCGTGAGTCCCGACGGCAGTGCCCTCTATGTCGCCGACACTGGCGCCGACGCCATCTCGATGATCTCGACCAGCAACAATTCGGTGATCACCACCAAACTCCAAGTCGTGGTCGACGCGCTGGCGACCGGACCTGATGGCGGCCTCTACGCTTCCGACGGCGCCGACGCGGTATCGGTGGTGTCGGTCCGCAGCGGGGTCGACACCCCGGTGCTGACGAATATGACGGTCGGTTCGCCCGATGCCAGGACGGGTGTGGTCACCGGGTCCGTCACCTTCCTCGACCCGTCGGGGAAAGCGTTGACCTACAAGGTGATCACCGCGCCGGCCGACGGCACGGTGACGGCCACCTCGGCGGGTGTGTTCACCTACACCCCGACCGCCACGGCACGGCTGGCCGCCGCAGCGACCGATACCACCGACACCTTCACCATCGTCGCCACCAACGGGTTGGCCACGACGTCGCAAACCGTGACGGTACCCGTCGCCGGCCAAGTCAACGCGTCTGTCGCGCTGAAGATGGTGTACGGGACCGAGCCGGTGGTCTACGTGTCCGTCAACGGCGGGGCCCGGGTTCCCGTGCTGGTCGACACCGGATCGGTGGGGCTGGTGATCACATCGAAATACGTTGGAACACAACAAAATCTCGGCGTCTCCACCGGATCTGGCGCCAGCGGATACTCGGGCGGTCTGAGCTACACCTTCGACACCTACATGACCACAGTCGATTTCGGCAACGGAATCGTGTCTGGACCCACCTCGGTCGATATCGTCAGCTCCGCCTCACAGTCGGCCTTCGCATCCTTCGCCGCCAGGGACGGTGTCGTGGGGATCCTGGGCATCGGGCCGAATTCGTATGGCCCCGGGCCGAGTTCGGTGATTTCGGCACTCTCGGGTGACCTGAACTATGGCGTGCTCATCGACGAACAAAATGGCCTGCTGGAATTCGGCCCCAACCCGTTGGCCGCGCTGGTGACGCTGACCGGCTCGCCATGGACCTCGGTGCGGGTGCAGGTCGGCAGCGGCACCATCCGGCAGGTGACGACGGTGCTCGACTCCGGTGGGGTCTACGGCACCGTCCCGTCCTGGTTGGTCGGCGGGGTATCGACGGTCCCGGTCGGCACGATCATCAGCGTGTACACGAGCGACGGACGAACGCTGCTGTACTCCTACACGACGACCGCATCGAATAGTCCCACCGTGACCTCGGATACCTATATGAACTCCGGCTACCTGCCTTTCGCCATGGGGCCGATCTACGTTTCCTACATCGGCGGGGGCGGCGGGCAGACCATCTTCGATGTCTGACCCGTCGTCGCGCCCAGCACGGTCGTGTTACGTTGAGGCGTCATTCTGTAAAGTGCTCCAACGTGGCCATGTTGTCGGGTTTCTCGCCGTGGATCGTCTACTGGCTGCTGGTCGGACACGTCGCACCTTGGATTGCCGCGGGGCTCGCCCTGGTCGTCGCGCTCTCCGCGGTGGTCATCGCCCGGGTCCGGGGCGCGGCGGTGCGGCTGTTCGAGGCCGCGGCCGTCCTGACGTTCGCGGTGCTGGTGTTGTTGAGCCTCACCGTCGGCCGGGGTCTCCTGGACCGCTGGGCGCCGGCGCTGAGCTGTGCCGGCCTGCTGATCATGGCCGTTGCCGGCGTGCTGGTCGGTAGGCCGTTCGTCCGCGAGATCGCCACGGCCGAGTTGGCTCCCGAGGTGCTCAAGAACGATCTGTTCGCGCCGGTCACCGCGACCATCACCTGGATCTGGGCCGGCGCGTTTGCGGCCATGACGGTGTCCGCGGCGATCCCGGCGACCCGGTGGGTGCTGCCGTGGGCGGTGCTGGCCGTCGCGGTTCTGGCCGCGCGGGTGCTGACCGAACGTCTGGTCGCGGAGGCGACCAGTCCGCACACGGTGCGCAAGACCACGTTCGTGGCCTTCAAGGAGCTGGAGATCGACCAGTTGTACTACCTGGCGCGGGAGAAGGCCGACCGGGAAGCCGGCGCGGACATGGAGGCCTACGACGTGAAGCTGGGTGCGCAGGGCGTGCCGCTGACCGGAGACGACTCCCGCGAATCGTGGCCGGCGTCCTACAAACTGCGCCCTCGCAAACACTGATGCGCTGCTCTTTAGCAGAAGCTCCTTAACTTGGCAACCAGTACGGGTTTGCCGCCTGTACTTTCCCAGGTCAGCGGCTTACAGTCGGTTCGGCGCGTGAATGGTCTGACCCATCCGAGAGCCGACTTCGCGCGCGTGCGGGAAGGAATAGCAAATGTCACAGGAACAGGACAACATCGATCTCGTCACCCGGGGCTACCAGGCCTTCACCCAGGGCGACATGGATACCGTGATGGCGTTGTTCGACGACAACATCGAGTGGGTGCAGCCCGGCAACAGCACCATCAGCGGCACCTACCACGGCAAGGGCGAACTCGGGCAGTACCTGGCGCGGCTGGCCGAGAAGAACGTGTCGGTGACGCTGAACCGGCTGCTGGCCGACGGTGACACCGTCGTCGCGCTCACCGAAGTCGCCGTGGGAGACGAAAAGGGGAGCGACGCCGACGTTTTCACGATCCGCGACGGCAAGACCGCTCGGGTCCAGGTGCACACCGACACCGCGTTGATGGAGCGCATCTACGGTTCCAAGCAGCACGCCACGCACTAGCGCGACCCCGGCGATGACCTAGTCGAGGTAGTCGCGCAGCACCTGCGAGCGGCTGGGGTGGCGCAGCTTGCTCATGGTCTTCGACTCGATCTGGCGGATGCGTTCCCGCGTGACGCCGTAGACCTGCCCGATCTCGTCGAGGGTGCGCGGCTGCCCGTCGGTCAGGCCGAAGCGCAGCCGGACCACGCCGGCCTCGCGCTCGGACAGCGTCTCCAGCACCGACTGCAGCTGATCCTGCAGCAGCGTGAAGGAGACGGCGTCGACGGCCACCACCGCTTCACTGTCCTCGATGAAGTCGCCGAGCTGGCTGTCGCCCTCGTCGCCGATGGTCTGGTCCAGCGAGATGGGCTCACGCGCGTACTGCTGGATCTCCAGCACCTTCTCCGGCGTGATGTCCATTTCCTTGGCCAGCTCTTCGGGCGTGGGTTCGCGGCCCAGGTCCTGCAGCAGCTCGCGCTGGATCCGGCCCAGCTTGTTGATCACCTCGACCATGTGCACCGGGATACGGATGGTGCGGGCCTGGTCGGCCATGGCGCGGGTGATGGCCTGCCGGATCCACCAGGTGGCATAGGTGGAGAACTTGTAACCCTTGGTGTAGTCGAACTTCTCCACCGCGCGGATCAGTCCCAGGTTGCCCTCCTGGATCAGGTCCAGGAACGCCATGCCACGACCGGTGTAGCGCTTGGCCAGCGACACCACCAGGCGCAGGTTGGCCTCCAGCAGGTGGTTCTTGGCCCGGTCACCGTCGCGGCAGATCCACTGGTAATCGCGGCGCTGGGCGGTGGTCAGCTTCTCGCCCTTCTCGGCGAGTTCGAGCATCAGCTGGGTGCAGTACAGGCCGGCCTCGATGCGCTTGGCGAGCTCGACCTCCTCCTCGGCGTTCAGCAGGGCGACCTTGCCGATCTGCTTGAGGTACGCGCGGACCGAGTCGGCCGATGCGGTGAGTTCGGCGTCCTTGCGGGCCTGGCGCAGGGCCTCGGACTCTTCCTCGTCCCAGACGAAGTCGCCGGACGCCTTGTCCTTCTCGGACGGTTCCGGGTGCTCCTCGTCGGCCTCGGCGGCCTTGGCGGCGGGCTTGGCGTCGGCTGCCTCCTCGGCGACCTCGCCCTCCTCGTCATCCGCCTCGGTGTCGTCGCCCTCCTCCTCGGCGTCGGCCTCCAGGTCGTCATCGAGGACGACGTCGTCGACCTCGAGATCGTCACCGGGCTCCACGTCGAGGTCGTCGGCCTCCAGGTCGTCCCCGAGGTCTACGGCATCGGGATCGATATCGGCCTGGCCGGCCGCCTTCGCGGCGGCCTTCTTGGCGGGGGCCTTGGCGGCCCGCTTCGCCGGCGCCTTGGCGGCTGCGGCCTTGGCCGGGGCCTTCTTCGCAGGAGTCTTGGCGGCGGTGCGCTTCACCGGCTCGTCGGTTGCCGGGCTTGCTTTTGTCGCTGCCACGTACACCCTTTCGGTCTTGCGGATCCCGGTGCGCACGCATGCACCACCGGAAAGCGTCGGCTGTGTCGAATATTGGCGATGATCTCTGCTCGGAAACCCGCCGCTATCTCGGTAGGCGGCCGCCGTTGACCATTGTAACGACAGTGTGAGATAAGGCTGTGCCGTGCGGCAAATTCGGCCTGTTCGCGCGCGTCGCGGGGGGCCGATCAGGCGGTGGCGTGGGCCCCGTCGCTGTGGGACGAGGCGGCCATCGCCGCCCCCACGATGCCCGCCTCGTTGAGCAGCGTGGCGGCCACCACCGGCGTGCGGTTCTTCAGCAGGGGGATCCACTTGTCGGCCTTGCGGCTGATTCCGCCGCCGGCGATGAACAGGTCCGGCCAGATCGCGTTCTCGATGGCCACCAGCACCTTGGTGACCTCCTGCGTCCAGCGCTCGTAGCTCCATTCCTTGCGCTCTTTGACCGACGACGCCGCCCGGTGCTCGGCCTCCTTGCCGCCCACCTCCAGATGCCCGAATTCGGTGTTGGGCAGCAGCACGCCGTTGTGGATCACCGCCGAGCCGATACCGGTCCCGAAGGTCAGCAGCACGATCACGCCGGACTTGTCCTTGCCGGCGCCGAACCGCTCCTCGGCGAGCCCGGCGGCGTCGGCGTCGTTGAGCACAGTGACGGCCGCGCCGCCCAGTTCGGTGCTGATGATCTCGACGGCGTTGGTACCGATCCAGCCCTTGTCGACATTCGCCGCGGTGCGCACGATCCCGTTGGTCACCACCCCCGGATAGGTGACCCCGAGCGGGCCGGTCCAGCCGAACTCGCGGACCACCGCGGCCACCGTCTTGGCGACGGCCTCCGGGGTGGACGGCTGCGGCGTCGGAAGCTTGAAACGTTCGCCGATGAGCGTGCCGGTGTCCAGATCGACGATGCCGCCCTTGATGCCGCTGCCGCCGACGTCGACGCCGAATCCGCGGCGCTGGGTGCTGGACTCGGTGTCGGTCATGGGCGCTCCTGACGGGGGACGGCGGATGCGACGCGTCACACACATTAGTGCCCCGCGACGGCCTGTGTTGCGATGGTAAGTGTGCAAACCAACAACTGTGATCCGCTGACGTTGCGGTCCGTGGCCGAGCAACTGGCCACCGAGGCTGCCGATTTCGTGTCCCGCCGCCGCGGTGAGGTGTTCGCGAGCGCGGCCACCGCGGCCCGGTCGGTGCGTTCCAAGAGCACGCCGACCGACCCGGTGACTGTGGTGGACACCGAGACCGAGCGACTCATCCGGGACCGGCTGGCCCAGCTGCGGCCCGGTGATCAGGTGCTCGGCGAGGAGGAGGGCGGCTCGGCGGAGGCCGAACCGGGGCGTCCGGTCTGGGTGATCGACCCCATCGACGGCACGGTGAACTTCGTCTACGGCATCGCCGACTACGCCGTGTCGGTGGGCGTGCAGATCGACGGCACGTCGGTCGCGGGTGCGGTGGTCAACGTGGCCACCGGCGAGCTGTACTCGGCGGCGCTCGGCCACGGGGCCACCGTCACCCGGAACGGGCAGTCAACGACATTGCGCTGCAACGACATCGACGATCTGGGTCTGGCGCTGGTGGGTACCGGCTTCTCGTACGACGCGCAGCGCAGGGCGCGTCAGGCGCAGGTGCTGGCGCAGTTGCTGCCCGAGGTGCGCGACATCCGCCGGATCGGTTCGTGTGCGCTGGATCTGTGCATGGTCGCCGCCGGGCAGATGGACGCCTACTTCGAGGACGACGTGCACGTCTGGGACTGGGCGGCCGGGGTGCTCATCGCGACCGAGGCGGGGGCCGTCGTGCACGTGCCGGACCCGGACATGCTCTACGCCGCCGCGCCCGGGGTGGCTGCCGCGCTCGGTGCCGCGCTGGACGGTCTCGGCGCCCACTGAACACGGCGGCTCAGCAGGCGGCGCTGTGGATCTTGCGCAGCAGCGCGGGATCCGGCGGCTGGGTGGCGTCGGGGCGCAGGCTGGCCAGCATGGCGTCGATATCGTCGTTGTGGCTGAACTCGGTGAATTCGGTGCCCACCGCGAGGTCGACGGAGTCGTCGGCGCGCTGGTCCTGGAACAGTTCGGTGCACGGCGCCACCAGCCACACCGCCGCGGCGGCGGCCTGGCCGGCCGGGCCGAACCGGATCTGGCCCTGGCATTCCAGCCGGGTCCCGGCGTAGATGGCGTCATTGGATGCGGTGGGCTGGGCGAATCCCAGGTCCCGCAGCGCGCCGGACACCTCGGCGGCCTGGCCGCCCTGGCCGCTGGCGTTGAGCACCTTGATCTTGGTGTCGGCCAGCTTGGCCGGCATCACGTCGGTCATGGTGTCCCGGGACACCTGCTGGCCCAGCTTGGGCGTGTTCGGGTCGGTGGCGGGCGGGGGCGCGTTGCAGACCGCCGCCTCGTGCACGTCGGCCGGCCGGTTCAGCGCGATCACCCACACCACGCCGGTGGCTACGGCCAGCGCCAGGAACAGGCACAGGATGGGCACATGGTTCCGTCTGCGGAACGGGCGACCGTGCTTGTCGAACGCCGTGCCGTCGGTGATGAGAGCGACCACCCCTGCACCTTAGAGGCACCGGCCGGCGCCGTCGCCCTGCCGGCAACCGGTGCTGTGATGTAAATCACACCCATTCGAGGTGCATTCGGGGCACGAATCATTTGGTGTAGGCGTTCGACGCTGGTACAAAGCTCTGCTGCAAGGTAACGGAGGGGATGAGATGGCTACCGACTACGACGCGCCGCGGCGTTCAGAGACCGACGACGTGTCAGAGGATTCGCTGGAGGAGCTCAAGGCCCGGCGTAACGAGGCTCAATCGGCCGTCGTGGACGTCGACGAGTCCGAGTCCGCGGAATCGTTCGAGCTGCCCGGCGCCGACCTGTCGGGCGAAGAACTCTCGGTGCGCGTCATTCCGAAGCAGGCCGACGAATTCACGTGCTCAAGCTGCTTCCTGGTGCACCACCGCAGCCGTCTCGCCAGCGAGAAGAACGGCGTGATGATCTGCACGGACTGCGCCGCGTAGCGGGCAGTCAGGAGCGCAGGGCTGCCAGCACCCGGTCCGGGTGCCGGCAGCTCACCAACCAGTACGGGGTGGGGTCGTCGGGATCGTCGAGGACGACCAGCACCATGGGCCCCACCCAAGCCCGATGCAACACATAGGCGGCGGGGTCGAGCTGGCGACCCAGCGCCGCCGATTTGGCCGATTTCGGCACCTCCGCCGAGCGGGAGACGACACTGACCGGCAGGTGTGCCGGGCCGGCCCACAACTCCGCCCCGCCCGGCCCGTCGACCACCCGCACCTCCATCCGGCTCATCCAGACCAGCACGGCCGCGGCCACCGGGAGCAGCACCGCGAACGGCACCCAGTCGGGCAGGCTCTGCACGCCCATGTTCACCTCGGTCGCGATCAGGGCGGCCAACCCCAGCGCGGGCGGCCAGAACCACCACGGCACCGTCAGCCGTTCCCGATAACGCACCGATTGGGTGGTTGCGCGCGTGTCAGACACGTGGTCAAGGGTAATCTCTCGCGTCGTGCCCACTTCTCTGGCGGTCGTGCGTCTGGACCGCGAACTACCGATGCCCAGCCGGGCCCACGACGGCGATGCGGGTGTGGACCTGTTCAGCGCCGTCGACCTGGAACTGGCTCCCGGCCACCGCGCCCTGGTGCCGACCGGGATCGCCGTCGCCATCCCGCACGGGATGGTCGGATTGGTGCATCCCCGTTCGGGTTTGGCTACGCGCGTGGGCCTTTCGATCGTGAACAGTCCCGGCACGGTCGATGCCGGGTACCGTGGGGAGATCAAGGTGACGCTCATCAATCTCGACCCGGAGCAGCCGATCGTGATCCGGCGCGGTGACCGCATCGCCCAACTGCTGGTGCAGCGGGTCGAACTTCCCGAGCTGGTCGAGGTGTCGTCGTTCGACGAGGCCGGGCTGGCTGACACCTCTCGTGGCGATGGTGGCCACGGTTCTTCCGGCGGACATGCGAGTTTGTGATGGCAGATAACGACGAGGATTTCGACGGCCCGTTCGACATCGAGGATTTCGACGACCCGGAGGCGGCCACGGTGGCCCGCCTCGATCTCGGGTCGGTGCTCATCCCGATGCCCGAGGCCGGCCAGGTGCAGGTGGAGCTCACCGATCAGGGCGTGCCCAGCTCGGTGTGGGTGGTGACGCCCAACGGTCGCTTCACCATCGCGGCATACGCGGCACCCAAATCGGCCGGGCTGTGGCGTGAGGTGGCCGGCGAGCTGGCCGACTCGCTGCGCAAGGACGGCGCGAAGGTGCGGATCGAGGACGGCCGCTGGGGCCGCGAGGTGGTCGGTGTCGGTACCGCAGCCGCGCAGGGGCAGACGCCCGGCGTGGTGCGCTTCATCGGTATCGACGGCTACCGCTGGATGATCCGCTGTGTGGTCAACGGTGCACCCGAGACGGTCGACGCGCTTGCCGCCGAGGCGCGAGAAGCGTTGGCCGACACGGTGGTTCGCCGGGGTGACACGCCGCTGCCGGTGCGCACGCCGCTGACCGTGCAGCTGCCCGCCCCGATGGCCGAGCAACTGCGGGCCGCCGCGGCCCAAGCGCAAGCTCAGGCGCAGGCGCAGGCCGAGCAGCAGGCACCGCCGGATGGGGACGCCCGCCGCACCGCCATGTCGGCGATGCAGCAGCTGCGCAGCACCATCACCGGCGGTTAGTCAGACCTCCAGCAGCGCCCCGACGCAGGCCGCGCCGAGGGCGCCCGGATCGGCGCCCATCGCGTCCAGGGTGACGGTGCGCAGCGCCGCGTACGGTGCCGCCGCCACCCACTCCAGCGCCACGTCGACCGGGTGGATCGGATCGTCGGTCGCCGCTGCCACACCCATCGGGACCGCCAGCGTGGCCAGTTCGGCGCTCGTCGGCGAGACGTGCCGGGCCGCCTCGTCCATGGCGTCGGGCAACTCGGGCCACTGCGCCAGCCAGGACCGGGTGAGTTCGTCGCCCAACCAGGCCGGGCTGGACGCCCGCATCGTGGCCACCGTGGCGGCCAGGCCGTCGGTGCGCAGCAGCGCCGCGGTGTGCCGCGCGGACAGCGCGGCCGGGGCGTTGGCGGGCTGGCCCGTCCACGCCGGCAAAGCGGCCAGCACGGCGACGGTGTGCGACGGGTGCGCCACCGCCCAGGCGGCCGCCACCGCCGCGCCGATCGACACGCCGCCCACTGCGATGGTGTTGTGTTCGTCACCACGGGCCGCGTCGTCGAGGGCGGCCAGATAGCCGGCGATCAGCTGCCGCGGCTGCGGTGGCGGCGTCACCAGTACCGCCCCCACCTCGTGTAATGCACCCGAAAAGGCCCGGTACACATAGTCGTCGTCGGACCCGGTCCCGGCCAGCAGGACCGTCGTGACCCCATGCAGATTCACCGCCATGACTCGATGTTGCACCCATCGGGGCGACGCGCCCGACACGACGTGGCGATTCGCACCCAACAGGTCTACGGTGGCGAGGGTTAGGGAAGTGAATCCACGACGGATTCGCGGCAAGGGAGAGGCCATGGCTACGGCCGAAGGGTATCTGCGCCGGCTCACCCGGCGGCTCACAGAAGACCCCGAGACGCTCGATGTCGAGGAGCTCAGCGACGAGGCGGCCAGTACCGGCGCCCAGCGTGCGATCGACTGTCGACGCGGGCAGGAAGTCACGATGGTCGGAACCCTGCGTTGTGTCGAGACCAACGCCAAGGGTTGCGCCAGCGGCGTTCGCGCCGAATTGTTCGACGGCACCGACTCGGTCCAGCTGGTCTGGCTGGGACAGCGCCGCATCCCCGGCATCGAATCCGGCCGGACGCTGCGGGTGCACGGGCGGCTGGGCACGCTGGAGAACGGATCCAAGGCGATCTACAACCCGCACTACGAGATTCAGAAGTGACCCACCCCGACCAGGGGACAGCGGACGAGGTCGAGGACGGCGAGAAGCCGGGTAATACCGGCGCGCGGGCGATTCTCGACCAGATGGGCGGCATCAGCGGCCTGATCTACTCATCGCTCCCGGTCGTGGTGTTCGTCCCGGTATCGACCACCGCGGGCCTGCTGCCCGCGATCTTCGCCGCCCTGGGTGTGGCGGCCCTGGTGCTGTTCTGGCGGCTGTTCCGCCGCGAATCGCTGCAGCCGGCGCTGTCCGGGTTCATGGGCGTCGGTATCAGCGCCCTCATCGCCTACCTGGTCGGAGCCTCGAAAGGCTATTTCCTGCTGGGCATTTGGTCCTCGCTGATCTGGGCCGCGGTGTTCGCGCTGTCGGTGCTGATCCGCCGGCCCATCGTCGGCTACGTGTGGGGCTGGATCAACGACCACGGCCGCGGCTGGCGCCAGGTGCGCCGCGCCGTGCTGGCCTTCGACATCGCCACCCTGGTGTGGGTCGCGGTGTTCGCCTCCCGGTTCGTGGTCCAGCACCGCCTGTACGACGCCGACCAGACCGGCTGGCTCGGCGTGGCCCGGATCGCGATGGGCTGGCCGCTCACGGGTGTCGCGGCGATCGTCACCTACTTCGCCATCCGGTACGCCCAGCGCGCCGTGCACGCGCAACATGCCGCCGCGGCGCACCGCGACGGGCACGGCGACCAGCGGGACGCCGGACAGGATTAGGACTTCGCGGGGTGCAGCAGCAACTCCCGCAGTTCCTCCTCGACCTCGGCGACGGCCACGAAGATCAGCTCGTCGCCACCCTCCAGCGGTTCGTCGCTCTCGGGCACGATCACCCGCGGCCCGCGCAGAATCGTCACCAGTGAGGCGTCACGGGGCAACTGGAGCCGTTTGACGGCCTTGCCGCCCCACGGGGTGTCGTCGGGCAGCGTGATCTCGACCAGGTTCGCCTGGCCCTTGCGGAAACTCATCAGCCGCACCAGATCGCCCACGGCGACCGCCTCTTCGACCAGTGAGGCCAGCATCCGCGGGGTGGACACCGCGACGTCTACGCCCCAGCTCTCGTCGAACAGCCACTCGTTGCGGGGATCGTTGACCCGGGCCACCACGCGCGGCACCGCGAACTCGGTCTTGGCCAGCAGGCTGACCACCACATTGGCCTTGTCGTCGCCGGTGGCGGCGATCACGACGTCGAACTCCTCCAGCTTCACCGACTCCAGCAGGCTCAGCTCGCAGGCATCGCCGAGGCGCCACTGGGCGGCGGGGATGGCGTCCACGTCGATGTGTTGCGGGTCGCGCTCCAGCAGCGTGACGTCGTGGCTGTCGACGAGTTCGCGGGCGATGGACCGGCCGACGGCGCCGGCCCCGGCGATGGCAACCTTCATCAGTTCTCGTCCTCGCTCGGCGGCAGTGCGGAGATCGCCATGGCCTCCGCGATGTGGCCGGAGATGGCAGCCATGTAGACGTGGTCACCGGCCTGGATGACGGTCTTGGCGTCGGGCAGCAGTCCGGTTCCCAGCCGGAGCAGGAATGCCACCCGGCCGCCGGTGGCGGCCTCCAGTTCGGTGATGGGGCGGCCGGCCCATTCCTCGTGCAGCGGCAGCTCGGCCACCCCGACGTTGCCGGACGGGTCGCGCCACTTGGTGGTTTCGGTTTCCCGGGTCAGCACGTTGAGCAGCCGGTCGGTGGTCCACGGCACGGTCGCCACCGTGGGGATGCCGAGGCGTTCGTAGACGGCGGCGCGCTTGGCGTCGTAGATGCGCGCCACCACCCGCTCCACCCGGAAGGTCTCCCTGGCGACCCGGGCCGAGATGATGTTGGAGTTGTCACCGGAGGACACCGCGGCGAACGCGCCGGCCTCCTCGATGCCGGCCCGCAACAGCACATCGCGGTCGAAGCCCATCCCGAGCACCCGCTCGCCGGTGAACTCGGGGGACAGCCGGTTGAACGCCGTGCCGTCACGGTCGATCACGGCCACTTCATGGCCGATCCGGGACAACCCGTCCGCCAACGACGCGCCCACTCGGCCGCATCCCATCACCACTACCCGCACCCTGGGTCCTCTCGCCCGTCTGCCAGGAACTGCGCCCTATCCGACATGCCATTCAACCGTGCGCACCCGGAACGCTACAGCCAATCGGCGGTGGGCTTAGTCTTGGCACTCGTGTCCAAGCTTTCGACCGCCGCGCGCCGGCTGGTCCTGGGAAGGCCGTTCCGCAGCGACAAGCTCGCGCACACGCTGCTGCCCAAGCGGATCGCGCTGCCGGTGTTCGCCTCCGACGCCCTGTCGTCCGTCGCCTACGCCCCGGAGGAAATCTTCCTGGTGCTGTCGGTCGCCGGGCTGACCTCCTACTCGGTGGCCCCCTGGGTCGGGTTGGCGGTGGCCGCGGTCATGATGGTGGTGATCGCCAGCTACCGGCAGAACGTGCACGCCTACCCCTCCGGCGGTGGTGACTACGAGGTGGTCACCACCAACCTGGGGCACACCGCCGGTCTGACGGTGGCCAGTGCGCTGCTGGTCGACTATGTCCTCACGGTGGCGGTGTCGATGGCCTCGGCGATGTCGAACATCGGCTCGGCGGTGCCGTTCATCGCCCAGCACAAGGTGTTGTTCGCGGTGGTGGCGATCCTGGTGCTGGCCTCGCTGAACCTGCGCGGTATCCGGGAATCCGGCACCGCCTTCGCCATCCCCACCTACGCGTTCATGATCGGCATGTACCTGATGCTGGGCTGGGGCTTCTTCCAGATCTTCGTGCTGGGGCACGAGCTGCGGGCCGAGTCCGCCGGCTTCGAGATGCACTCCGAGCACGGCGACGTGTTGGGTCTGGCCATGGTGTTCCTGGTGGCCCGGGCCTTCTCGTCCGGGTGCGCGGCGCTGACCGGTGTGGAAGCCATCAGCAACGGGGTGCCGGCCTTCCAGAAACCCAAGTCGCGCAACGCCGCAACCACCCTGCTGCTGCTGGGCGGGATCGCCACGACGCTGTTCCTCGGCATCATCATGCTGGCCAAGGAGACCGGCGCGAAGATGGCCGAGAACACCGATCAGCTCGTCGGGGCGCCCCCTGGATACCACCAGAAGACCCTGGTGGCGCAGTTGGCCGACGCGGTGTTCCACGATTTCCCGATCGGGCTCTACGCCATCGCGGGCGTCACCGCACTGATCCTGGTACTGGCCGCGAACACGGCCTTCAACGGTTTCCCGGTGCTCGGTTCGATCCTGGCGCAGGACCGCTACCTGCCCCGGCAGCTGCACACCCGCGGCGACCGGCTGGCCTTCTCCAACGGCATCCTGTTCCTGGCGTTCGCCGCCATCGCGTTCGTGGTGGCGTTCCGCGCCGAGGTGACCGCGCTGATCCAGCTCTACATCGTCGGCGTCTTCGTCTCGTTCACCCTCAGCCAGATCGGCATGGTCCGGCACTGGACCCGGCTGCTGCGCATCGAGACCGACCCGGCGGTGCGCCGGCACATGATGCGGTCCCGGGTGATCAACAGCGTCGGGTGCGTGTGCACCGGCACGGTGCTCGTCATCGTCATCCTGACGAAATTCCTCGCCGGGGCGTGGATCGCCATCCTGGCGATGTCCTCGCTGTTCGTCATCATGAAGCTCATCCACAAGCACTACGCCACGGTGTCACGGGAGCTGGAGGAGCAGGAGGAATCGGCGGGTGACATGGTGCTGCCCAGCCGCAACCACGCCGTGGTGCTGGTGTCCAAACTGCACCTGCCGACCCGGCGCGCGCTGGCCTACGCCAGGGCCACCCGCCCGGACGTGCTGGAGGCCATCACCGTCAGCGTCGACGACGCCGAGACCCGCCAGCTGGTGCACGAATGGGAGGAAAGCGACGTCTCCGTCCCGCTCAAGGTGATCGCCTCGCCCTATCGCGAAATCACCAGGCCCGTACTGGATTACGTCAAGCGGGTCACCAAGGAGTCACCGCGCACGGTGGTGACCGTGTTCATCCCCGAATACGTGGTGGGGCACTGGTGGGAGCAGGTGCTGCACAACCAGAGCGCGCTGCGGCTCAAGGGCAGGTTGCTGTTCGAGCCGAACGTGATGGTGACCTCGGTGCCGTGGCAGCTGAACTCGTCGGAACGGCTCAAGAAGCTGGCGCCGCAGTCCGCGCCCGGCGACGCGCGCAGAGGTTTCCTGGATTGAGCGAGCTGACGCTGACCACCGGGCCGGCGGCCAACGGTGGCAGCTGCGTGGCCCGCCACGACGGCCGGGTGGTGTTCGTCCGCTACGCCCTGCCGGGGGAGACGGTGCGCGTGCGGGTGCGCGCCGAGCGCGGATCCTATTGGCACGCAGACGTTCTGGAGGTGCTGGAGGCGTCCCCGGACCGGATCGAGCCGTTGTGCCCGATCGCCGGTGTGCACGGTTCGGGCTGTTGCGACCTGGCCTTCGCTGAGCCCTCGGCCGTCCGCCGGCTCAAGGGCGAGGTGGTGGCCAATCAGCTGGCCCGCCTGGGCGGCTTCCAGTGGAGCGGGGTGGCCGAAGAGGTCGGTACGACCGGCGCCACCGGTTGGCGCACCCGGGTGCGCCTGGATGTCTCGGAGTCCGGCCACGCCGGGTTTCACCGCTATCACAGCAACGAGCTGCACCCCGAGCTGAACTGCGGGCAGCTGCGGCCCGGGCTGCTGGACGGGGTGGCCGGATCCCGCTGGCCGCCGGGGGCGCAACTGCACATCGCCGTCGACGACGACGGGGTGCGGCACATCGTGCAGACGGGCCCGGGCCGCAAGGCGCAGACGCAGGCCGTCGAGGGCACCTACGAGGCGGTGCAGCGCATCGGCGACCGGCAGTGGCGGGTGCCGGTGACGGCGTTCTGGCAGGCCCACCGGGATGCCCCCGCGCTCTACAGCGCCCTGATCCGCGATGCGGCCCGGCTGCGGCCCGGCATGACGGCGTGGGATCTCTACGGTGGCGCAGGGGTTTTCGCGGCGGCGCTGGCCGCCGAAGTCGGTGCGTCGGGGCACGTGCTGACGGTCGACACGTCACGAGGATCGGCGCGCGCCGCGCGTGCGGCGCTGGCCGACATGCCGTGGGTGTCGGTGGTGACGGACTCGGTGCGCCGTGCGCTGTCGGGGCAGCGACGCCCGGCGGCGGATGTCGCGGTGCTCGACCCGCCGCGCACCGGGGCCGGCCGCGAGGTGATCGACATGATCGCCGGGGTACCTCGAGTGATCCACATCGGTTGTGAGACGGCGTCATTCGCCCGCGACGTGGGGGAGTACCTGCGCAACGGGTACACCGTCGAACAGCTGCGGGTGTTCGACGCGTTCCCGCTGACGCACCACGTCGAGTGCGTGGCGGTGCTGGCGCGATAACCTGAACCCAGGTGTGCCGGGAAGTCTGGTCGGCGTCGCTGACCGCTACCCGGAGGAGACCGATGATCAGGCGCCGACTGCTGAGCCGGGGCTCCTGGCCCGAGACCAAGCGGCTGAGCGAGATCCTGCGCAGCGAAACCGTCGGCGGCATGCTGCTGCTCGTCGCGGCGGGCGCCGCCCTGATCTGGGCCAACTCGCCGTGGGCGAACGACTACCGCAGGCTCTCCGATTTCGCTCTCGGCCCGGAACGGCTGCACCTGCATCTGACCATCAGCGCCTGGGCCGCCGACGGCCTGCTGGCCATCTTCTTCTTCGTCGTCGGCGTCGAACTCAAACGCGAGTTCGTCGCCGGTGACCTGCGTGACCCGGCGCGCGCGGCGCTGCCCATCGCGGCGGCCGTCGGCGGCATGGTCGCGCCGGCGGCCATCTTCGTCGCCGTGAACGCCGGCCACCGTGAGAACCTCGGCGGCTGGGCCGTCCCCATCGCCACCGACATCGCGTTCGCGCTGGCCGTGCTGGCCGTCCTGTCCACCCACCTGCCGACCGCGCTGCGAACCTTCCTGCTCACCCTGGCCGTCGTGGACGACCTGCTGGCGATCACGGTCATCGCCGCGTTCTACACCGACCACCTCGCGCCCGGGCCACTGCTGGCCGCACTCGTCCCGATCGGGCTGTTCGGCCTGGCGGTGCAGAAGGGGTGGCGACATCCGCTGCTGCTCATCCCGCTGGCCGTCACCGCCTGGGCGCTGGTGCACGCCAGCGGGGTGCACGCCACGGTGGCGGGGGTGCTGCTCGGTTTCACCGTCCCGGTGTTGGGGCGCCACGCCGCCGCCGAGTCCGTCGAACACCGCATGCGGCCACTGTCGGCCGGGGTGGCCGTGCCGGTGTTCGCGTTCTTCGCCGCCGGTGTCACCGTGGGCGGGTTCAGCGGCCTGGGCGACTCGCTGCTGCATCCGGTGACCATCGGCGTCATCGCCGGGCTGGTGCTCGGCAAACCGATCGGTGTGTTCTGCACCACATGGCTGCTGGCCCGGTTCACCGGGGCCAGCCTGGACGACGAGCTGGCCTGGCGCGATGTGCTCGGGGTGGCGCTGCTGGCCGGGATCGGGTTCACCGTCTCACTGCTGATCGGGGAGCTGGCCTTCGCCGACGGCAGCGTGGCCTACACCGACGTCAAGATCGCGGTGCTGTGCGGATCGGTGCTGGCCGGCGCACTGGCCGCGGTCGTGCTGGTCAGCCGCAATGCCGCCTACCGGCGCATCCACGCGCTGGAGACCGCCGACGCCGACCACGACGGCGTGCCCGACATCTATCAGGCTCGACGGGACTGACCGGTGTTGCGTGCGTAAACTGACGGGATGCTTGAACAGATCCGCGGACCCGCAGATCTGCAGCACCTTTCCCAGTCGCAGCTCAACGATCTGGCCTGTGAAATCCGTGAATTCCTGATTCACAAGGTTGCTGCAACCGGCGGTCATCTCGGCCCGAACCTGGGCGTGGTCGAACTGACCCTGGCGCTGCACCGGGTTTTCGACTCGCCGCACGACCCGATCATCTTCGACACCGGCCATCAGGCCTACGTGCACAAGATGCTCACCGGCCGCTGCGCAGAATTCGCCAACCTGCGGATGAAGGGCGGCCTGTCCGGCTACCCGTCGCGGGCCGAGAGCGAGCACGACTGGGTGGAATCCAGCCACGCCAGCACCGCGCTGTCCTACGCCGACGGGCTGGCCAAGGCGTTCGAGTTGTCCGGGCATCGCAACCGGCACGTCGTCGCCGTCGTGGGTGACGGGGCGCTGACCGGCGGCATGTGCTGGGAGGCGCTGAACAACATCGCCGCCGCGCACCGGCCGATCGTCATCGTCGTCAACGACAACGGACGCAGCTACGCGCCGACCATCGGCGGGCTCGCCGACCACCTGGCCGGGCTGCGTCTGCAGCCGGGCTACGAGAAGGTGCTGGAAAAGGGCCGCGACACGGTGCGCGGGGTGCCGCTGATCGGTGAGTTCTGCTATCAGTGCATGCACAGCGTCAAGGCCGGGATCAAGGACGCGCTGTCGCCGCAGGTCATGTTCACCGACCTGGGCCTGAAGTACGTCGGGCCGATCGACGGCCACGACGAGCGCGCCGTCGAGGCGGCGCTGCGCAGCGCCCGTGGTTTCAACGCGCCGGTGATCGTGCACGTCGTGACCCGCAAGGGCATGGGCTATTCGTTCGCCGAGAACGACGAAGCCGAGCAGATGCACTCGACGGGCGTCATCGACCCGCACACCGGGCGCTCGACCGCCGCCTCCCCGCCGGGGTGGACGTCGGTCTTCTCCGACGAGCTGATCCAGAAGGCGGCCCGCCGCCGCGATATCGTCGCGATCACCGCGGCCATGCCCGGCCCGACCGGGCTGAGTGCCTTCCGCCAGCACTATCCGGACCGCTTCTTCGACGTCGGCATCGCCGAGCAGCACGCCATGACGTCGGCGGCCGGGTTGGCGATGGGCGGCATGCATCCCGTGGTGGCCATCTACTCGACGTTCCTGAACCGGGCGTTCGATCAGGTGATGATGGATGTCGCGCTGCACAAGCTGCCGGTCACCATGGTGCTGGACCGCGCCGGGGTCACCGGCAACGACGGCGCCAGCCACAACGGCATGTGGGACCTGTCGATGCTGGGCATCGTGCCCGGAATGCGGGTG
Source organism: Mycolicibacterium cosmeticum (assembly GCF_000613185.1). Classification (NCBI taxonomy): domain Bacteria; kingdom Bacillati; phylum Actinomycetota; class Actinomycetes; order Mycobacteriales; family Mycobacteriaceae; genus Mycobacterium; species Mycolicibacterium cosmeticum. The sequence continues at coordinate 1,852,993 of NZ_CCBB010000003.1, forward strand.
GCCGCCCCGCGTGACGCGACCCGGCTGCGCGAGGAGTTCGGCGAGGCGCTCGACGTGAAGGACGGGCCGACGGCCATCAGATTCCCGAAAGGTGCTGTGGGAGAAGACATCCCGGCACTAGAGCGGCGTGACGGGGTGGATGTCCTGGCGGTGCCGGCCGACGGCCTGTCCGGTGACGTCCTGCTCGTCGCCGTCGGACCGTTCGCGGTGATGGCACTGGCGGTGGCGCAGCGCCTGCAACGACAGGGCATCGGTGTCACCGTCGTCGACCCGCGCTGGGTGCTGCCGGTGCCGCGTGCGCTGCACGCGCTGGCGTCGGCGCACAAGCTGGTGGTCACCGTCGAGGACAACGGCGTGCACGGCGGGATCGGCTCGGCGGTGTCGGCGGCGTTGCGCGCCGACGATATCGACGTGCCGTGCCGCGACGTCGGGATACCTCAGCAATTCCAGGAGCACGCGTCACGCTCGGAGATCCTCACCGAGATCGGGCTCACCGATCAGCACATCGCCCGCCAGATCACCGGCTGGGTGGCGGCGCTGGGCAGCCCGGTGGGCGTCGACGTCAGCGAGCAGGTCGACTGAACCCGGCCCCGGATCGGGTGTGACATCGCGCGCGGTGACCTCGTCACCGCAGGTGTCACAACACAGCCGGACCCCCACCTGGCCGCCGCATCCGGTGTGCCGGTAGTGGACGAACGGGCCGTCGGGTGCCAGATACTTGTCGCCCCATGCCCGCAACGCCATCAGGACCGGGTACAGGTCCAGTCCTTTCTCGGTGAGCCGGTACTCGTAGCGCGTGCGGCGCGCATCGCGGTAGGCGCTGCGGGACAGCACCCCGGCGTCCACCAGCCGGGTCAACCGCTGCGCGAGCATGGAACGGCTGACACCCAGGCTGGACTGGAAGTGCTCGAAGCGGCGGACGCCCGCGAACGCCTGGCGCAGCAGCACCAGTGTCCACCGGTCACCGAGCAGGGCCAGCGGCCGCAGGATCGAGCACGGTTCCTCGTGCAAGGCGTCGAAGCGCACGGGGTGAGCATATCGCTATTGCGTTCTTTTTTCGAACCCAGCTAGGCTCGGCCCATGGACGCCGAGCTTGCGCAATGGAAGGCCGCGGGAAAGTCGTTCGACTACCTGGGCTTCGACATCTTCTACCGGCATGAGGGCACCGGCCCGAATCTCCTTCTCATCCACGGGTATCCGTTCAACTCCTGGGACTGGGCCCTGATCTGGCCGGAACTGACCTCCCGCTTCACCGTGATCGCCCCCGACATGATCGGCATGGGTTTCTCCGACAAACCCCAGCGGTACGGCTACTCGGTGCCCGACCACGCCGACATGCACGAAGCGCTGCTGGCACACCTGGGGGTGGGTAGGGCCCATATCCTGGCCCACGACCTCGGGGTGTCCGTGGGCCAGGAACTGCTGGCCCGCCACGAGCGGGCCGAGCAGGTCTACGGCTCGTTGCACATCGACTCGATCACCTGGCTCAACGGCGGGCTGTTCGTCGAGGCCTACGAGCCCCGGTTGGTGCAGAAGCTGCTGTCGCGAACCCCGTTGGGCGACATCATCAGTCCCCTGCAAGGCAGCCCGCTGTCCCGCCGGCTGTTCGACCCCACCATCAACGAGATGTTCGGGGTCAACACCAAACCGACGCCGCACATGATGAACCAGTTCCACGAGATCCTGGACTACCACGACGGCAAGCGGGTCACCCACAAACTCGGTCGGTTCGTCACCGACCGGTACACCTACCGCAACCGCTGGGTGCGTGCCATGCGCGAGACCGCGGTGCCGATGCGCTTCATCAACGGGCCGTCCGATCCGAACTCGGGAAGGAATATGGCGCAACGCTATTCGGAGATCATCCCGAATCCCGATGTGCACCTGCTCGCCGACGACATCGCGCACTGGCCCCAGATCGAGGCCCCGGACGCGGTGCTGGAGGCGTTCCTAGCCCACGTCGGGCGATAACGCCGCGGTCAGCACCGGGCCGGTCAACTCGCGCTGCCACGGCCGCGCCCCGGCCTGCGCCAGGAACTCGTCGACGGCGGCCCCGACATCGGGCACCGGCTGCCAGTCCCAACACAGCCGGCGCAGGGTGTCCGGGGTCAGCAGGTTCTCCACCGGCACCGAAACCCGTTCGGACAGTTCGGCAAGCCCGGCCCGCGCCTTCTCCAGCCGTTCGGCGGCCTCGGGTTTTCGCCGCGACCACCGAGACGTCGGCGGCGGGCCGTTCACCGGTTCGGCGGCCGTCGGCGGATCGGGATCGCGGCGCGCCCTGGCCAGCGCGTCCAGCCACACCTGGGCGCTGCGCCGCTGCCGGCTGCCACCGAAAATCGGTAGTTCCGTGAGCTTTTCGACGGTATCGGGGTCGGCGACGGCGGCGCTGATGATCGCCGAGTCGGGCAGGATCCGGCCGGGCGCGATATCCCGGCGCGCGGCGATCTGGTCCCGGGTGGTCCACAACTCGCGCACCGCGGCCAGCGCCCGCGGGTTGCGCACCTTGTGGATACCGGAGGTGCGGCGCCACCGGTCGCGCCGGGTCGGGGTCGGTTCGACGCTGCGCAGATACTCGAATTCCTGTGCGGCCCACTCGGTCTTGCCCTGCTCCTCCAGCACGGCGGCGACCGCGTGCCGCAACTCCACCAGCACCTCCACGTCCAGCGCGGCGTAGTTCAGCCACTCCGGGGGCAGCGGCCGTTTGGACCAGTCCGCCGCACCGTGGCCCTTCACCAGGCCGAGCCCCAGCAGCCGGCGCACCTCCTCGGCGAGGTTGACCCGTTCGAAACCGGCCAGCCGCCCGCCCAGCTCGGTGTCATACAGGCTCGGCGGTGTCATCCCGAGCTCGGCCAGGCACGGCAGGTCCTGGTCGGCGGCGTGCAGCACCCACTCGTCGGTGGCCAGCACCTGCGCCACCGGCGCCATCACCTGCAGCGGGTCGCCGCCGTGGTTGACGGGGTCGATGAGCACCGTGCCCGCGCCGGCGCGCCGGATCTGCACCAGGTAGGCCCGGTTCGAATACCGGAAGCCGGACGCCCGCTCGGCGTCGATCGCGAACGGACCGGTGCCACCGGCCAGCCTCTCGGCGGCCCTGGCGATATCGCTGGGATAGGCCGACAGCTCGGGCACCCCCTCGGCGGGTGCCAGCAGCGGGGTGGCCTCGGGTTCCGGGGAATCGGTTTCGGACTCCGGCGCCGGACCGGTCATCAGGCGCGCGTGCGGGAGCCCAGGCTGGTGACTCCCGCCGGCGGAAGGCCGGCCGCATGTTCGAGGACCTCACAAAACGCCTGCACGTGCGGTCCGAGCTCGAGGTCGGTGGCGGTCCAGGACGCCCGCAGCTCCAACTGGTGGGCGCGCGGGGGTCCGGAGATGTCGCCGTAGCGCACTGACGTGGTCGCCGTGACGGTGCCGCCCAGCGCCGTCACCGCCTCCGCATGCGATCCCAGCGCGTCGACCAGCCAGCTCCACGCCACCTCGGGTAGCAGCGGGTCGACGGCCTCGGTGGAGTCCAGGTCGGCCTGGATATAGGCGACCAGCCGCATGGTGCCGTCCCAGGCCTCGGCACCGTCGGGATCGTGCAGCAGGATCAACCGGCCGAACGCGTCGCCCTCGGACCGCTCCGGCACGACGGCCGTCTCGGGGTGGCGGACCTCAGCACCCAGCGCGTAGCTGTACGGGGCCAGCCGCTGCGGGGGCCTGATCGGGCCCAGCTCGATCTCCGGCCGCACCGTCGCGGCATTCATCGCCGCGACCGCGGTACGGAACTGAGCCGGTTCGGCGGACGTCACACCGAATGACGCTAGACCCAACCGGCCCGACGGGTGCGCAGGCGCGCCGGATTTGTCCCTCGTGGCAACATGGTGGCCGATGAATACCCGCCGTGACCTGCCCGAGTCGCCCTTTCTCGCCGCCGCTGCCGGGCGTACGCCCTCGCGTATACCAGTGTGGTTCATGCGCCAGGCGGGTCGTTCGCTGCCCGAGTACCGCGAACTGCGGGCCAACCACAAGATGCTGGAGGCCTGTTTCGACCCGGAACTGGTTTGCGAGATCACCCTGCAGCCGGTGCGCCGGCACGGCGTGGACGCGGCCATCCTGTTCTCCGACATCGTGGTGCCGCTGAAGGCCGCCGGGGTGGCGCTGGACATCGTGCCCGACGTCGGGCCCGTCATCGACCATCCGATCCGGACCCGCGCCGACGTCGACACCCTCAAACCCCTTGAACCCCAACAGGTGGCCCCGGTCGCGCAGGCGGTGTCGCTGTTGGTGTCCGAGCTGGGCGACGTGCCGCTCATCGGGTTCGCCGGGGCGCCGTTCACGCTGGCGTCCTACCTGGTGGAGGGCGGACCCAGCCGCAACCACGAGAAGACCAAGGCCATGATGCTGGGCGAGCCGGACACCTGGCACGCCCTGATGACGGCGCTCACCGACCTGACCATCGCCTTCCTGACCGAACAGCTCGCCGCCGGGGTGGACGCCATCCAGCTCTTCGATTCCTGGGCCGGGACCCTGTCGCTGGCCGACTACCGGGCCGCGGTGCTCCCGCACAGCGCGCGGGTGTTCGACGCGCTCAAGGGCGAGGGAGTCCCGATGACGCACTTCGGGGTGGGAACCGCCGAACTGCTCGGTGCCATGGGCGAGGCCGGGGCGACGGTGGTGGGGGTGGACTGGCGCACCTCGCTGGCCGATGCCGCCACCCGCGTGCCGCCCGGCACGACGCTGCAGGGCAACCTCGACCCCGTCGTGCTGCTGGCCGGCCGGTCGGTGGTGGAGCGCGCGGCGCGTGCCGTCGTGGAGGACGGACGGCGGGCCCAGGCCGCCGGCGCCGCCGGGCACATCTTCAACCTGGGGCACGGCGTGCTGCCGGCCACCGACCCCGATGTGATCACCGATCTGGTGGAGCTGGTGCATTCATTGTGAAATCGGCGTATTGCGTTGTCGGCGGCGGTGTCTCGGGTTTGACCGCCGCGTACCGACTGCGCGTCGCGGCCGGCCCGGACGTGTCGATCACGCTGTTCGACCCGGCGGACCGGCTGGGCGGTGTGCTGCGCACCGAACAGGTCGGCGGGGTACCGGTGGACCTGGGTGCCGAGGCGTTCATCGCTCGCCGGCCCGAGGTGCCCGCACTGCTCGCCGAACTCGGCCTGACCGGCCGCCAGGTCGCCAGCACCGGGGCGCGTCCCTTGCTCTACAGCCAGGGCCGGTTGCACCCCGTCCCCACCGGGACGTTGCAGGGCATCCCGGCCCAGGCCGCCGCGGTGGCCGGGCTGGTGGACGACGCCACCCTGGCCCGCATCGCGGCCGAGCCGGGCCGGCCGCTGCGCTGGCGCGCCGGTGCGGATCCGTCCGTCGCCGAGCTGGTCGGTGACCGGTTCGGCGAACAGGTGGTCACCCGGTCGGTGGAGCCGCTGCTCACCGGCGTGTACGCCGGCTCGGCGGCCACCATCGGGATCCGGTCGGCGGTCCCCACCCTGGCCGCGGCCCTGGACCGGGGCGCGGCCAGCCTGAGCGCCGCGGTGCGCGAGGCGCTGCCGCCACCGCGGGACGGGGCGTTGTTCGGCGCCGTCGCGGGCGGCTACGGCGTGCTGGTCGACGAACTGGCCCGGCGGGCCGGGGTGCGCTGGGTGCAGGCCGGCATCGAGCGGGTGATGCGGTCGGCGCGCGGCTGGGACCTGGTCGACGACGAAGGCGGACACTGGAGTGCTGACGGTGTCGTGCTGGCGGTGCCGGCCCCGCGACTGAGCCGGCTTATCGAGCACGTGGCGCCGCGCAGCGCGGCGGCGGCGCGGCGGGTGCAGGTGGCCTCGTCCGCGTTGGTGGCCCTGGCGCTGCCCGGCGGGACACCGCTGCCCAACCAGTCCGGGGTGCTCGTCGCCGCCGGAGAAACGTTGCACACCAAGGCCATCACGCTGACCACGCAGAAGTGGGGCCGGCGCGGCAACGTCGAACTGGTGCGGTTCTCGTTCGGCCGGTTCGGTGACCAGCTGGCCCGCAGCGTGGGTGATGACGTGCTGCTGAACTGGTCGCTGGAAGACCTGAACCGGCTGTTCGGCATCGTCACCGAGCCGGTGGACTGCCGGGTGCAGCGCTGGATCGACGCGATGCCGCAGTACGGTCCCGGGCACGCCGATCTGGTCGCCGAGATCCGCGGCGGACTGCCCGCGACGCTGGCCGTCGCGGGCGGCTACCTGGACGGTATCGGGGTGCCCGCATGCGTGGCGGCGGCCACCCGGGCGGCCGAGAAACTGACCGGCCCGGGCGTGGCACGATAGCGGTATGGCCAAGCTCGATTACGACGCGCTCAACTCCATGACCCGGTACATGATGATCTCGGTGTTCTCCGTGCAGCCCGAGGCGCTGGACGCCGACCGTACCGCGGTGATCGACGAGACCGCCACCTTCCTCAAACAGCAGGAGGAACGCGGCGTCGTGGTGCGCGGGCTCTACGACGTCGCCGGGTTCCGCGCCGACGCCGACTTCATGATCTGGACCCACGCCGAGCGGGTCGAGGACCTGCAGGCGACCTACACCGCATTCCGGCGGACCACCCTGGGCCTGGCCAGCGATCCGGTGTGGAGTGTCGTCGCGCTGCACCGGCCCGCCGAGTTCAACAAGAGCCATGTGCCGGCCTTCATCGCCGGTGAGGCGCCGGGCGACTACATCTGCGTCTACCCGTTCGTGCGGTCGCTGGACTGGTACCTGCTGCCCGACGACGAGCGCCGCAAGATGCTCGTCGAGCACGGGATGGCCGGCCGCGAGTACCCCGATGTGCGGGCCAACACGGTGCCGGCCTTCGCGCTGGGCGACTACGAATGGATCCTGGCCTTCGAGGGGCCGGATCTGGCGCGCATCGTCGAGCTGATGTGGAAGCTGCGCTACACCGACGCCCGCCGCCACGTCCGGGAGGAGACGCCGTTCTTCACCGGTCCGCGGGTCGCGGTGGAGGACCTGCTGGCCCGCCTGCCCTGACCCGCTGATCGGAGGGCTCAGGCGCCGGCGGGCACCAGGCGCAGCGACACCGAGTTGATGCAGTACCGCTGGTCGGTCGGGGTGGGGTAGCCCTCACCCTCGAAGACGTGGCCGAGGTGGCTGTGGCAGTTGGCGCACAGCACCTCCACGCGGGTCATCCCCAGTGAGTCGTCGCGGCGCAGGATCACCGCGTCGGAATTGGCCGGATCGAAGAAAGACGGCCAGCCGCAATGGGATTCGAACTTCTCGGTGCTGCGGAACAGCTCGGCCCCGCACGCCCGGCACTCGTAGACGCCGGGGGTCTTGGTATCGGTGTACTCACCGGTGAACGGGCGCTCGGTACCCGCGCGGCGCAGCACCGCGAACTCGGCGGCGGTGAGCTTGTCCCGCCACTCGTCATCGGTCAGCTGGATGCGGGGTGCCGGCAGTCCTGCGTCGCTCATGTCGCCACGCTAGCGCGTGGCCGGTCCTCCGTCATCCAGGGCGGGTCGATGCCCGCGTCCAGCCGGTTCTCGGCCTTGGCGTCGGCGTAGCGGTAGTAGAGCACGCAGAACACCACCACCAGCAGCAGCGACCAGCCGTAGGTGATCTTCATGTACTCCAGGAACCGTCCCGTGGTCGGCCAGCGCCACAGCAGCCAGCGGTCCATGGTGAGGAAGCCGTACACGCCCAGCCAGGCCGGCCAGTTGCGCACCACCGAGTTGGGCAGCACCACCGTCATCAAGAACGGGAACAGCATCATCGAGTAGTAACCCTGTGCCAGGGACAGCACCAGCCACGACGCGATGAGCAGCACGCCCGAGGACGTCAGCATCCAGAACAGCGGATCGCGCACCCGGTAGTACCGGTACAGCAGCCACAGGCTGACGACGGCCAGGATCACCGCGACCACCCGCAGCACCAGGATCAGCCACATCGGCAGGCCGTAGTAGATGCCGTTGCCCAGGATCGACGAGTTGAAGTAGTCGCGGGTCTCGAGGATGTAGGGCACGGTGTTGCGCACGAAGCCCATCGGGTCGGCCGACAGCGGCCAGGCCACCGCGTTGAACACCAGCGGCACGGCGAACGCCGTCACCAGCGCGCGCCACTGCCGGTTCAGTACCGGCAGCAGCAGCAACGGCAGCAGCAGCGGTTTGACCACCAGCGTCAATCCGATCGCGGCGCCGGCCCACCACTGGTGGCCCACTTTCCCGGACAGCAGCCAGTAGAAGAACAGCACCTCGGCCAGCAGCAGGCAGCCGTTGATGTTGGTGAACACCAGTGTGTTGGTGACCGATTCGGTGCAGTACATGGCCAGCAGCAGGGCCGGCAGCGCCACCGAGGTCAGCGAGAACTTGAACAGCCGTACCAGAATGCAGGCCGCGATGATGACCGCCACCGAGTTGAACGCGACGAACCAGAACCGCGACGCGAACTCCGGTAGAAACCCGAAGGGCGCCAACAGCAGCGTGCCGCCGGGCGGATACAGGTAGTGCGGATCGACGTAGTTGAAGTGCTCGTTGTAAATGTCCCAGTGCCGCCGGAAGTTGGACACCGCCCGGTACACCGGCCCGAAATCGTCGGTGATGTAGCCGTTCGTGGACAGCACGTAGCTGCGGTGGATGATCGACATGACCGCGATCGGCCAGAGGGCCGCCCGGACCACATTGGCGGTGGTGGGAGCGGACGTGCGAGGCCGAAAGACGCTCAGGATGATATCGGTTGGCGCCACCTGCGCACCGTACACTGCAGCGCGCCGGGCTCCGTTCAGGCGGGGCAGAACGTGTCGGTCTCGGGCAGCTTGCCGGTATCCAGATAGCCGAGCACCGGCGGCAACGCGCAGGGCGAGTAGATCGTCGCGCCGTGGCCGATGCCCTGCCAGATCACCCGACGGCTGGTGGCGCCGGCGTTGATGATGGTCGCGGCCACCGCGGCGACGCCCTCGTTGCCGATGATCGGGTCGTTCTGGACGCCGAGCAGCAGTACCGGAATCTTGAGGTCCTTGGGGTCCTTCGGGGCGTTGCCACTGGGCCAGCTCAGGCAGTTCACCATGCGCAGCGCACCGACACCGCCGAACTGCGGGTAGAGCTTCGGCCAGGCGACGACCAGCTCGCGCACCCGGTCGGGGGTGGGCCGGTTGAGGGCGTCGCTGCAGCCGTTGACGAACTGGCCGTCGGTCTGGCGCATCGCGTCGGCCTGGCTGATCAGATCGTTCAGGCCGCCGGCGTCACCGCCGCGGGCCGCGGCGAGCGCGCCGGCCACCGCGTTGGTGGCGGCCACCCGGTCACCCCGCGGGAAGGCCAGTGCGGTGCTGATGGCGTCGGCGACGGCGGCGACGCTGGCACCGCCGGGTCCGTTGCCGGCGCGGGCGGCGGCCAGGATCGCGTCGACGGCGCCCTTGGGGTCGGGCCCGAGCGGGCAGTTGACGGCGGCGCACTGGGCGGCGAAGGCGTCCAGTGCGGCCTGCTGACCCTTCACCTTCTGTTCGGCGGTGGCCTCGGCGTTGATCGCCAGCGGCAGCGGCGAATCCAGCACCAGGCGCGACACCTTGTTCGGGTGCGACCCGGCGTAGGCCAGCGCGACCTGGGCCCCGTTGCCGATGCCGAGCAGGGCTATGGTGTCTACGTTCCAGGTGCTGCGCAGTCGTTCGATGTCCTCGGCGGCGTGTGCGTTGTCGTAGGCCGAGTCGCCGGGGGCGATGGTGTCGGTGCAGCTGGTGGTGGCGGTTTGGGCGATGGCGCTCAGGTTGGCCACCGGATCGTCACCGGACTCGAACTGGGCCTGGTCGATCATCTCCTGGCGGTCGTAGGCGTCGCGGCAGTTGATGGCCGCCGAGGTGCCGGTGCCGCGGCGGTCCACCGCGACGATCGGGTGCGTCTTGAGCACGTCGGTGCCGCTGCGGCTCAGCCAGGCGGGCAGCTGGATCGACGACGGCAGGTCGGTGCCGGTGGTCATCACCAACGGTCCGGCGTCGGCGGGGGTGTCGGCCCGCGACGCCCGCACTACGCCGATCTCGAGGGTGCCGTTGGCGCCGCTGATCGGGTCGAGGTCGGCCTCGAAGGCGGTGCACTCCAGCTTGACGCCGGGCACCGGCGCCACCGCGGCCGTGCTGAACGTCTGCGCCGTGCAGTCCCGCCAGCCCTGCAGGTCGTTCTTGGGGGCGGCGATCGGGGGCGGCCCGGCCACCGTGCTGGTGGTCGGGGGCTGGCCCTGCGGGTGGGCGCCGGAGTCGGTGGCGTAGCGCGGGTTTGCGGCCAGCAAGGGAGCGCACGAGGTGAGCAGCATGACGGTCACACCCAGACCGATGGCCGCAAGTGGACGCATTCCCGGGGCCGTACGCATGCCGACCACAGTAGCGATGGTCAGCGCCTGCACTTGTGCACTAGCGGCTGTAGCGCGTGTACAGGTAGCCCTGCGAATCGGTGAGCACATGCCGGGGCTGCAGGCGGTGCAGCGCCTCGCGCGGGCTGTCGGTGACGCGTTTGGCGGTGCCGCCGACGACGAACGGGGCGATGGTCAGGCACAGCTCGTCGAGCAGGTCGGCGGCGATGAAGGTGCCGAGCAGGCTGGGGCCGCCCTCGGTCAGCACCCTGGTCAGCCCGAGGCGGCCCAGGGCGGCGACCATGGCGTGCGGGTCCACCTCGTCGGGGTCGCCGGCCGAGCAGTCGTGCACCTCGGCCAGCCCGGCCAGCCGGCCGCGCGCACCGCCGGCCGCGTTGTGCGAGGTGAGCACCAGCGGCGGCACCTCGGTGTGGGTGAACACCAGCAGATCGTTGTCCAGATGACCGGACCGGGTGACGATGGCGATGGGCGGGACCTCGGCCTGGCCACGGCTCTGGCGCCGGGCGCGTTCACCGGCGCCCAGGTGGGCCCCGGAGTAGTTCTCGGTGCGCACCGTGCCCGCACCCACCACGACGACGTCGGCGAGTTCCCGCATCACCCCGAACAGCGCCCGGTCGCCGGCCCCACCCAGCCCGCCGGAGCGTCCGCCGGTGGTGGCGGCACCGTCCAGGCTGGTGATGAAGTTGGCCCGGACCCAGCAGTCGGTGAGCCCGTCCGGATACGCGTAATGCTCGGCGAGCTGGCCGTCGGTGGTGCTCCCGGTGGGTTGCAGTGTTGTGAGTTCTGTCCCAGCGGCGGCATCCGGCATGGGGATCATTGCAGCACGTCGATAGGGTGCACGACATGCAAAGCGGCGAAGGTGTCGAAGCTCTGGTGGATCGGCACCCCAAGGTCACGCCGGAACAGCTGGTGGCGCGGCTGGTTCCGCCGCCGACGTTCGCCGATGTCAGCTTCGACACCTACCGGCCCGATCCGGCCGAGCCGTCGCAGGCCGAGGCCGTGGTGAAGTGCCGCTCGTTCTGCGAGCAGGCGCTGGCGCGGCGGGCCGGCAAGAAGAAACTGTTCGGCAAGCGTGAGGTGCTGCCCGGGGTGGGGGTGTACCTGGATGGCGGGTTCGGCGTCGGCAAGACCCACCTGCTGGCCTCGACCTATTACGCCCTGTCGGCGGCCGACGTGGCGCCGACCGCGTTCGCGACGTTCGGCGAGCTGACGCAGCTGGCCGGGGTGTTCGGTTTCACCGAGTGCATCGATCTGCTGGCCGACTACGTGGTGGTGTGCATCGACGAGTTCGAACTCGACGATCCGGGCAACACCACGCTGATCTCGCGGTTGCTCTCGGCACTGGTGGAGCGCGGGGTGTCGATCGCGGCCACCTCCAACACGCTGCCCGAGCAGCTGGGTGAGGGCCGGTTCGCCGCGCAGGATTTCCTGCGCGAAATCAACACGCTGGCGGCGATCTTCACCACGGTGCGGGTGGAGGGTCCCGACTACCGGCACCGCGGACTGCCGCCCGCGCCCGAACCGCTGTCCGACGATGACGTGCGGGCCCGTGCCCAAGGGGTGCCCGGGGCGACGCTGGACGATTTCGACGCGTTGTGCGCGCACCTGGCCACCATGCACCCGTCGCGCTATCACGCGCTGATCGACGGGGTGCGCGAGGTGTTCATCACCGGGGTGCACCCGATCGAGGACCAGAGCGTGGCGCTGCGGTTGGTGTCACTGACCGACCGGCTCTACGACGAAGGTATCCCGGTGCTGGCGTCGGGCACCAAGCTGGACACCATCTTCAGCGCCGAGATGCTGGCCGGCGGTTTCCGCAAGAAGTACCTGCGGGCCACCTCGCGCCTGCTGGCACTGACCGCGGCCGCGCAGAACGCCTAGCGGAGCGCAGGAGCGCAGCGACCCGGGAATTGTTACAGCGCCCGCACCATGACGTAGTCGTTCTCGACGTGCTCGCCGAGCCGAAAGGTCTTGGTACCGCTGACCGAGAATCCCGCTTTGGCGTAGAAGCATTGGGCCCGTTGGTTTTCCTGGTTGACGCCCAACCAGACACAGGCCGCGCCCAGCGCCGCGGCGCGCTTCAGCACCTCGGTCATCAGCGCCGTCGACACGCCGGCGCCGTGCACGTCGGGCAGCGCGTACATCTTGGACAGCTCGACTGCCGGCCGCAGGGGCACCGCCGCCGCCACGCCTGCGTCGTCGGGCGCCCCGCGAATCAGCATGGCGTAGCCCAGGATTCGGGCGTCGTCGCGGGCCAGCAGCACCACCCGCTGCGGGTCGTCGAGGTGGCCCGCGAAGTGGTCGGCGGACAGGTTGGCGGCGATGAACGCGGCGACGTTGGCGGGCGACACCGCGGGCGGGCAGGCCAGCGGGAAGGTGGTCGCGGCGACCTGCGCCAGTTCGGACAGATCTGCGGGGCCGGCCGGCTCGACGTGCACGGTCCCTACGGTAGCGGGGTGCCCGGCTGCCAGATGTTCCACTGCGCCAGGTGCGTGCCGGTCTGCGGGTTGAGCATCACCACGTTGGTCACCAGACCGCGGTAGACGTCCCAGTACACCGCGCCGTTCACGGTCGAGCCCGGGGGAGCGTTGAGCAGTGCGGTCTCCAGCGCGTCCGGGGCGTCGGTGTGCTTGGCGGTGTACGCGTCGGCGTACGGGGTGACACCGCTGAAGGTGGTGCTGATGGAGAGCTGGTACGGGTTCGGCGCGGAGATGACGTGCACCGTGATCGGCGCCTTCCACGGCCCGCCGGTGGCTCGCCAGCGCGGCGAACCGTTCCAGCCCCAGCCCGGCGGGACGTCGGTGGGCACTACGTCGTGCACGGTGACATCGGCGGCGAAATCGCCGAACCGCACGTGCAACGTGTCACCCAGATTGCCGATCGGGGCGATGGCGTCGGTGAACTTCGGTGCCGCCGATGCCTGCGGCGCCAGCCCGAACGCCATCGCCGCCGTCAATCCAGCAATCATTGCCGCCATCGCGCGAAGCATGTCTGGCATCTTGGCACATGCCTTCGCGCGCGTCGGAGGTTTAGTCGACCCAGGGGCCGTGCCCGCCCACCGCGTCGATGCGGATCCTGGTCAGGAAGCCGTCGGGGGCGTCCGCGGGCGGGAAGTGTTCGGCGGAGCCGAGCAGCGCGGTCGCCAGGTCCTTGAGCAGTTCGGGGGCGCCGCCCTCGACGATGCGCGCGGTCCCGTTCACCGACAGGTACTCGCGCTGCTGTCCGGGTTTGGGCGGAGCCAGGATGGTCAGCGCCACGTTCGGGTTGCGGCGCACGTTGCGAACCTTCTTGTAGGCGTCGGACAGGTGCGCGGATACCAGTTCGTCGCCGTCGGGGGTGGATTGCAGCGCAACCCACACCACCGACACCTGCGGGGTGCCGTCCGGGTTGATGGTGACCAGCGTGGCGTCGGCGCCCGCCCCGATCAGTGTGCGTGCGGCTTCGTTGAGTGTCATGGCATTCTCTACTCCGCGGCGCCGGAATTCATTCCCGACAGGGAGGACAGCAGCGACACCAGATCGGTCTCGGCGCGTTCTTTGTCGATGCCGACGCGGTGCAGCGGGCCGGTGCCATCCTCGGACTCCAGCAGTGCGAGCAGGATGTGCTCGGTGCCGATGTAGTTGTGTCCCAAGCGAAGTGCCTCGCGGAAGGTCAGCTCCAGCACCTTCTTGGCGGGCCCGCTGAAGGGCACCAGGCTCAGCTTCTCACCGGTGTCGGCGGGCAGGCGGACCGCGTCGCGCACGGCGGCCGGGGTGATGTCCTGCGCCTTGACAACGGCGATGCCCAGCGAGCCCTCGTCGCCGAGCAGGCCCAGGATGAGGTGGTCGGGGGTGATCTCGGTGTTGCCGGCGTCGCGCGCGGCGTCCTGGGCGGCGACGATCGCGGCCCGCGCGCGGGGGGTGAAGCGGGCGAAACCCTCGTTCGGGTCGATGGTGTCGGCCTTGGGGACGAAGCGCTTCTGCGCGGCCTGTTTGGTGACGCCCATGCGGGCGCCGATATCGGTCCAGGACGCGCCGGAGCGCCGGGCCTGGTCGACGAAGTGGCCGATGAGGTGATCGGCCACCTCACCGAGGTGTTCGGCGGCCAGCATCGCGTCGGTGAGTTGGTCGAGTGCGTCGTCGTGGACCGACTTGATGGCGCGGATCAGGGTGTCGAGGCTGACGGAGGACGTGGGCGACGGTGTATCGGTCATGCGTCAACCCTAGGTTGACTCTGGCTCGTCGTCAACCACTGGTTGACGACACGCGCGTGGTCGGCGCGGCGGCCTACTGTGGAGGCGTGCGTTACTTCGTGATCGGTATCGGCGTGGTGCTGGCGTTCTTCGGGACGGTGTGGGCCCTGCAGGGCTTCGGTGCGTTACAGGGCAGTCCGATGAGCAACACCACCACGTGGTCGATCATCGGTCCGATCACCGCGCTGATCGGCGTCGGAATCGCGGTCTATGCGTGGCGCCTGCGCAAGTAGCGGCTAACGACGTTGTCGCGCAGGTAGATTCGCCAGCGCCTCGTCGATCTGCCGGACCTTTTCCAAGTCGACACCCCACGGGTGCTCGACGCCGACGCGGCGGTCCAGGTCCCACAGCACGCACTGCTCGCCGGGTTCGGCGACCAACGACCACGCGATGACGGTGCGGCGCAACTGCTCGGCCATCGAGTCCGCGGTGGCCGGCGTGTCGCCATCCGGGTGGTGGTGCAGGAAGCGGCCGTAGGCTCGGTCGCAGAATGCGGCGTAGCGGGCGGTGCACAGGATCAGGCCGTGCCAGGCCTCGTCGACGGCGTGCGAGGGCATCCCGATCACCTGGTTGTCGCGCAGTGCTGCGCCGCAGCACCGAAGCCATTGGCGCAGACCGGTTTCGACAAGGTCGCGCGGTTGCCACGGGCACGTCTTGAACACCGCGTCGGGCAGCTCCAGGGCGGCGACGGCGGCGGCCGTCTGCCCGGGGTGGTGTCGGCGCTGCGTTCGCACAGTCCCACGATAGTGCTCACAACGGGCCGGCGGTCGCCGTGAACACATCGTGACACGCTGGTGAATCGGGCGCTGTGTCCGGGAAATAACCGTCTGACACCGTGCGCTGATGCAGACCTCAGCCGCGCGTGCTGTGCGGCCGGCCGTCGCCCACCGTGGCGATGTGCGCCAGGCCGAGTATTACCTGGACCTGCTCGACGAGTTGCGGGTGGCGGTCACCGAAGATCTGGCGCATCAGCGGGCGTCGCTGGCCAGGCGCGAACTCGACGGTGTGGGCTTCGGCGTGAGCCGGCTGCAGCGGGCCATCAAGATGAAAGAGACCGAACTCGCCACGCTCACCCGGTTGGCCGAGGCGCTCAGCTCCCGGTTTCCGACGGGGTAGGTGGCCAGATTCGCTCGTTCGTAGGACACCTGTGGCCGACGGGCTGCGCGTAGCGTTCTGGCATGAGCCTGCTGGCCGCGATCGGCGTTGCCGCCGTCGCCCTGTCGCTGGTGATCGGCGGCGCAGTCGTCGGGTGGCGGCGCCGAGCGGCCCGGCTGCGTGGCGAGACGCCGCTGCAGCGGTACCGGCACGAGGCGCGCAATCTGCGCGGTGCCTCCGGCCCGGCGCGGGGCGCCTTGGGTGGCGCGGCGGGGTTCTGGGCAACCGGTGACGGGACCGGATCCGGTGACGGCGGTCATGGTCACAGCGGTTGCGGCGGTGGCTGTGGTGGCGGCGGCTGTGGCGGTGGCGGAAGCTGACGGGTGCTCAGCTCACGCGATCGCGCGGGTGTCGGCACCGGCGTGGCGCACGGTCCAGCCGGCCAAGCTCAGCCGGCGGATCACCCGTGTCGACTGCTGCCGGACGTCGCCGTCGCGGCCCAGGCTGGTATGTCGGACGCTGATCAGGAACGGCCACTGCTCGGCGGCGTCGTAATGCACCACCGCAAAGACCGCTTCGCGGTCCAGCCAGACGCTGGCGATGCTGCCCAGTGGGCGCGGATGGTCGGGGGCGAGGGCAGACACCAGCGCAGCCAGCGACGCCGGGCCGCTCACCTCGAGGAGATCTGTCATGACTCAACTTTCTCGTGAATGGGGAACCGGATTCAACCGGTTTTGGTGGTAGACGTCGAAGGGTGACCGTCCGGAGGCTTGCGGTGCCCGTTCTGCCGATCCTGGCGGCGGTGCTCGCCGTGGCGTTTGTCGTGGCGCCGTCGCCGTTGGCCGCATCGGCGGGGGTGGGGTTCGGCGGTGAGGCGGATCTGCGGGCGGCTGCCGGTGTGGCGGTGCTCGACTACTGGGCGGCCGACACCCGGAATCTGACGGCGGGTCTGAGTGTCCTGACGGACTTCTGGTTTCGCTTCCACCTCGTCAAGGCCGTGTTGGCGGCGCTGCTGGTCCCCGTGTTCATCGCGCTGGCGTGGCGCTGTCGGCGCGCGGCGCCGTGGGGGCGGTGGTGGCGGGCCGGCGCCGCGTTCGGTGGGGCCGTGAGCGTCGGGCTGGCGGTGCTCTCGCTGCTGGCGGTGATGGCGAATGTGCAGGGTGCGGTGGCGCCGCTGTCGTCGCTGCTGCCGATGGTGCCCGACGAGGTGCGGAGCAGATTCGGTGGTGCGCTACGGGTGGGCGCGCAGGAACCCGCGGCGTTGCCGGTGTTGATCGGTGACTTCTCTCGGTATCACGCCGCGATGGCGGTGGTCGCCGGGCTGGTGGCCGCGGGGCTCATCGTCGCGGCGGTGTACTGGCGGCGAACCAGGGTCGGGGTCTGTGCAGCCGTGCTGGCGTGCGGGGCGCTCGTCATCGGGGTGGTGAACACGAAGACCGCGCTGGACCCGGTGCCGGCGCTGCAGGCCTTCTTCGACGGCGGATGGTGATTCGCCTCGCGGAATATGGCCGCTGAGCTGGGATGATGTTGCTGGTGCGCGATACTGGGATTGAACCAGTGACCTCTTCCGTGTCAGGGAAGCGCTCTCCCGCTGAGCTAATCGCGCCGGGTCCAACTTTTGGAGGTGGAGACGGGAATCGAACCCGTGTGCACGGCTTTGCAGGCCGTTGCCTCACCACTCGGCCACTCCACCGCTGGGGTTGATGCCACTGCACCTTCGAGCGGATGACGGGATTCGAACCCGCGACCCTCACCTTGGCAAGGTGATGCGCTACCAACTGCGCTACATCCGCGTGCCTCGGGTGAGATCGTCACCCGGTGCGGGATGGAACATTAGTCCAACCATGCGAAGAACCACAAATCACTTGGAACCGAACGGCAATCAGACTCAAAACAGCTGGTAAATCTCCCGTGAGAGCGAGAACCCGCGGCCACTGCTCGTATCGCGGCACGCGATCCCGTTCTCGGAGCTCTCGCACGTGAGCCGCCCGCGGGTCAGCGAGTCGCCGTAGCCGAGCACCCGTTCGCCGCCCAGGGTGGTGTCGCCGGCGCAGACGAACGCCGCGCGATCGCCCGGCGCGAGCCCGATGCCCTGGCCGTAGTCGAATTCGCAGTCGGCGGGTCGGGGCGGGGGATTCCAGTCGCGGTCGACGATGTCGCAGCGGGCGTAGTCGGCATCCAGCGCGCAGCCGACGTTGCCGCTCGGTGAGATGAACGTCACCAGATCGTCGGCGCCGGCCGTCGCCGCCGGGGCGGTCAGCGGCAACAGTGCGGCCGTCGTGATGAGGGCGAGTCTCCAACGCGTCACGGGCCAGACGCTACTGGCCGGGCGGCCACGGATGGTGCGATTCGGAGCCGGTGTCAGCGCCGTGCTAGTCTTCCCTCTCGTTCCCCGGTCTCGTAGCTCAGGGGGAGAGCGTCCGCCTCACACGCGGAAGGTCACTGGTTCGATCCCAGTCGGGACCACCACAAGAACCCCACTCAGGTGGGGTTTTGTGGTTTCTGGGCAGGGGGCTCTACACCCCTGCCGATCGAGATCCGGCCGAACTGGCGGCGTTGCGGTCGGTCGGCATCTCGCTGCGGTGCTGGCCGCCGCCTCTTTCGTCCACGCCGGAATGTCGTCCGGCAATAGGAGTCTCGCCGGGGCGTCACCTATTCGTCGTACCCAGCTTAAGTGCTGAAGGAGCCTGCTGTGACCGCTGTCCTGAACCCGGGGCGACCGTTCGCCGGCGGCGAGCGTGAACTGCTGGAGGACACGCTGAACCTCAACCGCGCCGAGCTGGTGCGCGCGGTCGAGGACCTCTCCGATGCCGAAGCGCATGAGAGGCGGGTGCCCTCGTTCACGGTCGAGCATCACATCGTCGGCACGGTCAGCCTGCGGTTCATCTATCTGGTCATGATCGCCGAAGTGGCCCGCCATGCTGGGCATGCCGACATCCTGGCCGAACAGATCAGAGCCCACCGGCGTTGAGCGAAAACGGTGGTCGTGAGGATCCAACGCACGGATCAGTTCTGGACCCGCGTCATACCGCCAGCGAGCGCGACGCCGCCCCGGGTCGTCCGGGACGGGTATGTGGTTCCGTTGCATCGCGCCGAATGCGGGCGTCCTCCCGGCGTTCGACCGCCGCGAGGACGTGGGCGAGTCGTGTCGTGAGTTCGGTGAGCGGTGTTCGCTGCTGTGCGACCGAGGACAGGTTGGTCGCCCACACGTCGGTCACCATGTCCGCAATGTTGCTGCGCAGCGCAGCGGGATAGCTGTCTGCCATTGCGGCGCTGAAGATTTCGACGATCTGGTCGCGTACCCGCTGTGCGTGCTCGGCAGCGGGTCCCTGTGCGTAGAGATACGGCCGGATCATCGCATCGGCCAGCCCGGGCGTGCCCGACAACCTGGCGGTGAGCAGCTCGAACACCAGAAGAAGTCGCGCGTAGCCGTTGGCCGATCCGCCCTCTGAGGTGTGGATTTCATCACCGAATGCCCGCAGCCAGCGGCGCAGGCAGGCCAGCAGCAAGTCGTCCTTGGAGGGGAAGTAGAGGTAGACCGTGCTGGCCGCGACGCCGGCAATTGCCGCGACCGCTCTCATCTGGCAGCTGTCGTAGCCAAAGTGTGCCAATTCTGTTGCGGCCGTGACAATCCGATCGCGCCGCTGCACTTTCGCTGTGGCCAGGTCAGGGGTGACAGCGGGCGACGACGGGAACACACGGCGGCGGTCGGTCATGTCGACTCTTTCGGACGGGAGTGCTGCCCAACAGCTGGATGGAAGAACACGCCCTCTGCGCACACCGAAACACCCTCGGCGGTCTCCAAGTGGCCGACGACGAACGTCTTGCGGCCCTCGACCCGGTCGATGCGCGCCTCGGCGTGTAGTCGGCCGAGCGGCGTGCCGGCCGCGTAGCGCACCGTGAGTGTTCCCGTCACTGCCGGGCGCCCGGGTCGGTGCGCGGCGGCACCGAGTACATGATCGAGCAGCAATGCGCACACGCCGCCGTGCACGTGTCCAGCAGGTCCCTCGTAGGCCGCGCCGAGTATCACATCGGCCCAAACGCTTCCATCGGACCGGTGGTGAACGACCACGGGGGGCGCCAGGGCATTGCGCAGTCCGATGACGGCGTTACCCCACGTCAAAATGCGGCCGTCACCGGATCGGGGCAGCCCGAATGATCCGGGTATCAGCGATCCGCTGAGTTCCTCCACTATCGCGTCCACCCTCGATCGGGCGGCCGCGATGGTGGCACGGTCGGCTCGGCTGCGAATGGTGACATCGACGAGGCGGCGGACGGAGTCTGTCAGTGCGGCGTACTCCGCTTCGCCGGCCGCGAAGTCGTCGGCAATTGACACTTTCGGCTAGCCCGTCGCGGACGATTCGGCTTCCAAGGCGGCGAACCCGCCGTAACCCCCGCGGTAGAACAGCAGCGGCCGTCCCGTCTCGGCCCGCAGGTTGGTGACGTGGGCGATGACGATCGTGTGGTCACCCGCTCCGTGCTCGAATTCGAGGTCGGCTTCGATGGTGGCCAGCGCGCCGTGGAGGCGTGGTGCACCGTTGGTGGCAGGACTCCAACCGACGGCGGCGAACTTGTCGATGCCGGCGCGAGCGAACTGAGCGCACACGGCTTCCTGGTCGTCGGCCAGGATGTTGATACACATCCGCCCGGTGGCGCGGATCAAGGGCCAACTCGTCGACGCCAGCGCTGGACAGAAGGACACGTATGGCGGCTCCAGCGATACCGAGGTGACCGATTGACAGGTGAAGCCCAGAGGCCGTTGTCCGTCATGGCCGGTGATCACGGCGATACCGGTGCAGAAGTGGCCCAAAACCTTGCGCATGTCATGCGGCTCCGGCGGTAGTGGCGCTGCGGTCTCGCTCGGTCTCATCGGCGTTCTCCTCGTGTCGTCCCAGGACCCAGGATCGAGACTGCGGTGGCGCCGTGCAACGGCGTATCCCGGCCAGCGGTTCATCGAACGCGGCCCGGTGACCTCGGTTGTTACCCTGGGCGAGTGGAAGAACCGGATCGGCCGACTGCGCCTCAGTTGACGCCCACCGGCTGGGCGCTCCTCGGGATGCTGTCCTATGAGCACGAGCTGTCCGGTTATGACATCCGCAAGTGGACCGAATGGAGCATGCGGTTCTTCTACGGCAGTCCGGCCTACAGCCAGATCTATTCGGAGCTCAAGAAGCTGGAGAACCTCGGGTTACTGACCTCGCGGGTGGAGAACAACGGTACGCGGTCGCGGCGGCTCTACAAGATCACCGAGACCGGCCTGGCGGCGGCAACCCAGTGGGCCCGCGAGACTCCGGCCGAACCACCATCCTTGAGACATCCGGCGATCTTGCGAGTCACGCTGGGGCACCTCAGCGATCCCCGGGCACTCAAAGAGATGTTGCAGGAGCACATCTCCTACGTCGACCAGATGCAGCGCGATGCGGCCAAGGAGGCCAAGTGGGCAGCTGCCGACCCGTCGTGGGCGTACGCGAAGATCGCGTTGGATTGGGCGAGCCGCTATTACACGGCCGAACGGGAGCTGGCCTTGGAGTTGATCAAGGATCTCGACGAAGCCGAGGCGAACTTCCCCAAAGTCGGTCAGGGCGCGAAGATTCCGTGGCCGGATCCCGAGTACTGGTATGAGATCGAGAAGAAGGCCGACGCCGACGACGCCGGCTGATCTTCCCGCCGCTGGGGACCCCTACCGGGTGGCCGCGTCGAGTGCGGCGATGTAGCCGTACACCAGGCCCTGGGCGATCGTCGCTCCGGCTCCGGGGTAGGTGTGCCCGAACGCATTGGCAGCGGTGTTGCCGATCGCGTACAGGCCGTCGATGACGGTGCCGTCTTCGCGGAGCACCCGGGCGTGATCGTCAGCCATCAGACCGCCGCAGGTACCGAGATCGCTGAGCACCATCTTGACGGCGTAGAACGGCCCTTTGGTGATCGGCCGTAGGTTCGGGTTCGGGGTGACGGTCGGGTCGCCGTAGTACCGGTCGTAGGCGCTGCGACCGCGCTCGAAGTCAGGATCCTCACCGGCGAACGCGTGTTCGTTGAACCTGGCGACGGTGGCGCTGAATTCGTCGACCGGGACACCCATTCGTGCGCCCAGCGCACTGAGATCGTCCGCGCGCACCGCGATTCCGGCGTCGTACCATTTCTGCGGAATGGGCATCCGGGGGAACAGTTCGGCGGCGAAGACATAGCTGTTGCGGTACTGCTGGTCGAAGACGATCCACATCGATTCCACCGCTGTACCGGCGTTCTCCCGCTGCAAGATGCGTTGCCCGAAGCTCATGTAATCGGCCGACTCGTTGGCGAACCGTCGGCCGTGTTGGTCGACGATGAACGATCCGGGCAGCGAACGCTCTGCCAACATGACCGCCGGCGCGGCGCCCGGTAGCGGCGCGACCGCCGGGAACCACCACGATTGGTCCATCAACCCGATGGCCGCTCCCACGTCCTGACCGAGGCGGATCGCATCGCCGGTGTTGGATTCGGCACCCAGACTCAGATTGCTGCCCAGTGACTCGGATTGGAATTTCCACCGCATGTCCATGCGGTGGTCGAAGCCGCCGGCGGCCAGCACCACCCCGCGCCGGGCGGTGATCGTGTACCGCACTCCGTCGTGTTCGACGATGGCCCCGCTGACGCGGTCCTGTTCGGAAATCAGTTCGGTCAAGGCCGTATTGAGCCAGATCGGGATTCCGGCGCGGATCGCCCCGGCGAACAGACCGGCCGCCAGCGCCTGACCGCCGGCGGCGTATCGCCGACCCAGCAGCAGCCCACCGACTCCTTGCGCTAGTCGTTTGACGAAGGTTGGGATGCCCTTGCGCGGGACACGGCTCATCAGGTTGAGCCAGCGGTAGTCCGCGCCCGTCGTGGGCATAGGGAAGCTGACTTCCATCACACCGGGGCGCAACGCCGACAGGTATTTCCCGAGGATCGCGGTATTCAGTGGCCGGCATTCGCAGGTGCGGCCGGCGGCGGAACCACCCGGAGCTTCGGGATGGTAGTCGGAGTACTCCTTGGCCCAGAACAGTTTCATCGGTGTGGTGCGGCGCAGCATGTCGATCGTGGCCGGCAGGTGCTGCAGATAAGCCTCTGAGCGTGCCGGTGCTGCGGTGTCACCGACGACCGACTCAAGATACGTCTGAGCGCGCTGAGCGGAATCGGATCCGCCGCACTCCTCGATGACGCGACTGGCCGGCAGCCAGATCGCGCCGCCGGACCGTGCCGTGGACCCTCCGACGACCGACGCCTTTTCGATCACGAGCACGGACAGCCCTTGCTCATGAGCGGCCAATGCTGCGGCGAGTCCGGTGCCGGAGCCGACGACGAGCAGGTCGACCTGGGTGTCGGCCACGGTCAGCCCCGCCGGGATGGTCTGGTGGTGAGAGACGGTCACGCTGGCCGACGATAGAGCCGCGGCCGCCGGGCACCATTCCGCTGTCCTGATGAGCGGAACGCGACCCTGTCACGGTGGCCGGACCGCAGTTCAATCAAAGGACAGCCCGACATCATCGATCGAAGGACGCACCGCAGATGACCACGCATTCCGATGCCGGCGATATCCGACTGATCGAGGCCGGATCAGTCCCCACCAGGTTCGCCAGAGGATGGCACTGCCTCGGATTGATCCGCGACTTCGGTGACGGACAACCACACCAGGTCAACGCATTCGGGCAGAAGCTGGTGGTCTTCCGGGGGCAGGACGGCGCCATCAACGTCCTCGACGGGTACTGCCGGCACATGGGCGGCGACTTGTCACAAGGGACCGTGAAAGGCAACGAGATCGCATGCCCGTTCCACGATTGGCGGTGGGGCGGGGACGGCCGGTGCAAGTTGGTGCCCTACAGCAAGCGCACCCCGCGCCTGGCACGTACCGCTGCGTGGCCGACCTTGGAGCAGGACGGCATGCTCTTCGTCTGGAACGACCCCGAACGCAACCCCCCGCCTCCCGATGTCACCATCCCGCGGATCGAGGGTGCGACCAGCGATTCGTGGACCGACTGGCATTGGTACACGACGGTGGTGCACACCAACTGCCGCGAGATCATCGACAACGTGGTCGACATGGCCCACTTCTTCTACATTCACGGCTCGCTGCCAACGCATTTCAAGAACATCTTCGAGGGCACCGTCGCCACGCAGTACATGAAGAGTGCGGGTCGTCCGGACGTGGGCGACCCCGAGGGATCAGTCATCCTCGGCACCACCTCGTTGGCCGCTTACCACGGCCCGTCCTTCATGATCGACGATCTCACCTACCACTACCAGGATTTCGACCAGCGCACCGTGCTGATCAACTGCCACTATCCGATCGACGCGAATTCCTTTGTGCTGCAGTACGGCATCGTGGTGGAGAAGAATGCATCGATGCCCGACGAGATGGCCACCCAGACCGCCGTCGCGCTGGGTGATTTCGTCAAGATGGGGTTCGAACAGGATGTTGAGATCTGGCGTAACAAGACCCGCATCGACAATCCGCTGCTGGTGGAGGAGGACGGCCCGGTGTACCAGCTGCGCCGCTGGTACGAGCAGTTCTACGTCGATATCGCCGACGTGACGCCCGACATGGTCGACCGCTTCGAATTCGAATTGGACACCACACGGCCGACCGAGGCCTGGATGAGGGAAGTGGAAGCCAACCTGGCGGCGCGCAGCGTTGCTTCCGGGCCGGTGGGATGACCGTCCGCATCGACAACCGACTCGATGACATCCCGATGGTGCCGGTGAGCTGCCGGCGCTGCGGGGCCGAGGTGCAGGTACGCAAGAGCAGCTGGAGCCAGACCAGCGTCCAATGGACGGCTCGGGCCTTGGCCCGGTGCCAAGAGCGTTGCCGGGCAGAGCAATTGACCGGCCATCCCGGTAACCATCTGTTCCTCGCATGTTCGGCGCTGAATGCGTCGATCGTCGATGCCGTGCGCACGGGCACGCTGCCAGTGGTCGACCATGGCCTCTGATGCCGCCGCAGTGCGATGAGAATTACCCGGTCGGCAGTGGCAAAGGCGTGAGCGGCGCCACGATCATGCTCATTGCGGCGCGCAGTGCCGAGCGCAGATTCGTGAAGTCGCCGTGTTCAACCCAGTGGAGATAGGCGTGCCGGCAGGCTTGGATGACGAACTGCGCCGGTAGCTCCCGGATGAAGGGGTCGGCGCCGAGGTCGTACCGCTTCGCCAGGAAATCGGTGATGGGGCCGACCAGGGCTTGACCCCAATCCAGCCATCTCAGCCGGTACTGCGGATCGTTGATGACCAAGGCCATGAACGTGCGATCCATCTCGACCCGCCCGCGCCGTGGCACTTCGGTACTGAATGCCTCGACGAGGATGTCGACGGCATCGGCATCTTCCTCGGCATCGGCGAGGAGCTGCTCGCTGAGCGAGCCGAACGCATTGAACAACGGTAGTACGACATCTTCTTTCACCGGGAAGTGGCGGTGGAAGGTGCGCGGTGCGATACCCACGGCTGCGCAGATCCGATCCACGGTTGCCGACGTGGACCCGTCCGCCAGGAAGATGTCCCGCGCCGCGATGGCGATCTCCAGCCGAAGTTCTTCCGCTCGACGGACCATCAGCTTCGCCGGCTTCGCTGGCGCATTCATGTTGCGGCTCCTCGGTTTCACGGCAATTCATGATCCTAACGATCGAGCAACCATTCCTCGTGTCTGTCGCATGGTTCCGCTCCCGGTCAGCGGAATTCCGCCCAGTTACACGCCTCGGAGGGCACTATCTTCATCCATGTCACATTCTGCCACTCAGACGTGATCTGACAGCGGACTTGCAAAGTTCACTCAGCCCTTTCCGTCCATACCTGGCCATCGCCGCCAGAAAGGAGAAACCTGTGAACGTCGATAACGGGGAACTCAACTACGACGACTACACCCATGACTTCATGGGCAAGGTCGGCAACATCCAGGACTTCTCCCGTGATTTCTTGGTCGGCCTGGCCCGCGTGTTCGAGGATGTCCTGAATTTCATGCCCTATGCGCACGTCAAGATCTACTCGGAGAAAGTCGGAATCAACACGGCGATGGACGTGGCAGCCGAGGTGTCGAGAGCAGGCATGCGCCAGGTGCTTCCGATGGGGCGTTATCTGGCCCCGCCGGGGTGGGATTGGAAGAACGCCCAATATCAGGCCATTCCCTTCGACGTTCAGACCGAGGACTTGACCAAGCCGGCGTTGATCCGGCTGATCAAGACGTACTGGGACCAGTACCTCAAGGGCCACAACTACTTCATCGACCAATGGACGAAGCTCATCCCGGAGGACGAAGTGTGGCTCGGTCTACCCGACATGTATCAGCTGATCATCGACTATCAGTATCCGAAGCTGGCCAAGGTCCTCAAGATCGAGCCGGTACATGTGGTCGACTTCCTGAAGCTGGCAGTCCTGAGCATCGACGGCACGTTGGGATACGGCGGTGAGTACATCGTGTACAACCCCGACCACGTGGTCTTGAACATGCGCCGCTGTGAGGTTCTGCAGAAGTACACCGATGAAGGCCTGTACCCGCCGGCCAGGGCGTGGATGAATTGCACTTTCGAGCAACGCATCTCGGCTCCCTTCTTCCCGGGTTGCAAGCTGGCCATCAACCTGCCGCCCAAGGATTTCAAATTCGCCCAAGGTGAACCGTTCTGCGTGTGGACGTACACGAGAGGAGAGGAGAACCACGCCGCCGCTGCGGCCGCCCCCGATCCTCGTGCCACGGCGATGGAGCGGATACCGCTGATGGATGTCACGGTAACGAACTAGCGTGCACTGTCGGCAAGGTGATGCCCATCGAGCGCCGCGGCTCGATGGGCATCGTCCACCAGTATGCCGCCGCGTTCAGGCGTGGGCGCCGCCGTCGACGCGGATCTCGGTGCCCGTGATGAACGCACCGTCATCGGAAGCGACCATGGCGATCACCGATGCCACGGCACTGGCGTCGCCGAGGATCGCATTCTCGTCACCGTGCAGCAGCGGCGTCTGCTTGGCCCACAAACCCAGGTCGTATCCCTCAGGCATCTTGTCCAACGTGCTGTTGGCCAAAGCGGTTGATATACCACCCGGTTGGATGTTGACCGCACGCAATCCCTGCTTGGAATACTCCAGTGCCAGTGAATGCGTGAAGCTCAGGATTCCGCCCTTGCTGGCGGCGTAGGCGGCCATATAGGGGTGGGCGAAGGTGGCGGCGGTGGAGGTGAAGTTGACCACCACCCCGTGCCCACTGGCCAGCAGAGCGGGCAGCGCCTGACGAGTCATCAGGAAGGTTCCTGTCAGGTTGACCGCCAGTGTCCGATTCCAGTCGGCCAGCGTCGTTTCATGGGTATGCGAACAGGTCTGCATCGCCGCGACGTTGACCAAGACATCCAATCCGCCGAGGTCGGCGACCGCGGCGTTCACCGCGGCGATCACGTCGTCTTCGACCGAGATGTCCAGCACGGCGGTGCTCAAGCGCTTGTCGGTGCCGGCCCCCTCGGCAGCCGCCGCGGTGGAGGCCAGGCCCTCCGGGGAGATGTCGTAGGCGACCACGGTGGCCCCTTCATCGAGCAGCCGTGCCGTGGTGGCCGCGCCGATACCGGAGCCCGCACCGGTGACGATGACGCGACGGTCGGTGAATCGATCCATGGGGGAGTGCCTTTCGGTGCTCAAGCCGGCTGGAACGCGCTCAGCGGGGCGTCGGCGGGATAGATCGCCGGGGCGCCGATGTCGTAGGCGGCGTTGAGTGCCGCGATGAACCCCGGGTCGTGCAGGGGCTCGCTGGGAATGTCGAGGTTGATGCCCTGTCCCTTCAGGTTGTCGACCAGCATGTCGATCGCCTTGTCGATGGTGAGGTCGTCCGAGCCGTCCATGTTCTTCTGGAGCTCGTCATAATCGGCGAACACTTCTGCCGACCAGTGCACCAGGAAACGCAGTTCGTCGGTGCGGTGCCGGGCGATGACGTCGTCACCGTTCTTCAGCAACCAGGCGTCGCGGTCGGTCGGGTCACCGGTGAAGACGGTCTCGAAGGCGAGTCCCGCCGGCACCTGTTGTTCCAGTGGACCGTTGGCCTCCCCGCGGTGCACCATCATCTCGTTCTGCACGACGACACCACGGTTGTTTATCGGCGGCAGTACCCGGCCCGGAGCCTTGAGGGGCCCGTCCGGCCAGTAGGTGAACCCGGATCCCTCGTCCAACGAGAACCACGTGATCACCTGGGCCATCTTGATCAGATAGTCGGTGAACAGACCCGACTTGCCCATCACACTGCACAGCCAGGTGGGGGCGTTCTCGTGGCGGACGCCGCGGAAACTCGGAGAGTCCAGATGGCCCGGATCGCGGTTGGCGCACGGACCGTTGATGTTGAACAACATCAGTTCGGGTTTGGCGTACTCGGCGTTCCAGTAACTCTTGGCGTGCTCCAGGAAGGTCGCGTTGTAGAAGCAGTCGTGCAGCTCGGGGTAGAGCACCGTGCCGTAATTCGCCAGGTAACCGCGAAAGGTCGGGGTGAGGAAGAGATCGAGCGACGGGGTGAACCCCTCGGGGAAGGCCCCGCTCATGGTGGCCATCAGCTCGTCGGCGGAGGCGAAGTGCTGGGCGATGATCAGGTTCCATGGTCCCTGGGTGCGTACCACGTCGAGAAGCCGCTCGCGTTGGTCGGCGGTGTAGACATCGCTGATCTCGCGGGGTGGGGCGACGGGCCGCAGGACATCGGACAGTTCTCGGCGACGCTCATCGGTCAGCATCGTGTTCTCCTTCGGTGGTGAGGTCCTCGATTGTGGACAGCTCGGCGGTTGTCAGCGTGGCGGGCGTCCGGTGATCGGGACACGCGTTCGACAGCTGGGTATGGGCGAGCTTTGCGGCCAGGAGCGCACCGGTTTCGGCCATCGCGAGACGACCTCGTGCGGTGGCATCCGAGCGCATCAAAAATCCGTGATACACACCGGGATAGCGAGTGACGGTGGTCTGCACGCCGGCGTCGCGCAAGCGGGTGGCATAACGTTCGCCCCAATCCCGGATGGGGTCGCATTCACCGGTGACGATGATGGCCGAGGGCAGACCACTCACCTCGGTGGTGTAGGCGGGTACCTGGTATGGCGAATGCGGAGTCCCCGCAACACGATCGACGATTTCGTGCATATAGGCGATATCGTCGAGGCTCAGTAGGGGAGCATCGGGCATCGCCGTGATGGACGGTGCGCCCATGTCGCGGTCCAATCCCGGGTAGAGCAGCACCTGCGCGGCCAGCGGCGGCCCGCCGTGGTCACGGGCAGCCAAGGCAACCGCCGCGGCCAGGGAACCCCCTGCGCTGTCGCCCACCACCGCCAGCCGACCGGCGTCGACGTCGAGGTCGTCTGCCTGCGCCGAGACCCATTCGGTGGCGGCGTAGGCATCGTCGAATTGGGCGGGCGGCGGAGCCTCGGGTGCTAACCGGTACTCCACGGCGGCGACCACGGCCCCGCTGGCCCGCGCCAGTTCTCGGGCCAGCGGCTCGAAGGAGTGGTTGGATCCCATGACCAGGCCGCCGCCGTGGAAATAGACCAGAACCGGTTGGCGGGAAGCTGTCTTGGGCCGGTACAGCCGGATCGGAATCGGGCCGGCGGGTCCCGGTGCGGTCACATCCTCGATGGCCGCCATGGTCGGCATGTCGGGGTGGGGGGCGGATTCGATACCGGCCCGTACGGCGGCGAGTCCCCGGGTGCGCATTGGCGCCAGCGCTCCCATGGCGGCGACGCGTGCGGCGGCGTCCGGATCCAGTTGTGGCGAACGCATTTCAGTTCTGGGCCGGGTCGAAGCGCCGTTCGGTGCGCAGTCGTGGCGCTTCCTGACTGGTCAGCACACGTGCCCGCTCCGACATGGCGGACCCGACGTAATCGGGCTGGGTGAGCAGGTAGAACTTGCCTTCAGCGGCCTGCTCGAACACCACTTCTGCCGCCGACAGCGGGTCCATGGCCTCGGCCTTGATGTCGAGCATCGCGCTGCGCTGCGCCTCGGCAGCTCCGGTGTCACCGGACTGCACGCCGCCGGCGGACTCGAAGATGTTGGACACCACAGCGCCCGGCAATACCGCCTGGATGTGCAGGTGATGATCGTGGCCGGCGGCCTGCACTTCCAGGTGCAGGCATTCGGTCAGGGCCAGCACCGCGTGCTTGCTCACGATGTAGGGTGCCTGCAGCGGAACGACGGCGACGCCGCCGATCGAGGACAGGTTCCACACCCATGCCGGCGATTCGGTGGCCATCATGTGCGGCAGGAAGGCGCGGATGCCGTGGAAGACCCCGCTGACATTGATATCCATGACGCGTTGCCAGTTGTCGACCGGTGTATCCCAGAGGTAGCCGAACTGTTCGACGCCGGCGTTGTTCACCAGCAGGCGTACCGCTCCGACATCCTGGTACACCCGGTCCGCCATGGTCTGCACGGCGACAGCGTCCCGAACATCGCAGACGATGTCGTGTGCGGAACCGCCTGCAGCGCACAGCTCTTCTCGCAGGGCGGCAATCGCAGCGGCGTCAACGTCGACGAGCACCACCGTCATCCCCAGCCGCGCGGCGTGGCGCGCCAAGCCGGCACCGATCCCGGCGCCTGCCCCGGTGATGACCGCTACACCGCCGCTGAAGGTTTCGCGTGCGTTCACGCCGGTTGAGAGGTGGCCGAGGTCTTGGCGGCGTGTTCGGCGAACGGGATCGAGTCCTCCGCGTCGAGCACGACGGTCATCGAGGTGAACACCAAGCCGTCACCGCGGCGCCGGATGCCGACGTCGACCACTCCGCTGGAGACGTCGAAGGGAATGTTGTTGGTGACCTGGTTGACGTAGAGGTAGAACCGGGCGGTGGTGACGTCACCGTCTGGACCGGGCTGGCTACCGGTGCGGAAGATGTTGGTGGCGTGGTGGCGCAGCGGGTACGGATTCTCGTTGCGGTGCGCGGTGAGCCAGGCCAGTGTCTCGGCCCCACCGGTCAGGTCGGCGGCAAGCAGATGCTCGAAGGGGCACGCCCCGGAATCCGAGCGGCTCAGATAGGTCATCTGGTCATCGATGCGGGCGGCGAGCTCGTCGAAATGTCCCTGGTCGTAGTGGAACCAGAAGCCGGCGATGAATTCCTGGACCTCGGGGAGGGTCAACTCGTTGCTCATATGCAGGAGTCAACCCCGACGCGGCCGCGCTGACACCGGCGGTGACCGGTCAGCGGAACAGCGTATGGTCCGCTCAGCTGCCGGCAGCGATCAACTCCCACAAGCCTTTCTGGCCCGCGGCCATGGCCGCCGCGGCGACCTGCCCATCCCAGAAATGCACGGAACCGAACTCGCATCGCCAAGCCAGTGCCGCGCGGGTGAATTCGGGTAGCCGGTGCTCGTGTGTCGTGCCGATCGCACCGTGGACCTGATGGCTGTTGCGGGTGACCACCGACGCCGCGTGACCGGCGCAGGAGCGGGCCACCGCTATCTGGAAGGCCAGATACGGTGATTTCCAGTGAGTTTCGATCGCCATGTTGAGCGCGGCTTCGGTGGCCGAACGTGCGAGCGCTGCTTGGGCCGCGGCGTCGGAGACGAGATTCTGGATCGCCTGAAATTTCGCCAGCGGACGCCCGAACTGGAGACGAGTGCTTACATGCTCCACCGACATCTGCACGGCGCGGTCCAGCGCGGCGCACACCTGTACGGCCCGGACCAGAGCTGCCTTCTGCTTGAGCTGGGTGACCAATGCGGGCGAGACCGGGTGTCCGTTGTGCGGTGTCGGGTCGACGACGACGACATCGCGTGGTTCGCCGATCAGATTGGTCCTCGGGCCGATCGCCAGTGCCGTCGTCGCGAGATCGACGACGCGGTACTCCGGGCCTGACGGCCACACCACCACGACGCGGTCAACCTCGCCGGCCCACGGCACCGGCACCTCGGCATGCCCGTCTCTGGGCAGCACGCACACGGTACGCACGCAGTCATCGCCGGAATCGCCGGTCACCGCTTCCCACAGCCAATTTGCCAGCAGGTCGTGCTCGGCAAGCGGCACCCGCACACCGTGCCGCACGGCGCAGGACAGTAGTTCGGCCGCCTCGCGCCAACCGGCGCCGCTGCCACCCGAGGCCTCGGCTCCGGTGAGCCGGACCAACCCGAGGTCGTCCAAGCGGCGCCACAGAGCGCGATCGAGGGTCGCACGCCGTCCAGGCACGCGTTCGGCGCTGCCGGCCCGGTAATCGGCAAAGACCGCGTCCATCATGGCGCTCAGATCGGCGTCCACCGCCGGCGCGGTGGTCCTGGTCAGGTCGGGGGCGTTCATCGCATACCCAACCCGCGCGCGATCACGCCGCGCAGCACTTCGTTGGTTCCACCGCGCAACGTGAAGCCGGGGCGTTGGTCGACCGCCGCGCTGACCAGATCGGCCCACACCGGTGGCGGTGCGGTCTCGTCACCCGTGCGCAGGTCGGCGAAGTCGGCGATATCGCCCTCCACGGTGGTGCCGAGCACCTTGACCACTGCGGCCGGTACGTCGGGTGTCTCCCCGCGCTGCAGGGCACCAGCCACCGCGGTACACATGTGGTGCAGGCCGGCCACCTGCGCCACCAGCCGGCCCAGTTCGACATCACCGGACTCTGCTTGGGCAGCAACGTTCGTGGTGTCGATCCGGTCAACGGCGTACGCCAGCAGCGGGAAGGTGGACAGGAACCGCTCTGGGCCGCTGCGTTCGAAGCTGAGCTCCGAGGTGACTTGGGTCCAGCCGTCGCCGATGTGCCCGAAGACCATGGTGTCGGGAACGAACACGGCGTCCAGGACGACCTCGTTGAAGTGGTGCGAGCCGTTCATCGCGATGATCGGCCGGATCTGCACGCCGGGGGAGTGCAGATCGACGATGAACTGGCTCAGCCCGGCATGCCGATGCGCAGGATCCACCGCAGCGGTGCGGGCCAGCACGATGAAGGCGTGCGCGCGGTGTGCTCCCGAAGTCCACACTTTGGTGCCGGTGATCGACCAGCCGCCGTCGACACGCACTGCGCGGGTACGCACACTGGCCAGATCTGAACCGGAATCGGGTTCGCTCATCCCGATTCCGAAGAAGCACTCTCCGGCGACGATGCGCGGAAGGAACACCGCCTTCTGCTCTTCGGTGCCGTACTTGAGCAGCGAGGGAACGATCTGCCGATCGGCGATCCAGTGTGCCGCCACCGGTGCGCCGCCGGCGAGCAATTCCTCGGTCACCACGAAACGCTCCTGGAATGAGCGACCATGCCCGCCGTACTGCCGCGGCACTGTCATCCCGAGCCAACCGCGCTCAGCCAGGGCCTTGGTGAACGTTTCGTCCCATCCGGACAGCCACCCGTCCACCGCCGGGGTGTAGGCCCCCGTGCTGAGTTGCTCGGCCAGGAACGCGCGGACCTCCTGCCGCAGGGCATCGGTATCGGGGCTGGTTGCCGCCGGCGGCACCAATCGCGGGAACGCCACGCTCATACGCTCCTCCATTTCGCGATGCGCCGGTCGTGTTCCGAGTCATGGTGGGCCAGCGGCTGCATGGCCGCGGCCAATGAAAGGGTCGATTCCAGCGATCCCGCTCGCGATTCCTGCAGTAGTCGCTTGGCCATCCGCAACGCGTGTGGGGGATTGACGGCGATCCGGTCGGCCAGGACGCGGGCTTGTTCCAGTAGGTCATCGTGGCGCACCACTCGGTTGACCAAACCCCACTCCAACGCGGTGGCCGCATCGATGCGTTCGCCGGTGAACGTCATCTCGGCGGCCCGGGCATACCCGATGGCCGGCGGCAGAAACCAGGTGCCGCCGTCGCCGGGGATCAAACCCAATTGCACGAAACTCTCGGCGAAAGAGGCGCGTTCGGAGGCGATGCGAATATCGCACATCATGGCCAGATCACAGCCGGCGCCGATGGCGGCGCCGTTGACGGCGGCGATCAGTGGTACTTCCAAACGGGCCAGGGCTCGGGGGATCCGCTGGATTCCGTCCACATAGGCCCGGCGCTGGTCGATGGCCGCCAAGCCGAACATGCCCAACCGATCGGCCATCTCTTTGACGTTGCCGCCGGCGGAGAAGATCTTGCCTGCACCGGTGAGGATGATCGCCCGAATTTCGTTGTCCTGGTTGGCGGCATCGATCGCACTTTCAAACGCCGCGATGACGTCCTTGCCGGTGATGGCATTGCCGACTTCTGGGCGGTCGATCGTCCAGAGTTGGACACCGCCCTCGGTGCGGATGTCCAGTGGTGCACTCATGCGTGTTCCTTGAGCTGAAGGGATTTGGTCTGGAGGTATTCCTCGAACCCGAACCGACCCAGCTCCCGACCGATACCGGACTTCTTGTAGCCGCCGAACGGGGCGGCCGGGTTGTAAGCACCGCCGTTGATGTCGAGTTGGCCGGTCTGCACGCCGCGCGCGAACGCAATCGCGGTGTCGTCATCGGCAGCCCATACGGCACCGGAGAGCCCGTAGGGGGTGCCGTTGGCGATGCGCAGGGCATCATCGGTATCGCGGTAGGGGATGACCGCGAGCACCGGGCCGAACACTTCTTCCTGGCCCAGTTCGGAGTCGGGGTCGACGTCGGCGAACACCGTCGGCGCCAGGAAGAAGCCCTTCTCGTGCACAGGGTCGGCCCCACCGACGAGCAGGCGGGCACCGTCGGACTGGGCGCGCTCGATGAATCCGCGCACCGTTTGGAACTGGGCGCGGGACGCCGAAGGTCCGATGCGGGTGCCCGGATCCCAGGGATCACCCACGGTGTAACGGGCGGTGGCGGCCTCGATCAGCCCGAGGGCCTCCTGGTAATGCGCCGTGGGCACCAGCATCCTGGTCCACGCCATGCACGTCTGTCCGCCGTTGAGGAATGCGTTACCGACGCCCACCTTCACCGCGGTGGCCAGATCGGCGCCGTCGAGAATCACGTTGGCGGACTTGCCGCCCAGCTCCAGCGCCACCTTTTTCACCGACCGGCCGGCCAGTTCCCCGACCCGGGCCCCGACGCTGGTGGAGCCGGTGAAGGACACGAAATCGACGTCGGGGTGTGCCGCCAGATGCTCGCCGATGACGCGTCCGGGCCCGGAGACGACGTTGATCACCCCGGGTGGGAGTCCGGCGTCCTGGCATGCCTCGATGAACTCGAACACCGATAGCGGAGCCTCGTTACTCGGTTTCAGCACGACGGTGCAGCCGGCCGCGATTGCCGGCAGCACCTTGGCCACGACCTGGTACAGCGGGTAGTTCCACGGGGTGATGGCCGCGACCACACCATACGGTTCACGCAACACCAGTGAGTTGCCGATGCGCTCTTCGAATGCGAAAGTGTCCATCACATCGGCAAATCCATGGGCCACGGCCAGCGGAACCTGAGTTTGCACCGTCTGCGCGACACGCACCGGTGCGCCCATCTCGGCGGTGATCAGGTGCGCGATATCGGGGAGACGCTTCTCCATGGCGTCGATGACCCGCTGTAGCCGGGACCGGCGTTCGGCGACGGTGATGGCCGGATCGAACGCCCGCCGGGCGGCCGCGACGGCGGCGTCGGCGTCGGCGGTGCCGCCCTCCGGTACGTAACCGATCACCTTCTCGGTGGCCGGATCGATCACGTCGACGACACCGCCGCCGGACGGGGCCACCCACTCGCCGTCGATGAACAGGGCGGGACGTTCGAATTGAGGCATGACGATGTCCTTTTCGGTGCGAGGCGCTCAGGGAATCAGGCTGGCGCGGACGTCGCGCTTGCCCTCGGCAGCGGCGAACGCGGCGTTGATGTCGTCGAGCGGGTAGGACGCTGCGGCCAGCCGGTCGAGGGGCAGCTGATGCTGGTGGCGGTCGAGGAAGGTCAACGCGCGCGACAGAACCGCCGGGTCGTAGAGCGACACCCCGACCATCGTCTTGTTGGTGAAGACGAAGCGCGACGGGTCGAACGGGAACGTCTGCCCGACATTGATGTTGCCGATCTCGACGTAGCGGCCGAACTGGGACAGCATCTGCAGGCCCTCCTCTATCGCCGAGGGATGGCCGACCACCTCGACCACGACATCGGCTCCGTGGCCGTCGGTGTGTTTGCGCACCGCCTTGGCGCGCTCCTTGGGCGTGGTGACCGCGTTGAGATCGATGACGGTGTCTGCACCGAAAGCGGTGGCCAGCTCCAGCCGCTCGGCGATGCCGTCGATGGCGATGATGTTGGCGGCTCCGCGAGCCTTCGCCACCGCGATCGCATACAGCCCCAGCGCCCCGGCGCCCTGGATCACGACGTGTTCACCGAGTTGCAGATCTACCCGCTCGAGTCCGTACATCACTTGGGAAAGGGCGCAATTGGCGCCGGCGGCGATCTCGTCGCTGACGGTGTCGGGCACGGTATAGACGACCGCTCCGGCGGGCAGCAGGTAGTAGTCGCCGTATCCTCCGACGAAGTATGGGGGCTGGTCGGCCCGGCTCAGCATCGCCATGGTGAGGTTCAGGCAGGCGTTGCGCCGTCCGGCCAGGCAGTTGCGGCAGACGTGACAGCTGTAGAAGTAGGGGAACACCACCCGGGTGCCTTCACGCAGCGGTTTGCCGTTGGAGTCCGTGGCCACGCCGGCGCCGAGAGCGGCTACGGCGCCGACCATTTCGTGGCCGAGCACGGTGGGCAGCTGCCCGCCCAGACCGCGGGTGGCGAAGGTTCCGTGCCAGGCGTGCACATCTGATCCGCAGATGTTGGCGCGCAGGACGCGGATGAGGATCTCACCCGGGCCGACCTCGGGCAGGGTGACCGTTTCGATCTGGAACGGCGTCCTGGGTTCGTCGAACCGGGCGATACGACCCTGATACACGTGTTTTCCCTTCAGTTGCTGATGAATTCGCGGCTGAATTGCTCGCGCAGGTCGCGTTTGAGCAGCTTGCCGCTGGGGTTCTTGGGCAGGGCGTCGACGAAGAAAACCTGTTTGGGGATCTTGAAGCCGGCCAGATGGGCGCGGCAGTGTTGCAGTACCGCGTCTTCGGTGACATCGGCGCCGGCACGCACCACCACGGCGGCGACCACGGCCTCGACCCAGACCGGGTGCGCTATCCCGAATACCGCGACCTCTTCGATGCCGTTGTGCCGGTAAAGCACTTCTTCGACCTCACGGCTGGCGACGTTCTCCCCGCCGGTTTTGATCATGTCCTTCTTGCGGTCCACCACATGCAGCAGGCCGTGCTCGTCGTAGAAGCCCAGATCGCCGGAGTGAAACCAGCCGCCGGCGAATGCTTGGGCCGTCTGGTCCGGCGCGTCGAGGTAGCCGAGCATCAGGTGTGGGCTGCGGTGCGCGATCTCCCCGACAGTCCCGACCGGTACGGGGGCGTTCTCCTCGTTAAGGATGATCGTTTCGACGTTGACGACCGGTCGGCCCGCGGCACCGGCGTGCGCGTCCTGCTGCTCGGGCCGCAACGCCGACGCCAGCGGGGCCATCTCGGTTTGCCCGTAGAAGTTCCACAGCCGCAGGTTGGGGAGCCGGTCGCGCATCTCGTGCAGAATCTCGGTGGGCATCGGCGAGGCGCCGTAGTACCCCTTCTGCAGCGAGGACAGGTCCACCTCGTCGAACACCGGGCTGCGCAGCAAGCTGATCCACACCGTCGGTGGCGCAAAGTAGTTGGTGACGCGGTGGCGCTCGATGGCGCGCAATACCAGTGCTGGATCGGGCCGCGGGAGGATGACGCTGGTCGCCCCGAGGTAGATGTCGGTGGCCAGGAAGTTGTCCAATTGTGCGCAGTGATACAGGGGCATCGAGTGGATTTCGATGTCGTCACCGGTCATGGCGCCGGCCGTGATCGTGCTGACGTACTGCCACATCAAGCTGCGGCTACTGTGCATCACGCCTTTGGGCCGCGACTCGGTGCCGCTGGTGTACATCACCCGCACGAGCTGATCGTCATCGAGGTGGCAGTCGGGCAACCGCGCCGTGGTGGTCAGCCATTCGGCGAAGTCATCCCAACCACGGGGGCTGCGCTGCCCGGCGGGCAGCAACGCCACTTTCGTCCGTACCGAGGAGCCCAGGGCCATTGCCTGCTCGGCCACCTGGAGCAGACCATCCCCGACGATGAAACCACCGGCCCGACTGTGCCCGAGGATGAACGAGATCTCTTCGGGCTTGAGCATGAAGTTGATGGGCACCAGCACCACGCCTGCGCGGGCGGTGGCGAAGGCCAGCACGGCGTATTGCCAACAGTTGCGCGACAGCAGTGCCAGCCGATCGCCGGGCAGCAGGCCGTGTTCGTGCAATGCCGCGGCGGCCCGGTCCACCGCAGCGTCGAAGTCGGCGAAGCTCAGCACGACGTCGCCGTCGATGATCGCCGTCTTGTCGGGCTGTCTGCGGGCCGACCGGCGGGGGATATCGGCCAGACTGTGGCTGCGAGCCCGGGCGATGACCGCGGCCAGGTCGTCGGAGTGCATGAGCGGCACAGTAAGCGCGGCGACCCACGTTGTGGTGGTTCGTCTCCCGCTCAGTAGACAAGGCGGGGGGAGCACCGGTCGTCGCCTTCGATACTCGATTCCATGACCGCCACCACTGAACCGTCCTCGCTCGCGGATCACGCCGCCGACCGGGAAACGCTGCGACGCCATCTGTTGGCGGCCGACCCCGGTGTGTTGGTCGCGGTATTGGCGCAGATGACCGGCGATGCGTCCGTCATCGATCGGTTCGCCACCGAGATCACCTATGTGCTCGATCCGCCCGAGCGCGCCGGGCGCACCAGCGCCAAGGCAGCTGCCGAACTGGCCGACGCGATCATCGACGCCCTCGACCGACCGCGGGCCGCCGATGCCATCGCCCCCGATGACCGGGAGTTGTTCGCCCGGTTGCTGCCGGTGGCACTGGGTACACCGGTCGAGGACGAGCAGGTGGATCTCCTTCTGGAGCAGGGTGGTTTCCGGCCGTCACAGCCGACACTGCCCAGGACGACGCCGATCCCGAAGTCGACGACGATGGTGATCATCGGTGCGGGTATCGCCGGGATTGCAGTGGCCCTGGCCGCCGCCGAGGAAGGTGTGCATTTCGAGATCTTCGAACGCAATCACGAGGTGGGCGGCACCTGGCTGACCACCACCTACCCCGGTATCGGTGTGGATACGCCGTCGGCCTACTACTCGCTGTCTCGGGAAGTGAACCCGGATTGGTCTCATTACTATCCGCAAGGCGCGGAGTACCAGTCCTACCTGGTGGCGCTCGCCGACAAGCATGATCTACGCCGCCACATCCGGTTCGGCACCGAGGTCGAAGCGCTGTGGTGGGACGAGGAACGGCAGCAGTGGCAGATCCGTTCGCGGGATGCGGACGGTACGCAGAGGGTCGACTACGCCAGCGTGGTGGTGACCGCGGCGGGCTATCTGAATCGCCCACGGTGGCCCGAGCTGAAGGGTCGGGAGACGTTCGGCGGCCGCAGTATTCACTCGGCACAGTGGGATACCGAGCTGGATCTGACGGGTAAGAAGGTCGCGGTCATCGGGGCAGGTTGCACAGCCGTGCAGATCGTCGACGCCTGTGTCGATCAGGTGGACCATCTGACGGTGTTCCAGCGCCAAC
The DNA here is from genome assembly GCF_000613185.1 of Mycolicibacterium cosmeticum. Lineage (NCBI taxonomy): Bacteria > Bacillati > Actinomycetota > Actinomycetes > Mycobacteriales > Mycobacteriaceae > Mycobacterium > Mycolicibacterium cosmeticum. The sequence goes on from NZ_CCBB010000003.1 coordinate 1,892,045, forward strand.
CGCACTGGGTGGCGCCGCGCAAACGACGCTCCGATGAGGTGCCCGAGTATCGGAGGTACTTGGGCAGGGCGCTGCCGTATTACGCGAACTGGCATCGCCTGAAGTCGTATTGGGCAACCGCGGACAACAATTACCCGGTCATCCTGCAAGACCCGGAGTGGTCCAAGACGCACCTGTCCATTTCACCGGCCAATGATGTGCTGCTGCAGATGTGCTTGGAGTACATCGATGAGACGTTCGGGGCGGGGACCGAGTTGGCACGAAAAGTCACACCGGACTTCGCGCCGTACGGCAAGCGCATCATCCGCGATCCCGGCGGGTACTACGCCGCGCTGACCCGCGAGCATGTCGACGTGGAAGCCAGTGAACCTGCGGAGGTCAATGCCGCCGGCATCGTCACCGCCGACGGCCGCCAGATCGACCTGGATGTCATCATCTATGCCACCGGCTACCACCTGGACTTCCTGTCGACCGTCGATATTCGCGGGCGCGACGGCAAGACCCTGGCGCACGTGTGGGGCAAGAGCCCCAGCGCCTACCGCGGCGGCACCGTTCCCGGGTTCCCGAACCTGTTCATCACCTCGGCACCCAACTACAGTCCCGGCCACGGCGCCGGCGCCAATTTCTCGATGGAAGTCCTGGCGCACTACATCCTGGAGTGCCTGCAGTTGATGGCCATCCGGGGCGCATCGACCATCGAAGTCACCGAGCGCGCCTTCAACGACTACGTGGCGGATATCGACGAAGCGATGCAGGACACCGTCTGGTGCCACACCCCGAACGCGCACACCTATTATCGGTCGCAGTCGGGTCGGGTGGTGGTGGCCACACCGTTTCGGTTGGTCGACCTGTGGCGGCAGCACCGCGCACCGATCGAAGCAGACTTCATCCTGCGATGACCCACTTACTCGCCGGGAGAACGGCATTGGTCACGGGCAGCAGCCGCGGGATCGGTCGGGCGATCGCACAACGATTGGCTGCCGAAGGCGCCACCGTCGCGGTGACCGCACGCGCATACACGCCGTCGGTGTCCACCCGCGCCGGACGGAGCGAGGCCATCGCCGGCACCATCGAGGAAACCGTCACCCTCATCGAGCGAGCCGGCGGGACCGCCTTCGGTGTGGCCGCCGACCTCGAGGACGCTACCGCGCGGACCGCGCTCGTCGATGCGGTGGTCGAGCGCACCGGCCGGATCGACATCCTGGTCAACAATGCCGGCTTCGCCGACTACGCGAAGGTCGAGGACATGCCGATGGACACCTTCGACCGCACTGTCGAACACTATCTGAAGACACCCTTCGTGTTGACCAAATGTGCTGTCCCACATATGCGCAACCAAAGAGCCGGCTGGATCGTGAATATCGGCTCGGTCACCGGTGTGGCTCCGGTGCGGCCGTACCGTGACTACAACAAGACTGCCGGTGACGTGATCTATGCCTCCTGCAAGGCGGCCCTGCACCGATTCACACAGGGAGTCGCGGCCGAGTTACTCGACGACAACATCGCCGTCAACTGCGTGGGGCCCTCGACTGCCGTCCGTACGCCAGGAGCGGCCTCGCTCATCCCGGACAGTTTTCCCACCGAGCCGGTGGAGTATCTGGCCGAGACCGTCTTGGCGATGAGCCATCTGCCCGCAGCCGAACGCACCGGGCTGGTTGCGTTCAGCCTGCACTATCCCTGGTCTCAACAGCTGACCGTGCGATCCCTGGACGGGCGTACGGTGTTGCCGCCGTTGCAACCACCGGCGGCGGCCAATCCCAACATCCTGTCGGCCGGCGTCTAGACCGGTTGGCGCAGTATCGATTCGGGCGCCGCGCAGAAGCTGTGGCACACCCGGTCGCGGACGATCATGTCGGTGGTCTCGGGGTCGAACCAGCGATCCACCACCGCCCAGTGGATCGGATGCATGAGATACGGGCCCATCAAGCCGTCGACGTCGGTGAATTCCTGTTCGAAGACATGGGTCCACTCACTGGTCCCGATCGCCTCGTCGACGCGGCTGAGCTGCCACGCCGTGATCGTCGAGACATAGCGTGGCATCATCGCCAGTTCATGTTCGAACGCCGCCACCGTGGCCGCGTCGGTCTCGGGGGTGACCCGCAGCAGCAGGGTGCGATACACCGTCCCGGTGCCTCGATGTCGTGCGCGGCCGCGGTAGGTTGCACCGTTGACATGGGTGATCGCCGGGTCATCGAGTACGGTGTCGAAATCGGCTTGCCGCCAGGCGGTGTCGTCGGCGAACCGCAGGTGGGCCAGGATATCGCCGCCATTGCGTGAACCGGGCAGCGTCGGCTGCACGATCCAGGTGAGCGCGCCACTGCGCTGCGCAGCGGCGCGGAGCTCAGCCATGATCCGCTCGCGATCGGTCTCGGTGGTCTCGATCAGACGCGTCACGCCCAGCGTCTCGACGGAGTGTTCCGAGGTGGCCGGCGGCAGCGCCGGCACGTCCTCGACGGTCACGTCGGCGGCGGCCGAGGCGACGCTGCGGCTGCGTTGCGTGATGAGATCGGACACGCTGTCCCACCATTGCGCCACCGCGGGGTCGGGACGGCCCTGCCAGGTCATGCGCCACCACGCCTGGGCATCGGGCAGCGACCAGGTGATGGTGACGACGTTGGCCCGATCGTCGAACCAGATGGGTGGGCTGACCAGGACTTCGCGCAGCGTCATGCCGCGGCGCCGCGCCGCGGGGGCGTATCCGGCCAGGTAGGAATCCACGAAGCGCCGAGCACATCCGGGCTCGGTGACCACCCGGTCGACGACGAGGACCTCCGACATGGCCCGAGGCTATGGTCTGGGACCCAGGCGGTGTCGATGCTCTCCCGACCATCGGGAATCCGCCGTCGACCGCGGCCCGCGCCGCGCGATGGTAGGGCAATGACGGATCCGTTCAGCCCAGCCCGGCTGGGACCTATCACATTGCGCAATCGCGTGATCAAAGCCGCTACGTCCGAAGGCCGTTCACCGCATGGCATGGTCACCGACGACCTGATCGCGTTTCACCGATCCTTCGCCGAGGGTGGTGTCGGGATGACCACCGTCGCGTACTGTTGCGTCTCACCCGAGGCGGCCAGCGCTCCGGGACAGATCGTCATGAACGTGGCCGCGTTGCTCGGTCTGCGCAAGCTCACCGATGCCGTGCACCAGGCGGGTGCGGCGATCTCGGCGCAGCTCGGGCACGCCGGCGTGGTCGCGCAGCGCGCGCTCACCGGCGTCACCGCGGTGGCACCCAGCAGGTTCATCAACCCGACCTCCTTCGCCTACTGCCGGGCGATCAGCACCGACGAAATTCGCACGGTGATCAAGCAATTCGGTTCCGCCGCCCAGGTTGCCGTCGACGCCGGATTCGATGCCGTCGAGTTGCATTTCGGTCACCTCTACCTTCCGAGCTCATTCCTGAGCCCACTGATCAACCGCCGCAAAGACAGCTACGGTGGCTCCATCGACAACCGCTCGCGGCTGGTGCGCGAGATCGCCGAGCATGTGCGTGCGGTGGTAAATGACCAGATTGCCGTGATCGCCAAACTGGACATGGATGACGGCCTTCCCGGCAGCATCTGGATAGACGAGGCGCTTCGCACAGCGCAACTCCTCGACGGCGATGCCACTCTGGATGCGCTGGAACTCACCCAGGGGTCATCGGTGTACAAACCGATGTACCTGTTCCGCGGCGACGTGCCGGTACGGGAATTCGCCACGGTGATGCCACCGGCACTGCGTCCGGCGATCAGGTTGTTCGGCAAGCGGACGATGGGGGTGTATCCGTATCAGAATCTCTACATGCTGGAGGCTGCGCGTCAGTTCGTGCCCGTCATGAGCAATACCAAGCTGATTCTGCTGGGCGGCATCACCGATCGCGAGCATCTGGAGACCGGACTGCGGGAGGGTTTCGATTTCCTCGCCATGGGCAGGGCGCTTCTGCGCGAGCCCGACCGGGTGAACGTCATGATGGCCGAACCGGGTTCCCGTAGTCGGTGCAATCACAACAACAAGTGCATGGTGACCGTGTTCGGGCGCACGCACTGTGTGCTGGACCCGGTCCAGCGCTACGGCGCTGCCGCCACGCCCGACCGCGGCACCCCGGATCTGTCAGTCGCCGAGCAGCTGACCTAAGGCGCGGCCGGCTTGCCGGCGGGCGCGCTGGGCGATATCGAACATCGGCATCGTCATGAACCCGTGGATGCCGCCTTCGAACGCGCACCGCGTCGTCGGCACACCGGCGGCCTCCAGGGCGTCGGCGTAGGCAATGCCCTCGTCGCGCAACGGATCGTGGCCAGCCAGCACGATCACCGCGGGCGGCAATCCGGTGAGCGTGGCCTGCAGTGGTGATGCGTAAGGGTGGACCCGATCACCGACGGCTGGAACATACTGATCCCAGTACCACTGCAACGCGGGACGCGGATTGTAAAAACCACGGCCGAACAACCGATATGACGGTGTGTCGAAGTCGGCGGCGATCACGGGGTACAGCAGTAGTTGGGCCGCCAGAGTCGGGCCCCCGCGGTCGCGGGCCATCAGGGCGACCACGGCCGCCAGATTTCCGCCGGCACTGTCTCCGCCGACGGCCACCTTCGTCGGGTCGGCACCCAGGTCGACCGCATGCTCGCTGGCCCAGCAGGTGGCGGCGTAGAGATCCTCCGCCGCGGTGGGCCACCGGTGCTCGGGTGCCAATCGGTAGGCAACCGAGACGACAACAGCCGGAACGAGGTTGGTCAAACTGCGACACAACCCGTCGTGGCTGTCCAGGTCACAGAATACGAACCCGCCGCCATGGGCATATATCAGCAGGGGTGCCGGCTCTGCCGTGTGTGGTCGATACACGCGGATATCGAGGCGGCCGTTGTCGACCGGGATCTGGTAGTTCTCCACCGAACCGACGGGTTCGGGATCAGGGTTGGCGACGAAACGGGCGCGGATCGCTGCCCGGGCCTGCTCGCCGGTCATCGTGTGCACGGGCGGGAAACCGGAGTCGAGGGTTTCGATCACGCCCGCGATCTGCGCGTCGAGCGTCATGCCGGCAGCAGGGCGCCCGGGACCTGGCCGTTCCCGGGACCGCCACGCAGCGGACGCAGCGGCTGCAAGGTCGGTGCCACTCGTTCCGGACCGTCCTCGGCATTGCGCCAAATGCCCATCGCCGTCATGCGTACGGGTGCTGTCAACTTCTGGTCGAAGCTCATCCGGTTCATCGGGCCGCACACCGACACGGCCGCGACCGCGGCACCGGCCGGACCGATCGGCGCTGCGACACAACCGAAGCCGGGAAGGGATTCCTCGCGTTCGAAGGCGACGCCGTGCGCGCGGACCTTGGCCAGTTCGGCTGCCAATTGATGACTCGACCCGATCGAGAACCGCGTCCTGCGGCGGTCGAGGTCGACTTGTGCCGAAGGGCTGTCGGCGAGGATGGCCTTGCCGACAGCTGTGCAATGCGCGGGCTGGCGTCCTCCGACACGGGTGGGGATGGCGGTGACCATCTGGCCTCCGATCTTCTCCAGGTACACCACGTCGGCGCCGTCGAGGACGGCCAGATGGACAACCAGTCCGGTGGCGCGGTGCAGGTCGCGGAGCAAGGGGATGGCCGCCCGATGGATGCGATCCTGATGCACCGCCAGGGACCCGAGTTCCACGAGTCGCATGCCCAGCTCGTAGTCGCGGCCGTCGCGCCGTAGCCACCGCAGGTGCACCAGGCGCTCCAGCATGCGGTGTGCCGAGGACCGGGGGAGGCCGGTACGGCGCACGATTTGCGCCAAGGTGAGGCGACCCGGCCCGTCGAAGGCGTCCAGCACCAGAGAGATTCGGTCGATGACAGCACTGGGCGTCTCGGCGGTCTTCTCGACAGTCATTGTCATGAGAGATCTCCCATCAGGCTCGGATATGACTATTAGTAATATGACTGTTTGTAGCACACTGCTGTGCCGCTTGTCACATATCGGCCAAGATTCGAATTGGGTCACGACAGAAGCCCCTGTCGCATACGCGACAGGGGGACTCCAGGGGATCGACTCGGCGCAGCGCGCCGCCGGGGCGTTACCCGATTGCGGCGGCGCGACCGGCGCGCCGTCCGTAGAAACTGCCATCGCCGAGGGACACGCCGCTGGCGTAGCCCCACGCCGCCAGGCCTGCGGCACTCCGCCCGGCGGCGAACAAACCGGGGATGGGCTCGCCGCTGACGTGCAGCACCTCGGCATCAAGGGAGGTGTGCAGACCACCGAGGGTGAAGCCACCGGTGCTGTCGCGGAGGTCGATGGCACCCACCGGGGATTTGATCGGGTTGAGCCACTGCGCTTTCTTGTGCAAAAGCGGATCCTCGCCGCGCGACGCGCCCTCGTTGTATGCATCGACGGTGGCCCGTAACGAGTTCGGCGGTAGCCCGATTTCGGCCTCCAGATCGGCGACGGTGTCGGCGACCCACGTCGGCGGCCGAAGCATCAACCGCGGTGTCAGGGACGCTATCGCCTCCTCCTGGGCGTCGCCGTCGATGATCAGGTACGCGGTGTTGTTCTGGTGATACAGCGTCAGTTGCCCGACCCTGCCCGGATAGGTGTCCTCGGCGACATAGCGTTGACCGCGTTCGTTCACCAGGATTCCGCGCACCAACTGCTGGGGATCGATGAACAGCGCCACCTCGGTGGCATCCATGTGCGCCAGGTCAGCCCCGAGTGCCTGCGCCATCCGGATGCCCTGCCCGTCGTGCTGCTCGACCGAGGCGGCCGGTCGCCCGGCGATGCGGGGCGTGTACCGGGTGACCATGCCGGCGTTGTAGGCGAAACTGCCGGTGGCCAGGATGACGCCGCGGCGGGCGCGGATATCGACGACGGTGCCGTAGCGCCGGGCCCGGATACCCGCGACGCGGCCGTCGGATTCCACGATCAGCGACTGCACACGCACGTCGTACAGCGACCGTGTTCCGGCCGCCGTCGCGGTGTCGACGAGGCCTTTCATCAGCATGAAACCGGCGCTGGACTCGCCTTGCTTCTTGTTCTGCATTTGGGGTATGTGCCCGCGCGGCGCGGGCTCGGCAATCGTGTTGAACGGGTAGGCATTTTCGCCGCCGCTGTACATCAGCCCCTGGTCGCCTATCGGCTCCCAACCGGGTTCTCCGAAGAATTCGGCTTTGAAGGGCACCCCGCAGCCCACCAGCCAGTCGAAGTGCGCGACACTGCCTGCGCAGTAGTCGGCGATACGGTGCTCGTCGGCGCCTGGCCCCATGGCGGCGTTGAGGAAGGCGGCCATGTTCTCCGGTGAATCCTCGAAGCCGCATGCCTTTTGGAGGGCTGTTCCGCCGCCGAGGTAGATGAAACCACCCGCCATGGCGGCCGCACCGCCCCATGCGCTGGTGCGTTCGAGTACCAGCACGTCCGCCCCGGCGCGTGCAGCCTCCACTGCGGCGGCGGCACCGGCGACACCGTAACCGGCGATCACCACGTCGGCCTCGTCGGCCCACTCGGTCACCGCGCTGATCGGGATGGGGTGGACGTCGTCGCCGGGGGTCATGGGCGCATCGCGGCGGGAAGGTCCGACACCCATTGGTGGCCCCAATAACTGTCGGCGGTGATTTCCTCAGCGGTGTAGGAGGATTCGTCGACGCGCATCCCTTCGGTGCCGAACTCGATGTCCCAGTCGCCGGGACTGCGGACGTAGAACGACACCATCTTGTCGTTGGTGTGGCGGCCCAGCGTCGAGGACAGTTGGAAGCCTTCGGTGTTGACTCGGTCCAGGGCCTGCCCGACGGCATCGAGGGTGTCGACCTCGACCATCAGATGGATCAGCCCGGGATCACGCAACGTCTGAGCGGGGCAGATCGCCAAGCTGTGGTGGCGCTGATTGACGCCCATGAACCGAACCCGTACCGGGCCGAACTCCGGCGGAACCGGAACGCGGAATGCGCCGCGGGACTTGAAGCCCAAGACCTCGGTGTAGAACTCGAACAAGCCGTTGACGTCGAGTGCGGGCAGCACCACATGCCCCAGACCCTGGTCGCCGGTGACGAACCGCGCCCCGTGCGGCGTGATGACGGGGGAATGGTCCAGCACCGCACCGTGGAACACCTCCACGGCGGTGCCGGCCGGATCCTCGAAGGCGATGACCTCCTCGACGCGCCGGGTGTCGGCCTCTTCCAGCGAGAGCTGCTTGAACGGCACCCCGGCGGCGTCGAGGGCGGCCTTGACCCGCTCCAGTTCGGCGTGGTCACGTACCTCCCACCCGACGGTCATGATCTTGTCGACCTCGCCGGGCACGATGATGATGCGGGCGGCGCGTTCGTCCATGCGCAGATACAGCGCGTCGTCGCGCGGTCCCTGCCCTTGGGCGAATCCGAGCACGTTGAAGGCGAAATGGCGCCAGCGCTCGATATCGGCGGTCGAAGCGGTGACATAGCCGAGGCTCTTGATCAGTCCCATGTGAGCTGTCCTCTCAGATCATCGCCCGCAGCGGGCCCTGCGGGTCGACACCCAGCGAACTGAGCGCCGAGGCGTGGTACACCGTGCCGGGAACGTGGATGGCGTGGGCCTGGCCGACGTGTACATCGCGCCAATACCGTTGCAGGGGTTTGTCCATCCGGGCTGCGTTGCCACCGCAGCGCGCGAAGATCTCGTCCACGGCCGAGACCGCGCGCCAGACCGCGCGCACCTGGGTGCGCCGACCGGCCGCGCGGTCCTCGAAAGACACCTCCTTGCCGGCGTCCACCATGTCGAAGATGCGGTCGGCATTGGCCAGTAGTTCCTGGCGGCCTGCGTTGATGTCGGCGGCGGCCTCACCGATCGCGTACATCACGTAGGGATCGTCCTTGATGGCCACACCGCTGGAATTCACCCGTTCACGCTGGTAATCGAGGGCGGCCGCCAGCGCGCCCTCTGCGATGCCGATGGTTGCCGAGCTGATGCCGAGCGGGAACATCGTCGACCACGGCATCAGGTAGAGCGTCTCGGTCATTCCGGCCTCACGCTGAGCGGTGCCGTCCATCACCTTCATCGCGTCCATGGTGCGGTAGGACGGTACGAAGGCATCCTTGACGATGACGTCCTTGGAACCGGTGCCGCGCAATCCGACGACGTTCCAGGAGTCCTCGACGATCTCGTAGTCCTTGCGCGGCAGGATCATGTGCAGCATCTGGGGTGGCATCAGGGGCTTGCCGTCGGCGTCACCGATCATCGCGCCCAAAAAAATCCAGTCGCAGTGGTCGGTGCCCGAGCTGAACTGCCAGCGGCCGTTGAAGAGGTAGCCGCCTTCGACCGGCACAGCCACACCTTGAGGGGCATAGGGGGAGGCCACCCAGGTGTCCACATCGTCGGCCCAGATCTCGGCGGCCACCCGCGGGTCGGCATAGGCCAGTTGGTAGGGGTGGACACCCACCACGCCGTTGATCCAGCCGGCCGCGGGATCGAGGGCGGCCGTGGCCATCACCGTCTCGGCGAATTCTCGCGGATGAACCTGCAGACCGCCGTGGGTGCTCGGTTGCAGAAGGCGGATGTTGCCCGCCGATTTCATGAGCTTGACCGTGTCGTCGGTGAGTTTGCCGATCGTCTCGGCTTGAGGTCCTTGGCTGCGCAGCTGGTCTGCCATGTCGCGCACCCGGTCGATTACCCGCTCGGTCATCATGTGGTCCTATCGTCGAGGGCTCTTCAGAGATGATCTATCGCCTCGTATACGCGGGCGAAGACCGTTCCCGGTCAGCGGAAATCTGTTCCGCGGGTGACGCTCAGAACTCGATGTACAGGTCATCGGAGACCGGCCGGGCCTGGCAGCCGAGGATCAGCCCTTCGGCGCGATCCTCGGGTTCCAGAATGTCGCACCGGGCCATCTCCACCTCACCGCGCACCACGGTGGCGGCGCACGATCCGCACTGCCCCTCCTTGCAGGAATAGGGCACGTCGACACCCGCCGCTACCAGAGCGTCGACCAGCGTCGCGCTCCGCGGCCAGCGCAGCTGATGGCTGGATCCGTCCAGGTCGACGCGTAAGGTGGCCGCATCACCGTCATCGGAATCGATTGCCGCAGTGGCTGCCTCGTCGGCGAAAGGGTCACCCGACAGCGATTGGAACACCTCGAGGTGCACCTGCCGGCGCGGCACCCCCACCTCGGCGAGCGCCTCCTTGATTACGGTCATGAACGGTGCGGGACCACAGACGAACGACTCGAACCCCGCAGATGCGGCATAGACGGTTCGCGTGAACCCACTCATCTGGGCGCGGGTGGGCAGACCCTGGAGCGACTCCAGCCAGTGCAACACGCTCAGCCGGCCCGCATAACGAGCGGCGAGCTCGCGCAACTCGGCGGCGAAGATCACCGATCGTTCGTCACGGTTGGCGTAGCACAGCACCACCCGACCCGTTCCGGCTGCCAACACCGACTTCACGATCGAGATGATCGGCGTGATCCCGCTGCCGGCCGCCCACAACAGGAAATCGGCATCCAGGTTCTCGGGCGTGAACGTCCCCGACGGTGGCAACACCTCGATGGTGTCGCCCGGGGAGATGTTGTCGCACAACCAGTTCGAACCGTAGCCTCCGACGGTCCGCTTCACCGTGACCTTGAGTTCGGCATCGGTGTGCGGTGAGCTGGCCAGCGAGTAGCACCGAGCCACCGAGCCGGTCCGGTCACTGGGCACGCGCAGCGTCAAGAACTGCCCGGGCCGGTAGGCGAAGCGGGCGCGTTGATCGTCGGGCACCGTGAACACCAGCGAGCGGGCGTCGGGACATTCCTCGATGACGTCGGCCACCGTCACTCGGACACCCCTGGACATCGAGGGGCCCATGCCCGCCGTGTCGGCCGCGCACTCGAGGTCGGTCATGTTCGGTGAGTCTGACCGTGATGGCGGCGCGGGCCAACCCGGCCCGTCCGATAGTCGGGATACCCATTCAATCCGTCCGGTGACCGGGAAGAGCGGCGGGCACCGTCGGGGCGGACGCCTACCGTACGGCGGGTGAGCTCGAGTAGCCGTGTGGATGTCGTGGTGGTAGGGGCTGGCTTCGGTGGCCTGTATGCGCTGCACAAGTTCCGTTCGATGGGGCTGTCGGTGCGGGTGTTCGAAGCCGCCCCGGATGTTGGCGGCACCTGGTACTACAACCGGTACCCAGGGGCGCGTTGTGATGTCGAGAGCGTGGACTATTGCTACTCGTTTTCCGATGAGCTCCAACAGGAGTGGACCTGGACCGAGAAGTACGCGACCCAAGGCGAGATCCTTCGCTACATCAACTGGGTGGCCGACAAGCTCGATTTGCGGCGCGATATCACCTTCGACACCAGGGTGGTTTCGGCGATCTTGGACGAGCACACCCTGCGCTGGACCGTCGGCACCGATGGGGGCGAATCGGTTGATGCCCGATTCGTGGTCATGGCCACCGGTCCGCTGTCGGCCGCGGTGACACCGAACATCCCGGGTTTGGGCAGCTTCGGCGGGGAGATCTACCACACGGCGCACTGGCCACACGAGAACGTCGACTTCAGTGGCAAACGGGTCGCAGTGATCGGAACCGGATCCTCGGGCATCCAGTCGATCCCGATCATCGCCGAACAAGCCGACCACCTGTACGTCTTTCAGCGCACGCCGAATTACAGTGTGCCGGCCGGTAATCGCCCACTGACCGCCGAGGAGATCGCCGACATCAAGGCGAACTACGCCGAGCGGCGCAGGATGTCATGGCGCAGTGGCGGCGGCTCGCCGCACGTGGCGCACCCGAAATTGACGATGGAGGCCAGCCCGCAGGAACGCGAGGAAGCGTTTGAGAGGCGCTGGGAGCTCGGCGGTGTGCTGTTCTCCAAGACGTTCAGCGATCAGATGATCACCCTGGAGGCCAACGAGGAGGCGCGCAAGTTCTACGAGAACAAGATCCGCGCCGTCATCGACGATCCACAGCTCGCCGACATGTTGATCCCCACCGACCATCCGATCGGCACGAAACGGATCTGCACCGACACCAACTATTTCCAAACCTATAACCGTGACAACGTCACGCTTGTCAGCGTGCGCAAGACGCCGATCGAGTCGATCGACGAAACCGGGATCAACACCGAGGACAAGCACTACGACATCGATGCCCTGGTGCTGGCCACCGGATTCGACGCGATGACCGGCACGCTGGCCAAGATCGACATCGTCGGGCGCGGTGGCCAGAAGCTGGTTGACGACTGGGCGGCCGGACCGCGCACCTACCTGGGACTGGGCACCGACGGCTTCCCCAACCTGTTCCTGGTATCCGGCCCCGGTGCGCCCGCGGTGCTGGCCAACATGGTGCTGCACGCCGAGGCGCACATCAACTGGATCGCCGACGCCATCACCTATCTCGACACCCACGGTTACGCAGCCCTGGAACCGACCGTCGACGCGGTGGACAACTGGGTCGCCGAATGTGCGCAACGCGCCGAGGCCACCCTGTTCACCAAGGCCAACTCCTGGTACATGGGCGCCAACATTCCCGGAAAGCCCCGGATGTTCATGCTCTTCCTGGGTGGGTTCGGGACCTACCTGGACATCTGCAACGAAGCTGCGGCCGCCCGCTACAAAGGATTCGATCTGTTGAAGGCACCCTGATGCCTGATCTGCGCGACCAGGTTGTCCTGGTCACCGGCGCAGGCCGGGGCACGGGTCGCGTGCATTGCCGGCGTTTCGCCGAGGCCGGTGCCGATGTCATCATGCTCGATCACCGGCATGCCGCCGATGACCTGAAGGAGACGGCCGCGCAGGTGCACGGGCGCGGGCGACGCAGCTTTGCCGGTGTCGGCGATGTCGCGGACGCGACCGAGGTCACCGCGGTGGTTGACGCCGGGGTGCGCACCCTCGGTCGCCTCGATGTCATCGTCGCCAACGCAGGCATCCACACTGCGTCCGCACCGGCGTGGACCATCAGCCCCCAGGACTGGCAGCGCACCCTCGACATCAACCTCACCGGTGTGTGGCACACCGTCAAAGCCGGTGTCCGGCATATCGGGCCGGGCGGTGGCTCGGTGGTGATCATCAGCTCCACCAATGGCCTGCGCGGTACCGCAGGCACCGCGCCGTACACCGCCAGCAAGCATGCCGTCGTCGGGCTGGCCCGCACGTTGGCCAATGAACTTGGATCGCGACGGATCCGGGTGAACACCATCCACCCGGGAGCTGTCGCGACGCCGATGGTGCGCAACACCGCCACCTACAAGCGGCTCCGTCCCGATCTGACCAATCCCACTGAGGCCGACGCCGTCGAGGTCCTCGCCGCCCGCAACCTGCTCCCGGTGCCCTGGGTCGAACCGGTCGATGTGGCCAACGCCGCGGTGTTCCTCGCGTCCGATGACGCCCGATACATCACGGGTACCCAGCTGGTCGTCGATGCGGGCCTGACCCAGAAGACCACATGAGCGCGCGTTTGGCAGGCAAGACCGCACTGATCACCGGCGCGGCTCGCGGTATCGGACGCGCTCAGGCCGTCAGATTCGCCCAAGAAGGCGCGGCGATCATCGCCATGGATATCTGCGGGCCTGTCGACACCGTGCGGATTCCTCCCAGCGGCCCACAGGATCTGGACGAGACCGCCCGCTTGGTCCGGCAGGTCGGTGGCCGCATCGTCACGGAAATCGTCGACGTACGTGACCCGGCCGCCCTTCGCCACGCAACCGACAGTGCCGCCACTGCGTTCGGCGGTATCGACATCGTCTGCGCCACTGCGGGCATCACGTCGCGCGCGCTCGCCGATGAGATGTCCGAAGCGACGTGGCGCACCATGCTGGACATCAATCTCACCGGCGTGTGGAGTACCTGTGCTGCGACGGCGCCGCACCTGATCGACCGCGGGGCGGGCTCCATGATCCTGGTCAGTTCCATTGCCGGGCTGCGTGGTCTGGTCGGGGTGGCGCACTACACCGCGGCCAAGCACGGCGTGGTGGGGCTGATGCGCAGCCTTGCTCACGACCTGGCACCGCACAACGTCCGGGTGAATTGCGTGCACCCGACCAACGTCGACACCGACATGATTCAGAATGACGTCGTGCGCAGCGCATTCCGCCCGGATTTGGATCGCCCGCCCACCCGGTCGGAATTCGCCGACGCCGCGGGCGCGATGAACCTGCTCGCCGTTCCCTGGGTCGACCCGGTCGACGTCGCCAACGCCTGCCTGTTCCTCGCGTCAGATGAGGCACGGTATATCACCGCCGTCACCCTGCCCGTCGATGCGGGGGCAACCCAACGATGACCGACAGGACCGATGCGAGGATGCTAGTGCCGAAGACCTACGCGGTGACCGGCGCGGCGTCGGGGATGGGGCGCGCCGTCGCGGCGCGGCTTCGGGCCGACGGGCATCGGGTGATCACCGTGGATATCCGCGACGCCGACGTCGTCGCCGATCTGTCTACGCCCCTAGGCCGGTCGCATGCCGCAGCGGCCGTACTCCACGATGCCGACGGGCGCCTCGACGGTGCGGTCCTGGCGGCCGGGCTCGGGCCGCGGCCAGGCATCGCGAATGTCCCGCGCATCATGTCGGTCAATTACCTCGGCGTCGTCGAATTGTTGGAGGCGTGGCGGTCCGCTCTGGCTGCCGGAGGCGCCAAAGTGGTGGTGGTAGGTAGTAATTCGGCGACCACCATGCCCATGGTGCCGCACCGTGCGGTACGCGCCTTGTTGCGCAACGACCTCGACACTGCCGTCCGGGCCGTCCGTATCTTCCGCAAGGCCGCGTCGCCCATGGCCTACGGTGCGTCAAAGATCGCGCTCATGCGTTGGGTACGTCGCACCGCCGTGCAACCCACATGGGCCGGCGCAGGCATACGTCTCAACGCCATCGCCCCTGGTGCGATCAGTACGCCGCTCCTGGACGAGCAACTGGCCACCCCGCGCGAAGCCAAAGCCGTCCAGTCTTTTCCGGTGCCGGTGGGAGGGTTCGGCGCGGCCGAACACCTCGCCGAGTGGATGTGCTTCATGTTGACCGATGCTGCCGAATTTCTATGCGGCAGTGTGATATTCGTGGACGGCGGATCGGATGCCTATTTCCGGGCTGACCACTGGCCACGTCGTGTCCCGGCCGTGGGGCTGCCCCGTTATCTGTATCGGCTTGTCAGTCATTCACGATTACGCTGAACACCGGGAGTGCGTGCCCAAAACCGACGTTTGGCCGGTTGGTTCTCGGCTTCTTCGACCCAAACGTGAGTTTGGGCGGACTCAGCTGCTCGGGCGGTTCAGGAACCCGAGAACCACCGATTCGAATGCCTGCTTGGCTTCGATCATGGCCCAGTGCCCGCAGCGCGGGAAGACATGCAGTTCCGCATTGGGAATGGTCCGCATCGGAATGAGGGCCATGTCCAAGGGGCTCACGCGGTCATCGCGCCCCCAGGCCAGCAGTGTCGGGGCGGCGACTTTGTGCATCTGTGCCCACGGCAGCGGCAGGTCCGACGACGCCATGGCCGCCATCATCGCGGCGAACGCGGCCTTGCCGTACATCCGTCGCGCGGCCGCGAGCGTTTCCGGGTCGGTGGCCAGTGCCCACCGCTCCTCGATGAGTTCGTCGGTGACCACCGCGGGGTCGAAGACCATCGAATGCAGCCACCGGATCAGGGTGTCGCGGCTGGGCTCCTCGGTGAACTCCTGAAGGAGGCGGATCCCTTCGCTGGGGCCGGGGGAGAACACATTGGTGCCTATCCCGCCGATGCTGACCAGCCGACCTACGCGCTGGGGTGCGTTGATCGCGACACTGATTCCGACACCACCGCCCATCGAGTTACCGATGATGTCGACGCGCTCGACCCCGAGCGCGTCGAGGAACGGAGTCACCGCACCCTGTGCCGTGATCATCGGATGACCACCCCAGTCGTCGGAGACACCGAAACCTGGGAACTCCAGCACCAGGCAGCGATGCTGCTCGGCGAACACCGGCAGCACGCCGCGGAAGTTGCGCCAGCCGGTCACGCCGGGCCCGGATCCGTGCAGGAACAGCACGGTCGGCCCGTCGCCGGCATCGTAATAGCGCAAAGTCCCAGCACTGGTGTCGATTTCGCGCAGCCCACCGAAGCGCTCAGCTTCGTCGACCATCAAAGTGGAATCGGACATCCACCCTCCCGGGAGTTGGATCACTGTCCAGCTCAGCTTCGCCCCCGAAGCGCAGCAGGTGCAACGCGACATTCCGCTGACCGGTGACTGCACGTGCGCTCGCCAGAGGCGTGACTTCGGTTCCCGATGGGCGGGACACTGCCTGCCACGTCGGGACCGGGGCTGTCATGGTTCCCGGTCGAGAGTGTCCCGGATCACAGGATCCGGTCGCCGATCAGGGAACGGAGGGCCGCGATGCCACAAGGACGGCTCGCAGCCCCGCTGCAGGCGGTGGGCGGGCTGTTCGCCATGTCGGTGGATGCGGCCAAATACGTGGTTCGTGGCCCGTTCCAGTGGCGCGAGTTCCTGGATCAATCGTGGTTCGTCGCTCGTGTCTCACTCGCGCCGACCCTGTTGGTGGCCATTCCGTTCACCGTCCTGGTGTCGTTCACCCTCAACATCCTGCTGCGCGAACTCGGTGCGGCCGACCTGTCCGGGGCCGGCGCCGCGTTCGGGGCGGTGACCCAAGTCGGGCCCATGGTCACGGTGCTCATCGTGGCCGGCGCCGGCGCCACGGCGATGTGTGCGGACCTCGGATCGCGCACCATTCGCGAGGAGATCGACGCCATGGAGGTCCTCGGTATCAACCCGGTGCAGCGGTTGGTCACGCCCCGCATGCTGGCATCGGGTTTGGTGGCCCTGCTGCTCAACAGTCTGGTGGTCATCATCGGCATCCTCGGCGGCTACCTCTTCTCGGTGTTCGTGCAAGACGTCAACCCCGGCGCCTTCGCCGCCGGCATCACGTTGCTCACCGGCGTTCCGGAGGTGATCATCTCCTGCATCAAGGCCGCGCTGTTCGGCCTGATCGCCGGCCTGGTGGCCTGTTACCGCGGCCTGACCATCTCGGGCGGTGGGGCCAAGGCCGTGGGTAACGCCGTCAACGAGACCGTCGTCTACGCCTTCATGGCTCTCTTCGTGATCAATGTCGTCGTCACCGCCATCGGCATTCAGATGACGACCCGATGACAGGATCGCTGTTGACAGTGCAATCGACCTACCCACGCTTGTCCCGAGTGGTGCGCCAACCTGCGGTCGTGGTGGGCGGAATCGGCGACCATGTGCTCTTCTATGGTCGCGCGCTGGCGGCCATGCCCTACGCGGCCATGCATTACCGCCGGGAAGTGATCCGGTTGATCGCCGAAATAAGCATGGGCGCGGGCACCTTGGCGATGATCGGCGGCACCGTGGTGATCGTCGGTTTCCTGACACTGGCCACCGGTGGAGTCTTGGCCATTCAGGGATACAGCTCGTTGGGCAATATCGGCATCGAGGCCCTCACCGGCTTCCTGGCCGCCTTCATCAACGTTCGCATCTCGGCCCCCATCGTTGCGGGGATCGGGTTGGCCGCCACCTTCGGTGCCGGCGTCACCGCCCAGCTGGGCGCAATGCGGATCAACGAGGAGATCGATGCCCTGGAATCGATGGGCATCCGAGCGGTGGAGTATCTGGTCAGTACCCGCATCGCGGCCGGCATGCTGGCCATCACACCGCTGTACTCGATCGCAGTGATCCTGTCGTTCGTCGCCAGCCAGTTCACCACCGTGGTGCTCCTCGGACAATCCGGTGGCTTGTACGACCATTACTTCAACACCTTCCTGAACCCCATCGACCTGCTGTGGTCGTTCCTGCAGGCCTTGCTGATGGCCTTGGCGATCCTGCTGATCCACACCTACTACGGCTTCTTCGCCAACGGCGGTCCCGCGGGTGTCGGTGTGGCGGTGGGCAATGCGGTGCGCACGTCGCTGATCGTCGTCGTCTCCATCACGTTGCTCATCTCGCTGGCCGTGTACGGCTCCAACGGCAACTTCAACCTCTCCGGTTAGCAGGCTGTGATGTCGCGTGACGCTGTTCGAATCTTGACCGGCCTTCTGGCCCTCACGGTGGTCGCCGGCGCCGTCGCCGGTGCGGTGGTGCTCTTCCGGGGAGGAGCCGCCCCGACGGTGGCGGTGACCGTCGTCGCTCCGCGTGCCGGCTTGGTGCTCAACCCGGAGGCCAAGGTCAAACTGCACGGAGCTCAAGTCGGCAAGGTCGTCGCGATCGACGTCCTGCCTGACGGGCAAGCTGCCATTCGCCTGGCGATGAACCCCGACGATCTGTCCCTCATCCCGGCCAACACCCATGCCCAGATCGCCTCCAGCACCGTCTTCGGCGCGAAGTTCATCGACCTGGTCCCGCCCGAGAGCCCCTCACCGGACACCATGCATGCCGGTCAGGTTCTCGACGCCCGGCACGTGACCGTCGAGGTCAACACGGTCTTCGAGCAACTCGTCACGGTGCTCGCCCAGATTCAGCCAGAGAAGCTCAACGAGACACTCGGTGCCCTGGCCCAGGCATTCGACGGGCGCGGCGCCAAACTGGGGGAGACCATGGGCCAGCTCGATGACCTGATGACCAAGATCGATCCCAGCCTGCCCACATTCAGCCACGAAATCAGCACTCTGCCAACCGTCCTGAATGCGTATGCCGACGCCGCACCCGATCTGATGAGTACCGTGCGCACCGCCACGGCATTGAGCGACACCGTCGTGGATCGCCAGCGCGACCTCGACCGCCTGCTGATCAGCTCGATCGGCTTGGCTGAAACCGGCAACGAGGTCGTCGCCGCCGACAGCGATCCGTTGATCGACGTCCTGCACCTCCTGGTTCCCACCACCACGCTGACCAACCAGTACAACCCCGCTCTGACCTGCGCACTCAAAGGGGTGGAACCACTGGCCCTTGGTGCACCGCAACCGTTGCCCGGGGTCATGCTGCTCGACTCGTTCCTGTTGGGCACCGAACGCTACCGCTACCCGAAGAACCTGCCGAAAGTCGCAGCGACGGGCGGGCCACAGTGCATGGATCTGCCGAATGTCGGCTTCGGACAACGTCCTCCGTTCGTGGTCACCGACATCGACGCCAATCCCGCGCAGTACGGCAATCAAGGGATTCTGTTGAACTCCGACGCGCTCAAGCAAGCCTTGTTCGGTCCCCTGGACGGGCCGCCCCGCAACACTGCCCAGATAGGACAGCCAGGATGACCGCCCGCTACGGCACCGCGATCAAGTTCGGCGCATTCGGTCTGACCATGGCCGTGCTGACGGGCGCACTGTTCGTGATCATGGGGCAGTACCGAACCGGGACGACCAACGGCTACACCGCGGTGTTCGCCGACGCCTCCAGCCTGCGTGCCGGTGACTCGGTACGCGTGGCGGGCGTGCGGGTCGGCACCGTCGACGACGTGGCATTGCAACCCGACAACACGGTGCTGGTGCGCTTCGATGCCGACCGCGACATCGTGCTGACCACCGCGACGAAGGTCGCCGTGCGTTACCTGGACCTGGTGGGTAACCGCTATCTCGAATTGCTCGACGCCCCCGGATCGACCCGACTGCAGCCGCCGGGATCTCAGATTCCGCGTGAACGCACCGAGCCCGCACTCGATCTCGACCTGC
Organism: Mycolicibacterium cosmeticum; assembly: GCF_000613185.1. Taxonomy (NCBI): domain Bacteria; kingdom Bacillati; phylum Actinomycetota; class Actinomycetes; order Mycobacteriales; family Mycobacteriaceae; genus Mycobacterium; species Mycolicibacterium cosmeticum. The sequence goes on from NZ_CCBB010000003.1 coordinate 1,911,524, forward strand.
TGCTGGGCGGGCTCAAACCCGTCATCCAGGGTCTCAACGCCCAGAACGTCAACGCCTTGACCAACTCGCTCATCCAAATTCTGCAAGGCCAAGGCGGCACGGTGGAATCGCTTATGGCGCATACGTCTTCTTTTACCCAGGCCGTTGCCGACAACGGACAAACCGTGCAGCAGGTGATCGACAGTCTGCGCACCGTCATGGCCACGGTGGCCAACGACGGCGACCAATTCACCGGCACCGTAGAGCGCCTGCAACAGTTGGTCACCGGCCTGGCGCAAGACCGCGATCCCATCGGCGATGCCATCAACGCACTGGACGCCGGCACGGCGTCCCTGGCTGATCTGATGACCCAAGCCCGCCCGCCGTTGTCGGGCACGATCGACCAGCTCACCCGGCTGGCCCCGTTGTTGGCCGACGACGAGGCCAAGGCGCGGCTGGACCTGTCGCTGCAGAAAGCGCCGGCAAACTATCGCAAACTGGTGCGGCTGGGTTCCTACGGCAGCTTCATCAATCAATACTTGTGCGGCATGAACGTGCGGGTCACCGACCTGCAAGGGCGGACCGCCTACTTCCCTTGGATCATGCAAACCACCGGACGCTGCGGAGAACCCTGATGCTGAAATATCGCGGATCCCAATTGGTCCGCAGCGGACTCATCGGCATCGTGTTGATCGCGCTGATCGTCGCGGTCGGACTGCAACCCCAGGCACTGCTGTCCTGGGCGACGTCGCTGAAATATCGGGCGCTCTTCGCCGAGGCCGGCGGCCTCACCGCGGGCAACGACGTCAAAGTCTCCGGGGTCACGAAGGGTACGGTCGTCGACGTCACACTGAGCCACGGCAAAGCACTGGTGACCTTCACCCTCGACAGCACGGTGCGCCTGGGCACCGAGACCACGGCCCATATCCGCACCGGAACGGTGCTCGGTGCGCGCATGCTCGCACTGGAGCCCGCCGGCACCGGTGCCCTTCACGCCTCGGACACCATCCCACTGACGCATACGTCCTCTCCGTATTCGCTGACCGACGCCGTCAGCGATTTCACCGCTAACACTGCGGCCACCGATACCGGCGCCCTGACCCAGTCGCTGGACACTCTCTCGGACACCATCGACAGGATGGCTCCGCAACTCGGCCCGACGTTCGACGGGTTGAGCCGGCTGTCCGAAACCATCAACGGCCGCAACGAATCTCTGGCCGGTCTGCTCAAGAGCGCGGCAGATGTGACCGGCATCCTGTCGCAGCGCAGCCAACAGGTCAACACGCTGCTGCTCGATGCCAACACGCTGACGCAGGTTCTCGACGAACGGCGATACGCCATCGTCACACTGCTGGCCAATACCTCGGCGCTGGCACAACAGCTGTCCGGGCTGGTACAGGACAACGAGAAGGAACTCGCGCCCACCTTGCAGAAACTGAACTCGGTGACCGCGATGCTGGAAAAGAACCGTGACAACATCGCCGGCGCCCTGGCCGGGTTGGCCAAATACCAGGTCACGCAGGGTGAATCGGTGAACAACGGCTTCTATTACAACGCCTTCATCGGCAACCTGCTGCCGTCGCAAACCCTGCAGCCGTTCCTGGATTACGCGTTCGGGTTCCGCCGCGGCACCAACGCGGGCCAGCCGCCCGACAACGCGGGCCCCCGTGCCGAGTTCCCCTGGCCGCACAACGGTATTCCGGGAGGTAGCCGGTGATCACGCGACACAAGAAGCGGTTCAGCAGGGCCGCGCTGGCCACCCTGACCGCCGTGGGTATCGCCGGCGCAGCAATCCTCGTGCGAGCAACGGTCTTAGGACCGACCACCATCACGGCCGACTTCAGCTCGGCCACCGCCATCTATCCCGGCGACGAGGTCCGTGTTGCCGGTGTCAAGGTCGGGACCATCACCGATATCCAGCCCGCCGGCGACCGCGCCACGCTCACCCTGGCCATCGACCACGGCGTGGCCGTACCGGCCGATGCCAAAGCGATCATCATGGCGCAGAACCTCGTTGCGGCCCGCTACGTGCAGTTGACGCCGGCCTACGAGGACAACGGCCCGGTGCTGACCGCCGGCGCCCACCTCGGCCTCGATCGCACCGCAGTGCCCGTCGAGTGGGACCAGGTCAAAGAGCAACTGATGCGCCTGGCCACCGACCTCGGCCCGGTGAGCGGATCTTCGGCTACCTCGTTGAGCCGGTTCATCGACAGCGCTGCCACCGCCATGGACGGCAACGGTGACAAACTGCACCAGGCGATCAGCCAACTGTCGGGGGTGGGCCGCATCTTGGCCCAGGGCAGCGGCAACATCGTCGACATCATCAAGAACCTGCAGATCTTCGTGACCGCGCTGCGCGACAGCAACACGCAGATCGTCGAGTTCCAGCATCGACTCGCCAGCGTCACCGGGGTGATCGACGGTAGCCGCTCCGACCTGGATGCAGCGCTGACCAATCTGGCATCCGCCGTGGGCGACGTCCGTCGATTCATCGCCGGTACCCGCGACCAAACCGCCGAGCAGTTGCAACGGCTGAACAACGTCACCCAGAACCTCGTCGACAACAAGCTCAAACTCGAAAACGTGCTGCACGTCGCCCCGAACGCAATCGCCAACGGCTACAACATCTACAACCCCGACAGCGGAACCGCAGTCGGTGCCTTCGCGATGTCGAACTTCGCCGATCCGGTCAGCGTGGTCTGTTCGGCGATCGCAGCCGTGAAGAACGCCACGGCGGCCGAGACGGCGAAGCTGTGTGCCCAATACCTCGGTCCCGCTTTGTCGTTGATCAACTTCAACTACCTGCCGATGCCGTTCAACGCCTACCTTCGCAAGGCGCCCAGCCCCGAGAACCTGGTGTACACCGACCCCGCCATCGCACCCGGCGGGCCGGGTGGTCGCCCCCAGCCGGTATCCGAGCCTCCGGCCGTGTCCGCCTACACCGGCGCCGGCGACATCACGCCCCCAGCTGGATGGGGTGCACCACCCGGGCCGCCGGGGGCATACGCGCCCAACGGGTTACCCGCCGATCCCGCTCCCGCACTGTTCCCCGGGGCGCCCATCCCGCCCGGGACACCCGCACCGCAGACGCCCCGCAGCCTGCGCGACATGCTGCTGCCCGCCGAAGCCGGCCCGCCGGTCTCAGGAGGTACACCGTGAACACCCGTCGCTCCCTGCCCCGGCTGGCAGCAGCCGCCGCCTGTACAGTACTGACACTGTCCGGGTGCGCTTTCAACGGCCTCAACTCGCTGCCGCTGCCCGGCACCGTCGGCCGCGGCTCCGATGCGACCGTGTATCACGTCGAGCTGGCCAATGTCGGTACGCTGGAGGCGAACTCGCCGGTCATGGTCAGCGATGTGATCGTAGGCAGCGTGTCCCGGATGACGGTGCGGGACTGGCACGCCGACGTCGAGGTCTCGGTCCAGCCGCACGTCGTCATCCCCGCCAATGCCGTTGCCACCGTCGGCCAGACCAGCCTGTTGGGTTCCATGCACATTGCCTTGGACCCGCCGGTCGGGCAGCAGCCGACGGGGCGGTTGTCGCCGGGCGCAGTACTCGGACTGAACCACACCTCCACTTACCCCTCGACCGAGCAAACCTTGTCGTCGTTGTCAGTGCTGGTCAACGGCGGCGGGCTCGGCAAGATCGGCGAGCTGGTCCACGAGTTGAACGCCGCGCTCGACGGTCGCCAGGACAAGATCCGCGATCTGCTCACCCGGTTGGACAACGTCGTGGGCATCTTCGCCGACCAACGCGACGACATCAACGCCTCCATCACCGCACTGAACCGGTTGTCGGGCACACTCGCGGGCCAAAGTGACGTCATCACCCAAGCGCTGCACCGTATTCCGCCCGCACTGGATGTACTGGTCAAGGAGCGCCCCCGCATCACCGCCGCGCTGCAGAAATTCGGCCGTTTCAGCGATACCGCGACAAAACTCATCAGTTCGGCACGGGATGATCTGCTGACCAACCTGCGCAACTTCGAGCCCACCTTACGGGCGTTGGCCGACGTCGGGCCCAATCTGGCGGCCGATCTGGCGTTCATGCCGACCTACCCGTACCCGCAGAACTTCATCGATCGTGCCATCCGGGGTGACTACCTCAACGAGTTCATCACTTTCGACTTCACCATCCCCCGGTTGAAGCGCGGACTGTTCCTCGGTACCCGGTGGGGACAGGAAGGAGCTCCGCTGGTTCCTGCTCCGGGAGATCCCTGGTACGCGAACTACACCAAAGACCCGCTCAACATGCCGCTGACACCCGCTCCGAACGCGGTCGCGACGATGCCGCCGTTGGTCGACGCACCGGCACCTGCCGCGGCACCGGCCCCGGCAGCTGAGCAGGCAACCCCGACGGCCGGAGGCAACTAGTGCTCACTCGATTGGTCCGCGCCCAGCTGGTCATCTTCACGATCGCCTCGATCATCGGCGTGACGGTGATGGTGGTGGCATACCTGCAAGCTCCCACCTTGCTGGGCATCGGCCGGATGACCGTGACACTGCAGCTACCGGGCACCGGTGGTCTATACCGGTTCTCCAACGTCACCTACCGCGGCGTGCAGATCGGGAAGGTCACCGATGTACGCCCCACCCGCGACGGTGCCGAAGCCACCCTCTCACTGAATACGACGCCGAGCATCCCGGCCGACGTGCATGCCGCGGTGCTCAGCGTGTCCGCGGTCGGTGAACAGTACGTCGACCTGCAACCACGCAACGATGCGGGCCCCTTCCTGCGGGACGGCGCGACCATCCCTGCCACGCAGGCGTCGATTCCGCAAGCGGTCGGCCCCATGCTGGATCAGGTCAGCGCCCTGATCGGCAGCATCCCCGAGGACAAGATCCGGCCGCTGCTCGACGAGACGTTCAGGGGATTCAACGGTTCCGGCGCGGACGTCGGTTCTCTGCTCGATTCCTCGGCGCGCCTGATTGCCGACGCCAACGCCACAGCCGATCAATCCCGCACCCTCATCGACGACAGCGCCCCACTGCTCGACGGGCAAGCCGAATCGATCGATGCGATTCGGACCTGGGCACACAGCCTGGCCGGGATCACCCAGCAGCTGACTGACGACGACCCGGCGGTCCGGACGTTGCTACGGGATGGACCGGATGCCGCTGACGAAGCCTCGCGGCTGTTCAACCAAGTCAAACCCACCCTGCCGGTCCTGCTGGCCAATCTGACCAGCATCGGCCAGGTCGCCGTCACCTACCATCCCTCCCTGGAGCAGCTGCTGGTGCTCCTGCCGCCCGTTGTCGCCTCGACCCAGGCCTACGGCGCGCCGAAGAACAACCCCATCGGAATGTCGTTGGGCGACTTCACCCTCAACATCGGGGACCCGCCGGCCTGCACGGTCGGTTTCCTCCCACCGTCGGCGTGGCGCTCGCCCGAAGACACCAGCGACATCGACACGCCGGACGGTCTGTACTGCAAGCTGCCGCAGGACTCACCGATCGGAGTCCGCGGTGCGCGCAACTATCCGTGCATGGGTAAGCCGGGCAAGCGGGCACCGACCGTCGAAATCTGCGACAGCGACAAGCCCTACGAACCGTTGGCGATGCGCCAGCATGCTCTCGGCCCGTACCCGATCGATCCGAACCTGCTCGCGCAGGGCATACCTCCGGATGGCCGCATCGACCGTGACCCTGCGATCTACGGGCCGCTGGAGGGCACCCCGCCGCCGCCCGCCGGCAACGGTGAGGCCGGGCCACCGCCACCGCCGACCGAGCCGGCACCCGGCCCTGAACCGGCACCCGTCGGCCCCGAGCCGGCGCCGGCTGGTCTACCCGCGGCACCAAGTGCATTCCAGCCCAACGGATCTGGTGGCCCGTCGGTGGCGATCGCCACCTACGACCCGCGTACCGGTCAATACGCCACGCCCGATGGCGCGGTGTTCCGGCAAACCGACTTGGCGCCGCGCGCCGGTGAACGGACCTGGAAGGATCTCTTTCCCAGCTGACCGGCTCGGTAGCCGGCTTCAGCCGGTCTTGATCAGCTTGAACGGCATGGTGATGAACAGGACCTTGCTGCTGCCGCAGTTGCCGCTGACGCCGGTCGTCGAGTCCTCGCCCATCAAAGTGGTGGACGTCGGGTCCATTCCGCTGCCATCGTCGGTGGCCGGATAGAAGCGGAACACCTGCAATCCCGGACCGGCGCCGCCGTCGGGGCACGGCTGCCACCGGTCAACCATCTTCTTGACGAACCAGACCCCACTTCTCTGGTAGATCGGTGCGTTCCAGCCGAAATCACTGCTCACCGATCCGGTGCATTCGCCGGGATAGCTACACGTCGTGGTGATCGACCACGTGCTGCGAATGCTCGCCTCGTCGTGATAGATGTCGTTGGTCTTCGCCCACTCGCCGTTCGACGTGGCGATGTACGTGCCGTTGAGACCCCACTGCGGGGATGCCCCGGCGACCGACGGATCGACCATGCCCAGTGCCACGGCAGACACCATGCCCGCAACAAATGAGGTCCTGGACAACCGCATAACCACTCCTTCATGGTCGGCACGCGCCAGCGGCGCAGCAGGTTTCACCTTCTCTCCTCCCGCCCGCGATGACAGCGGCCCTCCCGCCCAGCGGACGATGCGCTGGCGAAACGCGCCGGCGGTGGCATGGTGGCGGCCATGCGGTCTTCTGCGGCAGCAGCGGCGGTCACGGCCTTGCTCCTGGGTGCTCTCACCCCGGCAACAGCGAACGCCGATCCGGACGAGTGCAACGACCCCTCCTGCGTTCCCGGCATCACCGGTGGTGTCGTCCTGGGCGCACCGTGTGCCGACACGGCGCGCTATGTGTTCGGCACGACGTCCTGGGGCCGGTTGGTGTTCTGTGGGTCGCCGCGCCGGTACGAGCCGCGCTACTTCCGGTCACCGCCCTTGAAGGGCGTCCGCGCGGAGAACTCGCCATGCGAAGGGGCGCTGAACACGGTCGCACAAGCCCCAGATGGGCTCTTCCTGACCTGCATTGCCGTCGAGGGCTCCACCCGGTGGGTCCGAGGTGATACCTGAGATGCGCGCAATCCGCCTCCGCGCTGCCGGATGTGTCGTCGTCGTCCTGTGCGCCGGTTCAGGCACGCCCGCTCAAGCCGATGACGAGGTGCCGCTGCACCGGGTGACCTATACCGTGACGGCCGAACTGCCCGGTCATGCCGCCGTCTACTACCGCGACACCGACCCGCCGACGTGGGCTGACTACAGCCACAATCCCTATCAGTTCAGTCCCCGAGATGACATCAACCTGGCACCGGGAACACCGTGGATCCGCGACGCAATGCTGGCCGACCCGGCCCAGTGGGCGATGGTCACGGTCACCACCGCGGGACAAGTGCCCGACGACCGCCAGATTCTGCGCTGCCAACTGAGCGTCGACGGCATCCAAGTCAGCCAAGCCGAAGGGGCCCGCGGGGCATTGTGTTCCGTACGCCATTGGTGAGGCATCACGGACCGGCCGGAAGGTGACCGCTGGCCGGGACGGCGGAAACCGAGGGCGATCGGCCTGCCTTAGCGTGTGGCGACTGTCACACGTCGAGCCCACAACCGGCACCTGGAGGAATCATGCCCGTTCTCAGCAGCGCAGCCCGGACGGATGAAACCGAAGACACAGCCTCCGAGGCGGATTGCGGGGAGAGTTCGGACGAGGATGCGACCGACCCGGCCTTGGACCCAACCCAACCGGCCGAACCTCGCCGACGACGGCCGAAGCTCAGCACGGTGCTCGCCTACATCGCCGTGTCGGCCGGCATCGCGATGCTCGCCGTCAGTGGATACCTGCTCCGGGAACACCGGGCATACGAGCAGGAGCAACAACGTAGGGACGAATTCGCCAGGGCCGCTTCCCAAGCGGTGATCACGTTGATGTCGATCGACAGTGCCAAGGTGGCCGACAATGTCCGTCAGATCATCGACAACTCGGCCGGGCAGTTCCGCGACGATTTCCAAGCGGAGGCGGACGACTTCATCAAGACGGCGCAAGCCTCGAAGGCGGCGACCAAAGCGACCGCGCAGGTCGCCGCGGTCGAAACGATGACCGCGAACTCGGCGACGGTCCTCGTGACGGCCGCGACCACCGTCAGCGATGACGCCGGCGCCAACCAACAACCGCGGAGCTGGCGGCTGAGCGTCGACATGGAGCGAGACGGAGAACAGATCAAGTTGGCGAAGGTGGAGTTCATCCCATGAGCAGCGACGGTGCCGCGACGGAACAGACCATCGGAGTGCGGGGACGTCGGGTGCGACGGTGGTGGCGCTCGGTGACTGTGACCGCGTTCTTGATAGGTGCCGCCGTGGTAGCAGCCGTTACCTATCTTGGTCCCACCCGTAGTGATCAGGAGACCACGGCGGCGGCCGCGCAGGCCCTCGACGCGGCGAAGCAAGGTGCGGTGGCGTTGCTGTCGTATACGCCCACCAGTTTGGGCGACGATCTCGCCAAAGCTCGAACCCACCTAACCGGAGAATTCCTGACCTACTACAGCCAGTTCGCCGACCAGATACTCATTCCGGCGGCCAAACAGAAGGATGTCCACGCCACTGCCAGTGTCGTTCGGGCCGCTGTCATCGATGCACACGCGGACACCGCCGATGTGTTGATCTTCGTCAATCAGAACACCACCAGCAAGGACAATCCCGTATCCGTGCCGGCGGCCAGCAGCGTGAAAGTTGGGCTCACCAAAGTCGATGGTGCATGGCGCATCTCGTCTTTCGATCCGGTCTGACCGGTCCGGATGTGTGAGCCGCCCGACTCCCGTTGAGCGGAAAATCATCTCCGGCCCGGCAGCGTGTCCGCGCATCCTGGTGGTGTTCGGTTGGGCACGGGATGAAGGGGCGCGGCGTGACGAGAGCTGACCACGACGTGGTGACGTATGAAGTCAACGGCAGCGTTGCCGTGGTGACGATGAACCGGCCCCAATACCGCAACGCGCAGAACTCGGTCATGACATACGCGTTGGACGCGGCGTTCCAGCGCGCGGTCGAAGACGACACCGTCAGCGTCATCGTGCTCGCCGGCAGTGGTGAGCACTTCAGCGCCGGCCACGATATCGGAACCCCGGAACGCGACCATCACGTGTCGTACGACAACAAGGCGGCATTGTGGTGGGACCACGTCGACAAGCGCGGTGGTGACCAGCGTTATGCGCGCGAGATGGAGGTGTACCTCGGCATGTGCCGGCGGTGGCGCGAGATCCCCAAGCCGATGGTGGCCATGGTGCAGGGCGCGTGCATCGCAGGCGGATTGATGCTGGCCTGGGTGTGCGACCTCATCGTCGCAGCCGACGATGCATTCTTCGCTGATCCGGTGGTGCGCATGGGGATTCCCGGGGTCGAGTACTTCGCGCACCCGTGGGTGCTCGGCCCGCGGTTCGCCAAGGAGATCCTGTTCACCGCAGAGCGTTTCACCGCCGCGCGTGCGTATGAGGTCGGGATGGTCAACCGGGTGGTGTCCCGCGAAGCGCTGGAGACGGCAACGCTCGAACTCGCCGAACGGATCGCGCAGATGCCGGCGTTCGGCCTGGCGCTGACCAAGAGGGCCGTCAATGCGTGCGAAGACCAGATGGGCCTGCGCAACGGTATGGAGAGTGTCTTCGGCCTGCACCACTTCGCACACGCCCACAACGCAGAGACGGGATCCGGATCGCTGGGCGGAATGGACGTCAAGGTGATGGCCGCCCGCAACGTCACATCAGGGTGAGTTCGAACGGATAGGTCAACGCGCCTCCCGGCGCACCACCACACCCGGTGTCAAAGGATGAGGTGAGGGATCCGATATGTGACCGCGCATCCCATTCATAGACGTCACGGGTGGGGATCACCGGGCCGTAATAGACGTCACCGCAGCGCAATCCGTCGGGAACGTCGACGGTCAGTGTGTAACGTCCGTCGGTGAGCTGGGCATCACCCGCATAGGGGAAAGCCTTGGCAATGGGTTGCGGAATGGCCTGAACATGCACGCATTCGCCGTCACACCCGGAGAGATTCCAAATCCAGGTATGGAAGTCGTAGCGGCCGTCGACGTGCATCGTGAAATTGCCATGTGGTGTGTCGGCCGCGGCAGAGGGCGCAACGAACACCGGTCCCAGTACGATCGCCAGGCTGAACACCGCTCGTCTCATAGCGTGAACACTGGAAGCGCCGAGACGTGCGGGCGGTTGCAGCGTCCGGTGAGTGGGAGTAGCTCCACCACGTGCATCACTGTCCCACAGTGTGGCCGAACTACACCGATTTGGTGACGCCGACGTAAGACAGTACGACATCCGACTGGTCGGTGCGCCTGATCAGCGTGGCGTACGAGCGGATGAAGGACTGTCCCACGCAACCGTCGATCTTGACGTGGAAGTTCGTGATCATCACCCAGGGATCCGCGCTCTTGAATTCCTTCTTGTCGACGGGCACCACAATCACCAGACCGGGTTTGAGTCCGACGGTGATGACTCCGTTGACAGGCGTCGAAACGGCCGGCACCACCGTCGTCGGCAGGGCGGCCAGTGGTCCCGATACGCCCAGCGTTGGGGTGATGCCCGCGCTTCCGGCCATCGTCACACCATTGGAGGTGCTCATGTCGATTCCACAGCCGATTTCGTAGCCGACCTCGAACACACCGCGGGGCTCATCGGGTCCACGTAGTGAGCCGATGAAGGTTCCGCTGGAGAGGTACTCGCGAGATGAGACCGCGGTTGTCAACGGCGGTACCGGCACCTGTGACTCGTCCTTGGCGCCGAGCGTGAGGGTCCAGCCGTCAGGGGTGTTGACGACGGCGGGCTCGTTGGAAGCAACGCGGCCGTCGTCCGGGGCCGTCGTCGCTGCGACGGGCTCGACATCGGGGTCAGCCTGCGCCGGCGATGTGACGGTCGCAGAGATGACGATGCACATGGCGGCAGCGAGCGATCGGCGGACGACCTGGGCCATCTGCGTCATGGCGACACCGTAGGCGGCGCCCGATTCGGAGCGGCGGACTCGCGGGCGCGGCATTCCGGGTCGATGTTGATTCGTAACGGGAAAGCGATCTATAGCCCGTTCGTAATGGAAACCGCCCGATCTGAGGTGACATATCCTGGAGGGCAGGTCATCGCAAGCCGAGGGGGCAACGGATGAGAACCCGTCTTTGCGTTCGTGCTGTGCTGGTGAGTGCACTGAGCGTTGTCGCCCTTGGTCATGCTACCGGCGTGGCTGTCGCGCAACCGGATCCGTCACCGCCCTGGGTGCCGTCGATCATCGATCAGTTGATCACACAGACGCCTGTGCTGTCGGTGGATCCGACCGACCAAGGTGGGCCGGCAACACAATGGGGCGGGTTCGGGATGTTCTGCCAGAACCAGGGTGTCTCGTGTCGCTGAAGACGCCCGCAGCGCCCTGAAACCGCTGAGTTGCCTATCTCAAACCCGGCATGGGTCCGTGGTCCTTGAGGTAGTCCTGCACTCCTTGGACGCAACCGCGTCGGAGCTCGCGGTTGCGACGGAGGCGTGGATTGTCGCCCAAGTTGATCTTTCCGATCAACGCCAGATGGCACGCGTCGTCCGGGTCCTGGCCCATTGCACTCACCGCACCGGCCTTGTGGTAGCCGATGTCGTAGCCCTCCTGGTACCAGTCCGTGGAGGACGTGTTCTGCGCCAAGACGTACCAACCGATGCCACCCGCCACCAGGACGACGGCGGCGATCACGGCGATGATTCGGCTGCGTGTCTTGTGCCTGGCCTGCGCCGCCGCCACATCGTGGACCCACTGCGGCGGCACGTAGAGTCCGGGCGCGGGATGTGCTTGTTGCGGAACGGGTTGACGGTGCTCCGTCCACTGCCGCCCATCCCACCAACGCAGCCCTCCGGTGGTCGGGTCGGGGAACCAGCCTGGGGGAGTGCCGGTGCTGTAGGTCATCTAGACCTGACCCGTTCGCACGTAGGTGTGCCACCATTCGGCATAGGCCTGGGCCTGTTGCGCGTCCTGGTTCAGCTTCTTTCGGGATTGCGAGTTGTGAATGAGCGCAACCCAATTGAGGATCAGGATCGACAGAAAACTCCACCAGCCGACGATGAGGTTCTGGGTCTGAGCCGATCGCAGCGCGGCGTCGCATTGCGCATAGGTCCCCTGGACGGTCCGGCGCTGGTTGAACCAGAAGATCAACGCACCGATATGGCTCATCGTGGTGACCTGGAAGATCGGCACCTCCGGCGGAGGCGGATAGCCCGCGTGAGGATTCGGCTGCTGAATCGGACCTGCCACGCGATTTCCCCCTTTTGTCGTGCTCCCCGTCTAGCAGCTTAAGGGCACGCCGGCGGTGGTCGAGACACGAATCCGGCCGGGCCGTTACGCCGTGACCGCGCTCAGGGCCGCATCCAACGTCGGCACCACGCCCAGGACGCCCGCGAAGCCGATCAGATCGAGCGGGCGGGCGGTGGCCGGCCCGTCGGCGACAACCGCCAACCGGGTGCCGGCGGGCAGGGCGTCATGCGCGGCGACCAGCACGCCCATGCCCGTGGAGGCCAGGAAGTCGACGGCGCTCAGATCGACGATGACGGCTTGCGGGGCCTTCGCCATGATCGCTGTCAGGGCGGCTTCCAGCTGCGGGGAGGTGATCATGTCGACGGTCCCGGTCACGGCCAGCACGGTGACGGCACCGATCTGGCGTTCGGCGATGGTGCAGGTGGCTGGATCTGGGCTCATGGCCGCCTCTCGGGTGCGCTGTGCTTCTTCAGCCGACGATAGCCGCGGTCGCCACGGGGTCGGATGCCGGTGCGGTCAGCAGCGCGGCGAGCATGGTGACGATCTCGTCGACGGAGCCAACCGAGTCCGCCGACCGCTCACGTTCGGCGAGCAGGGCGAACATCGTGGTGCCGAGGGCCGCGATGCGGCGGCGCCGCGCCGAGGAGTCTGTGGTCGGCACCGCGCGGGCCAGGCGGTCCAGCACCTCACCCCAGGCCGAGTTTGGCGCCCCGTCGGTATCGGTAGGCAAGTACACCGCCGAGGCCCGGAGGAATGTTGCGTAACAATCGCTCTCGACGGTCGTCAGGGGGAGCACCAGCACGCGCAGCAGGGCGTGGACATCGGCGGTGGGGCCGATCGCGTCGAGCATGAGCCGTCGTTCGCGCTCCATCGGCTCGAGCCGGCGCCGCACCACGGCATCGATCAACTCCTGCCGGTTGCTGAAGTAGTAGTTGACCGCGGAGTTGTTGCGCTGGCCGGCGGCGAGTGCGATATCGCGCAGCGGCACCTGGGCGCCGCGCGCGGCGATCAGTTCTTCGGCCGCATTCAAGATCGCGGTCCGGGCTTGCTCACCTCGCCTCATGAGCCGAATGGTAATCACGGCTCACGAAATAAGCGAATGTGCTTAAATTACCCCGGACGACTTGAGGAGGCGCCATGACGACAGACATCGACGACGTCCGCGAGATCGACACCGGTCGGCCCATGCAGCGCTTCGCGCGTGGGTGGCATTGCGTCGGGCTGGCCGCGGACTTCCGCGACGGGACGCCGCATGCCGTCAACGCGTTCGGCACCCGGTTGGTGGTGTTCGAGGACTCGCAGGGCCGCCTCCAGGTGCTCGACGCCTATTGCCGGCACATGGGTGGTGATCTGTCGCAGGGTTCGGTGAAGGGCGATTCGGTGGCCTGCCCGTTTCACGACTGGCGCTGGGACGGCGCGACCGGTAAGTGCTCGCTGGTGCCCTACGCCAAACGCACTCCGCGGCTGGCCCGTACCCGGCGCTGGCCCACGGGTGAGGTGAACGGCCAGCTACTGGTATGGCACGACCCCGAGGGCTCCCAGCCCCCGGCTGAGCTGTTCCCCCCGACCATCGACGGCTACGACGAGGGGCGGTGGTCACCGTGGTCCTGGAACTCGATCCTCATCGAGGGCTCGCACTGCCGCGAAATCGTCGACAACAACGTCGACATGGCGCACTTCTTCTACATCCATCACGCATACCCCACCTACTTCAAGAACGTCATCGAGGGACACACCGCCTCGCAGTTCATGGAATCCAAGGCGCGCCCCGACACCACCAAGAACTACGAAAAGCTCTGGGAGGGAACAAAGCTGCGCTCGGAGGCCACCTACTTCGGGCCCGCCTACATGATCAACTGGCTGCACAACGACGTCGCGCCCGATTTCACGATCGAGGTGGCCCTGATCAACTGCCACTACCCGGTGACCCACGATTCGTTCGTCCTGCAGTGGGGCGTGGCCGTGCAGCTGATCCCGGGCATGCCCCCGGAGAACGCCGCCAAGCTCGCCAAGGCGATGAGCCGGTCGTTCGGCGAAGGTTTCCTGGAGGACGTCGAGATCTGGAAGCACAAGAGCCGCATCGACAACCCGCTGCTCACCGAAGAGGACGGCGCGGTGTATCAGCACCGGCGTTGGTATGAGCAGTTCTACGTCGATCTCGCCGATGTCACCAGCGATATGACCGATCGCTTCGAGTTGGAGGTGGACACCACGCACGCCAACGAATTCTGGCGGCGCGAAGTGGCCGACAATCTCCAGCAGGCCGGGGCGTGATGGCCGACCTGCAACACAAGGTCGCGTTCGTCACCGGGGCGTCGTCCGGACTCGGAGCCGAGACGGCCCGGCTGCTGTCACGCCAGGGCGCAACCGTTTTCGGTATCGGCAGGGATGCCGCCCGCCTGGCGGAGGTGTTCGCCGACGTGCCCCACGGTTCCTACGCCGTCGTCGACGTGACCTCCGCGCAGGCCTGCCGCGACGCGGTGCAAGAGTGCGTCGCGCGGTGGGGCGGCCTGGACATTCTGGTCAACGTGGCGGGCCGACATCAGATGCGCCGCGCGGAAACGCTGACCGATGAGGACTGGGCCGAAGACCTCGCCGTCAATCTTACCGGCCCGGCGTCGCTGTGCCGGGCCGCCCTACCGCATCTGCTTGACCGCGGCGGGAACATCGTCAACGTCGCGTCCATCGCCGGGGTAGAAGGTCAGGCGTACTCGGCCGGGTACTGCGCGGCCAAGCACGGCCTGATCGGGCTCACCCGAGCGCTCGCGGTCGAGTACACCAAGGACCGCCTTCGGGTGAACGCCGTGTGCCCCGGTGGGATGCTCACCCCGCAGATCGAGCAGTTCAGCCCACCCGAGAATCCGGACTTCGACCTCATCCTGCGCTCCGCCGCGCCACGCGGATTCATGCAACCGCTGGACGTGGCCAACATGATCGCCTTCCTGGCCAGCGATGCGGCGGCCGCCATCCACGGTGCGGTCTACCGCGTCGACAACGGCAAGGTTGCCGGCTAGCGGCGGGAACTCAGCCCACCACCGTTCCGACGAGAAGCCCGATGGCGTAGGTGATGGCCAGGGCCAGACCGCCGCCGACGATGTTGCGAAGAACGGCTCGACCCCGCGGCGCACCGCCGAGGCGTGCCGACACCGAGCCGGTGATCGCGAGGGCCACCAGGACAGCGACCACGGTGACCGGGATCCGCGCGCTGGGTGGGGGCAACAGGATCGCCAGCAGCGGCAGCAGAGCCCCGGTGATGAAGGCGGCCGCCGAGGAGAAGGCGGCTTGCCAGGGGTTGGTGAGATCGTCCGGGTCGATCCCGAGTTCGGCTTCGACGTGGGCCGCGAACGCATCGTGCGCGGTGAGTTCGGTCGCGACCGCCTGGGCTGTCGACTCGGATAGGCCCTTCGCCGCATAGATCTGCTTGAGTTCCTCCAGCTCGGCCGCCGGGTCGTCGCGCAGCTCGCTGCGCTCCTTGGTCAACAGGGCCCGTTCGGTGTCACGCTGCGTGCTCACCGACACGTATTCGCCCAGCGCCATCGAAACCGCGCCGGCCGCCAGCCCCGCGATACCGGCCATCAGGATGGGGCCGCGTTCCACCGTCGCCGCGGCGACACCGACGACGATGCCTGCGGTGGAAACGATTCCGTCGTTGGCACCGAGCACCCCGGCTCGCAGCCAGTTCAGCTTCGAGGAGACGGAGCCGGTATGCGGCTCGGCGGGATGCGACATGGCCATCAGATTATGCAAGGCACAGCCGCTCTGCCAGCAAATGTAGCCTCACCAAAGTGTTGGCGGGCAAGGGTGTTCGGCCGACTGCGCCACCACGGCGACCGGAACTAGGGTCTTTGTGCTCTAGTTCCGGTCGCCACCGTTGCGCAGGGTTGAGGTGTTCGGGCGTCAGCACGGCGACATGGCTGTGCCGCCGCCAAGCCGTCATGGAAAGAAGGCCGCGTGGTAGCCGAAGCACCCCCGATCGGAGAACTCGAGGCACGGCGTCCGTTCCCGCAACGGGTGGGCCCCAACGGCAACCTGGTCTACAAGCTGATCACGACGACCGATCACAAATTGATCGGCATCATGTACTGCGTCGCGTGTTTCATGTTCTTCATGGTCGGCGGCCTGATGGCGTTGCTGATGCGTGCCGAGCTGGTGCGGCCGGGTTTGCAGTTCCTGTCCAACGAGCAGTACAACCAGTTGTTCACCATGCACGGCACGGCGATGCTGCTGTTCTACGCCACCCCGATCGTGTTCGGCTTCGCCAATCTGGTGCTGCCGCTGCAGATCGGCGCCCCGGATGTCGCTTTCCCGCGGCTGAATGCACTGTCGTTCTGGCTGTTCTTCTTCGGCGCGCTGATTGCGCTTGCCGGGTTCATCACTCCCAACGGCGCAGCAGATTTTGGCTGGACCGCCTATACGCCCCTCTCGGATGCCGTGCACAGCCCAGGCGCCGGGGCCGACCTGTGGATCCTGGGTATTGCCGTGGGCGGTCTGGGCACCATCCTGGGTGCGGTCAACATGATCACCACGGTGGTGTGCATGCGCGCCCCTGGTATGACGATGTTCCGGATGCCGATTTTCACCTGGAACATCTTGGTGACATCGGTACTGGTCCTGGTGATCTTCCCCTTGCTGACCGCGGCGCTGTTCGCGCTCGCCGCCGACCGCCGACTGGGTGCGCACATCTATGACCCCGCCAACGGCGGCATGGTCCTCTATCAGCACCTGTTCTGGTTTTTCGGCCACCCCGAGGTCTATGTCATCGCGCTGCCGTTCTTCGGGATCATCAGCGAAGTGGTGCCGGTGTTCTCGCGTAAGCCGATCTTCGGTTACACCACCCTGATCTACGCGACGTTTGCGATCGGGGCTTTGTCGGTGGCCGTGTGGGCGCACCACATGTACGCCACCGGAGCCGTTCTGTTGCCGTTCTTCTCGTTCATGACGTTCCTCATCGCGGTGCCCACCGGGATCAAGTTCTTCAACTGGATCGGCACCATGTGGAAGGGCACACTCACGTTCGAGACACCCATGTTGTTCGCGGTGGGCTTCATGGTGACGTTCCTGCTCGGTGGCCTGTCCGGCGTGCTGCTGGCCAGCCCGCCGCTGGACTTCCACGTCACCGATTCGTATTTCGTGGTGGCTCATTTCCACTACACCTTGTTCGGCACCATCGTGTTCGCCACCTACGCGGGCATCTACTTCTGGTTCCCGAAGATGACGGGCCGCCTGCTCGACGAACGCTGGGGCAAGCTGCACTTCTGGTTGACGTTCATCGGTTTTCACACCACCTTCCTGGTGCAGCACTGGCTCGGTGACGAGGGCATGCCCCGTCGGTACGCCGACTACCTGCCCACCGACGGGTTCACCACGCTCAACGTCGTCTCGTCGATCGGCGCGTTCATCCTGGGCATCTCGACGCTGCCGTTCGTGTGGAACGTGTTCAAGAGCTGGCGCTACGGGGAACCGGTTGTGGTGGACGATCCGTGGGGTTACGGCAACTCGCTGGAGTGGGCCACCTCGTGCCCGCCGCCGCGGCACAACTTCACCGAGCTGCCCCGGATCCGGTCCGAGCGGCCGGCGTTCGAGCTGCACTACCCGCACATGGTCGAGCGGATGCGCGCCGAGGCGCATGTGCGTGCGCCGGGGCACACCGACCAATCCGGCGCGCCCGATCAACTGACTTCAGATCATCCGCGGTAGAGCCGCAGCGACCGACTGCTGGGGCACGTTCTGGCGTGCCACCAGCACCGCCAACTCGGCGCGATCGGCGTGCGTGGTGCCACCCATGATCGATGCGATATCTGATGACCGCACACCCTCGACCACCACGACGCCACCGATATCCGGGTTGGCATGGAGGAACTGAGCAATGCCGGTGCTCGCGGAAATCGTGGAAATCGGGTAGATGCGCAACGCAGGGAATCGGTGCTTCCAGTCCGACACCAGGTCGTCCAGCGCCTTCTCAGGTGGCGCAGCGTGCCCATGGAGCGCCACACCGACCGCCAACACCGGCCAATCCCGGTACCGTGCCTCGGCCGACGCAGCGGCGACGACAGCCGAATCGTCATCCGTTCGGCTATCCACCGGCACGATGACCCACGGCTGCGCCTCGTCGGCGGGCGAGCCCTCGTCACGGCGGATGATCCCCACCGGGCAGGCCGCCAGTTCGGCGAGCGTTGCCGCCGTCGAACCCAGCACCGACCGGGCCACTCTGCCCATGCCGGACGATCCGACGCAGATCATCGCCGCGTCGCTGGATTCGGCGAGTAGCACGCCGGACGGTGAGCCTTCTGCGATGGACGACTGCACCGTCACACCCGCGTCGTGTTGATCGATGACACGTCGCGCCGATTCCAACGCATCCTTGGCGCCGTCCACTCTCTGCCGGTACTCGTCGGCCGACAGCGGGCCCGTCAGATCGGTGCGGATCACATAGACCAGGCGAAGTGCGGTGTTCTGGCGTAGCGCCTCACCGACCGCCCAACGGGCCGCATTCTCGGCCTGTGCGGATCCGTCGATACCGACGATGATCGGCTTGGTCACGGACGTTGACATCGGATGTCCTCCTGTATCGGATCGAATGTGGCAGTCAGCGTGTGGATTCGGAGCCGGCACCGACGGCACGGACACCGGCGGCCGGTCGTTGCGGCATCCATCCGATCAGGGCCAGGTAGAAGCCCAGTACACCGATGACTACAAAACCGATGCGCCAGAAGGTTTCTGCGCCGATCGTGTGCTCGGCAACCGTGGCGAAGACGGCAGGGAAGGCCAGCAGCAGGACGCCGCGCACCACCATCATCCACCCGAGCAGCGACACGACGATCGCCGCGAAGCCACGCCAGTACGGATGTAGGGAAACGACCACGAGTCCGGCCAGCAGCACGAAGGCGCCGACCACCCACGACCAGACCGGCGTGGATTCGAAGTCGTCGAGCAGATGCGTCATGTCCCAACCGCGTGCCGTGACGGTGACGGCGATGATGGCGAAGAACGGACCGAGAACGCGGGCGAAGGCCCGGGTGGCGGCGGTCGGTGACGATGCTGGCGACATCATGGTGGTGGGTGTCCTTCTGGCCGAAACTCCATCACATGTGAAAGAGGCTTGCGCGGCGACAGGGTGACGGGCCAGGACGACGAACTCATCGATGCACCATCAACTTCCGCCCCGGCTCGACCCACCCTGATGAGGAGTTGCGGGGTGCCGCGCTGGCCGATCAAGGCACGCAGCAGTTCCCTGGGCTGAGCGAGCTCGGTCATGTGGGAGAGCGTGCAGGAAGCATGGCCCGCCAGCGTGCACTCGAGCAGAACGGCCGAGAGCGCCTCCCCACACCGCAGCAGGTCGTGGTGGGAATCCTCGTGGGAGGTGGACAGCACCACGACCTCGGAGCGGTCGCCATCCGGACTCCACCAGGCCAACTCGGACCCAAAGGTGTGGTCGTTGTGCCGGATCTCCGCAGTGAGCCTGGACATTTCGGCCAGCTGAGGCCGGTCGACGGTCAACACCGTGTCGAACATGACGTGGTAGGGAATGACCGTCTGGCGCAGCCTCACCTCCAGGTCCGGCCAGGCCGCCGGCGCGCGGAAGTGGTTCAGATCGGTGCGGCGCGCCAAGATCGCCTCGGCACGCGCACAAGCCCGGGGCGATACCTCACCGGCCACCGGGCGAACGCGGATGGTGGCCAGGTGCAGCGGGACATCCGGGTTCGGAAATCGCTGAACCTCGGCTTCCCAGCCCGAAGCCGACAACGCGACCACCAGATGATCCAGGGCAGCACCACAGCTCAGATACACCTCGCGTCCGAGCGGATCGATGTTGGTCAGCGCTCGACCGATGTCGGCGTAGAGGTGAAGCGTCGAAGATCCTTCGGCCACCCAGCGCCAGGGCTGACTGTTGTAGAGCGACGGTGCGCGGCAGGCCATCTCCACCGCGTCGCACAGGACCCGTGCCTTGAGTTCGGTTCCGGTCATGCCGGGCACCTCCTCCGGACATCCGGAAAGGCGCCTTGTGCCCTGCGGCGCAGGGCGTCCAAGTCGTACACGTCGAAGCCGCCAGGTGTCGTGACGAGCCAACCGCGCTCGACGAACTTGGCGAGCGCCTGGCTCACGGCCTCGCGCCGGGCACCGGCAAGTTGGGCGAACTCGTGCCTGGTGAGCGAGTGATACACATGCACGGTCGGGTCGACGTGCTGGCCGAATCGGTCGGCGAGACCGACGATCTGCCGCGCAACCCGGGTCGCAACGTCGGCGGCGACCACGTCGGCGATCTCGGACTCGCGTTCTTGCACTTGACGAGAGAGCGCCTGTAACCACCGCTGGGTGAGATCGGGATGCCGGTGCGCCAACCGCCGTAGCGACGAGCCGGTCAGCCATCCCGTCCGTACCAGCGTTTGGCACGTCGCGCTCTCGCCCCGCGGGCCGGGGTCGAATATCGACAGTTCTCCGACAACATCGCCGGGGCCCTTCACGTCGCGGACCACCTCGCTGCCGTGTGCCACCGTGCAGGACATCTTGACCAGGCCCGAGATGATCACGTACACCCGATCGCCGGGCTCACCCTGACCGAACAGCCGATGACCGGAAGGGAAGTCCGCGAGGTGAAAGGCGGTACCGCATATATCGGCGAGATGCGTTGCCATCTCGGTGCCCTGCCCGTCGAACAGCCAGCTGCGCATGACGACGGACTCCCACGTCGCCCGCGGCATCGGTATCAATGGATGAAGGCGGGTGACAGCGCTGCCATCGGTCTGCACACTCATGGGTCGACTCGCTCGGCGGTGTTCTTCACGGCGGCCGTCCCTTCGGTGTCGGATCTCTTCCCGCAGACCATCGTGCATCGCGGGTCGGCTCATAAAGGAGGGTCCAAAGTCCTCAGTCGGGTACCGAGTATCTCCTCACCCATTCGGGACCTTCGCCTCTACGCGCGGGTCGGTCCTGGGCGAAGAGTCACTGCATGGACCAGTTGTCCCCCTTGGATGCGGCATTTCTGGAAGCCGAGGATGCCGACCGGCATGTGAGCCTTGCCCTCGGTGCCGTGGCGGTGCTCGAGGGCCCCATGCCGGTCTATGACAGCATCGCGGATTCGATCGCGACCCGAGTCGCGAAGGTGGCACGGTTACAGCAGGTCTTGCTCACGCATCGGCTGGATCTGGCTGCGCCACAGTGGAAAGCAGATCCACATTTCGATCCGTATCACCACATTCACCGCGCGGCACTTCCGCACGGTGGCGACGACGGGGCGCTGTTCCGGTTCGTTGCCGACGTCATGGAACGCCGCTTGGACCGCGATCGGCCGCTCTGGGAATGCTGGATCATCGAGGGTGTCGAGGGCGGACGCTGGGCATTGTTGATGAAGATGCACCATTGCATCGCCGACGGAATCGCCACCGTGCAGGTTCTTTCCGGGCTCAGCGATCAGGGAAATCGCGGGACCTTCGCCACTGAGATCCGTGCCGCGGCGGTGAACGCCGACGCCGGTCCGAAGGCGGCAGGCATCAACCTGAACCCGTTGGGTTGGGTGAATGCGGCGTGGCGAGGCGCGGCCGCGTTGCCCGGCGCGATGGCCACGACCCTGGCCGGGGCTGCGCAGCTCGCGATGGGATTGCTGGATCCGGCCGCCGGGTCGTCCTTGAGGGGCCCGGTCACCACGATGCGGCGCTACAGCGCCGCACAGGTTCGGCTGCGGGACGTCGAGAAGGTCGCCAGCGTCTTCGACGTCACGCTCAACGACGTGGCCTTGGCGGCCATCACCTCCAGTTACCGGGACGGCCTGCGGCGTCGTGGCACCGAGCCGCAGCGAACGTCACTTCGGACGCTGGTACCGGTATCCGTCCGCGACAATAATGCGTTGGAGCGAACCGACAACAGGGTGTCCTTGATGCTGCCGCTGCTTCCGGTGGAGAAGCAGGATCCGGTGCAACAGCTCCAGTCGGTGCACCGCCGACTGGCGAGGTCGAAGAGGACAGGCCAGCGGGAAGCGGGGAGCATTTTCGTGGGCGCGGTGAGCGCGTTGCCCTTCCCCCTGACGGCCTGGGCGGTACGGATGCTCATGCGGTTGCCGCAGCGTGGTGTCGTCACGCTGGCAACCAATGTGCCGGGCCCGCGGCGCCGGCTCAAGATCATGGGTTGCCGGGTGCTGCGTATCCTGCCGGTACCGCCGATTGCTCTGCAGCTGCGTACGGGAGTCGCGATCCTGAGTTACGCCGACGGTCTGTATTTCGGAATCACCGCCGACTATGACGCCGCCTCCGATGTCGACGAGCTGGCACGCGGCATCGAACGGGCGGTGCAGCGGCTCACCGCCCTCGCAGCGCATCGGTAGCCGGCGCGGTGGTACCGCAATAGTGACCGAGCGCGGGACCATCGGCCACCTCAGGTAGGGACTTTCGTCGCTATCGGCTGATCAGGAGGGTGAATACCGTTGGCCGCGTAGGTAAGTCCACCTTTCGAAGGAAACACGATGACCCAAACCACGAAACCCCAGCCACCGGCGACTCAGTCGGTCGATCTGTTCGACGAGGTTCGAGAATCCGCCCGGGCGGGCCAGCATGCGGCCGCCGAGGCGCTGCGCAAGTTCAGTCGTACCCTCGACGAAGCGATTCCCGAGGCGGTCCATCCCCTGCGGACCAAGATCATCGACGCGGCAGTCGACTTGGCCGACACCTTGGCGGCCGCCCAATACCAATTCAATCGCAAGCTCATCCGCAGTGCCGACCGTACGTTGACCCGCACAGACGCCGACGAGAAGTGAACCGCGCCGGGGCGAGCCGTGACCCCGCGCGGCTCGCCCCGGCTGCTCGGGATCACCGGGGAACAGGACGTGCCGTGACCACCTTTTTGCGCAGCAGTGACGCGTTCATCTGGTCGATCGGTGCCGATCCCCGCATGCGGTCGACGATCGTCTCGTTGATGCTGCTGGACCGATCACCCGACTTCATGACCGTTGTCAGGCGTTTCCGAGGTCTCAGCCACCACGTGCCGATGTTCCGTGGCCGGGTGGTGCCCTCGCGGTGGCCCCTGCCACCGCGCTGGCGGCCCGACCCCGAGTTCGACCTCGCCTTCCACGTTCGCCGGGTGGGCGCGCCCGGCGCGGGCGACCTCGATGCGGTCCTGGAATTGGCCCGGGTGGCCGCGATGGCAGATTTCGATCCGGCCCGTCCGCTGTGGGAAGCGACGGTCATCGACGAGATGACCGGCGGGGGAGCAGCGTTGCTGTGCAGGATGAACCACGCGCTCACCGACGGCGTGGGTGCCGTCGAGATCAGCCGGTACCTGTTCGATGATCCGCGGCAGATCGGCTGCCGGCCTGCATGTGCCGTCACCGTCCCGCCGGAATCAACCTGGCTTCCGACGATGAGCCCCATCGGCGAGGTTGTGTCGGCGTCGGTTGGAGCGGCAGTGCGGGCACTGCAGGGTTCGGTGCGCACCATGCCGGGGCTGCTCGCCCACGCGACCCGGCATCCGGCCGGCTCGGTACGGTCGGCGGGCGCGACCGCCGCATCACTGTGGCGCGCCGCCGGCCCGCACCGGCGTGGATCGCCGTCGATGTCTGCGCGCAGCAGCGTTCGTACGGTCTTCGTGCACGAGGTGCCGACCCGGGCGCTGCACCGGGCCGCAGCGGTCGCCGGTGGCTCGCTCAACGACGCCTTCCTCGCCGCCGTCGTCACGGGATTGCGGCGCTATCACGCCGACCGTGGCACGGTCGCGGAATTCATGGTGACCATGCCGATCAATCTGCGCAACGCGACGGATCGGCCGGGCGGAAACCGGACAACGTTGATGCGGTTCCGCATTCCCGCCGGACCGGCCGATCCCGCGGTGCGGATGCACGACATCCACCGGTTGGCCGGTGCCCAGCGCGCGGAGAAATCCCTGGCCTACACCTCGGTACTGGCCGGCGCGGTGAACCTGGCACCGCGTTGTTACATCCGGTCCCAGTTCGGGAATGTCGACTTCATCGCCAGCAACGTACCCGGCCCGGCCACGCCGGTAAGCCTGGGTGGTGCCGCCGTGCGGCGTCAATACGCCTTCTCGCCCACGCTCGGGTCGGCGTTCAACGTCACGCTGTTGTCCTACAACGAGGTGTGCGGCATCGGATTCAATGTGGACACCGCGGCGATACCGGATGTCGAGCTGTTCCGCGAGCACCTCATCGCCGGCTTCGACGAGGTGGTGGCGCCGCTCAGGTGAGCGTGCGGCCCGATTCACCAGTGTCACGGGCGTTCTCGGCCGGTAATTCCCGGGTCAGGTGCACCGCCGTCATCTTGTATTCGGGCGTGTGCGTCGTCGGGTCACGTCCCGGGCCGAGCAACGCGTTCACCGCGACGTCCGGGCAGCCGAAGGTGGTGAACACCGTTGCCGGCGGCAGGCCGTCGTCGAGACGGCACGGCATGGTCGCTGCGCCGTGGCGACTGCAGATGCGGACGGGGTCTCCTTCGACCAGGCCGAGGGCCGCCGCGTCCCCTGGCGATATGTCCAGAACGGGGCCACCGGTCAATGCGGCCGTCACCGATCGGCTTGTCATGGTTCCGGCATTGAACGCGTACAGCTGACGGCCCGTGATCAGGGTGAATGGATAGCTCTCGTCGTTCATTTCGGTGCTGCGGCGATAGTCGACGCGGCGCAAGGCGGCGCGTGCTCCGATTCCGGGAAAGGCGTCGGTGTGCAACACCCTCGTCCCGGGGTGCGAGCTGTCCGGACATGGCCATTGGAGGCCGCCGGGGTGGTCCAGGCGGGCGTAGGTCATGCCGGCACCGGCGGGCCAGACGCGACGGATCTCATCCCAGATGTCTGCGGGCTGCCGATACGAGAACGCCTGACCCCAACCGCATGCGGCAGCGGCAAGGCTGATGATCTCGGCGTCGCTCTTGGCCGATCCCGGCGCCGGTACCGCAGCCCGGACCCGTTGGACGCGACGTTCGGAGTTCATGAAGGTGCCGTCCTTCTCGAACGCCGACGCCGCCGGGAGGAACACCGTGGCGCAGCGCCGGGCTGTCTCGTTGAGGAAGAGATCCTGCACCACGAGGACCTCCAGCTGATCCAGGGCCTGCCGTACGACGCCGGTCTGCGGCTGGGTCAGCAGGATGTCCCATCCGATCACCCAGAGGGCCTTCACGGTGCCACTCCCGGCGGCATCGAGCATCTCCATGGCGTCCAGTCCGGTCGCATCGGGAATCGGTGCCGCCCAGATGCCGGCGGTGTGATCCTTCGCCGTTGCCAGCGGGACCGAACCGGTCAGGTGGTGCGGTTCGCACCCCATCAGGGCGGCGCCTTGCACATTGTTCTGACCGCGCAGCGGATTGCACCCGGTGCCCGGCTTCCCCACATTGCCGGTGAGCAGGGCCAGATTGGCCAGGCACATGACGGCTTCGGTGCCCTGCACCTGCTCGGTCACACCCAGGCCGTGAAACTGGAGCGACGGGCCCTGCTGGGCGTACAGGCGTGCGGCGCGCCGGACGTCGGCGGGATCCAGGCCGGTGACCTCTACGGTCCGCTCCGGCACGTAGTCCGCGATGAACGCGCCGAAGTCATCGAACCGGTCCACCCGCCGAGCCACGAAATCCGCTGCCAGCAAACCTTCATCGAGAATCACGGCCGCCATCGAGTTCAACACCGCCACCACGGTTCCCGGCCGCGGCCGGAGATGGACGTCGGCGTATCGGGCGAGCTCGATGCGACGCGGATCGATCACGATGAGGTGTGCTCCGCGCAGGACGGACTGCTTGATGCGCGCTCCGACGATGGGGTGCGCCTCGGTGGTGTTCGAGCCGCACACCATGATGGTGCGGGCCATTTCGATGTCGTCGAACGAATTCGTCGCGGCACCGGTGCCGAACACCGACTTCAGGCCCGCGGCGCTCGGCGCGTGACACACTCGCGCGCAGCAGTCGATATTGTTGGTGCCCAGCGCCACCCTGGCGAATTTCTGGGCCAGATAGTTCTCCTCGTTGGTCGCCCGTGCCGAACTCAGCACTCCCACCGCCGCCGGGCCGCTCCGATCGAGGACCTGCCGGAAACCGGCGACCGCCGCGGCGATGGCTTCATTCCAGTCGACGGAACGCCACTGCCCGGCGGCGTCGCGCACCATCGGCGTGGTGATCCGATCCGGCGAATGGGTGAAGCCGAACCCGTAGCGTCCCTTGACGCAGAGGTGGCCCCGATTGACCGGCGCATCGAAGAGCGGGCGGATCTCGGTGATACGACCGTCACGGGTACCGACCGACATCTCGCATCCCACCGCACAGTACGGACACGTGGTGCGCGTCCACGCGGTCGGCGGCGCCGCGCTCGCCGCCCCGGCATCGGTGAGGGCCTCGGTCGGACAGGTGTCGACGCACGCTCCGCACGAGACACACGAACTCGCAGCCAAGGTGGCGCCCGAGTCGGGCACCACCTTGGACTCGATTCCACGGCCGTCGATGCGCCACACGAATTGGCCTTGCACCTCGTCGCAGATCCGCACACAGCGCCAACACGAGATGCAGCGGTTCAGGTCGACGTGGATCGCCGGATGCGACTGATCGATCAGCTCGAGCATCGTGGTGCCGGCCGGGACGACAGCGTGGTCGGTGAGAAGCCGATGCAACGGCAGGTCCGGCGAGTCGGCCACCGCGGCGGCCGAATAGCGCCCAACCAGCATCTGTAACAGGCTTTTTCGGAGGGCGTGCAGGGCAGGGGTGGCGGTACGAACGACCATCGCATCGGTGACGGGCGTGGTGCAGGCGGCGGTCGGCCGGTCCGCGCCCGCGACGTCGACCACGCAGAGCCGGCATGTGCCCGATGGGCGCAGTCTGGGATCGTGGCACAGGGCGGGGATGTCGATGCCCGCTGCGCCGGCTGCCGACAGGATCGACGTGCCGTCGGGACAGGTCACCGCCAGCCCGTCAATGGTCAGTCGGGGCACCGTAGAGCTCCTTGCCGTAATGGGTGATCACGCTGAGGGCGAAATCCGCGAGGCCGCCGCCGTGCCCACACAGGCTGGTGGCGGCCAGCGTCTGCACGATGGATTCCCATTCGCCGCGCTCCGACCGGGCCGGCGGCCGGCTGAACAGGGTTTCGATGCGGGCCGCGCCGACCCGGCACGGCGTGCAGGCGCCGCAGGATTCATAGGCTCCGAACCGGAACACGTGGTGCACCAGATCGACGATCGAGGTGCTGTCATCGAAAGCGATGATCCCACCGTGGCCTACACCGGCACCGATATCGCGCAGCGGGCCGAATGCGAACGGCACGTCCAGATGTGCCGGCGGCACGATACCGGCGAGTGGACCACCGACGATGACACCGCTCAGTTCACCTGCCACCCCGCCACCGAGATCGTCGACTATCTCCCGCAAGGGGATTCCGAATTCCACCTCGTAAAGCCCGGGGCGGTTGAAGACCGAGTTCAGCGATACGGCCTTGGTTCCCCGGCTGGATCCCGACCCCATGGCGGCGAACTCGTTGCCACCGTGGCGCAGAATCCACGGCACACCGGCCAGGGTCTCCACGTTGTTGACGACGGTGGGCAATCCGAACAGTCCTGATTCCGCCGGATACGGGGGTCGCGGTCGGACCATCGGACGTCGGCCTTCCAGCGCATTGAGGAGTGCGGATTCTTCGCCGCAGACATAGCTGCCGTGGCCTTGGGCGACGGTCACCGTCACACCACGCGCCCGGCCGAACGCCGCCGGACCGAGGATACCGGCGTCCTCGGCCTCGGCCACCGCGGTACGCACGGCCGCCAGCGCGCGCGGATACTCCCGCCGGACATAGACATACGCCAGTTCGGCGCCGATGGCGAAGGCTGCGATGGCCAAGCCCTCGAGCATCGCGTGCGGGTCGTTCTCCAACAGGATGCGGTCGATGTAGGCGCCGGCATCACCTTCGTCCGCGTTCACCACGACCACACGCGGGCCGGCCGGGCCTGTCCGCGCGGAACGCCACTTACGGCCGGTCGGGTAGCCGGCGCCACCCCGCCCTCGCAACCGGGCCGCCTCCACCTCGGCCACGGTGGCCTCGGCGCCGATGCTCAGGGCCCGTCGCAGACCCTGATAGCCGCCGTCACGGAGGTACGCCCGCAGATCGGGAGCTCCACCCATGGCGCAGCGACCGAGGATAACGGCGGTGCCACAAGCGACCTCGACGAGAGGCTCGGTCGTGTCATCACCACGTGCGGGAGCGTCATAACAGCGGCCCAGGCAGTACACGCGTGGATCGGCGGACTCCGCACCGGCCCACCGTTCGGGGTTTCGGTGGCGTGCCGCGAAACACGCCGTCCCCTGACAGGGCTGCGCATCGATATCCACCGCCGCGAGGTGATAGAACGATTGCGCCATTGGCGGGCGGCGGTCGTCATGCCGTGGTGTCGCCACACCCATGAGTCTCGGTCCGGTCAGCTCGGCCCGATAGGGGCCAAAGTCACCTCACCACGGGCCGTACCGGGGTGCGATGAGCACCGAGCAGTGCAGGTCGGTCAGCGCGGCGTAGAGGCCGGGGTCGCCGAGTTCGGTCAACTGATTGGCGGTGTCGTGACCCAGGACGATCAGTCCGACGGTGTCGACGTGTTTGGCCAGGTAGTTGATGGGACTGCCGGCGACCGCGATCGCCTCGATATCGACTTCCGGATACAGCAGGCGATACCGGGCCAGCGCGTGCTCCAGGTTCACTTTGGCATACCTGTTGCCCTCGGCGGTGGCGTGACTGTCATGGATGTCGGTGAATCGGGGGCGCCAGCCGGTCACCACTCGCAGCGCGGTGTGCCGCAGTCGGGCTTCGTCGATCGCGTGCCCGAGCACGGTGGGACATTCGGGGGAGTCGGTGAATCCCGTGACGATGAAACGGTCCCGGTGTCCGGGTTCGTCTCCGTTGATGACGGCCACCAGGCAATGGGATTGGTCGAGCAGCTGCGCAAGCTCGGCGCCGCGGTGGGTGCCAGGAGCTTCACCGACGCCGGCGGCATCGACGCAGAGCATCGCGGCCGACTGCGATGCCTTCGCCAGTGCGGTGAGCTTGCGTTCGTAGACGATTTCGACCTCGATCTTCACCGGGCGGTTGGTCGATTCGATGGCCATGGCCGCATGCCGGACGGCGCTCTCAGCGACGGCGAAATCATGTGCGGTGCACAGGCTGTCGAGCCGGGCCGTCTCATGCGGTTCGATCGCGTACAGCAGCCGTAACGGAAGGTCTCGGACCAGCGCCTCGTCGACGGCCCACAGCGCAACGTTGAGCGCCCGGCGGGATCCGTCGATGGCGACGACGACGGCCGGGGACGGGGGTGCGATATCGCGCATGTGGAACTCCGTAGCGGGCTTGTTGGTGCTTGCCCTCGAACCTAGGTTCCCGCGCTGCGACGGGACGAGGGCCGAAGGTCACTTCGAGGCCGCCGTTGAGCACCACAGCGGCAGCACCGCTGGGCAACTGATGACTTTGGTCCCTCGTAGCCCGGGCCACCGGGGATCAGAATGCTCCTCATGAAGCCTGCTGACCAAGTGAACGGAAAACGGTTCGGCGTCATTGTCGGGGCCGACGGATCGCCCGCGTCGCGCGTCGCGGTCGACTGGGCGGCCCGCGAGGCCGAGTCACGTGGCAGCACTCTGACCGTCGTGCATGTGGTCCCGACGGGCACGATGGTGTCCTGGATGGACGTGCCGATCACCGAGGGCTACTGGGCCGAACGTGACCGACGCGCCGAGAAGGTGATTGCCGACGCCCTCACGCTCGTTGCCGACGCGATCTCGGATCGGCCGGCCATCACGGTGGCGAGCCGCATCATGGAAGCTCCCACCGTCCCCACGCTGGTCGAGATGTCCGCGACGGCCGAGATGGTCGTGGTCGGATGCCGTGGTCTGGGCGGTGCGGGCCGACTGCTGCTCGGCTCGGTCTCCACCGGCCTGGTGCACAGGGCACACTGCCCGGTCGCCGTCGTGCGCGACGAGGATCCATTGATCCCGGACCCGGCGCACGCGCCCGTGGTGGTGGGCATCGACTGCTCGTCGGCATCTGATCTGGCCACCGACATCGCATTCGACGAGGCCGCACGCCGGGATGCGCAACTCGTCGCCGTGCACGTCTGCAGTGACCACATCGACGACCTCGCCGATTACCTCTGGACCGATGCCGAGCGGTCGGCCCGGCGTGCGCTCGCCGAGTACCTCGAGCGCTGGACGCGTCGGTACCCGAAGGTGACGGTTCGCGCCGTGGTGGAACGCGATCACCCTGCTCGACGACTGCTCGAGCACGCCGACAAGGCGCAGCTGCTCGTCGTCGGCAGCCACGGACGCGGCGGCTTCGACGGTATGTTGCTCGGTTCGGTGGGCTCTGCGGTCGTCCACGGGGCACGGATGCCGGTGATCGTCGCCCGGCGATCGTGATTTCCCGACGCAGCATCTCTGTTCAGGTGTAGCCGCCGTCCTCCTCGGGCTCGTCAGCCCACAACCGCTCATCGTCCTCGTCGACGGTCGTCCGCTGTTCGAGCACATCGGCCGGGTCGGCCTCGACGTCGCCGATGGGCTCGTCCGCGAACAGCGTGGGCGCGACCACCCCGTCCGATTGCTCGGCGAGGTCGGCATCGTCGGCGCGAGGGATCGCTGAGACCGGGTTCATGTCGTTTGCTCCTTTCTGCATGGCTGTGCGACCGCGTCAGTCGTTCCGCGCAACGATCAAGGGGGTATCGATCTCGTGGGCGATCACCGAACTGACCGACCCGAGCAGCATGCCGGCGAAGCCGCCGCGTCCGTGACTGCCGAGGACCACCAGCTGCGCCTTTTTCGCCTGCGCCAGAAGATGTTCGACCGGGTGATCGCGCACGATGACCTTGTGTACGGTGACGTCGGGATAGCGTTCCTGCCATCCGGCCAGCCGCTCGGACAGGATCTCGCCGGCCTCGGCTTCGACCGCCGACCACGGTAGCGGCATTATCTCCGGCCACTCCACGTCGCTGAAGGCGTGCACTGCGACCAGTTCGGCATGGCGCCACGAGGCTTCGTCGAACGCCAGGGCCGTCGCACGCTCGGACGCGGGCGAGCCGTCGACACCGAGCACCACCGGCCCGTTCGCGTGCTCTGCGGCAACGGTGCCGCGGACGATCGCGACAGGGCAATGTGCGTGGTGCAGCAGCGCGGTGCTGACCGATCCCAGGAGTGCGCGGCCCACCGCGCCCATCCGCCGGCTGCCGACCACCACCATGCCGGCTTGCTTGGTCAGGTCGATCAGTGTCGGCACCACTGCGGCGACCGGTGTCTCGGTAGTGATGTGCAGCTCGACGCCGGGCACGCTTTCGCGGGCGATGCGCACCGAGTCGGCGATGACTTGGTCGGCTTGTTGTTGCTGCCAGAGGCCGAATTCCTCGCTGATCGGTGAACCGAACATCCAGGGACCGGACCAACCGGCGCTGAGGGTGGTGATGACGTTGACGATGGTCAGGTCCTGGCCACGGCGGGCGGCCTCGGCGGCCGCCCACCGTACCGCGTCATCCGAAGCTCCCGAACCGTCGACCGCGGCGAGGATGCCCTGCTGGAGTTTGGTGTTGAGGCTCATGAACTGTTCCTTTCATTACGGGGATTGATGGTGGTGCTCGATGGAAGTGAGCGTGGATGTCAGCGCACGACCAGAACCGAGCAGCGGCCGTGCGGGAGAGGTGAATAACTCTGTGGGCCAACGATTGTGGTCACCTTGTCGGCCTCATCGGCGCCGAGCACGGCCAATTGGATCTGTCCGTCGGCGTTGTCGGCGAGGAACCGGGGCAGGTCGGCCAGTGTCGGCACCGGGTAGACATGCACATCGGGATAGCGTTGCGTCCACAGCGCGACGCACTGCTCAAGCTCCGTGTACGGGGTCTTGCCGAAGTCGTCTTGCCAGACTCCGACCGCGATGAGCGCTGCGTGCCGATTTCTGGCTTCGTCCAAGGCCGCGCGGAAGACGGCATCGTCGCGCTGCGCTCGTCGGAAGCCGACCACGATCACCCCACCGTTGCGGTCCGCCGCTACGGAATCGCCGTGCCGCACGACGGCCACCGGGCAGTGTGCGTGTTCGGCCACTGCCTGGGCCGTCGAACCGAGCACCTTGCCGGCGACCCAGTCGATCCCGGTCGATCCGACACAGACGAGCGCGGCGTCACGTGATTCCGCGATCAGTGCGGCCGCCGAATGCCCGCGCCGCACCACGGGGTCGGCGGAGACCGGTTTGCCCGTTGCCGCAATGGCTTCGACGGCGCGGTGCAGCGCCCGCTCGGCGAATTCGTTGTCGATTTGGGTGTCGCTGTGCACGGTTCCCGGCAAACGTTCGTCGTCCACAACGCAGATCAGCCGCAGCGGAGCATCCCGCCTGATCGCTTCGTCGACGCTCCACAATGCCGCATCAACCGCGGCTTCGGATCCGTCGATACCCACGACCACCGGCGGGTTATCGGAGTGCCGGTGCATCAGGAATTCCTACGTTCTTGCTGCAGTTGGCAACTCGACCGCCGTCCAGGACGGTCACGGGCATCGGTCCGGTCCGGTGGTCGCCGCGCGCGTGCACACCGTGGGCCGTTCGCGGCCGGTGATGGGCGCGGTAGAGGACCGCAATGCCGACGACGGCCATCAGGCCGGCGAGAGCGGGACGTTGTTTGCCCATGGTGACCTCATACCTAGACCGAGAACTCTGAATCGATTGGCTTCTGCCACCACGAATTCGACCACTGGCCGCAGGTGATGACTAGGGACCGAAGTCCCTGAACCGAGGGCCATTTGTCGAGCGAGCCGGGTCGGCCAGATTAGAAAAATGCGGTTCCAGGCGGCGCCGGCATACTCGCCGGTGACCTTCGGCCCTAACGATGCGAGCCTGTACGGCGTACCAACATAGGCATGACCGACGGGCCGCAGGCCGTACCTGCCATCGAAGTTGAGATCTCCACCGACGGCGACTTTCCGGATGTCGGCGACTACGCACGCACCAAGCTGGGTAAGCTCGCGCGGCTCACCCATGTACCGGTGTCACACGCTCGGCTCCGGCTCAGCAGGCACCGCGATCCGGCCGTCGAGCATCCAGTGGTTGCGCAGGCCCGCCTCGACGTCGGTGGACAGGTGATCTGCGCGGAGACCGAAGCGTCAACAGCGGACGCGGCCATCGACGAGTTGGAATCGCGGTTGCGGGTCCGGCTGATGCGTGTGCTGGACGCCAGAGGCTGGCGGCACCGTCGCGAGGACACCCCGCCGTGGCGACGGCCGACAGGGCGCGTCGGGGCGGCTTCCGAAGTGGTTCCGGACATCGTTCGGCGCAAGTCCTTCGCGATGGCTCCCTGCACCGTGGATATCGCCGTGGGTGAAATGGAGTTGCTTTCCTACAACTTCCACCTCTTCCACGAGATCGGCTCCGGCACAGCGGCCCTCGTGTACCGCGGTGGTCCGACCGGCTACCGGTTGGCCTTGGTGGCGCCGGCGCTGGCTGCGCAGGTGGCCGCGTACCGCCGGCTGGTGACGATCAGTCCCCATCCGCTGCCGTGCCTCAGCGAGTGCGAGGCACGCGATCGCCTGACGCAGCTCGATGTCCCCTTTCTGTTCTTCATCGAGGCCAGTCAGGGTCGTGCCTGCGTGCTGTACCGCCGCCACGACGGTGACTACGGACTCATCACCCCGGCGGCCCAGGAGCAGCCGGTCGTCTACAACACGAAAACACCGATGACGAAACGGAGTGACTCATGACCATTGCGCGGGCTCTGGGCGGACATCAGCCCAGGCGAATGTTCCGGGATCGCCGCGAGGCCGGTCGAGTCCTGGCGGAGCTGCTGGGCGGCTACCGCGGCAAGGAGGGCGTCGTCGTGCTCGGCTTGGCCCGGGGCGGCGTGCCGGTGGCATGGGAAGTCGCTGCGGTACTCGGTGCGCCGCTGGACACATTCATCGTTCGGAAGTTGGGTGCGCCCGGACACAACGAATTCGCGATGGGTGCCCTGGCCACCGGTGGCCGGGTGGTGGTCAACGACGACGTCATCCGGGCACTCCGGGTCACCCCACAGCAACTGCGCGATGCCGCCGAACGGGAGGGCCGCGAACTCGCGCGGCGCGTCAGCGCTTACCGGGCCGGCCGGCCACCGGTGGAGTTGGCCGGCAAGACGGTGATTCTGGTCGACGACGGCCTGGCGACCGGGGCCAGTATGTTGGCCGCCGTCGAAGCGCTGCGCGAGATGGATCCGGCCGAGATCGTCGTCGCGGTTCCCGCGGCCCCCGAGTCGACATGCCGGGAGTTCGCGTCGCTGGTGGACGATTTGGTCTGTGCGTCGATGCCCACGCCGTTCCTCGCCGTGGGGGAGTCGTTCTGGGACTTCGAACAGGTCACCGATGACGAGGTGCGTGAGCTTCTCGCCACGCCGACCGTGGGTCTTGCCACCGCCCGGCTGCGGATCGCCGAAACACCGGCAGAGATCATCGCCCGCTGCGCTGTCGATGCGCCTTCGGGTATGCCGCCGATCGAGGCGCTGGAGGAGATCGTCGGTGACGCAAGGGTCGTCCTGATCGGTGAGGGCTCACATGGCACGCGCGAGTTCTATGAGGCGAGGGCTGAGATCACCAAATGGCTGATCGAGGAGAAAGGCTTCTGCGGTGTGGCGGTCGAAGCCGACTGGCCGGACGCGTATCGGGTGAATCGGTACGTCCGTGGCTACGGGGGTGATACCTCTGCGGACGAGGCCTTGAGCGGATTCGAACGCTTCCCCGCCTGGATGTGGCGCAACACCGTGGTGCGCGACTTCGTCGGATGGCTTCGTCTGCACAACACCGAGCGGCGGGCGCAGGGCCGGCGCGAAACCGGTTTCTACGGGCTCGACCTCTACAGTCTGCACCGTTCGATGGAGGAGGTCATCAACTTTCTGGAGAATGTGGATCCTGATGCGGCGCAACGGGCCAGGGACCGATACGCCTGTTTCGACCGCACCTCCGGCGATGACGGACAGGCATACGGTTTCGCCGCCGCCTTCGGCGCCGGAATGTCCTGCGAGCGGCAGGTGGTCGAGCAGTTGGTCGAGCTGCAACGTGCTGCACTGCAGTACGCGCATCGGGACGGACTGTTGGCCGAGGACGCGCTGTTCTACGCGCAGCAGAACGCGCAGACCGTCCGAAATGCCGAGGTGTACTACCGGTCCATGTTCGGCAGCCGCGTCACATCGTGGAACTTGCGGGACCAACACATGTTCCAGACCCTCAAGACGTTGCGTGCCCATCTCCATCGACACGACCATGACGAACCGGTCGGGATCGTGGTGTGGGCGCACAACTCGCACGTCGGGGACGCCAGGGCGACCGAAGTCGGTGCGGATGGTCAGCTGACACTCGGTCAACTGGTGCGGGAAGGTTATGGCGAGCAGTCCCGACTGATCGGCTTCACGACTTACAGCGGCACGGTCACCGCCGCCAGCGAGTGGGGTGGGGTCGCCGAACGCAAGGCGGTCCGGCCGGCCCTCAACGGCAGCGTCGAAGAACTCATGCATGAGGTCGACCGGCCCGAGTTCTTGGTGTCGGCACAGATCAGTCGTGACGCCGCCGAGCCGCTGGACACCGTTCGCCTGGGGCGGGCGATCGGCGTGATCTACTTGCCGGCGACCGAACGGCAGAGTCACTACTATCACGTGCGCCCCGGTGAGCAGTTCGACGCGATCATCCACATCGACCGCACGACCGCGTTGGAGCCCCTCGAGCCCACCGGCACGTGGGTCGCCGGGGAAACACCGGAAACCTATCCGACCGGCCTATGAGTGATCCGGTGATCCTCACCCTGACGATGAATCCGGCACTCGACGTCACCGTCGAAGCCGACCACGTCCGTCCCACCGACAAGATACGTTGCCGCGCAGAGCGATACGATGCCGGCGGTGGTGGCGTCAATGTCGCCCGGTTCGCTCACGTCCTGGGTGCCGACGTCCTGGCGGTGCTGACGGCGGGTGGGCCGACGGGGACACACGTCGTGGATCTGATCGATGCGGCACGCGTGCCCAATGTGCCCGTCGCCGTGCAGGGGATCACCAGGCAGAGCCTCACCGTGAATGAGTGTGCATCGGGTCGGCAGTACCGTTTCGTGCTACCCGGGCCCGCACTGACGGCCGAGGAGCAGCGGCGGTGCCTCGACCTACTGGCCGACGCCGCGGCGCCTGCGGACTTCGTGGTCGCGAGCGGCAGCCTGCCGCCCGGCGTGCCGCCCGACTTCTATCAGCAGGTGGCCGACATCTGTCGCCGGCGCAATGTCCGCCTGGTCGTCGACACCTCCGGCGGAGGGTTGACACACCTCACCTCGGGCGTGTTCCTGCTGAAGCCGAGCGTGCGGGAACTGCGCGAATGTCTTGGCCGTCCGCTCGCCTGTGAAGCCGAGCAGGCGGCAGCCGCGCGTGAACTCATCGATGCCGGCAGGGCCGAAGTGGTCGTTGTCTCACTCGGCGCTGAGGGTGCGCTTCTGGTGACGGCGCACGACAGTTCTCGGCTTGCCGCCATCCCGGTGTCCGCGGTCAGCGGGGTGGGTGCCGGAGATGCTCTGGTCGCGGGCGTGGTCGTCGGGCTGGCCCGGGAATGGCCGCTTCCCGCGGCGGCGCGCTACGGAATCGCGGCAGCGACGGCGAAACTGCAGACGCCGGGCACCTCGGCGTTCAGCCGGACCGAGGTCGACTGCCTTTTCGATGGTTTCGACGCTACAGCGGGGCGCTGAACGCGATCGCCATCACGGCGTCCAGCCAGAACGCCGGCACATTGTCGAGAGCGGGCTGCCCCGCGGGGGCGCCACAACCGGGCAGGACCTCGGCCGTGGGGTCGTCGTGGTGCACCACCGCACCGGTGCAGCGGATCATCAAGCCGCCACGGCGACGTCGATCGACAGGGCATCGGCCAGTGCATGCGCCGCGGCCCAGTTACCTTCACAGACCGTGCGGGCGAAGTCCGCGGCGATGCTGCTGTGCACGCCGAGCTGTGCCAGCCAGTTCGCTACCGTCGTGTCGAGCTGATCGGCCGACACGCAGACACATCGTTCCTGGTGCAGGCGATCGGTGAGAACGTACCTGACGGCCGGAGTGGCGCCCTTGCGCCGGCTCAAGTAGGTGAAGGTCTTCATCGGTAGCTCCTCGGTGCGTCCGTCTCTCCATCACATCAATCCGGAGCGCCGTCGGATACGGCCGTATATCCCTGTTTCGGAGTGTCTTTGGTCCCCGATGCCGGTGGGGTCACGGACCGGCGGTAGGGGCCAAAGGCCCTTGTGGGCCGGCGACCATCGGCCGAAAATCGAGGTGCGGCAGCGAGAGGAGGGTCACATGCGTGCCAAGGTGGGTGACTGGCTGATCGTCAAAGGTCCCACCGTGGGCCAACCGGAGCGGCGCGGCGTGATCACCGATGTGCGGTCCGGTGACGGCGTACCGCCCTACATCGTTCGCTGGCTCGACAGTGATGCCGAGACGATGGTGTTTCCTGGGCCGGATGCGGTGGTCGAGACGGCGGATGAATAGCGGATCAGGCCGGCCGGTTCACGAGGCGGTGACGCCGGCCAGGTGCCGGATGAACCAGTCTCGTGCCAACAATGCTGCCCGCTCCAGCGTGCCGGGTTCCTCGAATAGGTGTGTGGCGCCGTCGATGACAGCGATGCGGCACTCGGCGGTCATCGCTGCCTGAGCGCGCCGATTGAGTTCCAGCACGATCTCGTCGCGCCCGCCGACTATCAGCAGGGTCGGCGCGGTGACATCGACCAGTCGCGGGCCTGCGAGATCGGGACGACCTCCGCGGGACACCACTGCCGCGATGTCGATCCGCTCGTCGGCGGCCGCCGCCAGCGCCGCACCGGCTCCCGTGCTGGCACCGAAGAACCCGATCGGTAATCCGGCGGTACCGGGCTGACTCGTGAGCCAGCCGGTGACGTCGACGAGTCGGTGCGCCAACAGCCCGATATCGAAGACATTGGCGCGGTCGGCTTCCTCGGCGGGGGTGAGCAGGTCGAACAGCAGCGTTGCGAACCCCGCGTCGTTCAGCACTTTCGCGACGTACTGGTTGCGCACGCTGAGTCGGCTGCTACCGCTGCCATGCGCGAATATGATTGCGCCGCAGGCATGTTCTGGGACAGTCAGCAAACCGTCCAGGTCGGCGGTGGTGGTTGTCACCCGCACCGGCGCGGTTGTGACAGCGTGGGACTGCTGCATGTCAGTGTGCTCCCTGGTAAAGCCCGGTCCAACCGGGGTCATTCGTCGACAACAGGACCTTGGTCGGCGTTCTCGATGACGTGCACAGCCGCCTCCTCTGCAGACGCCGCCCCACCACAGATGCCGAGGTCGGTCGCGATGAGTTCCGCTTCGGTGTCCTCGCCCAGCCCGCGATCGGGGGCGACCAGTCGTCCGGCACGGTCGCGTCCGACCTCCTCATGCCGGGGGAACTCGGCCTCCTGTTCGGCGGCATCGGAGCGGCGCAGTTCGGCCTCGTCCAACGGCACGTTGACGCGTGCCGCCGGATCGGGCTCCTCCTGCGCCAGAAGACGATCCATATCGCCTGACGGGATGAGAGCGTCCGTTCCCACCGGCCGTTCCGATGGCGAGAAGCCCTCGTCGAGCGCATCGGTGACGCCGCGGTCCACCAGCGTGTCCTGGGGTTGCAGCTGATCCTCCGTGTCAGAGGCGTCTGGGCCGGTGACGGGAGCGCCCGCCAGTTGCGAGTTACTCATCTGCCATTCCTCGTGTGTGCTTGTCAGTTGCTGGTGATGGCCGGTTGAGCGCAGATGGCCTTGACGAAGCCGACGATGGCGTGCTCGGGCAGATGGCGGGCGATGTCGGCCTCACTGACGATGCCGACCAGCCGGTGGTTCTCGATCACCGGCAGCCGGCGTATCTGGTGCTCCTCCATCACATCGAGCATCTGCTGAATGTCGGCCGTTGCATCGACGTGGTAGACCGCGCCCTGGGCCAGTTCGCCCACCGTCATCGCATCGGGGTCATGACCACCGCCAAGGCATTTCACGACGATGTCGCGGTCGGTGACCATGCCGTGCAGGCGGTCGTCGTCGCCGCAGATGGGCAGCGCCCCGACGCCCAGTTCGGCCATGCGGCGCGCCGCCGCGGTGACCGTCTCGTGTTCGCCGACGCAGGTGGCGCCGGTGTGCATGATGTCGCGTGCTGTGGTCATGATGTCCTCTCGATACGCCATATTCTTGGATCGTCCTGTTCTTCCTGATTCTGGGTCGCCGGCGAGGCGCCCTCTAGGGTCCTTAGACCCTCGATGGGTTGACCCTCGGGTAGCGCAACAGCGCCGCCACCCCGTCGGTGAGCGACGGTCCGTCCTGTACCTGCACCACCGATGCGTCCGACGACACGGCCAGGAACGGTAGGGCTTCATCGGCCGGCGCCACCCCTTCGGGTGCTTCGCCGAACTCGGAGAGTGAGTCGGCATCCGCTGCGACGATCGTGAGGTCTCGTCCGGTGACGACCGTGGCGCTGCCCAGCGGCCCGACGATCAGTGTCTCCACGGCACCGTCGGACAACGCCGCACACACGTCCGGTAGACCCTGGACTGCCAGGCCCGACCGGCGCGCGATCTCGGCCTCGTAGCGGGCCACTGCGTCGGCAGCCCGGTCCTGCTCCAGGCGGGCGAACTCCGCGGCCACCCGCTCGGCGACCTCGGGTTCGGTGGTGCGGCGGCCGTGTGCGCCGCCCGGAAGGGGCACGGCCAGGGTGCCGATCCGGGGCGGCAGCGCCGAGATCAACTCGGTTCGGGCCCGGACTTCACCGCAGACGAAGACGATGGCGGCGCCGCAGCTATCCACGGCAGCGGTGACGTGTTCGGCGACGAGACGGATGTTCATCCGCACCGCCTCCTCGGCGGAGTGCTCGACATCGCCGTAACCGTGCCAGCCCGCGGCCGCCGGTTTGTGGACCGGAAAGCCGGGACCCTCAACGGTTTCGATGTGAGTTCCGTGGTGTCCGTGCACTGCGAGGTCGGCACCGAGGTGATCGACGGATGCGAATACGTACGGCGGGTGTGATGCCGAAACTGCCAGCACGGGAAGCAGATACGGGTAGGGGGACACGCGCAGAACCGTGGCCCGCGGTACCGTGCCGAGTTGCTTGTCGAGCAGCACGCCGTCGGGCCCGGCGATGATCAAGCGGCCCTTTCGGCCCACTGCCGGGAAGCTGCGGACCGCGGCGCGTTGCAAGGTGGCGATCACGTCTGCGGCCACCCCTTTGTCCTCCAGTTCCCTGGAGATGGTCGTCCAGCGGGCATGTGCCTGTTGCACCGCGTCGTGTGTTTCGTGGCTGTCGTCGATGAGCAGCGAAACGAACGGCCCGCGTGCCTTGGTGAGTGTGTGCAGGGCGTTATCGGTCATGTCGGGCCTCCTTGGTGTCGGTCGCCAGGTCGAATTCGGCGAACTGGTCGATCCCGAAGCGTTCGAATACTCGCCGCCGCCGCGCAGGCAGCGCGGCGGCGGCCGCGGCACTGTCGATGACGCGGGGGTTGGTTGCCTCGTGGCGTTCGCCGCCGACGGTGACGGTGGCGGTTCCTGCGGTGCGGGCGTTGAGGAGCCAGTCCGTGTCGGCGCCGTAGGGCAGCGGGATGAGCAAGCCGGTCGCGGTGGGGATCGCCACGACCGGGGTTCGATGAACCTTGCCGGTGCGGCGCCCGACGTGCTGGATCACCGAGGCGTACCAGTGTTTACGGCCCGCCAGTTTCAGCATCAGCGGATTGAGCAGACGTTTGTTGAACCTGCGCAGCGTCGAATGGGCCGGTTGAGTGGAGTTGTTCGGCATCTCTTGATGGTGATCGAACGTGACGTTCGTGAGCAGGGGTAAAGGGCACCCGCCGTCGAGGACCAAAGTCCCTTGGGCGCACAGGTGACTTTGGTCTCTATGCCCCCTTCGGCCCGCCGGAACACGATGGGTGAGCACCTTCCGGAGGGAGTGACGATGGGTACCGCGACCACCCGCCCCAGCCTGTCCCGAAGCCAGCTCGACAACGTGGCCTGGCAGTTTCTTCGATCGGAGTTCACCGGCGAGGTCTACGCACATTGGCCCATCGACCGTCGGCTCGAGGCGTTCCTGCTGCATCGCGGCTACCGGCAGTTGCGCGACGACGGCACGGCTTGCAGCGCATTGCTGGACTGCGTGATGGCCAACTTGCCGGTCGCCGCGCAGATCGGCGTGCTACCGGCACACAACGCCGGACCGTCGTCGTGAACGTCATCACCAAGGACGCCGGGGATTGGGCTGTCACCCCGAATCTGGTTGATTACGAGAAGATCCGCGCCGCGTTCGACTGGTCCGCCATTCCGGACCTGTGCAGGGGCATGGGGGCCGGCCGGTGCAATATCGGATACGCCGCCGTGGACAGGAACGCCGAGGGACCCCTCTCCTCGCACACCGCCCTTCGCTTCGTCGCCGCCGCGGGTTGGGACGGGGTCTTGGCCACCCGGGACCTCGATTACGCAGAACTCGGGCGCCTCTGCCGGCAGTTCACCAATGTGCTGCGGGCCCTCGGGGTGAGCAAAGGTGACCGGGTCTTCACGCTGCTCGATCGGTGCCCGGAGCTCTACGTCACCATTCTGGGTGCCTTGCGCAACGGCAGCATCGTCTCGCCGTTGTTCGCGGCGTTCGGCCCGGAGCCCGTCTTCACTCGGCTCCATGGTGGGGCCGCGAACGTGTTGGTCACCACCAAGTCGCTGTACGAGAAGAAGATTCTCGCGATCCGCCACAGGTTGCCGTCGCTGCGCCATGTTTTCGTCATCGACGACCATCAGTGCGACAGCGCCGGTCCCGGGACGATGGGCTTCTGGAGGTGGATGGACGCGGCGGATGACGACGCACCGATCGAGCCCACCACCGCCGAGGACCCGGCGTTGTTGCATTTCACCAGCGGCACCACCGGAACACCCAAGGCAGCCGTGCACGTCCACGGCGCGGTCACCATGCACTACGTCACCGGTTTGTACGCACTCGACCTGCACCGCGACGACATCTATTGGTGCACGGCCGATCCTGGATGGGTCACCGGACTGTCCTACGGTGTGGTCGCACCGCTCGTGCACGGCGTCACGTCCATCGTGGACGAGGGTGTCTTCGACGCCCAACGCTGGTATCGAATCCTGGCCAGCCAGGGCGTCACGGTGTGGTACACCGCGCCGACTGCGATCCGGATGCTCATCAAGGCCGGTGCCGAGTTGGCCGGCTCGTTTCACTTTCCCCGGCTTCGCTTCATCGCCAGTGTGGGAGAACCGCTCAACGCCGAGGCGGTGTGGTGGGGAAAACGGGTGCTCGGCTTACCGATTCACGATAATTGGTGGCAGACCGAGACCGGCGGCATCATGATCGCGAACACGCCGGCGTTCGACATCAAGCCCGGTTCCATGGGCAGGCCACTACCAGGGGTCGAGGCCAGCATCGTGCACCGCCACGAGGACGGTACGGTCGAGGTCGTCGACGAGCCGGGCGTGGAAGGGGAACTGGCGCTCAAGGCGGGGTGGCCGTCGATGTTCCGTGGCTACCTGGATCAGGAGCAGCGGTACCGGAATGCGTTCGTCGGCGATCGCTACCTGACCGGGGATCTGGTCAAGAAGGACGCCGACGGCTATTACTGGTTCGTCGGGCGGAGCGACGACGTGATCAAATCGGCCGGGCATCTGATCGGTCCGTTCGAAGTGGAGAACGCCCTGACCGATCATCCGGCAGTGGCCGAAGCCGCGGTGATCGGTATCCCGGACTCCGTGGCCGGCGAGGTGGTCAAGGCGTTCGTCACGCTCAAGGACGGGTACCGTCCCGACGAGGACCTCCGGCGTGAGCTGATGGCCCAGGCCCGGACCCGCCTGGGAGCGGCCGTGGCGCCCAAGCAGATCGAGTTCGCCGAGGGGTTACCGCACACCCGCAGCGGCAAGATCATGCGGCGGCTGTTACGGGCCCGCGAACTCGGTCTGCCCGAAGGTGATACCTCCACCGTCGAAATGGGTGAGCGGATCGATACCGACGTGGTGGTGCGACCGTGATCACGCGTGACGCGGCGAACGCCCTCCTTTCCGACATGATCCGGGTCCGCCGGATGGAAGAGAAATGCGCCGAGCTGTACGGCGAGGGCCAGATCCGCGGTTTCCTGCACCTGTATGT
The DNA here is from genome assembly GCF_000613185.1 of Mycolicibacterium cosmeticum. Taxonomy (NCBI): domain Bacteria; kingdom Bacillati; phylum Actinomycetota; class Actinomycetes; order Mycobacteriales; family Mycobacteriaceae; genus Mycobacterium; species Mycolicibacterium cosmeticum. The sequence goes on from NZ_CCBB010000003.1 coordinate 1,954,753, forward strand.
GGGTGAAGAAGCGGTCGCCGCCGGCTCGATCCGGGCCCTCGACGCCGACGATGCCGTCGTCTCCACCTACCGCGAACACGCGCATGCCCTGCTGCGCGGTGTCCCCATGACGTCGATCATGGCCGAGATGTTCGGCAAGGTGCAGGGCTGCTCACGTGGCCGGGGCGGCTCCATGCACCTGTTCGACGCCGAACGGAAGTTCTACGGGGGCAATGCCATCGTGGGTGGTGGCTTGCCCCTGGCCGTGGGCCTGGCATTCGCCGACAGGCAGTTGCGCCGCGACCGGATCACGGCATGCTACTTCGGTGATGGGGCCGTGGCGGAGGGGGCATTCCACGAATCGCTGAACATGGCGGCCCTCTGGCGGCTGCCGGTCTTGTTCTGTTGTGAGAACAACCTCTATGCCATGGGCACCGCGCTCGCACGTGCCCAGTCACAGACCGACCTGACCGTCAAAGCCGGCGCGTACAACGTGCCGACCTTGGCCGTCGACGGCATGGACGTGGCGGCGTGTCATACCGCGGCCCAGCAGGGTGCCGCGCACATTCGGGCCGACGGTGGGCCGTTCTTCCTGGAGTTCCGCACCTATCGCTTTCGCGCGCATTCGATGTTCGATCCCGAGTTGTATCGCGACAAGTCCGAGATCGAGCAATGGCGCAGGCGTGATCCGATCGGCACGTTCGGTGACCGGTGCATGCACGACGGCGTGCTGTCCGCGGCCGACATCGACGCACTCGAGCGGTCGGCGGATGCCGAGGTGCAAGACGCCGTGGCGTTCGCCGAAGCCGGAACCTTCGAGGACATCGGCGATCTCACCCGCGACGTGCTGACTCCCACTCCAACTCCGACTGCCGGGCGGGTGCCATGAAGACGAGCTATCGCGCCGCGGTGCACGAGGCGATGCGGGACGCCCTGCGCGCGGATTCGCGGGTCGTCCTGATGGGGGAGGACATCGGTCGGTATGGCGGCACCTACGCGGCCTCCAAGGGGCTCCTGGACGAGTTCGGGACCGAGCGGGTGCGCGATACACCGCTGTCGGAACTCGGTTTCGTCGGTGTCGGCATCGGTGCGGCGCTGGGTGGGTTGCTTCCGATCGTCGAAGTGATGACCGTCAACTTCAGCCTGCTCGCCCTGGATCAGATCGTGAACACGGCGGCGGCCTTGCGGCACATGTCGGGCGGACAGTTCTCCGTACCGCTGGTGGTGCGGATGGCAACCGGCGCGGGACGGCAACTGGCGGCCCAACATTCACACAGTCTTGAAGGCTGGTATGCCCACATCCCGGGTATCAAGGTGGTCGCGCCGGCGACGGTGGCGGACGCCTACGGCATGCTGACCGCCGCCGTGCAGGACCCTGACCCGGTGATCGTGTTCGAACACGTTCAGCTCTATAACAGCTCGGCCGATGTGGAGGCACTGAACCCGACCGACATCACCGGCGCAGCGGTCCGTAGGACCGGGACCGCTGTCACCGTCATCACCTATGGCGGATCCCTGCCCAAAGTGCTCGACGCCGCCGACCGCCTGGCCCTGGACGGAATCGACTGCGAAGTGGTCGATCTGCGGGTGCTCCGTCCGTTGGACAGCGCCACCTTTCTGGATTCGGTGCGCAAAACGCACCGCGCCGTCGTGGTCGACGAAGCGTGGCGGACCGGAAGCCTGGCCGCCGAGGTGGTCGCCCAGATCGCCGAGGGGGCGTTCTTCGACCTCGACGCCCCGGTCGCCAGGGTTTGCAGTGCGGAAGTGCCGATGCCCTATGCCCGCCATCTGGAGCAGGCCGCGCTGCCGCAGCCGGACACCATCGTCGCCGCGGTCAAGGGGTTGTTCGGGAGACCGTCGTGATCGAGTTCAAGATGCCGGCCCTCGGCTCGGACATGGACGAGGGCACGCTGAACGAGTGGCTCGTGGAGCCGGGTGACCCGGTTCACCGCGGCCAGGTGGTCGCGGTGGTCGAAACCACCAAAGCGGCCGTCGAGGTGGAGTGTTGGCACGACGGCACCGTGGGGGAACTGCTGGTCCCGGTCGGCCAGACCGTTTCGGTGGGAGCGCCGCTGGCCACCTTGCTCGAGGCGGGAGAGAGCGCGAACGTCCCGGCGGCACCGGTGCCGGCGGCGGTGGGCGCGCCGTCGGTGTCCGCCGGCCCCGAGCATCGCCGATGGGTGTCGCCGGCCGCCCGCCGACTGGCGCAGTCACGGCATGTCGACCTCGACTCGGTCACCGGATCCGGGCCCCAGGGGGCGGTGACCATCAGCGATGTCGAACGCGCTGCGACCGCCCCGGCTCCGGTGACCGGCCGACGCGTGGCGGCGAGTCGCGCCACCGAGATGAGGAAGTCGATCGCGGCGGCGATGGGGCGTTCCAAGCGCGAGATACCGCACTACTACCTCGCTCACGAGGTCGTCATGGACACCATGCTGAGCTTTCTCGATGAGCGCAATGCCCAACGATCCGTCACCGAACGCGTGCTGCCGGCGGCGTTGTTGGTCAAGGCGGTTGCCGTTGCGGCCCAGCGTTTTCCCGAGTTCAACGGGTTCTGGCGCGACGGTGAGTTCCGCGCCGCCGACGGCGTGCACGTCGGGGTGGCCATCGCGCTGCGCGGCGGTGGACTCGTGGCACCCGCCATTCACGCCGTGCCGGAAAAAGGCCTCGACGAGGTGATGGCCGCACTGACCGACGTCGTGGCCCGGGCTCGGGCCGGGTCGATGCGCAGCTCCGAGATGTCGGATCCGACCATCACCATCACCAATCTGGGCGATCAGGGGGTGGACACCGTCTTCGGTGTCATCTATCCGCCGCAAGTGGCCCTCGTCGGCTTCGGTACACCCGCACCACGGGTGCGTGCCGTCGACGGGGGAATCCGCATCGCAACCACCGTGCACGCGACCCTGGCCGCCGATCACCGCGCCAGTGACGGTCACCGCGGGGCACTCTTTCTCGCCGCGATCGACGAACTTCTGCAGCAACCGCGCACGTTGGAAGGGTGAGGACCGGATGACCACCGACGAGACTCGCGAACAGCTACTGTCAGCGCTGCTGGACATCGCGCCCGAGGTCGACACCGACGCCATCGACGACCACGCGCCGTTGCGGCGTCAGGTCGACCTCGACTCGATGGATTGGCTGCGCTTCCTGCGCGGGGTACACCAGCGGTTCGGTGTCGACATCCCCGAGGCCGACTACGACAAATTGCAGAGCCTGGCCGACCTCGTCGGGTACGTGTTCAGTCGAACGGAACTTCGCTCCAGGTCCTCCTTCTCGTGATACGTGCGTCCGCGGCGAGCTGACGCGCCGCGAGCGCGCGCAGGCGGGTTTCGGCCGCCTGCTTACGTACCTGCCGCGCGCGGGCGACGGTCTGCCGGGCGAGCACCTTCCCGTCGCCGGGATCTCCCTGAACCCGCGCTCGGTAGGCCCGCTGCCTGCAGGCATTGCCGCAGTATTGCGCATCGGCACGACCGTAGAAGGTCGTGCCGCACTGCCAACAATGCAACCGCTGCGCGGCCATGGCTGACACGTTACCGCTATCCGTAACGGTATGCGCCCTGACCTGCTCATTTCCCGGAATATTGACGGCGGTGACTCTTTTCTTGGCGCCGATTTGCTGGCAGACTCGGACCAGGTAATCCGGTGGCGCAGGGGAACGGGTGACTGAAGACAACAGACCGAGCTCGGCCTTCGCGCGGCGGCCGGACGAGCTGCGGCGCATCCACGATCAGCTCGACGAGCTGGCGGCCGACCGCGATCAAATGGGATTGCTGCTCCAACTGGCGATCGAGATCAGCTCCGACCTGGAGCTGGATCCGACGCTATATCGGATCATCCGCGCTGCGCTCACCCTCACCGGTGCGCGCTACGGCGCGATCGGCGTTTGGGGTCCCGACGACCTGCTCACCTCGTTCGTGCACGAGGGCATGGACCCGCGCACCGTGGAGCACATCGGTCACCTACCGGTCGGCAAGGGAATATTGGGGGCCCTGCGCGAGCGGACGGACCTGCTGAACCTGCGGGACCTCACCGAGCACGCCGCCTCGGCCGGCTTTCCGGAAGGACATCCGCCGATGCGGTCCTTCCTCGGCATGCCGATCCGGATCCGGGGCGAACCGTTCGGCAGCCTGTACGTGGCCGACGACCGGCCCGGACACAGCTTCACCGGCGCCGATGAGCTGACCGCCCGCGCGTTGGCGTCGGTGGCAGCGGTCGCGATCGACAATGCCCGATTGTTCAACCAGATGCGGGTCGCCGCGTCGTGGACGAACGCCAGTCGCGAGATCACCGCCGCGGTGCTCTCCGACGAGCAACCCGAGATGCTGCGGCCACTGCGGCTCATCGCCGAACGCGCGCTGCAGCTCACCGACGCGGAGCAGGCCATCGTGCTGATCCCCGACGACCCGGATGCCGCCGAGGACGAGGTGCAGACGTTGGTGGTGTCGGCCGCCGTCGGCACCTATGCCGACGACGTGTTGGGGCAGCGCATCCCGGTCGCGGGTTCCACCACCGGCGCGGTGTTCCGCTCCGGTGAGCCGGTGATCACCGAGACCTTCCGCCGCCCGATCGAGTCCTTCACCGATGCCGGTGAACGGCCGGCGATTGTCGCACCGTTGCGCGCCGAGCAACACACCCTGGGCGTGATCGCGGTGGCGCGTAATGCTTCTGGGCCGCCGTTCGACACCTCCTACCTCAATCTGGTGAGTGACTTCGCCGGTCACGCGGCCATCGCGCTCACAATTGCCAAGGCCCGGCGCGATACCGCGGAACTCGACCTGCTTTCCGATCGGGAGCGCATCGCGCACGATCTACACGACCAGGTGATCCAACGCGTGTTCGCGGTGGGGATGGACTTGCAAGGCGTCATCGCCCGGATGCGGAACCCCGCATTGATCCAACGGGTTTCCCGGTCGGTCGACGAATTGCAGTCGGTGATCACCGATATCCGGACCACCATTTTCAATCTGCAGAAGTCATCGGCAACGCACGAGGGGTTTCCGGCACGGATCCATGACGTGTTCGAAAGCCTCACCGAGAGCATCGATGTGGCCGCCTCGCTCAACGTCAGCGGTCCGCTGAGCGTCGTCACGGCCACGCTGGCCGACCATGCGGAAGCCGTCTTCACCGAGGCGCTGAGCAATGCCATCCGCCATTCAGGCGCGGCCGAGATCATCGCGAGCATCACGGTCGGTGATGATTTGTCCATCATGGTCTCCGACAACGGCAAGGGCATACCGCCCGACAACCAGCGCAGCAGCGGCCTGCGCAACCTGGCCCGGCGGGCCGAGTCGGCACATGGCCAGTTCACCGTCGCCGATCGGCCGGGCGGCGGTACCGATGTCGTCTGGAGTGTGCCGCTCACCGTGGAATGATCTCGACGTGCCCCGGCAGGGGCTGAGAGTCCCGAAACTCAAGGGACCAGTGGCCCTATCGGGCGACGGTATCCGGGAAAACAATCGGTTCATGGCCACTTCGAGCATGTCGCCTCCAGGCGAAACACGCGCCGCCGGAACCAAACCCGGCTTGACCTTGACCGCACTCACCGCACTGGTCGTCGGATCGATGATCGGCAGCGGCATTTTCGCGTTGCCGTCCCAGATGGCCGGCAGTGCGGCTCCAGGCCCCCTACTCATCGGGTGGGTGATCACCGGGGCGGGCATGCTGATGCTCGCATTCGTCTTCCAACGATTGGCCGAGCGTAAGCCGGATGTCGACGGGGGCGTCTACGGTTACGCGCGGGCGGGATTCGGCAACTACATCGGCTTCACATCGGCCTTCGGCTACTGGGTGTCGGCTTGGGTGGGAAACGTCGCATACCTGGTGTTGTTGTTCGCCACCGTCGGCTACTTCTTCGACGCGTTCGCCGGCGGTGTCACCACACCGGCCATCATCGGGGCCTCGATTCTGCTGTGGGTGGTGCACGCCATGACCCTGCGCGGGGTGAAGACCGCCGCAATCGTCAATGTCATGGTCACCATCGCCAAGGTGGTGCCGATCCTCACCTTTATCGCCATTGCCGCCGTTGGCTTCAAGGCGGGGCTGTTCACCGCCGACTTCTGGGGAACCAGCACACGCATCGACGGCCAATCGCTGGGCGACACCATGTCCCAGGTGAAGAACATGATGTTGGTGACGGTGTGGGTGTTCATCGGCATCGAAGGCGCCGCCGTGTACTCCCAACGCGCAGCCGCGCGAAAAGACGTCGGACGGGCGACGGTTCTGGGCTTCGGCGTTGTACTGGCATTGCTGTTGCTGGTGAACCTGCTGTCCTATGGGCTGATGACGCAGGCCGAGCTGGCCGGACTGCCCGATCCTTCGATGGCCGGCGTGCTGAGAAGCCAAGTCGGCAGCTGGGGAGCGGCCTTCATCTCGATCGGTCTGATCATCTCGCTGCTGGGCGCCCTCATCGCCTGGGTGATGCTGTGCGCCGAGATCATGCGGCTACCGGCGAAGGAAGGCGTGCTACCCAAAGCGCTGGCCCGTGAGAATGCACACGGCGCCCCGGCGAATGCGTTGTGGCTGACCAACATCTGCGTGCAGATCCTGCTGTTGTGGACACTGGCCAACCAGAGCACGTACCTCAATCTCATCCTGCTCGCGACATCGCTGATCCTGTTGCCCTACCTGTGGTCGGCCGGGTATCAGGTGCTGCTCGCGGTTCGAGGTGAGACATACGAAGATGGACACGGCCGTGCCCGCGACCTGATCATCGGCGTGCTGGCCCTGGTGTACGCGGTGTGGTTGGTGTACGCCGGCGGTTGGAAATACCTGCTGGTCGCGGCCGTCTTCTACCTGGCGGGCACCGCGCTGTACATCTGGGCGCGCCGGGAGAACCGGCTTCCCCTCTTCACCACGGCGGAAAGAGCCATCGTCGCCATCGTCGGGGCGACGGCGGGCGTGGCCGTGGTGCTGATGAGCAGCGGACAGTTGACCGTCCTGTGAAGGCCGATGCGAGTGGGCTCGGGGTCTGGTCTGAGGCGGGCACGCTACGGCGCACCTTGGTGTGTGCACCCGGCCTGGCACACCAGCGGCTGACCCCGCAGAACCACGAGGAGCTGTTGTTCGACGACGTGGTGTGGTTACAACAGGCCCGGCGAGACCACTTCGATTTCGTGGCGAAGATGACCGACCGCGGCGTGGAGGTGCTGGACTTACACGACCTGCTCGCCGACGTGCTCGACACCGCCGAGGGCCGAGCATGGCTGTTGCAGCGCAAGATCACGGACGACCTGGTGGGTGCGGGCCTGACCGATGACGTCCGCGCCTGGCTCGGCGAGATGCCATCGGAGACACTGGCGCAGTTCCTGATCGGTGGAGTCGGATACACCGAGCTGCCAACGGGATTGGGAGGCCAACTGCTGGCCGCGCTGCGGGAGAGGGATCCGGCCGGTTTCGTACTGCGTCCATTACCCAACACCCAGTTCATGCGCGACAACAGCTCGTGGATCTTCAACGGTGTCACCCTCAACGCGATGTACTGGCCGGCCCGGCAACAGGAGACGCTGCTGACCGCCGCGGTGTACAACTTCCATCCGGTATTCGCCGACCAGAAATTCGACGTCTGGCTGGGCGATCTGGACCAGGTGGCTCGTGACCATGGAGCGGCGACGCTGGAGGGTGGCGATGTCATGCCGGTGGGCAACGGGGTCGTGGTTATCGGCATGGGGGAGCGTTCGTCCCACCAGGCCATCACCCAGGTGGCGCGAAACCTGTTCGCCGCCGGCGCCGCCGAACAGGTCATCGTCGCGGGTTTGCCTAAGACTCGGTCCGCGATGCACCTGGACACCGTGTTCACGTTCTGTGACTACGACGTGGTGACGGCCTATACCCCGGTGGTCGACGGCGTGGTCCCGTTCACCTTGCGGCCGGACGACACCGCGCCGTCCGGCTTGGACGTCCGGCGGGAAGCGCGCGGCTTGGTCGAGACGATCGGCAGAGCCATCGGTGTCGAACTCAAGGTCATCACCACGGCCGGTGACATCTATGGCGTTCAGCGCGAACAATGGGACGACGCCAACAACGTGGTCGCGCTCTCGCCGGGTGTGGTGATCGGATACGACCGCAACACCTTGACCAACACCGCCTTGCGCAAGGCCGGGATCGAGGTCGTCACCATCGACGCCAGCGAATTGGGTCGCGGCCGCGGCGGCGGCCGCTGCATGACCTGCCCGATCCTGCGTGATCCGCTCTACAGCTGACCCTTTCGTTGCCGGACGAGGATGAGAAGTGGCCTTCAACAACCGTAACCGCAGTGTCCTGAGCTTGATTCATCACTCCGCCCAGGACCTGAACTATCTGCTCGATTTGTCTCGTGATCTCAAACGCGCCAAGTACGCGGGACAGCGATCATCGCGTCTGCAGGGCAAGAACATCGCGTTGATCTTCGAGAAGACGTCCACCCGCACCCGATGTGCCTTCGAGGTCGCCGCGTATGACGAAGGGGCGCACGTCACCTATATCGATCCCGCTTCCTCGCAGATCGGGCACAAGGAGTCCATGAAGGACACCGCGCGGGTGCTGGGACGCATGTATGACGCCATCGAGTACCGCGGGTCGGCACAGCACACGGTCGAAGAATTGGCGGAGTACGCCGGTGTTCCGGTGTTCAACGGCCTCACCGACGATTTTCATCCGACACAGATGCTAGCCGACGTGCTGACGATGACCGAGCATTGCCCGAAACCGTTGACGGAACTCAGCTTCGCCTTCGTCGGCGACGGGCGCAACAACGTCGCCCAATCGCTGCTGTTGGTCGGCGCCAAGCTGGGCATGGACGTCAGAATCGGTGCACCACGGTCGCTCTGGCCACACGCCGAACATGTGACGATGTGTGAGCGCCTCGCGACGGCGTCCGGAGCCCGGGTCGAAGTCACCGACGACCCGGCGGCCGCGGTGGCCGGTGTCGACTTCATCTACACCGACGTCTGGGTGTCCATGGGGGAGCCGCTGGACACCTGGTCGGAGCGGGTGGCGCTGCTGTTGCCATTTCAAGTCAACGCCGCGATGCTGGCGGCCGCCGGCAACCCGCGGGTCAAGTTCATGCACTGCCTGCCTGCCTTCCACAACGGCGAGACCAAGGTCGGTGCCCAGATCGCCGCGCAGTACCCGGAACTGGCGGGTGGAATCGAAGTCACCGAAGAGGTTTTCGAAAGCCCGGCGAACATCGCTTTCGACCAGGCGGAGAATCGGATGCACACCATCAAGGCGGTTCTGGTGGCCGCACTCGGCTGAGGGGACGCCATGCGGATTGTCATCGCCTTGGGCGGCAACGCGTTACTGCGCCGTGGTCAGCCGATGACCGCCGAGAATCAGCGGGCCAATATCCGGGCCGCGGTCCGCAACATCGTGGCGGTTGCCGGCGGTAACGAGCTGGTCGTGGCGCACGGCAACGGGCCGCAAGTGGGCCTGCTCGCGTTGCAAGCCGCGGCGTATCACGACGTCGTCGACGAGGCCACGCCGTTCCCTCTGGACGTGCTGGGTGCCCAGACCGACGCGATGATCGGATACGTGATCGAGCAGGAGCTCCGCAATCTCCTGCCCGCCGGGCAATCGGTGGCGACGGTGCTGACGATGATCGAAGTGGACCGCCACGATCCGGCTTTCCGGCATCCGACGAAGCCGATCGGCCCGGTCTACGACCGCGTCACGGCGGAGAAGCTGGCGGCTGCCGGCGGATGGGTGGTCGCACCCGACGGCGACAGCTTCCGGCGCGTGGTGCCCAGCCCACACCCCAAGACCATCGTCGAACTCGGTGTCATAGAACAGCTGGTCGAGCAGCAGGTGATCGTCATCTGCGCGGGCGGCGGTGGCATACCGACGGTGCGCGACGACAACGGCGACCTGGTGGGAGTCGAAGCCGTCATCGACAAGGATCTCGCGTCGGCGTTGCTCGCCGCAGAACTCGGCGCGGATCTACTGGTGATCGCCACCGATGTGGATGGCGTGTACACCGGGTGGGGCACGGCCGGGCAGCGCCGGCTGGACCGGATCCACCCCGACGATGCCGAAGCGCTGTCGTTGCCCGCTGGCTCGATGGGGCCGAAGGTGGAAGCGGCGTGTGGATTCGCTCGCAGTACCGGCGGGGATGCGGTGATCGGTGCCCTGACCGATATCGCCCGCATCGTGGCCGGATCCGGCGGTACCCGGGTTTCGGTGAGCGGGGATGGGACCAAGGTCCCTGCGCGCAGAGACCAAAGCCAGTCGTGAAGACGCTTCAGGCGGCCATAGCCTCAGGTGATCACTGACATGTTCGGATGACCGAAGGCCTTGCCCATGGACGTCTCCACCCCGCCGGTCGTTGCCTACGTCGACGGATCGTCGTCCTCTAACGCCGTTGTCCGGGCCGCAGCACGGGAGGCGACCGACCGCGGCGCCGCCCTGTTGCTGCTCGCCGCGGTTCCGGTTTTGGACGGATCTCGTACCGCCCGCGAACGGCAGGCCGCGGAGGCGCTCCGATCGGCGATGACAGAGGCTCTCGATGCGGCGGGCGCCGGCCTGCGGGTCGATACGCGAATCGATTCCGGAGGTGAGGCAGACAAACTCGTCGCCCGCTCGCACTGTGCTGCGCTGCTCTGCCTCGCGGCGCGCGATGCCCGAGCATCAGCGGTGTTGGGTTGGGCGCGGTCACCGGTGCTGTTGGTATGGAATCCGCAGCGGCAGCGGTGGGTGTCCGAGGACGGGTGGGTGGTCGCGGTCATCGGAGCGGAAGCGGACGCGGGGCGGGTGCTGCGCGCCGCGATGGTCGAGGCACGCCTGCGCGACAGTTCCGTGATGGTGCTGGCTCCGCACGGAACAGAACCTGATGAGTATGTGCGCATCGCCGAATCGGTCTGCCCGGAACCCGATCTCGAGGTGTGGGTGCTGCCGCGACCTACCGACCTGGTCGCGATGCTGTTGCAGCATCCCGACCTTGATCACCTGATCGTCACCACGGCCGATGACACCGCGCTGCTGGCATCGCTGCTCGGAAACCGCGAATTGGATGCGATGCAGGCGCGGCTGGAGGTTCTCGTGTTGCCCCAGACCAAGTTGCCATGGCCGGAGGTGACATTCGGCCCTGTTCGGCCGGACCGCAGCGCGATTACCGTGCATGACAACCGAATAGGAGGGCTGCAAAGATGAACGACTCGACCCGACAGGACAGAGAATGGGCCATCGGCGTGTGCGTCGACGAGCACGATGACCATACCCGGGCCACCGCATGGTTGGTCGGTGACACCCGCGATCTGACGGGAAGCGGTGTGGCCCGGCGCAATCCGGTCGACCGGGATGTGCCGGCGATCGGTGATGAACTCGCGGTGGCACGGGCCCTGCACGACCTCGCCGAGAAACTGCTCACGGCCACCGCCGGTGATATCGAGGACGTCACGCACGAACACGTGCGGTCGTTGCACTGAATCATGACCATGATTCGCGCACCCCGACGTCGCTGGTATCGCTCGGTGGCGGCGGTAGCCGCTGTCACGTTCGGTGTCGCCGGGCTGGTCGTGACGGCGTTGGTGGTGATCGGTCGGTCCGGCGCCCCGCAGGACACGGGCCATATCACCCGGTCCGAGCGCACGGCCTTCGTGCAATGGTGGTCGTCCACCTACGGCGAGGTGACGGCGCTGCAGAATGCGCTCGACGCCGCGCAGCGCTCGGTGCATCGCGGTGACCGGCCCGGTCTCACCGCGGCGTGTCAGAGGATGCATGACATCGCCGCCGTCGAACTCGTCGCCCATCTGCCCGCACCGCAACCCGACCTGAGCGCCGAGCTCGAGGCGGCGGTCACCGATGCACACGCCGCGGCGCATATGTGCCTGTCGGTGTTGGAGCAGACGCAGAACAGCTACGACGCGGAGTTCGTGTCCGATGTCGATCAGGCGGATCGGCAGCTGAAAGCCGCGGTGGCGGACGCCAACAAGTACCTTGCCGGGGAATCGACGGGATCGGCCGGCCAATGACCGCCGATGGTGTCGTCGTCGGATCGGGTGGAGACCCAGTGCTCCTGCCTCTGGCCGGTTCTCGCCGATAGCGTCCTGACGATGAGACCGACACTGCACGGCGCACTCCAACCGTTCACCCGGACCGGTGGGTACTACGCACGGTCCTGGCGGGACTATCTGTACGGCGGCTCGAAGGATCTGCCCATCGCCCGGCCGACGCTGGCCCTGGCGGCCGAGGCCCTCCGTGATGAGGTGGCGTTGATCGGTCTTCGCGCCCGCCGCCCGCTCGGCAACGAGCATGAGTTCGAGCGGATTCACGACGAGGTCGTCGCCGCGCTGGAATTCTATGGCGACCGCGGCTGTCTGACCGATCCCACCAGCTTCTTCGCCGCACCAGGTCCGCTGGGAGACGTCGAGGTGACCCCGGTACGGCGCGGAAGCCGGTTCTACGCCCGGATGCGCTGGGACAGCGGCTTCGTCCCGGCGCCAGGCGAACCCGGCGGGTCGCGGTGGACCACGTACCGCGCGAACGCCAGGGGATATGGACTTCTCTTGCGCCACCGCGAGCCCCGTCCGTGGTTGGTGTGCGTTCACGGAACCGAGATGGGCCGGGCTGCCATCGATCTCGCGTTGTTCCGGGCCTGGTATCTGCACGATTCGCTGGGCCTCAACGTGGTGCTCCCGGTGCTTCCGATGCACGGACCCAGGGCCAACGGGCTGCCCAAAGGCGCGGTCTTTCCGGGCGCGGACATTCTCGACGACATCCACGCGACAGCGCAGGCCGTATGGGATATCCGCGGTCTGTTGGACTGGATCCGCCGGCAGCAACCGGGCGCCGCGATCGGACTGTACGGACTGTCACTGGGTGGTTTCATCGCCGCGCTGGTGGCGAGCCTCGATCGGTATCTGACGTGTGCGGTGCTGGGCGTGCCGGTCGCAGACCTCATCGACCTGCTGAGCCGGCATGCCGGTCTGGACCGCAATGACCCGCGGCGCCGAACAATCCTGTTGGCCACCACGCTCGGTCGGATGATCTCACCGCTTGCCCTGTCGCCACGTGTCCCGCCCACCGGGAGATTCATCTACGCAGGTTTGGCGGATCAGGTGGTGCACCCCCGCGAACAGGTCACCAGGCTGTGGGAGCACTGGGGCCGGCCGCAGATCGAATGGTATCGCGGTGGACACACCGGGTTCTTCCACTCGCGTCCGGTGAACCGCTTCGTGGTCGATGCGTTGGTGCGGTCCGGCCTTGTCGCGCAGGGCATCGGTTCGCCCGGTCCCGCGGAGTTGGCCGGCTGAGTTCTGACGAGAAGTCAGCGTGAGCGCACCACCACGATCGGTGCCGTCGCCGCCTGGGCCACGCTGCCGCTGACGGAGCCCAGAAGGGCGCCCGCCACCGCCCCGTATCCGTGGCTTCCGACGACGACAAGCTGCGCGGTATCGGACAATTCGACCAGCCGACGGCCGGGCTGGTCGCGAACGACCACGCGGTGCACGTTCACCCGCGGGTAGCGGCGCTGCCAGGAGGCCAGCTGGCCGGCGACCTCGGCATCGACGTCCGGCCGCAGTTGCTCCCAATCGAATCCGGGCAGTTCGAAGGCGCCCGCGGACCACCACGCATGCACGGCGACCAGGTCGACGCCGCGGCGACCAGCCTCCTCGAATGCCAGGGTGGTCGCTTCCTCGGACGCCGCGGACCCGTCGTAACCCAGCAGGACCGGAGCGCGTAAGTCCGGCGGTCGGTGACTGTCATGGATCACCGCCACCGGGCAATGGGCGCGATGCACCATGGCGGTGCTGACACTGCCGAGAACGGTACGGGCGACCGCTCCGCGACCGCGCGAACCCACCACGACCATTCCGGCGGTGCGCGACGCGTCGATCAACGCGGCGGCCGGCGCCGCGTGCGCGTACTCGGTGACCACTTCGACGGATCCGTTCGTCGCCTCGTGCACGGTGCGGGCGGCCGCGTGCAGGATGTCCTTGCCCCGATCGCGCAGCCATTCCAGATACCCGTTCGGCGCCGGGGCCACCGGCCACGCGGCGATCGGCGGTGCAGCGGCGTGCAACAGGACCAGTGTTGCCCCGTGCAGCGCCGACTCGCCTGCGGCCCACTCCAACGCGACGTGTCCGGGTTCCGAGCCATCCACGCCGACAACGATTTTCTCGATCTTCACGTGTTGTCCTGCCGTCCTCTCTCGATTCCGGGAACGAGCGGCTGCCCAGGACTCTAGTGGTAGCGCTCGACCGTGTTCCAGTGCCATATGTCCCCGGGTGAGGCCACGCCGCGAAGGGACTTCAGGCCCTAGTGCCCGGGTCGCACGGGGTGATGTGATTCCCCGACGTCCCGCGACACGCCGGGGACGAGTGGATAAGGAAGTGGGCTGATGGATACTTCGACTGGCGTCTCGGCAGGAAAACCGGTGGCAGAGCGGCACGGCGGAAGCCCGGCGTGGCTCAACTGGCTGTTGGCGCTGTTGACCGTGCCGGTGGCGATGGCGGTGATGCTGTTCGCTTTCGGAGCCGTGATGGGCCTGGCGCGATGCACCGAGGGTGCGTGCCCCCATATGGGTCCCGGGGAATTCTGGTTCGGGATTCTCGGATACGGCCCGCCCTTCGTGGCTTTGGCGGCGATCGTTGCATCATTTTTCACCGCATCACGCAAGCACGCGGTCTGGGTTCCGGTGGTGGCACTCGGGCTTCTGGTCACCGATCTCGCCGTCCTGGCGATCACTTTCCGGCCATAGGTCCTTCGCCCCGACAACTTCCGGCCCTGACGGCAGCGCGCATCGAGCGCGCAGAGTGCAAGGGCACCACGATTCGAAGTAGAGGTACGCCCACCATGTCCGGTTATCGTCTCGACACCGAAACGGCGAACGCCGCCTTGTCCTTGGCAACGCGGGCGCCATCGGTACACAATTCACAGCCCTGGCGTTGGCGGGTGGGACCGCACAGTGTGCACTTGTTCGCCGAGCGATCCTTGCAGCTCGAGCACACCGATCCTGACGGCCGCGACCTGCTTGTCAGTTGCGGGATCGCGTTGAACCACTGCGCCGTCGCGCTGGCGGCACTGGGCTGGCAGGCCAAGATTCATCGGCTGCCCAACCCGGAGGAGCCCGATCATCTCGCGTCGCTGGAGCTGCACCGGGGCCCGGCCGGCGAGATGGATATCTCACTGGCTTCGGCGATCCCGCGCCGCAGAACCGACCGGCGGCACTTCAGCGCGTGGCCGGTGCCACCCGGGCACGTCGCCATGATGGGTGCTCGTGCCGCGCGCATGGGAGTGACGATGCGTCGCATCGATCCCGACGACGATTTCCGCGCGATCCTGGAGTGGGCACGACGCCGGCACGGTGAAGACGCCGGCTACCTGAGCGAACTGGCGGCGTGGAGTGGGCGTTACGGTGCGGTGGCCGGTGTTCCGGCGCGCAATACCCCGGCACCTGACCTGGACGCCCAGGTGCCCGGGCGCATCTTCGCGGGCACGGCGCTGTCTCAACCCGAAGATTCGACCGCAGCGGACGATCACGGTGTCCTGCTGGCGCTCGGGACCGCCGCGGATGATGCGGTGGCGCGTCTGCGAGCGGGTGAAGCGACCAGCCAGATCCTGCTGACGGCGACGTCCATGGGGCTGGCGAGTTGCATCTTCACCGAGCCGCTGGAGCTTACCGAGACACGTGATCAGTTGCAGGCCAGGGTGTTCGGCAGCAGTCATTTCCCACAGGTGCTGCTGCGCATCGGTTGGCTGCCGCCGAACGCCGACCCGTTGCCTGCAACGCCGCGGCGTGCGCTCAGCGACGTCGCAGGACGACTGGACGGTGAGCGGCTGGATTAGCCAGCCCCGCTCTCACCGAACGATCAGCACCGAGCAGTTACCGTGCGGTGCCAGGGAATGGCCGTGGGGTCCGACGATATCGGCAACCTTGTCCGCATCGCGGTTCCCGACAACGGCGAGCCCTACGTGCATCTCGGGGTGGTCGGCGAGAAAATCGGACACCTCGGCTCCGTCGATGACGGGGCGCACATCAACGCCGCGGTATCGGTCACGGAGGTCTTGCACGCGCGAGCCGGGCTCACCAGGAACCGCGCCGACACGACGATCTTCGCGATTGTCCACCGCCACTACCGCGCTCCCGCGCAGCTGTGCTTCTCGCATGGCCTGAGAAACGATGTCCGGGTTATCCGGAGCCGAGTCGATGCCGACCGCGATCCAGTTCTTGTCCGTCGTCGTCTCGGCATCGTCACGGGTGCGGATCACGGCGACGGGACAATGTGCGCGGGCAGCCACCTCCATTGCGGTGGAACCCAGCACCATGCTGGCCACCTGACCGATCCCAGACGATCCGACGCACAGCAGTGCTGCGTTGCGCGACTCCTCGGTCAGCGCCTCGCCCGGCGGTCCCGCGACGATCGCGGTGTCGATCGTGACGCCCACGTCGCTGGTTCTCACCGCTGAAGAGGCCTCGCGCAGAGCCGTCTCGGCATACTGGGTCTCCGGAGTGGTCGCCCCGTCCTCGGGGTCGGGCCCGGCCTCGGAGGTCAGGACGTGCACGAGTCGCAGCGGCGTGTTCAACGCCTTGGCTTCGGTGGCTGCCCAGATCGCGGCTCGTATAGCGGTGTGTGAGCCGTCGATTCCCACGACCACCGGTCGTGCAGCGCTCTCGTACATCGATCTCCCCCTCATCGTGGCGCGCGGCCGTTGCTGCGCTTTCTCGGCGAGGGTAAAGGCCTGCGGCCCGGCCGAGGAAGGGCCATTGGTCCCAAAGGTCGACGCAGGCGGTGACCTTGGACCCTAAGCGTGTCGGCGCACATCGGACATGCTGAGGACATCACTACCGGTCGGCTATCGGAGGAGCGGACGTGGACAGTTTCATCATCGGTCTCGGCGGTGTCGCCGGAGCCCGATTGCTCAGCCGTAACCCACTGGTGCGGATCAGCGACCGAATCGAGGATCTGGCAATGGTTCTCGCGATGGTGTTCGTCGTTCTGGCCGCACCGGTTGCGGCAGCCGTCGGCACCGCGGTACACGACACCCAAGCACACCGCTACGCCGACCAGGCGGCGACCCGCCACCTGGTGCAGGCCACCGCCCAAGACGACACCACGGTCATCATGCAGCGCACCCAGAGCACGTACGCCGTCTGGGCCCGGTGGACCGCCGCGGGCGCCGACCATCTGGGTGTGGTGCCCTGGCCGGCACCGGCGAAAACCGGTGCCAAAGGCGATATCTGGGTGAATGCGCAGGGTCTGAACACCACGGCGCCGACCGATGTCCGTCAAGCCGTCGTCGACGCGGTGGCGGTTGCCGTGCTGCTGTGGGGCGGCATCGCCACCGCATCGGCCGGCTCCGTCTGGGCGGTGCGGCGGCGCCTCGACCGGGTCCGACACGCAACCTGGGACCGGGAGCTCGCCGCGGCGCTGGACGGACCCGGCGGTCGCGCACCACATCGGTTCGACAGCTGATGAGTCTCACCGCTACGGACCACAGTCCGGCACCATCGCTGCTCCGGGATGAACTGGACGGCTTGGTATCCACGCTGGAAACAAGGTTTCCCGGGCATTCCCGGGTGGAGATCACGCAACTGGTGACGACGACGTATCACCGGCTGGCGGCCGGTGCGCGCATCACGGCCCATCTCATTCCGCTCACCCTCAATGTCAGCCGGCGCGCGCTGACCCAGCAGCAGCGGTCGCCGGCGGGTTCAGCGGATATGGATGGACTGCCCCGACGACAAACGCTGAACGTGACCCCGGCACTCGACCTCGATCGCAGGCGCCCCGGTGGGATCGGCGGTGACGTCGGCTTCCCGTCCGCTGATCACCAGATGCAACCGATGGCCGCGGTACCACAGTGAGCAGGTCAGCTCACCCTCGGCCTCCGGCCACATCGGGCCCAGCACCAGGCGATCACCCCGGGTCTCCAGGCCGGTGAAGCAGCGCTGCAACAGATCGACGCTGCCCGCCATGGCCGCCAGGTGAACGCCTTCGGCCGTCGACCCGTGTTGAACGTCGGAGACATCGGACTTGAGCACCTCTGCGAAGTACCGCATGGCTTGATCGCGGTTGCCGCGCGCCGAGACCCAGGAATGCACGACCGCGCTCAACGTGGACCCGTGTGACGTGCGGGCCGAGTAGTACTCGACGGTTCTGGGAATCTGCCGCGGGCGGAACCGGTAGCCCAGCCGGGCGAAGATGCCGCGGAGCTCATCTGCCGACAACAGGTAGAACAGCATCAGCACGTCGGCCTGCTTGGCAACCCGATACCGGTTCACATCGTCGTTCTCCGATTCCAGAATGCGGTCCAACCGGCCGATATCGCCGTAGCGTCGGCGGTAGTCGGTCCAGTCGAGCTCGGCCAGGTTCTGATACCCCTCGAATTGGCTGATGACACCGTCGTGAAAAGGAACGAACATGTGCCTGCTCACCGCATCCCACTGCGCCAACTCCGCCGCGGTGACGTGTATCCGGTCCAGCAGATCCAGTCGGTCCGGCAGCGGCAGAGCGTCGAGCGCATCGAACGCGCGCAGGATCACCCACACCGCCATGACATTCGTGTAGGCGTTGTTGTTGACGCCCTGGCCGGGCGCGCCCGGGTAACCGGAATGGAACTCGTCGGGCCCGATCACACCGTCGATGACGAACCGGTGTCGCTCGCCGTCGTACCGGGCTCGGCTGGCCCAGAACCGGGCGATCTCCACGATGATCTCGGCCCCACGGTCGATCAGGTACTGACGGTCGCCGGTGATCTGGTAGTAGTGCCACGCGGTGTAGGCGACAGCGGACCCGATGTGGTGGGCCAGGTGACTGCTGTCCGGGATCCAGCGTCCAGACAGTGGATTGAGGTGTAACCGCTGGCTCTGCTCGCTACCGTCACTGCCGGATTGCCACGGGAACATCGCACCCGCATATCCCGCGGCGCGCGCGGCCCGGCGAGCCTGCGGCAGCCGCCGGCTGCGGTAGGCCAGGGCACAGCGCGCTGCCTGGGGTAAGCGCAGGGTGAGCAGGGGGATGATGAACAGCTCGTCCCAGAAGATATGGCCTCGGTACGCCTCGCCGTGCAATCCGCGCGCGGGTACCCCGGCATCCAGGTCTGCGGCATGGCCGGGAACCGATTGCAGAAGGTGCATGATGTGCAGGCGAAGTATCGTCGCGGACTCCGTTGCGGCCGGCATGCCGAAATCGAACTTCTGCCACAGCTGCGCCCAGATGGTGCGATGGTCGTCGAACAATTGGGCGTATCGGCCGAGATCTGCCAGCCGCTGACCGGCGGCCTCCCCGGGAACCGATATCGCGCGAGCGCGGCCGGTGACGACGACGGCGCACTTCTCGACCGTCAGGGGCCGGCCGGCGACGATCTCGGTGGTGAAGTCGTGTCCCGCGCCGGACGGATCGTTGCGGAAAAGAGCCGAGACCTCGGCGGCGCGGTCGAGCGCCCACAGGGTGGTGCGGGCCGCCACCGCGATCGGGATGTGCGACTGCGTCGTTCGGGCCTGCACGAGGACCGCATTTCCGGGAAGTTCGCTGATCGTGGTGGCTTCGAGATGCCGCCCGGACAGCGCCAGGTAGCGCGCCACGCCGGAATTGGTGGTGGTCGAGTCGATGGTCGAGCGGATATCGACGCTGCCCGACCAGTTCTCGGCGACCACCGTCATCTGCAGCGCGCAGACGTGAGGGTCGTGCATGGAAACGAACCGTCGCTGGGTTACGGAGGTTCGACGGCCGGCGCCGTCCTGAAACCGTAACTCGCGCAAGAATTCCGCAGTCCGGATATCGATGGTTTGACGATAGGAGAGCAGCTCGGCAGTGTCGACGTCGAACCACCGCCCGCCGTCGATGCGGAAGGTCAAGGGCAGCCAATCGGGCAGGTTGACGATGCTCTCGTTGCTGACCGGCACGCCGTCGACGACATCGGTCAGTCGGTTGTAGACACCTGCGGCATAGGTGCCGGCGTAGTGGGCGGCGGAATCGCCACCATCGGGTGCGGCGGCGCGGCTCGCCAGAGTGCCGTTACCGACCGCGCACAACGCCTCACGCAGACGTTCGGCCTGCGGCTGATACCCCTCGAACGAGATGACCCAGCCTGCCGCGGCCGACCGTGCAGGGGACAACGCCGCCGCCAGATGGGTCAACAGCCGGGTGGTGCCGTCGGGTCCGTTCAGGGTGAATTGAGCTGCGGTACAGCGATCGCCGTCCCGGTTGCGGATCAGAACACCGATGCCGTCGCGCCTCACGGCGTCGAAGGCGTCCTCGTCGGTCACGCCGCCACCGATGTATATCGGCACGATCCCGTGGTCAGGGGCGAGTCGCCCGACGATGGATCGCACCGCCTCGCCCCTGTCCCACTTGACGTTCGGGCGAAGAGCGATCACACCGCGTCCGTGCGCGACCTGTAAGCGGTGGCGCCGCGCGGCTGACCGGGCCGCCGCCAGAACCTCGACGACACGGTCAGCCGTCGCGCGGCGATAGTTCACCACCACCTCGAGCGGGTTGTCTTCGAACTCGATACCCGGGATGTCGGCGAGCGCGGTGTGCACTTCGTGAAGCGCCCTGGACAGCGACGGCAGAGCATCGTCTGCGATGTGGTTGCGATGGAGGAGGCCGTTCGGGTCGAGCACTTCCAAACCGTGTGAACCGGCGTACCACAACCCGGGTATCCCCACGGTGGCTCTGACGTCGGACAGGGTACGGCCGCTGATGATCGCGACGGGGCAGACGGCGCTCAGCGCGCGCACCGCGCCGGCGGCTCCCGGCACCAACGTCGCGGCGGTGGGATCCTTGCCGGCGCACGACAGCGCGCCGTCGAAATCGAGGAGGACGGCCGGTGCGCGACCGGCGAGGACCGAATCGATCTGGTCCAGGCTGCCCAGGGCGTCGGGCAGCGTGCCGATGCCGGCGGCGTCTCCGATCATGCCGCCGGCTTTCGCGGTAGGTAACTCTCGGTCATGACCGCCGTGCTCACTCCCGTACGACGATCACCGGTACGGCAGACAGCTGTGCCACGGTGGAACTCACCGAGCCCAAGAGCATCCCGGAAAAGCCGCCTCGGCCCCGGTTGCCGACAATCACCAATTGCGCCGTGCGGGATTCGGCGACCAGCCAGTGTGCGGGTCGGTCACACGGCAACCTGCGCTGAACGTGGACATCCGGATACTGCTCCTGCCAGCCGGCGAGGCGTTCGGCCAGCGTTTCGTGTGCCTGCTCCTCGTAGAGGTGCCAATCCATCTCGACCGCGGGGAACACCGCGGTATCGCTCCACGCGTGCATGGCCACCAGATCGACTCCCCGCAGCGACGCCTCTTCGAAGGCGAGCCGGGTCGCCGCCTCCGACGCGGGTGATCCGTCGACCCCGACCACGATCGGGGCGGCCGTGTCGGCGTCGACGCCGGCCCGGACGACCACGACGGGACAGTGCGCATGATGAAGCAAGCCGGCGCCGACCGATCCGATGGGCAGCTGCCGGTGCGCGCCGGTCCCACGATTTCCCACCACCATCATCACCGCATCGCTCGACACCTCGTACAGGGTGGGGATCACGGGCGAAGGTACGGATTCCGTGCGTACCGGTGGCATGTCGGCATCACCGGCGGCCGCGTGGAAGATCTTCTGGGCCTGTTCGAGGACCTGGCGTGAGTTGTCGTTCTGCCATTCGGCGATCTCCAGCTGTGCCGTGGTGATCGGCCATGTCACGATGAGCGGTGCGATGACGTGGAGCAGGGTGACCGGGGTATGGCGCAGCGCGGATTCCCGTGCGGCCCATGCTACGGCGGCGTCCGATGCCGGCGAGCCGTCGACGGCGACCAGGATGCCGTATTTCTTTGCGGGCGTGGACATCGAGGTGCTCCTTCGCTGAATGTGGCTGATGGTATTCATCGTTTCGCGGATCCGGCACCAGTCGATAGAGCAGAAAGTCATCACCGCGGAGCGGTCGTCGTGTGCTGCAGCAGGGTGAAATAGTTCTCCTCTTCGGCGATGAAATGCACGGCGAGCAACTCGTCCAGGCCGTACAGGCAGGCAAGCAGGTCTTCGTGCTGGGCATCGGCGATGCCGCCCCGATCGTCGGCCACGGTGAGGTGGGTGTGTAGCCGGCGCACCAACCGATCGATCTCGGCGTGCATCCGGCTCATCGTCGCGGTGGCTTCCGGTCCGCCCAGCGGGGCGGCCAGTGCCGGATACAGACCGCGGTCTTCGGCGTGTTCGTGCGGCAGGATGACCTGTTGGGCGAAGGCGTCGGCGCGTCGCACCAGCGGCAGCGCGCCGGTGAGGTCGCCGCCGGACAGGCGGTGTGCGGCCGCACGGAAAACTCCCAACTCGCCGCGCATGCGGTCGTGTTCCTCGGAGAAACGACGAAGCAATGCTTCGGTGTCAGGCGCCAAGGCGGGTCCGCCGACGCCCGGCGTGTTCAGTGCCCGTAGTGCGTTGAGGATGACGGCCAGATCGATCATCTCCTGTAGCAAAGCGCCGATGGTGGGCGGCAGCAGCCCCACCGCGGCCACGCACATGGCCAGCAGGGACAACCCCATGCCGATGCCGGCGCTCTGCATGGCGATGCGCCGTGCCCGGCGCGCGATCAGCATCGCATCGGCCAGCCGGTCGATGCGCCCGGTTGCCAAGACGACGTCGGCCGTTTGTGAGCTTGCCGTCGAACCGAATCCGCTGAGCGCGATTCCGACCGAGGCCGCCGCGAGGGCCGGCGCGTCGTTGACGCCGTCACCCACCATCGCCGTGACGGCTTTGTCCCGCTCGGCCCGCACGCCTGCCACCTTGTCGGCCGGGGTTTGCTCCGCCCGCAATTGGTCGAGCCCCAACACCGCGGCGATGTGTTCGGCCGGAGCGAGGCGGTCACCGGTCAGCATGACCATGCGGTTGATGCCTGCCGCGCGCAAACGGCGAAGGGTGCGGGGTGCGTCCACCCGCAGCGGATCCTGCAACAGGATGGCACCGATCAACGCGTCATCCGCCGAGACCCAGGCAATGACCGATCCGTCGAACGCCGCGCGGGTCAGTGCGTTACCCGCCCAGATGGGTGGGCTCGAAGGCAACGCCCGGCTGCCGACCGTCACGCGTATCGCCTCCACGGTGGCCGTCGTGCCGGTCCCGGCGTTCTCCACGACGTCGTGCGGCATACCGAGGACGATGCCGCGGCTGTGGGCTGCCTCGACGATGGCCTGGGCCAGCACATGTGGCGAGAACCGGTCCGCGGTGGCGGCCAGCCGCAGCACGTCGGTCTCCGTCCACCCCGGGGCGGTCAGGACGTCGGATCCGATCGGCCGGCCGGTGGTGAGTGTTCCCGTCTTGTCCAGCACCAACGTGGTTGTCCGCCCGAGGTTTTCCAATGCGCCACCGCTGCGGACGATCACTCCGATCCGGGCTGCCCGCGACAATCCCGACACGATCGCCACCGGAGCCGCGAGCAACAGCGGGCACGGTGTGGCGACCACCAGGACGGCGACGGCCCGTTCGGCCGATCCGCTGAGCAGCCACGCAGCACCGGCCACCGCGAGTGTCAACGGTAAGAACCAGGCCGCGATCCGGTCGGCCAGGCGGACCACCGGTGCGCTCTGGGCGGCAGCTTCCTGCGCCAACCGTACGATGCCGGCGTAGGTGCTGCGCTCGGCGGTGGCCGTGGCCCGGATCTCGATTGCCGCACCGGCGTTGACAGCCCCGCTGCGCACCACGTCACCGGATTGGCGTTCGGCATAGACGGATTCGCCGGTGAGCACCGACTCGTCCAGTGTCGCCGCATCGGAGTTGACCAATCCGTCGACGGGGACCACCTCGCCGGGGCCGACGATCAGCCGGTCGCCGGCGACGACATCGCGCAGCGGCACAGTCGTCACACCATCGGTGTCGATTCGTCGCGCGTGCGGTGGAACCCGGTCGGTGAGGGCGGTGAGGTCGCGGCGGGCCCGCCGTTCTGCCGCGGCGTCCAGCGCACGCCCGGTGGCAAGCATCACGGCGATCAATGCGCCGGCGAGATGCTCGCCGATCGCGAGCGTGCCCACCAGACTCAGCACGGCGATCACATCGGCCCCGAACCGGTGACGCCTCATCGCGGCGATCACCCACCACGTCGCCGGTACCAGAGCCACCAGAGTTCCTGCGCTCCAAAGCCGCTGGGCCAATACATGTTCGCCCAGCCACCACGCGAGCCCGCCGCTCGCCAGGGCAGCGAGAGTGATCGCCAACAGTGCGGCGGGAACGCCTCGGGCAGCCTGGTCGGCTAACGCTTTCCAGCGCATCGTCACGGCGCGGCCACGCCCGCCACGGCGGGCTGCGTCGATTGTTGTTCGGCCGCATGTTTGACGGCCAGTAACAGTCGGCGATTGATGGCTGAGATCATCGGGCCGCCCAGTGCGGTCACCAGGAACTCGGCCGGATGCCGCAACCCCACCCGGGTCCGGACCAGCAAGCGGCATCGGTCATCCCAGCGCGGCTCCAGGTGGAGGGACCACACCACCTCCCAAGGGGCCGATGGTGGGGCTCCCTGCAGCACGATCACCGCGTCGGGGGTCATTTCGACCACCGATAACGCGATACCGTCGCGCGAACCGAACCGGCCGGGCGGGACCAGCCACACCACGTCACCGACCGCGGGTTTCCCGTCGCCCTCGGTGCGCAGCTGCCGGACCACCGACGGCCACACCTGGTCGACGGGCCGGTCGACCCACACGCCCTCGGTGGTCGTCACCTGCGGGGCGTGCAGCCGTTCATCACCGCTGAGTGCCGTCTCGCACTCTTCCTTCGTCGTACCCCAATTGCGCCAATAGCGCCGCGCCCCGTAGAGCACCGCCGCCAACGCTGCCAGTCGCACCACGTTGATCCTCATGGGGTAACCATGGCGCGCCGGACCGGCCCGCCACTAGGGCCACTGGTCCCCACCCTGGGGAGCTTCGCCGGAAAGGGACTTCTTTCCCTAGTGCGGTCGCAGCGGGTGTAGTCGGATGGAGCCATGAATCCGCCCGGCGCACTGTGCCCGCACCCCGATGGCGAAGACAGTGGCAAGCACTGGACCATCGACGTGCGCTTCGACGAGTACCTGGGACAAACCCGCGCTCGAGCGGAACTGCACCGGCTGGGCAGGACATCCACCGGCGTGGGATTCAGCCGGGTCGGGAACCGGAATCCCAGACTTGTCGCCATCGACGACGAACTGGCCGCCGCCCGCGCCCTGGCCGATCTGGCGAATCGGTTGACCGCCGCAGGCGCACATGACATGGATACGGTCACCGGCACACCGTGATGCCGTTGGATCGGCGGACGCCTATTCGGGGTCTTCGTGGCTGGGTTGATCGAGCTTGGAGATGAACACCGCTGCCTGGGTGCGGCGTTCCATCCCCAGTTTGGTCAGCAGCCGCGACACGTAATTCTTGACGGTCTTCTCGGCCAGGAACATCCTGGCGGCGATCTGCCTGTTGGTGAGCCCTTCACCGATCAGTTGGAGCAGCACACGCTCCTGCTCGCTGAGCTTCGACAGCGGATCGGCGCGTCGGGTCGTGCCGCGCAGCTTGGCCATCAATACGGCGGCCGCTCGATTGTCCAGCAGCGAACGGCCCGCCCCGACGTCTTTGATCGCCTGGGCCAGTTGCATGCCCCTGATGTCTTTGAGCACATAGCCGCTGGCTCCGGCCAGGATGGCGTCCAACATGGCCTGATCGGAGGTGAAGGACGTCAGCATCAGACAACTGAGTTCGGGCAGCTCCGAGAGCAGGTCGCGGCACAGTTCGATGCCGTTGCCGTCCGGCAGACGCACGTCGAGGACCGCCACGTCGGGTCGGGTGGCGGGGATCAACGTCATGGCTTGTGCCACCGAACCAGCCTCGCCGACGACGCGCAGTTCGGGGTCGGCGCTGAGCAGGTCGATCAGCCCGCGCCGCACCACCTCGTGATCGTCGACGAGGAAGACCCGCAGGGCCCCGGACTCTGCGGCGTTGTCCGCACTCATGATGCTGACGTTAGCGGGCTCTCGGGGGCGCTGCGGCGGAATATGGCAGGCGGTGATCATGGCGCGTTGCCCACTCAGCGGACCGAAACTCGTTCGCCGGTCACCAGCTGGATCTCCGAAGCGGTCGCGGCGTAGAGCTTGCCGGCGATGTCCGACAACGCCCGCGCGATGGCGAGATTCTCACCGACCTCGTCGGGGAAGTGATCGTCCGGGTCCAGGGTGGTTCGGCCCCGGCCGATCAGTTCGCCGTTCTCCCAGTCCATCCGGGCGATGGCCCTGGTGCCTTCACCGATCCGATCCACGTCGATCTTGACGGTCAGCTGGTCGAGGTGCTTCTTGGAGTGCTTGTGGCTCATGCCGATTCCTTTCGAGGTGACTGGCCCGCGGGCTCAGCGATTGACAGTCAATACTTCGGCCAGCGGCCGGCGCGGGGTCGGTGGAGGAGCGTCCTCATCGGCGGGTGCGGTGCCCACCCTGATCAGCAGCTCCGGCAGTGGACGGCCCGTCAGCGAGCTGACGACGTCGCTGCCGGCCGGCGTCTCGGTCAGATGGGTCAGTGTGCACGTCGCGAGCCCATCCATGGTGGCAGTCAGCAGCGCCGCGGATAGCGCTTCGCCGCAGCGGAGCACGTCTTGGCGGGTGTCGTCATAGGCGGACAGCACCACGATGAGCGAGCGGTCCTGTGGCACTTCGCGCCGCTGCTCCTGCTGGTGGGTGACCGGGAAACGGCGGCCGAGGGCAACCCGGTCCCGCTCGGCCGCCGAGATCAACGCGCTGTGCGGGATACCGGTGGTGGGATCGAGAGAGGATGTCCACCAATCCAATTCGGCGTGGTATGCGGAGTCGTACAGTCGCGCGGCCTCGGTGCCGGCCGCGGCTTCGACGAGTGCCGGTCGGGCGTCGTCGCCGAGGACATCGAGGAGGGCGGCATCGGCCACGGCCTGCCGCAGTGCGGCCTCGACGGCATCGGGATTCGTCGGGGCGGCGAAAGGGAGCCGATCCGTGCGGCGCCGGCCGATGGTCTGCGCCCGGCGGTGGTGGCCTTCGGTGACGTATTCCATCGGGGCGAAGTCGATCGAGGCGAGATGGCGATGATCGTTGGGGTTGGGGTAACGGTCCACGAACGATGTCCATCCGGCGGCTGCCATCGCCACTTGCAGGTGGTCGAGCACGGCACCGCAGCTGATCAGGGCCTGACGGCCCGAGGAATCGGACCTGACCAGCCGGCTCGCATCGAGATGGAGTTCCAGCGTGCTGGTGCCGGCGATCCAACGCCATGGCTGGCTGTTGTGAATCGACGGCGCCCGGCATGCCAGCTGCACCGCCTCCTTGAGGACGTCGGTGCCCACCGTGGTCTGCGGCATGATCGCTCCCTTCATCGTCGCTGTCGGCACGTCTTTACCCTGGCGTCGATGTGAAGCCGGCGTAAGGGCCATAGGTCCCACAAATCGATGAAGCCCGCGGCAGCCGGGATGAAAAGAGTCTTTGTGCCCTGAACAACGAGGACCATCGGCGCACCACCCGGGTCCCTCGACCGCTGTCGGTGGCCGGTGCCGGCGGCCAGCATGGTGGATATGCAACCAGCATCTGACGCCGCGACCGTTCACGAAACACACACCGGTGTCGTGTTGTTGGTCGGTGACCGGGCTTTCAAAGCCAAGAAACCGGTGGTCACCGACTTCTTGGACTTCCGGACCGTCGAGGCCCGCGAGAATGTCTGCCAACGTGAGGTTCAACTGAACCGGCGGTTGGCACCGTCGAGCTATCTGGGAGTCGCGCACCTGAATGGTCCGCAGGCCGGCCCTGCCGAGCCGGTGATCGTCATGCGGCGTCACCCCGATTCGGTCTGCCTGGCCACCATGGTCACCGGTGGCCGATCCGTGACCGCGGAGCTGGACCGGATAGCCGCGGTGCTGGCGGAGTTTCACCGTGACGCCGAGCGCAGTGACGCGATCGACGCCTGCGCAACCGTGGACGCCGTCGCCGACCGCTGGCGGGAAAACCTCACCGAACTCACCCGGTTCACGGGCGACATCCTGGCCCCGGACGCCGTGATGGAGGTCGAGCGGCTCGTCGAGCGGTTCATCGCGGGTAGGCAGTCCCTCTTCGCGCAGCGCATCGCGGATCGGCGGATCGTCGACGGCCACGGCGACCTGCTGGCCGCTGATGCCTTCTGTCTGCCCGACGGGCCGGCGCTGCTGGACTGCCTGGAGTTCGACGATCGCTTGCGCTACGTCGACGGTGTCGATGACGCCGCCTTCCTGGCGATGGACCTGGAATTCCTGGGCCGCAGGGATCTCGCTGAGCACTTCATCGCGCAGTACGGCATGCTGGCCGGCGACCAGGCGCCGCCGGCGCTGACGGACTTCTATATCGCCTACCGCGCCGTCGTACGCGCCAAGGTGGACTGCATCCGGGTGCAGCAGGGGCGGCAGGAGGCACGCGCCGACGCCCGCCGGCATCTTGCCATTGCGCTCGCCCACCTCACCGACGGCGCGGTCCGGTTGATCATCGTCGGTGGGGGTCCGGGTACCGGGAAATCAACGCTGGCACAGTCGTTGGCGGGTGAGATTGGGGCGCACGTGGTGTCGACCGATGACGTCCGCCGGGAGTTGCAGCGCTCCGGACGCATCGGCGGGGCGACCGGAGCCCTGCATGCCGGGCTGTACACCGCCGAGAACGTCGACATCGTCTATGACGAGGTGCTGCGGCTGGCCCGGCTGTTGCTGGATGACGGTTACACGGTGATCCTCGACGGCACGTGGCGCAATCCCGAGCACCGCGCGCAGGCTCGCCGGCTCGCCGCCCGCTGCTCGGCGACGATGCTGGAATTCGTCTGCACCACAACGCTCGACGATGCCAAGGCACGCATCTCGGGACGCGGACACACCTCGTCGGATGCGACGGCGGAGATGGCGGCCCCCTTGGCGGTCGATGCCGACTCCTGGGCCGGTGCGCACCGCATCGACACCACCAAGCCGATACAGGACAGCATCGCCGAAGCGCGAAAGCTGTGCTGCGTCACCATCTGAAACCCAGCCCGCCGAAGAACTCAGCCGCGGAAGGATCACGCGCATGAAAGCCCTTGTGTACCAAGGTCCCGGACAACGGTCGTGGCAGGAAGTGCCCGACCCCCGAATCCAGAGTCCGACCGACGCGATCGTCCGGGTCGATACGGTCACCATCTGCGGCACCGATCTGCACATCTTGAAGGGGGATGTCCCCGAAGTCGAGCCCGGCCGCATCCTCGGCCACGAGGCGGTGGGCACTATCACCGCCGTCGGCTCTGCGGTGCAGAACCGCAAGGTCGGTGATCGGGTCCTGGTGTCCTGTATCAGCGCCTGTGGGCGGTGCCGTTACTGCCGGGACGGGCGCTATGGTCAGTGTCTCGGTGGCGGAGGCTGGGTCCTGGGGCACCTCATCGACGGCACCCAAGCCGAATACGTCCGGGTTCCGTTCGCGGACACGTCCACCCATCTGGTCCCGGCCGGGGTGACCGACGATCAGATGCTCATGCTCGCCGATATCCTGCCCACCTCCTACGAGGTGGGCGTGCTCAACGGGACGGTGCGGCCAGGGGATGTCGTCGCCATCGTCGGAGCCGGTCCGATCGGCCTGGCCGCCATCCTCACCGCGCGGTTGTACAGTCCCCGCACCATCGTCTCGATCGACGTGGCTGAGTCACGATTGGAGGCGGCGCGCAAGTTCGGCGCCGACGTCATCGTCAACCCCGACACGGAATCGGCACGCGCGGTCGTCGATTCACTGACCGACGGTCTGGGTGCGGATTGCGTGATGGAAGCCGTGGGTACCCCGGGCACGTTCGAGGAGTCGATCCGGTTGGTGCGAGCGGGCGGTCACATCGCGAACATCGGGGTGCATGGCGCTCCGGCGACGCTGCATCTGGAAGATATCTGGATCAAGAACCTGACCATCACGACCGGACTGGTGGACACGTACTCCACCCCGACTCTCATCGACCTGGTCGCAGCACACCGTATCGACACCGCACCGATGATCACCCATCGATTTACCTTCGACGAGTTCGAAGACGCGTACGACGTGTTCAGCCGGCCGGCCCAGACGGGCGCGCTGAAAGTGCTGCTGGCGGCATCGAAATGAGCACGTCAGTGACGCCGGCGCGGAAGGCGGCAGACACCGGCACCCAGGTCCGGGACCTCGCCGATATCCGGCTCGTCGACGCCGACCAGGCCGGCGGAAAGGGCGCCAACCTGGGGGAGCTCATCGCTGCCGGCTTGCCGGTGCCGCCCGGATTCGTCGTGACGTGTGACGCCTACCGTTCCTCGATGCGTGCCGGTGGTGTCGACGCCGAACTGGCCGCCGCGCACCGGGAAGCGCTGGGCAGCGTCGACGACCCGGCACGTCTGGACGAACTGTGCCGGCGCATGCGCGATGTGGTGCGCGGTGCCGACCTGACCGCCGAGCTTCGCGACGCCGTCGTGGCGGCCTACCGTGCTCTCGGGCCGGATATGCCGGTGGCCGTCCGTTCGTCGGCGGCAGGCGAAGACGGCAGGGACGCCTCGTTCGCCGGCATGAACCGCTCGATCACCAACATCACCGGCGAGCAGGACCTCGTCGATGCGGTGGCCGACTGCTGGGCATCACTGTTCACCCCGAGAGTGCTCACCTATCGAGCCGCGCGCGGTTTCACCGAAGCGCCCGAGATGGCCGTCGTCGTTCAGCGCATGATCGCCGCTGACCGGGCCGGCGTCGCGTTCACCGCCGATCCGAGCTCCGGAAACCGCGCTCATCTGGTCATCGAAGCCGCATTCGGCCAAGGCGAAGTGGTGGTGTCCGGGAAGGTGCAGCCCGACACCTACGTCATCGACAAGGCCACCGGGCGGGTCGTCGACACCAACATCGGCGTCAAACCGTTCAAAATCGTGCGAGGCGATGACGGGCGCGACGCGGTGGTGGAACTGGATGCCGGCCAGGTCAACGCTCGGGTGCTCTCCGACGCGGATCTGCACCGCATCACCGAACTGGCGATCGCCACCGAACGGCATTACCGGGACCCGCAGGACATCGAATGGGCGATCGAGGGCGAAGCCGCGTGGCTGGTGCAAGCCCGGCCGATCACCACTCTGGGGCAGGAGCCGACGGCCGTGCCCGATCAGCGTCCGTCACGTGACGGTGTGCTGCTCAACGGTTTACCCGCCGCGCCGGGCATCGCCAGCGGCCGGGTGCGGGTGCTCCGGACCCCCGCGGACGGTCAGCTGTTGCGGGACGGCGAGGTCTTGGTGGCCCCGATGACCAACCCGGATTGGCTGCCCACCATCCGTCGCGCCGCCGCGCTCGTCACCGAGAGCGGGGGGATGACCTGTCACGCGGCGATCGTGGCGCGCGAGCTGTCGGTGCCGTGTGTGGTGGGGGCCCGCTCGGCGACCACGGTGCTCAAGACCGGTGCCATGGTGACGGTCGACGGCACGCACGGCCGGATCCTCGAGGCCGCTACGGCCGCACCGGTCTCGGTCGGCACCGCGCCGGCCGGCGGTTCGGCAGCGCCGGTCACGCCCGTCACCGCGACCCGGATCTACGTGAACCTGGCACTGCCGGACACCGCTGAGACGGTGGCCCCCGCCGATGTGGACGGCGTCGGGTTGCTGCGCGCGGAGATGATGCTCATCGACGCGCTCGGTGGCCGGCATCCGCGCGCCTTGATCGCTCGCGGTGAGCAGTCCACGCTGGTCACCGCGATGACCGCGGCGATCGGCCGGATCGCTGCCGCCTTCGCGCCCCGCCCCGTCATCTACCGGGCCACCGACTTTCGCAGCAACGAGTTTCGCAACCTTGCCGGCGGCCAGGATTTCGAACCCGTCGAGCACAATCCGATGATCGGTTACCGGGGCTGTTACCGCTATGTCAAAGAGCCCGACCTGTTCATGCTGGAACTGACCGCGTTGGCCGAGGTCAGGGATCGTTATCCCAACGTGCACTTGATGATTCCGTTCGTGCGCACGCGTTGGGAACTCGACGAATGCCTGCGTCTGGTGGATGGCTCCCGGCTGGGCCGGCAACGCGGACTGCATCGCTGGATCATGGCCGAGGTGCCGTCGGTGGTGCACTGGCTGCCCACGTACATCGGGATGGGCATCGACGGGGTCTCCATCGGCAGCAACGACCTCACCCAGCTGATGCTGGGGGTGGATCGCGATTCGGAAATCTGCGCAGAGGTGTTCGACGAAGCCGATGCCGCGGTGCTGGACGCCATCGGTCGCATTGTCTCGACCGCGCACAAGTTCCATGTTCCGTCGTCGCTGTGTGGTCAGGCGCCGTCCACCAATCCGGCGTTCGCCGAACACCTGGTGCGGATGGGCATCACGTCGATCTCGGTGAACCCCGACGCCGTGACCAGGACGCGTCGTGCGGTGGCCGCGGCCGAGCAGCGGCTCCTGCTCGACGCGGTCCGGTATCAGGACGACAACGTGAAAGGAGGTCAGCCGAGATGAACGATCTGGCCAAACCTGTCGTGGTCGGTGTCGACGGCTCGATCACCTCCCTGCATGCCGCACGCTGGGCCGGGGCGCTCGCCGCCAGGCTCGGTGCGCCGCTGCAGATCGTGCACGCCAAGCCGTACGCGACACACAATCTGACCGATTCGATGGCCGCCGTTCGCGCCGCCTACATCGATGTGCAACAAGAGGCGGCCCCGAGAATCCTGCAGGCAGCCGCCGGGCGGGTCCGCAACGCTCACCCCGATCTGGTGATCACCACCACCTCCTCGACCGACCCGGTCGACGAGACGCTGCTGGCCCTCAGCCGGCAGGCGCGCCTGCTGGTCTTGGGCGGTGACGACGTCGCCCCGGCTGCGGCCCTGCTCGTGGGTTCACTCACCCTGGAGATGACCGCACGCGCCGGATGTCCCGTCGTGGCGTGGCGCGGCGAATCCCTGCACCCGACAACACAACCGATCGTGGTGGGAGTGGACGGATCCAGCTGTGCCGCGCTTGCCGTCGCCTTCGAATTGGCGGACGTGCTGGGCGTTCCGCTGCGCGTCGTGCACGCCTGGTCGACCCGGATGCCGCCCGGCGAGGTTTCCATTCCCTTCCTGATCGACTGGGAAGCCCTGGAGACTCTGCAACACGAGGAAATCGGCCGCGTCGTCGAGCCGTACCGCCGACGGTATCCGGGCGTCGAAATGAGCGTGTTCGTCGATCCGTCCAAGCCGCGCCGGGCCCTGCTGCAGCGTGTGGACGGCGCCCAGCTGGTGGTGGTCGGGACCCGCGGCCGCAACACACTGACCGCGACGGTGCTTGGTTCGACCAGCCTCAACATGTTGCACCACTCACCCGTGCCGGTGCTGGTCTGCGGCCCGAACACCAGCGCCCGGTGACCGCGCTCCCGACCCGGCGGCGCGGCAACGACGTGGCCGCACCGCCCGTGAGCCAACTGGATGCCGACCAAGCCGCCGTCCGACCGCTCGAGGCGGTGTTCGCCGCCCTGGCGGGCAGCGCAACAGGGCTGACTTCGGGCGAGGCGCTGCTGCGGCAGAAGCGGTTCGGCCCCAACGCGGTCCGCACCCACCGGGTGAGTGCGGTGGCCGTGCTCATCCGCCAACTGCGCAGCGCCCTGCTGCTCCTACTGGCCGCGACCGCGGTCATGTCGTTCTTTCTCGGTGACCCCACCCAGGCGGTCATCATCGGGGTCATCCTGCTGGCGAGCATCGGGTTGAGTTTCGTCAATGAGTACCGCGCCGAACGGGCCACCGCGCAGCTGCATTCACAGGTGCACCACTTCGCACTGGTCCGCCGCGACGGCCAGTTCGTGAAGGACAGTGTGACGCATCTGGTGCCGGGCGACGTGGTCCGCCTGACGCTGGGTGAGGTGGTGCCCGCCGATATCCGGTTGTCGGACGTCGACGGGTTGGAATGCAACGAGAGCATCCTCTCGGGTGAATCCACCCCGGCGCAGAAATCCGCCGACACCATCGACGGGGCGCGCGGCCTGGCCGATTACACGAACCTGGCCCTGATGGGGACCGTCGTCACCGCCGGTGAAGCGGTGGGCGTGGTGTATGCCACGGGGGAGCACGCGCAGTTCGGGCGGCTCGCGGCGGGACTGGGGGAGCGGCACCCCGAGACGGACTTCCAGCGGGGACTGCGCAGGTTTTCCTATCTCCTGCTCTGGGTGGCTCTGACGCTCACCGTGTTCATCTTGGGCATCAATATCATGTTGGGCCGCCCGCTCATCGATTCGGCCCTGTTCGCGCTCGCGATCGCGGTGGGCATCACTCCGCAATTGCTGCCGGCCGTGGTCAGCACCAGCCTGGCCACCGGCTCACGCCGGCTCGCCGCGCTGCACGTCCTGGTGAAGCGGTTGGTGTGCATCGAGGACCTCGGTGATATCGACGTGCTGATCACCGACAAGACCGGCACGCTCACCAACGGGCGCATCGCCTATATCGGTGCGCTCGATTGCCATGGGGCTCAGGATCTCTCCGTATTGCGTCACGGTCTGCTGGCCAGTGATGTCGACGAGGCCGGCGGTGCCAGCGGTAATCCGCTGGACGCCGCACTGGCCGAGGGCGCGGTCGGTTCCGTGACACTCGGCGGCGTACATCGTGTGGCCGTACTGCCATTCGACCATGCTCGGCGGGCCACATCGGTGCTCGTCGACGACGACGGGCGACGGCTGCTCATCGTCAAAGGCGCCCCGGAACAGGTTCTCGCCCGGTGCACGGCGGTGCCCGACGGTGCTCAAGCCACCCTCGACGGACTGTTCGGCGACGGCCGCCGCGTGGTGGCGGTCGCGAGCCGGCCGGCACCCGAGCTGAGCCGGCTCACCGCCGCCGACGAGTGCGGTTTGGCCTTCGACGGCTTCCTGTGCTTCGCCGACGAGCCCAAACCCGCTGCCGCCGAATCACTCCAGGCTTTGGCCACGCTGGGTATCGAGGTGAAGGTCGCCACCGGCGACAATCCCCGGGTCGCCGAGAAGGTGTGTGCCGAGCTCGGATTGCCCACACGCGGCACGATCACCGGAACCGAGCTGCAGAACCTCGCTGCCGACGACTATGCCGCAGCCGTGCAGAACAACACCATCTTCGCCAGGATCTCACCCGAGCAGAAGGCCGCCCTGATCGTCGCGGCCAGGCACACCGGCCGATCGGTGGGCTTTCTCGGCGACGGGGTGAACGATGCGCTCGCCCTGCATGCCGCCGATGTGGGCATCTCGGTCGACACGGCCAGCGATGTCGCCAAAGACGCCGCGGACGTGGTGCTGATCGAAAAGGACCTGAGCGTGCTGGCCGCCGGCGTGGCCGAGGGACGCCGTATCTTCGCCAACACCATCAAGTACGTATTGATGGGCACCTCAAGCAATTTCGGCAACATGTTCAGCGCGGCGGCGGCATCGTCGATTCTGCCGTTCCTGCCCATGCTGCCCAGCCAGATCCTGCTGAACAATCTCCTCTACGACAGTTCGCAACTGGCCATCCCCACCGACCGGGTGGACGCCGAGCAGCTGCGCGCCCCGTCGCATTGGAACATCGCCTTCATCAGGCGCTTCATGCTGACGTTCGGCCCGGTCAGCTCGCTCTTCGACTTCTTGACCTTCGGTTTGATGCTGGGCGTGTTGCACGCCGCACCTCCGGAATTCCGCACCGGATGGTTCGTGGAGTCGCTGGCCACCCAGACCCTCATCATCTTCGCGATCCGCACCAGACGGATTCCGTTCACCCGCAGCAGGCCGGGCGGGCTGTTGACGTTGTCGACGGCGTCGGTCATCGCCGCCGGTATCGCCATCACCTACTGGCCGCCGGCCCGGCAGCTCGGGTTCACCCCGCTGCCCTGGCAGTACTTCGCGGCGCTGGCAGGCCTGACCGTCGCGTACCTGTTCCTGGTCGAGGTCACCAAATCGGTGTTCTACCGGGAGCCCGTCGGTGCGCCGGCCGGCCGGACCCGCGGAGCCGAGGACCGGATACATCGCCGTGCCGCCCGGTTCAGCCACCACGGCCGGTTGTCGGGGAAGGACTGATGCGCTCGGGTTGAGGACCAAAGACCGTACCGGGGCGTTCCGGGCGCGCTTAGCGTGAAGGTGACCCGCAGTCGTCCAGCCAGCCGAAAGTGCATCATGACCTCTCCATCGCAGCCCTCGTCGCCGTCCTCGCCGCTGCCCATTGTCGTCGGGATCGACGGATCCAAATTCGCTCGGCGGGCTGCCTTCTGGGCCGCCGAGGAAGCGGTGAGCCGCCAAGTTCCGCTGCGGTTGATCTATGTCGTGGAAGCCGATGACCCCGACTCCGACGCGGTGGCCGTGGAGGCCGCCGATGCGCTGCGGTCGGTCACCGACACGCTGAACGCCAGCGGACTGCAAGTCAAGGTCGAGACCGACATCCTGCAAGGAGATCCGGTGGACGTGCTGGCCGAAGCGTCACGTTCGGCGGGGTTGATGTGCCTGGGCTGGAAGGGCACTCACGATTCCGGGCCGGGACGGCGGGGGTCGACCGCTGCGCTGGTGGCGCAGGCGGCCGAATGCTCCGTGGCGGTCGTGCACCGCCGGCACGCGCGTGAGGCCCCGGGACCGCACCGGTGGGTGGTGGCCGTCCTCGATGACCGGCCGCACCCTCGGGCCATCTTGCAGAAGGCGATCGACGAGGCCAGCCTGCGGGACGCCTCGATCCTGGCGCTCACCCCATGGCCCGCGGAGTCGGAGCGGTCCGAGCACATCCGGGCCAAGATCAAGGCATACCTCGACGAGCGCGACCCCGACGACGCAGGCATCCTGGTGTGTGTACTGCCCAGGCCCGGGGATGTCACCGATCTGCTCGCCCAGAGCGCGGACATCGACCAGCTCGTCATCGC
Source organism: Mycolicibacterium cosmeticum (assembly GCF_000613185.1). Classification (NCBI taxonomy): domain Bacteria; kingdom Bacillati; phylum Actinomycetota; class Actinomycetes; order Mycobacteriales; family Mycobacteriaceae; genus Mycobacterium; species Mycolicibacterium cosmeticum. The sequence continues at coordinate 1,991,421 of NZ_CCBB010000003.1, forward strand.
GCAGGCCGACGACCCGGAGCTCGTCGCCCAGCTCGTCGATCCGGTGACCGCGGCGATTCTGCGGGGTACCGATTGCTCACTGCTGGTTCTGCGGGATCGCGCGTAGATCGACGTCCACATTGAGCACGGAATCGCACCGCTGTATCGCGATCGGTAGGTGCGAGTCGGTCATCAGCCGCAACATGGGGTTGTTCTCCACCAGCACCTCGGCCACGAAATGCTCCACCCCGGTCTGCCGGGCAATCTCGATCAGCCTGCCCAGCAATGCCGTTCCCACACCTCGATCGTGTTGGTAACGCGCCACCAGAACCGCCACCTCCGCGCGGTGTGGCTCCTTCGTCGGGATGTAGTTGGCCACGCCGACCAGTTCGCCATGGTCGTAGGCGCCCAGTGCGACGGCGCCCGCCGGCGGATCGGTCAGTGACTGGGCCCAGTCGGCGATGTGGGACGGGTGGAGGGTGAAGAAGCGGAGATAGCGGTCTTCGTCACTGAGCGCATCGGCCAGCTCGACAACCGCATCGAAATCGGCGGCGGTCAGCGGTCGCACCATCGCCGTTGCTCCGTCGAGCAGACAGACGAGTTGGCTCCCCATTCACCCGCCCCTGGTGACGATCACCGGGACATCGGCGCGCTCGGCTACCGCGGTGGCAACCGAGCCGTTCACCAATGCCGATACGACGCCTCGGCCATGGCTACCCACCACCACCAGACCGGCGTGCTCGGCTTCCTTGATGAGCCAATGGGCTGGGCGATCGCAGAAGACCTTCTCGGTGACCGTCACGTCGGGGTATCGCGCCCGCGTGTTCCGCAGGGCGGCGTGCAGCGCCGTTTCGGCGTCCGCGCGGTAGCGATCCCAGTCGGCCCCGATCAGCTGCAGGACATGCTCGTCGCTCCAGGCGTGCACCGCCACCAGGCCGACGCGGCGGCGAGCGGCCTCTTCGAAGGCCACGGTCACGGCGTGGTCGGAGGCCGCGGACCCGTCGACGCCGACGAGAACGGGTGCGCTTTCCCTTTCGTGATCATGTGTGTGCACGATGGCTACCGGGCAGTGCGCGCGGTAACACAACGCCGCGCTGACCGAGCCGAGACGCCGGCCACCCCACGATCCATGGAAACGACTGCCCAGCACCAGCATCGCGGCATGTCCGGAGACCTCCGTGAGGAGGTGGACGGGCTGGGCCACCTGCAGCACCGTCGATACCGCCTCGGCATCCAGCGGCGTGCGCTCCACGAGATGAGCCTTGACTTCGGCGAGAAGCTCTCTGGCGCAATGTATGCGCCAGCGTTGGATGCGGGCGCGCAGGACAGGATCGTGCGTGTCCACGTACACCGGCGCGACGGCGTGTACCAACGTCAACGGCCGCACATGCAGGAGCGCTTCCTCGGCCGCCCATTCGATCGCGGCCCGGCTCGCCGGCGACCGGTCGACGGCGACGACGATCGCCTGGTCGACGTTCGACCGGGACATCCCGTCGTCCGACATCAGTGGCCGGGTTCGGGACCGAAGACGAAGCGCCGACCCGTGATTCGCAGCGGCCGGATCCGCACGAAATGCGGCTTCGGAGTGGCCGTCCACGGATACAGCCAGGCGCGTTCGGCGTCCTGGATATCGTCGTCGGTCCGGGGCGTCTGGGCCACGCCTTTGAGGATGACGCTCCAGCCTTCGCTGATCGTCGTGTCGTCGGCCTCGAACAGCACATTTCTGTTGATCGCGGCGCTCGTCAGCTTGGTGCCCTCCGCCGTGCGGAAAAGTACCGTGCGGTGTTGCACAACGAAGTTGATCGGGAAGATCTCGGGCTCTCCGTCGACATCGGTGACGAGGCGCCCCAGTGTCACACTGCCGAGCAGGCTCCAACATTCACTCTCGGACAGGACGGTCACCGGCGTGGTCTCTGACATCATGGTCGCGACATTACGGATCCGGTCGGCGGTGCGGCAGGGCCATAAGTCCCCAGTCAGGCCCTCAGCCGACGCGCAACACCGCCGCGCCGGCGATCCGGCCGGAGCTCAGGTCCACCAGCGCAGCGTCGGCCCGATCCAGTGGGTACTCGGGTCCGCTCACCGCAAGGTGGTGGCGCCCGGCGAAGGCCAGGAACTCGCGTGCGTCGGCACGGGTGTTCGACGTCACCGACCGCACCTGGCGTTCCTGGAACAGATGACGTTGATAGTTCAGCGTGGGAATGTCGCTGAGGTGGATACCGGCGATCGCCAGGGTGCCGCCGCGGTCGAGCGCCTCCAGGGCGGGCAGGACCAAATCGCCAACGGGTGCAAAGAGAATGGCCGAATCCAGCGGTACCGGGGGGCGATCGGCCGGACCCTGGGCCGAGGCGGCGCCCAAGGCCAGCGCGAGGTCGCGAGCCGCGTCCCCGCGGGTCATCACGTGCACTTCGGCTCCTTGGGCCAGGGCCACCTGAGCGGTGAGGTGCGCGCTGCCGCCGAAACCGTAGATGCCCAGGCGCCCGCCGGGAGGCAGGTCGGCGCGCAGCAGCGAGCGATAGCCGATGATGCCGGCGCACAGCAGCGGCGCGAGTTCGGCATCGGAGTAACCCGCGGGCAGGCGGTGTACATACGGTGCCGGGGCGGTGACGTATTCGGCGTAGCCGCCGTCGGCGTCCCATCCGGTGTAACGCGATTGCGGGCAGAGGTTTTCCCGACCGGCGAGGCAGTAGCGGCATTGCCCGCAGGTGTGCCGTAGCCAGGCCACCCCGACCCGGTCACCGACGGACACGCCGGCGGCCGCCGGTCCGAGAGCGACGACTTCACCGACGATCTCGTGGCCGGGCGTGACGTGGGGTCGGTGTACGGCCAGATCGCCCTCGGTGACGTGCAGGTCGGTGCGGCACACCCCGCAGGTGTGTACGGCGATCAGGACCTCGTCGCCGTCGGGTTCGCCGACCGCGGTGGTGATGAACTCCAGCGGTCGGGTGCGCACGGGTCCGGGCGTGCGGACCCGCCAGGCCCGCATCGTGGGGGCTGCCATGGCCACACGTTAGCGCTGGGCGTGGTCCCGCAGCGCGGTAATGCGTTGCCGGTACTCGGCCTCGTCGATCTCGCCGCGGGCGAACCGGCCGGCCAGGATGTCCTCGGCGGACGGCTGATGCCCCTTGGGGGCGGCGGACGGGCGTTCTCCGATGAGGTACACCGCGGCGACGATGACGCCGAACAGGACGGCGGCCCAGAACACCGCCATGCCAACCCCCATCCCGGCGAAACCCCACCAGCCCATATCGTGGTCGTAGAACATCATGCGCCTCCGTTTCGCTTGTGCCGCAGGCCTAGCCGGCCAGTAACAGGAGATTGCCCAGCCGCCGTGAGTGTCGAGCGGCCGAGGCGATGGACACCACGTGCGCCACCCCGGCCTCGATTCCGCGGGCCAGTTCGTCGGGGCCGATGGGACTGTCCACGTCGGCGATCACCCCGAAGACCAGTTCGTCGTCGTAGCTGAGGATGGCGATGCCGGTGCGAAGATGCACGGCGATCGGCGGAACGGGGAGCAACGCCTGAATTTCGCATCCCGCGAACCGCACCCGTCGATGCGGTCCAGGCACATTGGTGGCGACGGTGACCACCCCGCGTTGCGGCAGCCGGCTCAGCAGTCGCACGACCGGCGCGGTGATGGCGTACGGCAGCAGCCCGGCCGCCGCCACGGCCAGCGCACCCGCGCCGATCTGCCCGCCCGTTTTCACTGCCGTCATCCGCTCGTGGACCGCCTGCAGTCGGCGTAGCGGGTCGGCATACTCGACCGGTAACTGCGGCAGCGTGACCGCGATCCGATTGTCGGGGATGTGCAACGCATCCGGGGTGCGCAGCGAGACCGGCACCGCCGTCCGCAGGGAGTGGGCCCGCGGCGTCTGGCCGCGCCGCAGCATCGCCGAACGAAAGCTGTCGGCAACGGCGGCAAGCGCCACGTCGTTGACCGTGACCCCCAGCCGTTCACTGACCATGCGGACATCGGCCAGCCGCACCCGCGCGGCACTGTAGTTGCGCAGGTCACTCAGCGGGCCGGTATAGGACCGCGGCGTCGAGGCGAACAGGGCGGAAGCCAATTCGGTCGCACCGGACGCGACCCGCAGCGCGGTCCGGGACGCATCCGTGGAGACCTGCACCGCCGTTCGCAGCCAGTCGACCGGATTCAGGCTCCACGGGTGGCCGCGGTCGGCCGCGGGTCGGGGATGTTCCATCGCCGACACCACCGCCGCGCCATCGTCACAGATCCGCTCCAGCATCGCGGTCGCCGCGATGCCGTCGGCGATGCTGTGATGGATCTTGATCAGAATCGCCCACCGGTTGCCGGCGAGGCCGTCGATCACCCAGCATTCCCACAGCGGTCGGGAGCGGTCCAGCCGCCGTTCCATTGCCTGCCCGACGATGGCGTACACCGCGGCGTCGTCGCCGGGTGACGCGGCGGCCACGTGCCGAACATGATGGGTGATGTCGAAGGAACGGTCGACCACCCAGTGCGGTGCGGCCAGGCTCATCGGCACCTCGTGCAGCACTTCCCGGCACCGCGGAAGCTCGGCGGTGCGTTCGTCCAGCGTCCTCAGCAGGGTGGCCGTATCGGGCGCGGGGCCCTCCAACACGGCAAGCGCGGCGAGCGCCAGGCTCACGTGGCCATCGGCATCCTCGGCCTGCAGGTAGCCCGTTTCCAGGACGCTCAGGCGACGACCGGTCATCACTTCTCCTCGTTCTCGAACACCCCCAGCTTGAATCGAGCCACCACGCGTGGCTAGGGCATTAGGTCACCCGTTCGCCAGCAGTGCTTCGCTCGCCCCGGGCCTTATGCTCGTCATGAAAGGAGCGGGCGGTGCGCAGAGACCGAGGCGATCTGGAAAGCGCGGTGATCGCCGTCATGGCCGGAGGAGCGGCGATGACGGTGGCCGAGGTGCGCGCCGAACTGGATGCCGATCTGGCGTACACCACGGTGATGACGGTTCTCACCAGGCTGGCCGACAAGGGGGCGCTGACCCGGCAGCGCTCGGGCCGGTCGCACCGGTACCGGCTTGCGGCCACGCCGGGTGACCTCCCGGCCCTGCAGGCGGCGCTGCGCATGCGCCGCGAGCTCGACGGCGAGCACGCCCGCGCGGATGTGCTGTCCAGCTTTGTGGCCAGCCTCTCTGCCGAGGACGAGGCCTTGCTTCGAGAAGTACTGTCCCGCAACGAGACCGATGGTGAGCCGCGGTGAACGTCGTCATACTGCTCAGTGCGCCGTGGCTGGCCGCAGCGGTGCTGACGTGGCAGTTGCCGCGGCTGGCATCGAGGTTTCACCCCGACTGGCAGGTACCGGTGGTGGCCTGGCTGGCGGTCACGGTGGCGGTGAGCAGTTGGGTATCGCTGGTCGCGGGCGCCACGGTGCTGTGGAACCAATCCGAATTTGCCGGCCGCGCAGCGGGTTCGGTGTTGGCCGTCGCTGCAGCAGCCGCTGTGTTGCTCGCCGTCCGGCACGCGCGAAACGTACGGACGTCGGTCCGAGCTAATCGAGCCTTTCGTGGTCATAGCCGCGATGAGACCGGGGTCCTGGTGCTCGACGACGACCGTCCGGACGCGTTCGCGGTGCCCGGGCGCTCCGGCGGGCTGGTCGTGCTCACGACCGGTTTGACGGACGCGTTGACCGCCGATGAGCGTCGCGCGGTGATCGACCACGAGCGCGCGCATCTGCGTCACCGTCACCATGTGCATGTACAAGCGGTCGAACTGGCGGCCCGGATCAATCCGATGCTGAGGCCGTGGTGCCATGTGGTGCGGTTGGCCGCCGAACGGTGCGCCGACGAATACGCCGCGCGCCGCGATCGCCGCACCGCAGCACAAGCCGTTGCCCGCGCCGCATTGCTGTGTGCACGTGTGGTCGCGCCGGACGTCTGTCACATCACCGGTCGGCCGAGTGACGCACGCGTGCGGGTGATGGCGCTCACGGGTGCGCCGCCGGAACGCCAGCGCCGCCGTGCGGTGCTGGCCGCGGGCCTTGTCGCCCTCGTGCTGAGTGGCCAGAGTTATCTGGCGGGCGATGTCATCCAGGATCGGCTGGCACCGGAAGCCGGCGAGTCGCCCGCGACGGTAATCGGCTGACCGTCAAGGCGATTCACTGCCCGGACGTGGACGCCACCGCGTCACCCCAAGCGGATCGGGCACCCGAGTCGCCGATCCGGACCACCTGAACCGTGGTGGCGACAGCGGTGATCACGATGACCGCCGCCAGAATCCAGCCGAGAAGCGGCTTGACCGGGCGTTCGCGGGTTTCGCGCAGGTGGACGACGGCGAGCAGCACCGCTGCGACCAGCAGCGCCACCGCGAAATACACCATGGTGTCGCCGAGTTCGGCGTGTTCATGCAGTAGCGGTGTGCGTTCGGTCTGGTGTTCGAGCCATTCCCCGGCCTCGGTGGTGAGCGGTGTCAACACCGTGGTCGCCGCGGCCAGGGCGACGACCAGCCAGACCAGCCGTCGGCGCGCCGCGGGCCACACGGCGCAGACGATGGCCAGCACGGCGGTCAGTGGCGCCAGTACCACGATGAAATGCACGAACAGGACGTGGGCAGGCAGCCCCTCAATAGTCGACAACCGTTGCCTCCGTATGACTGATCCGACAACCGTGATACTACACAGTTAGTAGTAGTTGGGCCTGTGATGTCACTGGAGGGATCCTGGCTGGGCACCCGCAACGATGCGGCGTCACCAGCGATTGTTGGGGTCTTCCGTCGCACGAGCGTGCTCATCCACGCCGACGCCCATCAAATTCACAGGTTTACCTACCGGGTGACGGGATATCCCGGCGTGCGGGCGGGGGCTCAGCCGTTGGGCATGCATCCGATGCCAACGGGTCACATGCAGAAAGTGCACGTCGAGTGCTGCACCGACTCGGGCCGCACTCCAACGTATTTCGGAGGTACATGTGATGCAGATGAAGACTTTCGCAGCTGGAATCGCCACCGCTGGTTTGCTCGGCTTGGGCGGCCTGGGAGTCGGATTGGCTCAGGCCGATCCGCACACCCCGCCGCCGAGTCCGACCAGTCCGGGTAATTCCGACAACTCCGGCGGCGCTGACCGGACGCAGGCGCCGCGACCCACCACCGTGACCGGCCCGGGCGTGAACGCCGGCGAGCCGGGCACCCCGCTGCCTCCGGGTCAGGGCTACCTGCCCCCTCCGGGGCACGGCGGCCCGCTGCCGCAGGACCGGATCTCGTTCCCGGCGGCACCAGCGTGGGTGACGACGCCGGTGACCCCGCCGACGGATGCGCCGGCGCAACCGGAGCTTCCGGATTGGGCGACGGGCATGACGATCGTCTGGAACCCGGATCTGGGCACCTGGGGCGTGTGGGATGACGAGATGAATACGTTCGTCCGGCTCTAGTTCGCCACGACGGCGGCCGCCTCATCGTTGCGGTGGGGCGGCCGTCGCGCGCTACTGGGGATGGGTGGCCAGGTAATCGGCCACCGGCGTCGGTGCATCGGCGGCGTAACCGATCGGCAGCACCACATCGCCTGCGGTGGTGAAATAGTAGACATCCCAACGGTAGAAGGTGGGAAATGCGGCCGGGTCCGCGCCGATCAGCGCGGCATAGTCGGTGACCGCCCGCACGTATTCGTCGGCGTGGTTGTACCGGAACAGGGCACCGTCGGGGTCGTGCGCGAAACCGTTGGCCGCCAGATAACGCCCGGCGGCCATGATGCTGTCGCGCGGGGATCGGATGTCGCCGCCGTTGCCGTACGCCGCGAACGTGGCGGGCATGAACTGCATGGGGCCCTGCGCGCCCGCGGTGCTATCGCCTGAGACGCTGCCGAAGTGGGTTTCGACCAGGTTGATCGCGGCAAGGTAGTTCCAGCCGACACCGGAGTCCGCTTCGGCTTCGTGGTAGGCGGCCAGCAACTCCTCGGCCGGCGGGGCAGCCGTGATGGTCCATGCCGGCAGGGTGTCCTTGGGACGGGCCATGGCGGCGAGTTGGCGGCGGGCGTCGACGTTGCGGTCGTAGGTTTCCAGGAGATCGTCGGTGATCCGCGGTCGGATGAGCGCATCCCATTCCGGGTGACGGCCGATGGAGCGGTAGGCCACCTGTTGACGGCGCGCCGCATCGATCGCTGCCGGCTCCGGCGTGGCCGGGTCGCGCAACGCTCGCTCATCGGCGATCAGGTCGTCGGCCAGCTGGATCGGATCGTCGGCCAGCAGCGGCTGCGCGCCGGGCACCGTCGAAGCGTCGAGCGGGGCGGCGCTGGGGGATCGGCTGGGCGATGACGACGCCTGCGGCGGTGCGGTGGCGCCCGGTGAGTGTGCGGTGCAGCCGGCGAGTAGGACCAGCACCGCGGCGAGTGCCGGCTTGATCACCGCGTCAGACATACTGCTGGCCGCCGTCGATGTCGTAGGTCGCGCCCGTCAGTGCGGTGTTGACCATGAGATGAACCGCCAGCGCCGCGACGTCATCGGGCTGAACCACCCGTCCGATGGGCAGCGTCGCGGCCAGTTCTTGCCGGCGCTGATCCAGCCCTTCACCCAGCAATGACGCCGAAAGCGGCGTGTCGACGAATCCGGCGGCGATGAGGTTGACCCGGATGGGTGCGAGTTCCAGCGCCAGCGCCGCGGTGAACGGCGGGAGCACTGCCGTTGCGGCAGAGACGATTCCGAGGTGATGATCGATACGGCGGCCGCCGGTCCCGCCCATCAACACCAGGCTGCCGCCGGGCCGGATCCTGGAGCGGGCATGGCGGGCGACCTCCAGTCCGAGCACGGCGTGACCGCTGAGCGCCTCACGGATCTCGTCTTCGCTTATATCGAGCATCGGTCGATAACGCGGCCCTCCCGCGGTGACGAGCACGTGGTCGATCGGCCCGGGAAGTTCCTGGAAGAAGCGGGCCAACGCCACGGTGTCGGTGGCGTCGAATGCCGCGGTGTGCTGGGCATCGACGTCGGCCGCGGCCGCGGCGAGCCGGTTGGGGTCGCGCCCGGTGAGGATCACCTCGGCGCCTTCGGCGCGGGCCCGACGCGCGGTGGCAAGTCCGATGCCGGCACTTCCGCCGACCAGCACGACCGTTCGTCCGGCCATCGATGGTCCGTGCGACATGGTCAACCCGCGGCCCACTTCTTGGCCTCGGCCAGCTCGTCGAGGGTGAACAGCGCCAGCTCGCCGGGGACCATCCAGGCCAGAGCGTGCAGAGTGTGGCGCACCCAATCCTTGTCCGACACCACGGCGATCCGCTTGAACGCCGAATGGTGCTGTAGTAGGGCGCCGAAGCCCAGCTTGAGGTCGGCCGCGAGTCCGCCGGGGCCGAAGCCTTCGTAGTCCGGTGCGATGACTTCGACGATCCGGATCTCGCCCGAGCTGCCCAGCCGCTCCATGGTCGGGGTGAAGGCGCGCAGATCATCACCACTGATCCGGCCCGACACCCGGATCCCGGTCACGCCGTCGGGCATATCCGACATCACCTCGATCATGGGACCTCCGTTTTCCTCATCGGACCGGCCGCCTCGTCGTTGTCGCGAAAACGACGGATACCGAAGCCATCTGGCGGGTACTCCGTCGTATCGGCTGATGTGGGGCCGGGTGGGTCGGCGTAACACATAGCGCCGGCGCAGCGAAGAAGCACCGGGGACGTCACGGCGAGCGCGGTACCGCACCAGCCGAATGATACGGACGTTCCCCGCGTCCCGGGCCCGGTTATAACGATTCCCGCGCCCCTTGGTTGCTATTCGATAAGCGAGACCGTAAGGAGAGTGTTGGCAAACTATGTTCACACAGTGGATCGTCGTACCGCCCTCAAACTGCCCCTTCTACTGGCCGCCGGCGCGGCGCTGACCCAAACCCCCTTCGCCTCGGCAGATCCCGGGCGGTGGCCGGCGGAGCGAGCCAATGCCTGGTACAAAGCTCAAGATTGGCTGGTAGGCGCCAACTACATCCCGGCAAACGCCATCAACCAGATCGAGATGTGGCAGTCAGGCACCTACGACCCGCGGCGCATCGATGGCGAACTTCGGGTGGCCCGGCAGATCGGGTTCAACACCATGCGGGTGTTCCTGCACGACCAGCTCTGGACCCAGGACCGTTCGGGGTTTGCGCGCAAGCTGGCCCAGTTCGTGGGCATCGCGGCCAGCCATGGCATCAAGCCGCTGTTCGTTTTCTTCGACTCGTGCTGGGATCCGAATCCCAAGCTGGGCCCGCAGCACGCTCCGGTTCCCGGTGTGCACAACTCGGGCTGGGTGCAGAGTCCCGGGGCGGCCTTGCTGAGCGATCAGCGTTACCGGAATGTGCTGTACGACTATGTGACCGGTGTCATCAGCCTGTTCCGTAACGACAACCGGGTGCTGGGCTGGGATCTGTGGAACGAGCCTGACAACCCGGCGAAGGTCTACCGCAAGACGGAACGCCCCGACAAGATCGCGCTGGTGACGGCGTTGCTGCCGCAGGTGTTCCAGTGGGCGCGGGCGGTCAATCCGGTCCAGCCCCTGACCAGTGGGGTCTGGCAGGGGAGTTGGGCGCCGGGCAGCCTCAGCGCGATGGCCCGCATCCAGTTGGACAACTCCGACGTCATCAGCTTCCACTCCTACGGCAAGCCGGCCGACTTCGAAGACCGCGTCGACGAGCTCGTACCGTTGGGGCGGCCGCTGCTGTGCACGGAGTACCTGGCTCGCCCGGAGGGCAGCACCATCGAGTCGATTCTGCCGATTGCCAAGCGCCGCAACATCGCGATGTACAACTGGGGGCTGGTGGCCGGCAAGACGCAGACCTATTTCCCGTGGGATTCCTGGGATCACCCGTCCCCGGCCGAACCCAAGCTGTGGTTCCACGACCTGCTCTATCCCGACGGGCGCGCTTACCGGGACAGTGAGATCCAGACCATTCAGTCACTGACCGGACGGCTCGGACAGACCTAGCCCTGGCGCAGATGGTCCAGGATGGCCGCAGTAACCGCCTCGGGCTGATCCACTTGCAGGAAATGCCCTGCGTTGGGGATGATTTCGATCTTGCTGCCGGGTGGTAGCAAGTCGAGCGCGCCGTCCAGGTAACCCACCTGCATGCAGCCATCGGTATCGCCGTGCAGCAAGAGAACGGGGACCCGCGGCAGCTTCAGCCGGTAGCGGTGTAGCTGCTTGTAGGGCTTGGAGGCCGGCGTGAACCGGATGTTGGCGCGGTAGTAGCCAACGGCGGCACGGCGATGGGCGGGAGTGGGCAGCGCGGCGAGCGTCCTGGCGACATCGTCGTCGACGTCGGTGCCCGGCGGGGACCAGTCCTTCCACAACCGGGGGATGACGCGGTCGAGCACCCGCTCCGGCACCAGGGGTGTCTGGAAGAACAGGATGTACCAACTCATCCGGAGCTGGCGGGCTCCCATCTTCGCCGCCCGCGCCAGCCCGAGCGATGCGTTCGAGATGGCCCGGATGGGTGGTAGCGCCAGCGCGATATGGGCGGCGAAGGGGGAGTCGGGGGAGGCGGCCAGCGCGTTGGCGGTCCACCCGCCCCAGTCGTGGCCGATCAGCACGGCGTCAGCGGGGGCCCCGAGCGCGGAGTGCAGTTCGATGAGGTCGGACATCAGGGCGCCGAGGTGATAGTCCCCGTCGGGTGCCGGACCGGTGGGCGCGTAGCCACGGGTGAACGGCGCGAGCACCCGAAATCCCTTATCCGCCAGCAACGGAGCCACATACCGCCAACTGTGGGCGCTGTCCGGGAAACCGTGTACGCACAGCGCGAGCCGGCCGTCGGATGGGCCCCATTCCAGCGCCGTCAGGCGCAGGTGGGGCAGGTCGAATTCCAGGACACGGGGGTCGGCCATTGTTTGACCATACAAGGGTGGTCGTGTGTCGTGTGACGCGTTCCCGGCCTGACCGCCCGGCGGCGGGACCAGTGATTTCGACTGTGCCGTTCAGCCGAGCGCTGCGAGGACATCCGGGAATGGACGCGGCTCCTTCGGTGGATGTCCTGACCAGAGTCAAGCAAACCGACTCCATGCAACCCAGGGCACATCATTCCCGAGAACACGGTGACCGACGAAGTGGGGCGCAGACGTTCCTGGGTGTGCGACTCCTAGGCAACCGGCGTCCTGGCAGGAGATTTGACTCTCGCCCAGAATCAGAACTGGGCATCCCGTCAGGCCGGCTTCGCGACTTCGACACGGTCGGCTTGTCCAGGCGCAAGGCGGCTCACAGTCACCCGAAGCTGCAGGCAACATCTTTCAACCCCCCGAATACATGCAAGGAGAACGGGTATGGTCGGCGACACCACGCATCCTGTCGAATCAGGGGATGGTCTTGACGGTGCGGTGGCTATCGTTACCGGAGCAGCGCGAGGGGTCGGCGCGGCAACAGTGCACTGGCTACGCGTCAGGGGAGTGAAGCTACTGGCCGAAGACATTCGGCCTGAGGTGCATCACCTTGCTGAGCAGTATGATCACGTCATCGCCCTAGAGGCTGACGTCGCGGTCGAAGATTCGGCTATTCGCGCCGTCGAGTTGGCGGTACAACATTTCGGTCGTCTGGACATTCTTGTCAACAACGCTGGTCGGACGTTGAACAAACCGTTGACTGATACCACCGTCGAGGACTGGGACGAATTGATGTCGATCAACGTCCGTGGTGCCTTCTTGCACGCGCGTGAAGCCTTCAAGGTCATGCACGATCAGTGTCGCGGCACCATCGTCAATGTCGGTTCTTACGCCTGCACTGTGGGACTGCCAGAGGGATCCGCATACTCCGCGTCGAAGGGTGCCCTCGCCCAGCTGACGAAGGTCATCGCACTCGAAGGCGGTGCTCACAACGTCCGGGCCAACCTTGTGGCCCCCGGAGTGATCGAGACCGACATGCTCGACAACTTCCGAGACGACAGCCGCGAGTACCTTCGGTCCTTCGCCGGCGCACACCCGCTTGGTCGCGTCGCCCAACCAGAAGAAATCGCTGAGGTGATCGGTTTCCTTGTCTCGGAGCGGTCCAGCTTCATTACCGGCGCCGTGGTCGCAGCCGACGGCGGTTTCACGGCCGCCTGATGTGGCGGCATCGCGCTGGCCGACGCATGTGGCCAAAACCATTGACAGGAGGACAGATTGATGACGGGACGTCTGGACGGAAAAGTGGCTTTGCTCACCGGCGCTACCGGGGGGATCGGCACGGCGACCGCGGAGAGTTTTCTGCGCGAGGGTGCCCGAGTGGTGGTGACCGATGCTCGCGCCAAAACACTGTCAACGCTTGCAGAGCGGCTGTCCAGTTACGGCGCAGCAGTCCAAAGTGCTGTCGTGGATGTATCGAAGGCCGGCGACTGGAACGACGCGGTTGCGCTGGTTGAAGAACGCTTCGGCCGCCTCGATGTGCTGGTGAACATCGCCGGGATCGTGGCGTGGGAGGGCGTAGAAGACGCCGATGAACCTTCGTGGGACCGCGTGATTGCGGTGAACCAGAAGGGCACCTGGCTCGGCATGAAGTCGTTCATGCCGCTTCTGCGCGCCAGCGGCAACGCCTCGGTGATCAACACGTCGTCGGTCCTCGGTCTGATCGGTGGTGGCGGTGCTGCGGCATATCATGCGTCAAAAGGTGCAGTGAGACTGTTGACGAAGACGGCCGCCGTCGAATACGCCACACGCGGTGTACGGGTCAACTCTGTTCACCCCGGCGTCATCGCAACGCCGATGATCGAAGAGATCCTCGACGAGCAGGGCGATCAGCAACCCGACATCGTGCGCACTCCGATGCGGCGGGCCGGTCGTCCCGATGAGATCTCGCCCGTCATGGTGTTTCTCGCCAGCGACGAATCGTCATTTGTCACGGGAGCTGAGTTCGTCGTCGACGGTGGGCTGACCGCCCACTGACACCGCTCGTCGCAGTGCCCCGAGCTGGTTGCGGCGGTGCGTGTGCTCGATGAGGCGCAACGCTGTGAGGTAGCTAGAGAAAGGAATTTCGTCCATGTCGGTTTGGTTCATCACCGGAATCTCGCGCGGGCTAGGCCGGGCGCTGGCCCAGGCGGCCCTGGGTCGCGGCCACACAGTCGTCGGAACCACTAGATCCGGGACAGTTGGCCTCGACGCGCCCAGGGATCGCCTGCACGTCCTGCCTCTTGATGCCGCTCACCTGGACGAGGTCGGCGGGGTGATTGACCGTGCGTGCGCTGTGACGGGTGGCCTGGACGTTGTGGTCAACAACGCCGGATATGGCCTCCTCGGGCCGATCGAGGAAGCCTCTGCAGAACAGGTCAGGCACCTGTTCGACGTCGACTTGTTTGGGCCACTGCGCGTCATCCAGGCTGCGTTGCCGCATTTGCGGTCACAAAGACGCGGTCATCTTGTCAATGTGTCATCGATCGCTGCGCTCGACCCACTAGCCGGTTCGGGACTGTACGCGGCGGCGAAGTCCGCCCTGAGCGCGTTGTCGGAGTCCTTGTACGAGGAACTGAGTCCGCTCGGCATCAAAGTTACAGTGGTGGAGCCTGGGTCGTTCCGTACCGATTTCCTCTCGACAGAGTCGATACGTTTCACGACGCCGCACGTCGACGACTATGCCGCGGCTGTCGGAACAGTCCTCGCGCACTTCGCTGACCATGCAGGCCGGCAGGCCGGTGACCCCGACCGCGCCGCTAAGGTCATCATCGACGCGGTGGAATCCGACACCCCGCCGCTACACCTGGTGCTCGGTGCTGACGCGTTACGCCGCTGCCGTGGTCGCTTGCAGCGGTTGAGCGCTGACCTGGACGCATGGGAGGATCGTTCTACGGCAACATCATTCGTGGCCGGCAGTCGATGACGCGTGGGTACATCGACTGTCATCCGGAACCGGTGGGGAACCACTCGTCGGCGACCGGTCTGCGCACGTCGCTCGACCTCCGTTCGCCAGCCAGTCCTTCCGTCACCTGTCGTGAAGCAACGAATTCACGCCCCCAGTGCCGTTATACGAAATCATCGCCTCTAGCCAGCCAGCACCTGGGCATATTCGGCTGCCACGCCGGCGGCATTGGAGACGTCGAACTCCTGGGTGTATCACGCCCTTCAGGGCTTGGGCGTGTGCCGGTAAAGTCGCGGTATGGTTACCAGCGAACTCGGCGACTATCTTCGCGGCCGGCGGGCCGTGGTGGGTCCCGACGCGGTTGGGCTTCCCGTGAACGGGCACCGCCGGGTCGCGGGCTTGCGACGGGAGGAGGTCGCGCTTCTGGCGGGCCTCAGCGTCGACTACTACAGCCGTTTAGAGCAGGGCCGCGAGCGTAGCCCCTCTGCGCAGGTCGTGGATTCGCTCGCGGGCGCGTTGCGGCTGGATGCCGATGGTCGGCGACACCTTTACCGGCTGGCCGGCCATATACCCAGCGACACTGGTGAAGTCAGCGACCGTCTCGACCCGGCGCTGTTGCAGCTGATGTCGGCATGGCCGGAGAATCCGGCGATCGTCTTCAACATCGCCTATGACGTGTTGGCGTCCAATGAGATTGCCGATGTTCTCTTCCACAAATGGACGCATTCGCGAAACCTGATGCAGATCGTCTTCACCGATCCCCACGCACGCACGTTCTATTGTGATTGGCCGAAGGTGGCAAGGAATTCGGTGGCTGGCTTCCGTTTCAACCACGGGCGATCTCCCGGTCATCCGCGCATCCGAAGCGTCCTCGAAGGTTTGCTGGTTACGAGCCCCGAGTTCACGGAGCTATGGGAGCGCCATGACGCGCGCGGAAAGACGCGGGAGCACAAACGGTTCTATCACGACGACGTCGGCGAACTAACCCTGTCGATGCAGACGTTCGACGTGCGATCCAGCCCTGGCCAAGAATTGGTTGTGTACCAAGCCGAGCCCGGTTCGAGCAGTGCTGATGCGCTCAAGCTGTTGGGTTCCTTGGCTGAAGCGGTTGGCAACGCGAACCATGATCAAGGTGGCCACGCAGGACCGCTGGTGTCCTGAGTGTTGGCTTACTCTCTTGAGGCGTCCCTGTGCTCGGCGACCGCGTGAGATGCCTGCTCGCGGAGGCGGGTTGATGGCGGCTGGAATCCTTTGTACTTCGGGTCGTATCCAAAGCTCTGCCATTTCGGGTTGTGGCCCACCGTTGGCCATTTCGGGTCGTAACCGAGCTCTCGCCACCGCGGATCATTCGGATGCGGTAGTTCACCTATCTCCGGCGGAGTCGTCGTGGACGTAGCCATTGCAGATACCGTACTGGTCTCCGCAATGCCGGTTGTGATGCAGTCGTGGTGTAAAGGCGGTTGTGATGCTCCTGTGAGGGCTAATGCGGACATCGCAGCGGTGGCCGCCAATGACCGGGACAGGGCGTGCAGTCCCGCTAATTCACCGACGCCGCAGCGTCTTGTCCGTCCGCCGGTGTTCCCGGCCCAGACGTTAGAGCCGGCCACGGTGACCGCGAAGCTGATCGTGTAGTGGTTTGCGCGTGACAGCCTTCGGCGAAACCACGGTGCAGTGATGGTGGGTTGACTGCATGAGCGTTCTCCTTCAGCCACGTGGGCGCTCCCGCGGTATAGCGTGCGGTGCCGATCAGAACTAGACCACCATGGTTGCGCCCGGGGCCCGTCAGTAGGTAGCCGCGCTGGTGTTGTGAGCCCACAAGCGTTGTTTGTGGGCGTACAGGGCGAAGGTAGCAAGCGCCGACGATCCGGCCGTTCTAGGCGTCGGAGATGGTCCGCTGCACCGCGGGCATGGGTGGCGATATGCGCTGGAGTAGACGTATTGGGCCCACAGTACGAGTACCTCGACCGGTCCAGCCGTCTGCAGGCGGAGCCTCATGACGGCCTTTTGCCTATGGCGAGGGAGGGCAGCCACGATTACTCATGGCAAGCGTGCATCGTCGGTGACACTGGTGGACGTCCCGACGGTTGCGCGGGGTGGCCACAACGCACGTTGCCATAGCGCTTTCGCGATGAGTGTGGACCGTTCCCGCATCACGGGCTCGTCATCGAAGCGCCAGCCATTGCAGCCGACCAGCGATGCTCGCAACAAAGTATGTACGAGGCGGGGCAGATCGTCGCTGATCGGCTGGGCTCCGCGTCGTGCCTCGTGGGTCACGGCGCGCACGATGAGTCGGACGACGGTTGTTTCGATCTGCTGCAGCATTGCCGCGAGCTGTTTGTCGGCTGCTGCGGCGCTGCGGCTCGATGCCCAGACGGGATGTTCGTTTGCGAGGGTGGCGCGTATTCCGATGACTATGCGATCGATGAAGGCGGCCTGGGATTCGTCCGCGCGTCGTGGCCCGAAAGCCGAATTGAGGTCGACGCCGGAGTGCAGGCTCAAGAGGCTGGCCAGGGCTGCGTATTTGGTCTCGAAGTAGAAGTAGAAGGCGGATCGGGTAATTCCGGCCCGTTGACTGACGGCTCGAACAGATATGTCGGCGATGGGCTCTTCATCGAGCAGATCGTCCAAGGCCCTGAGGATGGCTGTTCGAGCGAGTTCGCCAGTGCGGTAGGGCGCCCGGGGCGCGCGCCGGCTAGGCCTCGGCAGCGACAGTCCGTCCAAGCTCGGCATGGGTTGCGGTTCTGGCGGGGCCAGCTGGCAGCGACGGCGGTGGTCGGGAGATGCGCTGCACATCCTGGTCTCCTCCGATGCCGCAGGTGATGACCCACTCTGACCCCGGTGAGGCCGCCGGGGAAGCGCTCCATCGCTTCGCCTACATCTGAATCAAACATACGCGATATGTATCTACGTTTCAAGTCGCAGGCTTTGCTGAGGCCTCTTGTTGACGGCGCGCCAATTAAGAGTGCACACTGTTGGCGTCATGCCAATTACGACGGGCTGAGTGGTTCGTCTGCGCGATCGACTGCGGCAGTGTTGCGAACTGAGCTGGGAGAAGCGATGCACCAGAGCTTGTGTGAGCTGTTCCAAACCCGAGTAGCCGAACTCGGGGATGCGGTGGCGATCCGGCGCGCCGATGGTTCTGCCGCGCTGACGTGGGCGCAGTATGGCGCCCGGGTTCGCGAAGTGGCGGGCGGGCTGAACGCCCTCGGGGTGGGCCGCGGGGATGTGGTCGCCCTCATGCTGACAAATCGACCCGAGTTCCACGTCATCGACTCGGCGGCAATGCATTTGGGCGCGGTGTCGTTTTCGGTGTACAACACCAGTGCCGTCCCTCAGATCGAGTACCTGTTCGGCAACGCCGCCCCGAGCGTGGTGGTGACCGAGGCCAAATTCTTGGACAAGGTGCGCGCAGCGGCCGCGACCGCTGGTGTATCCACCGTGGTGTGCATCGACGCTGCCGAGGAGGGTGTGGTGTCCCTCGGTGATGTCGTCGATGCGGGGAGTCGTGACGCCGACTTCGAATTCGACGCGGCGTGGCGGGCAGTCGGTCGCGATGACGTATTGACCTTGATCTACACCAGTGGGACAACTGGGGACCCCAAGGGGGTCGAGCTGACCCACGCCAACGTGCTGTATCAGCTGGAGATCATCTCGGGTGTGGTGGGGGATCTCACGGGCGGGCGGGTGCTGTCCTATCTTCCCGACGCTCATCTGATCAACCGCTGGATCGGACAGTACGCGCCGATGTATTTCGGGATCACGGTGACCGATGTCGACGACCCGAAGGCGCTCATCGACGTGCTGGGCCGGGTCCATCCCACCTTCTTTGTCGCCGTGCCGATGCTGTGGTACAAAATCGCCGCTCGCGTCGAAGCGCTCATCGCCGAGCAGCGCGGTATCCGGGGTGCGCTGGCGCGGTGGGCCATTGCGGCCGGGCGAAAGAAGGCGGCGGCGACCGTCTCCGGTGCCAGCATTGGGTTGTTCGACAATCTCGCGGCCACCCTGGCCAATCGAATCGTCTTCGCCAAATTGCGCGCGCGACTCGGCCTGGATGTGCTGACCGCGGCGGTGTCCGGGGCTGCACCGATCGACGTGTCGGTGTTGGAGTTCCTGCTGGCCATCGGCATTCCTGTACTGGAAGCGTGGGGCATGTCGGAGACCTCGGCTGTGACCACGGTCAATCCGAGAAGCCGGCCGCGCTATGGCTCAGTGGGGGTGCCGATTCCGGGAACCGAGCTGGCCCTCGCCGATGACGGCGAAATTTTGGTCCGCGGGCCCGGCGTGATGCGGGGGTACCGCAACGATCCCGTCCGGACCATGGATGTGCTCGATGCCGATGGCTGGATCCGCACCGGAGATATCGGCGCACTGGACGACCGGGGCTATCTCACGATCGTCGATCGTAAGAAGGAGTTGATCATCAACTCCGGCGGAAAAAACATGTCGCCCAGCAATATCGAAGGAGCGCTGAAGGCCGCGAGCCCGCTGATCGGTGCGGTTGCCGCGATCGGGGACAACCGGCCCCATATCGCGGCGTTGATCACCCTGGATCCAGACGCTGTCGCCACGCTCGCGCAACGGGTCGGTATCGGTGATCCGTCGATCGAGGCCGTCGCCGATCATCCAGTAGTGCAGGCCGAGATAGCCGATGCGGTCGCCGTGGCGAATACGAGATTGTCCCGTGTCGAGCACGTCCGCAGCTGGAAAGTGTTGCCGGAGTATTGGATCCCTGGGGGAGAGGAGCTCACTCCCACGATGAAACTGCGCCGAGTGCCCATCGCCAAGAAGTACGCCACCCACATCGACGCCCTCTACCAACGCTGAACAGGAAGTACTGTATGTCCGACTCACTGGCCGCCGAACTGGCCGACCTCACGACGCTCGCGCGGGAGTTCTTCACCAAGGAAGTCGCTCCCCGCCACGAAGAATTCGCCCTTGCGGGGGAACCCGATCGGGCGCTGTACCGCCGCGCCGGTGATCTGGGCCTGTTGCTGATGTCGATACCCACCGAATACGGCGGTGGCGGAGCGACATTCGCCCACGACGCGGTGCTCTTCCAAGAACAAGCGCGCGGCGGCGAGCTCTCGATGCAGCTCGGGGTTCACTCGGGCATCGTGCCCCACTACCTGAACTCCTATGCCAGCCACGAACAGAAGGCACGGTGGCTGCCCAAACTGGCCAACGGGGAGTGGATCGGCGCCATCGCGATGACCGAACCGGGCACCGGATCCGACCTGCAAGCCATCAAGACCAAGGCAATGCACGTCGGCGACGAGTATGTGATCTCCGGGGCAAAAACCTTCATCTCCAACGGCGCAACATGCGACTTGGTCATCATCGCCGCCAAGACGGATCCCACCCAGGGTGCGGCAGGGGTATCTCTGTTGGTGGCCGAGGTCGATGACACCACTCCGGGTTTCCAGCGCGGCCGGAAACTCAAGAAGATCGGTCAAAAAGGCCAGGACACTACCGAAATGTTCTTCGATGAACTGCGCGTGCCGGTCGAGAACCTGCTCGGTGGCGTGGAAGGCCGCGGGTTCGTCCAGCTGATGCAACAACTGCCGCAGGAGCGGCTGATCGTCGGTGCGGCCGCGCTGGGAACCGTGGAAGCGGCCTATGAGCACACGCTGGCCTACGTCAAGGACCGGCATGTCTTCGGCAAACCGCTCTTCGCAATGCAGAACACCCGCTTCGAGCTCGCCGAGATCGCCACGGTCATCGAAGTCATGCGCAGCTTCGTCGGCGACGCCATCGCGCGCCACGTGCGCGGGGACCTCGACGTCAAACGCGCCGCACAAGTCAAGCTCTGGTGCTCCGAACAGCAGACCCGCATTGTCGATCGCTGCCTGCAACTGCACGGTGGGTACGGCTACATGGAGGAGTACCCCATTGCGCGGCTTTACGTCGACAGTCGCATCTCGCGGATCTACGCCGGCGCGAATGAAGTGATGAAAGACCTCATTTCCCGCCACTTGTGACAGCCTGCCGACCCAACCGACCCCTGGAGTTTCGATGCCCGATGCACTGATTTTCGATGCCCTGCGCACCCCACGAGGCCGGGGCAAAGCCAGCGGGGCACTGCATGGCACCAAACCGATCGACCTCGCCGTCGGCCTGGTCCAAGAGTTGAAAAGCCGTCATCCGCAGCTCGATCCAGACGCGATCGACGACGTCGTGCTCGGCGTCGTGTCGCCGGTCGGCGACCAGGGTGCCGACATCGCGAAAACCGTCGCAATGCGCGCCGGGCTGGCCGACACTGTGGCCGGGGTTCAGGTCAACCGATTCTGCGGATCGGGCCTGGAAGCCGTGAACACTGCCGCCCAGAAGGTGCTCACCGGGTGGGAGGATCTGGTGCTGGCCGGCGGCGTGGAATCCATGTCGCGGGTGCCATTGGGCTCCGATGGCGGTGCCTGGCCCACGGATCCGATCACCAATTACCAGTCCTACTTTGTGCCGCAGGGCGTTTCGGCCGATCTGATCGCGACGATCAACGGGTTCACGCGAACCGACCTCGACACCTATGCGGCGAGATCACATCAACGTGCCGCCGCTGCGGCGTCCGGCGGATACTTCGCCAAGTCACTTGTACCGGTGCGCGATCTCAATGGTTCGATCCTGCTCGACAGTGACGAACTGATCCGTGCGGGTACCACAGTGGAATCGCTTGCCGCATTGAAGCCCTCGTTCGCCGGCATCGGGTCCGCCGGCGGGTTCGATGCGGTTGCTCTGCAGAAATATCATTGGGTCGAGCGTATAGAGCACCATCACCACGCGGGTAACTCCTCGGGCATCGCCGATGGGGCGGCGCTGGTGTTGATCGGCAACGAGGCGGCGGGTGCGAAGGCTGGGCTGACACCGCGAGCGCGCATCGTCGCTACCGCGGTCAGCGGAGCTGACCCCACGATCATGCTGACCGGTCCGGTGCCGGCGACCGAAAAGGTGCTGGCCAAGGCGGGATTGACGATCGCCGACATCGACGTGTTCGAACTCAACGAAGCCTTCGCGTCGGTCGTCCTGCATTACCAGCGGCAGTTTGGCATCCCGGACGACATCCTCAACGTCAACGGTGGTGCCATCGCCATGGGGCACCCTCTGGGTGCCACCGGTGCCGCGTTGACCGGCACGGTGCTCGACGAACTGGAGCGCCGCGCTGCCCGGCGCGGATTGATCACCCTGTGCATCGGCGGCGGTATGGGGATCGCCACCATCATCGAACGGCTGTGAGGAACTGCAGACATGACGACGAATACTGACGCCGGCACCATCATCGGCTGGGACAAAGATGATCTGGGCGTGGTCACCTTGACCATCGACGACCCCGACCACGCCACCAACACCATGACCGACGCCATGGCCACCGCCCTGCGCCTCTGCGTGGAACGGCTGGAGGACGAACGCGACACGATCAGCGGCGTGGTCATCACCTCCGGCAAAGACACCTTCTTCGCCGGTGGTGACCTCAACAAGCTCATGAACGCCGGGCCCGCCGACATCGCCGACATCGCCGCCGGGCTTGACCACTTCAAGGAGTCGTTTCGGCGCCTCGAGACCCTTGGCAGGCCGGCCGTCGCGGCGATGACCGGTACCGCCCTCGGGGGCGGATTCGAGGTCGCGTTGGCGGCACACCACCGCATCGTGATGGACAAGCCCGGCGTTCAACTCGGTCTACCAGAGGTGACGCTGGGCGTTCTGCCAGGCGCAGGTGGGGTCACGCGCATCGTGCGGATGCTGGGCATCGTCAACGGCTTCGCCAACGTCATCGGGCAGGGCCCACGGATGACCCCGGCCAAGGCGCTCAAGCTCGGCATCATCGACGAAATCGTCTCCAGCGATGAAGAGCTTGTGGCGCGGGCGAAAGCCTGGATCGCCGAGCATCCCGACGCCGACCAACCTTGGGACCGACCGGGTTACGCTATTCCCGGCGGAACACCGCGTGACGCCGCTCTGTCGGCCCAACTGCCCGCGTTCCCCGCGACCTTGCGCAAACAACTCAGAGGCAACCCCATGCCCGCTCCCATCGCCGCACTGGCCACGGCGGTTGAAGGGGCGCAAGTCGATATCGACACCGCGTTCGCCATCGAGACGCGCTACTGCGCGCACCTGATCTGCGGACAGGTCTCGGCGAACATGATCAAGGCCCTGTTTTTCGACCTCAACGCGGTCAACAAGGTGACGGTGCGCCCCGCCGGCCATCCCGTCCGGCGTGCACACAAGGTCGCGGTCCTGGGTGCGGGCATGATGGGCGCCGCAATCGCTTACGTAGCCGCGCGCGCGGGATGCGATGTGGTGCTCCGCGATGTGTCCGACGCGGCGGCCGAGCGCGGAAAGGGCTATTCACACCAGCTTCTCGATACCGAGGTGCACAAAGGCCGCATGGCACCTGCCGAGCGCGACCGGATCCTGAATCGGATCCTGGCCACCGCCAACGTTTCCGACGTGTCCGGAGCGGATCTGGTGATCGAGGCTGTCTTCGAAGACATCGAACTGAAAAAGAAAGTGCTCGCCGAAGCCGCGGGCTATGCCGCCGAGGACGCACTCGTCGCGTCGAACACCTCGGCGTTGCCGATCACGGAGATGGCCGGTGCCATGAACCGCTCGGACAACGTCATCGGTCTGCACTTCTTTTCGCCCGTCGACAAGATGCCCCTGGTCGAGATCGTCGTCGGAGAGCACACCTCCGATGCGGCGCTGGCGCGTGCCCTGGATTTCGCCCGTCAGATCCGTAAGACGCCCATCGTGGTCAAGGATGTGTACGGCTTCTACGCCAACCGTGTGATCGCGAAGTTCGTCGATGAAGCACTGTCTCTGGTGGCCGAAGGCATGCATCCCGCCTCCGCCGAGCAGGCGGCGCTGCAGGCCGGGTTCCCGGCCGGAGCGCTCACGCTGTTCGACGAGATCAACATGGTGACCATCGCCAAGATCCGGGCGGGCTTCATCGAGGATGCCGCCGCGCGGGGCGTCCCGTTTGTGCCGAGTGCGTCCTATCCACTGGTGGACCGGATGCTGGGCGAGTTCGACCGACCCGGCCGTCTGCAAGGTCGCGGGTTCTACGAGTACGACGGGCCGGGCGGCAAACGACTAGGTCTGTGGCCGCGGCTGGCCAAGGAGTACTACCGGCCCGACAACGACATTCCTTTCGAGGACGCCAAGCAACGGATGTTGGTTTCCGCCGCGTTGGAAGCGGCGCGCTGCTTTGAGGAAGGTGTGATCGGCACGGTCGCCGAGGCCAATGTCGGTTCGATCTTGGGCATCGGTTACCCAGCCTGGACGGGTGGCGCGCTGCAGTACATCAACCAGTTCGACGGCGGAATGGCCGGGTTCGTGGCCCGCGCCGACGAACTGCGCGAGCGGTACGGCGATCGCTTCGTGGTGCCCGCATCGTTGCTGCAACGGGCCGCTGAGGGTAAGCACTACGTGTGAGCGCATTCCGTGCCGAGATGACTGCCGAGCCGCGGTGGAGAAGACTGGGACCTGACGAGCGGCGTGCAGCCATCCTTGCCGCGGGTATCCGCGTGTTCGGGGAGCAACCCTATTCAGCGGTGCAGATGGCAACGGTGGCCGCCGCCGCCGGTGTCGCGCGAGGGCTGGTGAACCACTACTTCGGCACCAAGCGCGATTTGTATTTGGAGGTGGTCCGGGCCGTGATGTTCGTCCCGGACCTGGACGAAGTGCACCTACCCAGCGGATCCCTCCAGGAGCGCATCGAAGCCTCGGTGGACTGGTTGCTCACGGTCGTTGCCGCCCATGGCCGGGCCTGGCTGGCCATCGGCGTGGAAGGCGCCGGTGGTGATCCCGAGGTGCGCCACATTCTCGACGAAGCCGACCAGAAGGCCGCCGAACGGGTGCTGGACGCGGTGGGATTCGACGGTACCTCGGAGGCGCGGGACACGACGCTGGCCGTCGTCCGCGCCTACGGCGGCATGGTCAAAGCTGCTGTGCGCGAATGGGTCGAACGCGGCACGCTGACCCACGAACAGGTGCGCACCGTCTTGATCGACACGCTGGTGGTGCTGTTGCGTCACACAGTCACCGCAGCTGACAGACAGGACGCCTAGCTGCCGGTGGCCGCGGCAATCGGTAACAGGTGTCGCCGGGCGAACGCTTCGAGCTCGGCATAGCTGCTGAGCGGCGACAGCACCGAGGGTGTGAGCAGGATGGAATGCGTAATGCGGACCAGGATCTCGGCCCGCGCGAGAAGGTCTTGATCGGAGATCGCGGCCGTGTCCGGACCTCGCAGCACCTCTGCGGTGGCGGCAACGGCGCCCGAAAGCAATGGTGAACCCTCCGTGGTGAGGCGGGGCAGCACGGTGTCAGGCTCGATGTCGAGTAAGCGGTTCCACACCGCGTTGTGCCGAACCGTCTCGATCGTGGTGGCGAAACTGTGCACGACCCGGTCGGCGAACCCGTCGGCGGCCGCCGCCGCGTCGCGTACCGTCTGGAAGAGCTTCTGGGATTCCCTGACCAGCACCGCTGTGACGATCTCGTTCTTGCCGCCGACACGCCGATACACCGTCACCCTGCCCAAGCCGGCTCGCTGAGCAATCTCGTCCACGGTGGCTCGCCGGATACCGATCTTGGAAAACACGTCCAAGGCGGCATCGAGAATCTCGTCCACGCCATCATCGCGTGTCGTGGCGTAGGCGAACAGGTCGGCATGCACGAACCGACTGTAATCGAGCCAGCTTCTTGAAACAATCATATGCAGTGTGTTTCACTGTTCCGGTAGCCGTTCAATGTGGAGGAGGCTTGCAGTGAAGAGACAACAGGGCCAGGCGATCCGCGAATACAACGACGAGGCGCTGGCGATCAATGCGCGGCGCGTGCGCTTCGACTGGGAGGGCGTACCGCTGGAGTACATTCCCGGCCAGCCCTACGCGACGCACTTCTGGAACGTGATGCACCTGGTCTTGCCCGAGGGCGAGCGCGCCATGGCCGACGTCTTCGCCCAGGCGCTGCGGTATATCGATGACGAACGACTCAAAGAGGAAGTCGTCGGGTTTGTCGGGCAGGAGGCGACGCACGCGTCCTCGCACGAGAGCTTCCGCGACTACCTGCGTGCCCACAACGTGGAGATCGCTCCGGTGATGCGCCGGATCGAATTCGCGGTCAACCGCATATTCGGCGATCACGGCATCACCGGTGCCGCCAAGCGGTCGTGGCTGAGCGAGCGACTGGGAATCTATGCCGCCGCAGAGCATTTCACCGCAGTCGTCGGTGAGTGGTTGCTCGACAATCAGGCGTTCGACCGTGTCGGCGTCGACCCGACGATGTTGGATCTGTTGCGATGGCACGGGGCCGAAGAGTTGGAGCACCGAAACGTCGCTTTCGATGCCTACCAGTACGTCGACGGTGGATACGCCCGACGAGCGCGCACCGCCGTGATCGCCTGCCTTGGACTGGCGGTGCTGTGGTTTTCCACTGCGGCATACCTCTATCGAAACGATGTGACGATCCGCCGCCGGCGTCCCTGGTTGGTCGAATACGTCCGCGCCGCCCGCGCCGGGTTCGTCCCCGGTGTCTCCTTCCTGTTCGCGCAGATGTACTACTACCTGCGCCCCGGGTTTCACCCCTCGTCGATGGGTGATATCAGCAAGGCCGTGCGCTACCTGGCGGTCTCCCCGGCAGCGCGGGCGGGCCAACCATGAACTACCTTGCCCCACCACAGACGGACGTCGACGATCCCACCCCGGTGCTCAGAACGCTGGGTGCACTGTCCCGTGCCTATTCCCGGGTCTTCACCCAGAGCAGATTCGCCGGCCACCTCTCGCCACCACGACCGTTGCGCCGCACCGGCTTTGAGACTCGACTCCTGGTCACCGCAGTCGACGCTGTCGCCACTGACGTGGTGGCGCTCACGCTGAGCCGCCCCGACAGCACACCCTTGCCGCTGTGGACCCCCGGGGCGCACATCGACGTCATCACTTCGTCGGGACTGCTTCGGCACTACTCACTCACCGGCGACCGCCGCGACCGACTGCAGTATCGGATCGCCGTGCGGCGGGTCGCCGGCGGTGCCGGATCCGCCGAACTGCACGACCTTCGGCCCGGTGACACGCTGCAGGTACGTGGACCGCGAAACGCCTTCAACTTCGCAGCCGCGGAGCACTACGTCTTCGTCGCCGGCGGCATCGGCATCACACCGATCCTGCCGATGGTGCGCGAAGCGGTCGCTGCCGGCCACCAGTGGCAACTGCTATACACCGGCCGCACCCGCGCATCCATGCCATTCGCCGCAGAACTCATGCACCTGGGCGGCAACCGGGTGCAGATCCTGCCGGATGACGAAAACGGTATCCCGGATCTGACCGCTGTGTTCGAAGAGGTGCCGGATGGCGCGGCCTTCTACGTGTGCGGGCCTGCAGGCATGATCGACGCCGCCGCAGCAGCCGCACGTGCGCACTCGCCGGCGCCGGAATTCCACAGTGAACGCTTCGGAGCGCCTCCAGTTCTCGACGGCCGGCCGTTCACCATCACTCTGGCTCGTTCGGCGGCCACCATCAACGTGGATGCCGACGAGACCGCTTTGCAGGCCATCCGCCGTGTCCAGCCGAGCGTGAGATATTCGTGCCAGCAGGGCTTCTGCGGAGCGTGCCGCGTTCACGTCCTCGAGGGCGCCGTCGAACACCGTGACCGCGTGCTCACCGTTGCCGAGCAGGCCGACTCCATGATGATCTGCGTCTCACGGGCCACCGAAGACGCGATCGTCATCGATCTTTGAGCCGCAGGCATTGACCGGCATCCAGATTGGACAACCTATGAACGAAGCGACCTCAACCCACGTACGCATCGCCATCATCGGCGCCGGGTTCGGCGGCATCGGTGCCGCGATGCGGCTCAAGGCTTCCGGGAACGCCGATTTCCTCGTGTTCGAGCGGGCCACCGAGGTCGGTGGTACCTGGCAGGCCAACACCTATCCGGGTGCACAATGTGACATCCCGTCGGTCCTTTACTCCTTTTCTTTCGCCCCCAACCCCGACTGGAGCCGGCTCTATCCGCTCCAACAAGAACTCAAGTCCTACATGGAGCAGTGCGTCGACGATGCCGGCATCCGGCCACACCTGCGGCTCAACCACGAAGTCACCCAGGCCGATTGGGACGAGCTCAGCCAGGTGTGGCGCATCGAGGTGGCAGGGGGACGCCACTACACGGCATCGATCGTCATCGCGGCCACCGGTCCGTTCAGCGAACCCTCCATTCCCGCTTTCGAAGGTCTCGACCAATTCGGCGGGCCAGTCTTTCACTCCGCACAATGGCGCCACGATGTTGATCTGCGCGACCGTACCGTCGGCGTCATCGGAACCGGCGCTTCCGCGGTCCAGTTCATACCGCAACTTCAGCCCGAAGCCGCCAAACTCGTGGTCTTCCAGCGGACGCCGACCTGGATCCTTCCCCATCCGGATCGGGCCATCAGTCCGCGGCTGCGGCGGCTGATGCGCCGGGTACCGACCGTACAACGGCTGGCACGATCGCTGGTCGGCGCGGTGCAGGAGGCCATGGTCCCCGGACTGGTCTACTTCCCAAAGCTGCTGTGGCCCATGGCCGCAGTCGGAAGATGGCACCTGCGCCGCCAGGTCCGAAACCCGCGGCTGCGTGAAAACCTTACGCCCCGATATGCTTTCGGCTGCAAGCGTCCCACCTTCTCGAACACCTACTATCCAGCTTTGGCAGCGCCCAACGTCGAGGTCGAGACATCAGCGGTGCATCGCATCACCACGGACGGCATCGAAACCGTCGACGGCACTCACCACCGCCTCGATGCGATCGTCTTCGGAACGGGATTCAAACTCGCCGGCAACGAAGGGTTCACCCGCATCCGTGGGCGCGACGGCAAGAGCCTGGCAGAAGTATGGGCCGGCGGTGAAATGAAGGCACACCTGGGAACCGTCATCCCCGGATTCCCCAACTTCTTCATGATCCTGGGACCGAATTCGGTGGTCTACACCTCTCAGATCGTCACGATCGAAGCCCAGCTGGATTTCGTCCTCGACGCCATCGACCAAATCACCGAGCATCACATCCGAAGCATCGACGTTGCCCCAGATGTCCTGAGGCGATTTGTCGATACCGTCGACCGCCGACTGGCCTCCTCGGTATGGAACTCCGGTGGCTGCCAGAGCTACTACTTGAGCCCCTCGGGCCGTAACTTCACCTTCTGGCCAGGATTCGTGTTCACATTCCGGCGCCGGATGCGGCGATGCCGGCTCGCCGAGTTCGATGTGCGCTACGCCGCAACCCCGCCATCGCAGAACACCGCGGCCCTGGTGGTCGGCCGATGAGCCAGCTCGCACCGATCAAATTGGTGGGCGCCGTGGTTCTCATCACCGGCGCAGCGCAAGGAATCGGATTCCAGGCCGCCGCCCGCTTCCTGCGCGAGGGCGCCCACGTGGTCTTGGTCGACATCGACCAAGACCAACTCGATAAAGCAATAGTCGAACTCGGGGGCCCGACCGCCGCGGCGGTGGCGGCAGTCGCCGATGTCCGTGACGTCGAGGCGTTGCGGTCCGCAGTCGATCTGGCCGTGAGACAGTTCGGCAGGCTTGACATCGTCATCGCCAACGCCGGTGTCACCCCTCCGACAGCGACTCTGCGGACCATCGAACACGAGGCGTTCCGGCGGGTCCTCGACATCAATCTGGTGGGGGCACTCAACACTGTGCGCGCCACCATGGATGCTGTCATCGCCCATGGCGGGCACTTTCAGCTCATCGGATCCTGCGCCGCCTTCGCCCCCGGGATGGGGGGAGCGGCCTACATGATCAGCAAGGCCGGTGTCGAACAGCTCGGCAGAGCCTTGCGGATCGAGCTGGCCTCCCACGATGTCAGTGTCGGCATTTCGTACTTCGGTATCGTCGATACTGCTCTGACACGGTCCACCCTTGACGAGGATCCGATCGGGCGGAGCATCGGTGACCTTCTGCCATGGCCGCTGAACCGCAGGATCGGCGCCGACTACGCGGCATCAACCATCCTGCACGCCGCCCGCACTCGCAAACCCACCAGCATCGTGCCACGAACCTGGACCATCTACGCCTGGCTACGCGGAATCATCAACATTGCCCTCGATCGATGGTTGATGAGCAACGCCGACGTCTCCACAATCATCCGTCGGCTCGAGCAGTGACGCACGGGCATGGCGTCTCGGTTTTCCACCGGACGCTGCGTCTGACCTCAAGCATCGTCGTCCGGCCGCTGTTAGAGCACGCGCACCCGTCCGGGTGGCAACTCCGTGGCTTGCGCACGTTGTTCAGGACCGTCACAGCTGCAGCGTCACTGAGACACGAAACGGCACAGATCACCCAGATTCACGACCTGTCCAACGAGTACGGTCCCATATCAGGCGAGTGGATCAACGCCGCCGGCGTCACCCGGCTCGACACCGTGATCCTCTACCTTCACGGCGGCGGCTACATCTCCACCTCCGCCGCGCATTACCGCGGAATCACCACCCGGCTGTCCGCCATCACCGGACTACCGGTCTTCGCCGCGAATTATCGCTTGGCTCCCGAGAACCGTTATCCCGCGGCGCTCCACGACGCAGTGGCCGCCTACCGCTGGCTGTGCAACAGCGGGGCGCAAGTCGTCGTTGCCGGGGACTCGGCCGGTGCCCACCTGAGCACTGGTCTCACGGTCGAAGCGATCACCGCTGATCTTCCGCTGCCGCGCGCGTTGGTGCTCTTGTCACCGCTGCTGGATATCTCATGTCGGGAAGCCGTCAGCGTAGACCGCTCAACACCTGATCCGCTCATGGCACCCGCCTTCGCCATGGCATGCGCACAGGCCCTCGGAGTCAACAACCGAACCAGGGATCCCCGTGTCGCTCCACTGGAGATGGATGACGGCGTGTGTCGTGGGTTTCCGCCCACCCTCAGCGTAGTCGCGGGGGCGGAGTGCTTCCGCGGTGACGCGGCGCGCCTGCATGAGCGCCTGCTGAGAAACGGTGTCTCCGCCCGCACTTACGAAATGCCTGGACATATCCACGATTTCATGTTGTTCGCCCACACCGGCGCCGCTCGAACAGTACTGCGCTGGACAGCAGACTTCTTGGCAGCACACACTCACACAAGAACGTGGTCCTCGACCGAAGGGCGTGACCGATGACATGGCGACCGACCGAACAACAGGGCGACGCTCTTTTCCAGCACGCCACCATCAAGATCATCGTCGAAGACGAATTTCCCATCCCGGCAAGGCAACTGTGGGACGTACTCGCTGCTGATGACGCCGTGGTGGGATGGAGCGCGCTGGCGACCGCGTCCACATGGGTTGACGGTCGCCGTGGTGTCGGTTCGATCAGAGAGGTGGTCGTCCTTGGATTTCTCGGGGTCCGCGATCATTTCTACCGATGGGACATCGACCGGAGAATGACCTTTGCGGCCGAGGCCACCACCGCCCCGGGCGTCAAGGCCTTCGGTGAAGACTATGTCCTGGATGCAACAGCCACCGGAACCCGGCTCCGGTGGACGGTAGCCATTGACGCCGGTCGCGCGGGACGGCTGCTCGCACCGTTAGCACGTCCCGCACTTCGGATCGTCTTTCGCGCCTTCATGGGCGGTATCCATCAGGTAATCCACCAGCGTACATAGGCCCCGTACCGGAGCCGAGATATCTGCCGGCGCAGCTTCTTCACCCCGCGGAATCCTCGGTCGTGTCCCGGCCCGTGTTCTTCACCTCCGGCCCGCTGACAGGAGGGTGGGTGGAGAACTGGTCAGCGGTGGATACCGGTGGTTCGGAAGCGATTTCGATATGTGCTGGGGGAGACCCCGAGAGCGCGCCGAAAGGCGCGCCGCATGGTGTCTGCAGACCCGAAACCGGCCCGGCGCGCGACGGCTTCTTGTCCGTGATCTCCGGTCGCGAGTAACACTTTCGCCGCCTCGAGCCGCGCCTGTTCGACGAAGCGGGCTGGGGTCAGTCCGACCTGATCGTGAAACATGCGTACCAGGTGCCGTTCGCTGACCACAGCGCGTTCAGCCATCGCGGCGATCGAGTGATCGGCGCCGGGATCGGCGACCACCGCGTCGAGGATCTCGCGCAGTCCGCTCTCGACCGGCAGCGCCGCCTCCGTCCACACGCTGAATTGGGCTTGACCGCCGGGGCGCTGCAAAAAGACCACCATCCAACGCGCCACCCGCCGGGCGACGTCGGGACCGTAATCGCTTTCCACCAGGGCCAGGCCGAGGTCGATGCCCGCGCTGATTCCCGCCCCCGTGATATACGGCCCGTCCTGGACGAACAGCGAGTCCGGTACCACTTCGATCTCGGGATACGCACGGGCCAGCTCCTGGCAGTGCGCCCAGTGTGTGGTCGCCCGGCGGCCGTCGAGTAGACCGAGGGAGGCCAGCACGAATGCACCGGTGCACACCGAGGCAACCCGGCGGGCCCGCGGCGCCAATTCGCCCACCATTTGCAATGCCGCCGCAATGACATCCGGAGTCTGCTCTTCGGGGATATCGTGCTCGCCGGGGGTGAAGGAGAAGTCAGGCGGCACCCCGCCAGGGACGATCAGGGTGTCAAACCGGTCGGGCACCTCGGCCAGTGACATATCGACCTGCAGTGAGACGAACGATGTCGTACGGACGGCCCCGCCCGTCGGCGAGGCCAGGATCACCCGGTACTGTGCTCCAAAATCGTTTGCCCGGGCAAAAATTTCGAGCGGTGCGGCGACATCTTGCAACGTCACTTTGTCGTATAAGGCGAACACGACGATCTTGGGCGCCTTGGTTCCCCGCGCTTTCGCGGGTTGGCGCCCTGCGGCGGACGGCCGCGCTGACCTGCGCGTGTTCGACACCCCGTGACGTCCTTTCCTGGCCCGAGCGGAGGTGACAGTCAACGTAGCGGCAGACCGGTACGACGGCAATGGGCGCAGAGCCCAGAACAGTGCTGAGTCCGAAATTGCGCGATTCGTGTCCGGACCTGACGGGCGAAGCAATCCGCATGTAACAGAGCTGAAACCCACTCGCACAAAGCTGATTTCATCGTATCCCGCTTCACCGTTGAAGCGATCCATCCCCCCAAATTCCTGAAGGTGAGCCATGGATTCTCGGACAGCCTTGACGCTGAGCATCGGCGTGCTCGGCGGCGTGGCAGTCGCATTCACTGCTGAAGTCATCACAGTGCCCATCTGGGTGGTGTTCCTGGCCTGGGCATCGTTCTTCTTTGTCGGAGGCGGCGCGACCGGCTGGGTCCGGTCGGTCTCGTCGAACCTCGTAGGCGTGGTGATCGCTTCGGCCAGTCTGTATGCCGCCCATCTGATGGGTGGCAACCTGCTGGTTACTGCCATTGCGGTGGGCGTCGGCAGTGCAGTCATGGTGCAGGCGTCATGGGTGCCGCTGCTGACTACGACCCCGGCCGTGGTCGTCGGATTCGCCTCCACGGTGTCGACGGTCGCCGGGCGGGGCAATGACATCACCGTGACCACCATCTCGCACCCCGGCTTGGTCGCCGCCGTCGCCTGTGTTCTCGGGGCGTGCTTCGGGCTGCTGTCCGAATACCTGGCCACCGCGATGACGAAGAAGCCGGCTCTCGACACCGCAATGCCGAACACGGAAGGAAGTCCTGCCTGATGAAGTTGCAGCACTATCTGGGCGGCCTGGAGGGGTTACCCGAGCCGCTCATGCTGGAGAAGCGAGTCTTCGTCGAGGACTGGGAGAAACGGATCTTCGGTATCCATGTCGCAATGATGGGATTGTCGAACCACCTTGGGACCGCCTTGCCGGAATATCCCATCGATGAGGTACCCACCGCGTTCAAAGACGAGTGGACTTGGGCTGACCTACGCACCGGCGCAGAGGCGATGAACCCCTTCGACTACTTCAAGTTTCGCTATTACGAGAAGTGGTTGGGCGGTATCACTCAGTTCTTCATCGACAAGGGCTATGTCACCGAAGACGAGCTCGCCGACAGCATCGGCGAGCCAGGTTCGGCGGCCGATACCGAGGATGTTCGCGCGATCGATGATCAGGTGATCGCCTACCTCCGGTATGGCGACAGCCCCCGCCGTGACGTCGCCCATCCGAAGTTCGCGGTCGGCGCGCAGGTGCGCATCACCAACGTTCCTGCCGACGCGCACAGTCGGTTGCCGGGATATCTGCGGGGCCGGATCGGCACCGTGGAACGGATTTTCGAGGGTGATTACGCCTATTTCTGCCATACCGGAGACGGGATCGGTGACCCCATGCCGATATACATCGTCGAGTTCGACCCGGCCGAAATCTGGGGCCCGCGGGCCGAAGGCGGCCCGCTGAAGTTGTATGCCGAGCTATTCGAAGCCTACTTGGCACCGATCGAGGAGGAAGCATGACCGGCCAGTTCGCCTACCCGCCCGACCGTGAGGAGATCAGCGCCAAACAGGTGGCAGCGTTGGAAGCGTTGCTCATCGAAAAGGGGGTGATCACACCGCAGACCGTGGACAAGGTGCTGGCCTACTTCGAGACGGAGATGACGCCGTTGAACGGCAAGAAAATCGTCGTCAAGGCCTGGACCGACCCAGAATTTGCTGCCAAGGTGGTGGTGGACACCCCCGCCGCCGTCGCCGAACTCGATCTGCCCGAAGGCATGGCAGGCGCGGAAGGCGAGCATCTGCAGGCAGTCGCGAACACCTCCGGGGTGCACAATCTGGTGATCTGTACGCTGTGCTCGTGCTTCCCGTGGCCGGTGCTCGGGTTGCCGCCCTACTGGTACAAGGATCCGACGTTCCGGTCCCGGGCAGCCCGTGAACCCCGCAAGGTGCTCGCCGAGGTCGGCCTCGATCTGCCCGCCGATACCGAGATCAAGGTGTGGGACTCCAGCGGGCACTCGCGGTGGTTCGTCATTCCGGAAAGGCCCGCCGGCACGGACGATTTCACCGACGAGATGTTGATGGATCTGGTGACCACCGAGTCGATGATCGGCGTCGCGTTGGCGGGCCCGGCCTCATGAAGCTGCACGACACCTGCACCACCGATCAGGCGGCGCCGCAATTCGACCATGAATGGCAGCGCCGCGCCTTCGGATTGGCGCTCGCGCTTTCCGAGTTCCGACACTACCCCTGGAGTGAATTTCAGGAGACCCTGATCGCGACGATCGGCGAATGGGAGCGGACACCCGAATCCGAACGGGGGCAATGGGAGTACTACGACCACTGGGTCGCGACTCTGGAGAGGCTCGTCGACCGCCACGAGCTGCTGACCGCCCCGCCGCTCACCGATGCCAACGACCACGCACTAGCCCACGACCACGACCATTAGAACTGCGAGGACCTCAGAGATGAACGCTGTCAACCCCGCCCTTGGCGCTCCACACATCGATATGCGTACGGCCGCATCCACTCTGGCCACGCCGCTTCGGCTGACCGTGCTGGCACTGCTTGCGTTGATCGTCTACTACTTCGTCGGTTACGACCAAGGCGCCGTGTCGGTCTTCGGTTCGGACACCCATGTGCACGAGTTCGTGCACGACGCACGCCACCTACTGGGATTCCCATGCCACTGAACGCCGAAATACCGCCCCTCGTCCGGTATCTGGTGCCGGGATTGGCGGGCGGCGTCATTTCTGTCGCGTTCAGCCGGGTGATGATCGAGCCGTTGATCGGCACCGCGGTGGACTACGAGGTGGCCCGTGAGCACGCGCAGGCCCTGCTCACCGGAGATGATCACCTCCACGGCCACGAGCTCTTCAGCCGGTCGGTGCAGGAGAGTCTCGGTGCCGCAGTCGGAATCATCGCCATGGCTGTCGCGATGGGGGTGCTGTTCGCGGTGGCCTACACCGTGCTGCGCACTGTGCTCGCCGCGCTGGGCTTCACCGCCGATTCCACCGGCCTTTCCTTGGTGCTCGCAGGAGCAATGTTTGCGGCGGTCAATTTGGTGCCCGGTCTCAAGTATCCGCCGAACCCGCCCACCGTGGGTCTGGAAGAGACCATTGGAGTGCGAAGTTCGGCTTTCCTGATGGTGACTGTTGTTTCGGTGGTGGGTGCGTGTGTAGCGGTGGCTGCCGGCCTGGCGTTGTCGCGTCGGTGGGGAAGTTGGCCGGCCGCGGCCGTCGCGGTCGGAATTTACGGTGTGGTCATCCTGGCAGCCTTCGCGTGGTTGCCCAGCTTCCATGAGGTTCCGGGACCCATGTCCGGGCCCGCTGGCGTGCTCGTAGACGGCTTCCCCGCCGAGGTACTGGGCGAATTCCGGGTGTATTCGGTGCTCAACCAGGCGTTGATGTGGCTGACGATCGGTGCGACCTGGGGATGCCTGTCGGCGTTGTCATCGTCGACGCTACTCAGGAACCGGCGGAGGGCCGTGGCCGATCGTCACGAGTAGGAGTCCGGCTCAGGATATGGACCGAGCGCTTGCGCTCACCACACAGACGACCACGGCTAGAGAACGGCGGTCTCGCCTATCCGGAACAACCGCGTGCCATTTCCGATTTCGACTGTGCCGCTCAGCCGAGCGCTGCGAGGATCTCGGGGATGGGTCGCAGGTGCTCGTCGAGCAGTGTCGAGGCCAGCTCGGCGTCGCTTGCTTGCAGCGCTGCGATGATGGCGCGGTGCTGGGCGTCGATCTCGGGTGCGCGTTGCGGTCGGATCTGCATGGCTCGCATGGCGACTCGTTCCTGGCGGGATTGTAGGGCGTCGTACAGCTCGACGAGGACCGAGTTGCCGTGGGTGGCGACGATCGCGCGGTGGAAGGCGCGGTCCAGGCGTGCGACGGTGAACCAGTCCTGGTTTTGGCCGGCTTCTTCGATGGCCGCGGCGAGCTCGGTGAGTTCGGCGGGTGGCTGTGTGCCGGCGGCGCAGATGGCCCGTGCGGCATGGCCTTCGATGAGTCGGCGCGACGCGTAGACCTCTTTGAGTTCGCGTGCGGTGACGTTGCGTACCTGGGCGCCGCGGCGCGGCAGTAGGTCGATGAAGCGTTCGGAGTTCAGCCGGTGGAACGCCTCGCGCACGGGGGTGCGTGACGTTCCGACGGACTCCGAGATCCAGGCTTCGTCGAGGAAGCGGCCTCCGGGCAGGGTGCCGCGGATGATTTCGTCGCGCACCCATTCGTACACGCGGTCGCGTGCGGATTGGTTCGAGCCTGGTTCGCTGACCGTGGTCGACACCGGTGAACCCTTCCTGTTGCGGCCTGGGGGGACCGCCCTCAGACTACTGGACACACGGCGTACATCCTGTGTATACACAGAATGTACTGCGTGTGTGGTGCGCGCCACACCCTGTCCAGGTCGAACGAAGGAGCGTTTCCCCATGGCCCCGAACCGTCGGTATGCCATCTGGCTGTCCGGACCCAACACCGCCGCCGCGGAAATCGCCCGTCAGGTGGGCTGCGGCGCCGTGGTCCTCGACATCGAGCACGGCACGTTCGACCTCGCCGCGCTCGAACGCTTCATCCCGCTGTGCAAGGCCATCGGCCTGGAGGTCGTCGCCAAGGTGCTCGGCCCGGAGCGCGGGCCCATCCAGCAGGCGCTCGACTTCGGTGCCGACGTCGTGGCCATCCCGCACGTCGAGAACGTCGCGCACGCTCGCGCGGTCACCGCCTTCGCCAAGTTCCCGCCCCTCGGTGACCGCAGCTTCGCCGGTGGGCGTACATCCGCGTACGGTGGCTTCACCGACGAATGGGTGCGCGAGCAGGACACGCGCACGCGGTGCTATCCGATGATCGAAGACGCGGGCGCCATCGACCAGATTGAGGAGATCCTCGCTCTGGACACCGTGGACGGGATTTTCGTCGGCCCCTCCGACCTGTCGCTGCGCCGCGGCCGCGGCGCCTACACCCGCGAGGCGGGCGACTTCGACGACCTTGCCCGCCTGGCCGCCGCCGCCCGACAGGCAGGCAAGCCATGGGTGCTGCCCGCATGGTCCTCGGAGGAGAAGAAGTTCGCGGTCGAGCACGGCGCGGACCAACTGGTCCTCACCATGGAGCACGGTGCGCTGCTCGCCGGGTTCGCCGCCGCCCACGCCGAAGCCGTCGAACTCGACCGCGTGCCCACCCTCGCCCGGACCGCACCATGACCAGCCCGCGCATGACCAGCTCGCGGACCGCCGAACGCCTCGACGACCTCACCGGACCACCGCCCGGCACCGGCCGCACCCGCTGGTACATCGGCGGCCTGCTCGGCGTCGGGATGTTCGTCAACTACATCGACCGGGTCAACCTGTCCGTCGCCACCCCGGCCATCATGGCCGAGTTCGACATCTCAGCGGCCCAGATGGGCGTCGTCGCCTCGGCGTTCCTGTGGACCTACGCCATGCTGCAGATGCCCATCGGCACCATCATCGACAAGATCGGCGTGCGCTGGGTCAACCGTGCCGGCGTGTTCCTCTGGGCGGTGGCCTCGTTCCTGTCGGCCGCCGCAGGCGGACTGGGCCTGCTGCTGGTGGCCCGGCTCCTGCTCGGAGTCGGCGAGGCGCCCACGGTGCCCGCGGGCTGGAAGGCCATCGGCCAGTGGTTCCCGAAACACGAACGCGGCACGGCCACCGCCATGTTCGACGGTTGCGCCAAGATTTCCAACGTCATCGGCATCCCCATCATGGCGTTCCTGGTGCCGACGTTCAGCTGGCACGCCGCGTTCATCTTCACCGGTGTCCTGAGCGTGCTGTACCTCCTCGCGTGGTGGCTGCTCTACCGCTCACCGGCCAACGCGGTGGCCGACGGCCGCATGTCGGCCGCCGAATTGGACTACCTGCGCGCCGGCGGCGCCGAGGACGAGAACGCCGAGACCGGCGGTTCCCTGCAGGGCATCGGCTACCTGCTGGGACGACGCAAAACCTGGGGCCTGGCACTGGGTTACGCGTCCTACACCTATGCCTACTACGTACTGCTCACCTGGTTGCCCGGCTACCTCGAGAAGGAGTTCGGCGTCAACCTACTCAAGGGCGGCATCTACAGCATGATCCCGTGGCTGGTGGCCGTCATCGCCCAGTTCCTCATCGCCGGTGTCCTGATGGACCGCTGGACCCGGCGCAGCGGCGACATCACCCGGGTGCGTCGCATCGTGTTGGTGACGAGCATGCTGGCGGCCCTGTCGGTGACGGGCGCCGCGTACGCCGACACCATCGGCGCCGCGCTGGTGTTCCTGTCCATCGGCGCAGCGGGACTGGCGGTTTCGGTGCCCGCCGGGTCCAGCATCGTCTCGCTGATCGCCCCGCAGGGGTACACCGGGTCCCTGGCCGGCATCGTCAACTTCGTCGCCAATCTCATCGGCATCGCCGCCCCGATCGTCACGGGGATGGTCGTCGACCGGACCGGTTCGTTCGCGGGGGCGTTCATCGCCACCGGAGTGATCCTGGTCGGCGGAATCCTCTGTTACACCGTCGTTCTGGGCCGTATGGACCGCATGCCCGCACCCTCGATCAAGGAGTAGACATGACCACGAGCATCACCGTCGCCGTCGCCCAGTTCGCCCCCGGCGAGGACAAGGATCGCAATCTAGCCACCATCACCGGCTTCGTCACCACCGCCAAGGCAGCGGGCGCAGAACTCGTCATCTTCCCCGAGTACGCGATGTTCACCGCACCAACGATGGACGAACGCTTCCTGTCCTCGGCCGAGTCGCTCGACGGGCCGTTCGTCGCCGCGGTGCGGGACCTGGCACGCCGCGAAGCGATCACCATCGTCGCGGGCATCAACGAGACCACCGACGGACCCGACCAGATTCACAACACGCTGATCGCCGTCGACGACGGCGGCAAGGTCGCTGCCACCTATCGGAAACTGCACCTCTACGACGCGTTCGGCTACTCCGAATCCCGTTTCGTCCGACCGGGTTCGGCGTGCGCGCCCGAGACGTTCGCGGTGGGAGGGCTGACCTTCGGCATGCAGACCTGCTACGACCTGCGGTTCCCCGAGACCACGCGCAGGCTGGTCGACGCCGGCGCCGACGTGGTGGTGATGCCAGCGGAGTGGGTGCCCGGCCCCCTCAAGGAAGACC
This sequence comes from Mycolicibacterium cosmeticum, assembly GCF_000613185.1. Taxonomy (NCBI): domain Bacteria; kingdom Bacillati; phylum Actinomycetota; class Actinomycetes; order Mycobacteriales; family Mycobacteriaceae; genus Mycobacterium; species Mycolicibacterium cosmeticum. The sequence goes on from NZ_CCBB010000003.1 coordinate 2,030,987, forward strand.
ACTGGACCACACTGCTGCGCGCGCGGGCCATCGAGAACACCGTCTACGTGGCCGCCGCCGATCAGTGCGGCGGCAACGGAGCGGGCAACAGCATGATCGTGGACCCGATGGGCGTGGTGCTGGCCTCCATCGGCGAGGAGGAGGGCATGGTATCCGCCACGGTGCACGGCGACCGTATCGCTCGGGTGCGGCAGAAGAATCCGGCGCTCGCCCTACGCCGCTTCACCGTCACCGAACGGTAGGGCTGGCCGGGCGTGTGAGCTGTCAGCAGATCGGTGGGACCTGAATGTGCTTGCGCGTTGCCTCAGGTTCGATCGAGGATGGATGCACAGGTTCGAGTTAGGGGTTTGGGGAGACGCGTCGATGGCGCTAGGCATCGTGAAGTTCTACAAGTCCGAGAAGGGGTGGGGCGCCATCTCCTCGGCGGAGTTACCACCGGGGTTGGATGCGTTCATCTCCTTCGCTGACATCAAGGGGCAGAAGGGCTTCCGGGAGTTGGCCGTCGGAGACCGCGTGGAGTTCGAGTACCAGCCGGCCCGCCAAGACAGTTTCCAGTTCGTGGCGACATGGGCTCGCAGAATCAGCGACGCAGACGGCGACGGGGGAGCGACCGTCTGGTCGTAGCCCTGTCCCGGCGGGCATCGAGTGTCCCGGGTGAGTCCTTGTCTAACCGGGAGAGCTACGTGAGCGCTCGACGTCCGTTGCGGTGGCGCCATGTTTGGGCTGAGGAGATCACCCTTTTGACATCTGCCCGGTTATTGGTGCGGAGGCTGAACGTTGCGACGGCTATACGCGGCATGTCGGCGCGGTCGTCAGCCGGGCACGTCCATGCGCTGGGTCCCGACCACCGACAACAGCCGCAGCGCTTCCTCGGCAGGAGAACCCGGGTCGGCGGTGTAGAGAAAGACTCTCTGATCAAGGTCGGCGACATCGAGGGTGTCGCAGTTGAGGGATATCGGTCCCACCACCGGATGCGCAAAGGTCTTGCGCGTGATTGTGCGGGCGCCAACGTCCCGCCGTTGCCAAAGCCGTGCGAATTCCGCACTGCCGTCGAGCAATTCGGCGATGAGCGCGCAGGTATGCGGATCATCAGGATACGTGGCAGCGGCAACACGCAGATGCCGGACGCAGATCTCGCCGAACCCATCCGCGCCAACCAGGCCCCACAACCGCTGACCATCCGAGCCCGGCCCGAGGAACACCCGCCTGGCGACGTTGCGTTCCCGAGGGCTGAGCGCCGAGAAGTCCTCCATCAGTGCGCATGCGAGATCGTTCCAAGCGATCACGTCGTAGTTGGCGGAGACGATGATTCCTGCCGCGAGCGGTAGCCGGCGCAGCAGATCGTGAAGGCTCCGCCGCACCTGCAGGGGTGGGCCGCCGGGCGTCGCGGGCTCGACCCCGGCCAGCCGATGCAGGTATCTGCTCTCGCCGTCGCTCATCCGCAGTGCGCGCGCCAGACCCGACAACACTTCTCGCGACGGGCGGGGAGCCCGGGCCTGCTCCAGCCGGGTGTAGTACTCGGTGGAGATGAAGGCCATGTGGGCCACTTCGTCGCGGCGCAGGCCCGGTGTTCGGCGACGCGGACCGGCAGGGATCCCGACGTCTGCCGGTGCAATGCGCTCCCTGCGGCTGCGCAGGAATGCACCCAATTCGATCTTGTCCACCTGCCCATTCTGCCCGCGAGAGTGCGCTCATCCAGGTACGACCAGTACCTGGATGCCACGGTTGGGGCTTGTCCAGACTCGGTTGGCATGAGCACAACAGAGACAGGCAACGGTCTGCTGGCCGGCAAGGTCGCCTTCATCTCGGGCGCCGGTCGCGGCATCGGCGCGGCCGCGGCAAGGCTGTTCGCACGCGAAGGAGCCCGCGTGATGCTGGCAGCGCGAACCGAGTCCCAATTGGCCGACGTGGCCGCAGCAGTCCGGCTGGGTGGCGGTGAAGCGCACTACGTGAGGTGTGACCTGCGGCAGGCGGACAGCGTGCGGCACGCCGTCGGCCGAACCGTCGAGGTGTTCGGCCGGCTTGATGTGGCTTTCAACAACGGCGGCATCATCCAGCCGCCCCGCCCCCTCGACACCGTTCCTGAAACCGACTTCGACGACATCTACGCCGTCAACCTCAAGGCCGTGCACCTCGCGATGTCCGCGGAGGTGGAAGCGATGCGGGCCAGGGCGGGTGGAGGTGCCATCGTCAATACATCGAGTATCGGGAGCTTGCGCAGCACCCCGGAGATGGCGCCGTACTGCGCGATGAAGCGTGCGGTCAACAGCCTCACGGAGTCGGCTGCCGTGACTTACGGGCCGGAGGGGATTCGTGTCAACGCGGTGTCGCCGGGTTCTACCTTGACGGAGATGATGCGGGACTGGGACGCCGACAGCCCGGGGGTGATCGACGACATCGCGGCCCGCACGCCCTTGCGCCGGGCCGCAGACCCCATGGAGGTGGCCGAGGCGGCCGCCTGGCTGCTCAGCGACCGCGCGTCCTTTGTCACCGGTGCACTTCTGCGCGTCGACGGCGGCTTGCACGTCTGACCTGTTGGCGGTCATCATCGGTGCCCGGACGATCACTCGCGATCGTCCTTGCCGGACTGTACGCCACAGCCTGGGGCGCTCGACGACGCCGCGAACTAGGACCAGGACTCGTCGAGCTCGCCCAGTGAGGCGATCAGGGCGCTGTTCGCACGATAGTCAACCGGACACGCGATGACGCTGACGGTGTCGGCTGCCAGCGCCTCGCGCAGGGTCGGCAGCAGCTGGTCGGCGGCGGAGACACGGTAGCCACGGGCACCGAAACTCTCTGCGTACGAGACGAAGTCGGGATTGCCGAAGGCCGTGTCGACGTTATGGCCGATCTCCAGGTCCATCTTCCAGCTGATCAGCCCATAGGCATCGTCGACCCAGATGAGAATCACCATGGGCGTCCCGACCCGCAGCGCGGTCTCGATCTCCTGGGAGTTCATCAGGAACGATCCGTCACCGGTCGCCACGAGGACCTTCGCCGCCGGACGCGCGATCTTCGCGGCGATAGCACCGGGCAATGACCACCCCATGGTCGACAATCCATTGGAGATGAGGCACGTGTTCGGTTCATAAGTCGGATACAGCCGGGCCATCCACATCTTGAGGGCACCGGTGTCGACCAACACGATGTCGTCCCGGTCGAGCGCCGCCCGCGTATCGGCGACGATCCGTGCCGGGGTGAGGGGAAAGCTGTCGTCGGCGCGCCCGCGGTCGAGTTCGTCTGCGAGCAGACCCCGGATGCGTTCGTCACCGGACGAATACGGGCGATCAGAGCCCACCGCACCGGCCAGCGCGTCGAGGCTACGGCCGATGTCGGCATGCAACCCGACGGCGACGTCGTAGTGAACGTCGACCTCGGCCGGAAACCGGTGCACGTGAATGATCTTGGCGTCGCCGCGTGGATTGATCCGGACCGGATCGAACTCCTGCAACTCGTAGCCAACGGCGACGATCACATCGGCCCGGTCGAACCCGAAGTTGACATAGTCGTGGCGCATGAACCCGACGGCACCCAGGGCGAGCGGGTGGTCGTCAGGCATGACGCCCTTGCCGTGGAACGTCGTGGCGACCGGCACGCCGAGGGACTCGGCAAACCGTCGCACGGCCGCCGACGCATCGCTGCGCACCGCACCGTGCCCCGCGAGCAGCACGGGGTTGCGTGCACTTCGCAGGATCTCGGCGGCCCGAGCGATCTGGGCGGCGGACGGGTCGTCCGACCGCGGCACATTGACGCGTAGCGGGGCGGCTTCGGCCGGCGCGTCGGCGTCCTCGACGTCCTCGGGGACGGCAAGGTACACCGCTCCCGGTCGCTCGGTCTGCGCGAGCTTGAACGCCTTGCGGACCATCTCGGGAACCGACTCAGGCGTCGCGACCAGCGCGGACCACTTGGTGACGGGCGCGAACATCGATACCAGGTCGACACTCTGGTGGGATTCCTTATAGCTGCGCCGCATTCCTACTTGCGCCGAGAGTGCCAGCACCGGAGCCGAATTGGTGGTCGCGTCGGCCACTCCGAGGAGCAGATTGATGGCGCCGGGACCGAGCGTGGCCGAGCACACCCCGGCCCTGCCGGTGAGGCGGCCGTAGACTTCCGCCATGAACGACGCACCCTGCTCATGGCGGGTGAGTACATAGTCGATCGACGAGCGGGATAATGCGTCGACCAACCGGATGTTCTCTTCCCCAGGGATCCCGAACACGTGCGTGACGCCCTCGTTCTCCAAACATTCGACGATCAACTCGGCGGTGCTGCGCTTGGTCTCCGGCATACGCTCACGGTACCGGGAAGGCTTCCAAGGTAGTCCGAACATGTTCGGCTGCTCGCCACGCTCGATTCGGAGCGCCGACCTGCGGACGCTCAAACATCGAGACTGCGAATCCGTAGGGACGGAATGAGCTCAGGCGATGTCGGTGGCTACTCGATGTGGTACCTCGTCCCGCCTACGTGGTGGTCAGCCCGTCGCGAAGCGGTCAGAGGGTGCTGGCCTGGCGCACGAGTCCGAGGCTGAAGGCGAGCCCTGCGGTGGATGTGCGCCTCCGGAATCCGGTCAACCACACCAGGCTCCACAGCGCTGCCTGCAGCAGTGCCAAGGGAATTGCCGGGCAGAGCCAGAAAGGCCGGTGTTTGCGCAGTAGGCGAGCTTCCCCGCGCCCGAGCCTGAACTGGCGAGCGAACACGTCACGCAGCGAGTCGGGTTGAGTTTTGGTCACCACTGCATCGGGCACAAACTCCAGCCTGTACTTCGCGTCGGCCGCGCGGCAGAAGAAGTCCACTTCATCGGCTCCGCCGGAGAACGACTCGTCGAATCCGCCGATATCGTCGAAGACGGCGCGAGTGAAACCGCAGTTTGCGCCGTTGGCGTAGGTATAGCGCCCCAGCAGGGCGCGATACAGTCGGCGTTCCCGACGAAGGAGCCGGCCGTCGGGCAATGCGCAATCCAGTCCTCCGCCGACAAGTTGCGCGCCGCGGCGGAACGCGCGGGCATAAGCCTCCAACCATCCGTCGTGGACCACGTCGTCGGCATCGGTGAGCACGATGAAACCGCTGTGCGCGGCTGAGACACCGACATTGCGGGCGACATTGACACCGGCGGCGCGGGAAGCATCAGCGAGCCGAACCCGCGGACTGGCATAGCCGCGCACGACTGCCGCAGTGCCGTCCACCGAACCGTTATCGGCGACCACAACTTCGAAGTCGGTATCAGAGGACTGGGCCAGGATCGCATCGATTTGCCGAGGCAGGGTGTCGGCACCGTCCCGGCACGGGATCACAATGCTGATCTCGGTCACCCCTGCAATATAAGCGTATTGTACGATTTTTAGCGAACGTGATTCCGTCTGTACCGGCGATGGTCAGCAGCACGCCTCCTGTCGGGTCGAACGACGCGCACCGGTCCGCTGCGGACGATGAGCGAGGGGTCTACTTGGCGCGTCACCATTTGCGACGCCGCGATAAAATCGCCGGAGAGGATAACCCTGGCGAAGACCCAGTCCGCGCTTGACGCCGCGGTAGTGGCTGGTGAACAACGCGTTAAGGCCAGCTCGCGGCGGTATCTGCAACAGTATGGACATATTGTAGTTGTGCTACATTCCTCTCCGATCAACGAGTGGCCGAGTCCCGGAGAAACATGCAAAGAGCCGAATCCGCCCCAGTCGAGAACGCGTGCTACGGCAGGATGGGTGAGCACGTACGGCCTCAAAGGATCGCGTCGCTGGCAAATAGTCAGGTCGATACCTGCAACGCGTTTGCCCGTTCCGGGCGACGTCATGCCCAAACGCTCAAGGTGCTTCTGGCCGGCGCTCTCTGCGGCGCTGCGCCCCTGACCTCCGGGGCTGGCCCGGTCCATGCAGACTCGCCAGGACCTCGTGATCAGAAGTACATCGACCTGCTGACGTCCGAAGGGCTGGGGTGCTCGACGGATGTTCCCTGCACGGCCACGGGCACTGACCAGGATCTAATCCAGCTCGGGCAGACGATCTGCGCTGCGCTGCGCAGCGGACGATCGGAGCAGGGGCTCATCAACTACCCGCCCGGCGGCGTCGCCGTAGACCGGTATCGCGCTGGGCTTCTCATCGGCATCAGCGAAGCGGCCTTCTGCCCGGGAATCTCCGCGCCCCCAGCGCAACCCGCCTAATTCCGGCTGATGCCAAAGACATTCGACGCCTGAACTCATGTAGTCATCTCGTGGCGCCGCGCCTTGTGCACACAAGGGCCAACGAGTTGTGCGCACGTAACCCTTCGCTCGGCGACTCATCCACGGTGAACGGCAAATTCTCGGAGCGCATGGACGAGTTGGCCAGAAACGCACACCGCGTGGGGTGGCGGTGCATAGAACGTAGCCGAGTCGTTGCCAATGCAAATACCGTCACGGGTTCCGTGAGTACCTATTCCACTACAAAGCCGAGGTCACGGCCCACGGGTCAGCCACCGCCTATGCGTAACGCAGTGAAACGAACGGAGGGGTACCCGAGGTCAAGAATTTGCGCTGGAACTCAGGTGCGCTCTGTGCGCATTGCGCCGATCCCGACCTCACGTCCGCCGTTCGGATGACACATGTATTCCGCTCCACGCCAATGCAATCGGCAACTTCAGACTAGATTGTTGGGCGCCTCCGAGTGTGCAACAATATGCGCGTATTGGATTGCCGATGGCTATGAGTTACGCGGTCACTTCGCCTCTGTCGGGGTGAAGGCACTGTCTACTCGGTGGGGGTTGCAAGGGGAGTGCACATTGTTCAAGAGGCTGCGTAACTGGTGGTCCAAGCCCGTCGTTCGGCCCGTCCCTTTCATGCTTGAGGACCGCTCGGCCCTGCCGGAGCTTGCGAGAACGGACGGCGACCGGCCCTGCGCCAAGAGTGGCTAAATCCGCCTTTCTCCGAGTATGGCAAACGTGGGGTGTCGTGACGCCGGGTTGTGCGGTGGGGGGATGCGGCTGGTCTTGGGCGGCAGGGGTCTGCGCGCTGGTCCGTCCTCGGCTCTCGTAGAGGGCGGCTGCTGAGGTTACTGCGGAGGTTGCCGTAGGCGACGTGGTTGCAGATCGGGAAGATGGTGACCACCGTTCCGTGCAGGAACGGAAATGTTCTGGCGCCCAGATTGATTCGCTTCAAGCGCACCCGTCGCGCCCCGACGATTCTGCCGTCTGCGTTAGCCGGCGAGGTGGGACGGTACACGACGGTCACCTCCCTGTGAGCGGATCGATCGCGGGCCGGGATCATTGCAACCCGATATCGGATGCACGCTCAACGATCAGGTGGCCCGGCAGGAGCCTGCCGTCCCGGCAGGCCGATATCCGAATATTGCTACATCTGACAACCACGAAGCTCCGGGCTCCTCCTATACGGTGAGCCGATGACATCGGACGACAAGGCCGAGTTGATCCGCGACGCCGCCCTCGCCGAGTTCGCAGCCCGCGGAGTAGCCACCACATCGCTGCGTGAGGTGGCGTCGGCGGCTGGAGTGTCGGTCGGGCTGATCCAGCATCATTTCGGCACCAAGGCCGACCTGGTGGAAGCTGTGGATCGCCATGTCACGGAGGTAGTTCGTACGGTGCTCGCTACCGGCACGACGGCCATCACGGTCGAGGATTATGGACAGCAGGTAGCCGAACTGCTGGCAGAGCACACCACGGCGGTCGACTATCTCGCCAGGGCGCTCGCAGATGGCACCCCATACGGATCGTCGATTTTCGACACCCTGACCGACATGGGAATCGCGCGCTGGGAGCGGCGAGCCGAGAAAGGCCTCGCCGCCGCCGACTTGGACATTCCTTGGGCAGCGATCAACAGCGTCCTGGTCATCTTCGGTACCGTGTTGCTTCGTCCGCACATCGAACGTCATCTGCCCGATTCGCTGTTGTCGCCGTCGCAGCTGGCGCGCTGGCAGGCAGCGATCTCGGCATTGTTGAGACGCGGATACCTGCGCTGAGCCCAATAAGTGTGTAGCGGCCAGCGCACGCTCAATCGGTGCTGAACTCGGCCGGCCTCCTTGCTCGCGAAGCAGTTGTCACATCGCAGACCAAGCAGACGAACTCGCGCGCCACGTCGAAACCGCACTGCGGGAAGCCATGTCCGACGCTGCTTATCAGCGGCTGTTACGCCTCCTTGAGCGAGCTGTCGACCTGGCGCCCACTCTCGACATCGATGTCTGAGCGACCGAGGCGTCAGGCTGGTGGCGTGACCAGGGCCCGGATGCCGCCTTCAGTAAAGCGGAGGAGAGCGTCGTGGCGCTCGTCGACGTCATCGGTGTGCATCCGGCCGGCGGTGAGGCTGTCAAGGCGCAGGTTTTTGGAGTAGGTGTGCAAGCTGGCGGCCACCAGGTGCAGGTAGGCATCGTGGATCGCGACGTCGTCGGCGTCCGGAAACAATGACTGCAAGGCGGCGATGAAGTCGGCGGCGATGGCGTTGTAGTCCTCGGCGACCAAGCGCTTGATGGGTTGTCCGGAGTTCGCGAGTTGGGCGATGAAACGGAAGTAGTTGTCCCACCCCGGATCTCCAGCTCGCTGGCGCATGGGTTCGGTGAAGGCGTCGATCAGTGCGCGCAGTCGCCGTGCCCGGCTCCCGCGGGCGGATAGTGCTGCCAATCGGGTGCGGCGGTCGTCGTTCAGGGGTTGGATACGGCGCAGCAGGACAGCGCGAAAGAGGCCTTCCTTACCGCCGAATTGGTCACTGACCGACGCGAGACGGGTGCCGGCATGGTCGGTGATGTCGCGGACGCCGACGCCGAAGTAGCCGCGGTCGGCGAAGAGCTCTTCGGCGCTGTTGAGCAGCCGGTCCCGAAGGTTCTTGCGGTTGGCTTCGCGCGTGCTGCGTGGGAACTGTTCGGCTGATGCGGAATTGGTCATGAGTCGATGATGGTGTGTGTGATGCGGCCGATGCCGTCGATGGCCAGCTCCAAGGTGTCGCCCGGACTCAACCAGTGGCCGGTTTCCATGCCGCTGCCGCCGGGAAGTGTTCCGGTGGCGAAAAGTTCACCGGGTCGGAGGCGTTCGCTTCGGGAGGCGTGGGCGAGGACCTCGCTCAGGCTGTGTTGCATACCGGCGCTGGACACCGTCGACACCGTCGAGCCGTTGATGGACACCGTGCCGCGTAGCGTGTCGACGCGGGGCAGGATTTCGTCGGCGGTGACCGCGACCTCGGACAGCGAGCTGGCGAAGTGCTTGGACTTCTGCGGGCCGAATCCGCTGTCCATTTCGGCACGTTGAACGTCGCGGGCGCTGAAATCGTTGAGCGCGACGAAGGCGCCGATCGCGTCGAGCGCCTCGGCCGGGCTGGCATTGAACAGTCCGCGCGCCAGCACGAATCCGATTTCCAGCTCGTAATCGAGGGCCTGACTGTAGATGGGGAAGCCGATCGGCGTACCCGACGGTACGAACGTCATCGCGTTGGACATGTAGTACATGGGTTGGGCGTAGAACAGCGGCTTGGGTTTCAGCAGTGGGAACGTGCGTCGGGTGAGGGCTTCGACAGTCTTGACGATTCGGTACTGACCGGGATGGAAGCGTCGGACCAGCCCCCGGCTGGCGTCCAGCACATGCTGCTCGTAGAGCATGAAGTCGCGGAAGGATACCGGCTGAAACGGCAACAACATTGCACTGTGCTGAAGGTGCTCATCGGCGCGGGCGAGTTCCCAATTCTCATCGAAAACCCGTCCACCCAACGGGGTGTCGTCGTCGGTCGGCTGCCAGGAGCCGGTGGTGTCCTGGGCCTGCAGCTGCACACCGTCGGCGGTGCGTACACGTCGGAGCTTCACCGAGAATCGTTCCTCCCGTCGGAGCGGAACAGTCGTTCCACAGTATCGCAGAACGATGCTACTCTCGGAACAATCGTTCCGCCTCGGTGAGGAGTCTTGCGTGCGGGAGATCGCCGACGACGTGTTCTGTGTGGAAGGCACCGCGGTCAACTGGGTGTTACTGCGCGACGGTGCGGAGCTCACGCTCATCGATGCCGGCTGGTCGGGAGACACCGGGCGGGTGGAGGACTCGATCCGCGCATTGGGTCGGCATCCCCTGGACGTTCAGGCGATCCTGTTGACCCACGCCCACCTGGACCACATGGGTGCCATCAACCATTTCCACAAGCGTTACCGCACCCAGGTGTTCATGAGCAGTGCCGAAGTCGGCCACGCCCGCGACGGGCACCTACAACAAGCAAAGCCCGGCGACATCGTCAAGCGGTGCTACCGGCCCTCGGCGCTGCGCTGGACCGCACGGATCATCGCGGCCGGGGCGCTGAAACCGGTCAAGCTCCCGCACGCCCAGCCCTATCCGCACACCGGTTCGCTCGATCTACCCGGAGCCCCCGTGCCGGTCGCATGCGGGGGACATACCTCTGGCCACAGTGCCTTTCACCTGCCCCACAAGGGTGTCCTGATCACCGGTGATGCGTTGGTTACCGGACACCCGCTGTCACCGGTCAGCGGTCCTCAACTGCTGCCACCGTTCTTCGCCCACAACCCCGCCGAGGCCGAGGACGCCTTGACAATCCTGGCCGGAATCGATGCCGAAATTCTCGTCCCTGGGCACGGGGACCCGTGGCGCGGAACCCCGGCCGCCGCTGCCGAGCACGCCCGCCGACGGGCGAACACCACCAACACACCCTGACGCGGGCGCCGGCACCGCATTCGGAAAGGACTCCCCATGGCAGAGGCATCCCTGCTGCAGAAGCTCGCCGTCACGATGTGCGCTGTCACCGGCAGCACGGACGTGGCCGCCCGTTGGGCCGGGGCGGCACCGTTCCTGCCCGCCCTGTTCGTGCTGCGCTATGCCAACATGGGCGGGCTCGATCACGCATTGTTCGCCGCGCAGATCCGCGGCGCTCGGTCCTTCCGTGACGACCGCTGGTGCGGCTACTGGAACAGCATCGCCGACGCCCACGCGCGGCGAGCGTCCGACATGCTGCGCAGCCTGGCCGGCGCCGACTCCGCCGCCGTGCCCGACCTGACCGACCCGAACGCCGCGACCGCCACCGGACACGTCGAGCGGCTGGCCGCGTGGATCGCTCCCGCCGCGGTGCTGTTCGCCGATCACGGACCGCAACCGGACGCGCCCGGCCTCACCGCGCTCGTCGACGAGCACGCACCGGCCGGCGATCGTGACCACATCAGGTTGGCTTATCAGGCGATTGACGCATGGGTAAAGGCGATCACGTACTACCAGGTATGTGCCTTTCCTGGTCACGCCCCTCATCGGATGCGGGCCTACTGGCACTCGCGGCATCTCTTCGACGCCCTGATTGGCGCCTTGGCGCCCACGCTGGGCCTCACCGTCGAACACGTTGACATCCCCGTCGCCGGTGGTGACGCCGTCCGCGGCTACCTCGTCGTACCGCCCGGATCGGGGCCGCACCCGGTGGTGCTGACCACCAACGGTTTGGAGGGTACCGTCCAAGAGTTGGCGATCCCTCAACTGCGCTACCGCAATTCGGGCATGGCGATGTTCCTGATGGAGATGCCCGGCAGTTACGCCTACACCGATCGGATGCGCCCGGAATCAGAGGCGTTCTACCACCAGGTTATCGATCATCTCGCCGCCGATCGACGGCTCGCCCCGGATCGGATCGCAATGGTGGGGGTCAGCTTCGGCGGGTACTGGACCGCGCGCCTGGCCGCCACCAACGATCGGCTGGCCTGTGCGATTGCGTGCGGGGCACCCACGCACCGTTCTTTTCACGGGGGCGCACTGGGTATCCCGCAGATCATCCTGCACGCGTTGGCCGAGACCGTCGGGGCGGTCCACCCCATCGACCTGATGAGCAAGCTGAGGGCGTTGTCCATTCGGGATCTCTACCGGGACATCACGATTCCGCTGTTGGTGATCAATGGGGATCATGACACCCTGATGAGCACCCAGGACTCCAGCGACCTCGCCCACGCCGCAGCGGACGCCACGTTGCTGCTCTATCCCGACGACGATCACTGCGCGATGGGTCACTACCGCCAATGGCTGGACCGCTCCCAGCAGTGGCTCCTCGACCACCTCGCGGTGACGGCGCGCTAGACACAAGCGTGGCGGGAACCACGCGGACTGCACCTCAGTCGCGGTAGTCCGGTTGCGTACGATCGAGCATCCGCAGCATCGCCGCCCAAGCCAGGTCGTATCCCACGTCGTCGGTGAAGTCATCTCCTGCCGCGTCGCCGACGAGCTGCTGGGCGGTGTGCTCGCTGATGCTCGGGTCGGGAAGGACCAACTCTCCGAGTTGCGATGCAGCGACCTGGATTTCGCAGGCCTTGTTCAAGTAGTACATCCGCAGGAAGGCCCGCGCGGGGGTCGCGCCCACCGTCAGCAGGCCGTGGTTGCGTAGGATCAGCGCGTCGTGTGCCCCGAGATCCGCGACGAGTCGCTTCTGCTCGTCGAGGTTGAGCGCCACACCCTCGTAGTCGTGATAGCCCACTCGGTCGAAGAACTCCATCGAGATCTGGTTCACCGGCAGCAGTCCCGAGGCCGCCGCCGCCACGGCGCAACCGGCGAGTGTGTGGGTGTGCAGCACGCACATCGCGTCCTGACGCGCTGCGTGGATCGCCCCGTGGATGACGAAACCGGCCGGATTCACGCGGCTGCGTGGTTCACCGATGACGTTGCCGTCCAGATCGATTCGTACCAAGCTCGACGCCGTGATCTCCTCGAAGAACAACCCGTACGGGTTGATCAGGAAGTGGTCGTCCTCGCCGGGCAGTCGCACCGAGATGTGCGTGAATACCAGGTCGGTCATCCGGTAGTGGGCGACCAGACGGTACACCGCGGCAAGTTCCTGGCGCAGTTGCGCCTCGGTCGCCGCGGGGTCGCGTGAATCGATACCCATGCTCAGTATCCTTGGGCGGTAGGGCCGGCCATGCGGTCGGCGACCAATTGCTGGAACATGGCGGTCACCTGATCCCAGTGTGGCACCAGGCTGGTGCGATCCGAGGCCGGCGAGTGCCGCCCCGCCTGCAGCTTGTCCAGGATCGGCAGGTCCTGTTCGTTGACCCCGAACAGCACCTCGGCCAGTCGCTTACGGTTCACCGAGTGATCCTCGGATGCACCGTCCTGGTCGACGAAGATCGCCATGTGCTCGACGGTGCGGTCGGCGCTCAACGCTTCGAAGCCGATCACCTGAAACCAATCGGCCTCCAGGAACAGCAGTGCATTGGGGAACACGCAGAAGATGTCCTGGTTGTCGGTCTTCTCCGGCGGGACCTCGCCGAGGAACGGCAGCGCCTCGGATGTCTTCGCCGCCTTGCCCGTCGCCCCCCGCGGGTAGCAGCCGCCGATGATCTCCGGTGCCAGCACCTCGTCGTCGACGTCGAGCGATGAATTCACCGGGCCGACCTGCGGATGGATGAACGGCAAGTGGTAGAAGTCGAGAAAATTCTCGACGACCAGTTTCCAGTTGGCGGCGACGTCGAACACGCGCTCCGCGGCCAGCCGGATCCGGCCGAAGTCGATGTGTGACCATCGTTGCGCCAGCGGCGCGACGAACCGATCGAAGGACGCCGCGGCCGCGGCGATATCGCGTTCGGCGAGGTCGACGAACACCATTCCGGCCCACACCCGGCTGGCCACCGGCAGCAGGCCCAGCGCCCGCTTGTCCGCCGGCCCGCTGCGCCCCTGGCGCTCGCGCTGGAAGTACGGAGTCGCTGCGAGGCTGCCGTCCAGGTCATAGGACCAGCAGTGGTAGGCGCATTGGATACGGCGCTTGACCGTGATGGGTTCCTCCGTCAGAGCCATCCCGCGATGCCGGCACGAATTGTGGAAGACCCGGATCTCGCCGTCCTCACCATGGATCATCAGAAGTGGCTGGCCGGCAACGGCAATCGGCTTGACCTGTCCCGGTTCGCCCACCCAGTGGGCGTAGCCGGCCCAGACCCAGCCGGTGCCGAAGATCCGCTCACGTTCGAGCTCGTGCACCGCAGTGCTGGTGTACGAGTGCGCGGGAATGATCGCGCACTGGGAGCTGTCGCTGGTCAGCGGTCCCGTCGCCACCCGGTTCCCCGTGGAGGTGGTGTGGAAGTCGACATCGTGCATCGTGTGCCGTCCAATCGTCATGGTGCCGTTGCTGCTGATACGCCCAGTGCCGAGTCGAAGGCATCCGCCGCCCAACGCATCAGGGTCATCGACTCCGCCCAGCGATCCGAGATCTGCACTCCCTGCGCGTCGGTGATCGCATACGGCGTGGTTCCCAGCTCGGTGACGAATCGCGCCGGACGGTCCGGGTGGCGCCGCAGCAGCGACCCGAAGCCCCGGGCCCACCAATCTCGGAACCGGGCTTCCCACGGCTGCGCCATCGGATGTCCGAGCGGCACCTGGATCTGGGCGCGGGTCGCGATGCGCCCCTGCAGAGACCCGGACCGCTCCAGGATGTTCGCGACGAGGGATTCGTACTCCGGTTCGGGTAGTTCTGGGATCTCGTGCGCGCAGACGTAGTGCGACAGGTCGGCGGCGAGCTCGATCGACTCGTCGAGGTCCTCGAGCAGCATGCAGGTGAACCGCAGGTCGTTGGTGACCGTGTTGCGGTGCGTCTCCAGCTCCATCTCGATGCCCGCGTCGGCGCACATCCGGTGCCACCTGCCGAGCAGATGCGCCAATGCGGGCACGTCGAACCCGAATACCCGTGCGCAGCAGATGATCCAGTCCGCCCCGACGATCCTCGCGTAGTCAATCGCCTGGCGGATGTCGTCGTCGGTGGCGGCGAACACCAGGACGCACCCGCGCAGACCGTGCGCGGCCAGCAACGGGGCGATGTCGGCCGCCGAGGGTGCCTGCCGCGCCCCCAGGTCGACTCCGATGCCCGCGTAACCCGCCCCAGCGATCCGCGCCACCTGTTCGGACAGGGTCCATGGTGCGCCCCGCCACGGCAGGTCCTCCATCGCCCACATCGACTGGTAGAGCCGCAATTCCGTCACGACCGCACCTCTGCCCGGTTGATGGCGCGATCCGGCCGGCCATTGGTGCGCCATGACACCACCGCGTCGGCCTGCCGTCGCACGTATTCGGCGTCGGTGGCGTCGGACAGAAAACCGACGTGCGGCGTCGTGAGCACCCGGGGATGGCCGAGCAAGGGATGCGATGCGGGCAGCGGCTCCTGGGCGAACACGTCGAGAGCGGCTCCGGCGAGATGCCCCGAATCCACGGCGGCCAGCAGTGCCTCGGTATCGACGACCGCACCCCGGGAGACGTTGACCACGTGCGCACCGCGGGGCATCCGTGCGTAGGCGTCGGCGTCGAGCAACCCGCGGGTGTCCTCGGTCAAGGGCAGGAACACGCCGAGGACGTCGCTGACGGCGAGCACGTCGGCGTAGGGTGCCAGGTCAACCCCGGGCACCGCCACCGCACCGGGACGCTCGGCCGCGACGACGCGGCGCGCTGCCGCAGAGGCGAATTCGGCGTACCGGCGACCGATGGAGCCCAGGCCCAGGATGCCGACCGTGAGTTCGGACAGCCGGCGCGGGGCCTCGGCGGGGCGGGCGTCCCACGGGTGCGCGACGCCGCAGCCCATGAAGAAGGGGAGTCGACGGATCAGCGCCAGGGTGAGCGCCCAGGCGTGGGTCGCGACTTCCTCACTCGCCACGGCGCCGACCGTCGCCACCCATATCCCGCGGCGGGAGGCGGCCTCGACGTCCACGTTGTCCGAGCCGTTCGACAGCAGGGAGATGACACGCAGCTTGGGCAATCGCTCGAGTAGGGCATCGTCGACGGGTGCGTACCCGACCAGCAGCGCCTCGGCGTCCTGTGCCGCGGCAGCGATCACGTCGGGGTCGCGCGACTGCGCGAAGGTCACCTCGAAACCGTTGGCCCGCAACAGCTCCATCCCCACGGTAGGGTCATCACCGTCGTCGAGATCGGTGTAGACCGCCAGCGGTGCGCGCATCAGTGGCCCACCCCATGCAGGTGCGAGAGGAACTGGCGGGTGCGGTCGTGACGGGGATCGTCGAAGAACTGGTCGGGTGGCGCCTGTTCGACGATCACGCCGCCGTCGAAGAGCATGACCTCGTTGGCCACCCGTCGTGCGAACCGGGTCTCGTGGGTCACCACCACCATGGTCATCCCGGCGTCGGCGAGGCCCTCCATCACCTCCAGCACCTCGCCGACCAGCTCCGGGTCGAGTGCGGACGTCGGTTCGTCGAAGAGCATCACCGAGGGGTTCGTGACCAGGGCGCGGGCGATCGCGACGCGCTGTTGCTGACCACCGGACAGTTCGCCGGGGTAGTGCCGCAGCCGGTCGGCCATGCCCACCCGCTCCAGCATGGCCTGGGCGCTGGCGGCCGCGTCGGTCTTGCTCATTCCGACGACCTCGGTGAGTGCGAGGGTGACGTTGCGCAAGACGTCGAGATGCGCGAACAGATTGAAACGCTGGAATACCATCCCGATGTCACGGCGCTGCACCGCCAAGTGGCGCTCGGGGAGTCGGCGAGTGGAGCCGTTCGACGACGTGGTGACGCCAACCTGCTTGCCGTTCAACAGAATGTCCCCGGCATCGGGGTGTTCCAGGAGCGCCATCAACCGCAAGATCGTCGACTTTCCCGAGCCCGACGGGCCGAGCAGGGCCTTGACTTGCCCTCTGGCCACGGAGAAATCGACGCCCTTGAGGACCTCGGTGTCTCCGTACCGGCGATGCAGATCGATCGCCTGCAGGACGGGCGTACTCATGCGGGCACCGCCGCGCCGACCTGGTTGCCCGGAACCTGGCCGATGCGCCCCGCGGAGATCCACCGGTAGCGGCGCTCGACGATGTGTTGCACGGCCATCAGCGCCGAGACGATCACCAGGTAGTAGACCAGCGCGGCCGAGTAGTACTCGGCGTAGCGAAAGGTCACCGACACCTGTGACTGGGCGGTGGTCAGCAACTCACGCAGCGAGATCACCGATGCGAGCGACGTGTACTTCAGCATCGCGATCAGCTCGTTTCCCGACGGCGGGATCGCCACCTTGATGGCCTGCGGCAGAACAACTTTGAACAAGACCTTGTGCGGGGCCAGGCCAAGGGCCCGGGCCGCCAGGTGTTGCCCCTCGTCGACCGAGAGCAGCGCCGACCGCAGGATCTCCGCCATGTATGCGGCCTCGACGATCGAGAACCCGATCAGCGCGGCGAGGAAGGGCGTGAACCAGTCGTCCCGCAACGCGGGCAACAGCTGAGGCCCGGCGTTCCAGATCAGCAGCAGCACCAGCAGTGTCGGAATGGCCCGGAAGAACCAGACGTACGCACCTCCCAGGGCAGTGGCGAACCGGTTGGAGGCGATCCGCAGCAGTGCCACACCGAACCCGACGATCGACGCCAGCACCATGGCGCACACCGCCAGTGCCACCGACAACAAGGCGCCCCGCAGGAACGCGCTCGACGTCAGGGCCGCAGTGAACATGTCCCATTCGAAGTCCATGGCGGTCAGGGGCTGACGAGTCGGGACGGATCCAGACCGTACTTCTTCGCCAGGTCGGGCAGGGTCCCGTCGGAGATGAGCTGCTTGATGCCGGCGGTCACGGGCTGCGTCAACTCCGAGCCCTTGCGGGTGAACACCCCGAACTGCGTCTCGGTGGGGAAGATCCCGGGTTTGGAGACCAGCTTGCCGCCCGACTTGCCGACCATGTCGACGACGGCGACATCGGTTTCGATGAGGGCATCGGCCTTGCCGTTGGTCACCGCCGCGACCGTCTCCGCGGTCTTCGGGTAGGGCTGGATCGTGATGCCGGGCTTGCCCGCGGCGGTGAACTTGTCCGAGAGTCCCTTCAGCGTCAGCTCATTGGCGCCACCGCCTTGCACGGCGACGGTCTTGCCGGACAGGTCGTCGGCTGAGCGGATCGACTCGTCGCCGCTGCGGACGATCAGCCCGGGACCGGTGGTCATGAATGGGATGCCGTCGGCGACGAGTTGGCGCTCGGGGCTGACGTAGAGGGCGGACCAGGTGATGTCGCAACGCTTTGCGTTCAACGCCGGGATGAGCCCGTCGAAGGACGTGTTCTGGAACACCACCTTGACGTCCCAGAGCTTGCCGAGGGCGCGGGCTCCGTCGGAGTCGAACCCCGTCGGGTTGGCCGTGTCCCCGTTTTCCAGATATTCCATCGGCGGATACTCCGGGTCGGTGCACACCGACAGCTGCCCCGCCTGGAGCAGACCGGCCGGTGCCTTGCCCGACGCTTCGCTCGTACCGCCACCGCCACCACAAGCGCTGAGCAGGACGGCGCTCAACGCCGCACCGAGGATGGTGGCGACGTGGGCAGGCTGGCTCCGCCGATTCATGGGGACTCCTGTGATGGGCTGCGGGGTGCAGTGAGAACAGTAGGAGCGCCGCCACGAACCATCAACACCAAAAATGCACTTGCGCTCGGCAATATCGATGATTCGTCAAGCTAGACTGGTCGATAACGTACGTATCTGCGTACTGGCGCCGAGGTATTGAAGATCTGCGTAGTGGAGGCGAGGTGTTCGTTCTTTGTTAAGTTCAGATGACTCGCGGTTCGGCAGCCGACTCGACGACCTCGACGATCAGATCCTTGCGGCATTGCGCGTCGACGGGCGGATCGGGCCGGGGGAGTTGGCCACCCGCCTGGGCGTCTCCCGGACGACGGCGTCCAAGCGGCTGGCGGCCCTGCTGCATACGACCGACGTGCGCGTGGTCGGCATGGTGCATCCCGAGACGGTCGGCGTGCGGTCCCTGGCGCATGTGTCGATCGCCACCGACGCCCCGGCGATCGAGGTCGGCAGGCGCCTGGCCGCGCGCCCCGAAGTTCCGTTCGTGTCGTTGGCCAGCGGTGCCTATCCGTTGATCGCCGAGGTCCGTGCTCACGACGACACCGAACTCTCCGAACTGCTGGACGTCATCCGCTCCCTGGACGGCGTCGAATCGACCGAGACACTCGTCTACACCGATCTGGTGCGCGATGTCCTGGGGCCGACCAAGGTGTCGGTCGCGTGGCTCGACGGCGTCGACCGGCGACTGCTCTCGCTGCTGCAGCTCGACGGCCGGATGCCCTACACCGCGCTGGCCGCCCGATCCAGCGTTTCGGTGGGGACGGCCCGGGCGCGCACCCTGCGCATGATCGAGGCCGGGGTGGTCCGTATCGGTGCGATTGCGGCGCCGGGCCGGGAAGGCCGCAAGGTCGACGTCGGGCTCGGGGTCCGGATGCGGGGACGGGCCGGCGCGGGCGTCGAGCGGATTCGCCAGCTCTCGGAGGTCCGGTTCTTGGCCACCACGATCGGGCGGTACGACGTCGTCGCGACATTGCACGCCGACACCCTCACCGACGTGGTGACCGCTCTCGAAGAGGTTCGGTCCCTGACCTCGGTGACACAGCTGCACAGCTGGGTGCACCTGCACACCCTGAAGGAGAGCTACCGCTATCCGATCGAGACGGGCCGATGAATGCACCGGTGCCCGATCGCGGTCACCATCACCGAACTGCCGGTTGTGGATTCGGGCCCGACGGAGGACCCCACCACAGCTCATGGATATGGTGATCGGACGCGCTGATACACACCACGTGCTGGGTCTGCTGCGCCTCGAAGGTGTAGCCCGTGACGACATCTGGGCCGCAGGGCGGATTATCGGTTGCGGCGGTCAAGTTACCGGCATGCCAACCGTCGGCCCACCACAATTCGTAGAGCCGCCCATCGGCACCGACATACACGATGTGCTGGGTGCCCTGCCGGTCGAAGGCGTAACCACTGATTCGGCGTGCGGGAAGCGCGAGCGCGACCGTGCTCAAGTCGGTGACATGCCAGCCCGCCGTGCGACCGGACCACAGCTCCAGCAGTCGCCCGTCCGCTGCGGTGAAGACAACGTGCTGAGTGCGCGTCGCCGTTGTCGTATAGGCGGCGAGATTTCCGGACGTGCTCGTCGGTCCCGGCGTACTCGTCACGCCGCTGAGATCACTGGAATGCCAGTCGTCGCCGACACCGGACCACAGTTCGTACAGCCGACCGTCGGCACCGGCGAAGACCACGTGCCGGGTGCCCTCACTGTCGAACGCGTACGCTCTGAGTTCGCCGTTCGGGGCCGGCCCCGGCGTTCCCGTGAGAGAAGTGAGATCGGTGGATTTCCAGCCTGTTTGGCCGTATGACAGATCGTAGATGTGCCGTTCGGTGCCGACGAACACCACATGCTGGGACCCGCCGCTGTCTGAGACGTACCCAGCGATGGTGCCCGGTCCGATCGCCGGCGGGGCCGTTGCCGTGGCGGCCGTCAAATCGCCGCTGTGCCATTGACCGGCATCCGACCACATTTCGTGCAGATGGCCGTCAGCGCCGACGAAGATGATGTGCTGGGTCATCTGGCCGTCGAAGGCATAACCGTAGATCGCCGACCGGTCGGCGACCGGTACGTCGCGTGCAGTGGCGGTGAGATCGGTGAAATGCCAACCGTTCACGTTCCACCACAACTCCAGCAGATGCCGGTTCTGGGCCCCGGCATAGACGATGTGCTGGGTGCCCTGTGCCTCGAACGCGTACCCGGCCAGGGCGGCCCCATCAGCCGGCGGAGCTCCTGTCGATGCGGTCACGTCGTCGGCCTGCCAGACCCCATGGCCGGCAGGATCGCTCCACGCCGGCGGCCCGGGCTGGATGGCGGGTGCGGAACAGGCCACGGCGAGAGTCGACAAGAGTGCGGTGAGCAGCAGAACGTATCGGCTCATCGTCTGCACCCTTTCTGCTCCCGGCGGGCGCATGCGCCCACCTGATCACTGGCTGTCGGTCACGTTGCCAGGGTCGACACTGCGTTGATACCCAGCCGAGTCAGAAGCCAATTCCGAAGCCCCGGACCGTAATCCGGGCGATCCAGCGCGAAGTCAACCGCAGCCTTGAGGTAACCCTCGGGGTTACCCAGATCATGCCGCGCGCCCCGGTGCACGACGACGTGCACGGGATGGCCCTGGGCCACCAGAGTTGCGATGGCATCGGTGAGCTGTATCTCGCCACCGGCTCCCCGCGGGGTCGACCGTAATGCGTCGAAGATGGCCCTATCCAACAGATAACGGCCCGCGGCCGCATAATTCGACGGGGCATCACCGGGCGCCGGCTTCTCCACCATGCCGTTGACGCGCAGAACGTCGGGGTTGATGATCGGCGGCATCGGGCTGACGTCGAACACGCCGTAGGCGCCGATTTCTTCCTGCGCGACCTTGATTGCGCAGAGCACGGATCCGCCGAAAGCCTCGCGGACCGCCATCATCGTCTCAAGGACGCCGGTGGGGAATACGAGGTCGTCAGGCAGCAACACGGTGATCGCGGTCTCGTCGGGGGAGAGAAGTGATTCCACACATGACACGGCGTGCCCGAGGCCGAGTGGCTCACGCTGGACCACCGACTCGACCTTTATGAGTGCGGGTGCGCGCCGCACCTTCTCCAACATCGAATGCTTGCCGCGGGCTTCCAGGGTGCCCTCCAGGACGAGGTCCTCGACGAAATGGGCGACCACGCCGTCCTTTCCCGGGGAGGTGACAATGACCAGTCGCTCGGCCCCGCCTTCGGCTGCCTCGGCGGCGACCAATTCGATTCCCGGCGTGTCGACCACCGGGAGCAGTTCTTTGGGCACGGTTTTGGTGGCAGGCAAGAAGCGGGTGCCCAGCCCGGCGGCGGGTACGACGGCGGTGCGCGGTAAAAGTACCTGTGGCGCAGACATGAGGGGACCATAACTGATAATCCAGTGGTTGGCTCATCTCAAGTCAGTAAACTCTTGGATATTAGTACGTTCGTATCATTGCGTCGTTCAAACGTATGACTTCGTTCGTACTCATCTCGGTGAGAATCCAACCATTCGTGATGCAGCTCACATATTGCTTGGTTATCTCGCCGCGCGCGTAGAGGTAAAAGCCTTGTATAAGTTATTCGAGGCGATGAGCCTCGATGGTAGGTGGTCGTTGCGAGCGCAACCAACGGAGACTGCGAAGGCGGGCGACCGGTCGGAGTTCTCGGGAAGGCTGCCGCAACTGATGGTTATGTGCAGGTAAAACGCACTCGGATCGCGTCGATGTCGCGGATGTGGGAAAGCCTGCGAATTATCTCAATCATGTTCGATAATATCGACGATATGCCTTGAATGGCTTCTCTGATGCTGCCGAATTATCGATATCACGATCGCGTTTCTGGTATCAATTGGATGGTTTTTTTCTCGGATATGATCACTAATTCAATCGGTACCTGCAGACATGCAATTACGCCACATAATTCAATAATATCGAATGAGAAAAGATACGCGATGCGGCAATTTTGGCAATCGATATTCCACACGAAACGAGCTCACAATGACTAGTTCCCGGCTTTGCGTCGTACGTTGCTTGGCGTTGCTGGTCGTCGCCTTCGGGGGTACCTACATGGTGTGGAGGTGGTCATCCACCATTGCTTGGGACGCCTGGTGGATCGCCATCCCGCTCGTGCTCGCGGAGACCTACAGCCTGAGCGAATCGGTGCTGTACGGCGTGACGATGTGGAACTCTCGCCGGCGCCCGGAACCCCCGCCGGCGCCGCCCGGGCGGACCGTGGACGTGTACATCGCGACCTATAACGAACCACTGGATATCGTGCTGACCTCGGCGATCGCAGCACGTGACATGACCTACCCGCACCAGACGTGGATTCTCGACGACGGCAACCGGCCGGAGTTCGCCCAGGCGGCCAAGCAAATCGGCGTCGGCTACATCGTCCGGGGGCCCGACTGGGACGGCCGTCCCCGATTCGCCAAGGCAGGCAACGTCAACAATGCGCTCTTCCAGACCTCCGGGGAGTTCATCGCGGTGTTCGACGCCGATCAAGTCCCCGACCCGCGCTTCCTCGATCGCGTCTTGGGCTACTTCGACGACCCTGAAGTGGCCTTCGTCCAGACACCGCAACGGTTCTGGAACGTTCCGCGTTCCGATCCGCTCGGCAGTGGCGCCGACCTGTTCTACGGGCCCATCCAGCAGGGGAAGGACGGATGGGGCGCCGCATTCTTCTGTGGCTCCAACGCCGTGCTGCGGCGTGAAGCCCTGATGGCTCTCGGTCTGACCATGTTCTCGCGCTCGGCCGCCGAGCGTGTGCGCAAGGCGCTGCATGATGGACGCCGCCGCGTGCAGGCGGCCGTGAGCGTCCATCTGCCCGGTGATATCGGGTCGATCATCGGTCGGCGTGCGGTCGGTCTTCTGGTGGAAGCCGAGGCGCGGGTGCGACGGGGCGACGTCCTCGCCGATGTCACCTACGACCTGCGCCGGCAGATCGCCAGCGTGGCCGTTCCGGACATGTTGCCGCAGCCGGTCATCGATGCGATCAACGACACCCTGGGTGAAGCCGAAGTGGCCCGCACCGACCGGGCATTGGCCATCGATCCGATCGTCACCTCGTCGATCACCGAGGACATGGCGACGGCGATGCATCTTCACGCACTCGGGTGGGCCAGTGTCTATCACCACGAGGTCCTCGTGTACGGGCTTGCGCCCGAGGACGTGCGGACGATGTTGTCCCAACGTCAACGCTGGGCGACCGGGACGATGCAGGTGTTCTTCTCCGACAATCCCCTGTTCCTGCGCGGACTGACCATCGGTCAGCGACTGATGTACCTGGCCACGATGACCAGCTATCTCAACGGATTTGCCGCCGTCGTCTACATTGCCGCACCCATGGTGTTCCTGGTCAGTGGGATCTTCCCCATCAGATGTGACTCCATCGCGTTCTTCGTGTACTTCATGCCGTTCTTTCTCTGCTCACAAACGTTGTTCGTCGTCGCAGGCAACCGAGCCCGGGGACTGTGGCGCGGTCAGCAGATGTCGTTCGCCCTGTTCCCGACCTGGATCAAGGCCACGATTGCCGGGGCCAGCGCGGCCTTCTTCGGCAAGGCGCTGACCTTCTCGGTCACCCAGAAGACCAAGCAGGCCACCGGGATCGGCCTGCGCCATATCCGTCCGCAATTGGTCGCCATGGCTGCCTTGGTGCTCGCCGGAGGGTACGGCGCCGTTCAAGCCGCGGATGGTGACCGGCCGCTGTTCGCCTCCATCATCACGCTGGTGTGGGTCGGTATCGATATCGTGCTGCTCTCGGCGATGGTGCGCGCGGCGCTCTACCGCGGGCCCGGCGAACACATTGTCGATCCGTTCCCTGCGGCGCTCACCGATGAGGTGCGTGACGTCATCGTCGACATCGACTACCGCGCGCTCGCCGCGTCTGCCCCCGACTGGCAGGCGCACACTGCACCCCTGCCGGTGGCACCGCAGGTGCCCGGCCAGGCGACGGGACCGGAGCTGGCCACTCGGCTTGATCTGGCGCCCAGATTCGACGCCACCGCCGCGCTGGCGATGCGTTCGCAGGTTGCGGCAGGCCTGCGCGAGGGCGCCTCGGTGGTCCTTGTCGATGTATCGGGTGTCCGCACCATCACTCCCTCGGCAGTGGCCGTCGTGGTGGATCTTCTTCGGCTGTTGCGAAGCGGCGGCGGCGATCTGCGCATCTTCGGAGATTCCCGCACCTTCACCCTCGCCTACGAGACG
Organism: Mycolicibacterium cosmeticum; assembly: GCF_000613185.1. Classification (NCBI taxonomy): domain Bacteria; kingdom Bacillati; phylum Actinomycetota; class Actinomycetes; order Mycobacteriales; family Mycobacteriaceae; genus Mycobacterium; species Mycolicibacterium cosmeticum. Next base: position 2,055,416 of record NZ_CCBB010000003.1, read on the forward strand.
ATGGCCCTGTCGCACGTGACGCGCCTGCACGGCGACTCGGAGGAAGCGGCGGACCCGGCCTACCGCGGCCCGTGGCGCAGAGGCCCGGCGCTGCCCGGACGCGGTGCGCACCGGCACCCGACGATGATGTCCACCCCGAGATGACGGTGAGCGGCCGGCCGATATCGGGGCCGAAATGAGCTGTCGGTCAGGACCGTTGCCGATCGGCAAGAGCACGCTTGAAGGCGTTCTGGGATTGACCGGACGAGTTCAAGCGCCAGTCACGTTCCTTGTCCATCTGGAACCAGATCACCGCTGCGACCCTGTCCTCGCGGGCGAGGAACTCGAAAAGGCTGCCGATCCAGGCGGCTTTGTCGGTGCCGGACTGGGGCCCTTCGACACTGGCCGTCTCACCGATCACAATCGGACGGTTGCCCTCCAGCGCCCGAAGTTGGCGCAGACCTTCGGCGAAAATCTGCTCGGGACCCCGCCACGTGTGCCCGCCGCCATCGCCCCAGTTGTAGCCGTCCAAGCACAGCAGATCGACCGCATCGGCACCGGGGTAGGCGCCGGCCAGATCCTGGGATCCTTCACCCGGGGCATCAGGGCACCACATGAACGACACGTTGGTCGCCCCTGCTTGCGTGAAGCGTTGCCGGACATGGGCCCATGCGGCCCGGTAATCCTCGGCCGAGTTGCCGTTCACCCCGATCGACCACGGGTAGTGGTCGCTGTTCATCTCGTGTGCGAACCGAAGCACGATGGGCTGGCCCCACTCGCCGAGATTGTGTGCCCACGTGTCGAGTTGATGATCGAGATCGCCGGCAGCGATACGCGCCAGCGCATAGGCGGGTTGGTCGGTTCCCGCGCCCGGCTCCCACGGCTCCAGCGTCAGTACCGGCTGCGCACCCGAACTCGCGATGACGTTGAGTTCGGGGATCGGCGTGCGGTCGTCGAGGGAGGCGAATCGCATCACATAGCGCGGCTGCGAACCGGTCATCTCCCGTACCGTCCACAGATTGCTGGACGGAGCCCCGTCGTCGGGCAGGAACACCCCCCAGTCGACCCAGTGAGGCGCACTCGGTCCGGCGACGGGGGCGGCCGTGTGGCCGCAGCCGGTGATGGCCGCCAGCACCGAGATCGTCGCAGGCAATGCCAAGGGCGAGAAAGTCGTTCGGCGAACCGCATGGTCGCGAATTCGCTTCCGGTCATTCGACTTGGGCCGATGAAAGGCGCTGAGCATGACATATGATATGCACGACAACGGAGTTCGCACATTCCCGAACTCGGCCGGACCCGATGACGAACCGGAGTTCCGCGGTCACCCCACACGGCGACGGCGCCGTGGGCAAAACGTCATCGTGCCGTTGATCGCGATGGTGTTGGCCGTCGTCTCGGTCATCGTCATCGAACCGCAAATCCGGCCGCTGCAACTGCTACTCGGGCGGTGCAAGGTCAGCAACGCCAGTGCGGTCATACCCAAGGACGGTGTGCTGTTCGGGGTCAACCTCGACTGGAAGTCCGAGACGCTGGATGAGCACCGCGCGAACATGGGTCATGCGCCGGCTGTGGCAGTGGAGTTCTCCGACATCCCGTATGACCGGCCGACATGGGAACACACCAAGAGCGCGGCCCGCCAGATCAAGCAGAACGGCGGGGCGCTGCTCTTGACACTGGAACCGCACGGCGGACTCGACACCGTGAGTCCCGAGGTGATCCGCACACTCGCCTATGACCTGCTCGACCTGAACAACAGCGGGGTCGCGGTCGTCGTTCGCTTTGCCCACGAGATGAACGGGTCCTGGTATGCCTGGGGCCAGCAGCCTGACCACTACAAGGCGGTGTTCCGCCAGGTCGCCGATGCGGTCCATCAGATCGCGCCGGGATCGGCGATGATGTGGGCGCCCAATTATGGTGGCGGATATCCCTTTTCCGGCGGCAAGTTCGCCGCCGCGCCAGGTACCGAGGTCTACCACGAACTCGATACCGACCATGACGGCGTCCTCACGATGGCAGACGACTCCTATGAGCCCTATTACCCTGGTGACGCATACGTCGATTGGGTCGGGGTATCGCTCTACCACTGGGGCAACCGGCGCCCCTGGGGCAACAACGAGGTCACCGAACCGCACAAGTTCATCGACATGTTGACCGGCACCTACGACGGCACCGCCGGTGACGACCGCGGCGTGCCCGACTTCTATCAGGTCTACGGCGTCGACCACCACAAGCCGGTTGCCATCGTCGAAACCGCCGCCATCTTCACCCCTTCGCGCACCGGCCAGTCCGAGCTGGCGGTCAAACAGGCGTGGTGGCGTGAGGTGTTCTCTGCCGAGACGCGCCAGCGCTTCCCGCAGCTGAAGATGATCAACTGGTTCGAATGGCGCAAGTTCGAGATCGAGATCAACGACTGGGTGGACTGGCGGACGGCGGGTGCGCCTGCCATCAAGAATGCCTTTGTTGCCGACCTTCCGGGCTGGCTGCGCTACGCAGATTCGGTCGACGCCTGCGAGTAGCTCACCGTGTCCGGACGCCGCTCAGTACGACGATATCCAGTGAATCGGGCAACGAAAGAGTGCAACTAGGTAGTCCACTACTCACGTGCAGGAAGGGGGAGATATGTCATCATGATCTTGAAATACAGCGAACAACGGCCCGCCTTTCTCAGATGCCGAGGACACGTGCCCACGACTGTGCTGTGCTGGCCACCGCACTCGCCGGATCGGGTACGGCGCACAGCGGGCCACAGCCAGTGAGCGCTGGGTGTGAACCAAGGAGTCGGCATGGCCGAGGACCACCGCTATCGGTCGCCAATGTCGGTTGTCGTCGTATGCTCACCGCCGCAACGGATTTGCGCCAGCATCTACGGGTGGCTGGAGGAGTTGGGCGCCTCGGTCGCCGTGCTGGCCGTGCACGCCTCGCTGGGCGAGTTCATCCAGTCCGACCACCATTCCGCCGGTCGGCGAATCGATCTCGTCGTGGTCGCACAGACCTTCGACGACGACGGTGACGTCGCAGCCCTGAGCAGGATTTGCGCGGCCGGGTATCGCGTCGTCTGTTTCGGAACGAGTCTCAGCGATGCCGCGGTACTACGCTGTCTCGGCGCCGGGGTGGACGCGTTTGTCGTCGGCGATCGCCACCCCGCAGGATACGCGGCGGTCACGATACGTACCGCTGCCGAACTGAAGATGTCCGCGACCGGCGTCATGCTTCCCGGCCTGACGCACCGAGAGTCGCAAGTGCTCATCGCGTGGTGTCACGCCAGCACAAAAGAGGATGTCGCTGAACGGCTGGATATCGAACGTGCCACGGTGAGTTCACATCTGCAGCGAATACGGGCCAAGTACGCCGCCGTCGGGCGCGCAGCGAGCACCAAGGCCGCCCTCATTGCCCGGGCGGTACAGGACGGGCTCGTCGACGTCTACGAACTGTGACCCCTCGAGGGTCGAGGATGCCGAACAGTTCTTGTTTCAACCGAGGGGGACAGGAGTCATCTCGGTGAGCACGTTGAAGTCGAACCCGTCGGCCTCGGCCAGATACGTGCGGAGGGCCGTGTGTCCGGCGTCGAGGCGCTGCACGCCGCGGGCGCATTCGTACACCAGCGAATTCGACAGCGTGTTCACCAGGTTGAGGTCAAGGGTGCCCGCGGTACGGGCCAGCGCGGCCAGCAGGTGCAATCCCTCGTAACACGATTCACCCATCGTCCCCACCAAGGGCGCGTCGGCGCCGAACCGTCGGGCGTATCGCCCGACGAAGTCGAGACTGTCGGACGTGCACAACGACGAGAAATAGCCGGCGCCGACATACAGGCCGCGGCAACTGTGATCGCCCGCCGCCAGCAGCATGTTCTCGTCCATCAAGGGCGTCAGCCGCACCGCCTTGGCGTCCAGCTCGCGTTCGGCATACTGCCGGTGGAATTCGACGGCGTCCTGTCCGACCAGGAGAACGACCACCGCCGTGGCGGTCGAACGCTCGAGTCGGTCGAGATGTGCGCCGAAGTCGGACGTGCCCAGCGGAACGTACATCTCGTCGACGAGTATCCCGGATCCTGTGGTGGCGAGATGTTCCCGGATAGCGCTGGCGGTCCCGCGGGGCCACACGTAATCGTTGCCGACCAACGCCCAGCGGGAGATACGCCTCTCTCCGGCGAGCAGTGTCATCGCGGGCAACAGCTGTGTCTCCGGCGTCTCGCCGGTGACAAAAACGCCCGGGCGCCGCTCGCCACCCTCGTACAACGAGTTGTAGATGTAGGGGATCGCGCCGCCGATGGCCGACGCCAGTGCTTCCCGGACCGTGGACGTGTGTACGCCCGCGACCGCTTGTATTCTGCCTGCCATGGCGAGTTCAAGCACCTCGGCTCGAACTTCGTGGACCTGCGCACCGCCGTCGATGTGCACGAGTTTGACCTCGCGGCCGAGTATGCCGCCATCGCGATTGATCTCCTCGGCTGCCAGCTCCGCACACAGTTGCGCCGACGGGCCGATGATCCCGAGCGGTCCCTGTAGCGGATTGACCACGCCGACGACGACGGCGTCTGATTCCGTGCGTGCGTTGCTGTCCATGCGGTCCATTTCCACCACCAGGTCGGGGTTGTCGTTCGATTACCCTGAACCACCCGCTACGGTAATCCACGGCGGGAGGTAACGACAGTTGGGAACCGTGAGCCAGGCTGCGCTGGCATTGAGCGCGATCCAGAACTCGCTGCTGGAGCGGGTTCGCGAGGTGCTCGCCGCAGCGGGGTGCACCCTCGAGGAGTGGCGGATTCTGGATTGCCTCAAGCGCTCTGGAGCGCTCGCCATGTCCGAGATCAGCGAGACGACATCGATTCCGCCATCGGCACTCACCAAGATCGTCGACCGCATGGTGGCCAACAACCTGGTGTATCGCCGGACGGACAACGTTGACCGGCGCAAGATCAATCTCCGGCTGACCTCGCGTGGCGCCAGCTCCCACCGGCAGCTGGCCGAAACCGTCGATCGCTGTGACCTGCTGTACGACCAAGATCAGCTGCAGAAGCTGACGGCGTTGTGCGACTTGGCGCGGGACGTGGCGGATTCCGCCCCGCGAAAAGGTGGGATCCCGGCCTAGGGGCGCGGCCGGGCTCGGTCACCCGGCATAGATCTCGTCATAGATCGCGGCGATGTCATCGGCGTCGGGGACAAGTGGATTGTTGGCCGGTGACCCCGAGGCCAGTGCTTGCTCGGCCATGGTCGGAATGAGCCGATCCCAGTCGCCGCGAGAGATGCCGTAGTGCTGGGGTGTCGGCACGGTGAGGTCGCGGCAGAGTTCGGATATTCCCTCTACGAACTTCGCGGCAGCGGCCGCGCTCGGATCGTGCTCGCCGGCCATCCCCATGACACGCGCGCAGTCGGCGTACCGATCCAGGGCGCCGTCGATCGAGTATCGCGTCACTGCAGGGAAGAGCATGGCATTCGAAAGGCCGTGTGCCACATGGAAATGCGCCCCGATCGGCCTGCTCATTCCGTGGATCAGGGCGACGCTGGAGTTGGAGAACGCCATTCCGGCCTGCGTGGCCGCGATCATCATGGCCGCACGCGCTTGCTCGTCGCTCCCGTCGGTGACCACCCGCCGGATGTTCTGACCGATTGCTCGGATGGCAAGAAGGCAGAGACCGTCGGAGAACGCGTTGGCCTTGCGGCTGACGTATGCCTCGACGGCGTGGGTGAGCGCGTCGATACCGGTGTCGGCGGTCAATCGCGCCGGCATCGACATGGTGAGGCGGTAGTCGATGATCGCGGCGACCGGCAGGAACGACGTCCCGATGCAGAGCATCTTCTCGTCGGTGGCGCTGTCGGTGATGACGGTGAACTGAGTGGCCTCCGATCCGCTGCCGGCGGTGGTCGGGATCGCCACGATCGGTAGCGCGGGGCCGTTGTAGAGGTTGGGCGCCTTGAACTCACGCATCGGTTTGTCATTGACGCCCAGCACGGCAAGTGCTTTGGCGGTGTCCATCGGGCTGCCTCCACCGAAACCGACGACGCTGTCGGCCCGATGTTCGGCGAGCGCCGCCTTGGCGGGGGCCAGCGAATCTGTGGTCGGGTCGGGCACGGTGTCGGAGTACACGGCGGCACTCGCCCCGGCGCCTTCCAACGATGCGACGAGTCTGTCGACCTGGCCGGTGCTGACCAGGAATGCATCGGTCACGATCAGGGGGCGCCGGGCGCCGAGGTCGTTGAGCACTTCACCGGCTCTGGCGACGGCGCCGCCGCCGATCCTCATGGTCCGCGGCACTGAAATGGCATGTGTCACATGGGTCATAGGTGTCCTCGTTCGTGCTTGCTGGTTCGGTTCGTAGCAGTTCGCGGGAGTGGCCCGCACCGACCGAAGGGGGAATCGCTATCAGCCTGCTGGGCGAATATGCACCAGTCAACAGCCAGATCCGCACGAGGCTCGTGCACTTCTGCACGGCATGATGGGGCTATGGATTCTGCCGACAACCTCCGTTACCTACTCGAGGTGACGCGCTCTGGCTCTCCGCAAGATGCCGCACGGCGTCTCGGGGTGGACCGCACGACGGTGACCCGCCGGATTGCAAGCCTGGAGAGAGCGTCCGGAGAGCGCTTGTTCGATCGCTCCAGCGGTGCCTGGCAGTTGACCGACGCCGGCCGGCGCATGCTGCCGCACGCCGAGGCCATCGACGCGGCTGTCGCGTCGGCTTTTCACGATTCCGAGCGGCACCAGGGCCTGCACGGACAGTTGCGGATCGTCGCCTCGGACGGGTTCGGGGCTTATCTGCTGACCCCGGGTCTACGACCGCTGATCGACGAACATCCCGACCTGGAGGTTGCGGTGGTCACCGCCACGGCACACGGTGTGCTCACGATGCGCGACTTCGATCTGGCCATCACCCTGGAGGAACCTTCGTCCCACGCGGGTGTGGTGCGTCCGCTCGCTGACTACGAGCTCGGCCTCTACGCGGCCTCGGCGTACGTCGGAAAGCACGCCGAGGTGCGCAGTCTCGATGACCTCGCCGCACACGTCGTCATCTGGTACGTCGACGCCTTGCTCGACGTCGCCCCGCTGCGATTCCTGGGCGGTCTGCTACCCGGTATCCGTGCCCGCGTGCAGACCACCAACATCGCCGGACATCACCAGGCGGCGCGCGCCGGCTTGGGTATCGCGCCTCTACCCACCTACATCGGTGACGCGGACGACACCCTGATTCGTTTGTTGCCAAGGGAATTCGCCGTCACGCGACACTACTGGGAGGTCGTTCCGCGCGAGATCTCGCGGCAGGGGCGCGTGCGGGTGTTGCGCGCTCTGCTGGACGACTTGGTCCTGACGCATCCCCGGCTGAGGCCGCCCGGCCGGCGGGCGGCCCTCGACAACGCGAAAGTTAAATAGTTTGCATCTGTATAAATGCGCAGTTCAAGACGGTGTATGTAACGTCGACGTAACATAACACGATATCGTTAACGTAAACGTAACGAGGATGTCTTCAGCATTGACCGTCCGGCTGGCTAGCGTGTGCTTTCGATCACGAGCGGATCGGGGCGCAGATTCCCGGCCGGAAAGGTGCACACGTGAAAGACATTCAGGTCGCGGCCATTCAGTTCGAGCCGACACTGTTCGACAAGGCGGGCAACATCGACCGCGTTGCAGAGTTGGTCACCCGCGCAGCCGCCGGCGGCGCCAAACTGATCACCGCTCCCGAAATGTGCACCACGGGTTACTGCTTCTTCGACCAGCACGAGGCTGAGCGGATGGCAGAGCCGTTGCCCGGTCCGACCACGGAGCGTTTCGTTCAGATTGCCCGCGAACACCACTGCCACATCGTGTTCGGGATGCCGGAGCGTGATGAGGAGACCGGCTTGCTCTACAACGCTGCGGCGTTGGTCGGTCCTGATGGGCTCATCGGAAAGCACCGAAAAACGCACGGGTACATCGCGGAACCCAAGTGGGCCGCCCCGGGAAACCTCGGGCACCAGGTTTTCGACACCGAGATCGGGCGCGTCGCCGTGCTCATCTGTATGGACATCCACTTCGTGGAGACGGCACGACTGGCCGCGGTGGGGGGCGCCGAGGTGATCTGTCATCTCAGCAATTGGTTGGCCGAACGAACCCCAGCGCCGTACTGGATCTCCCGAGCATACGAAAACGGTTGCTACCTCATCGAAAGCAATCGATGGGGTTTGGAGCGGGGTGTGCAGTTCAGTGGCGGGAGCTGCATCATCGCACCTGACGCCACCATTCTGGACCAGATAGATTCGGGCGATGGGATCGCCACGGCGACCATCACGGTCGACGCCCCACGTACCGACTGGGCAGATCGTCCCGCACTCCGCGCGCGGCGGCCCGAACTCTACCGTCAGTTGCAGATCAACAGCTACCTGTGGAATCCGAAGGACTTCTTCGGTCTCTACGGCCACCGTGGACTGCCTGAGGGGAAGTTGGCGACGGTGGCGGTGGCGCAATTCGCACCGGTCGCCGACCTGGATGTCAATCTCGCCACGATCAGCCGGCTCTTCAGCTCGTCGGTCGCCGAACGCGGTGCAGAACTCGTCGTCTTTCCGGAGCTGTCGCTGACCACCCGGGCGGTGACGCTGCAGGATCCAGTCGTCGGACATCTCATGCAGGCGGCCACTGCGGCATCGGCTTGGCTGGTCGTCGGTCTGGCAGAGTGCGACCCGGCCGATGGCCGACAATACAACTCAATGGTCCTGATCGGTCCCGACGGTATCGAGGCAGTGCACCGCAAGATCCACCTCCGCGACGGTGAACATGCACTGTTCGACGCGGGTTCGGCCTGGACCTATGCAGATATCCCGCTCGGCCGCGTCGGATTGCTGCATGGCGACGATCTGCTGTTACCGGAATCCGGCCGGATACTCGCCCTCAACGCCTGCGATGTGATCGCAGGAAGTGCCGACAATCGCGAGCGGATCATGCTGGGCCACAACGGAAGCAAAGTCGGACAGAGCTATCCGATTCCTACCGGCCCATCGTTGACCCACTGGCACCACATGCGGGTGCGAGCAGGTGAGAACAACGTCTACCTTGCCTTCGCGAACACCGTGGACGCCGACGGGGGCGGCGGGTGCTCGGGCGTGTTCGGCCCGGATACCTTCGCCTTCCCACGTAGTGAACAGGTGTTGGCCGGCCAGGAGGGCGTGGCCGCCGTGCGGATCGACACGCGGGACGCGGCTTCGGTCTACCCGTCGAATGTGGTCCGCCGCAAGGATCTCGTCACCATGCGCTTGCCGCATTGGTACGGCGCGCTGTCGGGCCCCGATGGGCCGGTGCGCGACGCCGACAAGCTGTTCGAGGACTGGCGCGTTCAGGAATCGAGTCACGCAGCGATCTCGTAACCCGACGCCTCACAGGTGTGGACGTGCGCGCATGGCGTCCACACGGTCCCGTCGTGTCACGTCATGCCGACGGTCGGTACGTCTCACCCCACGGGGTGTCCACACGAAGAAGGTGAATCCTTGTCCCTCAAGAGTTATTTCCAGGGCCCTGCGACGAGTCTGGACGAGCAGGTCGAGAGTTATGCGACCACGCGCGTGCCCGACGATCAACGGTGGCGACGACCCGCCGTGCTGCTTGTCCTGAGCGGCAACATCACGGCGATGTTCTGGTTCGCCCTGGGTGGCCAGATCGGCTTCCTGGTGGGTTGGCCGATGTTCCTGATCCCGGTGGGGTACATGGTGATCGGCGCGACGATCATCGGCGCGCTGGTGATGCGCATCGCCAGCCAGGAGGGCCTGTCGCTCACCTTGTTGTCGCGGGGCCTCGGCTTCGGCGCCAAGGGCTCGGCGATCGCGTCCATCGTGTATGCCGTCAACTACGTCTTCTACTTCGTGTTCGAGGGCAGCATCGTGTCACACGGACTGAGTCACCTCCTGGGCATCCCGATCGACTCGGGCCAGGCGACGGTCGTCTTCGCCGTGATCGCCGCAGCGGCTCTGTATTTCTCCTGGCGTGGAATGCATTCCATGAATCTGCTGCAACGCTTCGGGCTGCCGATCTTCCTGATCCTGTTCGTCATCGGCATGGTGATGCTGGCGAACGGCTACGTGCTGGTGGGCCCGGGGGAGTGGGCGGCGCAAGGCGGGCTGACCGCAACGTCGATGTGGCAGGCGATGAGCCTCGCCAACGGGCAGGTGGTCTTCCAGGCGTTGATCGCGACCGACTACGGCCGGTTCGTCAAGCGTTCGGTCGGTTATGCCGGAACTGCGGGCCTCATGTTCGTCGAGTTGGCGATGATCGTGGTCGTCATGTTGTTCGGTGTGCTACTCGGTTTCACCATGCTCGGGCACTTCGAGGGCACGGATGCGCAGCGCCAGCTCTCGGCAACCGATCCCGGCCTGATCTTCGCGGTTGTGATGGGAGTCTTGGGAGTCGTCTTCGCGGTTATCACCCAGGTACGCATCAACGTCATGAACCTCTATTCCGGCTCGTTGGCGTTGTCCAACGCCTGGGATGCGCTGTCGTCCAGACGAGTTGGCCGGCAATGGTGGATGGTGGCGTTGTGCGTCGCCGGCATCGCCTGCTACCCGGTGAACATCCTGCAGTACACCGGGGAGTTTCTTGCGGTCACCGGGATCATGACCAATACCTGGATCTTCATCCTGCTCAGTGACTACTACGTGTGCCGAAAGCTGCTCAACTTGGCTCCCTCCCGCGACATCGAGTACCGAGACGGTTTGGTCAAGGACTGGAACGTGTGCGGGATGGTGGCACTCGGATCAAGCCTGCTGGTCGGAGCGCTCGGTGTGGCGGGGTTTTACCCCATGTACCTGGCGTCGTTTGCCGCCATGCTGCTCGGCCCGGTGATCTACATTCCGCTGACGACCGCCACCAGGGGCCGCCAGTACGGGATACGGCTCGAGCCGAATGGCGAGCCGCGCGAGCAGGAGCGTGCGCAGATCGTCGACGGCGTCTAGTCGTTCGCCGCCAATAGGGTGCCTTCGAAGCGGAATCGGAACAGATCGGTGAAATGGGTTGCGCAATCTCGCTGAGCGGGCGGCCGGCTGGACGACGCCTTTGTTGTCCGGGAACTTTCCGGTGAGTCGTTCGTGTCTATGGTGACGGACGTTCCGATCACACGACGGGCACGATCCGACGCGCATGCCGGTACCTGCTTTTGGCCGGGTCGCAGCTCGACGCTCACCGTCGGTGACAGGATGTGTGTCGGCGCCGTCCCGAGCGGTGTGGGGTCGGCCGCCACGCCTGCCGAGATCCGGTCGGAGGCCAAGCGCACCGCTCGGCCTGATCACGCTGACCGATGTCCTGAAGCGATTGTTGCCCCCGGCCGCGGTCGCGAACTGAGTCACCAACGGTCTCGGGTGATCAAAGCCGCGGCGATCGAGGCTGGGACCGTTACGGCGTGTGCCGGTATATCTCGAATGCCAGGCATAGTTCGGCCAGCTGCCGGGGTTGTGACAGCGATCGTCCGGTGCGTTCTTCGATGCGCCGCAATCGATATCGAACTGTGTTGGGATGGCAGAACAGTTGGGCAGCCGTCTGCGACATCGATCCACCGTTGTCCAGCCATGCGTTGAAAGTGTCGACGAGCAAGCCGCGCTCTTCGAGGGAAAGGTCTTTGAACGTGCCGAGGACGATGCGTTCGAGCTTCCTGTTGACTTCGGGTGCGCTCACCGCCGCCACGCCGAGTACTGAGTCATCGAAGACGACGACATGGCCATCGGTGCTGCCGCGCGCCTCCAGTGCGATGCGCGCATACCGCAGAGCCTGCGCCGTATCGGCCAGGTCATGGAACAGTGGGCTGACCCCTACGGCGGTGTGTGCTATCCGAGACAGCACGCCGAGAACGTGGTTGCGAGCCGCAGTAGAGGGGATGTGCGCAATTCCGGTCTGCAAGTCGGGCAGCAGCCGCCATGCGGAGAAGACGTCGGCGCTGCGCAACAGCTCGGTAATGCCCGGAAGGGCCTGCTTTCCGACTGTCGGCGTGGCTGCGGCGACCACCAGATACGGCCCTTGTGCAGGGATGCGGAGCAACTGTGCGATGTCCCAGAGCCCGTAGTCTCCGGTCGGTCGTCCATCCAGGAGTGCTTCGGCGAGCGCCGCTCGTTCGGCTTCGTCGTCGATGATCTGCTGGCTGGCTTGCTGGCGGTATGCCGCCGACATCGTGTCGGTGTAGATGTCTTGTGCTCGCCAGAACTGTGAGGTGGCGCGGATCAGCGCCGGTCCGCTGATGCCGGGGTGAGCGGCTGAGAGTTCGATCATCGTCTCCCACAGGGCGTGAGTGGCGATACGGAATGCGTGCATCACCGCCGACAGCGGCACGCCGGCCGCTGCCCGGGTGCCGCCTGTCGCAACAGCCGACGACGGATCGAAGTCAGCGCCTGCGGTAATTGCGTCGAAGACCGCTTGCAGTTTGGCCTTGGTATCGGCCACCAGCACTTCATCCGGAATGACGTGCAGTTTCTTGTAGAACGGCACTTCAGCGCGGATCGTGGCGACCGTTTTGGCTACCAGGGCGTCGAGCTGGCCGTTGAGCAGGGCGCCGATCGTGGCGAGCTGCGCGTCGACATCGGAAGCAGGCACAGGGGTCAGCGTAGAACAGACCTGTGCTCGTTGTTCACGACGACAATGCGAACCGGCAGCACTTTGGCGCTACGTCCATCGACAGGCCGGCCCGGGGCCGTAACGATGGTATTTCACGGAGCGATGTCGAAGTGCATCGCGAAAACCACTGTGTTGCCATGTGATTGATGATGAAGGTGCGTTTGTGATCACTCAGCCGTTTCAGAAGTCCAGCTACGACTCTGTCGTCGCCGCGCTGCCGTTCACCGTTGACCCGAGCAAGATCACCGTGCAACCCGGTGTGTCTTACAGTCCCAGCCCGATCAAGATCCACGACTATGCGGTGGGAGTGATGGCCGCCTTCGGATCGGTGGTGGAGCACATCGGCACCGTGCGTGGGTTGCCCGCCCAGACGATGACATTGAATCGGCGGCATTGCGGTCTGGCGCTCAACTCCGGCCAACTGCACTTCCTCAACGGTTACGCCACCCTGCTCGACACATGGCCGATTGGGCCGGACAACGGGACCTACCGCACCGCCGACGACCGATACGTACACATGATCGGCCTGCACCCGCATCTGCGGGACGCCCTGCTGGCTTACCTGAACTGCGCCAACACCGCCGCAGCGATCCAGGCCGCGACCGCCGGCAAGACCGCTCAACAGCTGGAGGACGAGGCCGCGGCCGCGGGGCTGGCACTGGGCATCGTGCGTAGTCCTGAGGAATGGCTGGCTCTACCGCAGGGTGCGGCGACCGCCGCTCGGCCCATGATCGATTTCGGACATACGAAGACCGCTGGCGGGCGTCGCCTGGGTCCCGCGCTACGCCGCCCCCTGGAAGGGGTTCGGGTGATCGAGCTGACTCACCTGGTTGCCGGGCCGACCATCGGACGCCTGCTCGCCGAGCAGGGCGCCGATGTCATCAAGGTGCAACCCCCGATCGGCGACTGGGTCCTGCCGCTGTGGCTCGATGTCAGCTGGGGCAAACGCAATATCGCATTGGACATCAAGGGGCGCCGCGGCTTCGCGCGATTTGCCGAACTCCTTTCGGAGGCGGACGTTTTGGTGTCGAGTCAGCGTCCAGAGGCACTGGCGAAGCTCGGTCTCGACGAAGTAGGCCTACAACGGATCAATCCCAATCTGGTAGTCGCAGAGGCGTCCTGTTACGCAAGCGGTACCCCCTGGCACGGCCGGCGTGGCTTTGAACAAATCGCACAAGCGGTTACCGGTGTCATGCACACCCACTCACAGGACCTTCCCGAACCAACCGTGGTATCAGTCTTGATGAACGACTACCTCACCGGATACCTCGGAGCGATCGGCGCAGTGGCCGCACTCGCCGCCCGGGAAGTAGACGGCGGCTATTGGAAAGTCGGCGCGGCACTCACTCGATGCTCAATGCATGCGCTCACCGTGGTGGAACCGCAACACGCCGAGCAGTACGCCGCTGTGAGCATGGCAGATCTGGTTGAGTTCGGTGTCGACCAGATCGGTTCCTCAGGCGTTTTCACCCGACTCGCACCGACGGTGGCATTCAGCCACGTCCCCTCTTATGCCGCAACCGCCACCAACTGGCCGGCCACCACTGCCGACACGGCAGGCTGGCTGCCCCCGACATCAAGCGACGATCCGAGCAACATCACCCATATTCCCTCGAAGATGGCCCGGGAGGACATGATTCGCGGCCTCATCCCTTGCTACGGGATCGAGGATCGTGGCGATGGCGGAGGCGGCCTCAGCCTTGCCTCTCCGCAGTTGATGAAGCTCGTGCAAGAAGCCCGTAGCCAGCCCTGAACCTTCTGCTCACCAACCACCAGCACGACGAAGGAATGCACGATGTCAACAAACCTCCGCACCCAATTCGACGAGATCGCCGATCGCGCGCGAGCAGCGTCCGAGCATCTCAAGGACTCGGCCGAACGTAGCAGAGACCGCCTGGCCGAGGACGTCGCACAGGCCAGGGACAGGGCCGCCGTGTCGGCCGATCGACTGGGATCGAAAGTCGTTGACGCAGAACACGAAGCCGCATCGGAGTGGAACGACGTCCGGCAGAGATGGCAGGCCCATATCGCCAAGGTGAAATGCGATCTCGACGAGAAGCGCGCCCAGATCACCGCCAACCGTGCCGAGCACGACGCAGAACTCGCCGAGATCTACGCCCTGGACGCCATCGATTTCGCGCTGGCCACCGTCGACGAAGCCGAAGCTGCTGTCCTCGACGCCGTTTACGCACGGGCCAACGCCATAGCTCTCGGCAGTTGAGCGAACGCCCGGAACCGATACTCGCCACTGGGTGGCCCGGTGTCGGCAGTGGTGACGCATTGCCACGCTGCCACGCGGTTCGCAACTGTCACAGGCCGTCTCGCGAAATCCGGCTCCGGGCGACCAACTCGCACGTCAAGGCTACCGCGCAACTCTGCGACAGCAGCAACGCGACGATCACGAGGATCTGTGCCACGCAGGCCTGAGCTGCCGATCCGGTGCTCAGCAGTACGCCGACGAAAGCACCGGGCAGGACCACGAGACCGGCGGTGCGCGCCTGATCGAGGTTGGGCACCAGCGCGTCGGCGCCGGCATCACGAATGATCTCCATCCGGGCATCACGTGGTCTGAATCCCAAGCTCAAGGCGGCCTCCACCTCGCCCCAGCGCACCTCGAGCATGTTCAGCGTCAGCCGAGCCGCCACCGCCGAGGAGGTCATCGTGCCGCCCAGCACGATGCCGACGATCGGGATGAGGGCGACTCCTGTCAGCGGGACGACCCGGCTCAGGAGCAACGGTGACAGGGAGACCGTCAGACCGGCCAACATCGGGGCCGTCAGCCACGCGGCGCCGCGGGCGGCCTGGGCGCGGCGCACGGCGGTGATGGTGGCGACGCCGATCATGACCACCAGGACCATGACCGACGTCCACAGCCGGGCCATCGCCGACGCCAGTACCGCCGACACGGCCGCCAACTGACCGGCTGCGCGCGCCGTCGCGACGGGCACGGTCCACACGGGTCCCAGCCGGCTCAGCCCGTACACCGCCGCGGCCATCACCATCACCACACAGACTGCGTACAGGTGAGGGCCGACTATCAATCCGGACATGCCCGATCCTTTCGCAGAACACTCAGACCTTGCCATCCGTGTCGGATGGTGCGCGCCTCCTACACTGACGCCGTGACTGTTCTCGAGTTCTCCGACTCGATCCTGATCGGCCGCGGACGCGACGAAATCTATGCGCTGGTATCCGATGTCACGCGCATGGGGGAGTGGAGTCCACAATGCCGAGCGTGTTGGTGGGACGATCCCGCCACCGGACCGGTGGTCGGCGCGTGGTTCACCGGCCGCAACGAGACCGCCGAGCGAACCTGGGAGACGCGCAGCCAGGTTGTCGTCGCCGACCCCGGGCGCGCATTCGCCTGGGAGGTCAACGACGGCTGGGTCAGGTGGGGCTTCACCGTGGACGATGCCGACGCGGCCACCCGGCTGACACAGTCATGGGTGTTCCTGCCTCGCGGGATCGTCGGCTTCGGTGAACGCTACGGTCCGCAGGCCGACACCGAGATCGCCATTCGCAGCCGCGCTGCCGTATCCGGCATCCCCGTGACGCTGGCGGCAATCAAGGCCACCGCCGAACAGGGCGGCTGAGACGGGTGAAATATGCTGCGACGGAAGCGATGTAACTACGCCGCTCCGGTACTCGCCGCGGCGTCGAGTTCGCGCTTGGTCTCCTCGTCCAACTCGATATCGCGGACCGCCGTGTTTTCCTCGAGGTGCGCCACCGACGATGTTCCGGGGATCAACAGCACGTTCGGCGCCACCGTCAACGTCCACGCCAGCGCGATCTGCGCCGGGGTGCGATCCAGCTTCTGCGCCTCGCGCCGGACCGCGGGATGCCCGAGCACCGGGTTGTCCGCGGTGAACGCCGAGCCGAGTGGGAAGAACGGCACGAAGGAGATCCCGCGTTCGGTGCACAGGTCGAGAACGGGCTGAGCCGAGCGGTCGACGAGGTTGTAGGCGTTCTGCACCGTCACGATGTCGGTGCGGTCCAGCGCGATGCGCAGGTGCTCCTCGGAGATGCTGCTCAAGCCGATGCCCTCGATCAGGCCCTCGTCACGGGCGGCGATCATCGCGGTCAGCTGCCGGTCGAACAGCTCACGGTGTACCGGGCCGACCGAGCTCGGATCACCGGAGTGGATGCGCAGGTTCACCGCGGCCAGCCGATCGACACCCAACGTGGCCAGGTTCTCCTCGATATCGGCACGCAACTCGTCGGGCTGCTGCGCAGGAGTCCAGTTGCCCGCGTCGTCGCGGCGGGCTCCCACCTTGCTGACGAGGGCGAGGTCCTCGGGGTAGGGATGCAGCGCTTCCCGGATCAGCTCATTGGACACCCGCGGCCCGTAGAACTGCGCGGTGTCGATGTGGTTGATACCGAGTTCGATCGCCCGCTTCAATACGGCGATGGCCTGGTCGTGGTCGCGGGGCGGGCCGAACACCCCGGGGCCGGGGAGCTGCATGGCGCCGAATCCGACGCGACCGACGGTGTGTGTGCCGAGTGAGAAGCTGTCCATGATTCCTAGTTACCTTCCCTCGGGCCGGTTTGTTCCGCATTGAGTGGTCGAGTTTCCCACTGCGGGTCTGTCTGCTCGCCTCGGCAGGCGTCGGATCGCCGATTGATGGCAATTCACAAGCAGCGAAAAATGCGTCACACAGACTGCACGGTTTGGGTAGTCGGGTGGCGGCCCGGCGTTGCTAACGTCGGGCCGCATGAAACGTCATCCGCTGTGGGCACTCGTCATCGGCGCGGCCGGCTCCCTGGCCCTGGCCGTCATCCCGCCGGCGGGTGCCGCGCCCGACGAATCGGTGATCACCAGCGCCGTGTTCTTCGGTGACAGCCTCACCGACGCCGGTACGTACGGCTTCCGGTTCACCACCAATCCCGGCCGGACCTGGGCCCAGCACGTCGCCGGCACCCTCGGCCAGCCGGACACCCCCAACGAACACGTCGCCAGCTACGACGATGTCTATCAGGGAAAGCCCGGTATTCCCGGCCCCGGCGGCCTGAACTATGCCGAAGGCGGCGCCCGCGCCGAACTGCCCTATTCCGTGGTGTCGAAAAATCCGCAAGGGACGCCCATTTCGGCCGGCATCCAGGTACAGCGCTATCTGGCCCAGCACGCGACGTTCGCGCCGGACCAACTGGTGACCCTCTGGGTCGGCACCAACGACGTGGCGCTCAACTTCGATCCGCGATTCGGTAAGAGCCTTGCCGACGACCTGCGCGCCGACCGCGCCCCGACCCGGGAGAAGATGGACGCCGAACGCGCCCGGGTCCGCCAGGCCGCGGCGGCCGAAGCCCGCACCGCATCGACGATTCTGCGCCACGGTGCCCAGCATCTCTTGGTCTTCACGCTCTTCGACCTCGGTGTGCTGCCGTGGTTCGAGACGCCGGCCGCACGCGACTACGTCAACGACCTGACCGCCGCCTACAACGGCGCGCTGTTGGACCAGCTGCCGAAGGATCCGCGCCTGCAGATCTTCGACACCAATGCGTTCGTCACGGATCTGTTGACGGACCCGGCACGGTACGGCTTCACCCACGGGGCGAACGAGGACGCCTGCGCCCAGCCCGGACAGGATTACTGTGACGCGGACACGCTGAAGGAGGCCGGCGCCGACCGCACGTATGTGTTCGCCGCCGCCGAGCACATCACCACCCATGCGCACGAACTGCTTGCCGAGCGGGTGCAGCAGCAGATGGGTGTGCGGCCCAAACCGTGAACCATCCGCGCGCAACAGTGCGCGTTTTGTGTAGTTCGCCGGGTAGGCGTCATCTCTAACGTCAGAGACGACAGCAATTCTGCTGGCTGACAACACACTTGACCCAAGCGAGGCGCGGACGTGAAGGTATCGCAGGAAACAATCCACGAACGGTCGAAGCTGGCGTTCACCGCGATCGGCTACGGCGGCGCGCCGATCGGCAACTTCAACGGCACGTTCACCGAATCCGCGGCGGCGGACATGGTCGCCCAATCCTGGGATCAGGGCGTGCGCTACTTCGACACCGCACCCGGGTACGGCAACGGTCTGAGCGAATACCGGCTGGGCCATGCGCTACGCACGTACGACCGCTCCCAGCTGGTGCTGTCCACCAAGGTGGGGCGCGTGCTGACCCCGAGCCTGAACGCGCCCAACCAGGACGGCCAATACCAGAACATCCCGCCGCTGGTGGCGTCCTTCGACTACAGCTACGACGGTGTGATGCGGGCGGTGGAGCAGAGCATGCAGCGGATGCTCACCGACCGCTTCGACGCGTTGTTCGTCCACGACTGCGACCGCTTCACCCACGGCTCAGGACAACCCGAGTACTTCCGCCAGGCGATCGTCAGCGCCTTCCCGGCCTTGGAGGCACTGCGCGAACAGGGTGTGGTCAAGGCGATCGGCTTCGGCGTCAACGAGACCGACGTGATGACCGAGGCGGTCAAGACCACGGACTCGGACCTGTGCCTGTTGGCGGGCCGGTACACCCTGCTCGAGCAGGAACCACTCGACGAGCTGCTACCCATCTGCGCGGAGCGCGGTATCGGGATCGTGCTGGGCGGCGTCTACAACAGCGGCGTGCTCGCCACCGGGCCGGTCGTGGGGGCTCGCTTCAACTACGGCCCCGCGCCGAAGGACGTGCTGGCCAAAGCCGGCCGCATCGAGGAGATCTGCGGGCGGCACGGTGTCGCGCTGCCTGCGGTGGCCCTGCAATTCGCCTACGCGCACCCCGCCGTCGTCAGTGTGTGCATCGGTGCCCGCAACGCAGTTCAACAGCGGCGCAATGCCGAGCTGTTCGAAACCCCTGTTCCACAGGAGGTGTGGGACGACCTCCGGACGGCCGGGCTGATCCGCGAGGACGCGCCCACCCCGGCCGCCTGACCGCGGGTACTCAGTCGGTGCGTCGGTGCGGTGCCTTGAACGGGTTCATCGCACCGGCGTCGATCACCAGGGTGGTACCCGTGATGTAGCGGCCGTCCTCACCCGCGAGATACACCACGGCATTGCTGACATCCACGGGGTCGAGGAACGGGATTGCCAGCGCATGCATCGCGGTGAGCGCCGGCAGCGCCTGGTCCTGGGTGGCCCCTTCGACACCGCCGGCGAACAACCGGTTGTAGCGCGGGTTGTTGATCATCAACGTGTTGACGTTGGTCGGGTTGATCGAGTTCACCCGGATCCCGTACGGCGCGAGTTCGCCTGAGAGCGTGCGCATCAGACCGTTCACGCCGTGCTTGGACGCCGCGTAGTGGCCGACATTGAGCTCGACGGTCAAGCCGGAGATAGAACTGATCAGGATGATCGCGCCGCCCTCGTTCTGGGCGAGCAACGTCGGGACGGTGGCTTTGATCGTCTTCCACACCCCGGTGAGGTTGACGTCGATCTGATCCTGGAACTGCTCTTCGGACAACTCCCACAGTGCAGCGGTGTCGTTCAGGGTGCCCGCGTTGGCCACCACCACGTCCAGCCGCCCCAGCTCGGAAACACCTTGCTGTACCGCCTTTTCCAGGCCCGCCAGGTCGCGGACGTCCACCTCGGCGGCAAAGACGCGGCGGCCGCGGCTCTTCACCAGATCGACGGTCGTGACCAGGTCATCGGAATCCGGCATCGGGTAGGGCACGGTGGCGATCTGCGCGCACACATCCAGCGCGATGATGTCGGCGCCTTCGTCGGCCAGCCGTAGCGCATGGGAGCGGCCCTGGCCGCGGGCGGCACCGGTGATCAGGGCGACCTTGCCCTGCAGACGAGACATGACTACCTGCCTTCGATAGGGAGAGGTCCGCCGCCGCCGCTGCGGGGGACAGCGGCGACGGCGGACCTGGAATGAGCGTGCGCGGTGGGATTTACCTACTGGTGTTGTTCACGGGCCCGCAGCTCGCGGTACTCGTCGGCGCGTTCGTCGGTGATGTGCGGCAGCGGCGGGAAGTCCAGCCAGCCGGGCACGAACGGACTGGCCAGATCGCGGTCGGTCGGGATCTCGACCAGCACCGGTGCCTGGGCGTCGAACGCCCGCTTGAACGTCGGCTCGAGGTCGCCCGCCGACTCCACCCGGAAGGACTCCAGCCCGAAGGACTTTCCGACCTCCTTGAAGCTGGGGCTGTAGGGCGTACCGTCCGGGCGGTTGAACTCGGTGCCGATGATCCGATCGGTGGCGTTGCGCTGGCCGCCGCGAATGGAGATGTATCCGGAGTTGTCCTGCACGATGAACACCACCGGGATGTTGTGCTGAACCGCCACCCCGATCTCCTGCACCGTCATCAGGAAATCGCCGTCTCCGGTGATACTGGCCACCTGGCGTTCGGGCGCGGCCAGCTTGGCGCCCAATGCCGCCGGCACGGGCCAGCCCATCGACGAGAAACCACCGGTGGTCAGGTGGGTACGCGGTTCGTACACGGGGAAGGTCTGCTTGACCGCACCCTGCGTGTTGCCGGAACCGACGAGTACGATCCCGTTGCGGTCCATCACATTTCGCAGGGCAGCGAGCGGGCGCTGCAGGGTGAAGGGGAAGCGGTCGGTGTCCCGGCGGGAGGACAGCTCGATCTCCCACGCCGCCTTGCGCTCGGCCACCTCGGCCAGATAGTCGCTGCGGTCCGGCTTGGCCGGCAACGAATCGACGATGGCGGCCACCGTCGGCTTGGCGTCGGCGACGATTCCGACCTCGGCCGGGTAGATCTTGCCGATCTCGTGCGGGTCGATATCGATGTGGATGAGCTTGGCGGGCGGGAACGAGAAGGACTTGCCCTGCGCGTAGCTGGATGCCGACCAGTCGGTGAAACGGCAGCCGATGGAGACCACCACATCGGCGTTGGCGGCCAGGTGGTTGCCGTGGATGGTGCCGGTCTGCCCGACGCTGCCGACGAACAGATCGTGGTCTTCGGGGAAGGCGCTCTTGCCATTCCACGTCGTCGCCACCGGGATGTCGAACCCCTCGGCCAGTGCCCGCACCTCATCGGTGGCGTAGGCGCTGATCGCGCCGCCGCCGACCACGATCATCGGCCGCTTGGCGGTCGAGAGCACGTCGACCGCGCGCGTGATGGCCTCGGGGTCGGGGTACTGCAAGCCGACCGGCAACCGACGGGCCAGGTCGTGGAAGTTCACCTCGGCGGTCTCGGCGTGCAGGTCCCACGGCACCTCGATATGCGCGGGGCCGCGGCGGCCGGTCAGCATCGTGGAGAACGCTCGATGCATGATGAACGGCAGATCCTCGATGCTGTTGGCCACCCAGCTGCGCTTGGACACCGCCTCGGTGACCTGCGGAAAACCGTTGTCCTTCTGGCGATCCAGCTCCTGGAGCACGCCGCGGCCGCGCATATGGCGCGGCGGCCCACCGGTGATCACCAGCACGCTGGTCGAGTCGCTGTAGGCGGTCGCCAGGCCGAGGACGGTGTTCGATGCCCCGGCGCCGATGGAGGTCACCGCGCACATCGGCCGGCCCGACACCCGGTAGTAGCCGTCGGCCAGGTGCACCGCGCTCTGCTCGTGGTAGGTCTGGATGAACGGGATCTTCGATTCGTTCTCGTTGAAGGCGTCCATCAGACCCCAGATGCCGTGGCCCGGGATGCCGGCGACGTAGGGGACTCCATACTCCTTGAGAATGCGGGCGATGACCTGTCCGCCGTTGAGCCTTGGCATGAACTATCCTTTCGTACTTTCGCGCGGTTGCCTCACAGTCTGCCCAGGGTGACGCAGCTCTCGTCAGACGCAATCTGAGCAGTGAACTCAAGTTTTCCTGCACAATGTGACCCGGAGGTGTGTTCGACATGGCAATGACGGTCAAGACCGCCCTCGAACTGGAGGTATTCAGCCGTGTCCCGCTGAAGGTCTACGCCGGCGAGGAAAACCTGAACCGCCCGATCCGCTGGGTTCATCCCACCGAAATCCCCGACATCGCGACCTTCCTCAGCGGCGGCGAGATGTTGCTGACCGCGGGCCTGGGCATCGGTTCCACCGCCGAGCAGCAAGTCCGCTACCTCGACGAGATCGCCGACGCGCAGGCCGCGGTGCTGATCATCGAACTGAGCGGGCGCGCGTTCGCCGCCATGCCCGACGCGTTGGTCAACGCCGCACGCGAGCGCGGCTTCCCCCTGGTAGGGCTCGACGGCGAACTGCCTTTCGTCGAGGTGTCGGCGCAGGTGCACGAATCGATCATCGACCAGCGGGTGCTGGATCTGAGCGCTTATGAGCGGCTCAACGCCACCTTCATGCAATTGTTGCTGGCCGGCCGCGACCCGGTGCTGTTCACCGACGCGCTGGCCGCCGAAGTCGGCCACCCCGTCGTGCTCGAGGACGCCACCTGTCAGGTCGTCGCCTACTCGGGAGCCTCCGATGCCGGTGACGCGGTGCTGGCCGAATGGGAGCATCATTCCCGCATCGACCACGACTCAGCAGCCGGCGACGGCAACCCCAACGAAGCGCACAACTGCAGCCGGCGGGCGGTGGTGCTGCGCGGGGAACGGTGGGGCTGGCTGCATGTCCTGCACGACGGTACCGCGGTGTCGGGCACCGCGGGCTATGCGCTGGACCGGGCCACCGACGGCATCGCCATCACCCTGCTCGGCGCGCGGGAGAGCGGAGCGAAATCCGCGCAGCGGCAGAACGCTCTGGTCAGCCGGTTGCTGCTGGGCGACATCTCCGGCGACGCGTTCGTCAGCAGGGCCCTGCGGATCGGTCGCGACTTTCGCGAACACGCGCTGGTGGTCATCTTCGTCTGCCGGGAGAATCCGATCGGGAATTCCGGTGACGACGCCATCGAGGAGCTGTGCCGTGGCATGCGGGTACCCGCCGTGGTCGCCGACCTCGGCGAGCACACCCTGGCGATCGTCGGGTTGACCAGGACGAGTTCGGAAAAGCAAGTGGTGCAGCGGCTTTCCGCGCTGAACGTGCGGGCCGGGATCAGCCGTCCGGTCAGCGCCAATCAGCTTCCGACGGCCGTCGACCAGGCCCGCAGTGCCGCCTCGGTGGCGGCGGCCCGCCCGGAGAAGGCGGTGCACCGATTCGACGACCTGGGTGTGCTGCGCCTGCTGGCGTCGCTGGCCGGCGGTCCCGAGCTGGCCCGCTACATCGAAGACGAACTCGGCCCGGTGCTCAAGCACGACGCCAAGGCCACCAACCCGCTGCTGCCCACCTTGCGCACCTACCTGGCGTGTGACGGGAACAAGTCCCAAGCCGCCGCGGAACTGTTCGTCCAGCGGCGCACGCTGTACTACCGGCTGGAGCGCATCACCAGCCTGCTCGGCCGTTCGCTCGACGACCCCGACACCCGGCAGGCGCTGGTGTTCGCCGTGCGCGGGCACGATCTGCTGCATCGCGGCAACCGCTGACCGGTATTGCATGGTGTGAGCAGGCATGCGCACCAGCGCTGCACACTGTGCTGCTCCCGGCGGAGGGCGCAATCGGCCTAGTTTTGGAAGATGGCCCATCACATGGGCTCATCCCATACGTCCTCTCAGCCCAGAGGAGCGCCACATGGCCATTTCCGCGTCCGCCGTGCAATCGCACGTGATCACCGACCCGCCCGACGTTCTCGACACCGACATCGCGATCGTCGGGTCCGGCATGGGCGGCGGCACCCTGGCCTACGCGCTGCGGGAATCCGGCGCGCGGGTCCTGATCATCGAGCAAGGGGACTTCCTGCCCATCGAGAGGGAGAACTGGTCGTTCGACGCCGTGCACACCGGAGGCCGGTACAAGAACTCGGCGGCGTGGCGCGACGCCAGCACCGGCACCGACTTCGTGCCGGGCAACTACCACTACGTGGGCGGCTCCACCAAGCTGTACGGGGCGACACTGCCGCGCTTCCGGGAATGCGACTTCGGCGAGATCGAACACGTCGACGGCGTCTCACCGGCGTGGCCGGTGTCCTACGACGAGCTCGAGCCGTACTACTGCCAGGCCGAGCGGATGTTCTGGGTGCACAGCAACAAGGGCGAGGATCCCACCGATCCGTGGCGCTCGCAGGATTATCCCTTTCCCGGTGTGCCGCACGAGGGCGCGATGGCCCGGCTGGTGGAGAGCGCGAAACGGCAAGGATTGCATCCCTTTTCGGCGCCACAGGCGCTGGACCGCCGCCCCGGAGGTGCTTGCGTCCTGTGTTACACCTGCGATTCGTTCGCCTGCATGGTCGATGCCAAGGGCGACGCCGACGTCGCCGCGGTACGCCCCGCGCTGCACGGTGGGGCAGGCAACATCCGGTTGCTGACCAACGCGGAGGTCACCAGACTGGACACCGATGCCACGGGCCGGCGCGTCACCTCGGCGTCGATCATCCATAGCGGACGCCGCATCCAGGTGCGGGCCAAGCGTTTCGTGCTTGCCTGTGGCGCGGTGAACACCGCGGCCCTGCTCCTGCGCTCGGCCTCCGATGATCATCCGAACGGACTGGCCAACAGCTCCGATCAAGTGGGGCGCAACTACATGGCGCATGTCACCACGTTCTTCCTGGCCATCGATCCGCGCCGCAAGAACGAAGCCGTCTATCAGAAGACGATCGGCATCAACGACTGGTACTCCGCCGGGCCGACCAACAAGTACCCACTCGGCAACGTCCAGGGGTTGGGCAAACTCCGTGGTCCCCAAGCCAAGATGGGCAAGCCCTGGGTGCCGATGCCGATTCTCGACGAGGTCACCAAATACACCCTGGACCTGTTCATCCAGACCGAAGATCTGCCGCTGCCCGAGAACCGGGTCACCCTCGGCGCCGGCGGCCAGATCACCTTGACCCGGCGGGAAACCAACCTGGCCGCCCACCACGAACTCATCTCGAACATGAAGACCGTCGTACGCAAGGCGGGTTTCCCGGTGGTGATGACCCGCAGCCTGGGCGTCGAGGCAACCTCGCATCAGTGCGGCACCGCGGTGATGGGTGACGACCCGGCCACCAGTGTCGTCGACGCCGGCCTGCGCACCCACGACCTGGACAACCTGTGGATCGCCGACACCTCGGTCTTCCCGTCCTCGGCCGCGGTCAACCCCGCGATCACGGCGGCGGCCCTGGCCCTGCGGCTCGGTCACTCCGGCGCGCTCACCGCGTAATCACCTCTGACACAGCACGTTTTCGTTCAGCCGACGATGGAGAAGCTCGCCGTGAAGACCGACCCTGCCCTGGCCGCCCTGTTCGAGCCGATCACGCTCGGCACCGTGGCGGTCCGTAACCGCATCGTCATGACCGGGCACGGCACCGGGATGGCCAAGGACTACCTGCCCACCGACCAGCACGTCGCGTACTACCGGGAGCGCGCCATGGGCGGCGCCGGCCTGATCGGGATGGCGTTCCCGCAAATCCATCCCACCTCGCAGGACGTCCCCGGGGAGCCGCAGGCCTGGCTCCCCGAGATCGTGCCGGGTCTGCGCAAGATCACCGACGCCGTGCACCAGTACGGTGCCCGCATCGTCATGCAGCTCGGACACGGTGGACGCCAAGGGCATTCGACCTTCACCGAGCGCGCGTTGTGGGGGCCGTCGAACACGCCGTGCCCGTTCAACCTCGAGATGCCCAAGGAGATGGAACTCGAGGACATCGACGAGATCGTCGCCGGTCACGCCATCGGCGCCCGGCACGCCAAGCAGGGCGGTATGGACGGGGTGGAAATACATTCCGGCTACGGTGGTTACCTGCTGGCGTCGTTCCTGTCACCGTTCTCCAACCACCGCGACGACGAGTACGGTGGCTCACTGCAGAACCGGATGCGCTTGGTGCTGCGGGTGATCGACGCGGTGCGCGACGAGGTCGGACCCGACTACCTGGTCGGCATCAATCTGCAGGGCGACGATTTCAGCCCGGGCGGGCTGACCATCGGGGACGCCCAGCAGATCGCCCAGGCCATCACCGCGACCGGCAAGATCGACTACATCTGCGTGAAGGCCGCCACATACAACGAGGCACACCAAAACGTGCCGGACATGCAGCACCCGAAGCGAATCTGGGAGAGCCTGGCCGCCGCGGTGAAATCCGTCGTGGACGTCCCCGTCATCGCGGTCGGCCGGATCAACGACCCGCACGATGCCGCCGATATCCTCAACCTCGGCCACGCCGACCTGGTGGCCATGACCCGCCAGCAGATCGCCGACCCGGAAACCGTCAACAAGATCGCCGAAGGGCGGCTCGACGAGATCCGCCGCTGCATCGGCTGCAACCAGGGCTGCATCGACCGGTTGTTCGCCATCACCCATTCGTCGTGTGTGCACAATCCGGCCGCCGGTTACGAGCAGGAACTCGGTGCGGGCACCCTGATCCAGGCCACCTTCCGGCGCCGCGTCGTGGTGATCGGGGCCGGTCCGGCCGGCATGAAGGCCGCCGAGGTCGCCGCCCGGCAGGGACACGAGGTCATCCTCATCGAGCGCCGCGACCGTACCGGCGGGCAGCTGCGCATCGCCGAAAGGATCAGGGGCCGTGAAGAAATCCGCGGTGTCATCGACCACCTCGACGTGATGATCCGCAAACACGGCGTGGACCTACGGCTGGGTTGGGCACCCAGCGCCGACGACGTACTGGAGCTGCGGCCCGATCACATCATCGTGGCCACCGGCTCGGCCCCCGGACCGGACATCGTCGGCAATCTCGCGCAGGGCAAGCCCTTCACACCCGGCCTGGACCAAGAGCACGTGCTGTCGGTCTGGGACGTTCTCGAGGACGACAAGCCGGTCGGCCGGCACGTGGTGATCGTCGACGACGGAGAGGGCGGCTGGAAGGGGATCGGCCTGGCGCTGCAACTGCGGGCCGACGGCCATGAGGTCGACTTCCTGACACCGCTGCCGTACGTCGGTGCCAAGCTGGGACCGTTCAGTGCCAACCTGGCGGTGCCGCGGATCCACGCCTCCGGCATGGTGACTCACCCGTTCACCCGGCTGGAAGCGGTCACCGGGTCGACGGTGGACATCCTGGAGAAGGGCGCCCCGGCCCGAATTGCCAACGTGGACACGGTGATCCTCGCCGGCTGGCACCGTCCCGTCACCGATCTGTACTTCGCGCTCAAAGGCCGCGGCGTGCCCATCGAGCGGGTCGGCGACGCGATCGCCAGCCGCACCATGATGGACGCCGTCCACGAGGGCGAGCGCGCGGCCCGCCGGATCCGCGGCAGCGCAGCCGATACCGAGACAGCCGCGGCCGCACCGGCATTCGCCGGGTACTAAGCGGCATGGTCTCGGCGCCCACCGAACGCCGGCTGAGGAAGGCGCGCACCGGCGTCAGCGTGCTGTTCGTGTGCTTCGGCATCAGCATGGCCACCTGGGCCGTGCACCTGCCGTCGGTGCAACGGGCCACCGGGATGTCCACGGCCATGGTCGGCACCATCCTGCTGGTCTCCGGGCTGGGCGCCCTGACGGGGATGCAGGTCTGCGGGCCACTGGCCGACCGGCTGGGCGGTGCGACGGTGGGGCGCTACGCCGCCGGCGCCATGGCGGTGAGCGTCCTCGCACCGCTCGCGGCAACCAGCACGGCGTGGGTAGCCGCGGGAGCCCTGCTCTTCGGTACGGCCACCGGTGCCGCCGACGTGGCGATGAACACGGCGGCGGTACAGGTCGAACGCGCCTACCGGCAGCCCATCATGGGATCCTTCCATGCCCTCTTCTCGATGGGCAGCGTCGCCGGATCGCTCTTGGCGACAATCGGTTTCACCCTCCACCTGACGACGCCGGCGGCATCGGCGGCGGTCGCCGCGGTCGTGCTGGTGGTGCTGCTGGCCGCCGCCGGACTTCTGCGTGGTGCGCAGCTGGGCGACCCGGCTCCCGTGGCGGCCGGCGAGGTGGCCGCACCGGCGTCGACACACCGGCTGCAGGTGGTCGTGCTGGGATCGCTGGCCTTCCTGCTGCTGCTGTCCGAAGGTGCGGCGATGGACTGGTCGAGCCTGCATGCCCAACAGCATTTCGGGAGCACCCCGGCGCTCGGGTCGATCGCCTTCGGCTGCTTCGTCGCCGCCATGACCGCGGGCAGGTTCTGCGCCGACGCCGTCGCCGGCCGGTTCGGTGCGGTGGCCACCATTCGGTGGGGCTGCGCGGTTGCCGCGCTGGGCGTGACCACCGTGCTGCTGGCCCCGGACATGCGGCTGGCCTTGGCCGGCTGGGTGCTGTTCGGCGCCGGACTGGCAGGCGGCATTCCGCAGGTGTTCACCGCCGCAGGCAATATCGGGCCTGGGGCAGGGGCTGCGCTGGCTCGGGTGGTCGGCATGGGTTACGTGGCGCTGCTGGCCGGGCCGGCGTTGATCGGCTGGCTGGCCGAACTCAGCTCCATCAACACCGCTTTGGCGCTCCCGCTGGGCGCGGTGGTGGTTTGTGCCCTCGCGGCCACGGCGGTGCGGGCACGGGAGCGACACCCGTAGGGACTGTGCAGCGAATCGGTGAGGTATTGCACAGCTTGAGTCTCCCGACGGTGATCCACACCGCACAGACTGGGTTTACGTCCCACCGCGTCCGCGCGTGACGTTTCAGCCAGCAGTACAGCGCAAGGAGAACACAGTGTCGGTTCTACTCAAGGCGCCGGCCGCCCAGGCCGGCACGCCCCACAAGAGCAACCCGCAGGTGGTGGAGACGGTCGCCACCGTACTCGACGACATCCGGGCCAACGGCGATGCCGCGGTGCGCAAGTACTCCGAGCAGTTCGACAAGTGGGCGCCCGAGTCGTTCCGGTTGTCCGAGGGCCAGATCGCCAAGATCGTCGCGGACCTGCCGTCCACCGTGATCGACGATCTGTCCTTCGTGCAGCGCCAGGTCCGCAATTTCGCACAGGCGCAACGCGATTCGATGCACGATGTCGAGATCGAGACGCTGCCCGGTGTTCGCCTGGGGCACAAGCACGTTCCGGTGTCGGCGTCCGGGGCCTATGTGCCGGGCGGGCGGTACCCGTTGACGGCATCGGCACACATGACCGTGGTCACCGCCAAAGTGGCCGGCGTGGAACGCGTCGCCGCGACCACGCCGCCCAACGTGGGCACGCCACCGCCGATCAGTGTCGCCGCCATGCACCTGGCCGGAGCCGACGAGATCTACGTCCTCGGCGGGGTCCAGGCCATCGGTGCGCTGGCCGTGGGTACCGAGACGATCGCCCCGGTCAACCTGCTGACTGGACCGGGTAATGCCTATGTCGCCGAGGCGAAGCGCCAGATGTTCGGCGAGGTCGGTATCGATCTGTTCGCCGGGCCCACCGAGGTGCTGATCATCGCCGACGACACCGCCGATCCGTTCGTGGTGGCAGCGGACCTGCTGAGCCAGGCCGAACACGGGCCTGACTCGCCGTGCGTGCTGATCACCACCTCCGAGCGCGTCGGGCGTGAGACGATCGCCGAGGTGAACCGCCAGCTGCAGAACCTGCCCACGAGTCCGGTGGCGGCCGTGTCCTGGGAGAACCACGGTGAGGTGCACCTGGTCGAGACGCTGGAGGACGCCTTCGCCCTTGGCGACACGGTGGCCAGCGAACACGTGCAGATCCTCACCGCCGACCCGCGCCGGGCGCTCACCGAGATGCGCGACTACGGCGCGCTGTTCCTGGGGGAGAAGACCTGTGTTTCCTTCGGTGACAAGGCGATCGGCACCAACCATGTACTCCCGACGCTCGGTGCCGCCCGGTACACCGGTGGCTTGTGGGTGGGCAAGTTCCTCAAGACCGTGACGTACCAGGAGATCGACAACGCCGAATCGAGCGCCGAACTCGGCAGGATCTGTGGCCGCGCGGCACGCCTGGAGAACTTCGAGGGGCACGCCCGCTCGGCCGACGTCCGGGCCGCGAAATTCGGCGCCGACGAACTGCCGTGGACCGAACACCGCTTCACCTCGGAGGCGGCGACGGTCGGTCAGTAGCCCGAGCCAGACTTCAGGAGGAATCGATGCCCGCTCCCACGCTGCCCACGTTGCGGGCCGTGGATCACGTCGCCTATACCGTGCCCGACCTCGACGAGGCCGTCCGGTTCTTCGTCGACCACTTCGCGGCCGAGCTCGTCTTCACCGACGGTCCCTTCGTCGACGAATCCGGTGACGGGATGCGCCGCCGGCTCGATGTCGATCCACGGGCCCGCTGCACCATCGCGATGATCCGGATCGGCAAGCACCACAACGTGGAACTGTTCGAGTACAGCGCGCCCGGTCAACGCATCGAACGCCCCCGCAACAGCGATATCGGGGGGCATCACCTGGCCTTCTACGTCGACGACATCGAGGCCGCGTACGACTACGTGCGGGCGATCCCCGGCGTCGTCGTGCAGGAGGGTCCCAACGGTGTCGACCCGGCGGCGCCGGTGGCCGGGCAGCGTTGGTTCTACTTCCAGACACCGTGGGGTATGCAGTTGGAGCTGACCACGTGTGCCACCGAGGGTTTCTACGACGGCCTGCCCGGCGCCGGCATGGCCCCGCCGAGCGCGCAATGGCGATGACGGCGCAGGCGCCGCCGGCCGAGCTGCGGCGCGAGCGCGACTCCCTCGGTGACTACGAAGTCCCCGCGTCGGCGTACTACGGCGTGCACACCGCCCGAGCCCTGGACAACTTCCCGATCTCGGGTATCGCGGTGTCGACCTATCCCCATTTCGTCGATGCCCTGGCCGCGGTGAAACAGGCTGCCGCGCAGGCCAACAGCGAGCTGGACCTGCTCGATGCGCGGCAGGCGCACGCGATCGTGTCGGCGTGCGGCGAGATCCGGGATGGCCGCCTGCACGACCAGTTCGTGGTGGACGTGGTCCAGGGTGGCGCCGGCACCTCGACCAACATGAACGCCAATGAGGTGATCGCCAACCGCGCCCTGGAGTTGATGGGACACCGGCGCGGCGACTACGACCGGCTGCATCCCCTCGAGCATGTGAACCGCAGCCAGAGCACCAACGATGTCTATCCGACCGCGATCAAGGTTGCCTTGCAGGTGCAGATCCGCACGTTGCACGCCACCCTGCTGGCGGTGGCGGAAGCGTTCGGGCGCAAGGCGACCGAGTTCGCCTCCGTCTTGAAGATGGGCCGCACCCAGCTTCAGGATGCGGTGCCGATGACGCTTGGCCAGGAATTCAGCACGTACGCGGTCATGGTGGCCGAAGACGCCGACCGGCTGCTGGAGGCGGCGCTGCTGGTATCCGAGATCAACCTCGGCGGCACCGCGATCGGTACCGGCCTCAACGCTCATCCCCGGTATGCCGCTCTGGCCTGCGAGAGGTTATCCGATATCACCGGTTTCGCGCTGTCGACCGCGGGCAACCTGGTCGAGGCCACTCAGGATGTCGGCGCCTTCGTCCAACTCTCCGGTGTGCTCAAGCGCACGGCGCTCAAACTGTCCAAGATCTGCAACGACTTGCGGCTGTTGTCCTCGGGCCCGCGCTCGGGCTTCAACGAGATCAATCTGCCTGCGATGCAGGCCGGTTCGAGCATCATGCCGGGGAAGGTGAACCCGGTCATCCCGGAAGTGGTGAATCAGGTCGCCTTCGAGGTCACGGGCAACGACGTGACGATCAGCATGGCCGCCGAGGCCGGGCAGTTACAGCTCAACGCATTCGAGCCGATCATCGCCCACTGCCTATTCCAGTCGCTGGCGCACCTCGATGCGGCCTGCCGTACCCTCGTCGACCGCTGTATCGTCGGAATCACGGCCAACCGAGACCGGTTGCACGACTCGGTGACCCACTCCATCGGGGTCATCACTGCCCTGACTCCCTACATCGGTTACGCCGCTTCGGCCAGAATTGCCAAGACGGCGTCACGCACGGACCGATCCATCCCGGATCTGGTGGTCGAGGAAGGACTGCTGAGCGCCGAGCAGGTCGACCGGCTTCTCGCCCCCGAGGCTCTGGTCGGACCGCGGGAACTGCTGTCGATGATCGCCGACAAGAAAGAAGACCTGACATGACCAACGTCTTGTACCTGTACGGCGGATGGCCCGGCCACAGCCCCTACAACATCGCCGAGTGGACCCGCGGCCTGGTTTCGGAGCTGGGCTTCGACATCGAAGAGTCCCAAGACATCTTCACCCTGGACCGCGACCTCACCGGCTACGACCTGATCATCTTGGGCTGGAACAACGCGCTGACCACCGAGGACCTGTCGGACTCCCAGGAAGACCACCTGCTGGCGGCGGTCGAGGCGGGCACCGGAGTGGCCGCCTGGCACGGCGCGGCGGCGGCGTTCCGGTCCAGCCTGCGCTACCACCTGATGCTGGGTGGCGACTTCCTGGCTCATCCCGCGGGCGAGGGTCATCCGCAGCCCTACACGGTGACCATCACCGATCACGACCACGAGGTGACCCGCGGCGTCGACGATTTCCCCGTGGCCTCCGAGCAGTACTACATGTCGGTGGATCCCAACAACACCGTGCTGGCCGAAACCACCTTCAGCGGTGAGCATTTCGCGTGGTTCGACGGACTGACGAGTCCGGTGGCCTGGGTGCGGCAGTGGGGGAAGGGCCGGGTTTTCTACCACTCGATCGGCCATGCCCCGCAAGATCTCGCGGGTGAGGACGTGCGACGCCTGACCAAGCAGGGTATTGCCTGGGCCGCGCGCCGGTAACGGGTTGTCACGCCCGGAAGGCGCGCAGCGCCTCGATGACGAACCGGTGATCCTCCTCTTCGGCCAACCCGGACACGCCGACGGCTCCGATCAGCGAGCCCCGCACCCGCAGCGGCACGGCTCCGCCGGCCAGGGCGATCTCGCTGCGCCGGTAACCGCCCGCCTCGAAGTAGTCCGCCGGTTCGGCGCGCTGCGCACAGGCCAGCGCCCACGACGAACAGTTGTGCTTGGCGACGGCGCGGAACTTGCGTGCCAACCAGTCGTCGTTGGTCGCCGCCGACCCGGCGAGTGCGGCGTGGAAGACGCGTTGCTCGCCGAAGTTGATGGCGATCGCAACCGGCAGGGTGCGGGCCGTTGCCGCGCTGACCATCGCGGTACCCAGTGCCCACGCGTCGTGGTATCCGAAGGACGGGAAATCGAGCGCGGCCTCCTCGGTCACGGCGGCCAGGTGCCGTTCACGCCAGTCGGTCTCGGGCATCGGCCGGTCCTTTCATCGCGGGTGTCCGGACACGACGGTAGGTCCGCGGGCGGCCGCAGGGAATGCGCACAGTGAGTAAGCAAGGGGCGCCCAATTGCACAGGTTCGTCGCTTCGCGACGATCCGACGGGCGGCTGGGCAGGACTGGTGGGACCGATCCGCCGCGCGCGCCGGGAAGGGCTATTTGACCTGCATATTTGCGGCGAGTTACGGCCATATTGCGGGGCGCGGGAGGTAATCACTGCGTGAAAACACTTCGACATTGCTTGCACGTATTGAGTCTGTTTGCCGCCGTCCCGTTCATCGACACTTCATCTGTGGCCATGGTCACAGGCACCCCGGCGCCGGGCACCTTGCGAACGCTCCCGCCGCCGGTACGCCAAGACCCGTGGTTGACCAATCCAGCCGATCACCAGACCCTTAGTGCAAGGAGACCACGATGTCAGTGACCAACTCCGGAGGGCAACCGCTCTCCGGTGACAATGCCCACCTGAGGGTGCTGGGCTACGAAGAGAAATTCGATCGCAAGATCGGCATGTGGTCGAACTTCGCGCTCGGCTTCCTGTACCTGTCACCGTTGGTGGGCGTCTTGTCGATGTTCACCCAGGCCCTCACGACAGCGGGTCCGCCGTCGATCCTGTGGTTGGTCATCGCCGCCTTCGGGCAGCTGTTGGTGGCCATGGTGTTCGGCGAGATCGTGTCCCAGTTCCCGATCGCGGGCGGCCTCTACCAATGGGCGCGGCGGCTGTGGAACGGTCCGTATGCCTGGATCATGTCCTGGATCTACATCGCGGGTGTCGTCGTGGGCTGCACCACCACGGCGATGTTCAGCGCCGATTTCGTGCTGGCCCTGTTCAATCCGGACTCCAATATCTCGTCGACCCCGCTGCAGAAGCTGATCATCGCGACCATCGTGGTGGTGATCTGCGTGTTCTTGAACTCGACGGGTTCGAAGACGTTGGCCACCATCGCCAAGGTGGGATTGGCCGCCGAACTGGCGGGCATCATCGTGGTCGGGCTGTACCTGCTGATCTTCGCCCGTAAGAACGATTTCTCGGTGCTGTTCAACACCTTCGGTACGGGTGGCGACGGCGATTACATGAGCGCCTTCGTCACCGCGGCGATCATCGGCCTGGTGCTGTACTACGGCTTCGAGGCCTGCGGCGAGGTGGCCGAGGAGACCCCCAACCCCAGCCGGTCCATTCCACGTTCGATGATGCTGACCGTGGTACTCGGCGGCGCCGCGGCGATGTTCGCCTTCATCGGCTACATCCTGGCCGCACCGAACCTGGCAGCCATCGTCGCAGGCGACGTCGCCAACCCGATCACCGCGATCCTCACCGACAACTTCGGCGAGGTCGGCACCAAGGTCTTCCTGGTGGTCGCGCTGACGTCGTTCCTGGCGTGTGTCATGGGGCAGCAGGCGGCCGGCGGACGGCTGATCTTCTCGTTCGCCCGTGACGACATGTTCCCCGGCGCGCACATCTTCAAGAAGATCTCCAGCCGCAAGATCCCGCTCAACTCGACCATCCTGGTCGCTTCGCTGTGCTTCTGCCTGTTCTTGCTGCTGTACTTCCTGCCGGACGCGCTGTTCCGGGTGGCCGCCTTCCAGATGCTGGCCGGCTACTTCGCC
Source organism: Mycolicibacterium cosmeticum (assembly GCF_000613185.1). Lineage (NCBI taxonomy): Bacteria > Bacillati > Actinomycetota > Actinomycetes > Mycobacteriales > Mycobacteriaceae > Mycobacterium > Mycolicibacterium cosmeticum. The sequence goes on from NZ_CCBB010000003.1 coordinate 2,090,504, forward strand.
TTCCAGATGGTCGTGCTGGCATCGATCCGGGCCCGCGCGAAGGGCTGGAAACCCGGCGGTCAATGGACGCTGGGCAAGTGGGGCTGGCCGGTCAGCATCGGTGCCCTGACCTACGGTGTGCTGTCGATGATCGTGCTGGCCCGCCCCAACGGCGATCCGAGCCTGCACTTCGCGGACCGCTGGATCGCCCTGATCGGCTTCCTGGTGGTGGTCGCCGTCGGCGTGATCTACATGGTGGTCGCCAAGCCCTATCGGAAGTCGACCGCGCCCGAGGGCGATGCCATCGAGATCGCCGACATCCTGCGCAAGCACCGCGCCCAGCACGATATGGCCGCCTTCGCCGAAGAGGTACCGCTGGCCGAGCCGACACCGCCGGTGGCGCAGCCCCACCATCGCCGGGCTGATCGCGAGGAAGTCGGCGCCGCGGACTAGCGCGCTGCACGACGAGGCCCTGCCGGAGAATGCTCACCCCGGCAGGGCCTCCGTCGTCGTCAGCCGACCACGGGTCCCGTGGTGTTCCGGACGACCAGCTCGACCGGTTTGACCGACCGCCGGCGCTGGTGGCCGGCGATGACGTCCAGCAGCATCTGGGCCGCCGTGCGTCCCTTGTCTTCGAGCGGTTGCCGGATGGTCGTGAGTCCCAGCAGATCGGCGATCGGGGCGTCGTCGAACCCGATGACCGAGACCTCCCGCGGCACCGCGATGCCCAGTCCGCGAAGCACTTTCAGAACCGCGGCGGCGTGCACATCCGAGGTCGTCACCACGGCCGTCGGCCGGGCGCAGGCGATCAGCTCGGCCGCGGCGGCCATGCCGCTGGCCATGTCGATATCGGGGGCCTCGATGACCGTCACGGCGGCGGCGTCGACGGCGTGCGCGAGCAACGCATCGCGATAACCGGTGAAGCGCTCGGCCAGGTACGTCTCGGCCACCATCGGCACCTGCGCCAGCGAGCGGCAGCCGGGGAAGTGCCGGCCACCGATGCGGTCGGTGAGCACCGCGATGCGCCGATGCCCTTGAGTGAGAACGTGATTCATCTGATCGGTGCCGCCTTGGCGATGGTCGGCCGTGACGTACGGCAGATGCGGCAGGCGCGGGGAATCGATGGCCACCGCGGGCAGCCCGCGGGACCGGATCGCCTGGACCACCTCGTGGTCGTTGGGCAGACAATGCATGACGACCCCGTCGACCAGGCCGCGCAGCACCGCCGGTGTCGCCGGGCGTGCCGTCGGTTCGGGCGCATCCGGACGCGCAACGGGCAGCAACGTCAACGCCACATCGGCGAGCTCGCCCACCTCGACAATCCCCTTGAGCAGCAGGGCGGTCGACGGATCCTCGACGGCGTTGGCCAGCGGGCCGGGCACCAGCACGCCGACCGCGCCGATCCGGCCCGAGCGCAGGAAGCTCCCGGCGATGTTCGGCCCGGTATAGCCGAGTTCGGCGGCCACCGCGAAGATATGGTGACGCTGGGTTTCCGACACCCGCGGAGAACCGCTGTAGGCGTAGGACACCGACGCCTGGGACACGCCGGCGGCCTTGGCGACGTCCTTCATGGTGACCATCGGGTTGCTTTCTGGTGCGGGGCCGGCGTTACGGGCGGATATGAGAGTAGCCCTCCCGGCCGGAAGGGCTACTCAGGTGAGCGCGTCGCGCGATCAGGACTTGACGATGAAACCGGCGTCGATGACCAGGGGAGTGGCGGTGATGTAGCGGCCCGGTTCGGTGACCAGGTAGAGGATGGCGTTGCTGACGTCCTGTGGCTGCATCCACGGCACCGGCAGGATATGGGTGCCGGCGAAGGTGTCGATCACGTCCTCGCGGGTGGGCTTGTCCAGGTCGGGACGGAACAGCCCGTACACGAAGTCGTTGTTGATCATGTCGGTGTCCACGCAGGTTGGGTTCACCGAGTTGACCCGGATGTTGTACTGACCGAGTTCGCGCGCCAGCGAGGTCATCAAACCCGTGACACCGTGCTTGGCGGCCGCGTACGACGAGATGTTCTCGGCTCCCTTGAGTGCCTCGGTCGACCCGATGAATACGATTGAGCCACCCTGGTTCTGGGCGATCATGGTGGGAATTGCGGCCTTGACGGTGTGGAACACGCCGTTGAGGTTGATGTCCACCATCTCGCGCCAGTCCTCGGGATCGATCTCCCAGGTCTTGGCGCCCGAACAGATGCCGGCGTTGGGTACCACGATGTCCACCCGGCCGAATTGCTCGATGCCACGGTCGAATACATCCTTCACCTGTGCGTAGTCCCGGGTGTCGGCGATGTCGACGAAGATCTGGCCGCCGAGTTCCTCGACCTGGCGCACAGTTTCCTGGAGGTCGGATTCCGTGGTGCCCGGGTAGGCGGTGGTGCTGGGTTTGCCGCACAGGTCGAGACCGATGATGGCGGCGCCCTCCCTGGCCAGGGTGAGCGCGTGCGATCGTCCCTGACCGCGGGCGAGCCCGGTGATGAAGGCGACCTTGCCGTCGAGTTGTCCCATGAATGACTCCGATGATCTGGGTGTCTTTGTCGAGCCTCGTTCGAGGCGTGGTGAATCGTATCACCACACGCGGCCTCATCAGGCTGCATCAGCTGGACTGATACGATTCACTCGTACCGTGGCAGCCGCACTTGAGGAGGGCATCGATGGGCTCCGACGCCGCAAACATCCGGTTGGGAATCGTCTACCGGCCGCAGATCGCTCCGGAGCATCTGGCGGCCGCGGCTCGTGCGGCAGACCGGGCCGGCGTCGACGAAATGTGGCTGTGGGAGGACTGTTTCCTGGCGGGAGGCATCTCCGCTGCGGCGATTGCGTTGTCGCACAGCGAGAATTTGACCGTCGGAGTCGGTGTGTTGCCGGTCCCGATGCGCAATGTGGCGGCGACCGCCATGGAGGTCGCGACGCTGGCGCGGGCATTCCCCGGCCGCGTCCGGATCGGCCTGGGGCACGGTGTGCAGGAGTGGATGGGCCAGATCGGGGCGCGCGTGGATTCGCCGATGACGCTGCTGCGCGAATATCTGACGTGCCTGACCGCGCTCCTGCGGGGCGAACGGGTGACCTTTCACGGACGCTACGTCAACCTCGACGAGGTCGCGCTGGACTGGCCACCGCCCCCGGGTACCGAGGTGCTGGCCGCGGCGATGGGCCCGAAGACGCTGCGGTTGAGCGGCGAGCTGGCGGCAGGCACGGTGCTGTCCGGCGGCACCACACCCGACGGCGTGCGCGCCGCGACGGCCCACATCCGGGCCGGCGGTGAGCGGCGCACCGAGCCGGCCGCGCATTCGGTGGTCACCTACGTGCTGTGCGCCACCGGGCCGACCGCACAGGCGGACCTGGACGCCGAGATACGGCTCTGGGAGCTCGACCCGAACCAGGATGTCGGCCTGGCCGGCGATGCCGACGAGGTGGCGGCGGGCATCGGCCGGTGGGTCGCCGCCGGGGTGGACACGGTGGTGCTGCAACCGGGCGCCGAGGTGGACGTGCAGGAGTTCGCCGGGTTTGTCGGGCGCGATGTGCGGGCGGCGCTGGCGCGCTGACGCTACGGGGACCGGCCGATGTCGACGATCCGGTCGATGACGGCGAGCAGTTCGTCATCGCCGGTGGAGGGCACCGGCTTGCCTGCGACGGCTCGGGACAATGCGCTGTAATACCGGCCGTCGCCGATGAGCTTGATGGCCCGCGCCAGGGCCAGGTCGCCCAACGCGCCGTGCAGGACGGCCAGCCAGTTACCGGACGCCTCCTCGATGGCCGCACGGGCGCGCGCGTTGCCGGCCTGCTGCAACCGTGACACCGCGACCAGTACCCGGTCCAGTGGCGTGCCCTCGTAGCGCGAGGTGCGGACGTAGTACCGCGCGGGGCCCTCGTCGGCGCTGCGCATCCGTTCGACGTCCACGGCGGCGAGGGCGAGCAGCCGCTCGCACAACGCGTTGCTGAGCTCCTCTTTCGCGGGGAAGTGGTACAAAAGGCCGCCTTTGGACACACCGGCTTTGGCTGCGACAGCATCGAGGGTGGCGTAACGCTCGCCCTCGACGGCGAGCAATTCCTCATACGCGTCGAGGATGCGGTCGCGTGCCGAGCTCATCGGCAGAGCGTACATTCTCGCTTTCGAACTGTACCGTCTGGACGGTACAGTTCGACGGGTGAAGGTCTATGCAGGGCTGCTCCGCGTCCCGGGTGTGCTGACGCTGGTGGCGTCGCAGACCTTCGCGCGGCTGCCGCTGGGCATGCTGTCCCTGGCCGTCCTGCTGCATGTGCAGGAGAAGACCGGCTCGTACGCCCTCGCCGGTGCCGTGGTGGCGTGCGTCAGCATCGGTGAGGCACTCGCGATGCCACTGACCGCGCGGATAGCCGGCAAGGTCGGCCGCGCAACGACGTTGATGGCGGCCGCCGCGGTGAACGGCGGTGCGCTGGTGGCCCTTGCGGTCGCGGGTTCGGCACCGGTGATGCTGCTGCTGTCGGGTCTGGCGATCGGCGCCTCGGTGCCCCCGCTGGCGCCGGTGGTCCGCGCGCTGTACCCCTACATCGTGTCCGGCCCGGGCCTGCGGGCGTTGTTCGCGCTCGACACCACGGCGCAGGAGGTGTGCTGGGTGGTCGGACCGCTGGCCGCCACCGTGCTGGCCTCGGCTCTGTCGACCGCCCTGCCCTTGGTGGTCGCCGGGGCTGTCACGGTGGTGGGCACCGCGTGGTTCCTGTACAGCGCCCGCCATGTGCGGCCGGCGCCGCGGCACAGCGGTGCGGCCTTCGGCCGGGTGCTGGGCAATGGCGCCGTCGCGCTGGCCATCGCGGCCAGCCTGCCGCTGATCGCGTCCTTCACCGCGCTGGAGGTCGGCGTGGTTGCGCGTTACGGCACGAGCAGCGCCATGACCGGTGCCGCGATCGCCGTGGCCAGCCTCGGCTCGCTGGTCGGCGGAATCATGTTCGGGCACCGCCGATTCGGGGTGCGTGGCCTGGTCGCCGCGTTGGCGACCGTCGCCGTCGGGACCGCGCTGTTCGGCGTGGTCGGGCAGCACGGGCTGCAGCTGGCGGTGCTGTTCGCCTCCGGCCTGGGTTTCGCGCCGGCCCTGGCCACCCTGTATCTGATGGTGTCGCGCGCCGTCGACGAGCACGCCTCTGCCGAGGCGTTCGGCTGGCTCAACAGCGGGAACCTCGCCGGCGGAGCGATCGGCACGGCAACCGGGGGCGTGGTGACCGACACCCACGGCTTCACCGGCGCCGTCGTCGTGTCCGTGGTCCTGGCGGCCGTCGCCGCGCTCAGCCCGCTGGTCGCCAGGGCCGCGGGCCCGGTGCGGGGCTTGGGCGATGCGCCGGCCGACCTGGTGGGTGCTTGCCACGGCGGCGCCGAGGCTACAGGATCAGCCGATGAGCACCGCACCGGTAGCGGCCGCCGCTGGACTTCGTGAGCCCGTCGCCGCGGGGGATGGCACGTGAGCACCGGACTCGACGCGGCGGTCGTCGGCTCGGGGATCGAACCGCCCGTCGAGCCGAAGGTCCGTCGCGCCTTCGGACTGCTGGAGCGGATCGCGCCGGCCTGGGGCGCCCGGTGGGCTATCGAGCTGTGGTGCACGCCACCCACGATGGAGTTGAGCCAGCGCATGCCGCCGGGTGTGCCGCAAAGCCGGCCGCTGGAGGCCCGATGGGACGGACATCGCGTCCGCGGTGAGATCTGGGGCGACGGCCCGCCGGTGTACCTGGTGCACGGCTGGGGTGGCTGCCGCGCGCACATGGGTGTCTTCGTCAAACCGCTCGTCGCGGCCGGATACCGCGTCATCGCCTTCGACCTGCCCAGCCACAACGAATCCGAACCGGGCGCGCTGGCTCCCGGGCGCACCACCATCCTGGAGTGTGCCGAGGCCGTCGGCGCGGTCGTGCGCACGTACGGCGCCGCCCACGGCATCATCGGGCACTCGTTGGGCGCCAAGGCCGCAGCGCTGGCGGTGGCCCGCGGGACCCGCGCCGAACGCCTGGTGTTCCTCGCCCCGATGGGCGATTTCTCGCTGTATCTCGACCTTTTCGCCGATCGCCACGGTTTCGGCCCGCGGATCCGGAGTCGCCTGCACCGCCGCCTCGACGAGCGCCTCGGCATGCCGCTGTTCGACACCGACATCTCGGCCATGGCGGCCCGGCCCGACAATCCGCCGCTACTGCTCCTGCACGATCCCGACGACCGCGACAGTCCCTACCAGACCAGCAGTGCCATCGCGGCGGCCTGGCCGGACGCGCGGCTGGTCACCACGACGGGCCTGGGCCGGCTGGCCCACTACCGCATCCTGCGGCACCGCCCGGCGCTGAACGCCGCCGTCGAGTTCGTCACCGAGGCGTGAGGCTCAGTCCTCCTTGCGGATCAGCTTGCCCAGCGCCACCCGGTCGGCGGTCAGTAATTCGTCGATCCTGGGCTGGTTGACATCGGCGACGATGATCTCGCCGACCTCCTGATAGACGTTGCTGAAGATGCCGTGCTTCTTCATCTTCTCGGTCTGGTACACGTTGTCGTCGGTGGGCGTCACGTAGTAGACGATCTCCGGCTTGAACCGGTGGATCAGCCACAGGTGGATGACATCCATCAGGCGCTTCTTGCGCAGCTTCTCGGCGTAGGTGTTCTGGTCGCGGACGGTCAGGATGTTGCGGCCGTGCCGATCCTTGATCGGGTCGACCACGACGTCGGCCAGCTTGTCGTCGCCGTCGCCGTAGATGCCGAGCTCCAGCACATCGGACCCGGCCCGGCGCGGGCGCAACTGCACGCGCAGCGTCTCGCCGAGCTGATAGTGCTCGCCCCACAGCGCCAGCCATTCCTCCAACAGCTTCTTGGGCACCTCTGTCTGCACCAGATGCTGATGCTGGGTGGAACCCTTACCCATCGATTTGGTGGTGGCCGTGCGTCCCGACGACGCGGCCAGCGCGGCATCGCTGCGCGGGCCGCCGACCAGTGTCTGCGGTGTGCGGTAAGGAGATTCGACCAGTCGCATCTTGCGCTGCAACCGGGCCAGCGCCAGCATGCCGTCCTGGCGCAACGCCGTCGCGAACTCTTCGGCGGCCACACCGTCGATCTGGTGGCCGCCGTAGGTCATGAAGTTGAAGACGAACCCCATCTTGCCGAGTTCCTCGGGGAAGGCCCGCATTTCGTCATCGGTCATGCCGGTGGTGTCCCAGTTGAACGACGGCGAGAGGTTGTAGGCCAGCATCTTGTCCGGATACACCGCATGGACGGCGGTGGCGAACTCGCGGGCATCGGCCAGGTCGGCGGTCTTGGTCTCCATCCACAGGATGTCGGCGAACGGGGCGGCGGCCAGCGACTTGGCGATCGCGTACGGGATGCCACCCCGGATCTGGAAATATCCCTCCGGCGTCTTCACCCGTTCCGGGTCCCACGCGACGTCGGCGCCCAGTTCCTTGGCCTTCTCCCGGGCCGAGTACAACGACGCGGTCTTGGCGAACTTGCGCCATTCCTTGGCACTGGTGGCCGGCGGCTCGCCCTCACGCTCGCGGAACTCCAGCAGGTCGGCGACCGCGTCACCGTAGGTCTGCAACCCGGCGTCGTCCTGCCAGGCGTCGACGAACGCGGACTCGACCCCGTCGAACAGCTTGTCCAGCGACTGCCGGGGGTTGTCCTTCCACGATGCCGCGGCATCGGCCACCAACCGCAGGATCCCGTGCTGGTCCAGCCAGGCCTCGGCCGTGGCGTACTCGCCGTCGGGCAGCGCATACAGCTTGTGCCCGTTGAGCTCGGTGACACCCAGGTCGAAGAACCGCCGCGTCATCGCCAGGAAACAGGACTTGTAGGACGGGATGCGCAGATTGGTGGCACCCAGCAGGAAGGGCTGGTCCCGCTCGTCGGCGCGGCTGTCGATCAGGTTGGCCGCCTCGGCGTCGGTGCGGGCCACGATGATGCCGGGCACCCGCATGATGTCGAGCTGGAACCGGGCGGTGTTGAGCCGCTTGATCTGCTCGTCGGACGGCACCAGCACCTTGCCGCCCTGGTGACCGCATTTCTTGGTGCCCGGACGCTGGTCCTCGATGTGGTAGCCCGGCACACCGGCCTCGACGAAGCGCCGGATCAGATTGCGCACGTGCGGATCACCGCCGTGGCCGGTGTCGGCGTCGGCGATGATGAACGGCCGGTAGTCCACCGGCGGGGTCGCGGCCCGTTGCTCCTCCGTCATCTGCAGCCGCAGGTACTGCTGGTTGCGGTCGGCGGTCAGCAGCGCGCGCACCAGGCCCGCCGCCTCGTCCGGCACCTGACTCAGCGGATAGCTGGCCAGGTCCGGACCGGGATCCTCACTGATGGAGCCCTTGGCCGAGGTCGCCCAGCCGCCCAGGTAGATGCCCTTGATGCCCATCCGCTTCATCACCACCGCCTGGCCGGGCGAATAGGGGCCGAAGGTGGTGATGCTCTTCTTCTGCGCGAACAGCTCGCGCAGCAGCGGGTAGAACGCGGTGGCCGCCTCCCGCGCCACGGGGTAGTCCGAGGGGATCGTGCCGCGTTGCTCGGCGACCTGCCGGGCCGAGTACAGCCGGGTGATGCCCTCGAACCGTCCGCTGTCGAAATAAGCCTGGGTGGCCGCGACGTCGTCGTCGAAAGCCGAGGTGGAAGTGACGTTGTTTTCGATCGCGGTCATGTCAAGCGCTCCTCGTCGAGCTCGGGTCCGGTTCCATCATTGCCGCCGTGGCAGGCGGTGACACCCCGTTCGCTGAAATCATTCACCGCCAATCGCGGAACGCGGCCAGCAGCTTGTCCCGGAAAGCGGGGTCCAGGGTTTCCGGGTCCGCCTTGCCGAGCGTGTCCAGCGTGTCGATGGTGCCACGCAACTGCTGCAGATAATTCTCGCAGCCGTCACAGTCGAGCAGATGGGCGTCGAAACGCGCACGGGTGTCCAGATCGAGTGCGCCGTCGAGATACGCGGTGACGAGCTCGACGAGCTCATGGCAGTCCATCGCGTCGTCTGTCATGACGCCTCCTTCAGATAGTCCTCGAGTGCTTGTCGGACGGCGGCCCGGCCCCGGTGCAGCAGCACCCGTTGATTGGCGACGGTGATGTCGAGCAGCTCGCACACCTCGGTACTGTCCATGCCCAGCACATCGCGCAGTGTGACCACCTCGCGCTGACGAGCCGGCAATTTGTCCAGTTCGCGGCGGGTCACCGCCAGCAGTTCGGTGGCCAGCACCGAGCCCTCGGGGGTGTCCGGAAACGGCAGCGGCGCGGCATCGTCGCGCCAGTGACCGGGCCAGCGCTCGCCGGCGGCGCGGAACCGGGCAGGATCCACCGTCGGGCCGGCGAAGGCCAGGACGGCGACATCGGCGTCGCGACGCTCCCGCAGTCCCCGCGATTTGGCGGTGTTCACCAGCACCGTGAAGAGCCAGGTGCGCAGCGACGATCGGCCCTCGAATCCGTCGATGCCCTTCACCAGCGCGATCCAGGTCTCCTGGACCACCTCCTCGGCGATCTCGCGGTTGGGCACATAGCCACGGGCGACGCGCAGCATCGCCGGGGTGTGCCGGTCGACGAGATGGGCGAAGGCCGCCTCGTCGCCGCCGCGCAGGGCAGCGACGAGGGCGGCTTCCTCCGGGGCCGATGTGGTCACTGGGATCGAAGTGTAGCCGCCATCGCGTCGGCCAGCGTCCATGCCGAAACACCGATCAGCACAACATCTTTGATCAGGAACTGGCCCGTCATCGACAGTAGTGGGAAGCCCCCGGCGGACGCTTCGCCGATTCCGGGCGTGGTGAACAGGAAGCTGATCGTGGCGACGAAAAGGCCGATGGCCAGCACGCTGCCGACCGCCGAGACCCGCGGCCACCATGGCTTCACCGCCAACAGCACCGCGGTGGCAACCTCCAGGACGCCCAGCAGGGTGGCGAAGGTGGGCACCGAGAAGATGCCGTACAGCCAGCTCATCAGCGGACTGTTCGCCACCAGGGGCTCGATGCCATGGGCTTCGTAATCGGTGAACTTGAGCAGTCCGATCCACCCGATCACCAGCACCAGCCCGTACCTGAGCAGGACACTGCTGATGGTGGAAAGAGTGGATCCGGCCCTGGCGAGCCGGGCTTCCTGCAAGACGGTCATATCGGGCTCCTTTGCGCTCCGGTCGAGACGGTGACGCAAAGGGAGTGTGCCGGCGAGCCGCAGGCGTTACACGCGGCCGCTAACTGGCCCTGGACTGCCGGGCCGGCTCGGCCAGACCGAGATGGTCGCGCAGGGTGGCACCGGCATAATCGGCGCGGAACACCCCGCGCTCCTGCAACAGCGGCACCACCTTGTCGACGAACGGGTCCAGCCCGCTCGGCGTGACGTGGGGAACCAGGATGAACCCGTCGCTCGCATCGGATTGCACCAGGTGGTTGATCGATTCGGCCACGGTGGCCGGTGATCCGACGAAGTTCTGCCGACCGGTCACCTCGACGATGAGCTCGCGCGTGGTGAGGTTCTCGGCCTCGGCCTTGGCTCGCCACTCGTTGGCGACGGCGATCGGGTCCCGGTGCATGCGTACGCTCGCCCGCCCCTTGGCGATGGTGTTCTCCCCGACGATGGGATCCACCGTCGGCAGCGGGCCATCCGGGTCATGGTCGGACAGGTCCCGATTCCACAGCTGTTCAAGGAATTTGATCGCCGTCGCGGGGGACACCTGCGCCAGGCGCACCTCATGGGCGATATCGGCGGCTTCGGCGTCGGTGTCACCGAGCACGAAGGTCGCCGCGGGCAGGATCAGCAACTGATCGTGGCGCCGCCCGTATTTGGCCAGCCGGCCCTTCACGTCGGCGTAGAACGCCTGCCCGTCGGCCAGGGTGCCGTGCCGGGAGAAGATGGCGTCGGCGGCGGCCGCCGCGAACTCGCGGCCGTGGTCGGAGTCGCCGGCCTGGAAGATCACCGGGCGGCCCTGCGGGCTGCGCGGCACGTTGAACCGGCCGCCGATGTCGAAATGCTGGTCGTGATAGGAGAACGCGCCGGCCTGCGGATCGGACAGGAACACCCCGCGTTGCTTGTCGGCGACGATCTCGTCGCCGCGCCAGGAGTCGAAGAGGGTGTGCGCCGCCCGCAGGAAGCTCTCGGCCCGGGAGTACCGCTGGTCCTCGGCAAGGTACCCGCCGCGCCGGAAGTTCTCGCCGGTGAACGCATCCCACGACGTGACGACGTTCCACGCGGCGCGGCCGTCGGACAGGTGGTCCAGTGAGGCGAATTGCCGCGCCACCTCATAGGGTTCGTTGAAGGTCGAGTTGATGGTGCCGGTCAGCCCGAGCCGGTCGGTGACCGCGGCCAGGGCGGCCAGCACGGTGAAGGTGTCCGGCCGGCCCACGACATCGAGGTCGTAGATCAGTCCGTTCTGTTCACGCAGCCGCAAACCCTCGGCCAGGAACATGAAGTCGAACTTGCCGCGTTCGGCGGTCTGCGCGAAATGCACGAACGAGCTGAACTCGATGTGGCTGCCCGACGCCGGGTCGCTCCACACCGTGGTGTTGTTGACGCCGGGGAAGTGGGCGGCCAGGTGAATCTGCTTGACGGGCTTGCTCATCGGGCAACTCCTGCGTACCGGTTGGTGGGGCGGGGCAGACCGAGCAGGTCGCGCAGCGTGCCGCCGGGATGCTGGGCGCGCAACGCCCCGCGGCGGCGCAGTTCGGGTACCAACGCGCCGGTGATCTGCTCCAGGTCGTGCGGCAGGGTGGCCGGGCGCAGCCGGAAGCCGACCGCTCCGGCCGCATGCCAGTGCTGCAGCAGGTCGGCCAGCTCCACCGGGGTGCCCACGAACACCTCTGCGTCGCTGCGGTATTCGGCGCCCAGCCACTCGTCGAGGCGGGCCTTACGGGCGCGCGCCGCCGCGGTGGTGTCGGCGAGGAACACCACGAGGTCGGCGAACACCCGCACCGCGGGCAACCCGGACGGCCGCTGGGCGGCGATGGTGTCAACCAGCGCGGTGGTCTCCTCGGCGGTGTGTGGGGTGACGAATCCGATATCGGCGCCACCGGCGATGAGCCGGTACACCGGGTCGACGTGCCCGAGGGCGGCGACGATGGGCTGACCCTGCGGTGGGCGTGGGGTGATCGACGGCCCCCGCACCGAGAAATGTGCGCCCTCGAAGTCGATGTAGTGCAGTTTGTTCCGGTCGATGAACCGCCCGGTGGCGACGTCACGGATTTCGGCGTCGTCCTCCCAGCTGTCCCAGAGCCGCCGGAGCACCTCGATATAGTCGGCGGCCTCACCGATCAGGTCCTCGGTGACGAGGGATTCGGGTATCACTCGGCGGCCGAAATGCCCGGCCGCCTCGGGGCTGGCCGAGACCTGGACGCGCACACCCGCCCGCCCCGAGCTGACGTAGTCCAGGGTGGCGATGGCCTTGGACAGGTGGAACGGCTCGGTGTGGGTGGCGATGACGGTGGGGATCAGGCCGATATGACGGGTGGTCGGGGCGACGCGGGCGGCGATGAGCACCGCGTCGCACCGACCGCGGACCCGGTCGGTGCGCTCATCGGCCCGCCAGGGATGGTCGGACTGCAGGGCCAGCCCGTCCTCGATGGTCACCAGGTCCAGCAGACCCCGTTCGGCGGTGCCGACCAGGTCGGCCCAGTACCCGGCGGTCAGCAGGTCGTCGGGGCGGGCGTCCGGTTCGCGCCACGCCGCCGGGTGCCATCCGGTGCCGTCCAGGGCGACGGCCAGGTGGATGAAGTCGGGATCAGCCACGGGCAGTATCTCGCTTTCCTCGTTGTCACCGACAACGCATGCTCCGGGGTGACCATTCCGGGGCGGGACCGCCGGCCCGTCCAGTGTCCGGCGTTGTCCTGTGGGTTCAAGAGATCGGCGCACGGTGATGCCAAGGCGGATCAGTCCGGGGTATCCGCTGCCGCGGCGATCACCTGGTCCAGTACCTCGCGGGAGGCGGCCAGCTCGCGGATGCTGCGATCCAGCCGGTCGCGTTCGGCATGCAGGGCGGCGATCAGGCGCGGGGTCGCTCCGGGTGCCGGGCCGCCATCGGTGTCGCGCATACACGGCAACAGCCCAGCGATGGTGGCGCTGCGCAGGCCCGCGGCGAACAACTCCTGGATGTGGATCACCCGGTCGACGGCCCGCTCGGGGTAGTCGCGTTGTCCGCTCGGCGTCCTCGCGGACACCAACAGGCCCTGTTGCTCGTAGTAGCGCAGCGATCGCTCGCTGACCCCGGTGCGCCGCGCCAGCTCACCAATCCGCATGGGGCCGTTATACCGAATCGGCTTGCCCCTGACACCGGTGTCAGCTCCTACCGTGCCGTCATGACCACAGTTCCCTATACGCACCGTCCCATCACCGACCGGCCACCCCTGACCTGGCCGGGTGGCGCCCGGGTGGCGGTGTACATCGGCCTCAACATCGAGTATTTCCACCCGGGCCAGGCGTCCACCAGCATCTGGCCGGGAACCGCCGACCTGAACCCCGACCCGTTGAACCACGGCTGGCGCGACTACGGAGTTCGGGTGGGCATCTGGCGCACCATCGAGGCGCTGGACCGGCACGGGGTGCGTGCCAGCGCCCTGCTCAATTCCGATGTGGTGGCACACCACCCCGAGATCGTCGCCGCGGGCGTGCAACGCGACTGGGCCTGGCTGGCGCACGGGCGGACCAACTCGGCGTTGCACACCGGGCTTGCCGTCGACGAGGAACGGCAGCTGCTGAGCGAGATCACCGGCGCCATCGTCGAGGCCACCGGACGACAACCACTCGGCTGGATGGGGCCGGGTCTGACCGAAACGCAGCACACGCCGGGATTGCTGGCCGAACTGGGGTACCGCTACGTACTCGACTGGACCAACGACGACCAGCCCTACCCGCTGACCGTGCCCGGCATGCTGAGCGTGCCTTATTCGGTGGAGCTCAATGATCTGCTCATCTTCGGAAAAGGGTTCACCGGAGCGGAATTCGTGCAGATGGTGATCGACCAGTACCAGCAGTTGCACGCCGACGCCGCACATGGCAGCGGCCGGGTCCTGGCGCTGGCCTTACATCCGTTCGTCATCGGCCAGGCCTTCCGGCACAGGTACCTGGACCGGGCCCTGGAATTCCTGGCCGGCGCACCCGACGTGTGGTTGACCACCAGTGATGAGATCGCCGCGCACTATGTGGAGCAGCGCGGGTGAGTCACGCCGGGGGAGCGATGCCGAGACCGCCGCACAGACACAAGAACGCCGTCGCGAACGGGCTGTCGGCGGTCGCGGCCCGCACCTGCGGCCAATCCACCGCTTCCCGGACCGCGCGCACCCCAGGCAGCAGCGCGCCGAAATCGCAGTTGTGTTCGTCGAACGCGCGCAGTTTGTGGGTGATCACGCACGTCGGGGTGAGGACGGGCATCGGGATGGCCAGCACATCGCGGACCTCGGCGTGCCGTAGCGCCGCGGCGGTGACCGGGACCCGGTTGATGCGGAACAGCACATCCACCAAAACCTCCGCGGTGGTGTCCCGGAACGCTTTGAACAGCCAATCCTCGGGGCACGGCAGCAACTGGAAGCCGGCCGCCCGGAGCGTTGCGGCGGCCGCGTCCACGTCCGACTCGGCCACCACGAAATCGACGTCGTGGACCGGCTCCGGCCCGCCGTACACCCACAGCGCGTAGCTGCCGGCCAGGGCGAACTCGGGGCCGTCACGCTTGAGCGCCGCTGCGGCGTGCCGCAGCGATTCCCGCAACGCGTCGTGTCTGGCGCCGAGCGCGCTGTCGTGGGTGTGGTTGTGCTCGCTCATTGGGTATGGAGTACCCATGCGGGTTGCCACTTTCAACATTCTTCACGGCCGGAGCCCCGGCGACGGGGTGGACATCGACACGTTCGCCGACTGCATCCGCACCCTGGACGCCGATCTGCTGGCGCTCCAGGAGGTCGACGTCCATCAACCCAGATCGGGCAGTGTGGACCTGACGGCCGTTGCCGCCGACGCCATGGGCGCGGTGGCGCAGCGGTTCGCGGCCACCATCTCCGGCACGCCGGGCGCGGTCTGGGCGGCCGCTACGGGGGCCGAGCAGCCGGGCACGACCGCCTACGGTGTGGCACTGCTGTCCCGTTATCCGGTGCGCGACTGGCATGTCGTCTATCTGCCGCGGATCCCGTTCACCTTTCCGATGTACCTGCCGGGACCCAACCGGGTGATGATGGTCGACGAGGAGCCGCGGGCCGCACTGGCCGGATGTTTCGACACCCCGATGGGGACGTTCACCGTGGCCAGCACCCACCTGAGCTTCGTTCCCGGCTGGAATCGCTATCAGCTGCGCCGGCTGTCGCGCGACCTCTCGGCGTTTCCCGGGCCGCGAATGTTGTTGGGGGACCTCAATCTCACCGGCGCCGCGGCACGCCGGTGGTCCGGCTTGCGGTCACTGGTGTCCGCGTGCACGTTCCCGGCTCATCAGCCGGCCCGGCAGCTCGACCACCTGCTGACCGATCACCCGCGACTGCAGGCCCGCCACTGTGCCACACCAGAATTGGCCATCTCGGATCACCGCCCGCTGGTGGCCGACGTCGAACTGGCCGCCGAACCGTCCCCGTGCGCAGCACGAGAAATCACCGAAGGAGAATGCTGATGCGCAACGATGGTCCGGGCGAGAAGTCCGAAGAAGACGTCACCGACGATCCGCACGTGGCCGCGAGCCGAGCCAATGCCGACGGTGACGGTGCATACGTGGGCAGAACGAACCCCGATGACGCGCTCGACGCCGAGGAATCCGGCGCGGAGGCGAGGGCATCGGACCCTAATGAGGGAAGCTGACGATCAGTACCAGCACGGCGGCCGCGATGACGGCCCAGGCGGCCAGCGGGGCCAGCACGCCGCGACGCCGGCGGGCGGTGACGAACGACGCCACCACGGCCAGCCCCGCGACGGCCGGTACCCCGTACTGGATGAGGGTGAAGCCGAGCGTGTTCAGATGCGCGCAGTCGGGCTCACTGCAGCCCGCGGTGCCCATGATCTGCATGTAGGCAAAACCGACCACTGCGGCCGCTGCGGGGATGGTCGCCAGGGCGAGCACCCAGTTGAGCACCGACGAATTGCGCACCGAATTTACTTCCAGACCAGCACGTCTTGGCCACCGCTGCTGTACACCACGCTCTCCGGTGCCGGGCCGGTGACATCGAAGTAGATCTTGCCGGTGTCACTGGTGCCCTGCTGCAGTGGCGTCGGGTTGACACCCGTCGCGGTGGGGGCCGGCACGGCTCGATAGTCGGTGCCCACCGCCGAGCGGGCATTGAAGTCGGTCACCACCGGGGTGGCGGTGCCCTGTACGGCCTGCACCGTGGCAGTGGCCTCGTACAGGGTTCCGTTCACCGGCACCGGCAGCGTATCGGTGCTGGGGCGCAGGTCTTCGACGGTCCACGCGGTCACCGTGCCGGCCGGGCCGTTGAGTTCCTGCTGGTTGCCGTAACTCTCGCTGGCCGGCACGGCACCTGCCGAAGCCGCTGTCACGACTGCCAGCGACGCGGTGGCGAAGGTGGTTCCGGCGGCCCCGGCGATAGTTTTGGCGCGCATGATGATTCCTCTCCGTTGTTGGTTCGGACACCGGTCGACTACCCGGGTCCGCGGAGCGGGAAACGTCAGATGTCGCGTTCCCAGGTCCAGCCGGTGATGGCCGGGTCGTCCTCGCCGTATTCACGGGTGTAGTGCTTGGCCGCCAGTCGCGCGTCCACCATCTCCTGGCGCAGCACCGCGGCCGAACTGCCCAGTCCGGGCACCCGATCGATGACATCCATCACGAGGTGGAACCGGTCCAGGTCGTTGAGCATCACCATGTCGAACGGCGTGGTGGTGGTGCCGCGCTCCTTGAACCCGCGCACATGCAGTTGATCGTGGTTGGTGTGCCGGTAGGTCAGCCGGTGGATCAGCCACGGATAACCGTGATAGGCGAAGATGATCGGCTTGTCGGTGGTGAAGAGTGCGTCGAAATCCCGGTCGGACAAGCCGTGTGGATGCTCCGATTCCGGTTGCAGACGCATGATGTCGACCACGTTGACCACCCGCACGCCGAGATCGGGCAACCGGCGCCGCAGGATATCGGCGGCGGCCAGCGTCTCCAGGGTGGGAATGTCGCCGGCGCAGGCAAGCACCACATCCGGCTCACCGGTGGTGCTGCTGGCCCACTCCCAGATCCCCGCACCACGCGTGCAATGCGCGATCGCCTCGTCCATGGTCAGGTAGGTCAGCGCGGGCTGCTTGCCGGCCACGATGACATTGACGTACTGACGGCTGCGCAGACAGTGGTCGGCCACCGACAGCAGGGTGTTGGCGTCCGGCGGGAGATACACCCGCACCACTTCGGGACGCTTGTTGGCCACGTGGTCGATGAAGCCGGGGTCCTGATGGGAGGCGCCGTTGTGGTCCTGGCGCCAAACATGGGACGTGAGAAGATAATTCAGTGATGCCACCGGCCGGCGCCAGTCCAGGCGCGCACTGCTGGACAACCATTTGGCGTGCTGGTTGAGCATCGAGTCGACGATGTGCACGAAAGCCTCGTAACAGCTGAACAATCCGTGCCGGCCGGTCAGCAGGTAGCCCTCCAGCCAGCCCTGGCACAGGTGCTCGGACAGCACCTCCATCACCCGGCCGCCCGGTGCCAGGTGCTCGTCGTCCGGGGAGACGTCGGCCAGCCATGCCTTGTCGGTGGCGTCGAAGACCGCCGAGAGGCGGTTGGACGCCGTCTCGTCGGGTCCCATCAACCGGAAGTTGTCCGAGTTGCGCGCGATCACGTCACGCAGGAAGGTGCCCAGCACCCGGGTGGCCTCAGCGGACTCGGCGGCCGGCCGGCCCACCTCCACCGCGTAATCCTGGATCGGCGGCAGATCGAGGTCGCGCAACAACACCCCGCCGTTGGCGTGCGGGTTGGCCCCCATCCGGCGGTAACCCTGCGGGGCGAGTGCGCGCAGATCGGACCGCAACCCGCCGTTCTCGTCGAACAGTTCGTCCGGGCGGTAGCTGCGCAGCCAGCGTTCCAGCGCCGCCAGGTGATCCGGATTGGTGCGGGTTTCCGACAACGGCACCTGATGGGAGCGCCAGGTGCCCTCCACCTTCACACCGTCCACCTCGGCCGGCCCGGTCCAGCCCTTCGGGGTACGCAGGATGATCATCGGCCACACCGGGCGGCCGGTCTCACCGTCGGTGCGTGCGGCCCGCTGGATGGCACCGATCTGGTCGAACGCGTCGTCCAACGCCGCCGCGAGCTGCTGATGCACATTTGCCGGGTCGTCACCGGCAACGGTGATCGGGAGATAGCCGTATCCGGTGAACAGCGACTCCAACTCCTGCTGCGGGATACGGGCCAATACCGTCGGGTTGGCGATCTTGTAACCGTTGAGGTGCAGGATGGGCAACACCGCGCCGTCGCGGACCGGATCGAGGAATTTGTTGGAATGCCAACTCGCCGCCAGTGGCCCCGTCTCCGCTTCACCGTCGCCGACCACCGCGGCCACCACCAGGTCCGGATTGTCGAAGGCGGCACCGAACGCGTGCACCAGCGCGTAGCCCAGCTCACCGCCCTCGTGGATGGAGCCGGGGGTCTCGGCCGCCACGTGGCTCGGGATACCGCCGGGAAAGGAAAACTGGCGGAACAGCTTTCGCAATCCGTCGACATCCTCGCCGATGCCGGTGTAGACCTCGCTGTAGGTGCCCTCCAGGTAGGTGTTGGCCACCAACCCCGGCCCGCCGTGACCGGGACCGGTGATGAACACCACATCGGAGTCCCGGTGCCGAATGACCCGGTTCAAGTGCGCGTACAGCAGGTTGAGCCCGGGGGTGGTGCCCCAATGTCCCAGCAGCCGCGGTTTGACGTGCTCCGGCCGCAACGGCTGGCGCAGCAACGGATTGTCCAGCAGGTAGATCTGGCCAACCGACAGGTAATTGGCGGCCCGCCAATACGCATCCAGCTGCGCGAGTTCGACATCGGAGAGCGGTGCGGTGGTGGTCATGTATACCGGTGTACCCGTTCGTCCCGAGTGTCCGAAAGGGGCTTAGGTCACGACGTTGACCGGGCGGACTCCCCAGATATCGTCGCAGTACTCCTCGATGGCCCGGTCCGAGGAGAATTTGCCGCTGCGCGCGCTGTTCAGGATGGACATCCGAGACCAGGCGTCGCGATCCTTCCACGCGGCGCTCACCCGGTCCTGGCATTCCACGTAGGACGCGTAGTCCGCCAGCACCAGGAACGGGTCGTCGTAGCGCAGGTTGTCCACCAGAGGTCGGAACACCTCGGTGTCGCCGTGCGAAAAGTGACCTCCGGCAATCAGATCGAGCACCGACGCCAGCTCCGGGTTGGCCTCGATGAAGTCCGCCGGCCGGTACCCGTCGTGCTTGAGCGCCTCGACCTCTTCGACGGTCAGGCCGAACAGGAAGAAGTTCTCCGCACCTGCCTCCTCACGGATCTCGACATTGGCGCCGTCGAGCGTGCCGATGGTCAGCGCGCCGTTCATCATGAACTTCATGTTGCCGGTGCCGGAAGCCTCTTTGCCGGCTGTCGAGATCTGCTCGGAGAGGTTGGCGGCCGGGTAGATCAGGTGGGCGTTCTGGACGTTGAAATTCGGCAGGAACACCACCTTCAGGTACTGGTTCACGGTCGGGTCGTTGTTGATCATGTCGCCGACGGCGGTGATGAGTTTGATGATGCGCTTGGCCAGGAAATACCCGGGGGCGGCCTTGCCGCCGAAGATGAAGGCCCGCGGCGCGATCTCGATTCCCGGGTTCTTCTTGAGCCGCAGGTACTGGGTGACGATGTTGAGCACGTTGAGATGCTGGCGCTTGTACTCGTGGATCCGCTTGACCTGGATGTCGAACAGCCACGTCGGGTCCAGTTCGACACCGGTCTCGGCCACCACGAACTCGGCCAGCCGGGCCTTGTTGGCCCGCTTCATGTCTCGCCATTCCTGGCGGAAGCCGGGATCGTCGGCGAACGGCTCCAGACCGCGCAGCCGGTCCAGGTGGGTCAGCCAGCCGTCACCGACGGTGCGGTCGAGCAGGGCGCGCAACCCGGGGTTGGACAGTGCCACGAAACGCCGCGGTGTCACACCGTTGGTCTTGTTGGAGAAGCGTTCCGGCCACAGCTCGTAGAAGTCCTTGAGCACACTGGATTTGAGCAGCTCGGAGTGCAGCGCCGCGACACCGTTGATGGCGTGGCTGCCGACGGTGGCCAGGTAGGCCATCTTGACGGTCTTGCCGTTGTCCTCGCCGATCAACGACATCCGGCGCACCCGCTCCTCGTCACCGGGGAATTTGGCGCGCACCTCGTCGAGGAAACGGCTGTTGATCTCGTAGATGATCTCCAGGTGGCGCGGCAGGCTCTCGCCGAACAGGCCCAGCGGCCACTTCTCCAGGGCTTCGGGCAACAGGGTGTGGTTGGTGTAGCCGAAGGTCGCCACCGTGATGGCCCAGGCCGTGTCCCAGTCCAGGCGGCGCTCGTCGACCAGCAGGCGCATGAGCTCGGCCACCCCGATGGAGGGGTGCGTGTCGTTAAGTTGGAGTGCGAACCGCTTCGGCAGATCGAGCACCGATACGTCGGCCAGATCGTCCATGATGTGCAGGACGTGCTGCAGCGAGCAGGACACGAAGAAGAACTGCTGCAGCAGCCGCAGCCGCTTGCCCACCTCGGGCTCGTCGTTCGGGTACAGCACCTTGGTGACGGTCTCGGAGGTGACCTCTTCCTCGACGGCCTTGTAGTAGTCACCGGTGTTGAAGGCGTCCAGTGCGAAGGACTGCACCGCACGGGCGCTCCACAGGGTGAGCACGTTGCACGTCTTCACCCCGTAACCCTGGATCGGGGTGTCGTAGGCCACGCCCTGGATGATCCGGCCGGGGATCCAGCGGACGCGCTGCACACCGGCGTCGTCGGCGTAACGCTCGGTGTGCCCGCCCCACAACACCGGGTAGTGCACGTCGGGTTTGGCGATCTCCCAAGGGTTTCCGTTCACCAGCCAGTTGTCGGTCTTCTCGACCTGCCAGCCGTCGTGGATCTCCTGGTCGAAGATGCCGAATTCGTAGCGGATTCCGTAGCCGATGGCCGGCCGGGCCAGGGTGGCCAGCGAGTCCAGGTAGCAGGCCGCCAGCCGGCCGAGGCCACCGTTGCCCAGCCCGGGCTCCTCTTCGCAGGCCAACACCTCGTCCAGATCCTGACCGAGCTCGGCGAGTGCGGCGCGGGCCGCGTTCTCGATGCCGAGGTTGAGCAGGTTGGCACCCAGCTGCGGACCCATCAGGAACTCGGCGGACAGATAGCAGGTGACCTTGCTGCCGAGGTCCAGCGACGTCTGCGTGGAGGCGACGCGATTGTCCTGCATGCGGTCCCGGACGGCGAGGGCGAGTGCCCGGTAGTAGTGCTCGGGCCGCAGCGCCGCGGCCGGGCGGCCGATCGAGTACCGCACGTGGTCGACGATGGCGCGGCGCAGGGCGTCGGCCGACAAGCCGGTGCGGGCACGCTCGGCGGTGGGGGAGGGCGCGTCGAGATCGGTCATGCGTGCAGTCTGGCAGGGGTGCGTGCACATCGCGCGCGCAACAGGCGTCGGACGGGTTAACGGATATGAGACGCTGCGGGCATGTCCGGTGTACCCGAGCTTGTCGACGTTCTGCCACAACACCGCATCGACGAAGCCGCTCTCGGCCGCTATCTGGGCGCCCACGGTATCGACGGTCCGCTGGTGATCCACCAGTTCCAGGGCGGCCAGAGCAATCCGACGTTCCATTTACGCACCGGCGCAGGCGAATTCGTGCTACGCAAGAAGCCGCCCGGCGTGCTGTTACCGCGCGCCCACGATGTCGGCCGCGAGTATCGGGTGATGGCGGCGCTGGCCGGGTCAGGTGTGCCCGTGCCGCGGATGCGGTTGATGTGCGAGGACACCGACGTGCTCGGGACGGCGTTCTTCGTGATGGACCACGTACCGGGCCGGGTGTTCCCCGACCGGGTGCTGCGCGACGGCTCGCCGGCCGAGCGGGCGGCGATCTACGAGGACCTGGCCCGGGTGCTGGCCCGACTGCACGGCGTGGACTGGCGCGCGGCCGGGCTGGAGGATTTCGGCCGGCCGGTCGGGTACCTGGCGCGACAGGTGGCGTTGTGGACCCGGTCCTGGGAGGCCGTGAAGGTCGAGGACTGCCCCGACATGGAACGGCTGGCGGCCTGGCTGCCCGAGCATCTGCCCGCCGACCAGGAGGCGACCATCGCGCACGGCGACTACCGGCTCGGCAACGTGTTGATCCATCCCACCGAGCCGCGCATCGTCGCGGTCCTGGACTGGGAGCTGGCCACCATCGGGCACCCGCTGGCCGACCTCGGATATGCCGCCATGACCTATCACCTGCCCGGTGACGACGATCCGCTGACCGGGGTGGCCGGTGAAGACCTGACCGGCACCGGCATCCCGACCGAGGGTGAATTCGTCGCGAGTTACTGCCGGCACGCCGGTGTCGACGTGCCGGAGGACCTGAACATCTACATCGTGTTCTCGATGTTCCGGCTGGCCTCGATCGTCGCCGGGGTGTGGCGGCGGGGTCTGGACGGTAATGCCGCCGACGCCAGGGCGGGCACCGGAGTGTTCCGGGATCGCTACCGCAACCTGGCCCGACGGGCGTGGGAACTGGCCGCCCGGCTGTGAAAACGACCGACGTGGTAGTAAAGTTCTGACGAAACGAGAATTGCATTCTTCAAAAACGATAGGGTCCTCTCATGGATGTTCGGCTCACCAGTGAGCAGCAACAGCTCCGGGACGCCGCCGCCAAGCTCGCCGACGATCTCGGCCCCGGCGCCGTCGGCGAACTCGACGACACCGCGCGGGTGGCCCGCTTGGAGAAGACCGTCGCCGCCACCGGCTGGCGGTCGCTGCGCTCGGACGGTGCCTCCGGCGTCGAGGTGGCCCTGGTGGCCGAGGAGTTCGGTCGCCGACTGGTCGACGTGCCGTTCCTGGGCCCGGTGCTGGCCGACGATCTCGGGCAGGACGGCGCCACGATCGTGATCGACGGAGTGGCTCCCGACGCACGCGGTCGCACCCGCGGCGTCTGGCTGGACGGGACGACGGTGCACACCGGTGACCTGGGTGAGGCCGCACCGCGGGTGGACCTGACCCGGTGGGCGGCGCCGGTGTCGGGCGCCTCGAGTCCGGTCGGTCAGGCCGACGCCCAGCGCGCGCACGCGTTGGCCCTGGTGGTGACCGCCGCCGACATCCTCGGCGCCGCCCGCGGCGCCTTCGACCTGGCCACCGACTACGCCAAGGTGCGCGAGCAGTACGGCAGGACGATCGGCTCCAACCAGGCCATCGCACATCTGCTCGCCGAGAGCCTGGTGCTCGTCGAAGGATCGATCAGCATCCTGCGGTATGCGGCCTGGGCGGTCGACGAGGAGGAACCACAGGCCGCGCTGGAGGCGGCCCGCACGGCCAAAGTGTACTGCGCGAAGTCCGCCCACACCGTCTGCGAGACGGCCATCCAGGTGCACGGCGGCATCGGCAACACCTGGGAATGCCTGGCCCATGTCTACCTGCGGCGGGTGCTGGTGTCCACCGGTGTGTGGCCGGTGTCGTTGAAGGAGATCTCCGTTGGACTTTCGTGACTCGACCGACGAGGCCGCCTTTCGGGGTCGCCTGCGCGCCTGGCTGACCGAGCAGGCACCGAACTTCCCCAAGACGACCGAGGAGTATTGGGCCCGCCAGGGCGAGTGGCACCAATCCCTACACGCGGCAGGGTTTTTCGGCGCAACCTGGCCCAAGGAGTTCGGCGGCCTCGAGCTGCCGCCGGTGTACGACGTCATCGTGGACGAGGAACTGGCCCGAGCCGGCGCTCCACCGCGGCCGAGCCTGGGATATCTGGTGACCGGTCTGGGCCGGCACGCGAGCAAGGAACTGCAGCAGCGCTTCCTGCCCGGGATGATCGACGGCACGCAGCGCTGGTGCCAGGGTTTCTCCGAGCCCGGCGCCGGGTCCGATCTCGCCTCGCTCACCACCACGGCCACCCTCGACGGTGACGAGTACGTCATCAACGGCCACAAGATCTGGACCAGCTACTCCGATGTGGCGGACTGGTGTCTGCTGCTGGCCCGCACCGACAAGAACGTGCCGAAACACAAAGGCATTTCGGCGTTCCTGGTCGACATGCACCAGCCCGGTATCGAACAGCGACCACTGAAGATGATCAACGGGGTGAGCAACGAGTTCGGGCAGGTGCTGTTCGACGGCGCCCGGGTGCCCGCGACCCACATGGTCGGCAAGCCCGGCGACGGCTGGGCGCTGGCGATGACCGTCGTCGGCCACGAACGCGAACCCTCCACGCTGGGTTACGCCGCCCGCTATGAGAAGACGGTGAACCAGCTGGCCCGCGGGAGTGCGGCAAGCGATGAACTGGCCTGGGCCACAGTGCAAGTGCAAGTGCTGCGCCAGCACGTGCGCCGCCGGTTGTCCGAACAGCTCGACGGGATATCGCACGGCCCCGAGGGATCCATCGACAAACTGCTCATGACCTGGGTCGAGCAGTCGGTGGGGCACGCGGTGCTGGCCCAGACCGGGACCACCGATCCGGACCTGTTCGGCACCTACCTGTACAGCCGGTCCCAGAGCGTGATGGGCGGCACCTCGCAGATCCAGAAGAACATCATCGCGGGCCGAATCCTCGGAATGGCGGTTTGACATGTACGACATGCCCGCCGAGATCCGGGTCGAGGCCGATGGCCCATTGCGGATCATCACCTTGAACCGGCCCGAGGAACTCAATGCCGTCAACGACGCGCTGCACATGGGCCTGGCCCGGCTCTGGAACCGGTTGAGCCTGGACCGCACCGCCCGGGTCGCGGTCATCACCGGTGCGGGAAAGGCCTTCTCGGCCGGCGGCGACTTCAACTACATCAAGGAGATCAGCGAGGACGTCGACCTGCGCACCAAGACCATCGCCGACGGCCGCGAGATCGTGCTGGGCATGGCGCGCTGCCGCATCCCGGTGATCGCCGCCGTCAACGGACCCGCGGTCGGACTGGGCTGCAGCGTGGTCGCGCTGTCGGACATCGTGTACATGGGCGAGAAGGCGTTCCTGGCCGACCCGCACGTGCAGGTCGGGCTGGTGGCCGCCGACGGCGGCCCGTTGGTGTGGCCGATGCAGATGAGTGTCCTGCAGGCCAAGGAGTACGCGCTGACCGGTGCCCGCATCCCCGCCGCGAAGGCGGTCGAACTGGGCCTGGCCAACCATGTGGTGGCCGACCCGCTGGCCGAGGCGCTGGGGGCGGCCAAGCGCATCCTGGAACTTCCGCAGCAGGCCGTGGAAAGCACCAAGCGCATCCTCAACATGCAGGTGGAACGCAATGTGCTGATCACCCTCGACTACGCGACCACCGCGGAGGAAATCACCTTCGGTACACCCGAGCTCAAGGCCAACATCGAGCGGCTGCTGCAAAGCAACTGAGGCATTGCCGCACCGTCCTATACTCACGCGATGAGCATGAAGGTGTGGCTGGCGGTCGCGGTCGGAATCGCTTCGGTGGCAGTCGTTCCGGTGTCCGCGCACGCCGATGTGTGCGGCAGTGTCGGTGGACGGCGTGGCCACGTCAGCGTCGGCGGGTGCACCGATATCGCCGGTGCCATCGCCGACTGGGCGCCGCCGCCGTCGGAGTACGCGCCGCTGCCCGAGGACTTCGACACACCGCCGCCACCACCGCCCCCGCAGATCGGTTCGAATGTGAGCGTCTGCGGCAACGTCGGCGGGCCGCGTGGCCGCATCAACGTCAGCGGCTGCACGTAGCGGCGGCCTACACCGCCGTCAGATACCGCTTGGTGATGATGCGTTGCGCCACAGCGGTTATCGGCCCGCCCAGCCGGCTCCACCAGGTGGCATGCCGGGAGAACGCGATGACTTCGGCGTACACGGTGCCGTCGGCGGGGTCATAGCGGACGGTGAACAACTCCTCGCCTGATTCCGGATGCCCGGGCAGTGTGCCGTATGCGAACCCACGGCGGTTCTCCTCCGCCAAGACGTAGACGACGCGGCACGGCGCGCGCAGCGGCCCGAAACCGACCGTGACCTCCGCGCCCACGGTGGCGATGTCGTTGTCGGCGCGGACCAGTACCCCGGCGCCGCGCTGCATGCCCCAGCGCAGCACGGCGTCGCCGGCGGATTCGAAGCGGGCCCGGCCCGTGCCGATCGGTGCCACCACGTGCACGTGGTGATACCCGGCGGGCAGCGGGCCCTTGGTCGCGCCGATCTCGGGGTAGGTCAGGTCCACCGGTTCACTATCGCAGTCAGGACGGCTCGCCGGGCGAAACCTGGGCGGTGCGGAACCTGTCGCGGTAGGCCCTGGGGGACAGGCCGAGCTGGGTGACGAACACCCGGCGCAACGTCTCGGCGCTGCCGAATCCGGCGATCTGCGCGGCGTCGGCGACGCTGTGCCCGGCGTCGAGGGCACCACGGGCGGTGTCGATCCGCACCTTCTCCACGTAGCGTGCCGGGGTGGTGCCGAGCTCGGCCTGGAACAGCCGGGTCAGCTGCCGGGTGCTCAAAGCGGCCACGGCGGCAAGGTGTTTCACGCTGTGGTCGGCCGCCGGGTCGGCCGCGATGGCCGCCGTCACCGCGCGCAGCGCCGACTCCGGCGGTGGGTCGGCCTCCACCAGGGCGGAGAACTGCGACTGACCGCCGGCACGTTTGAGGTAGACCACCAGGGAGCGCGCCACCGAGCGCACCAGATCGGTGCCGTAATCCTGTTCGACCAGGGACAGGGCCAGGTCGATGCCGGCCGTCACCCCGGCCGAGGTGTACACCTGTCCGTCGCGCACGAAGATCGCGTCCGGTTCGACGGTGATCTGTGGGAAGGCGTGGGCCAGCAGGGTGACATGGCGCCAGTGCGTGGTGGCCCGCCGCCCGTCCAGCAACCCCGCGGTGGCCAGGATGAAGGCGCCGGTGCAGATCGAGGCCAGGCGACGGGTGCGCGGCGGTACCGCCCGCACCGCGTCGACCAGCGCGGGATCGACGGGCCGGCCGACGAGGGTGTCGCCGCCGGCGACCAGGACGGTGTCCGCGGAGTCGATGTCGTCGAGCCGATCGGTGACCGCGAACGGGGTGCCGATCGAGGTGCTCACCTCGGCGCCGTCGGGGGAGGCGATCCGCAGTCGGTAGTGGGCGCCGAATCGGTTGGCTTCGGCGAAGACCTCGGCGGGCCCGGCGGCGTCCAGAAGCTTCACCCCGTCGAAGACGACGATGACCATTTCTCGCGCTGCCACTGCTCCATTGTGTCGCATTCTGTGGGAAAGACGGCCGATCGGTCATGCCCGGTGCCGGCCCCGCCCGACGAGACTGGTCTGCAGCAAGCCATAAAGCCCTGCCGAACAAGGAGATTCGATCATGACCGGTGTTGCCGAGACCATTGCCGATGTCACCATCCCGGATACCGCGCTGGTGCGCGATGTCACCACGTTCATCCGCGATACCGAGGACGACCTGCTCTACCACCACTCCCGACGGGTGTTTCTCTTCGGGTCGGTGCGGGCCCGGGCGCGGGGCCTGCGCCCGGATCCGGAACTGCTCTACACCGCGGCGATGTTCCACGACATCGGGCTGACCCAGAACTACCGCGACTCACAGTTGCGTTTCGAGGTGGACGGCGCCAACGCCGCGCGGGACTTCTTGCGTGCGCGGGGCGTCGACGAGGCATCGGCACGGCTGGTCTGGCTGGGGATCGCGCTGCACACCACGCCCGGTGTGCCGGAGTTCCTGGAACCCGAGGTCGCGTCGGTGATCGCGGGTGTCGAGACCGATGTTCTCGGTATCGGACGTGATCAGCTGCCCCCTGACGTGCTGGCCGCGGTGACGGCCGCGCATCCGCGGCCCGATTTCAAGAACCGGATCCTGCAAGCCTTCGCCGACGGCAACCTGCACCGGCCGGCCAGCACCTTCGGGAACATGAACGCCGACGTGCTGGCCCACTATGACCCCTCGTTCGTCCGAGAGGACTTCGTCGAGATGATCCGCAACAGTTCCTGGCCCGAATAACGCCTCTTGACGGCGTGGCGGCGGCGACCGTAGTGTTGCCGCCATCACAAATTGAAACGTTTCAAAGGTGGATGATGACGGCTGGCCGGACCGAGCGGGTGTGTTTCCTGCTGCAACTGCGGCGGGACCGGATCGCCGACTACCTCCAGGCCCACCAGACCGTCTGGCCGGAGATGTTGGCGGCACTGCACGACGCCGGGTGGCGCAACTACTCGTTGTTCGTCCGGCCCGAGGACGGGCTGGTGGTCGGTTACCTGGAGACCGACGATTTCGCCGCGGCCCAGCAGCGGATGGCCCGCACCGACGTCAACACGCGCTGGCAGGCCGGCATGGCCGAGTATTTCGAGGCCGGCACCCCCGATGCGGACATCCGTCCGCTGACCGAGTATTTCCATCTCGTCTGACACAGGAGTCACATGAAAATCGGAGCGCGGTCCACCACCGGTTGGCGGGCGACCATCGCGGTCGCGATGTCGAACTACATCGAGGCCGGGTCGATCATCGCGATCGCCACCAGCCTGGGGTTCTGGCAGGCGGACTTCGGCATCAGCAACTTCGCCGTCGGCCTGCTGGCGGCGTTGAGCGCCAACGCCTTCGGTGCCGCGATCGGTGCCGTGCTGGGCGGACCGCTGTGCGACCGGTTCGGGCGCAAGGCGATCTACACCTATGACCTGTTGGTGTACATGGCCGGCGTGCTGCTGGCCGCCTTCGCGGTGAACTTCGCCATGCTGCTGACCGCCTTCGTCATCACCGGCATCGCGGTGGGCGCCGGCGTACCGGCCTCCTGGACGTACATCGCCGAACAGGCGCCCTCGGCCGACCGGGCCAAGCATGTCGGCACCGCCCAGCTGGCGTGGTCGGTGGGCCCACTCATCGGTTTCGCGCTGGCCGCCGCGCTCGCACCGCTGGGGCTCCTGGGTTCCCGGCTGATCTTCGGCCACTTGTTCGTGGTCGCCGCCGTGGTCTGGTGGGTGCGTCAGGGCCTGGCCGAATCGCAGATCTGGAAGGACGAGGCCCTCAACGAATCCGCCTCGCTGGCAACAACTGTCGGCAACCGCGGACTGCGCGGCCTGTTCTCCCGCAGGGTCAATATCACCGCGCTGCTGTTCCTCGGCGGCATCTATCTGTTCTGGAACACGGTCGCCGGCCAGGCCGGCATCTTCATGCCCCGCGTCTACGACACCGCGGGCCTGCACAGCCCGGTGGCGCAGAACCTGCTGCAGGTGCTGGTCTGGGGCGCCACGGTGGCCGCGACCTATTTCGGCTTCATGCGCTACGCCGACCGGATGAGCCAGCGGCTGCTGTACGTGATCGGCGCGGCGCTGGGCATCGTCGGCTGGATCGTGCTGGTGGCCTTCACCGACGGCGGCGTGCCGACCATGCTGGTGTTCGCCGTGCTCTGGGGCATCTCCTCGGGCATCGGGGCGCAGGCCTTCTACAGCCTCTGGGCCAGCGAGCTTTTCGCGACCCCATATCGGGCCAGCGCGCAGGGTGTGATGTTCTTCGTGGTCCGTACCGCCACCGGTCTGCTGAGCTACTTCTTCCCGACTTTGCTGGCCGCCACCGGCCTCACGGCCGTCGGCATCCTGCTGGTCGCGCTGCTCACGGTCGCCCTGCTGATCGGCGCCGTGTGGGCGCCGACCACGCGGGGGAAGACCCTGCAGCAGATCGAGGTCGAGCGCTACGGCACTCCCGTCTCGTCGTCCCATCCCATCGAAAGGAGCGCGGTATGAAGCTCGCGCCGCTGCTGGACAACCTCGCCATCGAACTGCCGTCATGGGCATTCGGAAACTCCGGCACCCGGTTCAAGGTGTTCGGAACGCCGGGAACCCCCCGCACCATCGAGGAGAAGATCGCCGACGCCGCCACCGTGCACCGGCTGACCGGCCTGGCGCCCTCGGTCGCGTTACACATCCCGTGGGACATGGTGGACGATTACGCCGCACTCGGTGCCCACGCCGCCGAACAGGGTGTCCGGCTGGGCACCGTGAACTCCAACACCTTCCAGGACGACGACTACAAGTTCGGCAGCCTGACCCATACCGACAAAGCGGTGCGGCAGAAGGCCATCGACCATCACCTGGCCTGTATCGACATCATGGCGGCGATCGGGTCCCGGGACCTGAAGATCTGGCTGGCCGACGGCACCAATTACCCGGGACAGGGCGATATCCGCGGCAGGCAGGACCGGTTGGCCGAGTCCCTGGCATCCATCTACCAGCACATCGGCCCGAACCAGCGAATGGTGCTGGAGTACAAGTTCTTCGAGCCGGCCATGTACATGACCGACGTGCCGGACTGGGGCACGGCCTACGCACAGGTCAGTGCGCTGGGCGAGCGGGCCGTGGTGTGCCTGGACACCGGGCATCACGCCCCGGGCACCAATATCGAGTTCATCGTCGCCCAGCTGCTGCGCCTGGGGAAGCTGGGATCATTCGACTTCAACTCCCGGTTCTACGCCGACGACGACCTGATCGTCGGTGCGGCCGACCCCTTCCAGTTGTTCCGGATCATGTTCGAGGTGGTCCGCGGCGGCGGTCTCGACCCGAATGCGGGGGTGGCGCTCATGCTCGACCAATGCCACAACGTGGAAGCCAAGATCCCGGGGCAGATCCGGTCCGTACTCAACGTGCAGGAGATGACCGCCCGGGCGCTGCTGGTCGACACCGAGGCACTGGCCGACGCACAGGACAACGGTGACGTGCTGGGCGCCAACGCAATCATGATGGACGCCTTCTACACCGACGTGCGACCCGCGCTGGCGCAGTGGCGCGCCGACCGCGGCCTGCCGGGGGATCCGATGGCCGCCTTCGCCGCCTCGGGCTATCAGGACATCATCAACGCCGCCCGCGTCGGCGGTACGCAATCGAGCTGGGGAGCATGACGCATGCCTGACACCGTGACCGAACTGATCGCCCGGTCCAACCGGCTGGGATCGGATCCGAAGAACACCAACTACGCCGGCGGGAACACCTCGGCCAAGGGCACCGGCCGCGATCCCGTGACGGGCGCCCCGGTGGAACTGTTGTGGGTCAAGGGTTCCGGCGGCGATCTGGGCACCCTGACCGAAGACGGCCTGGCGGTGCTGCGGCTGGACCGGATGCGGGCGCTGGTGGACGTGTATCCCGGCGTGGAGCGGGAGGACGAGATGGTCGCCGCCTTCGACTTCTGCCTGCACGGTCGCGGCGGCGCGGCGCCGTCGATCGACACCGCCATGCACGGCCTGGTCGAAGCCGACCACGTGGATCATTTGCACCCCGACTCCGGGATCGCCCTGGCGACGGCCGCCGACGGTGAGGCGCTGACCAAGCAGATCTTCGGCGATCGGGTGGTGTGGGTGCCCTGGCGGCGTCCTGGGTTCCAGCTGGGCCTGGACATCGCCGAGATCAAGAAACGCAACCCGCAGGCCATCGGCACCATCCTGGGTGGGCACGGCATCACCGCGTGGGGTGCGACATCGGCGCAGGCGGAGGCGCATTCGCTGGAGATCATCCAGACCGCCGAACGCTATATCGCCGAGAACGGCCGCCCGGCGCCGTTCGGCCGGGAACTGCCCGGCTTCGGCGCGCTACCCGTTGACGAGCGCCGGGCCAGGGCAGCTGCGCTGGCGCCGTTCATCCGGGGCCTGGTCTCCACCGACCGGGCGCAGGTGGGCCATTTCACCGATGACCCGCGCGTGCTGGAATTCCTTGCCGGCGACGAGCATCCGCGCCTGGCCGCGCTGGGTACCAGCTGCCCGGACCACTTCCTGCGCACCAAGGTCAAGCCGATGGTGCTGGACCTGCCGACCGACGCCTCGCTGGACGAATACCGGGCGCGGTTGGCCGAGCTGCACCAGGCCTACCGCGCGGACTATCAGGCGTACTACGACCGGCACGCGGATCCCGCCTCACCACCGATCCGGGGCGCCGACCCGGCCATCGTGTTGATCCCCGGCGTCGGCATGTTCAGTTACGGCAAGGACAAGCAGACCGCGCGGGTGGCCGGCGAGTTCTATCTCAACGCCATCAACGTGATGCGCGGCGCCGAGGCGATCTCGCACTATGCGCCGATCGACGAGTCGGAGAAGTTCCGCATCGAATACTGGGCGCTGGAAGAGGCCAAGCTGGCCAGGATGCCCAAGCCCAAACCGCTGGCCAGCCGCATCGCGATGGTCACCGGGGCGGCCTCGGGTATCGGCAAGGCCATCGCCACCCGGCTGGCCGCCGAGGGCGCCTGTGTGGTGATCGCCGACCTGGACGCCGGAAAAGCCGCTGCCGCAGCGGAAGAGATCGGTGGTCCGGATGTGGCGATCGGTATCGCTGCCGATGTCACCGACGAAACCGCCGTGCAGGCCGCCGTCGACGCCTGCGTGCTGGCCTTCGGGGGCATCGACATCGTGGTCAACAATGCCGGACTGTCACTGTCGAAATCCCTGCTGGACACCACCGTCGCCGATTGGGATCTGCAGCACAACGTGATGGCCCGCGGTTCCTTCCTGGTATCCAAGGCCGCGGCCCGGGCGCTGATCGACCAGAAACTGGGCGGCGACATCATCTACATCTCGTCGAAGAACTCGGTGTTCGCCGGACCCAACAACATCGCCTACTCGGCCACCAAGGCCGACCAGGCGCACCAGGTTCGGCTGCTGGCCGCAGAACTCGGGGAGCACGGCATCAAGGTCAACGGCATCAACCCCGACGGAGTGGTGCGCGGATCGGGCATCTTCGCCGGCGGCTGGGGCGCCAAACGGGCCGCGGTGTACGGGGTGCCGGAGGAGGAACTCGGCGCCTACTACGCCCAGCGCACCCTGCTCAAACGCGAGGTACTGCCGGAGAACATCGCCAACGCCGCGTTCGCGCTGTGCACGTCCGACTTCTCGCACACCACCGGGCTGCACGTGCCGGTGGATGCGGGTGTCGCGGCCGCCTTCCTGCGGTGAGCGCCGGCGCTCAAGTCGCCGCCGTCGACCTCGGGGCCACCAGCGGGCGGGTGATCGTCGCGGACCTGGACCGGTTCCAGATGCGCACCGTGGCCCGGTTCGACAACGACCCGGTGCGCATCTGGAACGGAACACGCCAGGCCCTGCACTGGGACCTGCCCGGCCTGTACGGTCACGTGCTGAGCGGGCTGACCCGTGCCGCAAGGGAATCCGACCGGCTGGTCGGCATCGGAGTGGACTCCTGGGCGGTGGACTACGGGCTGTTGCGCGACGGGCGGCTGCTGTCGGTGCCGCATCACTACCGGGATGCCCGCACCGAACGGGGCGTGGAGCTGGTGCACCAGCGGATCGGCGCGGCCGAACTGTACGCCCGCAACGGGTTGCAGTTCCTGCCGTTCAACACGCTCTACCAACTGGCCACCGAGGACCTACTGGATCAGGCCGACACCGTGCTGCTGATCCCGGACCTGGTGACCTACTGGCTGACCGGGCGGCGGGCCGCCGAGCACACGAACGCCTCCACCACCGGACTGCTCGGGCTCGACGGTGCCTGGGATACCGATCTGATGTCGCGACTCGGATTGTCACCCAAACTGTTTCCCGGCATCGTCGAGCCAGGGACGCCGTGTGGGCGGGTGCTGCCCGGTTTGGGATTCGATGCGCAGGTGGTGGCGGTGGCCTCCCACGACACCGCATCGGCGGTCGCCGCTATCCCGATGGACGCCGCCACGTCGGCCTACATCTCGTGCGGCACCTGGGGACTGGTCGGCCTGGAGCTGCCCGGCCCGGTGGTCACCGAGGCGAGCCGGGCAGCCAATTTCACCAACGAGGCCGGCGCCGACGGGCGGAACCGCTTCCTGCACAACGTGATGGGACTGTGGCTGCTCAGCGAAACGGTGCGCCAGTTCGACCGTGACGGTCGCGGCGCGGACCTCGCCGCGCTGCTGTCGCAAGCCGCCCAGGCCCCGGCGCCGGCGGGCGTGTTCGACACCGAAGATGCACGGTTCCTGCCGCCGGGCGATATGCCGGCCCGGATCACCAACTGGTACAACGAACGCGGCCTGCCCGCGCCGGACGGCCCGGCGCAGCTGGTGCGGGCCATCCTGGAGAGCCTGGCCGCCGCGTTCGCATCCGCGGTGCGCACCGCGGCCGAGCTGGCCGGCACACCGGTGCACGCCGTGCACATCGTCGGCGGGGGATCGCAGAACGAGCTGCTGTGCCAGCTCACCGCCGACCGGCTGGGCCTGCCCCTGCTGGCCGGGCCGGTCGAGGCCACCGCGCTGGGCAACATCCTGCTGACCGCGCGGGCCCACGGCCTGGTCACCGGTGACCTGGACGACCTGCGGCGGCGGGTCGCGGACTGGTTTCCGCCGCGCCGGTACGTCCCACGCGCCGATCGGGCCGCCGTGATGGTGTGATGGTCCCGTGGTGAGCATGCGGGAAGTCGCTGCCGCGGCCTCGGTGTCCGTCGGCACGGTCTCCAATGTCCTCAATGCGCCGGACAAGGTGGCCCCCGCGACGGTGGCCCGGGTGCAGGCGGCCATCGATCACCTCGGTTTCGTCCGCAATGACGCCGCCCGGCAGCTCAAGGCCGGCCGATCGCGCAGCGTCGGCTTGGTGGTGCTGGACATCGGCAACCCGTTCTTCACCGATATCGCCAGGGCCGCCGAACGCCGGGCCGGTGAGCACAACCTGACGGTGCTGCTGGGCACCTCCGACGATGACGGTGGACGCGAACGCGCCTATATCGACGCCTTCGACGAGCAACGGGTGTACGGGCTGCTGGTGTCACCGGTGAGTGACGACCTGGGCCGGTTGACCGCGCTGCGCGATCGTGGCACCCCGGTGGTGCTCGTCGACCGGGACGGCAGCGGAACACCTTTCGATTCGGTCGCGGTGGACGATGTGGCCGGCGCCCGGCTGGCGGTGACCCACCTGTGTGCGACGGGCCGGCAGCGGATCGCCTTCGTGGGGGGCCCGGATACGCTGCGCCAGATCCGCGATCGGCGCCGCGGTGCGGCCGAAGCCGCCGCCGAAACGCCCGGCGCCCAACTGGAGAACATCGATGTCGCTTCGCTGAGCGTGCTGGCCGGCCGCGCGGTCGGCGAACGGTTGCGGGAGCGGCCCCCGGCGCGGCGCCCCGATGCGGTGTTCTGCGCCAACGATCTGTTGGCCATCGGGGTGCTGCAGGCGCTGACCCTGATGGGTGACCTGCGGGTGCCGGAGGACATCGCGCTCGTCGGGTACGACGACATCGATTTCGCCCGCTCGGCCGTGGTGCCGTTGACCTCGGTGCGGCAGCCGACCGCCGACATCGGGGCGACCGCCGTGGACCTGCTGATCGCCGCGGCCGAGGACGGTGGCGGCCGGCGCAAGCCCAGACACGTGGTGTTCCAACCCGAACTGGTGGTCCGGGCCTCGACGGGATAGCGCGCCGTCAATACGGCGGGGGTTCGGCGTTCTCGTCGATGGTGTGTTGGTTGAGTCGTCGTTCGGCGTGGATGCGGGCGGCGCGCGTCTCGGCGCGGGTGCGGCGGCGTTGCGGCATGGCCAGGCCCCGGTCGGTGGTTTCGCTGACCGGTGCGGGTGGTGCCGGGGTGTCAAGGGGTCGGTCGGGGAACAGGATTCGGCTCAGCGGCACGGTGGTGTAGGCGTGGCCGGTGGGGCTGGTCCAGGTGTGTGATCCGTCGGGGTGCTGATGTTTGGTCCAGCCGCCGAAGGTCTTGAGGAGGTGGTGGGTGCGGCACGTGGCCGACAGATTGCCGGGGTGGGTGGACCCGGCCGGCCAGGGCACGCTGTGGTCGAGGTCGCAATGCTGGGCGGAGCGGTTGCAGCCGGGGAAGACGCAGACGAGATCCCGGATGCGTACCCAGGTGGCGATCTTCGTGGTTGGGCGATAGCCGGGCACGGCGGGCAGATCGGCGGGGTCGGCCAGGGGCGTGATGCGGGCGCCGGTGGCCACGAGTTCGGTGAGCAATGGGCCGGGCAGCACGCCGCCACCGATGAGCACACCGGGGGAGGCGACGGTCGCCACGGGGTCCGGGCGGCGCGACCCGTCACCGTGCAGGTCGGGGTCGCGAGGTGGAGCCGATGGCGGTGCCGAGTCGGTGAGTACGTACACCGTGACCGCGGTTGAACGCGGATCCTTCTGTGCCGCCGGGCAATCCGGGTTCCCGCACAGGCAGGCGAGCCGTTCGGCATCTGGGTCGGCGCCGAGCACCCCGAGGGCGTCGGCCATCCGCTGGGGTGTGGTGCGCGGGTCGTCGTCACACACGGTGGCGGCGATCGCGGTGAGGCGGGCCCGCAGGGCGGCGGCATCGGTGGCGAACAACCGCCCGTAGACACCGACCGTGCCGGCGAGATCGTCGGCACCGCCGAATTCGAGGTACCGCGAGCGTGCGGCGCAGCGGGTGCCGTGCACGGCGGATGGATCGAACTTCTCGATCCACACATCGATGGCGTCCTCCAGTCCCTTCTGGGACAACGTCCCGAGGTGCGCCGCGATGCCTGCCAGCGCGGCATCGATGAGCGCCAGGGGTTCGTCGTGGATCACGAGCCGGGTGCGCCAGGTGATGGCGGCGGCGATCTTGGCCGAGATCTCGCCGGCGGCGAGCAGGGCCCCGACCTTGGGTAGCCGGTCCCGCAGCGCGACGGCGATGCGCATCTGACCGGAGGCGGCCTGCTTGGACATCCCGCAGGCGGCCGATACCTCGGCGGTGGCGTACTCCCAGCCGTCGATCGCGGCATGGGCGATCACGTCGTCCTCGTCATCGCAGTGGTGCGCCACGATCGTGGCGATGACCGCCAATCGGTCTGCCGCCGCCACCGCTTCGGCCCGGGTGGCTGCGCGC
Organism: Mycolicibacterium cosmeticum; assembly: GCF_000613185.1. Lineage (NCBI taxonomy): Bacteria > Bacillati > Actinomycetota > Actinomycetes > Mycobacteriales > Mycobacteriaceae > Mycobacterium > Mycolicibacterium cosmeticum. The sequence continues at coordinate 2,127,179 of NZ_CCBB010000003.1, forward strand.
AGCGCGTCGATCAGCGCTGCGGCATCCGCCTCGGCCGGTTCGAACATGTGTTCATACTACGTGGACCCACCGACAGGTGTCACCGATTGCGCACCGCCGCAATATCATTGGAGAGTTGTCGCTGAAAAGTCGCTCGGAGGCGGGCATTCGCACTCACCCGCACTCCGGACTCACGGCACGATCAGCACGTCCAGCGTCCGTGGGCCGTGCACCCCTTCGACCCGCTCCAACTCGATATCACTGGTGGCGCTGGGCCCGGAGATGAAGGTCAGCGGCCGGGTCGGGTCCAGTGCGGCGAAGCCCTGCGGCACGGTGTCGACGATCTGCCCGGCGCGCACCACGCAGATGTGGTGATCGGGCACCAGGGTCAGCGCCCGGCGGCCCTGGGCGGATCCGGCGTCCAGCACGATGGTCCCGGTCGCAGCGATGCCGACGGCGCAGCCGGTGAGCACGGCATCGGCCCGGTCCAGCGCCGAAACGTCCAGCGGGGGAGCGTCGGCGACGGTGTGCACGCCGGTCACCCACTCGGCCGGGATATCGGCGGGCACCAGCACGGTCGCATCGGGCGTGACCAGCCCGCGCACCGTCGCCGCGATATCGGTGACGCGGTGCACCCTGGCGCGGTACTCGGCGACGGCCTCGGCGAAGCGCTCGACGTCGGGCGGGCCGGTGAGCGGATCTCGCGCGTATTCCCGCGGTACCACAACGGTTTCCGGAGGTGCACCCGCCAGCGCCGCCCGGATCCGGCCGAGCACCGCCGCCCGTGCGTCCGTCATGAGTCGCTCCCGTGGGTACGCTCCCACCACTGCCGGAAGGTCTCCTTCGGCGGTTCGGGGATATCGCGACTGGCGGTCCATTTCGACGCCGGCCAGGGCAGGGCGGCGATGCGGTGATCCTTGCCGGCGAGCAGCCGGCCCGCGCCGAGGGCCTTCTCGGCCAGCGCGAAGCGGCCGGGTGCCGACATCGCCCAACCCGCGGCCTTCATCGCCAGGTCCTGCCCGCCCGGCAGCCCGCCCCTTACCCCCCTTTCCGAATCCACCTGCTGGGCCCGCAGATGCACCAGGATCGAGGGGATGTCGATGCGCACCGGGCAGGCGTCGAAACACGCCCCGCACAACGACGACGCATAGGGCAGGCTGGCGTTGGGGTCGTCGTGCCCCGTGGTGCCGGTCAGTTGCGGGGACAGGATCGCCCCGATCGGCCCGGGATACACCGACCCGTACGCGTGGCCACCGGTGCGTTCGTACACCGGGCACACGTTGAGGCAGGCGCTGCACCGGATGCAGTGCAGCGCAGCGCGTCCCACCTCGTCGGCCAGCACCCGGGTGCGGCCGTTGTCCAGCAGCACCAGGTGGAAGCTCTGCGGGCCGTCGCCGGGATGGACCCCGGTCCACATCGAGGTGTACGGGTTCATCCGCTCCGCGGTCGAAGACCGGGGGAGCAGTTGCATGAACACTTCCAGATCCGTGAACGTCGGGATGATCTTCTCGATGCCCATCACGGTGATCAGCGTCTGCGGAAGGGTCAGACACATCCGGCCGTTGCCCTCCGACTCGACCACGGCGAGTGTACCGGTCTCGGCCACACCGAAATTCGCGCCGCTGACGGCGACCTTCGCGGTGAGGAACTTGCGCCGCAGATGGGCCCGGGCGGCCATCGCCAGCACCCGTGGATCGTCGGTCAGCTCACCGGCCCCGGGCATCTCGCGGGTGAAGATCTCGCGGATCTCGGCGCGGTTGCGGTGGATCGCCGGCACCAGGATGTGGCTGGGTTTGTCATGGCCGAGTTGCACGATCAGTTCGGCCAGATCGGTCTCGAACGCCGCGATGCCCTCGGCTTCCAGGTGCTCGTTGAGCCCGATCTCCTGGGTGGCCATCGACTTGACCTTCACCACCTCGCCGGTGCCGGTTTCGCGGATCAGCGCGGTGATGATGCGGTTGGCCTCGGCGCCGTCGCGCGCCCAGTGCACCACCCCGCCGCGGGCGGTGACGTTGTGCTCCAATTGCTCGAGCAGCTCGGGCAGCCGGGCCATGACATCCTGCTTGACGGCGCTTCCGGTGGCGCGCAGCTCTTCCCAGTCATCGCATTCACTTACGGCGGCAAGGCGTTTGGCGCGGATGGTGTGGGTGGCGTGACCGATGTTGCGGCGCAACTGGGCATTGTCGAGCGCGGTGCGCGCGGCCCGGGGGAACGGCACGTCGCCGCGTAGATTCCCGACGACGCCGGGGGTGCCCAGGAACGTCACGAGCCCGCGCCTTGGCCGGCCAAGATCTCCGCCAGGTGCACGGTGCGCACGCCGACGCGCAGCCGGCTCAGCCCGCCCCCGATGTGCATGAGACACGACGAGTCCCCGGCGCTGCACACCTCGGCGCCGGTGCCGAGGATGTTGGTCATCTTGTCGGCGAGCATCGCGGTCGAGGTGTCGGCGTTCTTCAGGGCGAAGGTGCCGCCGAAACCGCAGCACGAGTCGGCGGCCGGCAACTCCACCAGCGTCAACCCGCGGACGTTGCGCAGCAGCCGCAGCGGCTTGTCGCCGACGCGCAGCATGCGCAACGAGTGGCAGGTCGGGTGGTAGGTGACCCGGTGCGGGTAGTAGGCCCCGACATCGTCGACGCCGAGCACGTCGACGAGGAGTTCCGAGAGTTCGAAGGTGCGGGCGGCGACGGCTTCGGCGCGGGCGGCCAGCCGTTCGTCACCGGCGCGCCGGGCCACCATGGCGTGCTGGTGACGCACCGAACCCACACACGATCCGGACGGGGCCACGACGGCGTCACAACCCGCCGCCTCGAACACGTCCACGTGATGGCGCACCACCGCGGTGGCCTCGTCGAGATAGCCGGTGTTGATATGCATTTGCCCGCAACAGGTTTGACCGGTGGGGAACACCACCTCGTGGCCTAGTCTTTCCAGCAGGGCGACGGTGGCGATGGCGGCGGGCGGAAAAAGCGCATCCGCCAGACAGGTCGCGAACAGGGCGATTCGCATAGCGTCCTCAGATTAGCGCCGGTGTCGGCCGCGACGGCGGCGAACGAGCGGACGGAATGATTGAAACGTTTCAATCACGTTAGTGTGACGCCGGTCATAAGTCAATCCGGGGAGGGCATCCGGCAATGGAGCGGCGCTGCAAGCGGATTCGCCCGTCCAGCGCATACGCGCGGCCCACCGTGCAATAACGTGGCGGGTGTGGTGACCCCAGCGACGCACCCCGGCGGCGGCTTCAACCCGCCTGAGCCCACCACCAAGGGCGGGCCGGACTACGGCCGGTTCGTCGACGCGGTGCGCACACTGCAGGACCACGCCCGCGCCGCCGACGCGCCCGACGCGGTGATCACCGAGGCCGCGGATCTGATCGAAAAGGTGTCGGCGCTGCTGGCGCCCTACGAGGCCGACGAATGGCATTCCCCGTCCGGCCGGCGGATGGACCTGCCCAATCGCGGCAACGTCTTGTCGGTGCCGGTGAACCTCGTGGTGACCGAGGACGGCCGGATCGGTGGGACGGCCCGGTTCCGGCGCTTCCATCTGGGCCGCAACGGTGCCGTGCACGGAGGTGCGCTGGGACTGCTGTTCGATTCGCTGCTGGGCTTCACCACCGCCAAACTGACCAAGAGCCCGTTCCAGCGCACCGCGCACCTGGGCATCGACTACCGCAAGATCGTCCCGATCGAGAAGGAGCTGCGGGTGGACGCCGGAATCGACCGGATCGACGGGCGCAAGATCTTCGTCAGCGGCCGACTGCTGGACGGTGACGAGTTGCTCACCGAGGCCGACGCGCTGTTCATCCGGCTCAAGCCGGGGCAGCCGTGACCGAGTCGAAGTATTCGGCGGTCAAGCGGCGCTGGGCGCGCTGGCGCGACCGGCTGCGGGAACGGCCCGTCGCCGATTTCGTGTACCGCGTCGTCGTCGGGGTGGTGGGCCTGCTGGTGCTGGCCGTCGGCATCATCGCCATCCCGTACCCCGGTCCGGGATGGGCGATCGTCTTCCTCGGGTTGGCCATCCTGGCCACCGAATTCCGCGCCGCCCAGGTGGCGCTGCACTGGGTGAAGCAACGGTACGACACGGTGATGGCCTGGTTCGCCCGCCAGCACATCGCCGTGAAAGCCCTGAGTGCGGCCTTCACCGGGCTGGTGGTGGTGGCCAGCCTCTGGGGTCTGGGCGCCCTCTACTGGCTCGGCGATCTGATCGGCTTCGAACCACCCTGGCTGAAGAGCCCGATCGGTATCGGCTCCGACTGACCCACCCCGATAGCATGGTCGCGTTCTGTGTACCTGCCTGAGGAGAGTTCCCGATGAGCGCCGCCGCCAGCCCCGCCCCCGCAGCCCCGATCCGGGTCGCTGCCGGGACCACCGCTGGTGCGGCCGTCCGCGCTGCCGGCCTTCCCGAACGCGGCGCGCCGGACGCCATCGTGGTGGTGCGGGACGCCGACGGCCGGCTGCGTGACCTGTCCTGGGCGCCCGACGCCGATGTCGAGGTGGTCCCGGTGGCCGCCGACACCGAGGACGGCCGCAGCGTCATCCGGCACTCGGCGGCGCATGTGCTGGCCCAGGCCGTGCAGGAGCTGTTCCCGGAGGCCAAGCTGGGCATCGGTCCGCCGATCACCGACGGCTTCTACTACGACTTCGATGTCGCCGAGCCGTTCACGCCGGAGGACCTGGCCAAGCTGGAGAAGCGGATGGCCAAGATCGTCAAGGACGGTCAGCTGTTCTCCCGGCGTGTCTACGAATCCAAGGAGCAGGCCCGCCAGGAACTGGCCGACGAGCCCTACAAGCTGGAGCTCGTCGACGACAAGTCCGGCGACCCCGACGTCATGGAGGTCGGGGGCGACGAGCTGACCGCCTACGACAACCTCAACGCCCGCACCAAGGAACGCATCTGGGGTGACCTGTGCCGCGGACCGCACATCCCCACCACGAAGTACATCCCGGCGTTCAAGCTGACCCGCAGCAGCGCGGCGTACTGGCGCGGCGACCAGAACAACGCCAGCCTGCAGCGCGTGTACGGCACCGCGTGGGAATCGCAGGAGGCGCTGGACCGGCATCTGGAACTCATAGAAGAGGCGCAGCGTCGTGACCACCGCAAGCTCGGGGTGGAGCTCGACCTGTTCAGCTTCCCCGACGAGCTCGGCTCCGGCCTGCCCGTCTTCCATCCCAAGGGCGGCATCATCCGCAAGGAGCTGGAGGACTACTCGCGGCGCAAGCACGAGCAGGCCGGCTATCAGTTCGTCAACACGCCGCACATCACCAAGGAGCACCTGTACATCACGTCGGGCCACCTGGAGTGGTACGCCGACGGCATGTTCCCGCCGATGCAGATCGACGCGGAGTACAACCCGGATGGCAGTGTGCGCAAGCCCGGCCAGGACTACTACCTGAAGCCGATGAACTGCCCGATGCACCACCTGATCTACCGGTCCCGTGGCCGGTCCTACCGCGAATTGCCCTTGCGGCTCTTCGAATTCGGGTCGGTGTACCGGTATGAGAAGTCCGGCGTCGTGCACGGCCTGACCCGGGTGCGCGGCATGACGCAAGACGATGCGCACATCTACACCACCCGCGAGCAGATGCGCGACGAGCTGGCCTCGCTGCTGCAGTTCGTGCTGGACCTGCTCTCGGACTACGGACTGGACGACTTCTACCTGGAGCTGTCCACCCGGGATCCGGCGAAGTCGGTCGGATCCGACGAGCTGTGGGAGGAAGCCACCGCGACGCTGCGCGAAGTGGCCGAGGGGTCCGGGCTGGCGTTGGTGCCGGACCCGGGCGGCGCGGCGTTCTACGGACCCAAGATTTCCGTGCAGGTCAAGGACGCGTTGGGCCGGCACTGGCAGATGTCGACCATCCAGCTGGACTTCAACATGCCCGACCGGTTCGAGCTGGAGTACACCGCCGCCGACGGCAGCCGGCAACGGCCGGTGCTGATCCACCGCGCGCTGTTCGGGTCGATCGAGCGGTTCTTCGGCGTGCTCACCGAGCATTACGCGGGGGCGTTCCCGGCCTGGCTGGCGCCGGTGCAGGTGGTCGGGGTGCCGGTCGCCGACAAGCACGTGCCGTATCTGGAAGAGATTGCCGCCGAACTGAAGTCGCTCGGCATCCGGGTCGAGGTGGATGCCAGCGACGACCGGATGGCCAAGAAGATCGTGAACCACACCAACCAGAAGGTGCCGTTCATGCTGCTCGCGGGAGACACCGACATCGAGTCGCGGGCCGTTTCCTTCCGGTTCGGGGACCGCAGCCAGGTCAACGGCGTGCCCCGGGAGGCGGCCGTGGCGGCCATCGCCGACTGGGTCGCCCGTCGGGAGAATGCGACGCCCAACGCCGACCTGTTCAAGGTGGACGCGTGAGCGAAGCGTGCGGGGGACGCGCATGACCGAAGGGGAGCGGATCGTGGACACCGGTGTCGGCGATCCCGACCATCTGCAGCGGCTGTGGACCCCGCACCGGATGAGCTATATCGCCGAGTCGCCGATGAAGAAGGGCGCCGGGTCGGCGCTGTCATCGGAACCGTTCACCGACATCCCGCAGATGGCCGACGAGGACGGCCTGATGGTCGCCCGCGGTGAGCTGGTGTACGCGGTGCTCAACCTGTACCCGTACAACCCGGGCCATCTCATGGTGGTGCCCTACCGGCGGGTGTCCGAACTGGAGGACCTCACCCCCGAGGAGAGCGCCGAGCTGATGGCGTTCACCCAGAAGGCGATTCGCGTCATCAAGGCGGTGTCGCGGCCGCACGGCTTCAACGTCGGCCTGAACCTCGGTACGTCGGCCGGCGGGTCGCTGGCCGAGCACCTGCACATGCACGTGGTGCCGCGCTGGGGCGGTGACGCCAACTTCATCACCATCATCGGTGGCTCGAAGGTGATCCCGCAGCTGCTGCGCGACACGCGCGAACTGCTGGCCACCGAGTGGGCGAATCAGAGCCCAGTGACGGGGCAGTCCGGCAAATGAGCGACTTCTACCTGATGACCCGGGCGGCGTACGTGAAGCTGTCCCGACCGGTCGCCAGGGCGGCGCTGCGCGCCGGATTCACCCCCGACAGCATCACGGTGCTGGGCACCGCCGCGTCGGTTCTCGGTGCGCTGACCCTGTTCCCGATCGGCCAGCTCTGGTACGGCGCGCTGGTGGTGTGGTTCTTCGTGCTTGCCGACATGCTCGACGGGGCGATGGCCCGAGAGCGCGGCGGCGGCAGCCGGTTCGGGGCGGTGCTGGACGCCACCTGCGACCGGATCGCCGACGGTGCGGTGTTCTGTGGCCTGGCCTGGTGGGCGGCGTTCGGCATGCACAACGCCCAGCTGGTGGTGGCCATCCTGATCTGCTTGGTGACCTCGCAGGTCATCTCGTATATCAAGGCCCGCGCCGAGGCCAGCGGCCTGCGCGGGGACGGCGGCATCATCGAACGTCCGGAACGGCTCATCATCACCCTGACCGGTGCCGGGTTGAGCGGCCTGTTCGGCGTGCCGCTGATCCTGGAGATCGCCATGTGGCTGCTGGCCCTGGCCAGCGTGGTGACCGTCGCCCAGCGGCTGCATGCGGTGCGGACGTCGCCGGGCGCCATGGACCCGCTGACCCCGGCGCCCCCGGCGACCGAGGTGGGCGAAGAGTGAGCACACCGTCGGCCGGGCTGCCCAAGGTGCGTGGACTGCGGGTACCGCTGGGTGGTGAGCTCACCGACCTCGGGTACGCGGCGGGCTGGCGCGTCGTGCGGGCCATGCCGGAATTCGCCGCCCGCAACATGTTCGAGGCCGGTGCGCGGTACGCGGCCCGTGGTGGCGGACCCGAGCAATTGCGCAAGAACCTGGCCCGGATCCTGGGGGTGCGGCCCGCCGAGGTGCCCGGCAGCCTGATCCGGGCGTCGCTGGCGTCCTACGCCCGGTACTGGCGGGAGGCGTTCCGGCTGCCGTCGATGGACCACCGGGTGCTCGCCGCCCGGCTGCAGGAACTGGTCGAGGGCGACGGGCATGTCGCCGACGCCCTGGCGGCCGGCCGAGGCGCCGTGCTGGCCCTGCCGCACAGCGGAAACTGGGACATGGCCGGCGTGTGGCTGACCAACACGTACGGCCGGTTCGCCACCGTCGCCGAAAGACTGAAGCCGGAGTCGCTGTACCAGCGGTTCGTCGACTACCGGGAGAGCCTGGGTTTCGAGGTGCTGCCGCTCAACGGTGGGGCCCGCCCGCCCGGCGAGGTGCTCGCCGACCGGCTGCGCGGCAACGGGCTGGTGTGCCTGATGGCCGACCGTGACCTGACGCGCTCGGGTATCGAGGTGGAGTTCTTCGGTGAGGCCACCCGGTTGCCCGCCGGCCCGGCCCGGCTGGCGCTGGAGACCGGTGCGGCGCTGCTACCGACGCACTGCTGGTTCTCCGGTGACGGCTGGGGCACCCGCATCCACGCACCCCTGGACACGTCCTCGGGCGACGTCACCGTGATCACCCAGGCGCTGGCCTACCACTTCGCGGCGAATATCGCGCAGTACCCGGCCGATTGGCACATGCTGCAGCCGCAGTGGCTGGCCGACCTCTCCGACGAGCGCCGTGCCCGGCTCGAAGGCCGGTAGGGGAGCGTCGATGCGCATCGGGATGGTGTGCCCGTATTCGTTCGACGTCCCCGGGGGCGTGCAGGCCCATGTGCTGCAGCTCGCCGAGGTGTTCCGATCCCAGGGGCACGTGGTCAGCGTGCTGGCGCCGTCCTCGCCGCATGTGCAGGTGCCGGACTATGTGGTGTCGGGCGGCAAGGCCGTGCCCATCCCGTACAACGGGTCGGTGGCCCGGTTGCGGTTCGGCCCGGCCACCCACCGCACCGTCAAGAAATGGCTCAGCCAAGGCGATTTCGACGTGCTGCACCTGCACGAGCCGAATGCGCCGAGCCTGTCGATGCTGGCGCTGATGATCGCCGAGGGCCCGATCGTCGCCACCTTCCACACCTCCACCACGAAGTCGTTGACCCTCAGCGTCTTTCAGGGAATCCTGCGGCCCTGGCACGAGAAGATCGTGGGCCGCATCGCGGTGTCGGATCTGGCGCGGCGCTGGCAGATGGAGGCACTGGGCTCCGACGCCGTCGAGATTCCCAACGGGGTGCCCGTCGCGACGTTCGCCTCGGCACCACTGCTGGACGGCTACCCGCGCCCCGGCCGGTGCGTGTTGTTCCTCGGCCGTTTCGACGAGCCGCGCAAGGGGATGGACGTGCTGCTGGCCGCCCTGCCCCGGCTGGCCGCGGCCTTCCCGGACATCGAGGTCCTGGTGGTGGGCCGCGGTGACGCGTTGGCGCTCACCGAGAAGGCCGGTGAGCTGGCCGGACATCTGCGATTCCTCGGCCAGGTGGATGACGCCACCAAGGCGTCGGCGCTGCGCAGCGCCGACGTGTACTGCGCACCCAACACCGGCGGTGAGAGTTTCGGCATCGTGCTGGTGGAGGCGATGGCGGCCGGCACCGCGGTGGTGGCCAGCGACCTGGATGCCTTCCGGCGCGTGCTCGACAACGGCCGGGCCGGCCGGTTGGTCCCGGTCGACGACGCCGGCACGCTGGCCGATGCGCTGATCGCGGTGCTGGGCGACGACACCCTTCGGGCCGGCTACGTCGAGGTGGCCGGCACCGTCGTGCGTCGCTACGACTGGTCGGTGGTCGCCGCCGACATCATGCGGGTGTACGAGACGGTGGCGATGTCCGGGGTGCGCGTGCGGGTGGCCGACTAGTGCTGGTCCTGACGATCGTGCTGGCGGTGCTGATCGGCGCCGCGATCCTGCTCACCGGTTCGTGGGCCTATCTGACCGCCAACCGGCTGGACCGCCTGCACGTGCGGTACGACCTGTCCTGGCAGGCGTTGGATGCCGCGCTGGCCCGGCGGGCGGTGGTGGCGCGGGCGGTGGCCGTCGACGCCTTCGGGCAGGCGCCCGAGGGCAAGCGACTGGCGGCGCTGGCCGACGCCGCCGAACGCGCCCCGCGCGCGGCACGCGAAGCCGCCGAGAACGAACTGTCCGCGGCGCTGGGCACCGTCGCCCCGTCGGCTCTGCCGGTGGCCCTGGTCGCCGAACTGGCCGATGCCGAGGCCCGGGTGCTGCTGGCCCGCCGGTTCCACAACGACGCCGTCCGGGACACCCTGGCGCTGCGCGAACGGCCCATGGTGCGGCTGCTGCACCTCGGCGGCACCGCGGCGCTGCCGAGCTATTTCGAGATCGCCGAACGCGCCGGACCGGCGGCGCGGGACACCGGATCGGTCAGCACGCGGGTTTCGGCGCGGGTGGTGCTGCTCGACGAGGACGGCCACGTGCTGTTGTTCCGCGGATCCGACCCGGCGCGCGACGGCGAGGACGCGCGACTCTGGTGGTTCACCATCGGCGGGGCCGTCGAGCCCGGCGAGGAACTGGCGGACGCGGCGGCCCGCGAACTCTTCGAGGAGACCGGCTTGCGGGTGCCCGCCGCCGACCTGGTCGGACCGGTGTGGCGGCGGGACGCCATCATCGACTTCAACGGCGCGGTGGTCCGCAGCGAGGAGCTGTATTTCGTGCACCGCACCGGCCGGTTCGAACCCGTGGCCACCGGCCACACCGCGCTGGAACGCCGCTACATTCACGGCCACCGTTGGTGCGATGCGACAATGATCGACGAGCTGGTCGCCAAGGGTGAGTCCGTGTATCCGCTGCAGCTCGGCGAGTTCCTGGCACAGGCCGGCGAGCTCGCCGATGTGCGCGGCGCGGGACCCGGAACGCAACCTCAACAGATCCGCTGAGGCTGCGGATCCAATTGATTTGGCGCCACCTTTAGACTGGATCAGTAGAAAACTGGAGGAGATTGCGATGGATTTCGGCGGGCAGGAGCGCAGCGACCGGGAAATCGGTGCGGCAGGTAACAACGGTAACCAGACCGGCACCGCCCGGGTGAAGCGCGGCATGGCCGAGATGCTCAAGGGCGGCGTCATCATGGATGTGGTCACCCCGGAGCAGGCCCGGATCGCCGAGGCCGCCGGTGCGGTGGCGGTGATGGCCCTGGAGCGGGTGCCCGCCGATATCCGCGCCCAGGGCGGGGTGTCGCGGATGAGCGATCCGGACATGATCGAGGGCATCATCGACGCGGTCACCATCCCGGTGATGGCCAAGGCCCGCATCGGGCACTTCGTCGAGGCGCAGATCCTGCAGTCGTTGGGTGTGGACTACATCGACGAGTCCGAGGTGCTGACCCCGGCCGACTACGCCAACCACATCGACAAGTGGCGCTTCACCGTGCCGTTCGTCTGTGGCGCCACCAACCTGGGTGAGGCGCTGCGCCGGATCACCGAGGGCGCGGCGATGATCCGGTCCAAGGGGGAGGCCGGCACCGGGGACGTCTCCAATGCCACCACCCACATGCGGACCATCGGCGCCGAGATCCGCCGGCTCACCTCGTTGAGCGAGGACGAGTTGTTCGTGGCGGCCAAGGACCTGCAGGCCCCCTATGACCTGGTGGTCGAGGTGGCCCGGGCCGGCAAGCTGCCGGTCACGATGTTCACCGCCGGTGGCATCGCGACCCCGGCGGACGCGGCGATGATGATGCAGCTGGGCGCCGAGGGCGTGTTCGTGGGCTCGGGCATCTTCAAGTCCGGTGACCCGGCCGCCCGCGCGGCGGCGATCGTCAAGGCCACCACCTTCTACGACGATCCCGATGTGCTGGCCAAGGTCTCCCGCGGCCTCGGTGAGGCGATGGTCGGCATCAACGTCGACGACATCCCGGTCCCGCACAGGCTCGCCGAACGCGGCTGGTAAACACAACGCGTGGCGATTGAAGAGATCCTCGACCTGGAACAGCTCGAGGTCAACATCTATCGCGGTGGGGTATTCAGCCCGGAGTCGGGCTTCCTGCAGCGTACGTTCGGTGGGCACGTCGCCGGCCAGTCCCTGGTGTCAGCGGTGCGCACGGTGGACCCGAAGTTCCAGGTGCACTCGCTGCACGGGTACTTCCTGCGGCCCGGTGACGCCCGTGCGCCGTCGGTGTATCTCGTCGAGCGGATCCGCGACGGCGGATCGTTCTGCACCCGCCGGGTGAGTGCCATCCAGCACGGCCAGACCATCTTCAGCATGTCGGCGTCCTTCCAGGCCGACCAGAGCGGTATCGAGCACCAGGACGCGATGCCCGCCGCGCCCGGACCGGACGACCTGCCCGGCTTCCGGTCCGGCGGTGCGTTCGACGACGCCGGTTTCGCTCAATTCGCCGAATGGGATGTCCGCATCGTGCCGCGGGACCGGGTCGCCAAGGTGGCGGGCAAGGCATCCCAGCAGCAGGTGTGGTTCCGCCACCGCGACCCGCTGCCCGACGACTCGGTGCTGCACATCTGCGCGCTGGCCTACCTCAGTGACCTCACCCTGCTCGGCTCGGCGCAGGTGAACCACCTCGAGGAGCGCAAGCACCTGAACATCGCGTCGCTGGATCATGCCATGTGGTTCATGCGGCCGTTCCGGGCCGACGAGTGGTTGCTCTATGACCAGTCGTCGCCGTCGGCGTGCGGCGGCCGGGCACTGACCCAGGGCAAGCTGTTCAACCAGTACGGCGAGATGGTCGCCGCGGTCATGCAGGAGGGGCTGACCCGGTACCAGCGGGATTTCGTCCCGCCCACCAAGTGACCGTCCGGGTCGGGGTGCTCGCGCTGCAAGGCGATACCCGCGAACACCTGGCCGCCCTGCGCGAAGCCGGCGCCGACGCACTCTCGGTGCGCCGGGTTGCGGAGATGAAATCGGTTGACGCCCTGGTGATTCCCGGCGGCGAATCCACCGCCATCAGCCATCTGCTGCGGGAGTTCGAGCTGTTGGAGCCGCTGCGTGCCCGGCTGGCCGACGGGATGCCGGCCTACGGATCCTGCGCCGGGATGATCCTGCTGGCCGACGAGATCCTGGATGCCGGCGCCGAAGGCCGGCGGGCCGAGCCGTTGCACGGTATCGATATGACGGTGCGCCGCAACGCCTTCGGGCGCCAGGTCGACTCCTTCGAAGAGGACATCGCGTTCCAGGGGCTGGACGGCCACGTGCATGCGGTGTTCATCCGCGCGCCCTGGGTGGAGCGGGTGGGCCCCGAGGTCGAGGTGCTGGCCCGCGCCGGCGGCCATCCCGTCGCGGTGCGGCAGGGCCGGATGCTGGCGACGGCGTTCCATCCCGAGGTGACCGGTGACCGGCGGGTGCACAAGCTGTTCGTCGACTCGCTCGGGTGAACGTTGCGCCAACGCCGCCATGGAGTTTGCTGTCACAGCGGCGGCCGGTGACGCGCACAGCTTGTTCACATGTCTGCAGTCCTCAATGGCTATGTGACACCCCAAACGACCGCAACGTTCTTCGTACCGCCGACCCACGCCGACCCTGACTTCCCGTCGGCGCAGCCGAGGAATCTCCAGCGCTGGGCGCTGCCACTGCTGCTCGCCGGCACCGCGGTGCTCTACCTCTGGCATATCACGGTCAACGGGATGGGCAATCAGTTCTATGCGGCGGCGGCTCAGGCCGGGTCGCAGGACTGGGAGGCGCTGCTGTTCGGGTCGCTGGATGCGCGCAATTTCATCACGGTGGACAAGCCGCCGGTGTCGCAGTGGGTGATGGGCCTGTCGGGTCAGTTGTTCGGGTTCAGCAGTGCCAGCATGTTGGTGCCCGAGGCGTTGATGGCCGTCGGGTCGGTGGCGTTGCTGTACGGGGCGGTGCGCCGGATCGGTGGGCGGTGGGCGGGCCTGTTGGCCGGTGCCGGGTTGGCGTTGACGCCGGTGGCGGTGTTGATGTTCCGGTTCAACAACCCGGATGCGGCGATGGTGTTGTTGATGACGGCCGCTGCCTATTGCGCGGTGCGGGCACTGGACCGAAACGGGGCCCGGTGGATGGTGTTGGCCGGGGTGGCGTTGGGGTTCGCGTTCCTGGCCAAGATGCTCGAAGGGTTGATGGTGTTGCCGGCGATCGGCTTGGTGTATCTGGTTGCCGCGCCGGTGGGGGTGCGGCGGCGGTTGGTGCATCTGTTGGCGGCGTTGGTGGCGTTTGTGGTCTCGGCCGGCTGGTATGTGGTGCTGACCTTGGTCTGGCCGGCGTCGTCGCGGCCGTATCTGGCGGGGTCCACCGACAACAACTTCATGAACCTGGTCCTCGGCTACAACGGCTTCGGTCGGGTACTCGGGCACAACAATTACGGGTTCCAGCGCGGACCGCAGATCGGTGCGGCGGCCGGGCAGGCCGTCGGGCAACCGCATCACGGGATGGGCGGCTGGGGCGACCAGCAGCAGGGCCTGCCCCGGCTGTTCACCGGTGAGTTCGGCTACGAGATCGGGTGGCTGTTGGTCGGTGCGCTGCTGGCGACGGTGCTGGTGCTGGCCTCCCGTGGCCGCGCCCCCCGCACCGACATCGTCCGGGCCGGCGCCATCTTGTTCGGGGGCTGGCTGCTGATCGACGGTCTGGTGCTCAGTTTCATGAAGACCAACGTGCACCCGTACTACTGCATGTCGCTCGCGCCCGCGGTGGCCGCCATGTTCGCCATCGGCGTGCACGAGATGTGGCGGCGCCGCGACGGCTGGTTCGGGCGGATCGGTCTGGCCGTGTTGTTGCTGGCGACCGGCGGTTGGAGCTGGTGGATCCTGGGCCGCAACGCGGGCTGGTTGCCGCCGCTGCGATGGGTGATCGTCGCGGTGACCGTGGCGGCCACGCTCACGCTGCTGTGGGCGCTGGGCGCACCGCGCCGGCGGCGGCTCGCGACGGCGGCGACGGCGGTGGCCGTGCTGGGCGCGCTCACCGGTTCGGCGGCGTACTCGCTGGCCACCGTCGGTCAGCCGCACACCGGTGGGGGACCGGCGGTCGGCCCGGCGCACGCCGACGGCCGGCACGGCTGGGGCCAGCCGACCGACAACGCGGACCTCGACACGATGCTGAAGAACACCCGCACCACCTGGTCGGCGGCCATCAACCGGTCCTCGGCGGCGGCGTCGCTCGAACTGTCCACCGGCACACCGGTGATGGCGATCGGCGGATTCATCGGCAGTGACCCGGTGCCCACCCTGAGCCAGTTCCAGGGCTATGTGGCGGGCCACCAGATCGGGTACTACATCCTGCCCGACTCCAACGGCCACGGCGCGTTCGGTCGCAACGTACACACCGATATCTCGGACTGGGTGAAGGCCCATTTCACGCCGGTCAAGGTCGGCACCAACACGGTGTACGACCTGACCGCGCCGAAGGCCGGCGGGCGCTCAGAGGACGGGCAGTAGCAGCCGTGACGCCGATGTGACGGTGTTCAGACTGCTGGTGCCCACGCTCGCGTGCCGGAAGTTCATGATCGCGGGCACGTCCGGATCCTGGTCATCGCCGGCCAGCACCAGCTGGATGCGGTGCCCCTTACCGAATCGTCGGGCGTTGGGTACCAACGGGATCCGATATTCGATGGGCTCGCCGATCGGGACCGCGATGGGTCTGCGGCAGGGCAGGACCGGTGCTCCGGGGGCACTCGCGGCCGGGTCCACCTCACGCAGGCCGGCCCGCAACCAGCCGGCCGTCACATCGGTCACCTCGCCATCGGGTGCCACATCCTGCAGGGTGGCCAGCCATGCCGTGTCGGCTGCGGTGGCCGATGCGATGAGCCGCAGCTCGATCTCCCCGACGACATCCAGGTCGGCCGGCAGCTCCGGCGATGTCCAGGTGAGCACCGCCGGCGGGTCGAGCTTGCCGGCTTTGACCCGGCCGGTCCCTGCCCCCAACGTCATGAAATCCCTTGTGCCGGGCTGTCCTTCGTCCGTGCCGAGAACACCGTCGGCGCGCAGCACGAAATCGGTGGCCGTCGCTGCCGGAGGCCAGGACGGGCTGGTGTGCCAATCCGCAGACTCGTCACCGGGAAGGGCGTACCGGACCCGGTCGCCCTCGAGGATCCCGGTGTCGCGACCCTTGAGCCAGTGGTCGTACCAGGCCAGCGCCTCGGTGTGCATGCTTTCCCATGGCCACGTCAAGCCGTACCGGTCGAGCAGGCCCAGTTGCACATTCGGGTTGTGCGCCAGCGCTTTCCACGTGACGAACGTCGAGGGCAGGTGCAGCGGTACGTTCTCCCAGTCGCAGCCCAGGTAGACGGGGATGTCGATATTGCCCAGCAGCGGTGTGAGATCCCGGTCGTCCCACCACTCGTCGCGCACGGGGTGGGTGACCGACACGTCCAGCCAGAGGTCATCCCAGGGGTGCGGGTCGTGCGGCAGTTTGAGCAGCTGGTGCATCAGCGTCACCGCGGCCTCGCCGTTCATCGTGCCGAACTTGCGGTGCAGCGGGCCCACGTTGAGCACCTTGCGGGCGATCTGGAGCGGCACGCTGCGCCAGAAGTCGTCGCTGCGGGCGGCGGTCAACCCCATCATCGACAGGAACGGCGTGATGAAGGCCGAACTCACCAGGCCGTGGTGTGAGGCCGCCTCGAACAGGTCCGCGGTGACGGCCAGCGGGAAGATGGCCTTGAGGTGCGGAGGCCGCTCGACCGCGGCTTCCAGCTGGGTCATCGCGAAGTAGCTGATGCCGATCATCCCCACATTGCCGTCACACCACGGTTGGGCCGCGGCCCATTCGACGAGGTCGTGCATATCGCGCCGTTCTTGCCCGTCGAAGAAACCGAATTCGCCGCCCGATCCGCCTGTCCCGCGGAGGTTGGCGATCACGTGCGCGTAGCCGCGCGATACCCAGAACGGGGTGCTGCCGGCCTCGATGAAACCCATCGGTGCGCCGAGGTCCTGGATCTGTCGAGGGTAGGGCGACGCCGCGATCAGGGCGGGGAAGCGGCCGTCGGCGTCGGGCCGGTGTACGTCGGCCATCAACGAGACGCCGTCACGGACCGGCACGCCGACGTTGATGTCGCGCCGTATGTCGTACTGCGGCTCGCTCAGATTGCTGAAGGTGCGGCCGGTGGTCTGCGGCCCGTTGAGCGAGGTTTTCAGGGGGGACGTTGCCATAGTTTCACGCTACGTTGAAACTAGTCTCAACGCAACGTGAAAATATTGCTAGGGTGTGTCCATGGTGAAGAACGCGGTGCCCCCTGGGCCTCGAGATGAGCGGGGCGTCCTGCAGGCGCGCATCCTCGCCGCCGCCCGCGACGCGTTCGCGGACACCGGATACGCCGGGACGACGATCAGGTCGGTGGCCCGGGCGGCCGACGTGGATCCGGCGCTGGTCTACCACTACTTCGGGTCCAAGGATGGGCTGCTGGACGCGGCGACGACACCGCCTCCGCGCTGGTTGGACAACGTCGCCACGACCTGGACGACACCGCTGCCCGAGCTGGGCGCAGCGCTGCTACGGCTGATGCTCGGCGCCTGGGCCGACGACGAGATCGGGCCCGTACTGCGCTCGGTGCTCCAGACCGCGGCCCACGATCAGAGCACCCGGGAGAAGTTGCGCCGCGTGGTCGAGGGTCAGCTGATGGGGGTGGCGCAGCTGGGTGCCGACGAGCGCGATCGCAAGGTGCGCAGTGGCCTGGTGTCCTCGCAGATCATGGGTTTGGCGATGATGCGCTACATCTGGCAGATCGAGCCGGTGGCCACCATGACCGAGGAGGAACTGGTCGCTGCCGTGGCGCCGAACCTCCAGCGTTATATCGAAGGGGATCTGGCCACGTAGAATGGACAGCCGGAGTTTGATCAGAAAGAGGGCGTACCTGCATGAGCGGCCATTCCAAGTGGGCCACCACGAAGCACAAGAAGGCGATCATCGACGCCCGCCGGGGCAAGAACTTCGCCAAGCTGATCAAGAACATCGAGGTGGCGGCCCGCACCGGTGGTGGTGACCCGGGTGGTAACCCGACGCTGTACGACGCCATCCAGAAGGCCAAGAAGTCCTCGGTCCCCAACGACAACATCGAGCGCGCGCGCAAGCGCGGCGCCGGTGAAGAGGCGGGCGGCGCCGACTGGCAGACCATCACCTACGAGGGCTACGGACCGAACGGTGTCGCGGTGCTCATCGAGTGTCTGACCGACAACAAGAACCGGGCCGCCGGTGAGGTCCGCGTGGCGATGACGCGCAACGGCGGCAACATGGCCGACCCCGGTTCGGTGGCGTACCTGTTCTCCCGCAAGGGCATCATCACCCTGGAGAAGAACGGTCTGTCCGAGGACGATGTGCTGGCTGCGGTGCTCGAAGCCGGTGCCGAGGAGATCAACGACCTGGGCGAGAGCTTCGAGATCATCTCCGAGCCCACCGATCTGGTTGCCGTGCGCACCGCGCTGCAGGACGCCGGGATCGACTACGACTCGGCCGAGGCCAGCTTCCAGCCGTCGGTCAGCGTGCAGGTGGACCTGGAGGGCGCCCGCAAGGTGCTCAAGCTCGTCGACGCCCTGGAGGACAGCGACGACGTGCAAGAGGTCTACACCAACGTCGACATCCCCGAGGACGTCGCCGCCGCCCTCGAAGAGGACTAGAGCGCAGCGCCGATCGGCGTATCCCCGCCTATCAGCTCGAAGGTCCGGCCGGCGGTGTCCGGCCGGTCCAGCACGGCCAGCAGCACGCCCGCGACATCGGCGCGGGGGATGGTGCCGCGTCCCGTCGACTCCGCGACGGTCACCTTTCCGGTGCCCGGTTCGTCGGTCAGGCCGCCCGGCCGCACGATCGTGGCACGCAGGCCGGCACGTGCCCGCACATTCGCGTCCGCCTCGGACTTGGCCCGGATATAGGCGCGGAACACCTCGTCGTACCCCGCGTCCAGGCTGCGGTCGTCGGCGGCGATGGCCGACACCATGACATAGCGCCCGACACCGGCGGCCTCGGCCGCGTCGGCGAGCAGCACGGCAGCGTCACGGTCGACGGTCTGTTTGCGGGCCACCCCGCTGCCCGGCCCGGCGCCCGCGGCGAACACCACCGCGTCGGCGCCGCGGATGACCTCGGCGACCTGCTGCACCGACGCCCGCTCCAGATCGAGCACGACGGGCGCGGCGCCGGCGGCCTCCAGATCGGCGGCCTGGGCGGGATTGCGGATGATGCCGGTGACCGTGTCCCCGCGCGCGGCGAGCAGGCGTTCCAGCAGCAGGGCGATCTTGCCGTGGCCGCCGGCGATGACGATGTGCATGCCACCAGCGTGCCAGGATGTCCGTCATGGCTGTGGTCACGGACCCCAACGGCACGCAATGGTCGGTGCACCGGCGATGGTGGCCGTTCCCGGACCTCAGTGATGTCGTCGATCTCGATTGGTTCACCTGGTTGCTCGCCGCACCGTTCCTGCTGCTGTGGCCGTTCTGGCTGATGACCAAGGTGCTGGGCGCGCGGTGGCGGATTGTGATCCAACGCGGTGGGCAGGAAATGGAGACCGAACTGGTGCGCGGCTGGCGGCGCTCGGGTGCGCGCATCAACGAGCAGGCACTGCGGTTGGCCCAGGGCTGGCGGTCCGGGCACTACCAACTGTGAGCGAGCGTGTCCCTACCAGGCGGTGACGGACCGGGCCGCTAGGCTGATCGAACACGTGTTCTGTCGGTGAAGGGGTTGGCGTGCGGGTAATGGGAGTCGATCCCGGGCTGACGCGTTGTGGTCTGTCGGTGATCGAGACCGGGCGCGGCCGCCACGTCATCGCGCTGGACGTCGACGTGGTGCGCACACCCGCCGACACGCCGCTGCACCGGCGGCTGCTCACCATCAGTGACACCGTCGAGCACTGGATGGACACCCACCTTCCCGACGTCATCGCCATCGAGCGGGTGTTCGCCAACCAGAACGCCAACACCGCGATGGGCACCGCCCAGGCCGGCGGTGTCATCGCGCTGGCCGCGGCCAAGCGCGATATCGACGTGCACTTCCACACCCCCAGTGAGGTCAAGGCCGCGGTGACCGGCAACGGCAGGGCCGACAAGGCACAGGTCACCACCATGGTGACGAAAATCCTTGCCTTGCAACAGAAACCGACACCAGCGGACGCCGCCGACGCCCTGGCGTTGGCCATCTGTCACTGCTGGCGCGCCCCGATGATCGCGCGGATGGCCCAGGCCGAGGCCAAGGCCGCCGAAGCCAAACGTGCCTACCAGGCCCGGTTGAAGGCGGCCCGGGCATGATCGCCTCGGTACGCGGCGAGGTCGTCGACATCGCGCTGGACCACGCCGTCATCGAAGCGGCCGGTGTCGGCTACAAGGTGATGGCCACCCCGACCACGCTGGCGACGCTGCGCCGCGGCGAGGACGCCCGGCTGATCACCGCGATGATCGTCCGCGAGGACTCCATGACGTTGTACGGCTTCGCCGACGGCGAGGCCAGGGACCTGTTCACCACGCTGCTCGGGGTGTCCGGAGTTGGGCCCAAGATCGCGCTGGCCACCCTGGCGGTGTACGACGCGCAGGCGTTGCGCCAGGCGCTGGCCGACGGTGATGTCACCGCACTGACCCGGGTGCCCGGCATCGGCAAGCGTGGCGCCGAGCGCATGGTGCTCGAACTACGCGACAAGATCGGCGCCGTCGCCGGCGCGGGCCAGGCCGCCGCCGGTGGCTTCGGCGTTCGCGGACCCGTCGTGGAAGCCCTCGTCGGGCTTGGCTTTCCGGCCAAACAGGCGGAGGAGGCCACCGACAAGGTGCTGGCCGGTGATCCGGAGGCCAGCACGTCGGGCGCCCTGCGTGCCGCGCTGTCGATGTTGGGTAAGAAATGAGCCGGTTCGACGAGGACGCCGAAGCCCAGGAGCGCGAGGTCTCGCCCGCGCTGACCGTCGGTGAAGGCGACATCGACGCCAGCCTGCGGCCCCGCTCGCTGGGTGAATTCATCGGCCAGCACCGGGTCCGCGAGCAGCTGCAGCTGGTCATCGAGGGTGCCAAGAACCGCGGCGGCACCCCCGATCACATCCTGTTGTCCGGTCCGCCCGGCCTTGGCAAGACGTCGCTGGCGATGATCATCGCCGCCGAACTGGGCTCCGCGCTGCGCGTCACCTCCGGTCCCGCCCTGGAGCGGGCCGGCGATCTGGCCGCCATGCTGTCCAATCTGGTCGAGGGCGACGTGTTGTTCATCGACGAGATCCACCGGATCGCCCGGCCCGCGGAGGAGATGCTCTACCTCGCGATGGAGGACTTCCGGGTGGACGTCGTGGTGGGCAAGGGCCCCGGCGCCACATCGATCCCGCTGGACGTCGCCCCGTTCACCCTGGTCGGCGCCACCACGCGGTCCGGCGCGCTGACCGGCCCCCTGCGCGACCGGTTCGGCTTCACCGCGCACATGGACTTCTACGAACCCGGCGACCTGGAACGGGTGCTGGCCCGCTCGGCCGGCATCCTCGGCATCGAATTGGGTGCCGAGGCCGGCGCCGAGGTGGCCCGGCGCTCCCGCGGGACACCCCGCATCGCCAACCGGCTGCTGCGCCGGGTGCGCGATTACGCCGAGGTGCGCGCCGACGGTGTCATCACCCGCGATATCGCCAAGGCCGCCCTGGAGGTCTACGACGTCGACGAGCTCGGCCTGGACCGGCTGGACCGCGCCGTGCTGTCGGCGTTGACCCGCAGCTTCGGTGGCGGACCGGTCGGGGTGTCCACCCTTGCTGTCGCGGTCGGTGAGGAAGCCACCACCGTGGAGGAGGTCTGCGAACCGTTCCTGGTGCGGGCCGGCATGATCGCCCGCACCCCGCGCGGCCGCGTCGCCACACCACAGGCCTGGACACACCTGGGCCTGCAGCCCCCGGTCACCGGTCTGGGCCAGGCCGGGCTGTTTGAATAGACGGCATGCTGACCGCCGGTGTGACCGTCGCGGCCCTTGCCGCGCTGCTGCACGTGTACATCTTCGTGATGGAGTCGTTGACCTGGACGTCGGCCCGGACCCGGGCGACGTTCGGCACCTCCGCCGAAGAGGCCGCCGCCACCAAGGAGCTCGCCTTCAACCAGGGGTTCTACAACCTGTTCCTGGCCATCGTGTCCGGCATCGGCATCGCGGCGCTGCTGTCCGGCCATGACGCGGTCGGCGCGGCACTGATCTTCGCCGGCGTCGGATCGATGCTGGCCGCGGCGCTGGTGCTGCTGCTGTCGTCGCCGGACAAGGCGCGCGCCGCCATCACCCAGGGCGTGCTGCCGCTGATCGCGGTGGTCCTGGTGGCGGTGGGGCTGGCCTGAACCCGGCTCGGATTGGCCAGGCCGGCCAGCGGGTACCTCATGCCCAGGCATGAGGAGGAAACATGACTGAGAGCACTGCGACCACTGGGGCCCCGGCCCGCACCGGGCGATTGGCCATCCCGCGCAGCCGCGGCGCGGCAAGCGGATTCCTGGTGATGATCTTGGGGGCGTGGGGTGCACTCGCCCCGTTCATCGGCCCCTATCTGCACTTCGCGTACACCCCGGACCAGGCCTGGACCTGGACCGCGGCGCGCGGCTGGCTGGAGGTGCTGCCGGGTGCGGTGGCCGTCCTCGGCGGCCTGTTGCTGCTGACGTCGGGTAACCGGGCCACCGCCATGCTGGGCGGCTGGCTCGCCGTGGCCGCCGGCGCATGGTTCGTGATCGGCAGGTCCTTCACCGCCACGCTGGCGCTCGGCGATATCGGCGCCCCCGCGACCGGGTTGGACTCCCAGCAGGTGCTGCTGCTGGAGCTGACGTTCTTCACCGGGCTCGGCACGCTCATCGCCGTGCTCGGCGGCATGGCCGTGGGCCGGCTCTCGGTGCGCAGCGTCCGGGATATGAGCTACGCCCGCCGGCCGCTGACCACCTCGGCGCAGGTCGCCGACCCCGCCGAGGTCGGCGAGGTCAGGGACACCACCCCACGCCGCCGCGCGTTCTGGCACCGGCACACACCGGTGCCGCACTAGGCGTCAGCCGGTGTACACCATCACGTGCTTGATCCGGGTGTAGTCCTCGAGCCCGTACATCGACAGATCCTTGCCGTGGCCCGATGACTTGTAGCCACCGTGCGGCATCTCGGCCACCAGCGGGATGTGGGTGTTGATCCACACGCAGCCGAAATCCAGCGCGTTGGACATCCGGATGGCGCGGGAGACGTCCTTGGTCCACACCGAGGACGCCAGCCCGTACTCGACGCCGTTGGCCCAGTCCAGCGCCTGCTCCTCGGAGGCGAACTCCTGCACGGTGATGACGGGTCCGAAGATCTCGTTCTGGATCATCCGGTCGTCCTGGCGCAGGCCGCCCACCACCGTCGGCTCGACGTAGAAACCCTTGTCGCCCTGCCGCTTTCCGCCGGTTGCGACGGTGGCGTGGGCCGGCACGTCCTCGAAGAAACCGAGCACCCGCTGCATCTGGTCGACGTTGTTCACCGGCGGCACCCAGGCGTCCTCGTCACCGGCCGCCCGGCCGAACGTGGTGGTCGCCGCCTTGGCCTGCTCGGCCAGCGCGGCGGTCAGGTCGGCGACGATCGACGCCGGTGCCAGCACCCGGGTGGCGGCCGTGCAGTCCTGCCCGGCGTTGAAATAGCCCGCGGTGGCAATGCCTTCCGCGGCGGCGGCGATATCGGCGTCCTCGAAGACGATGACCGGCGCCTTGCCGCCCAGCTCGAGGTGGGTGCGCTTGAGGTGGCCGCCGGCGCTCACCGCGACGGCGCGACCGGCCGCCACCGACCCGGTGATCGACACCATCTCGGGCGTCGGGTGCGCGACGACGGCCGCGCCGGTGACGCGGTCACCGGTGACGACGTTGAGCACGCCGGCGGGGAAGTGCCGGGCGGCGATCTCGGCCAGCATCACGGTGGTCACCGGGGTGGTGTCACTGGGCTTGAGCACGACGGTGTTGCCCGCCGCGATCGCCGGGCAGAACTTCCAGATCGCCATCATCATCGGGTAGTTCCACGGAGCCACCTGGCCGATCACGCCGACCGGTTCCCGGCGGATCCACGATGTGTGGTCGGCCATGTACTCGCCCGCCGACTTGCCCTCCAGAACCCGGGCCGCACCGGCGAAGAACCGGATCTGGTCCAGCATCGGCGGGATCTCCTCGGCCGCCGTGACATGGTTGGGCTTGCCGGTGTTGCGGCCCTCGGCCGCCACCAGTTCGTCGGCGTGGCGTTCGACGTCGTCGGCGAAGTCCAGCAGCGCCTTCTGCCGTTGCGACGGGGTGGTGCGCTTCCACTCCTGGAACGCGTGCGCGGCCGCCGCGTACGCGTTGTCGACATCGGCCTCGGTGGAGATCGGGGCGGTGCCGTACTGCTGCCCGGTGGACGGATCGACCAGGGGCATGGTGGCCCCGCCGACGGAGTCGACCAGTTCGCCGCCGATGAAATTGCGGACGGTGGTCATCACAACGCCTTGAGGGCAGCCGCCAGGATGTCGAGCCCCTCGATGAGCAGCTCGTCGGAGATGGCCAGCGGCGGCAGGAAGCGCAGCACGTTTCCGTAGGTGCCGCACGACAACACGATCACGCCCTGGGCGTGGGCCGCCGCGCACAGCGCCTTGGTCAGGTCGGCGTCGGGTTCGGTGGTGCCCGGCTTGACCAGTTCCACGGCGATCATCGCGCCGCGGCCGCGGACATCGCCGATGCGGTCGTCGTCGGCCTGCATGCGGCCGAGGCGTTCCTTCATCAGCGTCTCGATCTCGGCGGCGCGGGCCACCATGTTGTCCGACTCGATGGTCGCGATGGTGGCCAGGGCGGCCGCGCAGGCCACCGGGTTGCCGCCGTAGGTGCCGCCCAGCCCGGAGACGTGCGGGGCGTCCATGATCTCGGCGCGGCCGGTGACCGCCGACAACGGCAGGCCGTCGGCGATGCCCTTGGCGGTGACGATCAGATCCGGCTCGATGCCCTCGTGCTCGCAGGCGAACATTCTGCCGGTGCGGGCGAACCCGGTCTGCACCTCGTCGGCGATGAAGACGACGTTGTTCTTGCGACACCAGTCCAGCAGCGTGGGCAGGAAGCCCTCGGCCGGGACGATGAAACCGCCCTCGCCCTGGATCGGTTCGATGATGACGGCGGCCAGGTTGTCCGCGCCGACCTGCTTGTCGATCACGCTGATCGCCCGCTTGGCGGCCAGTTCGCCGTCGGTGGCCAGTTCCTTGCCGAACTCCGCGTCGCGGAACGGGTAGGACAGGGGAGCGCGGTACACCTCGGGGGCGAACGGGCCGAAGCCGTGCTTGTAGGGCATCGACTTGGCGGTCAGCGCCATGGTGAGGTTGGTGCGGCCGTGATAGGCGTGATCGAAGGAGACGACGGCCTGTTTACGGGTATAGGACCGGGCGATCTTGACGGCGTTCTCGACGGCTTCGGAACCGGAGTTGAACAGCGCCGAACGCTTGTCGCCGGCGACGGGGGTCAGCCGGTTGAGCTGTTCGCAGACCGCGACGTACTCCTCGTAGGGAGTGACCATGAAGCAGGTGTGGGTGAACCGCCCGGCCTGGGCGGCGACGGCCTCCACGACCCGCGGTGACGCGTTGCCGATGGTGGTCACCGCGATGCCCGAGCCGAGGTCGATCAGCCGGTTCCCGTCGATGTCCTCGACGATGCCGCCGGCGGCCCGCGCGGCGTAGACCGGCATGGTGGTGCCGACGCCGCGCGAGACTGCGGCGGTCTTACGCTCGATCAGCGCCGACGATTTCGGGCCGGGGATGGTGGTGGCGAGATGACGGGTCTGCTCGACGGCAGTCACAGTTGACTCCTGATCGGTGTGCACAGCGGGGATGACACGCGATCCGAGCCTAATCGGCTACCCACATACGCGGGTGAAAACAGAAGTTGAACAGCTGTCTGACTTCGAATCGAGTGTTGCAGCGAGTATCTTGCCACGATTTCCGTCGCCGTGAATACATCCTGGGGGCGGATCCCCGCCCACCCGGAACTCGCCGCCGGCTCCGGGGCGGATCGGCGGGCAACCAGGGTGATGGCACACTGGTCTGCGACGAGGCACCGCGACCGAGTTCGCACCGCCATGCCCGCGTAACAACCACGAAAGACAGCCGTCCCATGGATTTGGTCGTATTCCTGCCGCTCATCATCATCATGGGCGCGTTCATGTTCTTCGCCTCGCGCCGCCAGAAGAAGGCCATGCAGGCCACCATCGACCTGCACGAATCGCTGCGGATCGGCGACCGCATCCACACCACCTCGGGCCTGCAGGGCACCATCACCGGCATCACCGACGACAACGTCGAACTGGAGATCGCGCCGGGAGTCATCACCACGTGGATGAAGCTCGCGGTCCGCGACCGCATCGAGGACACCGCCGACGACGACGCGGTCGATGACTCCGCCGACGACAGCGAGGTGGGCTACGCCGACGAGCAGTCCGGTGCCGTGGAACTCACGGATCGTCCGGCGCCCAAGACTGACGGCAACTGACCGCAACCGGTTCAGGCTGACCGCGTACCCTCCCGGTAACGCTCGTACTGTGTAGACCCCTTCCAAGGAGACCCAACAACCGTGGCATCGACTTCGGCGCCGGTGCATCCTGCCCGCTACCTGGCGCTCTTTCTGATCCTTCTGGTCGGCGTCTACCTTCTCGTCTTTCTCACCGGTGACAAGCAGGCCAAGCCCAAGCTGGGCATCGACCTGCAGGGCGGCACCCGCGTCACGCTGACCGCCCGCACCCCGGACGGCTCCCGGCCGACCCGGGAATCGCTGATGCAAGCGCAGGAGATCATCAGCTCCCGTGTGAACGGGCTCGGCGTGTCCGGATCCGAGGTCGTCATCGACGGGGACAACCTGGTCATCACCGTGCCGGGTAGCGATGGCAGCGAAGCCCGCAACCTCGGCCAGACCGCACGCCTCTACATCCGCCCGGTGATCCACGCGATCCCCGCGCAGGGACAGGGGCAGCAGCCGCCGCAGGGCGCCCCGGGCGCCCCACCGGGGGCGCCACCCGGCTTGCCGCCGGGTGGGCCGCCACTGCTGGCGCCCGCCGAGCCGGAGGCGCCGATCAAACCACCCACGCAGCCGGGAGCGCAGACCCCGGCGCCGCCGGCCGCACCCGCCCCGCCGGCCCAACCCCGGCCGTACCCGCAGGAGCCCGCCCCGACGCCGCCGCCGGCGCCCGGCACCCCCGCACCCGGCGCGCCCGCTCCCGGCGCACCGGCGCCCGCACCCGGTGCACCGGCGCCCGCGCCGCCGGGCGCCCCGGATGCCAAAGCCGATCTGGCCCAGCGCATCTCGGACGAAAAGCAGCTGCGGCAGAGCACCGATCAGAGCATCCAGCTGCTGGCACTGCAGTTCCAGGCCACCCGCTGCAACGACGAGGACGTACTCGCCGGCAACGACGACCCGAACCTGCCCCTGGTGACCTGCTCGACCGACCACTCCACGGTCTACCTGCTGGACAAGTCGATCATGAGCGGTGAGCAGATCGAGAGCGCCAGCTCGGGCCTGGACCAGCAGCGCGGCGACTACGTCGTCGACCTGCAGTTCAAGAGTGAGGGCGCCAAGATCTGGGCGGACTTCACCGCCGCCAACGTCGGCACCCAGACCGCGTTCACGCTGGACTCGCAGGTGGTCAGCGCCCCGGAGATCCAGGAGGCGATTCCCGGCGGCCGCACCCAGATCACCGGGCGGTTCACCCAGGACTCGGCGCGTGAGCTGGCCAACGTGCTCAAGTACGGTTCGCTGCCGCTGTCGTTCGAATCGTCGGAGGCCGAAACCG
The DNA here is from genome assembly GCF_000613185.1 of Mycolicibacterium cosmeticum. Classification (NCBI taxonomy): domain Bacteria; kingdom Bacillati; phylum Actinomycetota; class Actinomycetes; order Mycobacteriales; family Mycobacteriaceae; genus Mycobacterium; species Mycolicibacterium cosmeticum. The sequence continues at coordinate 2,154,612 of NZ_CCBB010000003.1, forward strand.
TTTCGGCCACACTCGGATTGACCTCATTGCGGGCCGGCCTGATCGCCGGAGCGGTCGGTCTGGCGCTGGTGCTGGCCTACGCACTGCTGTATTACCGCGTGCTGGGGCTGTTGACGGCGCTGTCCTTGGTGGCGTCCGGGGCCATGGTGTTCGCGCTGCTGGTGTTGCTGGGCAGATACATCAACTACACCCTGGATCTGGCCGGTATCGCCGGTCTGATCATCGGCATCGGCACCACCGCCGACTCGTTCGTGGTGTTCTTCGAACGCATCAAGGACGAGATCCGGGAGGGCCGGTCCTACCGGTCGGCGGTGCCCCGCGGCTGGGCCCGCGCCCGCAAGACCATCCTTTCGGGTAACGCGGTGACGTTCCTGGCCGCGGCGGTGCTCTACGTGCTGGCGGTCGGTCAGGTCAAGGGCTTCGCGTTCACCCTCGGCCTGACGACCATCCTCGACGTGCTGGTGGTCTTCCTGGTCACGTGGCCGCTGGTGTACCTGTCGACCAAATCCGCGACGCTGTCCAAGCCGGCGTTCAACGGCCTCGGCGCGGTCCAGCAGATCGCTCGCGAGCGGCGTGCCGCGCACACCACGGGACGGGGATGACAGATGGCTGCCAAACACAGCACTGACAGCAGCGACGTGGAGACCGGCGCCGTCGAGGCGCCGGCCCTGGACGCGGCCGAATCGTCGAACCTGCCGCACCACAGCTTCTTCGTCCGGCTCTACACGGGCACCGGTGCCTTCGAGGTCATCGGCAAGCGCAAGATGTGGTTCATCATCAGCGGCCTCATCGTCGCCGTCGCGCTCGCCGCGATCCTGCTGCGCGGCTTCACCTTCGGCATCGACTTCGAGGGCGGCACCAAGGTGTCCATGCCCGTCGACGGCGCCAAGGGACAGGCGACCGCCGAGCAGGTCGAAACGGTGTACGGCAAGGCGCTGGGCCACGCCCCGGAATCGGTGGTGCTCGTCGGCAACGGCGCGTCGGCCACCGTGCAGATCCGCACCGAGACGCTGAGCAATGCCGACACCGAGAAGCTGCGGGTGGCGCTGTTCGACGCGTTCGAGCCCAAGGGTTCCGACGGCAAGCCCAGCAAGCAGGCCATCAGTGATTCGGCCGTGTCGTCGACCTGGGGCGGCCAGATCACCAAGAAGGCGCTGATCGCGCTGGTGGTGTTCCTGGTGATCGTCTCCATCTACATCACCGTGCGCTACGAGAGGTACATGGCCATCTCGGCGCTGGCGGCCATGTTCTTCGACATCATCGTCACCGCGGGCGTGTACGCGCTGGTCGGTTTCGAGGTCACACCGGCCACCGTCATCGGTCTGCTCACCATCCTGGGCTTCTCGATCTACGACACCGTCATCGTGTTCGACAAGGTCGAGGAGAACACCCACGGGTTCGAGCACACCACCCGGCGCACGTTCGCCGAGCAGGCCAACCTCGCGGTGAACCAGACCTTCATGCGGTCGATCAACACCAGCCTCATCTCGCTGCTGCCGATCCTCGCCCTCATCGTGGTGGCGGTCTGGCTGCTCGGTGTCGGCACGCTGAAGGACCTGGCGCTGGTGCAGCTGGTCGGCATCATCGTCGGTACCTACTCGTCGATCTACTTCGCCACCCCGCTGCTGGTGACGATGCGGGAGCGCACCGATCTGGTGCGCACCCACACCAGGCGCGTGCTGCGCCGGCGTGCCGCGGCCGCCGGTGGTGGGCCCGCCAAGGGTGTCGTCGAGGACTCCGTCAGCGCCGTCGAGGACGCCGACGACACGGCCACCGTGACCACCCCGGCACCGGACAAGCCCGTTCCCGGGGCACGTCCGGCCCGGCCGAACCGACCGTCGGGCAAGCGGCGTCGCTAGTGCGTGGGCGGGCGATCACCCGGACCGGTGCGGCGCTGGCCGCGCTGACGCTGGTGGCATCCGCATGCTCGAGCGGGTCCGATCACGTCATCGACTACGCCGTCGACGGCACGCTGATCACCTACAACACCAACACGGTGGCCGGTGCGGCCTCGGGAGGACCGCAGGCCTTCGCGCGTGTGCTCACCGGTTTCACCTACCGGGGGCCCGACGGGCAGATCATCGGCGACCGCGACTACGGCAGCGTCGCGGTGGTGGGCCGGGCGCCGCTGGTGCTGGACTACGAGATCAACGCCAACGCGGTGTACTCCGACGGCAAACCGATCACCTGCGATGACATGGTGCTGGCCTGGGCCGCACAGTCCGGGCGCAATCCCGGCTTCGACGCCGCCAGCACCGCGGGGTACCGCGACGTCGCCACGGTGGACTGTGCCCCGGGCCAGAAGAAGGCCAGGGTCACGTTCGCACCGGACCGCGGCGTCCTCGACTACGGTCAACTGTTCGGCGCCACGTCGTTGATGCCCTCGCATGTGATCGCCGATCAGCTCGGCCTCGGCGACGGTGCGGTCACCACCGCCCTGCAGACCGGGGACGCCCCGCTGATCGACCGGATAGCGCAGACCTGGAACACGCTGTGGAACCTCGGGCCCGATATCGACCGCAAGCGCTTCCCGTCGTCGGGTCCGTACCAGATCGAGTCGGTGACCAAGGACGGTGCGGTGGTGCTCACCGCCAACGACAAGTGGTGGGGTGCCAAACCGCTCGCGCAGCGGGTGACGGTGTGGCCCAGGGGTGCCGACATCCAGGACCGGGTCAACCGCGGGGAGTTCGACATCGTCGACATCGCCGCCGGGTCGTCGGGAACGCTGAACCTGCCCGCCGGGTACAGCCGCGCCGACAGCGCGTCGGCCGGGATCGAGCAGTTGATCTTCTCGGCGCAGGGACCGATGGCCGCCCCGCCGGCCCGGCGTGCGCTGGCGCTGTGCACCCCGCGCGACACCATCGCCCGCAATGCCGGGGTGCAGATTGCCAACGCCCGGCTCAGCCCGACCGCCGACGACGCGCTCTCGGCGGCCGAAAGCGCTGGGGAGGCAGGTCAATTCGCGGTGGCCAACGCCGACGCGGCCCGGGCCGCGCTGAACAACCAGCCGCTCACGGTGCGGATCGGCTACCAGAGCCCCAACGCCCGCCTGGCCGCGACGGTCGGCGCGATCGCGCAGTCCTGCGCGGCGGCCGGGATCACCGTCACCGACGCATCCGGCGCCTCGGTGGGCCCGCAGAGCTTGCGGGACAACAACATCGACGTGCTGATCGGTAGCACCGGTGGCGCCGTCGGCAGTGGATCCACCGGATCGTCGGCGCTGGACGCCTACGATCTGCGGTTCGGCAACGGCAACAATCTGTCCGGGTATGCCAACGGGCGTATCGACGGGATCATCGACGCACTGGCGGTGACCGCCGATCCCAAGGAGCTGAGCCGGCTGCTCGGCGAGGCCGGCCCGATCCTGTGGGGCGATATCCCGACCCTGCCGCTGTACCGTCAACAGCGCACGCTGCTCACGTCGAAGCGGGTGTCGGCGGTGCAGTCCAATCCGACCCGATGGGGCGCCGGCTGGAACATGGACCGCTGGGTCCTGGGAGGATGAAAACGGTGAGCCATGTCTGACGCCGCGGCCGTGATCGCCGAGTTGACCCGCAACGTCGCCGACTTCCCACAGCCGGGCATCCAATTCAAGGACCTCACCCCGGTGCTGGCCGATGCGCGCGGGCTGGCCGTGGTCACCGACGCGCTGGCCGAGGCGGCCGACGGCGCCGACCTGATCGCCGGTATCGACGCCCGCGGATTCCTGCTCGGTGCCGCGGTGGCGCTGAAGCTGGGTACCGGCGTGCTGGCGGTGCGCAAGGGCGGGAAGCTACCGCCGCCGGTGCACGCCGAGCGCTACGACCTGGAGTACGGTTCGGCCACCCTGGAGATTCCGGCCGACGGTATCGACATGACCGGCCGGCGCGTGCTGGTGATCGACGACGTGCTGGCGACCGGCGGGACGCTGGCCGCGGCGGCCCGGCTGCTGGAACGCAGCGGGGCGCACGTCACCGGGGCCGCGGTGGTGCTGGAACTCTCGGGGCTCGATGGACGTTGCGCGGTACAGCCGTTGAGGGTCACCAGCCTGACCACGGTGTGAACGGCGTGAGGGATATCCTTTAACTCCAGGAGGTGAACATGGCCGACGAACCCGTCACGGGGCAGACCGTCGCGGTCCCGCCACAGCCGGGGGACACCGCGGCGCTGGACACCTCCAAGATCAGTGCCTCACGCCGGGTGCGGGCCCGGCTGGCCCGCCGGATGACCGCGCAGCGCAGCCTGGTGAACCCGGTGCTGGAGCCGCTGGTCGCCGTGCACCGGGAGTTCCACCCGAAGGCCGACCTGGCAATCCTGCAGCGCGCCTACGATGTCGCCGAGCAGCGGCACGCCAGCCAGATGCGAAAGTCCGGCGACCCGTACATCACCCACCCGCTGGCCGTGGCGAACATCCTGGCCGAGCTCGGCATGGACACCACCACGCTGGTGGCCGCGCTGTTGCACGACACCGTGGAGGACACCGGCTACTCGCTGGAGGCGCTGACCGCCGACTTCGGCAGTGAGGTCGGCCATCTCGTCGACGGGGTGACCAAGCTGGACAAGGTGGCGCTGGGCACCGCCGCCGAGGGCGAGACCATCCGGAAGATGATCATCGCGATGGCCCGTGACCCGCGGGTGCTGGTGATCAAGGTCGCCGACCGGCTGCACAACATGCGCACGATGCGTTTCCTGCCGCCGGAGAAGCAGGCGCGCAAGGCCCGCGAGACGTTGGAAGTCATTGCCCCCCTTGCTCATCGACTGGGCATGGCCACGGTGAAATGGGAACTGGAGGATCTGTCGTTCGCGATCCTGCATCCCAAGCGCTACGAGGAGATCGTCCGGCTGGTGGCCGACCGGGCACCGTCGCGGGACACCTACCTGGCCAAGGTGCGGGCCGAGATCGGCGCGGCGCTGAGCGCGATGAAGATCAGCGCGAAGGTCGAGGGCCGGCCCAAGCACTACTGGTCGATCTACCAGAAGATGATCGTCAAGGGCCGCGACTTCGACGATATCCACGACCTGGTGGGTGTGCGGATCCTGTGCGACGACATGCGTGACTGTTACGCGGCCGTCGGGGTGGTGCACTCGCTGTGGCAGCCGATGGCGGGCCGGTTCAAGGACTACATCGCCCAGCCGCGCTACGGGGTGTACCAGTCGCTGCACACCACGGTGGTCGGCCCGGAGGGCAAGCCGCTGGAGGTGCAGATCCGCACCAACGAGATGCACGACACCGCGGAGTTCGGTATCGCGGCGCACTGGCGGTACAAGGAGGCCAAGGGCCGCAACGGTTTACCGGCCGGCCACACCGCCGCCGAGATCGACGAGATGGCCTGGATGCGCCAACTCCTGGACTGGCAGCGGGAAGCCGCGGACCCGGGGGAGTTCCTGGAGTCGCTGCGCTACGACCTGGCCGTCCAGGAGATCTTCGTGTTCACCCCGAAGGGGGACGTCGTCACACTGCCCACCGGGTCCACCCCGGTGGACTTCGCCTACGCGGTGCACACCGAGGTCGGGCACCGCTGCATCGGTGCGCGGGTCAACGGCCGGCTGGTGGCGCTGGAACGCAAGCTCGAAAACGGGGACCAGGTCGAGGTTTTCACCTCCAAGGCCACCACGGCGGGTCCGTCGCGGGACTGGCAGACGTTCGTGGTGTCCCCGCGCGCCAAGGCCAAGATCCGGCAGTGGTTCGCCAAGGAACGCCGCGAGGAGGCACTGGAGGCCGGTAAGGACGCCATCGCCCGCGAGGTGCGCCGCGGCGGACTTCCGTTGCAGCGCCTGCTCAATGCCGAGTCGATGACGGCGCTGGCGCGCGAGCTGCACTACGCCGACGTGTCGGCGCTGTACACCGCCGTCGGTGAGGGCCACATCTCGGCGCGGCACGTGGTGCAACGCCTGGTGGCCCAGCTGGGCGGCGACGACGAGGCCGAGGACGAGATCGCCGAGCGGTCCACGCCGGCCACCATGCCGGTGCGGCAGCGCACCTCCGACGACGTCGGCGTCTCGGTGCCGGGCGCGGTCGGGGTGCTGACCAAACTGGCCAAGTGCTGCACGCCGGTGCCCGGCGACAGCATCCTCGGGTTCGTCACTCGCGGCGGCGGGGTGAGCGTGCACCGCACCGACTGCACCAATGCGGCGTCGCTGCAGCAGCAGTCCGAGCGCATCATCGAGGTGCACTGGGCGCCGTCACCGTCGTCGGTGTTCCTGGTGGCCATCCAGGTGGAGGCGCTCGACCGGCACCGGCTGCTGTCCGATGTCACCCGGGTGCTCGCCGACGAGAAGGTGAACATCCTGTCGGCGTCGGTGACGACGTCCAACGACCGGGTGGCGATCAGCCGGTTCACCTTCGAGATGGGCGATCCCAAGCACCTGGGTCACGTGCTGAACGTGGTGCGCAACGTGGAGGGTGTGTACGACGTCTACCGGGTGACGTCAGCGGCCTGAGCCGCAATCAAGCCTGAGCGGCGTGAGCCGCAATCAAGCCTGAGCGGCGCGACGGGTGCTCCATGCACCGACCCCCGCGGCCCCCAGGCAGGCCAGCGCCACCGCGCCGGCGAACCACGGGAAGACCGCGTGCAGCTCCCACTGCGTGGCGGCCCAGCCGGCGACGATGGTGGGCACCGCCATGGCGGTGTAGGCGAGCAGATAGAACGCCGACATCGTCTCGCCGCGGCGGTCGGCGGGCACCACGTCGGACAGGTGGCGCAGGGAGCCGCCGAACCCGAGTCCGAAGGTGGCGCCCAGCAATGCGGCGGCGGCGAACACCAGCCATTGGTTGTGGGTGGCCAGCACCGGGATGGTGACCAGCAGGGCCACCGCCATCCCGATATCCCCGTAGATGGCGGCCCGGTGGGCGGGCACCCGGGTGGACCACAGCTGGGCCAGCGCGGCCGCGAACGCCGTGGTGCCCACCACGATGCCGCCGAACACCAGGTTGTGCACGTGGGTCTGCTGGGCGGCCAGCGACGGGTAGAGCGAGAGCAGCACGCCGAGCACCGACCAGGAGGCGGCCGCACCCAGGGCGGCGAACCAGAAGTCGCCGCGGATGTGTGCGGGCACGGCGGGCCGGGCGATCCGGATGGGGCCGCGGGTGCGGGCTTGGTGCGGTTCGCGCAGGGCGACCACGCCGATGCCGACCACGGCGACGATGGCCGCCACCACCGCGTACGGCGTGCGCATGGGGTGCGGGGCGTACTGGGCCAGGATGGCCGAGCCCACGATGGCGACCGTCATGCCGATGTTGAACGCGACGCCGGACAGCTGACCGGAGCGCACCCGGTGGTGCGGCCGCAGATCCAGCAGTGCCGCGGCACCGGCGACCACGATGGACCCGACGGCCGCGCCGTGGATGACGCGGGCGAGCAGCAGCATGCCCATGCTGTCGGCGATCAGGAACACCCCGAGGCCGACGATCATGGCGACCAGCGCGCCGAGCAGCACCGGTTTGCGGCCGATCGCGTCGGAGATCCGGCCCGACACCAGCACGGCGCCGAGGGCGGCAAGCGCGTAGACGGCGAAGATGATCGTGGTGGCCAGCGGGGTGAGGTGCCAGACCTTCTCGTACATCCCGTACAGCGGCGCGGGGACGCCGGAGACACCCAGGGCGACGCCGCTCAGCACCAACAGCAGGGTGTAGGCACCCCGCTGAACCTCGACGGGGGCGGCCACGTCAGCCGTCACGTTGTCTCCTCACCCGGGTGTGGTTTCGACACAAGTTCTCCTGGCAACGCCCGCCGCGGCCGCGATCATCTCAACACGGCGGGTGACACGGGTCTCACCGGCTGCGATACTGCGACGATGCGTGCAGCCCTCGCAGTCGTCGTCGCCGGCCTGGCCGTTCTGCTGGCCGGTTGCGGCGCCACCATCAAGCCCGAGGGCGCCGCCGAGCAGGTGGTCAAGGTGGTGTCCAAGACCGGGTTCAAGCCGACCGACGTGAGCTGCCCGTCCGGTGTCAAAGCGGAGGTCGGGACCGAGTTCGACTGCCATTTCACCGGGCCCGACGGCTACTACACGGCCCATCTGAAGATCACCAAGGTCAACGGCGACGACGTCGAGTTCTACATCCAGTCCAAGCGCAACTAGATCAGCTCGATCGCCTCGGCGATGGACGGCAGCACCCGGCCCGGCCGGAACGGATAGCTGGTGATGTCGGCCTCGGTGGTGGAGCCGGTGAGCACCAGGATGGTGTCCAGGCCGGCTTCGATACCGGCGACCACATCGGTGTCCATCCGGTCGCCGACCATGACCGTCGTCTCGGAGTGCGCCGCGATGCGGTTGAGCGCGCTGCGGAACATCATCGGGTTCGGCTTGCCGACGAAATACGGCTCCCGTCCGGTGGCCTTGGTGATCATGGCCGCCACCGAACCGGTGGCCGGCAGCGGGCCCTGCGCGGACGGGCCGGTCACGTCGGGATTGGTGGCGATGAACCGGGCGCCGTCCCCGATGAGGCGGACGGCCTTGGTGATCGCCTCGAACGAGTACGTCCGGGTCTCACCGAGCACGACGAAATCGGGCTCGGTGTCGGTCAGGGTGTAGCCGATCTCGTGGAGCGCGGTGGTGAGGCCGGCCTCGCCGATGACGTATGCCGAGCCGCCGGACAGCTGGTCGTCCAGGAACGCCGCGGTGGCCAGCGCCGAGGTCCAGATGGCTTCCTCGGGCACGCTCAGTCCGGACCGGCTGAGCCGGGCGGCCAGATCGCGCGGGGTGAAGATCGAGTTGTTGGTCAGCACCAGGAACGGCCGGTCCTTCTCGGTGAGCCGGGCCAGGAACTCGGCGGCACCGGGCAAGGCGTGCTCCTCGCGCACCAGGACGCCGTCCATGTCGGTCAGCCAGCACTGCGCGGGCAGTCGCATCCGTGTCGACGCGTCGGCGGCAGCCGTAGTGGGCATGAGAATGGTTCTCCCGGTTGATGTTTCACTCGTAACGTCGGATGACGGGACGGTCCGGACACCAGCCTAGTCGCCGTCGCGCTACTGCACCCGCACTGTCGAGATGTTCACCGGGTCGGCCGGCTTGCCGTCGTCCCCGCCGCCGCCGACACCGCCGGCGGCGATCTGATCGAGCACCGCCAGTCCCGTCTCGTCGACGGTGCCGAACGCGGTGTAGGTGGGCGGCAGCTGCGAGTCCCGGTAGACCAGGAAGAACTGGCTGCCGTTGGTGCCGGGCCCGGAATTGGCCATCGCGAGCGTGCCGCGCGGATAGATCACCGGTGTCTTCACGGCCGGATCGGTCAGCCGGTACTGGTTGGTCGGGTACTCGTTGGGGAACTGGTAGCCGGGACCGCCCTTGCCGGTGCCGGTCGGGTCACCGCACTGCAGCACGCTCAGGTCGCTGCCGGTGGTCAGCCGGTGGCACGGCGTCCCGTCGAAGAAGCCCTGCGCGGCCAGGCTGGCGAAATTGTTCACCGTGCACGGTGCCTTGGCGTTGTCGAGTTCGACCGGAATGGCGCCGCGGTCGGTGGCGATCACGCCGGCCACCGTCGCGGGGGCGGTCGGCACCTTGCCCATCCGCGGCGGGGTCACCGGCCGGGCGGCCTTCTCGGTGGTGGGCAGGTACTGGCAGTTGCCACCCAGGTTCACCGGCGGCTTGAACGACGGCAGCGGGTTGCCGGCCGCTGGTGTGGCGGGGTTGACGGGATCCCAGTCGTAGCGGTCCAGCCCGTTGCGGAAGTCCTCCAGCACCAGCCGGGTGAGCACGATGCCGACCACCAGCGCCAGGGTGCCCAGCACCGTCACCACGTAGCCGATGATCAGGCCGGCCAGCGCCATGCCGCGGCCCTCCTCGCCGGTGCGCTTGATCTGCGACAGGGAGATGTGGCCGAACACGATGCCCAGCGGGGCGATCAGGAACGCACAGACGAGCGAGGCGATCGCCAGCGCGTTGGTGGGCCGGCCGGGCGGCGGGGGATACCCGGGCGGCGGGTAGCCGACCGGAGGTGGGCCGTACGGCGGGGGAACCGTCACCGACTCAGTCCAGCTGGATCGACTTCACCGTGACCTCTTGTGCGGGCTTGCCGTCCTGGCCTCCGCCCGCGACACCGGCCTTGGCGATCTTGTCCAGCGTCTCCAGGCCGGTCTTGTCGATGGTGCCGAACACGGTGTAGTTCGGCGGCAGCTGCGAATCCTGGTAGACGAGGAAGAACTGGCTGCCGTTGGTGCCCGGCCCGGCGTTGGCCATGGCCAACGTGCCGCGCGGGTAGAGCACCGGCTGCTGCAGCGCCGGGTTGTCGGGCTGGTACTGGTTGGTCGGGTACTCGTTGGCGAACTGGTAGCCCGGGCCGCCGGTGCCGGTGCCGGTCGGGTCACCGCACTGCAGCACCGCGAGCCCGCCGGTGGTCAGCCGGTGGCATTGCGTGTCGTTGAAGTAACCCTGCTGGGCCAGGCTGGCGAAGCTGTTGACCGTGCAGGGAGCCTTGGCGTTGTCCAGCTGCAGGCCGATATTGCCCTGGTTGGTCGCCATGCTGACGCTGATCTGCGGCGGGTCCGTCGGCACCTTGCCCGTCCGCGGCGGGTTGACCTTCTTGCTGGCGGCTTCGGTGGTCGCCGGGTACTGGCAGTTGGAGCCGAGGTCGGCGGGTGCGGCGAAGGCGGGCAGCTTGCCGTCGGCGGCCGGCTGCGGTGCGCCGGAGGTGGACGAACTGGGCGAGGCCGACGCCGTCGCGCTGCCGGAATCCTTGTTGGTGTAGATGACGGTGAACACCGCGGCGCCGGCAACCACGATCACGCCGACCACCGAGGCGATGATGGTGAAGAGCCGCCGCCTGCGGGCCTGTGCCGCCCGGCGCTCCAGCTGCCGGTCGAGCTTGCGCTTGGCCGTTTCCCGTCGCTGTTTGTTGGTCGGCACCGCCGCTGTCCTCCTACGTCAGGGTCATACTCGGCACCGAGTGTGCCAGGCGTTACTGGATGCGCGTGCCGCGACCCGCGGTCGCCCGAACGCGCATGGGAAAATGGCGCGGTGTTGATCACCGGATTCCCGGCCGGCGTGCTGGCGTGCAATTGCTACGTCATCGCGCCGCACGACGGTGCCGACGCGATCATCGTCGATCCGGGGCAGCGGGCCTCCGGACCGTTGCAGCGGATCCTGGACCGGCACCGGCTCACCCCGGCGGCGGTGCTGCTCACCCACGGGCACATCGACCACATGTGGTCGGCGCAGAAGGTGGCCGACACCTACGGCTGCCCGGTGTTCATCCATCCCGAGGACCGCGCGATGCTGACCGATCCGATCATGGACCTCGGTTCGGGACTCATGATGGGGATCGGGAAGCGGCTGGTGGGCGCGTTCTTCACCGAGCCCAAACAGGTGGTCGAACTCACCGGCGACGGCGAACTGCTCGACCTCGGTGGCATCCCCGTCACCGTCGACCACACGCCCGGGCACACGCCCGGGTCGGTGGTGTTCCGCATCGGCCAGAGCGCCTTCACCGGGGACACCCTGTTCAAGGGCGCGATCGGCCGCAGCGACCTGCTGGGCGGCAGCGGCCGGGCGCTGCTGACGTCCATCGTCAACAAATTGTTGGTGCTCGACGACGACACCGTGGTACTACCTGGGCACGGCCCGAAGTCCACCATCGGCATCGAGCGCCGCACCAACCCCTTTCTCGAAGGTCTGACCCTGTGAGTGAACGCCGTGCCTGAATTCAAAGCACCCAAAGGGGTGCCCGACTACCTTCCGCCGGACTCCGCGCAGTTCGTCGCGGTTCGCGACGGCCTGCTCGGCGCCGCCCGGCGAGCCGGCTACGGCGATATCGAGTTGCCGATCTTCGAGGACACCTCGTTGTTCGCCCGCGGCGTCGGGGAATCCACCGACGTGGTGAGCAAGGAGATGTACACGTTCGCCGACCGCGGTGAGCGGTCGGTGACGCTGCGTCCGGAGGGCACCGCGGGTGTCATGCGTGCGGTCATCGAGCACGGTCTGGACCGCGGTCAGCTGCCGGTGAAACTGTGCTACGCCGGGCCGTTCTTCCGGTACGAGCGCCCGCAGGCCGGCAGGTACCGCCAGCTGCAGCAGGTCGGCGTCGAGGCCATCGGCATCGACGACCCGGCGCTGGATGCCGAGGTGATCGCCATCGCCGATGCCGGGTTCCGCTCGCTGGGGCTGGACGGTTTCCGGTTGGAGATCACCTCGCTGGGCGACGACACCTGCCGGCCGCAGTACCGGGAGTTGTTGCAGGAGTTCCTGTTCAAGCTCGACCTCGACGAAGAGACCCGGCGCCGTGCCGAGATCAACCCGTTGCGCGTGCTCGACGACAAGCGCCCCGCCGTGCGGGAGATGACCGCCGATGCGCCGCTGATGCTCGACCACCTCTCCGATGTGGCCAAGGCCCACTTCGAGACGGTGCTGGCGCACCTGGATGCGCTCGGCGTGCCCTATGTGGTCAATCCCCGGATGGTGCGCGGCCTGGACTACTACACCAAGACGACGTTCGAGTTCGTGCACGACGGGCTGGGTGCCCAGTCCGGGATCGGTGGCGGTGGGCGTTACGACGGGCTGATGCGCCAGCTCGGCGGGCAGGACCTGTCCGGTATCGGCTTCGGTCTCGGCGTGGACCGCACCCTGCTGGCGCTGCGGGCCGAAGGCAAGACGGTCGGTGCGGCCGGTCGCGTCGACGTGTACGGGGTGCCGTTGGGGGAGGCGGCCAAGCTCGAACTGGCCAAGATCGCCGCGGCCTTGCGCGCCGCGGGCGCCCGGGTCGACCTGGCCTACGGTGATCGCAGCCTCAAGGGTGCGATGAAGGGTGCCGACCGCTCCGGGGCGCGCCTGGCCCTGGTGGCCGGTGACCGCGATATCGAGGCGGGGACGATCGGCGTGAAGGATCTGTCCAACGGCGAGCAGACCGATGTCCCGGCCGCGGATGTGGTGTCCGAGGTGCTGGCCCGGCTGGGCTAGCGTGCGGCGATGGCCGCGGTGAGCACCTGGTCCAGGTTACCGATACCTCCGCCGAACGGGTTGCCGCGCTTGAGGATCCGGGTTCCCGACGGGGTGACCGCGACCAGCATCGCCGAGCTCGAGGCGACCTGCATCCGGCGTTCGATCCGCACCTGGTCCAGCGCCACCACCGATCCTCGGGTCCCGCCCCGGTAGGTACCACGAGCCCGGTCGAACACCGCGACGGGCGTGAAGGTGTTCAGCGGCGCGGCGCGGCGCCGCCGGATCGACCGGACCAGGAACACCACCTCGGTCCCGAAGGCCAGACCCAGGCCCAGAAAACCGATGCCCACGCCGACGGGCAACTCGGGGGTGAACAACGCCACCACCCCGAAGCCGGCGCACACCAGCGCCAGTACCGCCACCACGAACGTCGCGATCTCCGTCGCGCCGCCGCCGCGGTCGATCACCAGAACCTCGGGACCGCGTTCGGCGATCACCAGCCCACCGTGCTCGGCCAGCACCCGTGGCTGCGGCGGTTCGGTCATCACCACACTCTAGGGTCGGGTTCATGCGAGTTCTGGTGCAACGGGTGACTTCGGCCCGGGTGGTGGTCGACGGCGAGACCGTCGGGCGGATCGAGCCCGACGGGCAGGGCCTGCTGGCACTCGTCGGCATCACGCATACCGACGATGCCGCTCTCGCGGCGAAGATGGCCGAAAAGCTGTGGCGGCTGAGGATTCTCGATGACGAGTTGGCGGCCGCCGATGTCGGCGCACCGATCCTGGTGGTCAGTCAGTTCACCCTGTATGCCAACACGGTGAAGGGGCGCAGGCCGTCGTGGAACGCCGCGGCGCCCCGCCCGGTCGCCGAACCGCTGGTCGACGCCTTCGCCGGTGCGCTGCGCAACCTCGGCGCGACGGTCGCCACCGGCGTGTTCGGGGCCGACATGGCGGTGGAACTGGTGAACGACGGACCGGTGACGGTGCTGCTGGAATTGTGACCGACGGGTAGATGGCGACGACGGCGGTGCCGTCAGATGGCAAGCGCCTCGCGGACCTGCGCCTCCGAGGCCGACCCGCCGGTCCCCGACGAGGTGACCCGCCCGGATTCCAGGATGTAGTACTGCTGTGCGGATTCCAGTGCGAAGCCGATGTGCTGCTCGACCAGCAGCACGCCCAGGTCACCCCGGTTGGTCAGGGCGGTGATGGCGGCCTCGATCTCGGCGACCACCGATGGCTGGATACCTTCGGTGGGTTCGTCGAGGATCAGGCATTTCGGGCCGGTGATCAGCGCGCGGGCGATGGCCAGCTGTTGGCGCTGCCCGCCGGAGAGCAACCCGGCCCGCCGGGTGAGCAGCTCCTTGAGCGCGGGGAACAGGTCCAGTTGTTCGTCGATGAGCGCTTTGGCGTTCTTGCGGCCATCGGCGACGACTTGCAGATTCTCCGCCGTGGTCAGCTGCCCGAACGACTGCTGCCCCTGTGGCACGTAGGCAAGGCCCCGGGCCACCCGCGCGCTGGGCCGCAGTTTGGTGATGTCGGCGCCGTCGAAAAGAACTTTGCCCGCAGTGCATTTCAGCAGACCCACCGCCGCCCGCAACAGGGTGGTCTTGCCTGCGCCGTTGTGGCCCATGACCGCGGCCACGCCGTCCGACGGCACCTCCAGGCTGACGCCGTGGATGACCTCGGAGCGGCCGTAACCACTGCGCACATCGACCAGTTGGAGCATCAGACCTCCTCGGAGTTTCCGGCCGCCGCGGTGCCGAGGTAGACCTCCTGGACCTTCGGGTTGGCCTGCACCTCGGCCACCGAACCCTCGGCGATCACCTGGCCGCGGGCCAGCACCGTCACCGAGGTCGCGAAGGCCCGCATGAAGTCCATGTCGTGCTCGACGACCACCACGGTGCGTTCACTACCGATGCGCCGCAACAGGTTTCCGGTCTCTTCTCGTTCCTCGTGGCTCATGCCCGCCACCGGCTCGTCGAGCAGCAGCACGTCGGCGTTCTGCACCAGCAGCATGCCGATCTCCAACCACTGCTTCTGGCCGTGCGCCAGCACGCCGGCGGGTTTGTCGGCCAGCGCCGACAGACCCGTCGTCTCCAGGGCCTCCTCGATCGAGGGCAGCACGCCCGAGCGTCGCCGCAACAACGTCCACGGCGAGCGGCCGGCGCCGGCCGCGATGTCCAGGTTCTGCAGCACGGTCAGCTGTTCGAAGACGGTGGCGGTCTGGAAGGTGCGGCCCACACCCTGGCGTGCGATCTGGTGCACCTTGCGGCCCAACAACTCCTTGCCGGACTTGCTCACCGACCCGGTGGCCGCGACCAGGCCGGTGATCGCGTCGATCACCGTCGTCTTTCCGGCCCCGTTGGGGCCGATCAGGAATCGCAGGTCGCCCTGGAACAGGGTCAGGTCGACATCGCTGACGGCCTTGAAGCCGTCGAAATCGACGGTCAGGCCCCGCACTTCGAGGTATTGCGTGCCCATGCCGACGTTGCCGCCGGCCACCGGCTGCGTGGTCTCGGCCTCGGTCATGTGGTGCTGCCCACCTTCTCGGGTTCTGGGTCCGGGTCCGGCGCGGCCTGGGGTTCCGCTTTGGTGCGTCGCCGTTTGAGGAACACCCCGAGCCCGGCCAGGCCGGCCGGGAAGAACCCGACGACCACGATGAACAGCAGGCCCTGGGCGTAGGTCCACGCCGACGGGAACTGTTCGGAGAAGGCGGTTTGCGCCCATGCGACGCCGATGGCGCCGAGCACCGGGCCCAACAGGGTGGTGCGGCCGCCGATCGCGACACCGATCAGGAAGGCGATGGACGGCACGATGCCGACCTGCGCGGGGGTGATGAATCCGATGATCGGCGCGAACAGGGCGCCGGCGATGCTCGCGAACAGCGCCGCCGTCGTGTAGGCCACCACCTTGATGTTGGCGGGGTCGTAACCCAAGAACCGCACCCGCTCCTCACCGTCGCGGACGGCCACCAGCAGTTCGCCGTACCGGCTCTGCATCAGCTGGCGCACCACGGCCACCACGACCAGCAGGACCCCTGCCGCGATGAAATACAGCATCTGCCGGTTGACCGGGTCGGACAACCGGAAGCCGAAGAAGGTCCGGAAACCGTTGAGCCCGTTGCTGCCGCCCAGGGTGGCCTGCCCCACGAGCAGGATGGCCAGCGCGGCCGCCAAGGCCTGGGACAGGATCGCGAAGTAGGCACCCTTGACCCGGCGCTTGAACACGCCGAGCCCGAGCAGGGCGGCGATCGCCGTCGGCACGATGACGATCGCCAGCAAGGTGAAGGCGGGGGAGGCGAACGGCTCCCAGTAGGCGGGCAGTTTCGGGATGCCGGCGATCTGCATGAAGTCCGGCACCGCCTGCTTGCGGATCTCGGCGTCGGCGATCTTGAGGTGCATGCCCATCATGTAGGCGCCCAGGCCGAAGAACACGCCCTGACCGAGCGTGAGCATTCCGCCACGGCCCCAGGCCAATCCGATACCCGCGGCGACGATGGCGTAACACAGGTACTGGCCGAGCAGGCCCAGCCGGAAACTGGACAGCACCGCAGGGGCGACGCCGAACAGCACCACTGCGGCCACCGCGAAACCGGCCCAGGTCTGCCAGCGGCCGACCCAGGCCGTTCGTGCTCCCCGCGTCCGCATCGCCCTCATACGAGACTCCTTGTCCGCACGGTGAACAGGCCCTGCGGCCGCGCCTGCAGGAAGACCACGATGATGACGAATACGATCACCTTCGCCAGCGATGCGGTGGTGCTGTACTCGATGAAGGAGTTGAGCAAGCCGAGGCCGAACGCGGCGATCACGGTGCCCTTGATCTGGCCGAGGCCGCCGACGACGACCACCAGGAACGCGTCGATCAGATAACTCTGACCGGTGGTGGGACTGGTTGAGCCGATCAGCGTCAGCGCCACCCCGGCCACCCCGGCCAGCCCCGAGCCGATGAAGAACGTGGTGATATCCGTTCTGCGCGAAGAGATCCCGCTGGTCTCGGCGAGGTCCCGGTTCTGCACGACGGCCCTGATCCGGCGGCCCATCGGGCTGGCCTTGAGCACGACGGCCAGCACCGTCACACACAGCACGGCCAGCACCAGGATGAAGATGCGGGTCTTCGGGACGACGGCGCCGAGAATCTCGATGCCGCCGGACAGCCAGGCCGGTGCGGTGACGTTGACCGCCGGTGCGCCGAAGATGTCGCGGGCCACCTGCTGCAGGATCAGGCCGACGCCGAAGGTGACCAGCAGCGTGTCCAGCGGGCGGTGGTACATCCGCTGGATCAGCGTCATCTCCAGCAGCACGCCCAGCAGGCCACCGACACCGAAGCCGACCACGAGTGAGATGAGCAGGGACGCACCGGCGTTGGCGATCAGCTGCTGCACCAGGTAGGCGGTGTAGCAGCCGGCCATGATGAATTCGCCGTGCGCCATGTTGATGACGCCCATCTGACCGAAGGTCAGCGACAGACCCAGCGCGGCGAGCAACAGGATCGAGCCGAGGCTCAATCCTGTTGCCAGCTGTCCGATCAGGACATCCACGTGTCAGTTACCCGTCGTCAGCCCGACAGGCCGGCGGCCCACGGGTAGGACTTCAGGTACGGGTCCGGGGTGATCGGGCCCTTGGACTCCCAGATCGTGTAGATCAGCCCGTCGGGATGGATCTCGCCGATGCGGGCGGTCTTGGTGATGTGGTGGTTCTCGCCGTCGATGGTGACCAGGCCCTCCGGGGCGTCGAAGGTGACCCCGCCGGCATTGTCCTGAATGGCCTTGGTGTCGAAGGCTTTCGCCTTCTCGGCGGTGTTCTTCCACAGGTACACCGAGACGTAGGCGGCCTCCATCGGGTCCGAGGTCGGCTTGTTCGCGCCGTAGGCCTTCTTGTAGGCGGCGACGAACGCCTTGTTCACCGGGTTGTCCACCGTCTGGTAGTAGTTCCATGCGGTGAGCTGGCCGGCGATGTTCTGTGCGCCGATCCCGGTGACCTCTTCCTCGGCGATGGACACCGACACCACCGGCATCTTCTGCGCGGTCAACCCGGCATTGGTGTACTCCTTGAAGAACGCCACGTTGGAGTCGCCGTTGAGGGTGTTGAACACCGCCCCGGCGCCCGAGGCGCGCACCTTGTTGACGATGGTGGAGAAATCGGTGGAGCCCAGCGGGGTGTAGTCCTCACCCTTGATCTCGATACCATTGGCGCCGGCGTAGGCCTTGATGATGCGGTTGGCGGTCTGCGGGAAGACGTAGTCACTGCCCACCAGGTAGAGCGACTTGACGCCCTTCTCCTTCAGGTAGTCCAGCGCCGGCACGATCTGCTGGTTGGTGGTGGCACCGGTGTAGAAGATGTTCTTGCTGGACTCCAGGCCCTCGTATTGCACCGGGTAGTAGAGCAGCGAGTCGTTGCTCTCGAAGACGGGGAGCATGGCCTTGCGGCTGGACGAGGTCCACCCGCCGAACACCGCGGCGACGCAGTCGTCCTTGATCAGCTTCTCGGCCTTCTGGGCGAACACCGCCGGATCCGATGCGCCGTCCTCACCGACAATCTGGATCTGCTTACCCAGCACCCCGCCTTTGGCGTTGATCTCGTCGACGGCCAGTTTGATGGCGTCGCGCACCGTCACCTCGGAGATCGCCATGGTGCCCGACAGTGAGTTCAGCGAGCCGACCTTGATGGTGGAGCCCGAGGTGTCCACACAGGACGCGGCCGCGGCCGCGGCCGTGCTGTCGCTCTCGCTGGCCTTGCTGCCACATCCGGCCAACACCAGGGCGGCCGCGGCGACCATACTCCCGGCTGCCAGGACGGACCTGTTGGCGCCTCTGCTGAGGGCGGGGCGTCGAAGTCGCATCTATTGCCTTTCCGTCGATTTCGCGTCGTGCGAGGGAATCGGGGAGAAATCGGTCACACGGGGACGTGTGTCGAATCGGCACGTTAGAGCTGGCAAGTTTCTGTGAAATTTCTGTATGTGACGAACAAATTAACCTGTTGGTCGATCGGTATTGGTCCGTTGTTCGCCGGCGCCGCCGAGGCGCGGATCCGGCCGGTGTAACGATCGGGTAGCGTCCGGCGATGTGACGGACATGCGAAAAGGTATGAGCAAGGTCGGGGCGACGGTTTCAGCGGTGCTGGTTTCGGGAGCGGCGCTCGCGCTGGGAACCGGCGTGGCCCAGGCCGAGCCGGCTGCGGGTCACCAAGTTCGCTACACGCTGACGTCGACGGCCCCGTACGACTTCCAGGTGCTGTATCTGACGGCCCAGCCGGCCGACAAGGCGGCGTACAACGCCGACGCGTACTCGTATGTGAAGCGCGAGACCATCAACGTCGCGCCGGACCGGCCCTTCGTCTTCGAGACCACGCTGGCCGATCCGCAGTGGGCGATCCTGCAGGTGAGCAGCACCACCAAGGGTGGTGTCGGCGCGCCGAACCCGCATTGTGAGGTCGCCGTGGACAACCAGGTCATCGTCGCGCAGGACGCGCCGTACAGCGTGGTGTGCCAGGGCTCGCAGTGGTAACTGCGCATTGAGCGAAATCTTTGCTCGAACTGCTCCGTCGGGGCACGCACGCGCGTAGCTTCGAAGGCGTCCATACCCATGGGCGAAGGAGCCGGCGATGGCCATCGACGAAGACAAACTCCAGGCGTTCCTGGGCCGGGCGATCGGTGATCTGGGTGCGGCGATGAGTGCCACGCTCGTTCTCATCGGGGATGAGCTCGGGCTTTACCGGGCACTCGCACGGGGACGGTTGACGGCCGGCGAGCTGGCCGCGGAAACCAGCACCGACGAACGGTACGTGCGGGAGTGGCTGGCCAATCAGGCCGCAGGCGGCTACGTCGAGTACGACGAATCCGGCGACCGCTATCACCTGAGCGAGGAACAGGCGCTGTGCCTGGCCGATCCGAACGGTCCGGTGGACCTGCCCGGTGGCTATGCGGTGGTGGAGGACCTCTTCCATGTGAAGGCGCGGGCGGTGCAGAACTTCCGCACCGGCGCGGGCATGGAATGGGGTGAGCACGATCCGTGCCTGTTCCGCGGCACCGAGCGTTTCTTCCGGGCCGGGTACCAGGCCAGCCTGCTGGACTCCTGGTTGCCCGCCCTGGACGGCGTCGTCGACAAGCTGACCGCCGGCGCCACCGTCGCCGACGTCGGCTGCGGGCACGGTGTCACCACAATCCTGATGGCGCAAGCCTTTCCGGCATCACGGTTCGTCGGCGTCGACTACCACGACGCGTCGATCGAGACGGCGCGCGAGCACGCGACGCAGGCGGGGTTGACCAACGTCACCTTCGAGGTGGCGGATGCGACGACCTACGGCGGTGCGGACTACGACCTGATCGCCTTCTTCGACTGTCTGCACGATATGGCCGATCCGGGCGGAGCGGCCCGGCATGCCCGCCAGGCGCTCGGACCGGACGGGCACTGCCTGCTCGTGGAGCCGTTCGCCGGTGACAGCGTCGCCGACAACCTCAACCCGGTCGGCCGGGTGTTCTACGGGGCGTCCTCGATGATCTGTGTCCCGGTGTCGCTGGCCCAGCACGGCCCGGCCCTGGGCGCGCAGGCCGGCGAGCGCCGGCTCAGGGAGGTGATGGTCGCCGACGGCGGCTTCACCCGGTTCCGGCGCGCCACCGAGACCCCGTTCAACCTGGTGTTCGAGGCGAGGCCGTAGCCGCCGCTTGACAATTCGTATCGAACAGTTGTTCGATATACCCATGCGGTGGGACGGGCAAAGCGTACGCGTCGATGACGGCGCCCTGCCCGGCCTGCAGCGCCTGGGGTTCGTCCGCAGCGTGCGCACCCCGCAGTTCGAGGGCATGACGTTTCACGAGGTGCTGTGCAAATCGGCGCTGAACAAGGTGCCCGATGCGTCGATGCTGCCGTTCCGCTACACCGTCAACGGGTACCGCGGGTGCTCACACGCCTGCCGCTACTGCTTCGCCAGGCCCACACACGAATACCTGGATTTCGATCCCGGTGCCGATTTCGACTCACAGGTCGTGGTGAAGACCAATGTCGTCGACGTCCTGGAACGTGAATTGGCCCGGCGGTCGTGGACGCGGGAGACGGTGGCACTGGGCACCAACACCGACCCGTATCAGCGGGCCGAGGGGCGGTACGCGTTGATGCCGGGCATCCTGCGGGCCCTGACGGCCTCCGGCACACCGTTCTCGATCCTCACCAAAGGCACCCTGTTGCGGCGGGACCTGCCGCTGATTTCCGAAGCGGCACAGACCGTTCCGGTGAGCGTGTCGATCTCGTTGGCGATCGGGGACCCCGACCTGCACCGCGAGGTGGAGCCGGGCACCCCGTCGCCGCAGGCGCGGCTCGGGCTGATCAGCGCGATCCGCGAGGCCGGGCTGAACTGCCATGTGATGGTGGCCCCGGTGCTGCCGCGGCTGACCGATTCCACCGAGCACCTGGACGACCTGCTCGGCCGGATCGCGGCGGCCGGCGCCACCGGGGTGACGGTGTTCGGCCTGCACCTGCGCGGCTCCACCCGTGGCTGGTTCATGCAGTGGCTGCAGGCCACGCATCCCGAACTCGTCTTCGAATACCGGCGGTTGTACCGGCGCGGCGCCTACCTGCCCGCCGACTACCGCGATGAACTCCGTACCCGGGTGGCGCCGTTGGTGGCCCGGTACGGCCTGACTGGGCGCGCAACGCCGCCCATGGCGGGCGCCGGTGCCGTTTCCTCCGAAGTCGCGGCACCGGCGCACCCCACCTTGTTCTGAGACGGGTTGCTAGCGACCGCGTTTCACCTGATTGAACGGCACCCCCCGGTCGGCGGCGTATTCACGCGGGAAGCCGAGCACCCGCTCGGCGATGACGTTGCGGGCCATCTCCGAACTGCCGCCGCCCAGCGAACCGGTCTGCCGGGACAGATACCGCACACCGATGTCCAGCAGCCCCGACCCGTCGTCCACCACCCCGGCCGTCCCGGCGATGGCCAACGCGGTGTCCACCTCGAGCTCGGTGGTCTCGGCGTGGAACAGCCGGATCAGCGTGCCGGCGTTGGGTGGCAGGCCGCCGTCGGCGATGGACGCCGAGACATGGTCGATCAGTTGCTCTTTGACGATGCGCCGGGCCAGGGCGCGTCCGGCGAGATCCTGTACCCGCGGATCGGACCCCTGGCCGGTTGCCTCGGCCAGGCCGATGTGGTCGGGCGGCATCTCGCTGGCGTTCTCGGCCCCGGTGCCACTGGCGAACTCGGATCCGCCCCCGACCGCGCGCCGTTCGTGGTGTAGCTGCCGGGTGGCCACCGTCCAGCCGTCGTTGACGGCGCCTACCACGGCGTCGTCGTCGAGCACCAGACCGTCGAAGAACTCTTCGCAGAACTCCTCGTTACCGTTGATCTCCTTGATGCGGCGCATCGTGATGCCCGGCGCGGCCAGCGGTACCAGGAACATGGTGAGGCCCTCGTGTTTGGGCACGGTCCAGTCGGTGCGGGCCAGCATCAGGCCGTAGTCGGCGGCGAACGCGCTGGTGCTCCAGGTCTTGGCGCCGTTGATGATCCACGTGTCGCCGACCCGGTCGGCGCGGGTGATGACACCCGCCAGGTCCGAGCCGCCGTTGGGTTCGGACAGCAACTGGCACAGCACCTCCTCACCGCGGATGGCCGCCGCGATGCGTGACCGTTTCTGCTCCTCGCTCCCGACGTCCAGGATGGTGGCCGCACAGATGGTGAACGACGGGGTGTTCAGGATCAGCGGCATCTCGTAGTTTCGGCATTCGACGTTGAACGCCTTCTGGTACGCGAGATCCAGGCCGAGGCCGCCGTATTCGCGGGGGAAGCAGATACCGGCGAAGCCGCCGGCGTACAGGCGCTGCTGCAGATCCTTGGCTCGATCCCAGGACTGCTGATCGGCGCGCACCATGAAGGGCGGATGGTCGGGATCGATGGGCGGCATGTTCTGTGCCAGCCAGGTTTTGGCGCGTGCGGCGAAGTCGGCCACCGACTCGTCGGTGCCGGTGGAGACGGCGGCGTCGGTCATGCGGGCACCTTTCGGCTCATGGCGTAGACGGCGCGGTGGTGGTCCTCGGGTGAGCCGTACATGGCCCGGTTGAGCACCGCCCGCCGCAGGTACAGATGCAGATCGTGTTCCCAGGTGACTCCGATGCCGCCGTGCAGTTGCACGCAGTCCTGCAGCATCACCGGAGCCCGTTCGGCGACATAGGCTTTGGCGACACTCACCAGCAGCGGAGCGTCCGTCGAACGGGCGCCGACGGCGGCTGCCGCACCGGCGGTGGTCGCCCGGCAGGCCTCGAACCACATCTTCATGTCGGCGTACCGGTGCTTGAGCGCCTGGTAGGACGCCAGCGGCCGGCCGAAGCTGTGCCGGTCGAGCAGCCACTGACGGGTGAAGGCCAGCACCGTGTCGAGGATCCCGACGGTCTCGGCGCATTGCAGCAGCAGCGCGATCTGGCGCTGGCGTTCGAGCACCGCGGCGGTCTGCTCGGCACTGCCCACCACCGCCGACGCGTCGATCTGCACCCCGTCGAAGCGCACGCGGGCGTGCTTCTTCACCAGGTCGACCGTCCGCTGCTCCGTCACGTCGACGCCCGGGATGCCGGCCGGGACCAGGAATTGCCGTGGCGTTCCGTCGCAGTCGGCGACCACCAGGAACACATCGGCCCGATCGCCGGCCTCGACACGGTCCTTCACCCCGTCGATGCGGTAACCGTTCGGGGTGCGGGTTGCGGTGGTACGGGGCGAAGTCGGATCGAACGGACGGCCCGGTTCGTACGTGGCCCAGGAGCCCACCGACCGGCCGGCGACGAGCGCTTCGATGGTCTCCTCGTGGCCGCCGGGGGTGTCTGCCAGACCGGCGAGCACCACGCTGACCGGGTGCAGGGGGCCGGGTGCGACGGTGCGTCCGGCTTGCTCGGCGATGAGCGCCAGGTCGGCCACCCCGTCACCGGACACGCTTCCGCCGCCCAGGTCTTCGGGGACCAGCAGGCCGGACCAGCCCAGTTCGGCGGCTCGCTGCCACCACGCCGATTCGAACGAGGCGTCGCGGGCGTGCAGGTCGCGCACGACGCCCAGCGACGCCTCCTTCTCCAGGAATGCCTGCGCGGTCGTGGCGAACAGCATCTGCTCGGGCACGTCGAGGATGCGTAAGGGCATACCCGCCTCCTGGAAATCTCATTACCGAATGACGGTAATGAAGTTACCACCTCACTGCGACGGAGGACACCATCGCGATCGACGCAGGTCAATCCGTGCCGCGCAGGCTGCGGACGCAGAAGGTGAAGATGTGCTCCCCGGTGATCGGGGTGCCGTTGAGTTCGGCGCCCAGGACCCGCAACCGCAAGGCCCCCAGCGCCACCTGCATGATCAGGGTGGCGGTGACATCGGTGTCCGCATCCGCCCGGAACACGCCCTCGGCGACACCGCGATCGATGATGTCGGCGATCAGCGTGTGCAGCGGGCTGAGCACCCGCGCGTACTCCCGCGGCAGGCTCTCGGCCAGGTGATCGTTGTAGAACGTCAACCCACGATTGATGCTGTCCTGCTTGCTCGACGCCGCCGGCACACTGATCGCGTCGACCAGGGCCCGCAACGCCGCGGCCGCGTCCAGGTCGTCGGTGTCGGCGCGCCAGCGGGCGGCCGACTCGGACATGATGGTGTCCACGAGTGCCAGCAGGAGTTCGTCCTTGGTGGAGAAGTGTTGGTAGAACGACCGCAACGAGGTCTTGGACCGCTCGACGACCTCCAGGACGGTGAAGTCGGTCCGGCCCGTCTCGCCGAGAATCGCCAGCGCCGACCTCATGAAGCGGGCAGGGCGGGATTCGGGTTCGGGGGAGTCGGCCACCGAGATCACCTTCCTCGAACATGTTGTGCGTCGCGCGAGAATGACGTTACCGTTTTTGCAGAGCGGGTAGCGGGGACTCCGGTGCCGGAAAGGACACATGACCAACTCGGGAACGACGACGGGGCAGGCCGCCGATCAAGTGGAGTGGACGCTGGAGGGTCTACTGGACCTCTTCGAACCCGAGCCGCACGGCGACGGATTCCTCGCCCAGACCGGCCTCGCCGGCGCCGACGACCGTCAGGTGGTGGAGGGTACGCAGGTGCTGGCGCAAGCGATCGTCGCTGCGGCCAGACGTTTCCCGGACAAATCGGTGCGCTCGGCGTACGCCGTGTTCGCCCGGGCGGTGCTGGTCGGTCCGCCGGTGCATCTCGATCTCGACGTGGTGTCGCAGGGCCGCACCACCGCGACGGTCGTCGTCTCGGCATCGCAGCACGGCAAGCGCTGCATCACCATCACCGTGCTGCTCGACGTACCGTCGGCTGACGTCATCCGCCATCAGCTGCCCAAGCCCGACGTGGTGGCGCCCGCCGGGGCGAACGTCGCGCACATGCCGATGACGGGCCGCGAATTGCGGCTGGTCGACATCGTCGACGTCAACAGTCCCGACGAGGTCGGGCCGCCGGAGATCCACGCCTGGCTGCGCTACGATCCCATTCCACAGCGCGCGGACCTTGCCAAGGCACTCATCGCGTATTTCACCGGACACCTGGGGATTTCGACGACCATGCGGGCACACGAAGGAATCGGCACGGCGCAGGCGCACCTCACCGTGTCCACCGCGCCGATGACCGTTTCGGTCAGCTTCCACGAACCCGTGCAATGGAACGGCTGGCTGCTGTACGGCCATGAGAGCACCCAGGTTGGCGCCGGGATGTCCTACGTCCGCGGTACCGTGCACACCGAGGAGGGGGAGTTGCTCGCGTCGTTCACCCAGGACGCACTGATCCGGCCGCTGCGCACCACCGACACCGACATCAACCACCAGTCGCGGTTGTAGCCGCACCCGCCGGGCCGACATCCCAGGCGTGGTGCACGATATCGTGCAAATGATAGACGGCGATCGTCGCGACGGTGAATTCGCTTCCGTTGCTGCGTAATCCGCGCCGGGACCAGGCGTCGTCGGGCACGGACCGGTAGGTGTCGGCCACCGTGGTGGCCGCCTCGAACAACTCCCGTGCCACCACCGCCGGATCCTGCGACGGGTAGTCGTCGGTCAGCGCGGTCGCGTCCTGATCCCAGTTCGGGAACCGCGGTTCGTCCTCGGAGAGCATCAACCGCACCCGTTGGTCGAAGATTCGGTGCACATCGCGGACGTGGCAGCCGTACTCCAGGATCGACCACACGTCGGGTGCCGGCCGGTCGCGAACCCCGGCCCGGGTGAGCCGGTCGACCCACTCGGTGGCGTCGGTGGCGATCCGGTCGGCGACCTCGGTGTGTCCCGTGCTCGCAGGGTCGAATCCGCAGTCCGGGCATGGTCGGGTGAGCACCCAGGTCCAGTCCTTGGTGTCCGGCACGATGGGGTCGGTGCTCATCCCAGATCGCGGGCGGCGAAGGTGTCGCACTTCTTCGGGTCGCCGGTCTGGTAACCGGTGGTGAACCACTTCTGCCGTTCGGCCGACGAACCGTGCGTCCACTGCTCCGGGTTGATCCGGCCGGTGGCGGCCTTCTGGATGCGGTCGTCGCCCACCGACGAGGCCGCCGACAACGCGTCGGCAATATCCTTGTCGCTCAACGGTTCCAGGAACGGAACGCCGGTGCTCTCCTGCTTGGTGACCGACGCGTAGTGCGCCCACACGCCGGCGTAGCAGTCGGCCTGCAACTCGGTGCGTACCCCGTTGCCCTCGGCGCCGCCGGGGCCCTGCTGGGCCCGGCCCAACACGCCGAGCAGGTTCTGCACGTGGTGGCCGAACTCGTGAGCCACCACGTACTCCTGGGCCAGCGGGCCGCCGCTGGAGCCGAACTGGTCGACCAGCACCCCGAAGAAGTCGGTGTCGAAATAGGCCGTCTGGTCCACCGGGCAGTAGAACGGGCCGACGTCGGTGGTGGCCGGGCCGCACCCGGTGTTCACCTGACCGGTGAACAACCGCACCTGCGGCCGGGTGTAGCCCTTGAGCAGCTGGCTCCACACCCCGTCCACCGAATTTCCGGTGGCGATGATGCGGCAGCCAAGGATGTCGTTGGCGTCGCGGCCCGTCTTGCACTGGGACACGTCGAATCCCGGGGTGACCGACTCCTGGTTCTGCGCGACCTCGTTCTGCCCGAGCACGGTGTTGGGGTCGACGCCGAGGAACATCGCCACCACCACGATCAGCAGACCGCCCAATCCACCGCCGATGGCGATACCGCGGCCGGGCCCGCGCCCACCGCCGCTGCTGGAGGCGGTGCTCGTATCGATCTGCATGCCTTCGTTGAAGGTCATTGCCCCCACCACCCCCATCTGCATGTCGGCACCCGGCTGGGCTCAGCTTTCCACACTACGATTGCGGTGTGTCCATCGTCGCCGAACTCCCGACGATCGTGACGACCTCGCATGGCCGGCTGCGCGGCGACACCGAAGGGGGTGTCGGGGTGTGGCGCGGGGTCGCCTACGCCGAACAGCCGTTAGGCGAACTGCGCTTCCGGGGACCCCAGCCGTTACGGCCCTGGTCCGGCGTGCGCGATGCGCTGGAGCACGGACCGCTGCCGCCGCAGGGGCGATCCTTCGTCGGCGGCGGCCGCGACGACCCCAAGATGCGGGACGAGGCCTGCCTCACCGTCACCGTGTGGTCGCCCGACGTGTCGGGCGCACTGCCGGTCATGGTGTGGATCCCCGGCGGCGCGTTCGTCTACGGAGCCGGGCAGTTGCAGCTGTACAACGGATCCCGACTGGCCCGCAACGGGGACGTGGTCGTGGTGAACGTCACCTACCGGCTCGGCGTGTTCGGCGGATTCGAGCTCGGTGATCTGGGCGAGGGGTTCGACGACAACCTGTGCCTGCGAGACCAGATCGCGGCATTGCAGTGGGTGCGCGACAACATCGCCGCATTCGGTGGCGACCCGCAGCGTGTCACCGTGTTCGGTGAATCAGCCGGGGCCACATCGGTATTGGCGTTGCTGGCCAGCCCGGCCGCCGAAGGGCTGTTCACCCGCGCCATCGCGCAGAGTCCCGCGCTGCCGCTGATCGCCGACCGGCAGACCAGGGCCCGGCAGGCGCGCGCCTTCCTCGCCGAACTCGGCGCCGACCCGCGCCACCTCAAGCAGTTGCCGCAACGGAGGTTGCGCCGGGCCGCGGGCATGATCCAGGCGGCCAGTGCCGCCGACACCCCGACGCTGGCATACGGACTCACCCATGGCGTGGACCTGCTGCCGCACCATCCCATCGAGGCGGCCAGGGCCGGTGCGGTGCACCGGATCCCGCTGATCATCGGAACCAACAGTCATGAGGCGTCGATGTTCGCCTGGGGAAAGCCGCCGATGCTGCCCACCACGCCGGCCGGTGTCGACGGCTTCTTCGCCCGCCGGGCACCGCAGGCCCGGGACCGGGTGCTGGCCGCCTACCCGTCCTACCCGCGCCGGCGGGCGCTGGTCGATTTCGGCTCCGATGCCATGTTCGGCGCGCCGACCTGGGCGTTCGCCGACGCCTACAGCGCCTGGGCACCCACCCACATGTATCGCTTCGACCACACCACCTGGACGCTGCGGGCGCTCGGCCTGGGCGCCACCCACGGCAGTGAGATCGTGCACGTCCAACACAGCTACGGCTCCTATCTGGGCCGCAAACTGCATCCGCTGGGCCGGCGCGTGCAACCGGGTGTGGGCAGGCGCATGCAGCGCACCTGGCTGGAGTTCGCCAGGGGCGGCCTGCAGGAGTGGCCCTACTACGACGCGCAGCGCCGGGCCACCCGGCTGATCGGCAGTGCGCGCGATGTCACCGTCGCCGACCCCGACGAGCGCCGGCGCGCGGCCTGGGCCGGGATCTACTAGCGCGCCTCAGGCGGTGAAGCGCCGGTCGGTGTACCGGCGCAGGTTGTGCAGGAAACGCTGGAACATCCAGGCCATCACCGGCCGGCCCACCGTCATGCCGAGCCGGGCGGCGATGCCGTTCGGTTTCATCGCCATCACCCAGGTGAGGTTGCAGCCATCCCCGGTGGGCACCACCCAGTAATCCTCGGCGAACGCCGCGATGCTGTTGGTGGAGGCCTGGTTGAACCGGAAAGCCATGTGGCTGTGCGGTTCCCAGGACAGGAATTCCTCGTCCCCGACGATGTGGCCGCGCATGTGCACGGTGCGGGTGGTGCCCACGCCGTAGGGCTGCGGGCTGGTCCAGGTGACCTTGGTGATCACCGACGCCCACTGCGGCCAGGAGTCGGCGTCGGCCAGCACCTCGAAGACCTGTTCGGGGGTGATGGCCAAGTCGACGGTGCTGACGAATCGGAACGGTGCCTCGGAGATGAAGTCCAGATCAACGGGTTCGCACGGATACATTCTCGGCACCCGTCGACCTTAGCCGTGGCGTTATCCGGGGCCGTCGCCCGCCGCCGCGAGCAGTGGCACCAACACCTCGCCGATCGGGGTCGGCAGCCCGAACCGGCGGGCCTTGCGCAGCACGACGCCGTTGCGGATATCCCATTCCAGCGGCCGGCCTGCCGCGCGGTCGGTGAGTATCGACGTGGTGAGATCGGGCGGGGCCTGGGCCAGCATGTCGACGATCTCGTCGACCACACGGTCGGCCAGCGCGGCGCCGTCGGCGCGGGCCACCGCCAGGCACTCGATCAGGTAGCGGCGCGCCAGCGCGGCGATATCGGCGCGGCCGAACATGCCGGCCCGGCGTCCGGTGAGCACCATCAAGCCCGCCACCGCGTTCATCAGCAGCTTGCGCCAGGCCGCCGTGACGAAATCGGCGTCCAGTTCGACGGTGCCGTCCGGGAACAGCCCGGCCACGGTGGCCGCGGCGGGGTCGTCCGGCAGCACCAGCCGCAGCGGATTCTTCAGCTGTATCCAGCCCTGCGGCATGGCCTCGGCGGAGAGCCAGACGGCGGCGGGCAGCACCGTGGACGACGGGCAGTACCGGCCCACCCGCTCGACCTGTTCGACACCGTTCTGCAGCACACACACGACGGTGTCTGCGTCGCACAGGCGGTCCAGCCACGGCGCGGCCTGTGCGGTCTGGGTGTCCTTGACCGCCAGGAAGACGATGCGGGCCGGCCCGGTGACCACTGCGGGGTCGGTGTGCACCGGGCCGGGGACGATGATCGGCGGCGCGTCGGTCGGGCGCACCTCGATCGACGCGCGCGGGGACCGTCCGTACACGCTGACGGGGTGACCGGCCCGGTACAGGTCGGCGGCGATCGCCGAACCGATGGCACCGGGCCCGACGACTGCGATCGGCACGTTCACAAGCGTCAAACCTACCGACGTAAACTGGCCACTCGTTCCACCCGACTTCAGAGGAGTTTTTGTGCTGCGCAGCCATGCCGCCGGTTCGTTGCGGTCCACCGACGCCGGTCAGACGGTGACCCTGGCGGGTTGGGTGGCGCGCCGGCGCGACCACGGCGGCGTCATCTTCATCGACCTGCGCGACGCTTCCGGGGTGTCGCAGGTGGTGTTCCGGGATGCGGCCGTGCTGGAGCAGGCGCACCGGCTGCGTGCGGAATTCTGCGTCGCCGTCACCGGCGTCGTCGAGATCCGGCCGGAGGGCAACGCCAACTCCGAGATCGCCACCGGTGAGATCGAGGTCAACGCCACCACGCTGACGGTGCTGGGGGAGAGCGCCCCGCTGCCGTTCCAGCTCGACGAGACCGCCGGTGAGGAAGCCCGGTTGAAATACCGCTACCTGGATCTGCGCCGCGAGGGCCCCGGTAACGCAATCCGGCTGCGCTCCAAGATCAATGCCGCGGCGCGGGGAGTGCTGGCCGAGCACGATTTCGTCGAGATCGAGACGCCGACGCTGACCCGGTCCACCCCGGAGGGCGCCCGTGATTTCCTGGTCCCGGCCCGGCTGCAGCCCGGGTCGTTCTATGCGCTGCCGCAGAGCCCGCAGCTGTTCAAGCAGCTGCTGATGGTCGCCGGGATGGAGCGGTACTACCAGATCGCCCGGTGCTACCGGGACGAGGATTTCCGGGCCGATCGTCAGCCCGAGTTCACCCAGCTCGACATGGAGCTCAGCTTCGTGGAGGCCGACGATGTCATCGCCGTCTCCGAGCAGGTGCTCAAGGCGGTCTGGGCGCTGGTGGGATACGACCTGCCGTTGCCGTTGCCGCGCATCAGCTACGACGAGGCGATGCGCCGGTTCGGATCCGACAAGCCGGATCTGCGTTTCGGCGTCGAGTTGGTCGAGTGCACCGACTACTTCTCCGACACCCCGTTCCGGGTGTTCCAGGCACCGTACGTCGGTGCGGTGGTGATGCCGGGCGGCGCGTCGCAGCCACGCCGCACGCTGGACGGCTGGCAGGAGTTCGCCAAGCAGCGCGGCCACAAGGGCCTGGCCTATGTGCTGGTCGGCGAGGACGGCACGCTGAGTGGTCCGGTCGCCAAGAACCTCACCGACGCCGAGCGTGACGGGTTGGCCGCGCACGTCGGCGCGCAGCCGGGTGACTGTGTCTTCTTCGCCGCGGGCACGCCCAAGGCGGGCCGGGCCCTGCTCGGCGCCACCCGGATCGAGATCGCCAAACGGCTGAACCTGATCGACCCGGCGGCGTGGGCGTTCACCTGGGTGGTGGATTGGCCGCTGTTCGAACCGGCCGACGATGCGACCGCCTCGGGTGACGTGGCGGTCGGTTCGGGGGCCTGGACGGCGGTGCATCACGCGTTCACCGCGCCGCAGCCGCAGTCGGTGGACACCTTCGACACCGATCCGGCAACCGCGCTGGCCGACGCCTACGACATCGTGTGCAACGGCAACGAGATCGGCGGCGGGTCGATCCGTATCCACCGCCGCGACGTCCAGGAACGGGTGTTCGCGATGATGGGCATCGACCACGCCGAGGCCCAGGACAAGTTCGGATTCCTGTTGGACGCCTTCACTTTCGGCGCCCCGCCGCACGGCGGTATCGCCTTCGGCTGGGACCGCATCACCGCCCTGCTGGCCGGGGTCGACTCCATCCGCGAGGTCATCGCGTTCCCCAAGTCCGGTGGCGGCGTGGACCCGTTGACCGACGCGCCCGCGCCCATCACCGCGGCCCAGCGCAAGGAATCGGGAATAGATGCCAAGCCCAAGGTCGCTGACAGCAAGCATGACTGACATCGACAAGGACAAGCTGCTCGCCGACACCGCGGCCCTCGACGAATTCAACCGCAATGTGGTCTCCGAATTCCGGGCCAACGGCGGCAAGGTCGCGGCCTTCGAGGGCGGCACGCTGTTGTTGCTGCACACCACGGGGGCGAAATCCGGTCAGCCGCGGCTGTCGCCGCTGGCGTCGTTGGAGGTGGACGGCAAGATCCTGATCGTCGGCTCGTACGCCGGTGCGCCCAAGGATCCGGCCTGGGTGCACAACCTGCGCGTCAATCCGCGGGCCCGCATCGAGATCGGCACCGACGCGTACGACGTCGTCGCGCGCGAGCTGCCGGCCGACGAGCGGGCCGCCGCCTACCCGAAGATCGTCGAACTGGCCCCGGTGTTCGCGGAGTACCAGGCCAAGACCAGTCGGGCCATCCCGCTGTTCGAGCTGCAGCGCGCCTGATCCCTTACGCTGGCGCAAGCAAGCCAGGGGGAATTGTGGGGGATCGTGTCAGACCGCGTCACCGACCGTAGCCATGGGGACAACACCGTCGCCTATATCGACCAGGCGTCCTACACCGCGCTGCGGGCGCTGGGCCGTGGGCCGGTCATCCAGTTCACCTGGATCTATGAACGGGGCGCCGATCTGGACGGCCTGCGGCG
Organism: Mycolicibacterium cosmeticum; assembly: GCF_000613185.1. Classification (NCBI taxonomy): domain Bacteria; kingdom Bacillati; phylum Actinomycetota; class Actinomycetes; order Mycobacteriales; family Mycobacteriaceae; genus Mycobacterium; species Mycolicibacterium cosmeticum. Next base: position 2,187,111 of record NZ_CCBB010000003.1, read on the forward strand.
GCTGAGCCGCAATCTGGGCCGCACCATGCTGGGGCGCCGGCTGGAACGCTCGCCCTTGCCGTTCGGCAGGCACCGCTGGGTGGCCGGCCCCGGTGCGGCGACCATCGAGGTGATCGCCGCTGCGTGCCCCCGCAGCGATGTTTGGAAGTGGGTGACCGCGCGTTCGGCCGTGCCGGTCGATCCCGAGCGCGGCCCGGTGTGGCACCTGGCGGTGCAGCCCCTGGTGGGTGGCGGTGACGCGGTGTCACTCGTGGTGTCGCACACCGTATCCGATGCCGGCGGCATCATCGGGGCGATCGCGGACGCGGTAGAGGGCAGCGGGCGCGGTCTGGTGTATCCGCCGCCGCGATCGCGCAGCCTGGCCTCCGCGTTGCGGCAGGACCTCGGCGCCACGGTGCGAACACTGCGGCAGGCGCCGTCGGCGGTGCTCGGTGCCGCACGCATCGCCCGCGAGCAGAAGAGCGAGTCCGCCGATCCGGCGCCGGCGCCATCCCCGGCCCGGGCGCCCGCCGATCAGGTCGCCGTGGTGCCGACGCTGGCGGTGCGGGCCGACCTCGTCGAATTCGACCGGGTGGCGGCGGCCCTCGGCGGCACCCGCAACGTGCTGTTCGCCGCGGTGGCCGCACGGCTGGGACACATCATGGGGCGGGTCGACGCCGCCGGCCGGGCCATGCTGTCGTTCCCGGTCAGCGAACGGACCGACGGCGACACCACCGGTAACGCGCTCAACACCATCACCGTGCTGGCCGACCCGGAGGCGGTGCTCGCCGACCTCGGCGGGTTGCGCCGTGACCTGAAGCAAGCCCTGGTCGACATGGCCGAGACCCGGGACGCGTTGTTGGCGCCGCTGCCGTTGACGCCGTTCGTCCCGCGGCTGCTGGTGCGCCGGCTGGAGAAGATGGTGCTCAAGGTGGGTCAGCCGATCGGCTGCTCGAACATCGGTGAGCTGCCGCCCGCGGTGAACCGTCCGGACGGCACCGACGCGGACTACTTCGACGCCCGGATGGCCGAACCGGGTGTGACCGCTGCCGAATTCGCCGGGCGCGGCGGCCACCTCTGGTTGGCCGTCGCCTTCTTGCCGGACCGGATGTCGCTCAGTGTCGCGTCGTGGCGGGTGGCCGGGCCCAATTCCGCCGCGACGCTCGCGGACGCGGTCAGCGCGGCGTTCGCGGACTTCGGATTGTCCGCGACCGTCGAGTACTGACCGCGCCCGGTCACGCGAACAATGGGCGGTTCTGTGCGACGAACTCCTCGATCGTGGTGAGGCGGTGCCCGGTGATGGTGGCGGCCGCATCGCTGACCCCGGCCAGGCGGCCCTCGCGCAGGTCGATCAGCACCGCCTGGAAGTGGCCCGATTTGGCGGCGTCGCCCGGTATCCCGAGGAGCTCCACAAACGTTGTGGCGCTGACCTGTTCGAAGGCGAGGTCCTTCGACAGCAGGTGGCCGACGAGTGCGGACAGCTCGCGGTGGCTGTATTCGACCGGCCCGGTCAGCGTGTAGGTGCGGCCGGCGTGCCGCTGCGGCTCGGCCAGGATGGTGGCGGCCGTCGAGGCGATGTCCCGGGCAGTGATGGGCGCGAACCGGCTGTCCGGGTCGAACGGCATGACGTAGCGGCCATGCCGGATCAGCCCGGCGATGTAGGTCAGCCATTCCATGAAGAACGTGACGCGCAGGGTGGTGGCCGGGATCCCCGACCACGCGAAGACCTGCTCGGAAAGCCAGTGGTTCTGGGTGGCCTTGCTGCGTGCTGCCGGGCGCGACTGGATCTGCGACATGTTGACCACCGCTTCCAGGCCCTGTTCCTTGCCGGCCTGTGCGAACATGACGGCAGCTTCGACCAGGCCTTCGCCCACCGGGAAGTTGAAGTAGGCGCGTTGCACTCCGTCGAGTGCGGCGCGCACATCGCGCAGGCTGAGCAGGTCACCGACGACGACTTCGGCGCCGCTGTCGCGGAGCCGGTCGGCGCGCGCGTCGTCGGTGCGGACCAGGGCCCTGACCCGCAATCCCTTCCCGAGTGCGTGCTCCACCAGCGGGCGGCCGGTGTCGCCGCCCGCTGTGGTCACGAGGACCGTCGTCACGCCTACAGCCGTTCGATGATGGTGGCGTTGGCCATGCCGCCGCCCTCACACATCGTCTGCAGGCCGTAGCGGCCGCCGCGTTGTTCGAGCGCGTTCACCAGCGTGGTCATGATGCGGGCGCCGCTGGCACCCAACGGGTGGCCGATGGCGATGGCGCCACCGTTGACGTTCACCTTCGTCAGGTCGGCTCCCGTGTCGGCCGCCCAGCTCAGCACCACCGGCGCGAACGCCTCGTTCACCTCGAACAGGTCGATATCGGCCAGCGTCAAACCGGCACGGGCCAAGACCTTTTCGGTTGCCGGGATGACACCGGTCAGCATGTACAGCGGATCCGAGCCGACGACGGTGGTGGTGTGGATGCGGGCCAGCGGCCGCAGGCCCAGCCGGGTGGCCGTCGCACCGCTGGTGATCATCACCGCCGCGCTGCCGTCCGACAGCGGCGACGAGTTGCCCGGTGTGATCTCCCAGTTGATCTGCGGGAAGCGGGCCGCATACGCCTCGTTGTAGAACGCCGGCCGCAGCCCGGCCAGCGTCTCGACGGTGGTTCCTGGCCGGATGATCTCGTCGGTGCTCAGACCGGCGATGGGCGCCAGCTCGTTGTCGAACAACCCGGCCTTGGTGGCCGCGGCCGCCTTCTCGTGGCTGGCTGCGGAGAACTCGTCGAGCTGGGCGCGGGACAGCTTCCACCTGGCGGCGATCAACTCGGCGCTGATGCCCTGGGGGACAAGGCCTTCCGGGTAGCGGGCGGCCATGTCGCGGCCGAACGGATCGCTGCCGGGCAGCACCGAGGTGCCCATCGGCACCCGCGACATGGATTCCACGCCGGCGGCGATGACGATGTCGTAGGCGCCGGCCAGCACGCCCTGGGCGGCGAAGCTGACGGCCTGTTGGCTGCTGCCGCACTGACGGTCCACCGTCGTGCCCGGCACGGTCTCGGGGAAGCCCGCGCCGAGCAGCGCGTTGCGGGCGATGTTCACGGCCTGGTCACCGACCTGGGTGACGGCGCCGGCGATCACGTCGTCGACGAGGGCGGGATCGACACCGGTGCGTGCGGTCAGCTCCCGCAGGCTGTGCGCCAGCAGGTCGGCGGGCAGGACGTCGTGCAACGCACCGTTGGCCTTGCCCTTGCCGATCGGGGTGCGCACCGCACCGACGATGACCGCGTCACGACCTGAGTATCCGGACATGTGTGCTCTCCTCTGAGCCGGGCAACCTCTGCTGAGTATTGCAACCTATACTCAGATGTAACACCTGAGTATATTCACATCAACCCAGAGGTAGAGTGATGTGTATGACAGTTCTGCAAGGAGCGCTGGCGGACCGGGATGCCTGGTCGGCCGTGGGGCACTGCCCGATCGAGAAAGCCATGGGGCTGATCGGCACCAAATCGGCCATGCTCATCATGCGGGAGGCGTTCTACGGCACCACCCGGTTCGACGATTTCGCCCGCCGCGTCGGGATCACCAAGGCGGCCGCTTCCACGCGGCTGTCCGAACTGGTGGAGGCCGGCCTGCTGACCAAGCGGCCCTACCAGGAACCCGGGCAGCGCAGCCGCGACGAGTACGTGCTGACGGAGGCCGGTGCCGACCTGATGCCCGTGGTGTGGGCGATGTTCGAATGGGGCCGCAAACACGTCAAAGACAGCCCCCTGCGGCTCACCCATCTGGACTGCGGCGCGGAGGTGGCCGTCGAACTGCACTGCGCCGAGGGGCACCGGGTGCCGGCCGAGGAACTCGGCATCCGCATGAAGCCGCGGCGCTGACAGCGCTGCGAGGTCACCCACGGTGTGGTGGGATTCCCGTCATGGGAATCAAGGTGGCGCTGGAGCATCGCACCAGCTACACGTTCGACCGGCTGGTGGAGGTGTACCCGCACGTGGTGCGACTGCGCCCGGCACCGCATTCCCGCACCCCGATCGAGGCCTACTCGTTGCAGGTGGAGCCGGCCGACCATTTCATCAACTGGCAACAGGATGCCTTCGGAAACTACCTGGCGCGGTTGGTCTTTCCGAACCGGGCCAGCAGCCTGACCATCACGGTCGGCCTGATCGCCGATCTCAAGGTGATCAACCCCTTCGACTTCTTCATCGAGGACTGGGCCGAGACGGTTCCGTTCGCCTACCCGGCGGCGCTGGCCGAGGATCTCAAGCCCTACCTGCGGCCCGTCGAGGGATCCGACGAGCTGACCGCGGCGTGGGTGAAGAACTTCACCGTCGAGCCCAACTGCCGGACCATCGACTTCCTGGTGGCGCTCAACCGTGCGGTCAACGCCGACGTCGGCTACAGCGTGCGGATGGAACCCGGCGTGCAGGCACCGGATTTCACGTTGCGCACCGCGATCGGCTCGTGCCGGGATTCGGCGTGGCTGCTGGTCGCGATCCTGCGCAAGCTGGGCTACGCCGCGCGGTTCGTGTCCGGCTACCTGGTCCAGCTGACCTCCGACGTGGAAGCGCTCGACGGACCGTCCGGCCCGGCCGCCGACTTCACCGATCTGCACGCCTGGACCGAGGTCTACGTTCCCGGTGCCGGCTGGATCGGGTTGGACCCCACCTCCGGATTGTTCGCCGGCGAGGGACACATCCCGCTGTCGGCCACCCCGCACCCGGAGTCGGCCGCGCCGATCACCGGCGCCACCGGCCCGTGTGAGACCACCCTGGAATTCACCAATGTGGTGACCCGGGTGCACGAGGACCCGCGGGTCACGCTGCCCTACACGCCGGCCGCCTGGTCGGCCATCGTGGATCTGGGGGAGAAGGTCGACGCCCGGCTGGCGGCCGGCGATGTCCGGCTGACCGTCGGCGGAGAGCCGACCTTCGTGTCCATCGACAATCAGACCGACCCGGAGTGGACCACCGAGGCCGACGGTCCGCACAAACGGCAGCGCGCCTCCGCGCTGACCGCCCGGCTGAAGAAGGTGTGGGCCCCGCACGGCCTGGTGCAGCGTAGCCAAGGCAAGTGGTATCCCGGAGAACCGTTGCCGCGCTGGCAGATCGGATTGTTCTGGCGACCGGACGGCGAGCCGGTGTGGAGCGACCCGACACTGCTGGCCGACCCGTGGGCCGAAAGCCTGCCGACACCGGTTCCCGACGGATCCGACGGCCGGTTGCTCGCCGCCGTCGCGGCCGGACTGGGGTTGCCGCCGACCCAGGTGCGCCCCGCCTACGAGGACGCCCTGGGCCGGCTGGCTGCCGCGGTGCGCAGGCCGGCCGGGGATCCGGTGGTGGCCGCGGACGACCTGGCCGACGACGACGCGGACCGGCGCGGTGCCCTGCTGGCCCGGCTCGACGAGCCCGTCGTCGAGGCCGCCGCGTATGTGCTGCCCCTGCATCGCCGCGAGGACGATTCGGGTTGGGCCAGCGCGGACTGGAAACTGCGCCGCGGCAGGATCGTGCTGCTGGAGGGTGATTCGCCGGCCGGCCTGCGGCTGCCGCTCAACTCGATCAGCTGGCAGCCACCGCGCCGCACCTTCGAGGCGGACCCGCTGACGTCCCGCGGCGCGTTGCGGCGCGGTCCCGCACCGCAGCAGGCGCCCGTCGAGCAGACCGAGGACGCGCCCACCACGGCGCTGGTGGCCGAGATCCGCGCCGGCTTCCTCCACGTCTTCCTGCCGCCCACCGACACCCTGGACGATTTCACCGACCTGGTGTCGCGCATCGAGGCCGCCGCCGCGGAGATCGACACGCCGGTGGTGATCGAGGGGTACGGGCCGCCGCACGACGCCCGGCTGACGTCCATGACCGTGACGCCCGACCCCGGCGTCATCGAGGTCAACGTCGCACCGACGGGCACCTTCGCCGAGCAGCTGGTGCAGCTGGAGACGCTGTACGAACAGGCCCGGCTGGCCCGGCTGTCCACCGAGTCGTTCGACGTGGACGGCACCCACGGCGGCACCGGCGGCGGCAACCACATCACCCTCGGTGGGGTCACCCCGGCCGATTCACCACTGCTGCGCCGGCCCGACCTGCTGGTGTCGCTGCTGACCTACTGGCAGCGTCACCCGTCGCTGTCCTATCTGTTCGCCGGCCGGTTCGTCGGCACCACCTCGCAGGCCCCGCGGGTCGACGAGGGCCGCTCGGAGTCGTTGTACGAGTTGGAGATCGCCTTCGCCGAGATCGCGCGGCTCAACGAGATCGGCGCGTCGAAACCCTGGGTGACGGACCGGGCCCTGCGGCACCTGCTCACCGACATCACCGGCAACACCCACCGCGCCGAGTTCTGCATCGACAAGCTCTACAGCCCCGACAGCCCGCGGGGCCGGCTCGGCCTGCTGGAACTGCGCGGCTTCGAGATGCCGCCGCACCACCAGATGGCGATGGTGCAATCGCTGCTGGTGCGATCGCTGGTGGCATGGTTCTGGGACGAGCCCCTGCGCGCCCCGCTGATCCGGCACGGCGAGAACCTGCACGGCCGATACCTGTTGCCGCACTTCCTGATCCAGGACATCGCCGACGTCGCCGCCGACCTGCGGGCGCACGGCGTCGACTTCGACACCAGCTGGCTGGACCCGTTCACCGAGTTCCGCTTCCCGCGGATCGGTACCGCGGTGTTCGACGGGGTCGAGCTCGAACTGCGCGGGGGCATCGAACCGTGGAATGTGCTCGGTGAGGAATCCACCGCGGGCGGCACCGCGCGCTACGTCGACTCGTCGGTGGAACGGGTGCAGGTGCGCCTGATCGGGGCCGACCGGCACCGCTACGTCGTCACCGCCAACGACCACCCGGTCCCGTTGCTGGCCACCGACAAGGCCGACGTCCAGGTCGGCGGGGTGCGGTACCGGGCGTGGCAGCCGCCCAGCGCGCTGCACCCGACCATCACCGTCGACGCCCCGCTGCGGTTCGAGCTCGTCGACGTCCTGACCGGCACGTCCAAGGGCGGCTGCACCTACCACGTCGCGCACCCGGGCGGGCGGGCGTATGACACCCCGCCGGTCAACGCCGTCGAGGCCGAATCCCGCCGCGGGCGCCGGTTCGAAGTGGCCGGGTTCACACCGGGCCGGGTGGACCTGTCCGATATCCGGGAGAAGCAGGCCCGTCAGTCCACCGATATGGGCGCGCCGGGCATCCTCGATTTGCGCCGGGTGCGTACCGTTCTGCGGTAATGGTCCTTCGCACGAACGGCTCACCGGAGCCGAACATCGGTGTGACCGCCACCGCCCCGGGCTCCACCGAGGATGTGCTGGTGGGGTATCGCGCTGCCCGCGCGCAGCAGGCCCTCTTCGACATCCGCGGGATGGCGGGCAGTGGCTACGACGAATTCGTCGACCCCGCCGGCGGCATCCGCCCCACCTGGCAGGAGCTCGCCGAGTGCGTCGCCGACCGCGGCCGCGGCGGCCTGGACCAGCTGCGCGCGACGGTGCGCGGCCTGGTCGACGACGACGGCATCACCTACGTCCACGTGGACCCGTCCGCACCGGCCAGCAACGGTGTCGCGGTGCCCTGGCACCTCGACGCGCTGCCCCTGCTGGTGTCGGCGGGCGACTGGAACACCCTGGAAACGGGTCTGGTGCAGCGGTCCCGGCTGCTGGACGCCGTGCTGACCGACCTGTACGGCGACCGCCGGTCCATCACCAGCGGGGTGCTGCCACCACAATTGCTGTTCGCCCATCCCGGCTATGTCCGGGCCGCGCACGGTATCGAGGTGCCCGGTCACCATCAACTGTTCCTGCACGCGTGCGATATCAGCCGCGCCGCCGACGGCACCTTCCGGGTGAACGCCGACTGGACGCAGGCGCCGTCGGGCGCCGGATACGCGATGGCCGGCCGCCGCGTCATCACCCACGCCGTCCCCGAACTGTACGAGCGGGTGGGCCCGCGCCCGGCCTCACCGTGGGCGCAGGCCCTGCGGCTGGCCCTCATCGACGCCGCCCCGGACACCGCCGAGGAACCCGTCGTCGTGGTGCTCAGCCCGGGCGCGCATTCCGAGACCGCGTTCGACCAGGCCTATCTGGCTACCGTGCTGGGCTTCCCACTGGTGGAGAGCGCCGATCTGGTGGTGCGCGACGGCCGGTTGTGGATGCGCTCGCTGGGCACCCTGAAACGGGTCGACGTGGTGCTGCGCCGTGTCGACGCCGAATACGTCGACCCGCTCGACCTGCGCGCCGACTCCCGGCTCGGGGTGGTGGGGCTGGTCGAGGTGCTCCGCCGCGGCGGGGTGACGGTGGTCAACACCCTGGGCAGCGGCATCCTGGAAAGCCCTGCGCTGCTTCGCTTCCTGCCCGAGCTGGCCGAGCTGCTGGTGGGTGAGACACCGCAGCTGCACAGCGGCGGGGTGTATTGGGCCGGCTACCCGAACGAGCTCTCGCACATCCGGGCCAACCTGGCCGCCTTGCTCATCAAACCGGTCGACGGTGGGCGCACCATCGTCGGGCCGACCCTGTCGCCGGCCCGGCGTGAGGAACTCGGCGCCCAGATCGCGGCCACCCCGTGGCGCTGGGTGGCCCAGGAGTTGCCCGAATTCTCTTCGGCGCCCACCGATTACTACAAGGGCGGGCTGTCGGCGGCCAGCGTGGGCATGCGGTTGTTCACGGTCGCCCAGCGTGGCGGCTACGCACCCATGATCGGCGGCCTGGGATTCCTTCCCGCTCAGGGCAGTTCGGCGTACACCCTGAACACGGTCGCCGCCAAGGACATCTGGGTGCGCACCCCGGAGCGGGTCAGGGCGGTGCCGACACCGTCGGTGGAACCGGCTCCGACCTATGTCGCCGCCGAAGCGGCTCCGGTGATGACCCCGAGCCCGACCCGGGCGGTCAGCTCGCCGCGCGTGCTGTCGGACCTGTTCTGGATGGGCCGGTACGCCGAGCGCGCCGAGCACATGGCGCGGTTGCTGACCGTCACCCGCGAGCGCTACCACGAATACCGGTACCGCCAGGACATGGCGGGCAGCCAATGCGTGCCGGTGCTGCTCGCGGCGATCGGATGGATCACCGGCACCGACACCGGCGGCGGCGACGACCACGAGATGATCGCCGTCGCACCGAGCACGCTGTGGGCGGTGACCGCCGACCGGCGCCGGCCCGGCTCACTGGCGCAGTCGGTGGAACGGCTCGGCCTGGCGGCCCGCGGCGTGCGTGACCAGATGTCGAACGACACCTGGATGGTGCTGGCCGCGGTGGAGCGCGCCATCGGGCACCGGGCCGCCACCCCGCCGGAGTCGCAGACCGAAGGTGACGCCTATCTGGCGGCCGCGCACAGCCAGACGCTGGCGGGCATGCTGGCGCTGTCCGGGATGGCCGCCGAGTCGATGGTGCAGGACGTCGGCTGGACGATGATGGACATCGGCAAGCGCATCGAGCGGGGCCTCGGGCTGACCGCCCTGCTGCGCGCCACACTGACCGAGGTGCGCAGCCCCGACGCCGAACAGACCGTCACCGAATCCACCCTGGTGGCCTGCGAATCGTCGGTGATCTACCGCCGCCGGACCCTCGGTAAGGTCAGCCTGGCCGCGCTGGCCGACCTGGTGCTGTTCGAGGGTGAGAACCCGCGGTCGCTGGCCTATCAACTGGAGCGGCTGCGGGCGGGGCTCAAGCGGTTGCCGTCGGCCTCCGGCGCGTCCCGCCCGGAACGGCTCGTCGACGAGATCGCCGCCCGGCTGCGCCGCACCGACCCGCAGGACCTGGAGTTGGTCGCCGCGGACGCGGGTGGTGAGACCCGCGCCGAACTGGCCGACCTGCTCGACGGTATTCATGCCGGCCTGCGCGACCTGTCGGGCCTGATTACCGCGTCGCACCTGTCCCTGCCCGGCGGCATGCAGCCGCTGTGGGGACCCGACGAGAGGCGGGAGCTGCCGTGAGCTCACGCGGATACGAGATCACCCACCGCACCACGTACCGGTATTCCGACGTGGTCACCAGCTCCTACGGCCGCGGCTTCCTCATCCCGCGCAGCTCGTCCCGGCAGCGGTGCCTGGCCCACGACCTGCTGGTGGATCCCGAGCCGGCCGACAGCTCCACCGGTCGCGACGCGTACGGCAACATCAGCTCCTATTTCCACGTCACCCAACACCACCGCATGCTGACGGTGACCAGCCGTTCGGTCGTCGAGGTCGACGTGCCGTCACCCGACCAGTACGACGACGCCGAGCTGCGGCTGCCGTGGGAACGGGCCCGGCCGGCCGGGCTGGCCTGCGAATTCGCCATGGACCTGGTGCCGCCGGAGATCGACGACGCCGTCATCGCCTACGCCGCACCGACTTTCACGCCGGGGCGGCCCCTGATCGACGTCGTGCGCGAACTCACCACCCGCATCTACACCGACTTCAACTATCTGCCGGGATCCACCACCGTCTCCACCGGCGTTGCGGAGGTGCTGGCCGCCCGTGAGGGTGTGTGCCAGGACTTCGCCCGGCTGGCCATCGCTTGCCTGCGGGCCAACGGGCTGGCGGCCAGTTATGTCTCCGGATACCTGGCCACCGACCCGCCGCCCGGCAAGGAGCGCATGGTCGGCGTCGACGCCACCCACGCCTGGGCGTCGGTGTGGACGCCGGGGGACCGCTGGGTGGCCTTCGACCCGACCAACGACCAATTGATCGACGAACGCTACGTCGTCGTCGGGTTCGGCCGGGATTACGCCGACGTGCCCCCGTTGCGCGGCATCATCTACACCGACTCGGAGAGTAGCGTGATAGACGTCGCGGTCGACGTCGCGCCGTACTAGGGGGAGTGTGCATGCGGGACTTCACGTGTCCGACCTGTGGTCAGCGGCTCGCCTTCGAGAATTCGGTGTGCCTGTCCTGTGGTGCGGCGCTGGGCTTTTCGCTCGACGACATGGCGCTGCTGGTGATCACCAGCGGCGAGGCGAGTGCGAACGCCGGCGCGGTGCACCACGCCGAATACCAGCTTTGTGCCAATCTGCATCTGGCCGAATGTAATTGGCTGGTGCGGACCGCGGATCAACGACTCTGCGTGTCCTGCGCGCTGACCCGCACCCGGCCGGGTGACGATGACGCCAAGGCGCTGGCCGCCTTTGCGATCGCCGAGAAGGCCAAGCGGCGCCTGATCGCCGAACTGCATGAGTTGCGGCTGCCGATCGTCGGGCGTGACCTGGATCCCGACTATGGGCTGGCGTTCGACCTGCTCTCCAGTGAGCATCAGCAGGTGCTGACCGGACACGTCAACGGCGTGATCACCCTGGATCTCGCCGAGGGCGACGACGTGCACCGCGAACAGCTGCGGGTCGAGATGTCCGAGCCGTATCGCACCCTGCTCGGGCATTTCCGCCATGAGATCGGCCATTACTACTACTACCGGCTGGTCGAGGCGGTGCCCGATTACCGCAAGCGGTTCGAGGAGCTGTTCGGCGACCCGGATGCCGACTATCAGGCCGCGCTGGACCGGCACTACCGCGACGGCGCGCCCGCGGGCTGGGATGAGGACTACGTGTCGTCCTACGCCACCATGCACCCGGCCGAGGACTGGGCCGAGACCTTCGCGCACTACCTGCACATCCGCGACACCCTGGACACCTCGGCGGCGTTCGGGTTCGCCCCGGCCAGCGCCACCCTCGACCGGAAAGTCCTGGGGCCCAGCGGGTTCGATACCATCATCGAGATGTGGTTGCCGCTGGCGTGGGCGCTGAACATGGAGAACCGCTCGATGGGCAAGGACGACCTGTACCCGTTCGTGCTACCCCCGGCCGTCCTGGAGAAGATGCGCTTCATCCACACCGTCATCGACGAGGTCACGACGGCGGCGGCAGCGTGAGCAGGCTCTCCGCGGTGGCGGTCACGGCGTCGGCGGCCGAGCGTGGCTGCCAGCCCAGCTCGGCGGCCGCCTTGGCGCTGCTGACCCGTTTCGGTTCGCCGAGCAGCCCGGCGAACACCTCCAGCTCCGGCCGCTGCGCCGCGACGGCGCGGAACTCGTCGTCGTCGGCCACCCGGTCGGGGACCTGCGCGGCGCGCGCACCGAGGCGGTCGCGCAGGGTGGCCGCGATCTGCGGCAGGGTGACCGCCTCGCCGGCACTGGCCAGATAACGCTGCCCCGCCGCGCGCGGCGCCGTCATGGCTCGCAGGTGCAGATCGGCCACATCCCGCACGTCGACGACGGCGAAAGACGCCCGCGGCAACGGTGCGGGCTGGCCACGGAGCAGCGCCGCGATGATGCCCACCGAGCTGGACAGGTCGGGCCCGAGCACCGGGCCGAACACACCGACGGGATTGATCACCGTCAACTCCGGTGCGCCCGGATGGTCGGCCGCGAAGTCCCACGCCGCGCGTTCGGCGAACGTCTTGGACAGCACGTACGGGCTGTTCTCGTCGGAGGTGTCGGTCCAGTCCGCCTCGTCGTAGACCCAGCCCGAGGGCCGCGGGCTGTAACCGACGGCGGCGAACGACGAGGTGAGCACCACCCGCCGGACGCCGCACGCGGCGGCGGCGCGCAGCACCCGCAGGGTGCCCTCGCGGGCCGGCGCGATGAGCTCGTCGGGATCGTCGGGCTGCCGCGGCGGGAACGGCGACGCCATGTGCAAGACGTAGGTGGTGCCGGCCACGGCGTCGGCCCAGCCGGCGTCCTGCGCCAGGTCGGCGATGGCGAAGCTCAACCGGTGAGTGTCGGCGCCGGCCCGGCCCAAGGTGTCACGCACCTCGGCGACCCGGGCCGCGGAGCGCACCGTGGTGCGAACCGGGTGGCCCGCCGCGAGCAACTGCGTGATGGTATGTCCGGCAAGGAATCCCGAGCCGCCCGTGACGAGTACCAGCTGCTTGTCGTCGGTCAACGTTGTGCGCCTTCCTGCTGTAGTAGTCGATCCCCGAGCGCGACGAGTTCGGGGATCAGGCGTTCTTCGGTGTCGCGGTCACCGCGGTGGCGGGCCGCCCACATCTGCGCCTTGGCCGCGACGTAGCGCCGCCGCAGCTCCAAGCGGGCGATCTCGTCACCGAGCCGCCGTGCGTGCTCGGCGAACAGTCGGTGCTGGTCGGCCGCGGCTGCGCCGGCGTCGTCGTCGGGGCCGCCGCGCATGTTCTGGACGTAGCTGCGCATGTCCCGCACCGACATGCCGGTGCCGCGCAGGCAGGCCAGTGCCTCGGCCGCCGCGACGGCGTCCGGCGGGTATCTGCGGTGGCCGCTGCTCTCGTCCCTGGGCACCGGTTCCAGCAGGCCGACGCGTTCGTAATACCGCAACGCCGACTCCGCCAGCCCGGTGCGCCTGGACACCTGCGCGATGGTGAGGTCACCGGTGGTCCGCCCGGCCAGGTCGATCGCCATGCCACCACTCTGCCGAACTTGAAGCGCTTCAAGTCAAGCTCGTGTGTCACGGTCGGGCGACGAGGGCATGTCGCACCGTCGTAAAGCCGGCGCGGCTTCCTAAGATCGCCCGGTGACTGATCGCTACGGCTCCGACATCCTGGCCCGAAACCCGCACACCCCCAAGCGGGTTCGCTCCGTCGAGCACCCGGCGGACAAGGGCCTGGTGGTCGAGGAGCCGACCAGCGGGTTCGTCGGCGCGGTGGTGCGTGTCGGCAACAACCGGGTAGAGCTGGAGGACCGCCACGGCCGGATCCGGTCCTTCCCGATGGGCCCGGGGTTCCTGGTGGAGGGCAAGCCCGTCATCCTGACCGTGCCCAAGGTGGCCAAGGCCCCGGCCCGCACCGCGTCCGGCTCGGTGGCCGTCACCGGTGCGAAAGCCAAAGTGGCGCTGGCCAGCCGGATCTACGTGGAGGGCCGCCACGACGCCGAGCTGGTGGAGCAGGTGTGGGGCGCCGACCTGCGCATCGAGGGTGTGGTGGTCGAATACCTGGGCGGTGTCGACGACCTGGCCGCCATCGTGGCCGAGTTCCAGCCCGGGCCGGGCCGCAAGTTGGGCGTGCTGGTCGATCACCTGGTCGAGGGCTCCAAGGAGTCGCGGATCGCGCAGGCCGTCGGCAACGGCCCGTACGGTGCACACACCCTGGTGGTCGGGCACCCGTTCATCGACATCTGGCAGGCGGTCAAGCCGGCCCGGCTGGGCATGCAGCAGTGGCCGGTGATCCCGCGCGGCACGGACTGGAAGCACGGCATCTGCGCCGCCCTGGGCTGGCCGCACGCCACCCAGGCCGATATCGCCGGAGCCTGGCAGCGCATCCGCGGGCGGGTGCGGGACTGGAACGACCTGGAACCCGCGCTGATCGGCCGGGTCGAGGAGCTCATCGACTTCGTGACGGCACCCGCAGCGCTGTCGTGACGCCGTGGTAAGCAGGGAGCGTGTCTGACAGCCTGTTCGATGTGCCCGGCGGGGAGCCCTCGTCCTCGGCCCGCATCGACGCGCCGTCGGCCTCCAGCCCGCTGGCGGTGCGGATGCGCCCGGCCACCCTCGACGACGTCGTCGGCCAGCAGCACCTGCTCAAACCGGGCTCGCCGCTGCGCCGCCTGGTGGAGGGATCGGGCGCGGCGTCGGTCATCCTGTACGGCCCGCCCGGCACCGGCAAGACCACCCTGGCGTCGCTGATCTCCGGGGCCACCGGCCGGCGTTTCGAGGCGCTCTCGGCGCTGTCGGCCGGCGTGAAAGAGGTGCGCGCCGTGATAGATCAGGCCCGACGAGCGGCCATCCACGGCGAACAGACCGTGTTGTTCATCGACGAGGTGCACCGGTTCTCCAAGACCCAGCAGGATGCGCTGCTGGCGGCCGTGGAGAACCGGGTGGTGCTGCTGGTCGCGGCGACCACGGAGAACCCGTCGTTCTCCGTGGTGGCCCCGCTGCTGTCCCGCTCGCTGATCCTGCAGTTGCAGCCGCTGGGCGCCGACGATATCCGCACCGTCATCCGCCGGGCGGTCACCGATCCGCGCGGGCTGGGCGGCGCCGTTGCCATCGACGATGACGCGGTGGAGTTGCTGGTCAAACTGTCCGCCGGTGACGCGCGCCGGGCGCTGACCGCCCTGGAGGTCGCCGCCGAAGGGGGCGAACGGATCACCGTCGCGATCGTCGAGCAGTCGCTGGATCAGGCCGCGGTGCGTTACGACCGCGACGGCGACCAGCACTACGACGTGATCAGTGCGTTCATCAAATCGGTGCGCGGGTCCGATGTCGACGCCGCCCTGCACTACCTGGCCCGGATGCTGACGGCGGGGGAGGACCCGCGGTTCATCGCGCGCCGCCTGATGATCCTGGCCAGCGAGGACGTCGGGATGGCCGACCCGACCGCATTGCCGACCGCGGTGGCCGCGGCGCAAACCGTAGCGCTGATCGGCCTGCCGGAGGCGCAGCTCACGCTGGCGCACGCGACGGTGCACCTGGCCACCGCGCCGAAGTCGAACGCCGTCACCACCGCGCTGGGACAGGCGATGGCCGACATCCGGGCCGGCAAGGCCGGGCTGGTGCCGGCGCACCTGCGCGACGGGCACTATTCGGGGGCGTCCAAACTGGGTAACGCGATCGGTTACAAGTACGCCCACGATGCACCGGGTGGCGTTGCGCCCCAACAGTATCCACCAGACGAGTTGGTGGGAACAGACTACTACCGGCCCACCACGCACGGGGCCGAACGCGAGATCGGCACCCGGCTGGACAAGCTGAGGGCCATCGTGCGACGGAAGCGGTGAACCGATGAAAACCGAAGTGCTCGACATCGACACCACCCGGCGGCGGATCGTCGACCTCACCGGTGAGGTACGCCGATTCTGCGCCGCCCAGGGCGGCGACGGCCTGGTGCACGTGTTCGTCCCGCACGCCACGGCCGGGCTGGCCATCATCGAGACCGGTGCCGGATCCGACGACGACCTGGTGGATGCGCTGCAGCGCCTGCTGCCCCGCGACGACCGCTACCGGCATGCGCACGGTTCACCGGGACACGGCGCCGATCACGTCCTGCCGGGGCTGGTGTCCCCGTCGGTCAGCGTGCCGGTGGGCGACGGTGCACCGCTGCTGGGCACCTGGCAGAGCGTGGTGCTGGTGGACCTCAACCGGGACAACCCGCGTCGCTCGGTGCGGCTGAGCTTCCTGCGCGGTTAAACCAGCTCGGGCACCCGCAGGTGGGCGATCGCCAGCTCGAACTCCGCCTCGTCGACCTCGGAGGCACCCGCGGCCCGCATCGACGCCACCTTGAGTGCGGTGGCCTGGTCGCGGTTGTCCACCATGGCGTCGCGGCTGCTGAACGAGACCGACGACACCCCGCGCCCGGTGGCGCGGTCGATCAGCAGGCTGGCGCTGCAGAACCCGGGCAGGTGCTCCACCTGCGGCAGCACCGCCCCGCGGAAGTAGTCGATGCCCGCGTCCACCAGATCAGGAGGTACCGACACCCAGGTGGCCCGCACACAGGCGCGCCGATCCGAGCTGTGCTCCCGGTGCAGGACCGCGATCTCCCAGTTCTCCGCCCAGGCCGTGCCGCCGAACTCGCCGGCCGCCCGATTCCGCATCTGCGCGGTCTCCTCGAAACTGGAGCGCATCGCGTCCTCGGACTCCCAGGCGGTGACGATGATGCACCGACCGGATTCCCGGTCGGCCATCAGCGACAGGCCCACCCAGCCGGGCAGTTCTGGCAACGCCGGCATCACCTCGTCGCGGACATGGGCGATCCCGGCGTCGATCTTGTCCAGGCGCGCCATCACCGTGGTAGAACGTGCGAACACGGTCCACCCCCTTCGGGTCGGGGCAGCGCCCCGGTGGCGCCACCGGTCACCCACAACTGTCCTCCCGCGCCGCGCCACGCACAATGGGGTAAACGGCGCGATGAGCAGCCCGGTACTGTTATGCGGTCGACCACCGGCCCCAGCGAATTAAGGACAGCAGCACGTGCAGACACACGAGATCAGGAAGCGTTTCCTCGATCATTTCGTGAACGCGGGACACACCGAGGTGCCCAGCGCTTCGGTGATCCTCGACGATCCCAACCTGCTGTTCGTCAACGCCGGCATGGTCCAGTTCGTCCCGTACTTCCTGGGCGCCCGCACCCCGCCGTACGAGACCGCGACCAGCGTGCAGAAGTGCATCCGCACCCCCGATATCGACGAGGTCGGTATCACCACCCGGCACAACACCTTCTTCCAGATGGCCGGCAACTTCAGCTTCGGCGCCTATTTCAAGAAGGGGGCCATCGAGCTGGCGTGGTCGCTGCTGACCAACCCGGTGTCCGAGGGTGGGTACGGATTCGACCCCGAAAGGCTCTGGGCCACGGTCTATCTCGACGACGACGAGGCGATCGGGCTGTGGCAGGAGGTCGCCGGGCTGCCGGCCGAACGCATCCAGCGCCGCGGCATGGCCGACAACTACTGGTCGATGGGCATCCCCGGACCGTGCGGCCCGTGCTCGGAGATCTACTACGACCGCGGCCCCGAATACGGCATCGACGGCGGGCCGGAGGCCAACGAGGACCGCTACATCGAGATCTGGAATCTCGTGTTCATGCAGAACGAGCGCGGTGAGGGCACCTCGAAGGACAACTTCGAGATCCTCGGGCCGCTGCCGCGCAAGAACATCGACACCGGCATGGGTGTCGAACGCATCGCCTGCCTGCTCCAGGGCGTGGACAACGTCTACGAGACCGACCTGGTGCGGCCCGTCATCGACTTGGTCGCCGGCATCGCCCCGCGCGGGTATGCCCAGGGCAACCACGATGACGACGTGCGCTACCGGATCATCGCCGACCACAGCCGCACCGCGGCCATCATCATCGGCGACGGGGTCAGCCCCGGCAACGAGGGCCGCGGCTATGTGCTGCGCCGGCTGCTGCGCCGCATCATCCGGGCGGCCAAGCTGCTCGGCGTCGAGCAACCGATCATGGCCGAGTTGATGAGCACCGTGCGCGACGAGATGGGGCCGTCCTACCCGGAACTGGTCACCGATTTCGAGCGCATCAACCGCATCGCGGTGGCCGAGGAGACCGCCTTCAACCGAACCCTGACGGCCGGGTCGAAGCTGTTCGAGGATGCGGCGGCATCGACGCGTGCGGCCGGCAAGTCCACGCTGTCGGGCACCGACGCGTTCACCCTGCACGACACCTACGGCTTCCCGATCGACCTGACCCTGGAGATGGCCGCCGAGGCCGGACTGACCGTCGACCAAGAGGGCTTCCGCGGCCTGATGGCCGAGCAGCGCCAGCGCGCCAAGGCCGACGCCGCGGCGCGCAAACAGGCCCACGCCGACCTGTCGGCCTACCGCGACCTGGTGGACGCCGGCCCCACCGAGTTCACCGGTTTCGACGAATTGTCTTCCGAGGCACGGATTCTCGGTGTCTTCGTGGAGGGCAAGCGGGTTCCGGTGGTGGACCACGAGAGCGCCAAGGGGCAGCGGGTCGAGCTGATCCTGGACCGCACCCCGTTCTACGCCGAGTCCGGTGGGCAGATCGCCGACGAGGGTGCCATCACCGGCACCGGCGCCTCGGTCACCGCGAAGGCGGCCGTCACCGACGTGCAGAAGATCGCCAAAACGCTGTGGGCGCACCGCGTCACGGTGGAGTCGGGTGAGTTCGTCGAAGGCGACACCGTGACCGCCGAGGTCGACGCGCGGTGGCGCCACGGCGCCACGCAGGGCCACTCGGGCACCCACATGGTGCACGCCGCGCTGCGACAGGTGCTGGGGCCCAACGCCGTTCAGGCCGGCTCGCTGAACCGGCCGGGTTATCTGCGCTTCGACTTCAACTGGCAGGGCGCGCTGACCGATGAGCAGCGCGCCGAGATCGAGACGGTGACCAACGAGGCCGTGCAGGCGGACTATGCGGTCAACACCTTCAACACCGAGCTGGAGAAGGCCAAGGCGATGGGCGCCATGGCGCTGTTCGGCGAGAACTACCCGGACGAGGTCCGGGTGGTCGAGATCGGCGGGCCGTTCTCGCTGGAACTGTGCGGCGGCACGCACGTGCGCAGCTCCGCGCAGATCGGCCCCGTCACCCTGCTCGGCGAATCCTCCGTCGGCTCCGGGGTGCGCCGCGTCGAGGCCTATGTCGGGCTGGAGTCGTTCCGGCACCTGTCCAAGGAACGCGCGCTGATGGCGGGGCTGGCGTCCTCGCTGAAGGTGCCCTCCGACGAGGTGCCGGCACGGGTGGCCAACCTGGTGGAGCGGCTGCGGGCCGCCGAGAAGGAACTCGACAAGGTGCGGCTGGCGAATGCGCGGGCCGCGGCGGCCAACGCCGCCGCCGGCGCGGAGACCGTCGGCAAGGTGCGCCTGGTGGCGCAGCGGATGGCCGGCGGCATCTCGGCCGGTGACCTGCGCAGCCTGGTCGGCGATATCAAGGGAAAGCTGGGAGCCGAACCCGCGGTGGTCGCGTTGATCGGTGACCCGGGGAAGAGTGCCGGCGAGGACGATGCGGTGCCGTTCGTGGTGGCGGTCAACGCCGCCGCGCAGGATCTCGGGTTCAGCGCCAACGATCTGGTGAAGCAGTTGGGTGCTGCGGTCAACGGCCGTGGGGGCGGCAAGGCCGATCTGGCACAGGGTTCCGGCAAGGGGGCGGCGGGTATCGACGCGGCGTTGGCCGCGCTACGCGCTGAGATCGCCCGGAGCTGAGGGCGTGGGCGACACCGAGCGTCTGCCGGACAGGCCGGGTTCCGACGATCCCGGCCGGGGCCGCAGGCTCGGTATCGACGTCGGCACGGTGCGTATCGGGGTGGCCGGCTGCGATCCGGACGGGATCCTGGCCACGCCGCTGGAGACGGTTCGTCGCGAGCGCGACGGCCGTCATCTGCGCAGGCTGGTGAAGCTCGCCGCCGAACACGAGGTCGTCGAGGTCGTCGTCGGGTTGCCGCGCACCCTCGCCGACCGGGCCGGCACCTCGGCGCACGACGCCGTCGAGCTGGCCGATACCCTGGCCGCGCGGATCGCGCCGATCCCGGTGCGCCTCGTCGATGAGCGGCTGACCACCGTGAGCGCGCAACGCGCACTGCGGGATGCAGGTGTCCGAGCCAAGAACCAGCGGACCATGGTCGATCAGGTTGCGGCAGTATCGATTCTGCAGACCTGGTTGGACCAGCGCCGGTCCGCGCAAGGGATTGCCGATGACTGAAGACTGGAGTACCGACCGTCACGAACCGGTCGCGGTCGGACCGCCGCGGCGCCGGATGAGCCGGGCCGCGCGGGCCCGGGCACGCCGCATGCAACGCCGCAGGCGGTTCTTCAGCGGGGTGGCGGTGGCCGTCCTGGTCGTGGTGGTGCTGGGCGTCGTGTTCCTCGGCTCCAGGTTGTGGCACGGGATGTTCGGTGGCAACGACTTCGCCGGTGACGGCACCGCCGATGTGGTGATCGAGGTGCACAGCGGGGATTCCACCACCGCGATCGGCCAGACGCTGCAGCAAGAGAACGTGGTGTCCTCGGCGAAGGCGTTCGTCGAGGCGGCCACGGGCAACGACGCCATCGCGGCGATCCAGCCCGGGTTCTACAAGTTGCGCACCGAGATCCCCGCGTCGGGCGCGGTGACCCGGCTGGCCGACCCGAAGAGCCGGGTGGGACAGCTGGTCATCCCCGAGGGCCGCCAGCTCGACGACGTCGCCGATGTGAAGACCAATGCGGTGACCGACGGTATTTTCACGCTCATCTCGAAGGCCTCGTGCGTGGACATCAACGGGGAGCACCGGTGCGTGCCCGCCGAGGATCTCAAGAAGGCTGCCGGCTCGGCCGACCTGACCGCGTTGGCGGTGCCGGCCTGGGCCACCGCACCGGTCACCGCGATGGGGGCCGATCACCGCCGGCTGGAGGGGCTGATCGCCCCGGGCAGTTGGAACGTCAACCCGTCGGGCTCGGCGCAGGACATCCTGGGCAGCCTGATCAAGGCGAGCGCGGCGCAGTACGAGGCCAACGGCCTGCTGGACGCGGCCGCCACGACACGCCTGACGCCGTACCAGATTCTGGTGGTGGCCTCGCTGGTGCAGCGCGAGGCCAAACCGCAGGACTTCGCCAAGGTGGCCCGGGTGATCTACAACCGGCTGGCCGAGCACCGCAAGCTGGAGTTCGACTCGACGGTCAACTACTCGCTGGACCGCCAGGAGGTGGCGACCACCGACGCCGACCGGGCCCGGGTGACGCCGTGGAATACCTATGCCTCCGAAGGACTTCCGGCCACCCCGATCTGCTCGCCGGGCCAGCCGGCGCTGGCCGCGGCCGAGAACCCGGCGCCGGGGGACTGGCTGTATTTCGTCACCATCGACCTGCAGGGCACCACGCTGTTCACCCGCGACTACGAGCAACATCTGGCGAATATCGAACTGGCCAAGCACAACGGGGTTCTGGATAGTGCAAGGTAGGGGGGTCGGCCGGAAGGCTGCCGTCCTGGGCTCACCGATCAGCCACTCTCGCTCGCCCGATCTGCACCTGGCGGCCTACCGCGCGCTCGGCCTGACCGACTGGACCTACGAGCGCATCGAGTGCACGGCCGAACAACTGCCCGGGCTGGTCGGCGGCCTCGGCCCGCAGTGGGTGGGTCTTTCGGTGACCATGCCGGGCAAGTTCGCCGCCCTGCGGTTCGCCACCGAGCGCACCGCCCGCGCCGCGCTGGTCGGCTCGGCCAACACCCTGGTGCGCACGGACACCGGCTGGCGCGCCGACAACACCGATATCGACGGCGTGGTCGGTGCCCTCGTGGCGCATGTCGACGGCCCGCGGCGGGCCGCCGTGCTCGGTTCGGGGGGCACCGCCCCGGCCGCGGTGGTCGGCCTGGCGACGCTGGGCGTGCGCGAGATCGCCGTCGTCGCCCGCAACCCGGAGAAGGCGGCGCCGTTGGTCGCCCTGGCCGAACCACTCGGGGTAGCGGTGCGCTGGGTGCCACTCGGCACCACGGTCGACGCGGATGTGGCGGTCAGCACCCTGCCCGCCGGTGTCGCCGCCGAGTACGCGCCGACCGTCGCCGGGGTGCCCGTGCTGCTGGACGCGATCTACGACCCATGGCCCACGCCGCTGGCCGCCGCGGTGACCGCGGCCGGCGGCGCGGTGATCAGCGGCCTGCACATGCTGTTGAACCAGGCCTTCGCCCAGGTGGAGCAGTTCACCGGGCTGCCCGCCCCCAAAGAGGTGATGAGGCAGGCACTCGGCGGGCTTTAGCCTCGAAGAGTGGCGCTGCTGTTGTCCGGGTGCCTGGCGGTGGCATGGTTGATCGCGTTGAGCGGCTTCGATATTCGGCACCGTCGGCTACCCAATGTGCTGACGCTGCCCGGTGCCGCCGTGGTGCTGGGCGCGGCGGTGCTCGCCGGGCGTGGCTGGCCCGCGCTGGCCGGGGCCGCCGCCCTGACCGGGGCGTATCTGCTGGTGCACCTGGTGGCGCCGGCCGGCCTGGGTGCCGGTGACGTGAAACTGGCGATCGGGCTGGGTGGCCTGGCCGGGGCCTTCGGTGCCGACGTGTGGACGCTGGCGGCGATCGGTGCTCCGCTGTTGACCGGGGTGTACGCCGTGACGGCCCTGGTGCTGGGCCGGCACGGCCCGGTGCCGCACGGGCCGTCGATGTGTGCGGCGACGGCCGCGGCCGTGACGCTGGTCCTGGTGTAGGCCCTACGGTGGGCTCATGTCCGTGCGCGCCGCCACCACCGAGGATCTGCCCGCCATCGCCGCGATCTACGCGCACTACGTGACCACCAGCGTCGCCACGTTCGAACTCGAGGCGCCCGACGCCGCCGAATGGCACCGGCGATTCGCGGCGATCACCGACGCCGGACTGCCGTTCGTGGTGACCGAACACGACGGTGCGGTGGCCGGCTACGCCTACTGCGCGCCGTGGAAGACGCGTCCGGCCTACCGGGCCACCGTCGAGGACTCCATCTACATCGCGCCGTGGGCCGTCGGTAAGGGTCACGGGGGACGCCTGTTGGGGGCATTGCTGGACGCCGCCCAGACGGCCGGGGTGCGGGAGATCATCGCCGTGATCGCCGATTCCGGAGACCCGGCCTCGGTGCGCCTGCACCAGCGGTTCGGGTTCCGGACCGCGGGACGGCTGGAGCGCGTGGGGTACAAACACCAGCGCTGGATCGACACCGTGCTGCTGCAGTGGAGTGCACCGGTCGACGGATTGGGTCGGCCGGATGCCCGCATGGGAGAATGACACCCGTGTTGCGTTGGACTACCGCTGGTGAATCCCATGGCCGCGCCCTGGTGGCAATGGTCGAAGGCATGGTTGCGGGGTTGTCCGTCACCTCCGACGATATCGCCACCCAGCTGCAGCGGCGCCGCCTCGGCTACGGCCGCGGCGCCCGGATGAAATTCGAGAAGGACCAGGTCACCGTGCTGGCCGGGGTGCGCCACGGCGTGACCCTGGGCGGACCCATCGCCATCGAGATCGGCAACACCGAGTGGCCCAAGTGGGAGACGGTGATGGCCGCCGACCCGGTGCCGGCCGAACAGCTGGACAGCGACGCCGCCCGCAACGCGCCCCTGACCCGGCCGCGGCCCGGCCACGCCGACTACGCCGGCATGCTCAAGTACGGCTTCGACGACGCCCGCCCGGTGCTGGAGCGCGCCAGCGCCCGCGAGACGGCCGCGCGCGTGGCCGCCGGCACCGTGGCACGCGCCTTCCTGCACCAGGCCCTCGGTGTCGAGGTCATCTCGCATGTCATCTCGATCGGCGCCTCCAAGCCGTACGACGGTCCCGCCCCGCTGCCGCAGGATCTGGACCGCATCGACGCCAGCCCGGTCCGCGCCTTCGACGAGCAGGCCGAGCAGGCCATGATCACCGAGATCGAGGCCGCCAAGAAGGACGGCGACACCCTTGGCGGTGTGGTCGAGGTGGTGGTCACCGGCCTGCCGATCGGGCTGGGTTCGTTCACCAGCGGCGACAACCGACTCGACAGCCAACTGGCCGCCGCGGTGATGGGCATCCAGGCGATCAAGGGTGTCGAGATCGGTGACGGTTTCGAGACCGCGCGCCGGCGCGGCAGCGTCGCCCACGACGAGATGTACCCCGGACCCGACGGCGTGCTGCGCTCGACCAATCGCGCCGGCGGCCTGGAAGGCGGGATGACCAACGGTCAGCCGCTGCGGGTGCGGGCGGCCATGAAACCGATCTCCACGGTGCCGCGTGCGCTGGCGACCGTCGACATGGCCACCGGGGACGAGGCCGTCGCCATCCACCAGCGCTCCGACGTGTGCGCCGTGCCCGCCGCCGGTGTGGTGGTGGAGACCATGGTCGCGCTGGTGCTGGCGCGGGCCGCGCTGGAGAAGTTCGGCGGCGACTCGCTGGCCGAGACCAAGGCCAACGTCGACAGTTACCTGGCCGCGGTGCGGGAGCGTGAACCGGCCCAGCAGGCCTCGGGATAACCCATGGCGCCCAAGGCTGTACTGGTGGGGATGCCGGGATCCGGTAAGTCCACGATCGGGCGGCGCCTGGCCAAGGCGCTGCAGGTGCCGTTGCTGGACACCGACGCCATGATCGTGGAGACCACCGGCCGCAGCATCGCCGACATCTTCACCGACGGGGAACAGCAGTTCCGCCAGATCGAGGCCGACGTGGTGCGCGCCGCGCTGGCCGAGCACGAGGGTGTGGTGTCGCTCGGCGGCGGTGCCATCACCACGCCGGCCGTGCGCGAGGCGCTGGCCGGGCATACCGTCATCTACCTGGAAATCAGTGCCGCCGAAGGGATTCGGCGTACCACCGGCAGTGCGCGCCCGCTGCTGGCCGGTGACGACCCGGCGGAGCGGTACCGCACCCTGATGGCCCAGCGGGTACCGCTGTACCGCGAGGTGGCCACCATGCGGGTCAACACCAACCGGCGTAACCCGGGCGCCGTCGTCCGGCACATCGTCACCCGGCTGGACGGCTGCGGGCAGGGGCACCGTTCCCGGCGCCGGCGCCGCCCGCCGTGGCGGCGGCCCACCATCTTGAACCCGGCCCCCACCACCGATGCGCCGCCCACCCCGGCGGCGCTGGCCCGACGAGCAGAGGCGCGCAATGAGTGAACCCGTGACGGTGGACGTTCAGGTCGACCGCCCGTACCCGGTCATCATCGGCACCGGGTTGCTCGAAGACCTCGGCCGCGTCCTGGAGGGTAGGCACAAGGTGGCGGTGCTGCACCAGCCCACGCTCACCCAGACCGCCGAGGCTATCCGGAAGCACTTGCAGGACAAGGGGATCGACGCGCACCGCGTGGAGATCCCGGATGCGGAGGCCGGTAAGGAGCTGCCCGTCGTCGGCTTCCTGTGGGAGGTGCTCGGCCGGATCGGGGTGGGCCGCAAGGACGCCCTGGTCAGCCTGGGCGGCGGCGCGGCCACCGACGTCGCCGGCTTCGCCGCGGCCACCTGGCTGCGCGGCGTGGACATCGTGCACGTGCCCACCACCCTGCTCGGCATGGTCGACGCGGCCGTCGGCGGCAAGACCGGCATCAACACCGATGCCGGCAAGAACCTCGTCGGCGCGTTCCATCAGCCGCTGGCGGTGCTGGTGGACCTGGCCACCCTGCAGACGTTGCCGCGCAACGAGATCGTGGCCGGCATGGCCGAGATCGTGAAGGCCGGCTTCATCGCCGACCCCGTCATCCTGGACCTCATCGAGGCCGACCCGGAGGCCGCCATCGACCCGGCCGGGACGGTGCTGCCGGAACTGATCCGGCGCGCGATCGCGGTCAAGGCCGAGGTGGTCGCCGCCGACGAGAAAGAGTCGGCGCTGCGCGAGATCCTCAACTACGGGCACACGCTGGCGCACGCGATCGAGCGCCGCGAGCGGTACAAGTGGCGCCACGGCGCCGCGGTATCGGTGGGGCTGATCTTCGCCGCCGAGCTGGGGCGCCTCGCCGGTCGCCTCGATGACGACACCGCCGACCGGCACCGCCGGGTGCTGACGGCGCTGGGGCTGCCGGTCAGCTATGACCCCGATGCGCTGCCGCAACTGCTGGAATACATGGCCGGGGACAAGAAGAACCGGTCGGGCATCCTGCGGTTCGTCGTGCTCGACGGTCTGGCCAAGCCGGGCCGGCTGGAAGGGCCGGACCCGAGCCTGCTGGCCGCCGCCTATTCGGTGGTCGGGAACCCGTAACCGCTACTCGGCGCGCTCGGGCTGCACGGCCGCGAACACGTCCGTGTCGGCGCGTTCGTCACCCTCGCGGCGCCGCTCGTACGGCGGCGCCTTGCGATCGACCGTCCAGCGGCCGATGGTCACCGCCACGACACCGGCCAAGAAGACCAGCAGCGCGGTGAACGCCGCGAACGAGGTCAGCTCACTGATCAGGTTGCCGGTGTACACCGCCGGGTAGACCAGCCCGATGAACCAGGTGACCAGGTCGCCGAGCAGGCCGGCGACCAGGCCGGCCAGCAGCCAGACCATCGCCAGGTCGGCGCGCCGGTCCGGGTCGGACTGGGCGGTGGCATCCGCCCGGCCGTCCAGGTAGCCCCACACGAGCACGGGTACGGCCAGGAAGAGGCCCAGCGCCGGGCTGATCCAGCCGGCCTTCGTCGGGAAGGCGTCGACCAGTGCACCCTGGATCAATCGCAGGACCACCACCACCGCCGCGAACACGAGTCCGCGCAGCAACCACTTGCTCATGAGGGCACAGCGTAGCGAGTACCGTCAGCGGTCGTGACGATATCTGCGCGCCGAGTAAAGCTGAGAGCGGCGCTGGCCGCCGCCGATCTGGACGCGATGCTGGTAACGGACCTGGTCAACGTGCGCTACCTGTCCGGTTTCACCGGGTCGAACGCCGCGCTGCTGATCCTGGCGGACGACGACACGCCGGTCCTGGCCACCGATGGCCGCTATGTCACCCAGGCCGCCGCGCAGGCCCCCGACGCCGAGCTCGTCATCGAGCGCGCCTGCGGCCCGCATCTGGCCGCCCGCGCCGCCGGTGCCGGCATCCGCCGGCTCGGTTTCGAGAGTCACGTGGTGACCGTCGACGGCCACACCCGGTTGCAGCGCGCGGCCGAGGGGGTCGACCTGGTGCGGGCGCCCGGCCTGGTCGAGGGGTTGCGCGAAGTCAAGGATGCCGGCGAGATCGCCATGCTGCGGCTGGCCTGTGAGGCCGCCGACGCAGCGTTGCGCGAGCTGGTCGACGGTGGTGGGCTGCGGGCCGGGCGAACCGAGAAAGAGGTCGGCCGCGAGCTGGAGTCGCTGATGCTCGACCACGACGCCGACGGGGTGTCCTTCGAGACCATCGTCGCCGCCGGCGCCAATTCGGCGATCCCGCACCACCGCCCGACCGACGCCGTCCTGGCGCCGGGTGATTTCGTGAAGATCGACTTCGGCGCGTTGGTGGCGGGCTACCACTCGGATATGACGCGCACCTTCGTGCTGGCGCCGCTGGCGACGTGGCAGCGCGAGATCTACGACCTGGTGGCCACCGCGCAGCGGGCCGGCCGGGACGCGCTGGCGCCCGGCGCCGGACTCAAGGACGTCGACGCCGCATCACGGCAGGTCATCGCCGATGCCGGCTACGCCGAGAACTTCGGCCACGGGTTGGGCCACGGGGTCGGACTGCAGATCCACGAAGCGCCGGGAATCAGCGCGTCGTCCGTCGGTACACTGCTTGCTGGCGCTGCGGTGACCGTGGAGCCCGGTGTCTACCTGCCCGGCCGGGGCGGTGTCCGGATCGAGGACACCCTGGTCGTGGGCAGTGCGGACGCACCCACACCCGAGTTGCTCACCCGGTTCCCCAAGGAACTGGTCGTCATCAACTGATCTAGGAGCTGTACAGACCGTGGCATCAACCGCCGACTTCAAGAACGGACTCGTCCTCAACATCGAGGGCCAGTTGTGGCAGATCACCGAGTTCCAGCACGTCAAGCCGGGTAAGGGGCCCGCCTTCGTGCGCACCAAACTCAAGAACGTGCTGACCGGCAAGGTGGTCGACAAGACGTTCAACGCCGGGGTGAAGGTGGAGACCGCCACCGTCGACCGCCGCGACGCCACCTATCTGTACCGCGACGGCTCGGACTTCGTCTTCATGGATTCCGAGGATTACGAGCAGCACCCGCTGCCGGAGTCGCTCGTCGGCCGGCTGGCCGACTTCCTGCTGGAGGGCATGGTGGTGCAGATCGCGTTCCACGAGAGCGCACCGCTGTACCTGGAACTGCCGGTCACCGTCGAACTGGTCGTCACGCACACCGAGCCCGGCCTGCAGGGTGACCGCTCCAGCGCCGGCACCAAGCCCGCCACCGTGGAGACCGGCGCCGAGTTGCAGGTCCCGCTGTTCATCAACACCGGCGACAAGTTGAAGGTCGACTCGCGCGACGGCAGCTACCTGGGACGGGTGAACGCTTAACCATGGCTGACCGTCGCGGGGACCGCGGCAGGCATCAGGCTCGCAAACGCGCCGTCGACCTGCTGTTCGAGGCCGAGGCCCGCAGCATCACGGCCGCCGAGGTGGCCGACGGCCGCAACAAGCTGTCCCACACCCAGGCCGACATCACCGCGCTGAACCCGTACACGGTGACGGTGGCGCGCGGGGTCACCGAGCATGCCGCGCATATCGACGAGCTCATCTCCGCGCACCTGCAGGGCTGGACGCTGGACCGGCTGCCCGCCGTGGACCGGGCGATCCTGCGGGTGGCGGTGTGGGAGTTGCTGCACGCCGACGACGTGCCCGAGCCCGTCGCCGTCGACGAGGCCGTCGAGCTGGCCAAGGAATTGTCCACCGACGAGTCGCCGGGGTTCGTCAACGGCGTGCTCGGCCAGGTGATGCTGGTGACACCCCAGATCCGGGCCGCCGCCGCGGCGCTGCGAGGTTCGGAAGGGACCTGATGAACGCACCTCAGGACTGGGCGCCGTACATGAATGTCAAGGACGCCGCCGGTGTGTACCTGCGCGATCCCGAGCTCGCGCTGGAGCAGCTGAGGTCGGTCGTCGAGTTCCCCGGTATCGCGTCGTTCATCATGTCGCGCGGCGAGACCGAGGAGTCCTGGGGTTCGGCGCTGTGGCAGGAGGTCGTCGCCACCGACGGGAGGCGGCTGATCATGTGGCGCGCCGACGACGAGTACGCCGACGACCGCCGTCAGCTGGCGTCCTCGGTGCGCACCATCCTGCTGTCGACCATCACCGACCACATCCTGTCCACCCAGTTCGAGGTGCTCGACGACGGCACCCGGCGGCTGTCGGAGGTCCGGCTGCGGATGTACACCCAGCTGGTGACCCGGTCCAGGAAGACCTCGGCCACCGACAGCGACCTGTACTGCGAGTCGTTCCGCTACACCAAGTCCGTCGGCAACGGCGGGCTGGCGCAGATGGAACGCCTGCTGCAATTCGGCAGGGTGCTGTCGCGATCGATGTAGCGATCTTTCCGCTCAGCGCGATCTGAATGCCTGCGCCCGCGCAGCGGGTGGCGCAATAGCACGAACCCTCCCTCTTGTGGCAGGTACATCTGCCGGGCAGGCGGCGCAATCGGCCATCGCCGACATCGTGGCCGGTCAGCCCGCCGGGACGGACCGCCAGTCGCCCTTACGGTGAGTGCGTGGCAGCCGACAACCCACACCCCACCCCGATCCGCCGCACGCGCGCCGACCAGGCGCGGGTGGTGGCGGACGTGCTGCGGCACCACATCCATGCCGGTGGCTACCCCGACGGCTTACCCAGCGAGACCGACCTGGCGACGGAGTTCTCGGTGTCGCGCAACACCGTCCGGGAAGCACTCGCGGTACTCAAGGCCGAGGGGCTCATCGACCGCGGCACCAAGGTCGGCACCCACGTCGCGGTCCGCAAGTACGACCACGGCCTGGACGCGCTGGTCGGGCTGAAGGAGACCTTCAAGGACTACGGCGAGGTGCGCAACGAGGTGCGTGCGGTGCTGCGGATGGCCGCCCCGCCGACGGTGGCGCGCAAGCTCGAGCTGGAACCCGGCACGCGGGTGGTCTACATCGAACGGCTGCGTTATCTGGGCGATCTGCCGCTGTCCCTGGACCTGACCTATCTGGCACCCGATATCGGTGACCTGGTGGTCGAACACCCGTTGGAGACGAACGACGTGTTCGCCCTCATCGAACAGGTCAGCGGGCAGCGGTTGGGGTCGGCAAGCCTTGCGCTGGAAGCCATCTCGGCCGACCCGCATTCGGCGGCGACCCTGCAGGTGCCCGACGGTGCCGCCCTGCTGATGCTGGAGCGGCTCACCAGTCTGGGCGACGGGCGTCCGGTGGACCTCGAATACATCCGCATGCGTGGTGACCGGATCACCATGCGCGGCAACCTCTTCCGCAACTGATCAGGAGCTGAAATGGCTTTGGTGAACACCCGTGTCGACGTGCCGGTGACGATCGACGAATCCCTGTGTATCGAGGGCTGCACGCTGTGCGTGGAGATCTGCCCGATGGATTCGTTGGCCATCAACCCCGACAACGGCAAGGCCTACATGCATGTCGACGAGTGTTGGTACTGCGGGCCGTGCGCCGCCCGCTGTCCCACCGGCGCCGTCACCGTCAACATGCCCTACCTCATCCGCTAAGGACCCCCATGAAGAAACCGCTCGCGGTCCTGCTCGCCGCCCTCACGCTGTCGGGGTGCTCGCTGGACTCGACCACCAGCTCCGATGACGTGGTCGACGTCGTCATCGGCTATCAATCCAAGACCATCAACACCGTCACCGCCGGCACCCTGCTCAAAGCCCAGGGTTACCTGGAGCACCGGCTGGCCGACATCACCACCCGCACCGGAACCAAGTACAACGTCACCTGGCAGGACTACGACACCGGCGCCCCGATCACCGCGCAGATGGTGGCCGAGAAGATCGACATCGGCTCGATGGGCGACTACCCGATGCTGATCAACGGCTCCAAGACCCAGGGCAATGACCGCGCCCGCACCGAGATCGTGTCGGTCACCGGGTACAACCCCAAAGGCGCGCTGAACATGGTTGTGGTGGCGCCCGATTCGCCGGCCCGCACGCTGACCGACCTGGCCGGGAAAAAGGTGTCCGCCAGTGTCGGCTCGGCCGGGCACGGCACGCTGGTGCGGGCGCTGGCGCAGGCCGGCCTGGACCCCAAGACCGGTGTGGAGGTGCTCAACCAGCAACCCCAGGTCGGCGCGTCCGCCCTGGAATCCGGTCAGGTACAGGGGCTTTCGCAGTTCGTGGCGTGGCCGGGGCTGCTGGTGTTCCAGAACAAGGCCAAGCTGCTCTACGACGGTGCCGCGCTGAACTACCCGACCCTGCACGGGGTGGTGGTGCGGCGCGCCTATGCAACCGAGCATCCCGAGGTGCTCGACGCGTTCCTGCAGGCCCAACTCGACGCCACCGATTTCCTGAACACCAAACCGCTGGAGGCGTCCCGCATCGTCGCCGAGGGCAGCGGCCTGCCGCAGGAGGTGGTGTACCTGTACAACGGCCCCGGCGGCACCTCCTTCGACACCACCCTCAAGCCGTCGCTGGTGGACGCGCTCAAAGGCGATGTGCCGTACCTGAAGTCGATCGGCGATTTCGCCGAGCTGGACGTCCCGGGCTTCGTGCAGGACGGGCCGCTGCGGGCCGCGTTCGCGGCGCGCGGCCTGGACTACGACGCGGCGGTCAAGACCACCGGCACGCCGGCGGCCGGGGAGCTCTGGCTGCAGGGCGCCGACACCACCCAGCCCGCGGCCAGCCCCAACCAGCTGCTGCGTGCGGTGCGCGACGCGCAGGCCCGCGGTGCCACGGTGCGGGCGGCGTACGTGCCCGACACCGAACTGGGCACCCGCTGGTTCGCCGACAAGTCCATCTGGGTGCGCGACGGGCAGAACTATCTGCCCTTCGACACCGCGGCCGGCGCGCAGCGCTACACCGCCGCCCATCCCGGCAGCAGCACCGTCGACTATCAGCAGGCGCTGGCGGGGGCGGTATGACCACCCTGGCCAGTCGGCCCACCACCGAGGCCACCGTGCCGCGGGCCACCCGCGCTCGCGGTGGGTGGCGGCATCGCGCGCTGCGGGCGGCTTCGGTGCTCGCCGCGATCGGCCTCTGGCAAGTGCTGACCGCCAACGGCTTCCGGTTCTGGCTGCGCTTCGACACGCTGCCGACCGTCACCGAGATCGGCGCCGCGCTGGGCCACCGGCTGGGCACCGCCGCCTACTGGCTGGACCTCGCGCAGTCGTTGATCCGGATCCTCACCGGGTTCGGGCTGGCCGCGGTCGTCGGGGTGATCACCGGCATCCTGCTGGCCCGCTCGCCGGTGTTCGCCGACGTGTTCGGGCCGCCGGCCGAACTGCTGCGGCCGATCCCGGCCATCGCCATCGTGCCGGTCGCCATCCTGCTGTTCCCCTCCGATGAGGCCGGCATCGTCGCCATCACGTTCCTGGCCGCGTATTTCCCGATCATGGTGAGCACCCGGCATGCGGTGCGGGCGCTGCCGACCATCTGGGAGGACTCGGTGCGCACGCTCGGTGGCGGGCGCTGGGATGTACTGCGCCAGGTGGTGCTGCCCGGCATCCTGCCCGGCCTGTTCGGCGGGCTGTCCGTCGGGATGGGGGTGGCCTGGATCTGCGTCATCTCCGCCGAGATGATCTCCGGCCGGCTCGGTGTCGGCTACCGCACCTGGCAGGCCTACACGGTGCTGGACTACCCGGCCGTGTTCGTCGGCATCATCACCATCGGCGTGCTCGGCTTCGGCACCGCCGCGGCGATCGAGTTGATCGGCCGTCGGGCCACCCGGTGGTTGCCGCGCGGTGAGGAGACAACCCGATGAGTACCGCAGTGGTCCAAGGCCTACGCCTGGAACTCGACGGGGTCACGCTGTCCTACACCGGGGCTCCGGTGCTGCGCGACCTGACCCTGACGGTGCAGCCGGGGGAGATCCTGGTGCTGACCGGACCGTCGGGCTGCGGCAAGTCGACGGTACTGCGGGCGCTGGCGGGGCTGCTGTCCCCGGACGCCGGCCGGGTGCGCGCCGACGGAGCACCCGTCACCGGCACGTCGCGGGACCGGGGCATGGTGTTCCAGGACAGTGCCCTGCTGCCGTGGCGCAGCGTCCGCTCGAATATCGAACTGGCGCTGAAACTCCGGGGCGAACCACGGCCGAACCGGCGGGCGCGCGCCGAACGCTGGATCGACGAGGTGGGCCTGACCGGGTTCGCCGACTACCTGCCCAAGAGCCTGTCCGGTGGCATGCGCCAGCGGGTGCAGTTGGCCCGCGGTCTGGCCGGGGCGCCCCGCGCCGTGATGATGGACGAACCGTTCGGCGCACTGGACGCGCAGACCCGTGCCGCCATGCAACGGCTGCTGATCACCACGTGGCGGGCACACCCCACCACCATCGTGTTCGTCACCCACGACGTGGACGAGGCACTGATCCTCGGCGACCGCGTCGCGGTGCTGGGCGGTGGGGGCCTGCGCGTGCTGCGGGAGATCCCGGCGCCCCGCACCGAGAACGTCGACCGCACCGCATTACGCACCGAAATCATCGAGGCATTGGACAATTCATGATTCCCGCGCTATCTGACACCGTCCGGCTGGATTGTGACGTGCTGGTGATCGGCGGCGGCACCGCCGGCACCATGGCCGCGCTGACCGCCGCCGAGCACGGCGCCCGCGTGCTGCTGCTGGAGAAGGCGCACGTGCGGCACTCCGGCGCGCTGGCCATGGGCATGGACGGCGTCAACAACGCCGTCATCCCCGGCAAGGCCGAACCGGAGGACTACGTCGCCGAGATCACCCGCGCCAACGACGGAATCGTCAACCAGCGCACCATCTATCAGACCGCCACCCGCGGTTTCGCGATGGTGCAGCGGCTGGAACGCTACGGCGTGAAATTCGAGAAGGACGAGCACGGCGAGTACGCGGTGCGCCGGGTGCACCGGTCCGGCTCCTACGTGCTGCCGATGCCCGAGGGCAAGGACGTCAAGAAGGCGCTCTACCGCGTGCTGCGGCAGCGCAACATGCGGGAGAAGATCCAGATTGAGAACCGGTTGATGCCGGTGCGGGTGCTGGTCCAGGACAACCGAGCCGTCGGCGCCGCGGCGCTGAACACCCGCACCGGGGAGTTCGTCGCCGTCGCGGCCAAGGCGGTCATCCTGGCCACCGGGGCGTGCGGACGGCTCGGTCTGCCCGCGTCGGGATATCTGTACGGCACCTACGAGAACCCGACCAACGCCGGGGACGGCTACGCGATGGCCTATCACGCCGGTGCCGAGCTGTCCGGCATCGAGTGCTTCCAGGTCAACCCGCTGATCAAGGACTACAACGGGCCGGCGTGTGCGTACGTGGCCAACCCGTTCGGCGGGTACCAGGTCAATGCGGCCGGGGAGCGGTTCGTGGACTCGGACTACTGGTCGGGCCAGATGATGTCCGAGGTCCGCAACGAGATCGACTCCGCCCGCGGACCCATCTATCTCAAGGTGTCGCACCTGCCGGACGAGACGTTGACCGCGCTGGAGAACATCCTGCACACCACCGAGCGGCCCACCCGCGGTACGTTCCACGCCAACCGCGGCCACGACTACCGCACCCACGACATCGAGATGCACATCTCCGAGATCGGTTTGTGCAGTGGGCATTCGGCCTCCGGTGTCTGGGTCGACGAGCATGCCCGCACCACCGTGCCCGGCCTGTACGCGGCCGGTGACCTGGCCTGCGTGCCGCACAACTACATGATCGGCGCGTTCGTGTACGGCGACCTGGCGGGTGAGCACGCCGCGTCGACC
The DNA here is from genome assembly GCF_000613185.1 of Mycolicibacterium cosmeticum. Classification (NCBI taxonomy): domain Bacteria; kingdom Bacillati; phylum Actinomycetota; class Actinomycetes; order Mycobacteriales; family Mycobacteriaceae; genus Mycobacterium; species Mycolicibacterium cosmeticum. Next base: position 2,221,570 of record NZ_CCBB010000003.1, read on the forward strand.
CTTGCCGAAACGCCTGCGCCGGTCGACCTTCCGGGCGATCAGCTGGCCGCCGCGCACGAACTGATCTACCGGCCGCTGCGCCAACCCGACGGCCCGCCGCAACCGCAGGTGGAGTACAAGCTGCGGCGCTTCGTCAACGACTACGTGGCACCGCCGAAGACGGCGGCCAAGCTGTCCATCGCCGTGCAGACCTTCGACCGGATGCGCGACGAGGTCGCGGGCATCGGCGCGCGGACCCCGCACGAACTGATGCGCGCGGTGGAGGTGTCCTTCATCAGGGACTGCGCCGAGATGGCGGCGCGGTCCTCGCTGACCCGCACCGAATCCCGGTGGGGCCTTTACCACGAGCGTGCCGACATGCCCGCCCGCGATGACGACGACTGGAACTTCCACCTGAACCTGCGCAAGGGCGCCGACGGTGCGATGGAGTTCCTCAAGCGCCCGGTCGCCGAGTATCTCGTACCGGTGCCGGGCCTGGAGCACGTGCCCTCCGGTCACCTGGGCCGGCCGCCGGTTGTCGTCGATCAGCCGCCGCTGTTCGGCGGCAAGGCGCCGGCCTCGGTGGTGTCCCGGGTGGCGGCCGAACCGGCACCGCCGCCCTCTCCACGCATCGCAGCGGTGCTGGCGCTGGAGGAACCGGCGCTGGTGCAGCTGGCCGAGTTCCTCACCGATCCGGACCCGGGTGTGCGTCGCACCGCGGTGGCCACCCTGGTCGAGAATCTGCCCGACGGTTACGGCCCGGCCCTGGTGGCCGCGCTGGCCGATCCCGATACGACGGTTCGGCAGCAGGCCGCCGATGGCGTCAGGGAACTGGTCGAAGTGCTTCCCGAACCGGAAGCGCTTGCCGCACACCTGGACTCGTCCGATGCGGTGGTGCGCGCGGTGGCGCTGTACGTGACCAGTTCGCGGCGGGTGGCCGCGGACTTCACCGCCGCGCTCGATGACGGTGACCACCGGGTGCGCATCGAGGCGGTGCGGGCGCTGGTGTCGGTCGACGACGCCGACGGTGTCGCGCGTGCCGCGTCGGACGACAACCGGGAGGTGCGCATCGCCGCGCTGCGCGGACTGGCCACCCTCGGCGCAGGGGTGGCGACGGTGCGGGCCGGCCTGGCCGACCGCGATCCGTTGGTGCGGGCCGCGGCGCTGTCCGCACTGGGCAGCCTCGGCGGCGACGAGGGCGACATCGCGCATATCGAACGGGCACTGGGGGAGTCGGCCTGGCAGGTCCGCGAAGGAGCGGCCCGGGCGCTGTCGGGGGTCGCGCCGGAGATCGCCGTGCCCTCGCTGTCGCGAACGCTGTCGGATTCGCATCTGGATGTGCGCAAGGCCGCCGTGCTGAGCCTGACCCGGTGGGCGGCTTCGGAGGGGGCCGCCCGGGAGGCGCTCGGGTTGGCGCTGGCCGACGCCGACGCCGATGTGCGGGCCTACGCGCGCCGCGCCCTGGACGTGGTGAGCGCCTGACCGCGGTCCGGGGGTGGGTGTCATTGCCCGCCTCCGAGCGACTTTTCAGCGACAAAGCTCCAATTCTTCTGGGGCGGAGGTAAATCGGTCGTTGCTGTCGGTGGGCCGGGGTATGGTGAACGTATGTTCGATCCGGCTTTCCTCTACTGACTCATACTTTTTGGCAGGGTCGCAACTTGTGGATAACCGTGGCCGGGGCTGGAAGGTTGTGGATATGGCGCGATCGCGACGAACGAAGATTCCTGCCGAGGAGAAGACCCGGTTGGTGCTGGCGGTGCTGGCCGGGGAGATGACCGGCGCAGAGGCAGCCCGTCGGTGCGGGGTGTCCTCGACCCAGGTGACCAAGTGGAAACATCAATTCCTCGAAGCCGGAGCCGAACGAATGCAAGAGGTCCCCAGCGGACCGGCGGGCCAGGCTGGCAACCCTGAACAACGTCGACTTCGTCATGAGAACGAGGAACTCAAACTCGCGTTGGCCGAAGCGACGGTGCAACTGCGAATCTGGCAGCGGGGAGCGGCCTGGGCTGATCAAGTCCCTTCCCGGACCTCGAAGCCCTAAGACTGGCGGCGGGGCTGCCGGTTTCGAGGTTCTGCGTCCTGGCCGGCATCCCCGAACGCACGTATCGCCGGCGCCGAGCGCGACTACGCGCCGGTGAACTGCCCAAGGGTCCCTGGCCGGCACCCGTGGTCGATCGTATCGAAGCTCTGGCCGCCAAATACGCCGAAACCTGGCCAGCATGGGGCTACCGCAAGATCGCCGCGTTGATGCGTGCAGACGGGCACGAGGTCACCAACTCCTCGGTGCAACGCGCGCTGCGACGCCGAGGACTGCTACTGCCCCAAGGATTTCGAGCCGACCGCAAGTCCTGGGCGGTACTGCGACGCAAAGTCTTCCAAGACCCGCCCACTGAACGTAACCGGGTTTGGCAGACCGACTTCTCCGAGTTCGAAACCGCCTGCGGAGGTATCTGGCGCATCAGCGCGGTCGTGGACTACGTCGCCAAATACTGCCTGGCCATCACCGTCACCCCCACCAGTCGCGGCTCCGACGCGGTGCGCTGTCTGCAGTTGGCGATCGAAGAAGCCCAACGCATCCTCGGGCTCGACGATCTGCGTAATGACCGCGGCCTGATGGACATTCTCGACGCCGACGACACCGTCATCGGCCAGGCACCCGCTCCGATCGCCGTGGTCTCCGACAACGGACCCTGCTATCGCGGCAAGGCCTTCCAAGCATTGTTCGCCGACCACGACGACCCGCTGCTGCGTCACGTCCGAACCCGGATCAAGTCACCACAAACCAACGGGGTCATCGAACGATTCTTCGGCTCACTGAAATACGAACACCTCTACCGCGGCTACATCGGCGACGGTGACGCCCTCGACATGGAAGTCCACCGATTCTGGATCATCTACAACACCATCCGGCCACACCAAACTCTCGGCGACCGCACACCCCAACACGTCTACCTAAACCAACCCACCCACCAAAACCTGCCAAATACTTGACCCAAGACATTCCTCGGTGACGTGGAGCTGATCGATGCGTTGCGGGACAAGACGCGTTCGGAGGCGGTCGCGGCCGCCGAACGGCTGGCGCTGATCGCTGCCATCGTGGCCCGCCACTGCGATGACGAGGACGACGGTATCGCTCACGCCGTGATCGACGGATGGGAGTACGCCACCGCCGACGTCTGCGCGGCATGCGGATTGACCAAGCAGGCCGCAGCCGGGCAGATGCGCATCGCGATCGCCTTACGCGACCGGTTACCGAAAGTCGGGGCGTTGCTGGCCGCCGGCGAGATCTCGGCGAAAATCGCCGCCGCGATCACCTGGCGCACCCGCCTGGTGATCCACGAAGACGCCCTGGCTCTCATCGACGCCGCCCTGGCGGGCATCGCGCCCACGCTGGGAACGTTGTCGCAGAAGAACATCGAGGACAGCATCGACGTGTGGATCGAGAAATTCGATCCCACCGCGGTGTCGGGCGCCCGCAGTGCAGCCCAGTCGCGCTATCTGGAGTTCGGCGGCGCCGAGGACCCCGGCGGCACCACAGGAGTCTTCGGGCGGCTGCTGGCCACCGACGCCGCCATCCTGAAGGCCCGGCTCACCGCGATCGCGGCCACCGTTTGCGACGCCGATCCGCGTACGAAGACCCAGCGGCTGGCCGATGCGCTGGGCGTGCTGGCCGCCGATCCGCACGCCGACCGGCTGCCCTGTCTGTGCGGAGACGCGAACTGTGCTGCAGCGGGTAAGGATCCGCGCGCGGCATCGGTCATCGTGCATGTGCTCACCGACGCATCGCCGGATGCGAGCACGGATCGCGGCCCGGCCGAACCCGAACCTCGACCCGACCCGGCGCCCGACGGGGGGTCGGGCGGCCGGAAACCCGAACTGCGCACCCGTTCGTTCCCTGCGGCCGCGGCCAACGGCTCCCCGGGCGTGCTGCTCGGTGGTGGCGTGCTGCCCGCGCCGTTGGTGAGCGACCTCGTCGCCGCCGGCGCCCGCGTCACAACCGTCAGCGGCGTAGTCGACCTGCCCGCCGAACCCGGCTACCGGCCGTCGGCGAAACTCACCACCTGGGTCCGCACCCGAGACCTGGTGTGCAGCTTCCCAGGCTGCAACCATGCGGCCCACCGCTGCGACCTCGACCACTGTGTGCCCTGGCCGGCCGGCGCCACCCACCCCGGCAACCTCTCGGCCAAATGCCGCACCCACCACCTGCTCAAGACCTTCGGCGGCTGGGACGATTGCCAGCATCAGGACGGTACACACACCTGGACCAGCCCCACCGGCCACACCTACACCACTGTGCCGCTGAGCCGAATCCTGTTTCCCGACAGACCTCTTGACACCCCGGCACCGTCGTCCGCACCGGTCACCACCGCGGGCGACCGTGGGCTGGCCATGCCGCGGCGCCGGCGCACCCGGGCGCAGGCGCGCGCCGCGCGGATCAATGCCGCGCGCCGCCTCAACCGACAGGCGATCGACGAGAACGCCGAACCCCCGCCGTTTTGACGGCGCCGATCACCCGCGAGGGTAGTGCGGCAGCGCGATCGAGTCCGCGGTGGTGAACCACTTGCGCTCGGCGATCGGGCGAAACGGCCAGCGCTGCATCCACTTCATCACCTGTGCGGTCACGACGATATCGCCGTTGGTCTTCGGCAGGTAGCCGTCGATCCCGTTGGCCAGGGTCTGGCAGCGCTCGATATACGGGCGCAGCACCGTCTCATACCGGGTCAGGGCATCCGGAAGCGCTTCGGCGGCAAAGGAATCCGCCGGACCGAGTTCGCCGGCCAGCACGTACGCCCCCACCAGGGCCAGGCTGGTTCCCATCCCGGACAGCGGAGACGCGCAATACCCGGCGTCACCCACCAGCGCGACATTGCCCCGGGTAAACGAGTCCATGTGCACCTGCAGGAACGCGTCGAAGTGGAAATCGTCGGCGTCGGCCGCGGCGGCCAGCAACTGCGGGCAGTGCCATTGCGCGTCGGCGAATTGCCGGCGCAGCAGCTCGATCTGGGCACCCGTGTCACGCCGGTCGTAGTCGACGGGACCGGACCGGAACGCCAAGCCCGCCTTGGCCACCGCCGGGTCGTGCGACGGCCGCATCGAGGCATTCAGGCCCGGCTCCTGGTACAGCAGGAACCAGCCGTCCAGCCCGGCGGTGTCCGGCGCGCTGAACCACGCATGGTATCCGCCCAGCAGGGTGGTGAACTGGTCCTCGGGCCCGAACACCAGGCGCCGCACGGCCGAATGCGGTCCGTCGGCACCGACGATCAGGTCGGCGGTGACGGTGCTGCCGTCGCTGAGCGTGACGGTCGAGCCGTCGATGGCGGTGATGCGGGTGCCGAACCGGTATTCGGTGCTCGCCTCGGTGGCCCGGTACAGCACCTCGACCAGGTCGCCGCGCAGGATCTCCAGCTTGGAGACCAGGCCGTTGCCATGGAACGCCGTCACCGGCATCTCGGCCCGGCGCGAACCGTCGGCACGCACCCAGGCCGCCCCGCGCTGGTCCAGCGCCTTGGCCGTGACCGCGTCCAGCAGGCCCATCTGGGCGGTCACGTCGTGGCCCGCGCCCCGCAGGTCGACGGTCTGCCCGCCGGACCGGATACCCGGCGCCGTCTCCACCACCACGACGCGGTAGCCGGTGCGCGACAGCCAATGCGCCAACGCGGGCCCGGCGATCCCCGCGCCGCTGATCAGGACCGTCGTCACAATCCGAGTTCCTGGTAGGTCCGGCGGACGAATTTCGGTTGGGCCGACTGCAGTTTCGCGACCGACGTGTTCCCGCGGACGGCCGCGGCGTCGGCGCTCAGATCGGGATAGTTCTGGATCAGGTACAGCAGGATCACGTCATTGGCCGGATCGGCCTGCCACCAGGTGCCGAAGGCCCCCGGCCAGCCGAAGGTGCCCAGCCCACCCGGACCGAAGAACTGCCGCGACTGGTCCGGATCCGTCACCACCGACATGCTCAGGCCGAATCCGCGGCCGATCCAGAACGGTCCGCCGAGGAAGTTCTGCTGTTTCTGTTCGGCGGTCAGCCGGTCGGTGCGCATCAACCGGACCGACTCCTCCGACAGCACTCGAACACCGTCGACGGCGCCGTCGCCCAGCAGCATCCGGGCGAACTGAAGGTAGTCGTCGGCGGTCGACATCAGGCCGGCGCCGCCCGCGCAGAACTCGGGCGGGGTGAGCGCCGGCGGACCCATCACGTCGTCGCGGAGGCCCCCTTCTGTCAGGGCGTACATGGTGGCCATCCGTCGACGCTGCACCAGGGTGAGCGCAAACCCGGTGTCACGCATGCCCAACGGATCGAAGATCCGCTCGGAGAGCACCTGATGCAACGGCTTTCCGGTCATCCGGCCGATGGCGATGCCCAGCACGTCGGTGCCGTGACTGTAGGTCACCCGCTCGCCGGGCTGGTGGGCCAGTGGAAGCTGTGCCAGTTCGGCCAGCCAGCGGTCCTCGTTCTGCCGATGCGACAGCCGCGAATAGGCGCGTGCCAGCGGGCCGGTCACCGAGAACGGGTAGGCCAGTCCGGACCGGTGCGTCATCAGGTCCTCGAACGTGATGGGCCGGCGCAGTGGCACCGTGACGTCCACCGGTCCGCCCGGCTGGGCCAGCACCCGCACCCCGGCGAGTTCGGGTATCCACGGCGCGATCTCGTCGCGCAGCGTGAACGTGCCCTCCTCCACCAGGGTCATCGCGGCCGCGACGGTCACCGGCTTGCTCATCGACGCGATCCGGAACACGGTGTCGCGCTGCATCGGCAGCCCGGCCGCCACGTCACGATGGCCCAGTTCGTTGACCTGGACCACCTCACCGGCGTGCCAGACCAGGGTGACCGCCCCGGCCAGCAACCCGGAGTCGATGGCCTCGGTGATGGAGGCGCGGTTCGCGTCGAGACTCACCCGCGACACGATACTGATCGTGCGGTGTCAGCGGTCCCGACCGGGTCAACCGGCGGCGTTGGCGGCTGCGGCCGCGCGCGCCAGCTCGGCCAACAGCGGCGGCACGTCGGCCCGGTCGACGACCACCTCGATGACCGCCATCCGGTCCCGATTCTCGGCGGCCGCGGCCAGCGCGGCATCCAGTTCACCGACCGTGCTGGCGTGGGCGGTCAGGGCGTCGGGCACACCGAGGGCCGCCGGTAGCTCCTGCCAGCGCCACGTGACGATGTCGTTGTAGTAGGCCGCGGGACCGTGAATGGCCCGCTCCACCGTGTAGCCGTCGTTGTTGACGACGATGATCACCGGGGCGATACCCTCGCGGGCCATCACCCCGATCTCCTGCACCGTCAGCTGGGCGGCACCGTCGCCGATGAGCAGCACGATCCGTCGGTCCCGGTGCGCCAGCGCCGCGCCGAGCGCGGCAGGCAGGGTGTAGCCGATCGACCCCCACAGCGGTTGCCCGATGAACGTCACCCCGGCCGGCAGGCGGTGCGCGGCCATCCCGTAGAACGACGTGCCCTGGTCGGCCAGCACCACATTCCCCGGGGTCAGTGCGTCAGAAACCCGGTCCCACAACATCTTCTGGGTGAGCGCGGTGTCCGGGGCCGGGGCGGCGTCGCGGGCCGGCGCGACGGGGTCGGCCACGGCGGGAAAGCTGACGCCCCGATCGGTGAGGATGCCGGTCAGCGCCTCGAGCGCGGCGTCGATATCGATCGGGGCGAACACCTGTCCGGCGACGGTGGCCTGCACCGGTCCGACGTCGATGGTGCGGGCCGGGTCGATCTGCTGGGAGAAGAAGCCGCTGACCATATCGGTGAACTGCACGCCGGCGGTCACCAGCACCGGGGCCTCCTCGACGGCGCGGCGCACCGGCTCGGCGCTGGCCGCCCCGGCGTAGATGCCCAGGTAGTTGGGCGAGCTCTCGTCGAGCAGGCTCTTGCCCCACATCAGCGTCGCGTACGGCACGGTATCGGCGGCCAGCAGATCGGCCAGTTTGTCGACGGCGCCGAGCCGGTGCACCAGCAGGTCGGCCAGCACCGTCACCTGATGCTCACCGATGAGCCGCCGCGCCGCGGCGGTGAACAGGGCCAGGGCCCGCGGGCTGGTACCGCCGCCGTAGGTCGGCAACGGCGCCGACGGCGGGTCGACGGGAAAGCGGGCCACATCGGTGGCGAGCAGCAGATATCCGGGCCGCTTCTGTTCGCGGACCTCCGAGAGCACCCGGTCGATCTCCCGGGTGGCGGTGGCCGGGATCAGACTGGCCTGGGCGCAGGTGATTTCCCGGGCCATCCGGAAGAAGTGCTCGAAATCGCCGTCGCCGAGGGAGTGGTGGACCACCCGGCGGGCGGCCTGGGCGTCCTTGGACGGTGCGCCCACGATGTGCACCACCGGCACGTGCTCGGCAAAACTGCCGGCGACGGCGTTCGCCGCCGACAGCTCGCCCACGCCGAAAGTGGTGACCAGCGCGGCGATTCCCCGCAACCGGCCGTAGCCGTCGGCGGTGTAGCCGGCATTGAGCTCGTTGGCCCCGCCCACCCAGCGGATGGTGTCGTGCGCGAGCACGTGGTCCAGGAACTCCAGATTGAAATCGCCTGGCACCCCGAACACCTCGGTCGCGCCCAGCTCGGCCAGCCGGTCCAGCAGATAGTCGCCAACGGTGTAGTCGGTATCGGTCATCAGCCGAGCCTACGCACGGGTGCATACTTTTTCGGGTGACCACAGCAGCGCAGGCCCCGATGAAGAAGGTGGCCTTCGCCAGCTTCGTCGGCACCGCCATCGAGTTCTACGACTTCTACATCTACGGCACGGCCGCCGCGCTGGTGTTCCCGAAGATCTTCTTCCCCAACCTGAGCCCGACGATGGGCACCATCTCCTCGCTGGCCACCTTCGCGGCCGCGTTCCTGTCCCGCCCGGTGGGCGCGGCGGTGTTCGGGCATTTCGGTGATCGGTTGGGACGGAAGAAGACTCTGATCGCCACCCTGCTGATCATGGGCATCTCCACCTTCGCCGTCGGGCTGGTGCCCAGCGCGGCCTCGATCGGGATACTGGCGCCGGTCATCCTGCTCACCCTGCGGCTGTGTCAGGGCTTCGCCGTCGGTGGTGAGTGGGCCGGGTCGGCGCTGCTGTCGGCCGAGTACGCCCCCGATGAGCAGCGCGGCAAATACGGCATGTTCACCCAGCTGGGTGCCGGTGCCGGGTTGGCCACCAGCAACCTGGTGTTCCTGATCGCCAACGTGACGATCGGGGAGAAGAGCCCGGTGTTCCTGGATTGGGGCTGGCGGGTGCCGTTCCTGGTGAGCGGGCTGCTGGTGATCGTCGCCCTGTACGTGCGGCTGAGTATCGACGAGACCCCGGTGTTCGCCGCGGAACAGCGCCGCAACGCCGTGCCCCGGGCACCGCTGACCGAGCTGCTGCGCACCCAGACACCGCAGGTGCTGCTCGCCGCGGGCTGCATGGTCGGCATCTTCACCATGAGCTTCCTCGGCGGCACCTACCTGCTCAGCTACGCCGCCACCAAGATCGGCCACCCGCGCACCCTCATCCTGACCGTCGGGGTGCTCGCCGGTGTCGCGCTGATGACGTTCACCGCCATCTCGGCGGTGCTGTGCGACCGGTACGGCCGGCGCCGGATCATCCTGGCCGGTTTCGTCGTCGCGCTGCCCTGGGCCTTCCTGGTGATGCCGATGATCGACACCGGTTCGCCGTGGCTGTTCGCGCTGGCGATCGGCGGCATGTTCTGCATCTTCGGCACGTCCTACGGACCCATCGCCTCGTTCCTGCCGGAGATCTTCGCCACCCGCTACCGCTACACCGGTGCCGGGCTGGCCTTCAACCTGGCCGGCATCGTCGGTGGCGCGGTGCCGCCGCTGATCGCCGGGGTGCTGGTCAGCGATTTCGGCAGCTGGTCGGTGGGGGCGCTGATGGCGGTCTTCGTGGTGGTCAGCATCGCCTCGACCGTGGTGCTGCCGGAGACGAAGGGCACACCACTGGCCGACGACCCGGCCGAGGTGGCCTGCTAAGCTACCCGGCAGTTCGACGTCCTTTAACGATCCGTCCCGAGAGGCGGAGAAGGAGGTCCGGGTTAATCGTGGGCACCGCTGATGCCGCACACGCCGACCGGGAATTGATGTCCGCCGCCGATGTGAGCCGGACCGTTTCCCGCATCGCGCACCAGATCATCGAAAAGACCGCGCTGGACGCGCCCGACGCGCCGCGCGTGGTGCTGCTCGGCATCCCCACCCGTGGTGTCCTGCTGGCCAACCGGCTGGCCGAGAAGGTCCGCGAGTTCGCGGAGGTCGACCTGGCCCACGGCGCGCTGGACATCACGCTGTACCGCGACGACCTGAACATCAAACCGCCGCGGCCGCTGGAGGTCACCTCGATCCCGTCCGGCGGCATCGACGGTGCGCTGGTGATCCTGGTCGACGACGTGCTCTACTCCGGCCGTTCGGTCCGCTCGGCCTTGGACGCGCTGCGCGATATCGGCAGGCCCCGCGCCGTGCAGCTGGCGGTGCTGGTCGACCGTGGCCACCGCGAGCTGCCGATCCGGGCCGACTACGTCGGCAAGAACGTCCCGACGTCGCGCAGCGAGAACGTCAAGGTGCGCCTGCAGGAGAGCGACGGCTACGACGGTGTGAAGATCGCCCCCTACGGAGGACCGGCTCGGTAATGAAACACCTTCTCTCGGCCGCTGACCTGTCCCGCGACGAGGCGACCGCGATCCTCGACGACGCCGACCGGTTCCGTGAGGCGTTGCTGGGCCGCGAGGTCAAGAAGTTGCCGACGCTGCGCGGGCGCACCGTCATCACGATGTTCTACGAGAACTCCACCCGCACCCGGGTGTCCTTCGAGGTGGCCGGCAAGTGGATGAGCGCCGACGTCATCAATGTCAGCGCCTCGGGCTCCTCGGTGGCCAAGGGCGAATCGCTGCGCGACACCGCCCTGACCCTGCGCGCCGCCGGTGCCGACGCGCTGATCATCCGGCACCCGGCTTCGGGTGCGGCCCAACAACTCTCGAAGTGGACAGTGGAACCCGACGGGACCGGTCCGTCGGTCATCAACGCCGGCGACGGCACCCACCAGCACCCCACCCAGGCTCTGCTGGACGCGCTGACCATCCGGCAGCGGCTCGGCTCGATCGACGGCAGGCGGGTGGTCATCGTCGGCGACATCCTGCACAGCCGGGTGGCGCGGTCCAACGTCGAACTGCTGAGCACCCTCGGTGCGGAGGTGGTGTTGGTGGCACCGCCGACACTGCTGCCGGTCGGGGTCGCGGACTGGCCGGTCAGCGTGTCGCACGAGCTGGACGCCGAACTGCCCGCCGCGGACGCCGTGCTGATGCTGCGGGTGCAGGCCGAGCGGATGAACGGTGGCTTCTTCCCGTCGGCCCGTGAGTATTCGGTGCGCTACGGGTTGAGTGAGAAACGCCTGGCGCGGCTGGCCGAGGACACGGTGGTGCTGCACCCCGGCCCGATGCTGCGCGGCATGGAGATCGCGCACTCGGTGGCCGACGCGCCGCAATCGGCGGTGCTGCAACAAGTTTCCAATGGTGTCCATGTGCGGATGGCGGTGCTGTTCCACCTACTGGTGGGGGCAGAGTCCGAAAAGGCCGGGGTGGTTTCATGACGATTCTGATCAAGGGTGTGCGGCTCTACGGCGAGGGTGAGCCGGTCGATGTGCTGGTGTCCGACGGGCAGATCGCCGAGATCGGCACGGGCGCCTCGGGGGACACCGTGATCGACGCCGCCGGCCAGATCCTGCTGCCCGGTTTCGTCGACCTGCACACCCATCTGCGCGAACCCGGCCGCGAATACGCCGAGGACATCGAAACCGGTTCGGCCGCAGCCGCTCTGGGCGGCTATACGGCGGTGTTCGCGATGGCCAACACCGATCCGGTGGCCGACAGCGCGGTGGTCACCGACCATGTGTGGCACCGCGGGCAGCAGGTCGGCCTGGTCGACGTGCACCCGGTGGGTGCGGTCACCGTCGGGTTGGAGGGCAAGCAGCTCACCGAGATGGGCCTGATGGCCGCCGGGGTGGGGCAGGTGCGGATGTTCTCCGATGACGGCATCTGCGTGCACGATCCGCTGGTGATGCGCCGCGCGCTGGAATACGCCAGCGGGCTCGGGGTGCTGATCGCCCAGCACGCCGAGGAGCCGCGGCTGACCGTGGGTGCCGTCGCGCACGAGGGCCCCAACGCCGCCAAACTGGGACTGGCCGGCTGGCCGCGCTCGGCCGAGGAGTCCATCGTCGCGCGTGACGCGATCCTGGCCCGCGACGCCGGCGCCCGGGTGCACATCTGCCACGCGTCCACCGCGGGCACCGTCGAGCTGCTGAAATGGGCCAAGGGGCAAGGTATCTCGATCACGGCGGAGGTGACCCCGCACCACCTGCTGCTCGACGACGCGGTGCTGGCCGACTACGACGGGCGCAACCGGGTGAACCCGCCGCTGCGCGAGGCCAGTGACGTGGCCGCGCTGCGCCAGGCGCTGGCCGACGGTGTCATCGACTGTGTGGCCACCGACCACGCGCCGCACGCCGAGCACGAGAAGTGTTGCGAGTTCTCGCACGCGCGGCCGGGCATGCTCGGATTGCAGACCGCACTGTCGGTGGTCGTCGAGACGATGGTGGGACCGGGCTTGTTGAGCTGGCGCGACGTCGCCCGGGTGATGAGCGAGGCGCCGGCGGCCATCGTCGGGCTGCCCGATCAGGGCCGCCCGCTGGAGGTCGGCGAACCCGCCAACCTGACCGTCGTCGACCCGGACGCCACCTGGACCGTCAGCGGTCCGGCGCTGGCCAGCCGCTCGGACAACACCCCGTACGAGTCGATGACCCTGCCGGCCACGGTGACGCTGACCCTGCTGCGCGGCAAGATCACCGCACGGGATGGGCACGTCGCCTCATGAACACCCCCACGCTCATCGCGTCGCTGATCATGGCCGCCGTGCTGGCGGTGCTGATCGGTTTCCTGATCCGGCAGATGCTGCGCGGCTGGCTGCATCGCGCGCAGCGCCAGGCCGAGCTGATCGGGACGTTGCCGGCACTGCCGGACACGGTGGGGCCGGCGCTGATCGGCCCGACCAAGGGGCTCTACGTCGGTAGCACCTTGGTGCCGCACTGGAACGACCGGATCGCCGCCGGGGCGCTGGGTTTCCGTGCCAAGGGCGCGCTGACCCGCTACCCGGAGGGAATCATGGTGCAGCGCACCGGCGCCGGGCCGATCTGGATTCCCGACGAGTCGATCGTGGTGATCCGCACCGAGCGGGCCATGACCGGCAAGGCGCTCACCCACGAGGGCATCCTGGCGATCCGCTGGAAGCTGCCGTCGGGAACCGAGATCGATACCGGCTTCCGGGCCGACGACCGCAACGAGAACACCCAATGGGTCAGGGAGGAAGCAGCGTGACCAGCCAGAAGGCAGTGTTGGTGCTGGAGGACGGCCGGGTTTTCACCGGCACCCCGTTCGGCGCGATCGGGCAGACCCTCGGCGAGGCGGTGTTCTCCACCGGCATGTCGGGCTACCAGGAAACCCTGACCGACCCGAGCTATCACCGCCAGATCGTCGTCGCCACCGCACCCCAGATCGGCAACACCGGCTGGAACGGCGAGGACGCCGAAAGCCACGGCGACAAGATCTGGGTCGCCGGCTACGCCGTCCGGGATCCGTCGCCGCGGGCGTCGAACTGGCGCGCGACCGGCACGCTCGAGGACGAGCTGGTGCGCCAGGGCATCGTCGGGATCGCCGGGATCGACACCCGCGCGGTGGTCCGGCATCTGCGCAGCGCCGGCTCGATGAAGGCCGGGGTGTTCTCCGGCGAAAGCCTGGCCGACACCGATGAGCTGGTGGCGCGGGTGCGCAGCCAGCCGTCCATGCTGGGTGCCGACCTGGCCGGTGAGGTGTCCACCGAAAGCCGGTACGTGGTCGAGCCTTTCGGCGAGCGGCGGTTCACCGTGGCGGCCGTCGACCTCGGTATCAAAACCAACACCCCGCGCAACTTCGCCCGCCGCGGCGTACGCAGCCATGTGCTGCCGTCGGCGGCGACCTTCGACGAGATCGCCGACCTCAAGCCCGACGGCGTGTTCCTGTCCAACGGGCCCGGTGATCCGGCCACCGCCGACCACATCGTCGGCGTCACCCGCCAGGTGCTCGAGGCCGGGATCCCGTTGTTCGGCATCTGTTTCGGCAACCAGATCCTGGGCCGGGCGCTGGGCCGGTCCACCTACAAGATGACCTTCGGCCACCGCGGCATCAACATCCCGGTGATGGACCATGCCACCGGAAGGGTGGCCGTCACCGCGCAGAACCACGGTTTCGCCCTGGAGGGTGAGGCGGGCGAGGAGTTCGACACCCCGTTCGGCCGCGGCATCGTCAGCCACACCTGTGCCAACGACGGGGTGGTCGAGGGCATCAAGCTGGTCGACGGGCGGGCCTTCTCGGTGCAGTACCACCCGGAGTCGGCCGCCGGTCCGCACGACGCCGAGTACCTGTTCGACCAATTCATCGACCTGATGGCAGGGGAGAAGTAATGCCACGCCGTTCCGACCTCAACCACGTCCTGGTGATCGGGTCCGGGCCGATCCTGATCGGCCAGGCCGCCGAGTTCGACTACTCGGGCACCCAGGCCTGCCGCGTGCTGCGCGCCGAGGGGTTGCAGGTCACCCTGATCAACTCCAACCCGGCGACCATCATGACCGACCCGGAGTACGCCGACCACACCTACGTCGAGCCGATCACCCCGGCCTTCGTGGAGAAGGTGATCGCCCAGCAGGCCGAGCGCGGCAACAAGATCGACGCCGTGCTGGCCACCCTGGGTGGGCAGACCGCGCTGAACACCGCCGTCGCGCTGTACGAGAACGGTGTGCTGGAGCGCTACGGCGTCGAAATGATCGGTGCCGACTTCGACGCCATCCAGCGCGGCGAGGACCGGCAGAAGTTCAAGGACATCGTCGCCAAGGTGGGCGGTGAATCAGCCCGCAGCCGGGTGTGTTTCACCATGGACGAGGTCCGCGAGACGGTGGCCGACCTCGGGTTGCCCGTCGTCGTCCGCCCCAGCTTCACCATGGGCGGGCTCGGCTCGGGCATGGCGTATTCGGCCGAGGATGTCGAACGGATGGCCGGCGACGGCCTGGCGGCGTCCCCGTCGGCGAATGTGCTGATCGAGGAATCGATCTACGGCTGGAAGGAATTCGAGCTCGAGCTGATGCGCGACCACCACGACAACGTGGTGGTGGTGTGCTCGATCGAGAACTTCGACCCGATGGGCGTGCACACCGGTGATTCGGTGACCGTCGCCCCGGCGATGACGCTGACCGACCGCGAATACCAGGTGATGCGTGATCTGGGCATCGCGATCCTGCGCGAGGTCGGCGTCGACACCGGTGGCTGCAACATCCAATTCGCCATCAACCCGAAAGACGGCCGGCTCATCGTCATCGAGATGAACCCCCGGGTGTCGCGGTCCAGCGCGCTGGCGTCCAAGGCCACCGGCTTCCCGATCGCCAAGATCGCCGCCAAGCTGGCCATCGGGTACACCCTGGACGAGATCGTCAACGACATCACCAAGGAAACCCCGGCCTGTTTCGAACCCACGCTGGACTATGTCGTGGTCAAGGCGCCCCGGTTCGCCTTCGAGAAGTTCCCGGGTGCCGACCCGACGCTGACCACCACCATGAAATCGGTGGGCGAGGCGATGTCGTTGGGCCGCAACTTCATCGAGGCGCTCGGTAAGGTGATGCGCTCGCTGGAGAACAAGCGGGCGGGCTTCTGGACCGGACCGGACCGCGACGCCACCCTCGACGAGCTGCTCGCCGATCTGCGGACGGCCACCGACGGGCGGATCTACGACATCGAGCAGGCGCTGCGCCTGGGCGGCACCGTCGAGCAGGTCGCCGAGGCCTCCGGGGTGGACCCCTGGTTCGTCGACCAGATCGCCACGCTGGTGGCGCTGCGCGCCGAACTGGTCGACGCGCCGGTGCTGGACGTGGCGCTGCTGCGCCGGGCCAAGCACAGCGGTCTGTCCGACCGCCAGATCGCCGCGCTGCGACCGGAACTCGCCGGTGAGGCCGGGGTGCGGGCGCTGCGCGAACGGCTCGGCATCCACCCGGTGTACAAGACGGTGGACACCTGCGCCGCCGAGTTCGAGGCCCGCACGCCGTACCACTACAGCAGCTACGAGCTGGACCCGGCGGCCGAGACCGAGGTGGCCCCGCAGACCGAGAAGCCCAAGGTGCTGATCCTCGGGTCGGGCCCCAACCGGATCGGGCAGGGCATCGAATTCGACTACAGCTGCGTGCACGCGGCCACCACGCTGAGCGCCGCCGGGTTCGAGACCGTCATGGTCAACTGCAATCCCGAGACGGTGTCCACCGACTACGACACCGCCGACCGGCTGTACTTCGAGCCGCTGACGTTCGAGGACGTGCTGGAGGTCTACTACGCCGAGCAGGCATCCGGGGCCGGCGGCCCGGGCGTGGTCGGGGTGATCGTGCAGCTGGGCGGCCAGACCCCGCTGGGACTGGCCGAGCGGCTGGAGAAGGCCGGGGTGCCGATCGTGGGCACCAGCCCCAAGGCCATCGACCTGGCCGAGGACCGCGGCGAATTCGGTGAGGTGCTGCGCAGCGCCGGCCTGCCCGCGCCCCGGTTCGGCACCGCGACCAGCTTCGAGCAGGCTCGCCGGATCGCCGCCGACATCGGCTACCCGGTGCTGGTGCGGCCGTCCTACGTGCTGGGTGGGCGCGGCATGGAGATCGTCTACGACGAGGAGACACTGGAGGGCTACATCGCCAGGGCCACCGAGCTGTCCCCGGAGCATCCGGTGCTGGTGGACCGGTTCCTGGAGGACGCCATCGAGATCGACGTCGACGCGCTGTGCGACGGCACCGAGGTGTACATCGGCGGCGTGATGGAGCACATCGAGGAGGCCGGTATCCACTCCGGTGACTCGGCGTGCGCGCTGCCGCCGGTCACCCTGGGCCGCACCGATATCGAGAAGGTCCGCCAGGCCACCGAGGCGATCGCGCACGGTATCGGCGTGGTCGGGCTACTCAACGTGCAGTACGCGCTCAAGGACGATGTGCTCTACGTCCTGGAGGCCAACCCGAGAGCGAGCCGCACCGTTCCCTTCGTGTCCAAGGCCACCGCCGTGCCGCTGGCCAAGGCCTGCGCCCGGGTCATGCTGGGCACCAGCATCGCCCAGTTGCGTTCGGAGGGTGTGCTGGCCGCCGAGGGTGACGGCGCCACCGCGGCGCCGGACGCGCCGATCGCGGTGAAGGAAGCCGTGCTGCCGTTCCACCGGTTCCGCAAAGCCGATGGCTCCCAGGTGGATTCGCTGCTGGGCCCGGAGATGAAGTCCACCGGTGAGGTGATGGGCATCGACCGTGACTTCGGCACCGCCTTCGCCAAGAGCCAGACCGCCGCCTACGGGTCGCTGCCTGCCTCGGGCACCGTGTTCGTGTCGGTGGCCAACCGGGACAAGCGCTCGCTGGTGTTCCCGGTGAAGCGCCTCGCCGATCTCGGATTCCGGGTGCTGGCC
This sequence comes from Mycolicibacterium cosmeticum, assembly GCF_000613185.1. Lineage (NCBI taxonomy): Bacteria > Bacillati > Actinomycetota > Actinomycetes > Mycobacteriales > Mycobacteriaceae > Mycobacterium > Mycolicibacterium cosmeticum. The sequence continues at coordinate 2,239,016 of NZ_CCBB010000003.1, forward strand.
ACCGAGGGTACCGCGGAGATGTTGCGCCGCAACGGTATTCCGTGCGAGGTGGTGCGCAAGAATTTCGAGGAGCCGGGTGCCGGGCGGCCCGAGGTGTCCGCGGTGGACGCCATCCGGGCCGGTCAGGTGGACATGGTGATCAACACCCCGTACGGCAACTCCGGGCCACGGATCGACGGCTACGAGATCCGGTCGGCCGCGGTGTCGGTGAACATCCCGTGCGTGACGACGGTGCAGGGCGCGTCGGCCGCCGTGCAGGGCATCGAGGCCGGCATCCGCGGTGATATCGGGGTGCGGTCGCTGCAGGAGCTGCACAGCCAGTTGGGCGCGACCCCGTGAGCCCGTTCGGGACGCGGCTCGCCGAGGCCGTCGCGGCCCGGGGGCCGCTGTGCCCGGGCATCGACCCGCATCCCGAACTGCTCACCTCGTGGGGGCTGCCGGTGTCGGTGGACGGTCTGCGCCGGTTCGCCGGCATCTGTGTCGAGGCGTTCGGCGGGTTCGCGATCGTCAAACCGCAGGTGGCCTTCTTCGAAGCCTTTGGGGCGGCCGGGTTTTCGGTATTGGAAGAGACCATTGCCGGGCTGCGCGCCGCCGGTGTGCTGGTGCTCGCCGACGCCAAACGCGGTGACATCGGTTCCACGATGGCCGCGTACGCGCGCGCCTGGGTGGGCGACTCGCCGCTGGCGGCGGACGCCGTGACGGCCTCGCCGTACCTCGGCTTCGAATCGCTGCGCCCGCTGCTGGACACCGCCGCCGGCCACGGCAGGGGAGTGTTCGTACTGGCGGCCACCTCGAATCCGGAGGGCGCGACCGTGCAGCGGGCTCTGCTGGGCGGGCAGGCGGGCGGGCGCACCGTCGCCCAGTCCGTCATCGACGCGGCCGCGGCGGAGAATCGGGCGAATGCGTCCGGCGGCCCCGGCTCGGTGGGGGTGGTGATCGGCGCGACGCTGACCGAGCTGCCCGACCTGAGCGCCTTCGACGGTCCGGTGCTGGCCCCCGGGCTCGGCGCGCAGGGTGGCCGTCCCGAGGATTTGGGCCGGCTCGGCGCCAGGGTGCTGCCCGCGGTGTCCCGGGAGGTGTTGCGCGCCGGACCGGATGTGGCGGCGTTGCGGGCGCGCGCCGAGCAGTTGCGCGACGCGGTCGCCTACCTGGCCTGACGGCGGTGCCGGACGGCGACGATCAGTGCCGCCGCGGCACCCGCGACGAGCACACCCAGCAGCACCGCCCCGGTGAGGTCCCCGTGGTTGCGGGTGCGCAAGATCACCTGCTGGTAGTCGGTGTCGGTTTCGGCACGGGCGAACAGGTAGTCGTCGTCGATGTCCTGCGGGGCGTTCAGGTGATTGGTCCAGCGGGTCAGGTAGCGCCGGCCGTCCAGATACGGCGCCAGCACCGCACTGTCCACCGGACCCGCGAACTGCAGCGTGGGCGCGTTGCCGGCGACGGGCACCCGGATCGGATCCATCCGGTGCGCGGCCAGCAGGTAGAGGTCGACGGTCTGCGGGGCGGTGGCCGACCGGGACAGCCGCATCGGGTACACGACCTTGTCCGCCTTGTCCATGGCGAACGACAGCCGTAGCGGCTGCAGCGACCCGGTCAGTGCCGCGCCGGCGGCGCCGGGCACCAGCTGGACCGCGACGATCTCCCAGCCCTCGGCGACATACGGCGCCAGGTTGGCGTCGAGTCCGTCCGGGTGCGGGAAGCCCTTGTCGGCCAGCCACCCGGCCAGCGCGGCCGGATCGTCCCCGCGCAGTCTCGTCACGTCGAAAGGCCCGATGCGCTGGCTGGACAGCACGTGCACCCCGGCACCGGGTGCCGCCCCGGCCGTCTCCACGGCCCCGGTCGCGCCCTGCTGCAGCCAGTCGAAGGTCGGCCACCAGCTGTCCCGGTATTCGACGCGTGGCGCGGTGAGCCGGGCCAGCTCGCCGAAGACGGCGGTGTCCCCGAGGCTGACCTGCGCGGCCGACGGCACCGGCATCACCCAGGCGGCCCGGTCCGAGCTGCCCGTGACACCTAGCGACATCAGGATGTCCTCCCGCGACCCGTCCCAGGCGACCAGCGCCCGCTCGTCGACCACGGCGGCTCCGGCCCGGTCGGGAATGTAGGCACCGCAACCGCAGGCCCACGCCGGTGCGGCGGTGTGCGCGACGAGCGCGGCCAGCAGCATCAGTGCGGCACAAAACGACCGGTGGGCGACCCGCATCGGCATGAAACTACCGGTCGTGCGGCGCCGTGACGACCGGATCGACCGGCCGCCCGGCCCCCGTCGCACGGCCCCGACACGCCGACGCGCCGTGACCAGCAAGAATTTCTTATCCGACCGCCAGAATCGCCGGATCGGCGACGGCGCCGCGCGGCGGCGATGAACAGGCGACGTCGTCGCCGTAACGCGAAAAGCCCTGGATATGCAGGTAGATCGGGTGTCGGGGTTCTGACCCCGCGGTTGCCGCGGGCAGCCCCGGCTAAGGGCGGCATCCTCCCGCGCGCGCCCTACACGCTGGTCTTTTGGCCCCATTAGCCGGGGGTGGGGTTAGCTTTCGTCAGGATGCGTGGGTACGGTCGTCGTCGCTGGCTGGTTACGTAATCCAGCCGTGATGAAACAACAGATGGCGAGAGACGGAGGAACCCCGTGGCCCTTCCCCAGTTGACCGACGAACAGCGCGCGGCAGCGTTGGAGAAGGCTGCTGCCGCACGTCGAGCGCGAGCCGAGTTGAAGGACCGGCTCAAGCGCGGCGGCACCAACCTCAAGCAGGTGCTCACCGACGCCGAGACCGACGAGGTCTTGGGCAAGATGAAGGTCTCCGCGTTGCTGGAGGCGTTGCCGAAGGTGGGCAAGGTCAAGGCTCAGGAGATCATGACCGAGCTGGAGATCGCCCCGACCCGCCGCCTGCGCGGCCTCGGCGACCGTCAGCGCAAGGCCCTCCTGGAGAAGTTCGACTTCTCCTGAGCACGGACCCAACGAATAAGTGAACACTGGTGGAGGGCCGGGCAGGGCTGCCGTGGTGGTGCTGTCCGGCCCGTCCGCCGTCGGGAAGTCCACGGTGGTGCGCTGCCTGCGCGACCGGATTCCCGACCTGTATTTCAGCGTGTCCGCGACGACACGCGCGCCGCGGCCCGGTGAGGTCGACGGCGTCGACTACCGGTTTGTCAGCGCCGAGCAGTTCCAGCATCTGATCGACGCCGGTGAACTGCTGGAATGGGCCGAAATCCACGGCGGCCTGCATCGCTCGGGCACCCCGGCCGCGCCCGTCCGCACGGCCGTTGCCAACGGTGCGCCCGTCCTGATCGAGGTGGACCTGGCCGGGGCGCGCGCCGTCAAGGCGGCGATGCCCGAGGTCACGACGGTGTTCCTCGCGCCCCCGAGCTGGGAGGCGCTGGAGGAACGGTTGATCGGCCGCGGTACCGAGAGCCCTGAGGTGCAGGCCAGGCGGCTGGCCACGGCACGCGCCGAACTGGCCGCCCAGACCGACTTCGACGTGGTGGTGGTCAACAGCCAATTGGAGTCGGCGTGCGCGGAATTGGTATCCTTGCTGGTGGCCCGCTAACCGACTGGCTTTTCCGGCCGCCTCACGGCCACCAACTGCATCTTCTCTATCACCGATTACAGCCGGGAGAATCTCCGTGACCTCTGTCGAGAACCTCGACGCCGCCAACGCCTACGACACGCCGCTGGGCATCACCAACCCGCCCATCGACGAGCTGCTCGACCGGGCGTCGAGCAAGTACGCCCTGGTGATCTACGCCGCCAAGCGCGCCCGCCAGATCAACGACTACTACAACCAGCTCGGTGACGGCATCCTGGAGTACGTCGGCCCGCTGGTCGAGCCGGGTCTGCAGGAGAAGCCGCTGTCGATCGCGATGCGCGAGATCCACGGCGACCTGCTGGAGCACTCCGAGGGCGGCGAGTAAGCGCACGGCGCCGGCGGGACACATGACCGAACGCAAGCGCATCGTCGTCGGTGTCGCCGGCGGCATCGCTGCCTACAAGGCCTGTACGGTCGTCCGCCAGCTGGCCGAGGCCGGGCATTCCGTCCGTGTCGTCCCCACCGAATCGGCGCTGAGATTCGTCGGCGCCGCCACCTTCGAGGCCCTGTCGGGCCACCCGGTGCACACCGGGGTGTTCGAGAACGTCGACGAGGTTCCGCACGTCCGGATCGGCCAGGAGGCCGATCTGGTGGTGGTGGCACCGGCCACCGCCGACCTGCTGGCCCGCGCCGTCGCCGGTCGCGCCGATGACCTGCTCACCGCGACCCTGCTGACCGCGCGCTGCCCCGTGCTGTTCGCTCCGGCCATGCACACCGAGATGTGGTTCCACCCGGCCACCGTCGACAACGTCGCGACATTGCGCCGACGCGGCGCGGTGGTCCTGGAACCGGCCTCCGGGCGGCTCACCGGCGCCGACACCGGGCCGGGCCGGCTCCCCGAGGCCGAGGAGATCACCACCCTGGCCGGGCTGCTGCTGGAGCGTGGCGACGCCCTGCCGTACGACATGGCCGGGATGAAGGCGCTGGTGACCGCCGGCGGCACCCGCGAGCCGCTGGATCCGGTCCGGTTCATCGGCAACCGCAGTTCGGGCAAGCAGGGCTATGCGATGGCACGGGTGCTCGCCCAGCGGGGCGCCGATGTCACGCTCATCGCGGGCAACACCTCCGGCCTGGTCGATCCGGCCGGCGTGCACGTGGTGCACATCGGGTCGGCGGCCCAGCTGCGTGACGCGGTGTCCAAACATGCTCCCGACGCGAGCGTGCTGGTGATGGCCGCCGCCGTCGCCGACTTCCGGCCCGCCCACGTGGCGACCGCCAAGATCAAGAAAGGTGCCGACGAGCCGACGTCGATCGAGCTGGTCCGCAACGACGATGTCCTGGCCGGCGCTGTGCGTGCCCGCGCCGACGGCCAGCTGCCCAACATGCGCGCCATCGTCGGGTTCGCGGCCGAAACCGGTGACGCCAACGGCGACGTGCTGTTCCACGCCCGGGCGAAGCTGCAGCGCAAGGGGTGCGACCTGCTGGTGGTCAACGCCGTCGGTGACGGCAAGGCGTTCGAGGTGGACGACAACACCGGATGGCTGCTGGGGGCCGACGGCACCGAGGCGGCTTTGCCACACGGCTCGAAGACTTTGATGGCCAGCCGTATCGTGGACGCGATCGGGGCGTTCCTGACAACGGAGTGATCCCGCCGGTATCAACCTGCGGATAAGGGTTGCGCCGGTCGGGGGTTGCGGGTTGGCTCGCAGTGAGCGCGTATACGATTCGACTACCTAACTATCTGGAGGAAAAGGCACTGTGAGCACAGGTCGACTGTTTACCAGCGAGTCGGTCACCGAAGGACACCCCGACAAGATCTGTGACGCGATCAGCGATTCGATCCTCGACTCGCTGCTGGCCGCCGATCCCAAATCGCGTGTCGCAGTCGAGACCGCCGTCACCACCGGCCAGGTGCACGTCATCGGTGAGGTGACCACGTCGGCCAAGGAGGCGTTCGCCGACATCAACGACACCGTGCGCAAGCGCATCCTGGAGATCGGGTACGACTCCTCCGACAAGGGCTTCGACGGCGAGACCGCCGGTGTCAACATCGGCATCGGCCGTCAGTCACCCGATATCGCGCAGGGGGTCGACACCGCGCACGAGACCCGCGTCGAGGGTGCCGGCGATCCGCTGGACCTGCAGGGCGCCGGCGATCAGGGCCTGATGTTCGGCTACGCCATCAAGGACACGCCGGAACTGATGCCGCTGCCGATCGCGCTGGCCCACCGGCTGGCGCGCCGGCTCACCGAGGTGCGCAAGAACGGGGTGCTGGACTACCTGCGCCCCGACGGCAAGACCCAGGTCACCGTGCAGTACGACGGCACCACCCCGGTGCGGCTGGACACCGTCGTGCTGTCCACCCAGCACGCCGCCGGGATCGACCTGGACGGCACCCTCACCCCGGACATCCGGGAGAAGGTCGTCAACACGGTGCTGGCCGACCTCAACCACGAGACCCTGGACACCTCCGATTTCCGGCTGCTGGTCAACCCGACCGGCAAGTTCGTGCTCGGCGGCCCGATGGGCGACGCCGGCCTGACCGGCCGCAAGATCATCGTCGACACCTACGGCGGCTGGGCCCGGCACGGCGGCGGCGCGTTCTCCGGCAAGGATCCGTCGAAGGTGGACCGCTCGGCCGCGTACGCGATGCGCTGGGTGGCCAAGAACGTGGTGGCTGCCGGCCTGGCGGAACGGGTCGAGGTGCAGGTGGCCTACGCCATCGGCAAGGCCGCCCCGGTCGGCCTGTTCGTCGAGACGTTCGGTTCCGAGACGGTGGACCCGGCCCGGATCGAGAAGGCCATCACCGCGGTGTTCGACCTGCGGCCCGGCGCCATCGTCCGCGACCTGGACCTGCTGCGCCCGATCTATGCCCCGACCGCCGCGTACGGGCACTTCGGCCGCACCGATGTCGATCTGCCGTGGGAGCGGCTGGACAAGGTCGACGACCTGAAGGCTTCCGTTTAGTCAGCACTCGCGACCAGGCACAGAGTCCCGCGTTCTCACCCGAGGGCGCGGGATTTTGCGTCTGCTGGGCGAACTTTCGAGCGCGCTGAATACAACGGTGGTGTGGGCGGCCGATATCGGCGCTAATAGGCGATCGTGTCCATCCACACCGAAGACCTGACCAAGATCTACGGGTCGACCCGCGCGCTGGACGGCGTGTCGATCTCCGTCGGGCAGGGCGAGATCCTGGGCGTCGTGGGGGCCAGCGGCTCGGGCAAGAGCACCCTGGTGCGTACCATCGCCCTGCTGGAACGTCCCACCAGTGGCCGGGTGGTGCTGGACGGCCAGGATCTGACGGCGTTGTCGGAGAAGGAGTTACGTGGTGCCCGCCGGCGGCTGGGCAATGTGTTCCAGTCGGCCAACCTGCTCGACAATCGCACCGTTCGCGCCAATATCGAATATCCGCTGGAGATCGCCGGCTGGGACCGCAAGAAACGCTGGTACCGCGCGCAGGAATTGATCGAACTGGTGGGGCTGACCGGCCGCGGGGACGACTACCCGGCCCAGCTGTCCGGTGGCCAGCGCCAGCGGGTGGGCGTCGCCCGGGCGCTGGCGGCGCAACCATCGGTGATCCTGGCCGACGAGCCGACCAGTGCGCTGGATCCCGCCACCACCCAGGAGATCCTGGGTCTGCTGACCGATCTGCGTGACGAGCTCGGTGTCACCATCCTGCTGATCACCCATGACCTGGCGATCGTGCGGCAGATCGCCGACCGCGTCACCGTGCTGAGCCATGGCAAGGTGCTCGCCCAGGGCGGCCTGGCCGACGTGGCGGGCGATCCGGCCGCCGGCCTGTTGCCACCGCTGGAGGCCCCGCCGGCACCGGCCGGTGACGAGCTGATCGTCAACGTGCGCGCCGGCGCCGATGCGACCGCGTCCTTCATCAGCGCGCTGTCGCGCGAGCTGAACACCGATGTCCGCATCCTCGACGGCGAGGTGTTACGCCTTGGTGAGCAATCGGTTTCGCAGTTCCAGCTGGGCCTGACCGGAGTGGACCACTCGGCCACCGAACGCTGCGACGCCTACGTGCGGTGGCTGCAGCGGCACGGCCTGACCGTCGTCGCTCCGGCGGTCGGGGCGCCGGTATGAGCGGATCACTGCTGTTCACCACCGACGCGGTTCCGGTGGCCCTGTACCAGACGCTGCAGTTGGTGTTCATCCCGTTCGTGTTCGTCATCGCGTTCGGCATCCCGCTGGGGGTGGTGCTGTACGCCACGGCGCCCGGCGGGCTGGCTCCGGTGCGTTGGCTCAACACCGTCCTGGGGGCCATCGTGAACGTCACCCGGTCGCTGCCGTTCCTGGTCCTGGTGATCGCGCTGTGGCCGTTGGGCCGGTTGCTGGTCGGCTCCAGCCTGGGCACCGTCGCGGCGATGGTGCCGCTGACCATCGGCACCATTCCGTTCCTGGCCCGGCTGGTGGAGACCTCGCTGCGCGAGGTGGACGCCGGCAAGATCGACGCCGCCACGGTGGTCGGCGCCACCCGGTGGCAGATCATCACCAAAACGCTGCTGCCCGAGGCGATCAGCGGCATCATCTCGGCTTTGACCGTCACCGTCATCGCATTGCTGGGCTTCTCGGCGCTGGCCGGCGTGATCGGCGGCGGCGGGCTGGGCGACCTGGCCATCCGCTACGGTGCACGGTCCTACGACGGCCCGGTGCTGTGGGCGACGGTGCTGCTGCTGATCGTGTTGGCGCAGATCTTCCAGGTGGTCGGCGACTATTTCGCGCGGCGCACCGACCACCGTGCCCCCAACTCCGCAACCGAACCACGAAAGGTAACCTCATGACCACCCCGGATGGACCACCGAAATCCCGTAAGCCGCTGTATCTCTCGCTCGGCGCCGTGGTGATCGTCGTGATCGCCGTCGCCGCGTTCCTCACGCTGCGCGGCTCCGGTGACAAGCACAAGCTCACCGTCGCGGCCACCCAGGTGCCGCACGCCGAGATCTTGGAATTCATCAAGAACGGCCCCGCCAAGGATGCCGGCCTGGATTTCGACATCCGGGTGTTCGACGACTACTCGCTGGGCAACCGCTGGCTGGCGGAAGGCGATATCGACGCGAACTACTTCCAGCACAAACCCTATCTGGACGAGCAGGTCGCCGATTTCGGGTACAAGCTGCACGCCTTCCCCGGCGTGCACATCGAGCCGTACGCCGCGTTCTCGCAGAAGTTCACCTCCGCCGAACAGCTGCCCGACGGCGCCAGTATCAGCATCACCGATGACGGCTCCAACCAGGCCCGCGCGCTGAAACTGTTGGCTAGCAAGGGCTTGGTGACGCTGCCGGCCGGCGGACCGGTGAACGTGCACACCGTCGGCAACCCGAAGAACCTGCGGTTCGTGGAGGCTGCACCCGACCTGCAGGCCAAGGCCGTCCCCGACGTGGATCTGGCGATCCTCAACGGCAACTACTTCCTGGATGCGGGCTACACCCTCAAGGACGCGCTGATCGTCGAGTCGCTGCAGGACAATCCATACGCGAATTTCCTCGTCAGCCGGGCGGACAACGCGAACAACGCCGATATCGCCAAACTGGACGAGCTGCTGCACAGCGACAAGACCCGGGAGTTCATCAAGCAGCGCTGGCCCGGCGGGGACGTCTCACCGGCGTTCTGAACCGAATTCGTAATCGTCGAGCGGGAAGCGGCGGCTGCGCCAGTACGCCTCGGGGGTGCTGGCCGGCCGCAGCGGTACGTCACCGTTGCGGTCGAAGTAGTAGCTGTTGGCGGTCGAACAGCTGTCCTGCCAGAAGATCTGGCGGTGCCGCTTGCGCATCATCTCGGCGAAGTAGCGGTCGTTGGCCTCCCGCCGAACCTCGACCCGGGTCGCACCGGCACTGCGGGCCCGGCGCAAACAGCGCACGATGTGGTGGGTCTGGGTTTCGATCAACGCGAAGAACGACGAGCCCACATATCCGTACGGGCCGCACACGTTGAAGAAGTTCGGGAAGCCGGGCACGCTGACGCCCTCATAGGCCTGCATCCGCTGCGTCGACCAGAACTCGGCCAGTGATTGTCCGCCGGAGCCGAGCACGGGGAAGGTGCCCGAGTCGACGTCCATCACCTTGAAACCCGTTGCCAGCACCAGGATGTCGGCGTCGTGGACGGCACCGTCGGTGGTCGCGACGCCGTGCGGCCGGATCTGCGCGATGGGTTCGGTGACCAGCGTGACGTTGTCCCGGCTGAACGTGGACAGGTACGTGTTGTGGAATGCCGGCCGTTTGCAGCCCACCGCGTACGTCGGGGTGAGCTTGTCGCGCAACACCGGATCGGGCACCTCGCTGCGCAGATACCGGCGGCCCAGCGCCTCGGCACCCTTGGACAACGGGAACACCCCGTGATATTGCGCCGACAGCGGGAAGGTCACCTCGACATAGGCCTGGCTGAGGGCGCGCTGCACCGCGCTGCCGCCGGGCAGGCGCATCGCCCAGCGGGCCGGTGCGGGCAACGGCACGTCGAACTTGGGGAAGCACCAGATCGGGGTGCGCTGGAAGACCGTGAGCTGCTGGACGAGCGGGGCGATTTCCGGGATCAGCTGGACCGCGGAGGCGCCGGTGCCGATGACGGCCACCCGCTTGCCGGTCAGGTCGACGCGGTGATCCCAGCGTGCGGTGTGCACGGTGGTGCCGGCGAAGTCGCCGACGCCGTCGATATCGGGCAGCTTGGGGACGTTGAGGACGCCTGCGGCGTTGATCAGGTGCCGGGCGGTGACTGGTCCCGTGGAGGTCTCGACGCGCCACACGTCCTCGGTGTCGTCGAACACCGCACCCGTCACCTCGGTGCCGTAGCGGATCCTCGGGCCGATCCCGTACTTCGCCACGCAATGGTCGGCGTACGCCTTGAGCTCGTGCCCGTGCGCATAGGTGCGGGACCAGTCGGGGCTCTGCTCGAAGGAGAACTGGTAGGAGAACGACGGAATGTCCACGGCGATACCGGGATAGGTGTTCCAGTACCAGGTGCCACCGGCCTGCTCACCCGCCTCCACGATCAGGTGGTCCGACAGGCCGGCCTGGTCGAGTTTGATGGCGGCGCCGATGCCGGAGAAGCCGGCACCGACGATCAGGGTGTGCACATCCGGATCCGCCATGTCGTTCCCCTAGGGGTGCAGGGCCGCCCGTAACGCGGCCAGCCCGCGCTCGGTGGCCTCGGTCGCGGCGGGGGAGGCCAGTGCCAGGCTGACGTAACCGTGCACCATCGTGGGCTCGTTGCTGCGCTGCACCGGAACGCCCGCCGCGCTGAGCAATTCGGCGTACCGGCCGCCGTCGTCGCGCAGCGGGTCGTGCTCGGCGGTGCCGATGAACGCCGGCGGCAACCCCTGCAGCGACGCCGCGTTGGCCGGTGCCACATCGGTGGGCAGCGCGGCCGGGTCGTCGAGGTTCATCCCCGGCAGATACCACTCCAGGAAGGCCTCGACCACCTCGTCGTTGAGGATGTAGGCGTTCGGGTTCTCCAGGAACGACGGGGCGGTGCGGTCACCGACGGCCACCGGATACCACAGCAGCTGGAACACCAGCGGCGGCCCGCCGGCGTCGCGGGCCCGCAACGCCATCACCGCCGACAGGTTGCCGCCGGCCGAATCGCCGGCCACCGCGATCCGGGCCGGATCCCCGCCCAGCTCCGCGGCGTGCTCGCCGACCCAGCGCAGCGCCGCCCAGGCGTCCTCGACCCCGGCCGGGAACGGGTGCTCGGGCGCCAGCCGGTAGTCCACCGACACCACGATCGCCTCGGCGCCCACGGCGTGGGCACGGGCCACGTGGTCGTGGGTGTCCAGATCGCCGATCGCCCAGCCCCCGCCGTGGTAGAAGACCACCACGGGCAGATTGTCGTGCCGATCCACCGGCGGCCAGTAGATGCGCACCGGGATGTCGGTGAGTTCGCCGTAGGAGACGGTGCGCTCCTCGATCCGCAACTGCGGCAGCATCTCGGCCGGCGGGCGCACCGCGCGCATCCGCTCCCTGGCCACCTCCACCCCTTCGGCCTTGGTGAACACCATGGGCACGGCGTCCAGCAGCGCCTTGAGGATCGGGTCGACGTCGGGTCGGGTGGTGGTCATGCCTCAGGCTAGCGCGGCCCGCAGCGCGGCCAGCCCACGATCGACCGCCTCGGTCGCCACCGGCACCACGCCGTGGTAGCCGAGGTACCCGTGCACCAGGGTGGGGGCGTGATCCACCTGGACGGCTACCCCGGCCGCGGCCAACAGCTCGCCGTAGCGCACGCCGTCGTCGCGCAGCGGGTCGTACCCGGCCACGGCGATATAGGCCGGCGCCACGTCGGCCAGCGAGTCGGCGCGGGCCGGCACCAGCGTGGCCGGCGGGTTCTTCAGGTCGGCGTCGCCGGCGTACAGCAGGGAGAAGCCGCCGACGGCGCGGCGGCCGAGGATCGGGGCGTCGGCGTTCTCGGTGAACGACGCCAAGGTGGTGTCCCAGGTGGTGGCCGGGTACCACAGCAGCTGCAGGCGCGGTTGCAGGCCGGCGTCGCGGGCCAGCAGCGCCACCACCGCGGCCAGGTTTCCGCCGGCCGAATCACCGGCCAGCGCAAGGCGTTCCGGGTCGGCGCCGAGCTCGTCGGCATGCGCGGCGACCCATTGCGTCACCGCCCACACGTCGTCGACGGCGGCCGGGTAGGGATGCTCGGGGGCCAGCCGGTAGTCCACCGACACCACGACCGCACCGGCCCCGACGGCGTGCTCGCGGGCGGTGCCGTCATAGGTGTCGAGATCGCCGACCACCCAGCCGCCGCCGTGGAAGAACAGGACGACCGGCGGGCGCGACTCGGCGGTGTCGGGCCGGTACACCCGGACCGGGACACCGGCGATGGTGCGGTCCTCGGTGCGCAGGTCCTGGTGCACCGGGCGGCGGGGCAGCGCACGGAACCGCTCGCGGGCGGCTTCGGCACCACCCTCGGTGGTCAATTGGAACGGCACCGCTTCCAGTACCTTTTCCAGAATGGCGTCCAGGGCGGGTCTGTCGGTACCGGGTTCAGGCATGGCATCACCGTACGCAGCGCGCCCGACCCGGCTGCTGTGGGTGCTGGCGCTGCTGGCCGCCGCCGGATACGGCGTCTTCCTGATCACCGTGGCGCTGCGCGTGCCGGCCGGGGCCGAGCTGACCGGGCAGTTCGGCCTGCAGCCCGCCGTGAAGGCCGCCGCGGCGGTACTGCTGGCGGGCGCGGCGCTGTGGCACCCGGTCGGCCGGGAACGGCGCTGGCTGGTACCGGCGCTGATGTTCTCCGCGGCGGGTGACTTCCTGCTGGCGCTGCCCTGGTGGCCGCCGTCCTTCGTGCTCGGGCTGGGCGCCTTCCTGTTGGCGCACCTGTGCTTCCTGACCGCGCTGTACCCACTGGTCGGTCGCAGCACGCCGCGGCTGGCCGCCGCCGCGGTGGTGGTGGCCGCCTGCGTGGTGCTGCTGGTGTGGTTCTGGCCGGCGCTGCTGGAACAGGGCATGGCGGTTCCCGTGGTGGTCTACATCGGGGTGCTGGGTGCCATGGTCTGCGCGGCGCTGCTGGCGCGGCTGCCGACACCGTGGACGGCGTTGGGGGCGGTGTGTTTCGCGGTGTCCGACGGGATGATCGGGATCAGCAAGTTCGTGTTGGGCAGCGAGCGGCTGGCCGTGCCGATCTGGTGGTTCTACGCCGCCTCGCTGCTGCTCATCACCGCGGGCTTCTTCTTCGGCCGACAGCGGTGACGGCGAGCCCCCAGCCCGCCGAGCACGAGCCGATCGCGCGGGTGCTCCCGATGCTGTCGGTCCCGCACCTGGACCGCGAGTTCGACTATCTGGTATCGGCCGACCAGTCCGACGACGCCCAGCCCGGCGTGCGGGTGCGGGTGCGTTTCCACGGCCGCCTGGTGGACGCCTTCGTCCTCGAAAGACGCTCGGACACCGACCATTCCGGCAAACTCGGCTGGCTGGACCGGGTGGTGTCGGCGGAACCGGTGCTGACCCAGGAGGTGCGCCGGCTGGTCGACGCGGTGGCCGCCCGCTACGCCGGCACCCGCGCCGACGTGCTGCGACTGGCGGTGCCGCCCCGGCATGCCGCGGCCGAGAAACAGACGAGCCCCGACCTGCCGCCGCTGGGCGAGCAGCCCGTCGATGCGTCGGGCTGGGCCGACTACGGTCGGGGGCCGCAATTCCTGGATGCCGTGCGGCAGGGCCGCGCCGCCCGCGCCGTGTGGCAGGCGCTGCCGGGGGAGCGGTGGCCGCAGCGGCTGGCCGAGGCGGCCGCCGTGGCGGTGCATTCCGGGCGAGGCGCCCTGCTGATCGTCCCGGACCAGCGCGACGTCGACGCACTGCATGCCGCCGCGTGTGAGCGCGTGGACGAGTCCAGGGTGGTGGCCCTGTCGGCGGGCCTGGGCCCGTCCCAACGGTACAAGCGCTGGCTGGCGGTGCTGCGCGGGCAGGCCCGGCTGGTGATCGGCACCCGCAGCGCGGTGTTCGCCCCGGTGGCCGACCTGGGACTGGTCGCCGTGTGGGACGACGGCGACGACTCCCTGGCCGAGCCGCGCGCCCCCTATCCGCACGCCCGCGAGGTCGCCATGTTGCGCGCGCACCAACTGCGCTGCGCGGCACTGCTGGGCGGGTACGCGCGCACCGCCGAGGCGCAGGCGTTGGTGCGCAGCCGCTGGGCACACGATCTGGTGGCCTCCCGCGCGGTGGTGCGGGCCCGGGCGCCGCGGGTGGCCGCGGTGGACGACAGCGCGTTCGACCAGGAGCGTGATCCGGCGGCCCGCACCGCCCGGGTGCCCTCGATGGCGTTGCGGGCCGCCCGCACGGCGCTGGCCGCCGGGCATCCCGTGTTGGTCCAGGTGCCGCGGCGCGGCTACATCCCGGCGCTGGCCTGCGCCCGCTGCCGCACCGTGGCCCGCTGCCGGCACTGCACCGGGCCACTGTCGTTGCCGGACCGCGACGCCCACGGTGCGGTGTGCCGATGGTGTGCCCGCACCGAGCTGTCGCTGCGATGCGTGAGTTGCGGGTCCGACGCGGTGCGGGCGGTGGTGGTCGGCGCCCGCCGCACCGCCGAGGAACTGGGCCGCGCCCTGCCCGGTGCGGTGGTCATCACCTCCGGTGGTGACAGCGTGCTCTCCGCGGTGCGGGCCGGGCCGGCCGTCGTCGTCGCCACCCCCGGCGCGGAGCCCACGGCGCCCGGTGGATACGGGGCCGCCTTGCTGCTGGACGGTTGGGCCCTGCTGGGCCGGCAGGACCTGCGCGCCGCCGAGGACACCTTGCGCCGGTGGATGGCGGCGACCGCACTGGTGCGCAGCCGCGCCGACGGGGGCATGGTGGCGGTCATCGCCGAGTCGGTGATCCCCACCGTGCAGGCACTGATCCGCTGGGACCCGTTGGGGCATGCCGAAGCGGAGCTGGACGCGCGTACCGAGGTCGGCCTGCCGCCGGCCGTGCACCTGGCCGTGCTGGACGGTGCCCCCGAAGCCGTCGCCGCCCTGGTGGACGCCGCGACGCTGCCGGCCGAGGCCGAACTGCTGGGACCGGTCGACCTGCCGCCCGGCGCGCGACGGCCGCCGGGGGTCGCGGTCGACAGTCCCATCAGCCGCATGCTGGTGCGGGTGCCGCGCAGCACCGGTCTGGAATTGGCGGCCGCGTTGCGCCGGGCGGTCAACGCGATGTCGGCCCGCCACGACCAGCAGCCGGTGCGGGTGCAGATCGACCCGCTGCACATCGGTTAGTCGTCACCACCACACCGCGGCGGCGCAGCCGATGCCGAGCGCGGCGGTCACTGTCCCGGTCACGGGAATCACCCACCGCGCCGGCGCGACGGCGCCCCGCCCGCAGGTGAGCTCTGCGCGCCGAACCCGGTGTGCGGCACCGGCGGCCAGCAGGGCGATGACGGCGAGTCCGTGCGCCCACCCGGGCAGTTCGCGGGCGCGGAAGGCCAGCAGGACGGCCACCGCCAGGAATCCGAACACCGTTCTCTCCCAGCTGAGTTGCGTGCGCTCATGCTGCAGGCCGTCGGCTTTCACCCCGCCAGCACCGCCAGGATCAACACCGCCGCGCCGATGATGAGCAGAAACCCGGTCAACATCGCCGGCAGGTGTGTCGCCGGCAGGTCGGCGTCGGCTCGCATGGCCTGCTGCACGCGCTGCCAGCGCCGCACCGACGCGGCCGCCACCGCGGCTCCCGCCGCGATCAACGCGGTGGCCAGGCCGCGGCGTCCCCACGAGACGGCGAACGGTCCGAGCAGTTGCGCGACGGCGACGCCGCCGGCGATCAGGGCGAGCGCCGTCCGGATCCAGGCCAGGAACGTGCGTTCGTTGGCCAGGGTGAACCGGTAGTCGGGTTCGGTGCCGCCGTCTGCCGACGGCCGCGCGGCGGGCATGGCGGGCACCGTCATGCGCCGTACCGCAACCAGATGGGCAGACACTTGTCGAGCTGCTCCATGAACTTCTCCAGCCCGACGCGGTGCTCCCCGAATCCGGTGGGGTCGACCCGGTAACCCGGAAAGGCGATGCCGATCCCGAACAGGCCGGGGGCGATGATGCCGTTGGCGGGGTTGTGCCGCAGCGGCCCCCACTGGGGTGCCGCGACCCGCCGCGGCTCGAAACCCACCGTGTAGATCACCTGATCGCATCGGCCCAGCAACTCGTCGAACCGCGGGTCGTCCACGAGGCACCGGTGCAGCCGCTCGGGCAACCGTCCGTCCAGGTTGTCCCTGGCCCATTGGGCGGCATGGCCTTTCAGGCCGGTGTCGTCGAACAACGTCCAGTCACCGAAGTCGACGGCGTAGCGCAGCGGATGCTGGTAGAAGTTGATGATCTTCGCCACCGGCCGGCTCAGCAGATTGGGCAGCACCAGCATGGTCGAATGCGACGAGCCGAACACGGCGACCGTCGCACCGTCGAGCGGTTCGGCCGCCAGCTTGCGCGCATCGACCGCGACGTCGAGCGGAATCTCGCGCAGACCCGGGTAATCCAGGCTGCGGGCCTCGGATCCGATGGCCAGCACCACGTTGTCCGAGGTGAGTACCGACCGCTCGGTGTGCACGGCCCAGCTGCGCCGGGTCAGCTCCAACCGGGTGGCCGTGGTCTTGTGGGTGGCGACCCGCTCGGCGAGGCGGCCGGTGATCCATTGCAGTGGTTCGGCAACCGCTCCCAGCGAGCACGTCTGGCGTGGGTCGAGGCCGCGGATCGGGAAGTCCGGCGCCTCGCGGAACTCGAACGCCGCGGGTGTCTCCAGGAAATCCAGGAAGCCACTGACCCGGGTGTTGCTGGACACCACCGACCACCGGGTCCCGAAATCGCCGACGGCGAATTCCGGGTCCACCCAGGCGATCTCGTCGGGACGGATGCCGGAGTCGATCAGCCGACCGACTGTGGCTATGCCGGCCGGACCGGCTCCGATGATCGTCCACCGATAGTGCGTCGGATGCATGGCTGCGGGCTCCTTCGGATGTCTGTGTCGTGGTGCCGATCAGCACCACACACTCATCGTCGGCCCGGCCGTCGCCCGGCGGTACGGACCACATCGTTGTGAGCTCACAAACTCCGGTTGTGGGCCGGCGGTCAGTGCGCCGCTTGCCGTGTGCCGATGTGCCCGAGCAGGTCACGAACCGCGCCCGCCGGCGGCGTCCGCCCGCCGACCCAGATGGCGCGAAGCTCTCTGTGCAGGTCCAGCTCCGGCGTCGGCACCTCGCGTAACCGCCCGAACGCGAGATCGTCGGCCACCGCGAGCCGGCTCATCACGGCGGGGGCCTGACTGGCCAGCACCGCCGCCCGAACGGCCGCCGCGGAGGAAAGCTCCAGCAGGGGAGAGGCCTGCTCGGCGGGCTGGTAACCGGCCCGCCGCAGTGCGGCGATGAGGGAGTCGCGGGTACCGGAACCGGCTTCGCGGCAGATCAGCGGCGTCTGTGCCAGCTCCGCCGCACTCACCGGGCGTGACCGCCTGGCCCATTTGTGGCTGGGGGCCACCACGACCACCAGCTCGTCATGGGCCACCACCCTGGTTCGCACACCCGACGGCACCGCCGGACTTTCGACGAAGCCCACATCGGCCGCCCCGCCGGTGACGTCGGCAATCGCGTGATCGCTGTTCGTGGCCGTCAGCGTGACCTCCGGCGCGGGACTCCCGTTCTGTAGCGCGGCGGCGCGCAACGACACCAGCCAGCGCGGCAGCAACTGCTCGGCGATGGTCTGGCTGGCCGAAATCCTGATGCGGCTGCGGGTCTCCGCACGCAGCGACGCCAAACCGGCATCCACGTGGGTGGCGACGTCCAACAGTTGATGGGCCCACTCGGCAACCACCACCCCGGCCGGTGTCAACTGCGATCCGCGCGGTGTGCGGACCGCGAGCTTCACACCGGTCTGTGCCTCCATCGACGCCAGCCGGGCCGACACCGCCTGTTGGGTCACCCCGATCTTGCGGGCGGCCGCGCCCAGACTGCCCGTCTCGGCCACGGCCATCAGCACCTCGAACTCGGTGAGGCCGGGCATCCGCGAACTCAAAGCCATGGCCTCGATGAAAGCACAGCACGACCCGTATCGGCCCGGGTGAGCGTGCCTCCGGTCACAAACGATGGTTGTGAACCGACAGCAATCCAGCCACTACTGCGAGCTCCTATCACCGCGAAACATGAATGTCGTTCACACCCAACCGATACAGGAGGACGTAGAGATGACCCACATGACCAAGGTGACGATGCTGAGCCTGGCACCGGTGGCCGCGGCCGTCGCGATGGCACTCGCACCCGCAGGCGGGGTGGGTGTCGATCCCCAAACGCCCTACGGCACCAACCCGGCAACCGGCACCGTGCCGACCTATCACGTCGACAACCAGGACGAGGTCGACACCTCCGGTGGATTCGTCGACCGGGCGTTCTGACCGGGCCAGGCCGGGTGCCAGGCCGTGTATGGGCAAAACGGCGCGTTGCACATAAGGTAGTGCACAGCCGGCGCACAGGAGGTGAGGATGGGACGACTGATCCGGTGGTCGATCCTGTTGGTACTCATCGCTTTTGGTTTCCTGTGGCCCGTGGTTTTCAGCGGCGGCTCCGGATCGGGCGACCCGGTCGACGACCCGGTACGGATCACCGATTACACCGCCTCCTACACCGTCGACGCCGGTGGGCGCCTGGACGCGGTGGAAACCATCACCGGTGAGTTCCCCGAGGACCGGCACGGCATCTTCCGGTACTGGGACGTGGCCAACCCGAACAGCCCGCACGTGCGCCAGACGCCGAGGATCGACGCCATCGCGATGGACGGCCGACCGGCGCCCTACCAGATGCTGTGGGAGCGCGGTGAACGGTTCCGGGTCGCCAAGATCGGCTCCGCGGACGTCACCCTGGACGAGGGCACCCACGTCTTCGAGATCCGCTATCACATCGACGGCGTCCTGGACTCGGGAAAGGTGGGCGCGGACAAGCGGTTCGCGTCGAGCACCGGCGGTCGCCACGCCCCCACGGCCTTCTACTGGAACGTCATCGCGCCGTCCTGGAACAACGTCATCGACCGGGTGAACATCACCGTGACGCTGCCCGCGAAGGTGGTCGGTGCGCAGTGCTCGGTCGGTTTCGGCGCAGGCCGGGGCTGCACCGATCTGGCGGTGCGCGGTGACACGGTGACGTTCCTGGCGAGCGGTCTGCAGCCGCGCACCCCGGTCACCCTGCGTGCCGGCATCGACATGCCCACCCCGGCCCGCACCGAAGTGCCGTGGCCGTTCCCGTTCGACCGGATCCTGGGGCAGTCGGTGACCCAGGTGGTGGTGCTGCTCGGGTTGTCGGTGCTGGCCGGTCTGGGTGCGGTGCTGGCCTACCGCACCACCGTGGAACCGTCGCCGGGTTTCCCGCTGCAGTACGCGCCGCCGCCCGGGTTGGGGCCCGTCCAGTGCGAGTACATCCGCACCGAGTCGATGCCCAAGGACGGGCTGACCGCGACGCTGTTCCACCTCGCCGAGCGCAAACTCGTCGAGCTGCGGCAGGTGAACGACAAGCAGTGGAACATCCGCGGTATCGCCGCCCCCGGCGCCTGGGCCGACGTCGACTATCCGAGCGCTGCGGTCGGCGGGGCGCTGAAGGTGATCGGCCAGGGCACCGAGTTCGAGGCCAAGAAGACCGTGACGGCCGGTAAGAAACTCAACAAGGCCAAGACCGATCTGACCGCGGCCGTCCAGGACTGGGCGGTCAAGGACGGGCTGCTGGTCAAACGGCGCAAAGAGCTGTGGGTACGCACGGCCAACGCGGCGGCCGCCGTGCTGATGGTGTGCGGCTTCTTCCGGTGGGGATTCCCGATCACGCTGTGGGCGTTGCCCTTTGCGGCGTTCTTCCTGTTGTCGCTGGGTTCCTGGGCCGACGGGGTCGGCACCCGGCGCACCGAGGCCGGGCGGCAATTGTGGTCGCAGGCGGGCGGCTTCCACCGGATGCTGACCACCGATTCGGCCGAGAGCCGCTTCGACTTCGCCGCCCGCAAAGATCTCTACACCGCCTACGTACCCTATGCCGTGGCCGCCGGCGCCGCGGCACTGTGGGCGCAGAAGTACCAGGCGTCCACGGGAACGGTTGCCCCGCAACCGGAGTGGTACCACTCGGCATCCGACGACTCGTCCGGCTTCACCGGTGGGTCGGGCGGGCCGAGTTTCGACAGCTTCGAATCGGCGCTGTCGTCGTCGATCGGGGCCTACACCGCATCGCAGTCGTCGTCGTCCTCGGGCAGCAGCAGTAGCAGCAGCTCCGGGGGCGGCGGGGGCGGCGGTGGCGGCGGCGGAGGAGGTGGATCATGGTGAGGTTCGTGCTGATTCTGGTGCTGCTCATCGCGGTGGCGGTGCTGATCGGATTCGTGGCCGGCTACAACAAGCTGCGCGGCGCGCAGGTGCGGGTGTCGGAGGCGCTGTCCGGGATCGACGTCGAGTTGACCCGGCGCGCCGCGCTGATCCCCGGCCTGGTGCACACCGTCGGGTCGTTCGCCGCCCACGAGAAGGCCATCCTGGATCGCGTCACCGATGCGCGGGCCCAATTGACCGCCGCGACCGGCGGGGCGTCGGTGACCCAGCGCAGCGCGGCCGAACGTGTTCTCGACGACGCCGTCGGCCGGGTGCTGGCCCTCGGCCAGAGTTATCCGCAGTTGAACTCGTCGAACAACTTCTTGGACCTGCAGCGCAACCTCGCCGACACCGAGAACAAGCTGGCCTTCGCCAGGCAGTACTACAACGACGCGGTGGCCACCCTGAACCGGCTGGTGGCCACCATGCCGTGGATGTTTGTCGCACCGCTGGCCGGGGTGACCGAGCAGGAGTTCTACCAGGCGCCGCGCTAGCGGGCCCTAGACTGTCTCGGTGCGTCTCGTCTTTGCCGGTACCCCCGAACCCGCGCTGCCCTCGTTGCGCAAGCTCATCGAGTCACCCCGTCACGAGGTGGTCGCGGTGCTGACCCGTCCCGACGCGGCGGTCGGCCGGCGCGGCACCCCGGTGCCGTCACCGGTGGCCCAATTGGCCGCCGAGCACGGCATCCCGGTGCTGCGGCCGGCCAAACCCAACAGTGCCGAATTCGTCTCGGAGCTCACCGGATTCGCGCCGGAGGCGTGCGCCGTGGTGGCCTACGGCGCACTGCTGCGCGACGAGTTGCTCGCGGTACCCACGCACGGCTGGATCAACCTGCACTTCTCCCTGCTGCCGGCCTGGCGCGGTGCGGCACCGGTGCAGGCCGCGATCGCCGCGGGCGACACCGTGACCGGCGCCACCACGTTCCAGATCGAACCGGCCCTGGATTCGGGACCGGTGTACGGGGTGGTGACCGAGACCATCCGCCCCACCGACACGGCGGGGGATCTGCTTGACCGCCTTGCCGTCTCGGGTGCGGGGCTGCTGGCGGCCACCATGGACGGTATCGCCGACGGGACACTGGTGCCGGTGCCGCAGCCCGCCGACGGGGTCACCATCGCACCCAAGATCACCGTCGAGGACGCCCGGGTGCGCTGGGAGTCGCCGGCCCAGGCGGTCGAGCGCCGGATCCGGGCCGTCACCCCGAACCCGGGGGCCTGGACCACCGTCGGCGACACCCGGCTCAAGGTCGGCCCGGTGACCGTGGACGAGGACAAACGGCTGGAGCCCGGTTGCATCGAGGTGGGGCGCCGCGACGTGTGGATCGGCAGCGCCTCACATGCCTTGCGGCTGGGCTGGATTCAGCCGCCGGGCAAGAAACCGATGGCCGCGTCCGACTGGGCGCGGGGCGCGCGGCTGGACGAGGAGGTGCGGGCACAGTGAGCCGCCACCACAATCCCCGCCAGCAGAAGGCGCCCCGGCGCAAGCCGCTGGACCCGGCCCGGCGGGCCGCCTTCGATGTGCTGCGCGCGGTCAGTGAGCGCGACGCGTACGCCAACCTGGCTCTGCCCGCCCTGCTACGCGAACGCGGCATCACCGGACGCGATGCGGCCTTCGCCACCGAGCTCGCCTACGGCACCTGCCGGACCCGCGGGCTGCTGGATGCCGTGATTGTCGCCGCGGCCGGCCGGCCGCTGGACCGGATCGACCCGGTGCTGCTGGACCTGCTGCGGCTGGGCACCTACCAACTGCTGCGCACCAGGGTGGATCCGCATGCGGCCCTGGACACCACCGTCGACCAGGCCGGCATCGAATTCGACACGGCCCGAGCGGGTTTCGTCAACGGGGTGCTGCGCACCATCTCCGAACGCGACGAAGCGTCCTGGGTGGCCGAGCTGGCCCCCGACGACCCGGTCGGCAGGGCCGCGTTCGTGCACGCCCACCCGCGGTGGGTGGCCCAGGCGTTCGTCGACGCCCTGGGCGCCGATGCCGGGGAACTGGACGAGCTGCTGGCCAGCGACGATGCCCGCCCCGTCGTGCACCTGGCGGCCCGGCCCGGCGTGCTGACCGCCGCGGAATTGGCGGAGCAGGTGGACGGCACCGTCGGCCGGTATTCGCCCTACGCGGTGTACCTGACCGGCGGCGACCCCGGCGAGCTGGCCGCGCTGCGCGAGGGCGCGGCCCAGGTCCAGGACGAGGGATCGCAGTTGGTGGCCCGGGCGCTCACGCTGGCCCCGGTCGACGGTGCCGACGGCGGCAACTGGCTGGACCTGTGTTCGGGCCCGGGTGGCAAGACCGCGCTGATCGCCGCGCTGGCGGGCGGCACGGGCGCCCGGGTCACCGCGGTCGAGCCCGCGCCACACCGTGCCGAGCTGGTGGAGCAGAACACCGCCGGGTTGGGGGTGCCGGTGTTGCGGGTGGACGGCCGCGAACCCGGCCTGGAGCCGGGCAGTTTCGACCGGGTGCTGGTCGACGCGCCGTGCACCGGCCTCGGCGCGCTGCGGCGCCGTCCCGAAGCCCGGTGGCGGCGCCAGCCCGGGGACGTGCCGGCGCTGGGCAAGCTGCAGCGCGAACTGCTGGCGTCGGCGATCAGGCTGACCCGGCCGGGGGGAGTGGTGCTGTACGCGACGTGCTCGCCGCACCTGGCCGAGACGGTGGGCGTGGTGGCCGACGCGCTGCGCCGGCAGCCCGTGCAGGCGCTGGACACGCGGCCGCTGTTCGAGGGCGTCGACCGATTGGGCGACGGGCCGTACGTGCAGTTGTGGCCGCACCGGCACGGCACCGATGCGATGTTCGCCGCCGCACTGCAAGTACGCTGACGACCCATGGCAGGTCAGTCTCCCGTCGATTCGCTCGTCCCGGCCCCGCTCATCGCCCCGTCCATTCTCTCCGCCGATTTCGCCAGGCTCGCCGACGAGGTCGCCGCGGTGCAGGGCGCGGACTGGTTGCATGTCGACGTGATGGACAACCATTTCGTGCCGAACCTGACGCTGGGCCTGCCGGTGGTGGAAAGCCTGCTCAAGGTCACCGACATCCCGATGGACTGCCATCTGATGATCGAGGACCCGGCGCGCTGGGCCCCGCCGTACGCCGAGGCGGGGGCCTACAACGTCACCTTCCACGCCGAGGCCACCGAGGACCCGATCGCGGTGGCCCGTGATATCCGGGCCGCGGGCGCCAAGGCCGGGCTGAGCGTGAAGCCGGGCACCCCGATCGACCCGTACCTGGAGATCCTGCGGGAGTTCGACACCCTGCTGGTGATGTCGGTGGAGCCGGGGTTTGGTGGGCAGAGCTTCATCCCGGAGGTGCTGGCCAAGGTCGGCATCGTCCGCCGGCTGGTGGACGCCGGAGAACTGCGGGTCGTGGTGGAGATCGACGGCGGCATCAATGCCGACACCATCGAGGCCGCGGCGGAAGCCGGCGTCGACTGTTTCGTGGCCGGTTCGGCCGTCTACAACGCCGACGATCCCGCGGAGGCGGTGCGGCGGTTGCGTGCCCAGGCGGCAGCGGCATCGGCCCATCTGACCCGATGACGTTCACGGCCGCCATGCGGCAGGCCATCGACGCGTCCGAGCGGGTGAAGGGCACGACGTACCCGAATCCGCCTGTGGGCGCGGTCATCCTGGACGCCTTCGGCCAGGTCGTCGGGGTGGGCGGCACCGAGCCGCCGGGCGGTGCGCATGCCGAGGTGGTGGCGCTGCGCCAGGCGGGGCAGCGGGCCCGCGGCGGCACCGCGGTGGTCACCCTGGAACCGTGCAACCACCACGGCCGCACCCCGCCCTGCGTGGACGGGCTGCTGGCCGCCGGTGTCACCCGGGTGGTGTACGCGGTCGGCGATCCCAATCCGGCGGCCGCCGGCGGCGCGCGGCGACTCGCCGATGCCGGCGTCGAGGTGGTGGCCGGCATCGCTGCGACGGAGGTCACATCCGGCCCGTTACGTGAGTGGTTGTACAAACAGCGCACCGGGTTGCCGTATGTCACATGGAAGTTCGCCACGAGCGTGGACGGCCGCAGTGCGGCGGCCGACGGCAGCAGCCAGTGGATCACCAGCGAGGCGGCCCGCCGTGACGTGCACCGGTTCCGTGCGGCCGTCGATGCCATCGTGGTGGGAACCGGCACGGTGTACATCGACGATCCCACGCTCACCGCGCGGCTGCCCGACGGCACGCTGGCCGCCAACCAGCCGCTGCGCGTGGTGGTCGGCGAACGGGAGATCCCGTCGGAAGCCAATGTGCTCAACGATGATTCGAACACCATGGTGATCCGCACCCGTGATCCGCGCGAGGTGATGCGGGCGCTTTCGGACCGGACGGCGGTGCTGGTGGAGGGCGGCCCGACGCTGGCCGGGGCGTTCCTGCGGGCCGGGGTGATCAACCGGATCCTGGCCTACGTGGCGCCGATTCTGCTGGGTGGCCCCATCACGGCCGTCGACGATGTCGGCGTGCTCAGCATCGCGGGCGCGCAACGCTGGCGGTTCGACGGTATCGACACCATCGGCCCGGATGTGCGGCTGAGCCTGGTGCCCAACGGTTCCTGACACCCGGCGTGCGACGCCGCGGCACCTGGAGCTCCCCACCATTTTCCTGCACGCCGGTACAATTCAAGCAAAGCGCTTTCGCAGACGAGTTGCGCAGTCAACGACGGTACCGACGAACGGATAAGCGCATGACTCTGTTACACGACTGGCTCGGGATCTCCCCGCTGACCTCGCAGACCGTCAAGTCCCTGGTGTGGGGTGTGTTGCGGGGTGGTGAACCGGCGGAGCCGCCGCGCCGCAAGCCCAAGGCCATGCGGCGCGGCGTCGAACGCTGCTAGCTACTTCGCGTGCCGCGGCGCATTCGCCACGGGTTCGGTTGCGGTCACGTCGATTTCATCGGCGTGCTCGTTGCGCCCGCTGACGAACAAGGCGCACAGGGCGCCCACCACGCACACGATCGCGGTGATCAGGAAGATGCTGGCGTACTGCATGGTGTAGGCCTGCCTGGTGGCCTCGGCCAGCCGGGCGCCCTGGGCGATCAGGATCCCGCCGGGGGTATCGGCTTTCGGTGCAGGCAGCGCTGCCAGCCGCTCCTGCAGGAACTGGTTGAACTTGTACAGGCCCCACGCGCTGAGCGCGGCGATACCGATCAGCATCCCGATCATCCGGGCGACCACCACCGCGGCCGAGGCGATGCCGTGTTCGGCCGCCGGGACCACGCGCAAGGTGGCCGAGGTCAGCGGGCCGATCACCAGGCCCAGCCCGATACCGGCCAGGGCTAGGTCGGTGCCGAAGGTCGGCAGCGCGACCACACCCAGATCGTGGTGAGCCGAAAGCACATTGGTGTCCCAGTGCGACACCAGCCAATAGGCGAACGCCGCGATCAGCAGACCCACCAGACCCACGATCCGGTCCCCGATGCGGGTGGCCACCCAGCCACCGACGAGCGCACCGATGGGCAGGGCGCCCAGGAACCACAGCAGCAGGAACACCGCTTCGTTCTGGCTCTTGCCCAGCACGCCCTGGCCGAACAGTTCGACGTTGACCAGCGTGACCATCAGGGCGGCACCGGCGCACAACGAGGCACCCAGCGCGGCCAGGAACGGTCGGAAGTGCACCCCGGCGGGCTCGATCAACCGGGTCTTGGCGAACTTCTCCCACACGAAGAAGCCGACGGCCACCACCAATGCCGCGATCAGCACCGGCGGGCCGTAGCTGGGCAACACCTGCTTGCCGTCCGGTGACTGGTTGTACATGCCCACCACGGCGAGCCCGAGTGCGACGGCCAGCAGCACCCCGCCGACCACGTCGACCTTCTCGGGCTCCTTGCTGCGATCGCGCGCCGGCAGGCTGACCTGAATCAGCACCATCGCCACGAGCACCAGCGGCACGTTGATCCAGAACACGTCGCGCCAGGTGCTGAGCGCCCACACCACGGCCAGGCCGTAGAGCGGACCCAGCACGCTGCCCAGCTCCTGGGCGGCGCCGATGCCGCCCAGCACGGTGGCGCGGTTGCGCGTCGACCAGAGATCGGCGGCCAGCGCGAGGGTGACGGGCAGCAGCGCGCCACTGGCGGTGCCCTGGATGATACGGCCGACGACCAGCATGGTCAGGTCGGTGGACAGGGCGGTGACCACCGAACCCACCGCGAAGCCCAGCAGGCTGGCCTGCAGCAGCAGCTTGCGGCCGAAGCGGTCCGAGGCCCGGCCCAGCAGCGGCATGGCCGCGATATAGCCCAGCAGGTACCCGGTGATGATCGGGGTGACCTGCTGGATCTGGTTGAGCGGGATCCCGATACCGGCCGGCGGGGCCGCCATGATGTCGCGGATCACCGCGATGACGACGTAGGTGTCCAGCGCGCCGAGCAGCACGGCAAGGCCACCCGCGCCGATGGCGAGACCGCGGTTGGTGCGGGCCGGCATCAGGCGGCGGGTTTGTCGACGGTGACGGTCTTACCCCAGTCCGACAGCGTCATCTGAATGTTCTTGCCCTGCTCGACGTCGAATTTCACCTGCTGCAGCTGGTGGTCGCCGTCCTCGCGGATCCAGGCGGTGCCGGGAATCGGACCGGTGACCTTGAGCGCCGGGGCGATCTTGTTCATGGCGTCCGCCGGCACGGTCCCGGTGATCTTGACGGCGTCGACGCCGTTGATCGACTCGCGGCCCTCGGCCTTGGGATCGGTGAAGCTGGTGAGGATGTTGGCCAGCCCGTTCTCCGGGCTCAGGATGGTGGAGATGTCGTAGATGTCGGCCGCGGGCCCGAAGTTCTCCATCGCGCCACCGGCGGTGATGGCCCCGTAGAGGTTGCCGTCGGAGACCACGAATTTCACGTCGGAGAGCTTCTGGCCGAGGAACATGATGTCGGCCTTGCCCTGCGCGGCGACCGCGGGCGTCAGCGTCATGTCGCCGGTGAGGACGGTGATCGGGAGGGCCTTGATGTCGCCGGTGGTCGTGAGGACCACGTGCGCGCTGGTCTGCTTGCGAGTGGTGTCCGCGGACTGCTTGAGCAGCGTGGCGGCGTCGGGGAGTGGCGCGTCATTGGTCTTCGGCGACGACGAGCACCCGACAAGTCCCAGCGCGGCCAGGAATACGGCCAAGAAGGGGATCAGGAAACGGAAAGAGCTTCGGACTGCACGGCGTTGGCGCGTCTGCATACCCAGCATCGTAATGGGTGAGCCTGGGCGGCCCGGTTCTACGCCGATCAGGGTCCTCACTAGCCTGATACCCATGTTCACCGGAATCGTTGAGGAACTGGGCGAGATCGTCGGAATTGACAAGCTCGATGATTCGGCCCGGCTGGTCATCAAAGGCCCGGTCGTGACGTCCGACGCGGGCCACGGTGACTCCATCGCGGTCAACGGCGTGTGCCTGACGGTGGTCGACGTGCTCGCCGACGGCGCCTTCACCGCGGATGTGATGGCCGAGACACTGAACCGGTCGAGCCTGAGCGCCATCGGGGTGGGCAGCCCCGTCAATCTCGAGCGTGCGGCGGCGGTGAACAGCAGGCTCGGCGGCCATATCGTGCAAGGCCATGTCGACGGCACCGGCCGGGTGATCTCGCGCACGCCGTCGGAGCACTGGGAGGTGGTGCGCATCGCGCTGCCCGCCGAGTTGTCCCGGTACGTGGTGGAAAAAGGCTCGATCACCGTGGACGGGATCTCGCTGACGGTGTCGGGGCTCGGGACCGGGGCGAGCGAAGCGACGGGGAATGACGCCGGGGCGAGCGAAGCGACGGGGGGTGAGACCGGTGACTGGTTCGAGGTGTCGCTCATCCCGACCACCCTCGCGCTGACCACCCTCGGCCGGGCCGCCGTCGGGACCCCGGTCAATCTCGAGGTCGATGTCATCGCCAAGTACGTGGAGCGGCTGATGTCGGCCCGTTAGGGCCATTTCATTGCTAGTTGTCCGGGTGGTGTCACTTCAGCAACAGGAACCTGTTCTAGAACCAGCCGTCTGGCCTCCGGAAAGACTCGACTCAGTTTTTTCTCAGGAAAAGCTGGCCCTCTATTGACGCACGTGTTAACTTTCGCGACAGTCAATTAAGAACCCGCTGGACATGCCGCTGCCCTGCGGCCACCCGGCTGGGGAGTCGGGAAGGAAAACCGTGGCGGCTCATCGCAAGAGTTCAGCGAAAACCCGGAAACGTGCTAGCGAGTTCGCAGTCGCTGCATTCCTGGGGTTGTCGGTCGCGGCCGCGCCCGCCATCGCGGCGGCGGACACCGGCGACAACACGCCGAACGGCGATGCCTCACCGGGGTCATCCGGCAGCACCGGCGGGACCACGGGCACCGGTAGCGGCACCGGCACTGCGGGAGCGGGGACAAGTACCACCGGCACTGCCGGCTCCACCACCGGCACCAGCACCGAGACCTCGGGTTCGACCGGTGGTGGCACCACCGGGACCGGATCGGGCCAGACCGGTTCCACCACGCACGAGACGAGCACGTCCGGTTCCACCGGGACGACCACCACCACGAGTGTGAACGGCGGCCCCACCACGACGGTGAGCAGCTCGGGTGGCGCGCACACCGGGACGGCGGGCACGTCCGGCACCGGCACGAGCACGGGCACCGGCACGAGCACCGAAACGCCGGTTGTCGAGGAACCCGGTGCCGGGTCGACCCCGACCACCGGCTCGACCCCGAGCACCGAACCCACGCCGACCCCCACGGCCGAGCCCACGCCGACCCCGACCACCGAACCGACCCCGAGCGCCGGCGCCGAGCAGCCGGCGGTGACCGGCACCTCGTCCTCCAGCACGCCCACCGCGTCCGGGGCCAAGACCACGACGGCTGCGACGGCACCGGCACTGTTCAGCGCGTCGGCCACCACCCCGACGCCCAATGCCCTGGCCGCGGTCACCGACCTGGTGCCCAAGCCGCCGACCATCCCGGCGTTCAACCCCTTCATGGGCATCATCAACGCGATTGCCACCGGCCTGGAGAAACTGCTGCCGGCCTACGACGCCGACCCGATCCTGGCGCCCTCCCAGGTCGCCGCCGGCTGGGTGGTCGCGATCAACCAGATCCTGGCGGGCACCTACTGGAACGGCGCCCCCACGCCGTTCACGGTGCCGGTCTACATCCTGATGGTCGCGGCCTACCAGCGCTACGAGAACCTGGCCACCAACCACCTGCCGGGCGCCCCGTCCGTCGTCGCCACCGGGCCGCTGCCGGGCACCTACAAGCTCACCAGCAACGATCCCGACGGCGACCCGCTGACCTACTGGGTGGACAGCCAGCCCAGCCAGGGTGCGATCGTGATGATTCCCGACGGCTCGTTCAGCTATGTGCCCACCCTGGCCGGGCTGCGCGACGGCGCCGATGTCACCTTCACCGTGCGCATCAACGACAGCCTCGGCTTCCTCGCGCACCCGCTCACCCCGGACGGCAACGACGCGTACTACACGGTGAGCTTCCACTACGCCGGCAGCGGGCTGAACAACCTGCCCGAGTTCGACTCCGACGGCGCCCCGACCGTCGTCGCGGTCAACCAGGTCACCGGCATCGTCACCGGCACCTCACATGCCACCGATCCGGACGGCGACACCCTGACCTACTCCGGAATCGCCTTGTACGGCAACGTCGTCGTCAACTCCGACGGCTCGTTCACCTACACGCCGACCGACCTGGCCCGGCACACCGCCGCCGGAGACCTGGCCGCCTCGCTCGGGTTGAACAAGGACCTGGTGACCATCACCGTCAACGACGGCCGTGGCGGTATCGCGTTCAAATCCGTTGCGGTGGACGTGGTTCCGTCCAACGCGGGGCCGACCGTCGACAAGGTCACCGTGGGGGACCCGAATGCCCTGCTGGGCACCGTGATCGGCAAGATCACCGCGCACGACGACGACGGCGACATCATTTCCTACGGACCGGTGCTGCTCACCACGAGCAAGGGCGGCGTGGTCGCGGTCAGCCTGCTCACCGGCGACTTCACCTACACCCCGTCGCTGGCGGCGCGGCACGCCGCGGCCGCCGACGACGCCACCGACGACGACAAGTCGGACACCTTCACCGTCACCCTCACCGACGGGCACGGCGGCAGCACCCAGGTCGAGATCACCGTGGGTGTCGCCCCCGGCCTCGATCTCAACTCGGCCCCGGTCTTCACCTCCAACCCGACGGTGACCAACACCAACCCGAGCACCGGCGTGGTGACGGGAACCTTCACCGTCAAGGACGACGACGGCGACACCCTGCACTATCTCGTGACGAACCTGCTGGGCCCGCTCACCGGTTCGGTGACGCTCAACGGTGGCACCTTCACCTACACGCCCACCGCCTCGGCCCGTCACCTGGCGGCCAGCATCCCGCTCACCGACACGGTGACCATCACCGTCACCGACGGGCACGGCGGGATCACCATCAAGTCGGTGGCCGTCTCCATCCTGTCCGACAACTCGGCGCCCCAGGTCACCAATGTGCAAGTGGGCAGCCCGAATTCGCTCGGCATCGTGACCGGCAAGGTCACCGCGGGCGACCCCGACGACGGCGACATCATCAGCTACGGGCCGATCACCTTCACCACCGGCAAGGGCGGCCTGGTCACCGTCGGCGCCCTCACCGGCACCTTCAGCTACGCCCCCTCGCTGACGGCCCGGCACCTGGCCGCCTCCACCACGGCGACCGCGGACGACAAGTTGGACACCTTCACCATCACGGTGAGCGACGGCCACGGCGGCACCATCGACGTGCCCATCTCGGTGGACATCCTGGGCGCCAACACCGATCCGGCCGGCCTGCCCAGCATCAGCCTGCCCGACTCCAACGGCGTGGTGCGCGGCAGCATCATCGGCACCGACCTGGACGGCGACTCGCTGACCTACAGCCTGGTCAACGGATCCAACCCGACGGGCGCCACCACCGGCTCGTCGTACTCGGTGGGCGGCGGCATCGTACAGCTGGCGGCCGACGGCACCTACACGTTCATCCCGAAGCCGTCCACGGCGGTCATCCCGGGCCTGGACACCGACTCGTTCTACGTCACCATCACCGACGGCCACGGCGGGACCTCGACGGTGAAGGTGACCCCGCTGGCCAACCTCACCATCGGCACCTCCACCACCTCGACCGCGCCCAACGTGGAGAGCGGCAAGCTCAACGTCTCCAACGGCAACACCGGGCTGCTCACCTACAGCCTGGGTACCAACGCGGCCAAGGGCACCGTGGTGGTCAACGCCGACGGCACCTACACCTACACCCGGAACCCGGCGCTGGGTCACAACATCACGGCCGCCGACACGTTCACGGTGCTCGGCACCGATGCGAACGGCCGCACCATCACGGTGGCGACCGTCAGCGTGTCCCCGCCGCTGGTCAACACCGCGCCGTCGGCCGGAGGTGCCGGCACCACCATCTCGGACAGCAGCCTGATCGACCGCGGCATGATCGGCGGTGTCGCCGTCACCCCGGCCACCCAGACCACCACCGGCACGTTCACCACGACCGACCCCGACGGCGATCCGGTGACGTTCGCCGGCGGGATCTACACCACCACCAAGGGCGGGACCGTCACGGTCACCTCCGGCGGCGGCTTCCTGTACAGCTGGATCACCTACTCCGACGCGCACCACAAGGCCGCGGCCGACAACGCCCCGGTGTCCGACAAGTTCGACACCGTCACCATCAACGTGTCCGACGGTCAGGGCGGCACGACGGCCGTCACCTTCTCGGTGCCGATCATCGCCAGCAACGCCGGGCCGTCCTCGAACGTGTCGGTCGGGTCGGCCGACACCCTGGGTGTGGTGCGCGGGTCGGTCTCGGGGTCGGACAGCGACGGGGACTCCGTCACCTACAGCCTGGTCAACGCGGGCAATCCGGGCGGGGCC
The DNA here is from genome assembly GCF_000613185.1 of Mycolicibacterium cosmeticum. NCBI lineage: Bacteria > Bacillati > Actinomycetota > Actinomycetes > Mycobacteriales > Mycobacteriaceae > Mycobacterium > Mycolicibacterium cosmeticum. The sequence continues at coordinate 2,271,109 of NZ_CCBB010000003.1, forward strand.
ACCACCAACTCCACCTACACCACCAACGGCGGTGTGGTGCAACTGAAGCCGGACGGCACCTTCGTCTACATCCCGACCACCTCGGCGGCCGGCACCGACTCGTTCAAGGTCACCGTCTACGACGGGCACGGCGGCAGCAGCACCGCCACGGTCAGCGTCCCGATCGTGGCGCCCAGCACCACGACGCTGGGCACGGGCACCAACGTGCAGAGCGGCAAGCTGAGCATCCCGACCGCCGACGTGGGTCTGCTGACCTACGGCAAGGGCTCCGACGGCGCCAAGGGCACCGTGGTGGTCAACGCCGACGGCAGCTACACCTACACCCGCAACGCCGCGCTGGGCCACTCCACCACGCCCAACGACACCTTCACCATCACCGGCACCGACGCCAACGGCAAGACGGTGACATTCACGGTGAGCGTGGCGCCGCCGGTGGCCAACGCGGCGCCCACGGGTGGCAGCGTCACGATCACCAGTTCGTCGCTGAGCAACTACGCGCTGATCTACAACCGCCAGTCGACATCGGGCTCGATCGGTGCATCCGATGCCGACGGCGACTCGGTGACGTTCACGGCGGTATCCGATCTCGACACCACGAACGGCGGCAAGGTCACCGTCTACGCGAACGGGACGTTCTCGTACACGATCGACAAGCTGCTGGCCAGCTCCTACTACCACGACGCCGCCAAGATCGGGGCCACCGGCAACACCGTCGCCGACTCCTTCACCGTGACGATCAAGGACGCGTTCGGCGGTAGCACCGACTATGTGGTGAAGGTGCCGATCTACGCCGTGAACAGTGCGCCCAGCCAACCCAGCTCCGGCGTGTTCTGGGGACTGGGCGCCAACGACTGGACCTCGGTGTCCTCCTCGGACGGTGACAATGACTCGCTCACCTACACGATCACCAAGGCGCCCCAGCACGGCTCGGCGTCGTATGACAAGACCCTGGCAATCCTCAACACCAGCAACACCCAGTCCGGTGACACCATCACCCTCACCGTGACCGACGGCTACTACGTCGTGAACAACGGTGTGGTCACCTCGACGCCCGCCAGTGCGTCCAGGACCTACACCGTCTGATCGATCTCGGCCGCACGTAGATGCCCGCCGTCCCTGCCCGGGGACGGCGGGCATTAAACGTCGCGGTGCGGTGGTTCATACTGAGGTGGAAATGCGAACGCTAAAAGGTGGCATAAGATGACGAGGCTCGATTCCATCGAGCGGGCCGTGGCCGACATCGCGGCGGGCAAGGCCGTCGTGGTCATCGACGACGAAGACCGCGAAAACGAGGGCGATCTGATTTTCGCCGCCGAGAAGGCCACCCCCGAGCTGGTGGCCTTCATGGTGCGCTACACCTCGGGTTATCTCTGTGTGCCGCTGGACGGCGCCATCTGTGACCGCCTGGGCCTGCTGCCCATGTATGCGGTGAACCAGGACAAGCACGGCACCGCCTACACCGTCACCGTGGACGCCAAGCAGGGCGTCGGCACCGGCATTTCCGCATCGGACCGGGCCACCACCATGCGCGCGCTGGCTGACCCCGGTGCCGTCGCCGAGGACTTCACCAAGCCCGGCCACGTGGTGCCGCTGCGGGCCAAGGACGGCGGCGTGCTGCGCAGGCCCGGCCACACCGAGGCCGCGGTCGACCTGGCCCGCCTGGCCGGCCTGCAGCCGGCAGGCGCGATCTGCGAGATCGTCAGCCAGAAGGACGAGGGCGCCATGGCCCAGACCGACGAGCTGCGCATCTTCGCCGACGAACACGACCTGGCGCTCATCTCGATCGCTGACCTCATCGAGTGGCGCCGCAAGCACGAGAAGCACATCGAGCGCGTCGCCGAGGCCCGCATCCCGACCCGGCACGGCGAGTTCCGCGCCGTCGGCTACACCAGCATCTACGAGGACGTCGAGCATGTCGCCCTGGTGCGCGGCGATATCGCCGGCCCGGAATCCGACGGCCACGACGTGCTGGTCCGGGTGCACTCGGAATGCCTGACCGGGGACGTGTTCGGCTCCCGCCGGTGCGACTGCGGGCCACAGCTGGACGCGGCCATGGCCATGGTGGCGCGCGAAGGCCGCGGCATCGTGCTCTACATGCGCGGGCACGAGGGCCGCGGGATCGGCCTGCTGCACAAGCTGCAGGCCTACCAGTTGCAGGACGCCGGCGCCGACACCGTCGACGCCAACCTGGAACTGGGCCTGCCCGCCGACTCCCGCGACTACGGCATCGGCGCCCAGATCCTGGTGGACCTGGGCGTGCGGTCCATGCGGCTGCTCACCAACAACCCGGCCAAGCGGGTGGGCCTGGACGGTTACGGGCTGCACATCATCGAGCGGGTGCCGCTGCCGGTGCGCGCCAACGCGGAGAACATCCGCTACCTGATGACCAAACGCGACCGGATGGGCCACGACCTGGTGGGCCTGGAGGACTACGACGAGGTTTCCCCGCCGGGGGAGTTCGGTGGCGCCCTGTGAGCGGTCACGGCGTACCCGACCTGCCCGACATCGATGCCTCGGACGTGTCGCTGGCCATCGTGGCCAGCACCTGGCACACCACCATCTGCGATGCCCTGCTCGACGGTGCGGTACGGGCCGCCAAGCAGCTCGGGGTGACTGATCCGGCCATCGTCCGGGTGCTCGGTGCGATCGAAATCCCGGTGGTGGCACAGGCATTGGCCGCCAAATACGACGCGGTGGTCGCGCTCGGCGTGGTGATCCGTGGTGAGACACCGCATTTCGACTACGTGTGTGACGCCGTCACCCAGGGCCTGACCCGGGTGTCGCTGGACGAGTCCACCCCGGTGGCCAACGGCGTGCTGACCACCAACACCGAAGCGCAGGCGCTGGACCGGGCCGGGCTGCCGAATTCCGGTGAGGACAAGGGTGCTCAGGCGGTGGCCGCCGCCCTGTCGACGGCGGTGGTGCTCCGCGACATCCGGTCATGACGACCGGCGAGGCGTCCTGGGACCTGGACATCAAGCCGCACCTGACTCCCTACTTCGTCTACCTGGCGGCGTTCCTGATCGCCGCCGCGCACATCACCGTCGGATTCCTGCTCAAGGTCGGATCCAGCGGTGTGGTGTTCCGCACCTCCGACCAGATCGCCATGGGGGTGCTCGGCGTGGTGCTCGGCGGCCTGGTGCTGCTGTTCGCCCGGCCCCGGTTGAAGGCCGGGCCGGCCGGAATCGCCGTCCGAAACCTGCTCGGCTACAAGCTGATTCCCTGGTCGGACGTGGTGGACGTGTCGTTTCCGGGCGGTGCCCGGTGGGCCAGGGTGGACCTGGCCGACGACGAGTACACCCCGGCCATGGCGATCCAGGCGGTGGACAAGGAGCGGGCCGTCGACGCGATGGACCGGCTGCGAGCGCTGCTGGGCCGCTACCGGCCCGACCTCAACTCACGGTCAGCGACATCGTGACCTCGTCCGCGCCGCCGCCCTCGGCCGCGCAGACGACGAACCCCAAACTGTCGTAGACGGCGCGCGCACGGGCGTTGTCGACGTTGACCCGCAGCGTGACCCGCCGCACCCGCTGGGTGCGCGCCCAGCGCACCGCTTCGGCCACCAGCGTCCGGCCCAGGCCCAGCCCACGAACGGACGGGTCGAGCCACAGCGAGTACAGGTAGACGGTCTCCGAACCCTGGCGCTGCGCGGCGATCAACCCGATCGGCCGGTTGTCCACCACGATGGCGAACTGCGCATGCGCGCGCAGCCTGCGGCGCCACTGGGCGGCGGTGAAGGTGGACTCCCGCTGGAACTGGGGATCGTCGGTGCCCAGCGAGTCGGTGAGCGCACGCAGCCGAACCCCGGCGAAGGCACGCCAATCGGTCTCGGTCAACCGGGCCACCCGCGCGTCGCCCATCTCCGTGCCCGTGCCGTGCGCCATGGTGTCCAGTATCGCCGCTGCTGGCTGCGGTAGGATCGGCATGTCGATGACTACTCCCGCGTTCGTATCCACCTCGGCTGACGGCCTCTCCGGAAGCGACACACCGCTCGTCTCGGCCACCGCACTCATCGGGGGTCTCGGTACCCAGCCCACCGTCACGCTCCCGGTCGTGACCCGCCGCGAACCCGATCACGACGCCATCTGGCACTGGCTGGCCGAGCCCGCGGAGTTCTTCGGCGTCGCCATGCCCGCCGTCGACGGGTTGCGCCGAGCGATCACCGACGTCATCGACGAACTGCGGCGCACGCACGGCACCGCCACCGCGGCGCTCACCGTCCTGGTCGCGGACGTGGCCGGGGCGCCCCACTTCGTGGTCACCGGGACGCCGATCGAACCGGTCCGCGCGCGGGCGGTCGGCCTGGCCACCCGGCCCGGCGCCGCGGCGCCGCCGTACTGGCAGCGGATGGCCGCCCGCACCACCAGCCGGGCCGATGCACTGCTGACCGAACGCGAGCTGGCCGGCGCCGGCCTCGCCGACGCGGTACCGGCCGACGGGCAGCGGATCGGGGTGCCGCTGTTGGGGGCGCTGTTGTGCGAGACCGGTGCTGGTCGGATCGGGCTGGGCACCGACCGGCTGCGCTGGCTGCGCGCGGCCGGGCTGCTGGACACCGACACCGTCACCGACGACCCGGTCGACCTGGACGCCGTGCGGCGGGCGTGGTGGGTGTCGCCGGTGTTCGAGACCCATCCGGTGAGCGCGATCGGGGACCGCCGGTTATGAGCGCCTTCCGTCCCGAGACCTTCGACGCGCTGGTGATCGACGGGTACCAGTCCAGCGATGGCACGCTGAAACTGCAGTACACCCTGCGCGGCCCCGATCCGGTCAGCTTCACCGAGGTGATCGATTTCGGCGCGAGTCTGGCCGGCGCCCAGCCGCATCCGCTGTTGGCCCGGTTGCTGGCGCTCACCTGCTCGCTGAGCTACTACAAGGCCGCCGCCCCGCCGCGAATCGAAATCGCCTTTCCCACCTACGAATTCGAGAAGGTGTACCTGCGCCGGCTGGTCGAGGGTGGGTTGGGGGAGTTCGCGTACCGCAACGACCTGCCCGCCGCGCTGAGCCCGGAGGTCACCGGCCCGCAGGACGAGGTGACCGAGATCGCCACCGACACCTGGGATCCGGGCGCCACTCCGCTGGTGCCCGTCGGCGGTGGCAAGGACTCGGTGGTGAGCATCGAGGCGTTCCGCCGGCACGGGGTCAAGCCGGTGCTGTTCAGCGTCAACCGGTATGACCCGATCGACCGCTGTATCGAGGTCAGCGGACTGGACAGCGTGCACGTGCGGCGCAGCATCGACCGTCGGTTGATCGAGGCCAACGCCAACGGCGCCCACAACGGCCATGTCCCGGTGACCGCGATCAACAGTGTGATCGGCCTGATCGTGGCCGACGCCAACGGTTTCGGGCCGGTGGTGCTGTCCAACGAACGCTCGTCCAATGTGGGCAACGTCGAGTGGCTGGGCCGGGACATCAACCACCAGTGGTCCAAGAGCATCACCTACGAGACCTTGCTGCGGGACACACTGGCGCAATACGGGCTGAGCCCCGACCGGTACTTCTCGCTGCTGCGCGGGCTGTCCGAATCGCAGATCGCCGACCGGTTCGCCACCTGCACCGACTATTTCGGCGTCTTCACCAGTTGTAACCGGCTGTTCGCGCTGGATCCCGCCCGCCGTGCCACGTCGTGGTGCGGGCACTGCCCGAAATGCCAGTTCGTGTTCGTATTGCTGGCTCCCCGGCTCGGCCGCGCCCGTCTCGAAGAGATCTTCGGCACCAACCTGTTCGGTGACCCCGGCCAGCGGGACGGTATCGCCGACATCCTCGGCCTCGGTGTGCACAAACCGTTCGAGTGTGTGGGGGAGTACTACGAGGCGGCCGAGGCGATGCTGACCGTGCTGGACGACGACAGCTGGCACGGTCTGCCCCTGATCGACGAATTCGGCTCCCATCGCAGCGAATTGGAGGCTGTCGCGGCCGGGCAGGACAGCACGCCGGCCGAGCATCACATCCCGCCGCGCTACGCGAAACTGCTCGATGACTGACCTGGCGGGTCGGGTCGTCGGCATCTGGGGGCTGGGCAAGGAGGGGCTGTCGATGGCCCGCACCGCGGCCGCGCACGGCGCCCAGCGCATCGTCGCGGTCGACGACCGGGCCACCGAGTTGCCGGCCACCGACATACCGGGGATGACAGCACATTTCGGTCCCGACGCGGTGCACCTGTTGCGCGACGTCGACATCGTCTTCGTCAGCCCCGGGGTGCCGTGGCGGCATCCGGTGTTCGAGGAGTTGCGCCGCGGCGGGCCGCAGGTGTCCAGCGCCGCCGACTGGTTCCTGAGTGCGCACGGGGGGCGCACCATCGGCGTCACCGGCACCAAGGGCAAGAGCACCACCGCGGCGTTTCTGGCCCACCTGCTGACCAGCCTGGGCGCCTCCGCCGTGGTGGCGGGCAACATCGGCACGCCGCTGTCGGATTTGTCGGGGTCGGACCTGGACGCTGAGCCCGGCCGCTGGGTGGTCGCCGAACTGTCCAGCCAGCAGTGCGCGCTGCTGAGCACCTCACCGGCGGTGGCCGTGATCACCAACCTCTACCAGGACCACCTGGATTTCCACGGCGACGTCCCGAACTACTACGCGGCCAAGGCGCACATCTTCGACCACGGGGCGCGGGCGCTGATCACCACGCCGGAGGTGGTCGCGGCGCTGGACGGCATCGGGATCACCGCGCTGCCACCGGTGCTGCGGCTGGTCGACCCGGCGACCGCGCGGGCACCGGGTTCTGGCGGCGTGATGTGCTACCCGCACAACGTGGCCAACGCCGCGCTGGCCGCCCACGCCGCCGCCGAGGTGCTCGGCAGGCCGGTCACCGACGCGGAACTGGACGCGGCCGCCGCCACTTTCGCCGGACTGCCGCACCGGCTGCAGACGGTACGCACCACCGGGCCGACCCGCTGGATCGACGACACGCTGGCCACCACGGGCGAGAGCGTGGTCGCCGCGCTGCGCGCCCTGCCGGCCGGCGAGCACGTGGCGCTCATCGTCGGCGGCATGGACCGCCGGCTCGACTACCGCCCGCTCGACGACTACCTGTGCAGCGGGCAGCGCCGGGTGACGCTGATCCAGGGACCGTCCAACGGCGCGCTGATCGGGGCCCGGTTCGCCCGGTCGCATCCCGACCGCACCCACCCGGTGCAGACCCTGGAGCAGGCCGTGCGGCTGGCCGCGGGCCTGCCCGGCGTCGATGTGGTGCTGTTGTCGCCCGGCGCGGCCAGCTACGACATCTACCGCAATTACGAAGCCAAGGCCGCGGCGTTCTGCGGTTACATCGACACGCTCTAACCTGGACCCGTGCCCGATCCAGCGACGTACCGGCCTGCGCCGGGTTCCATCCCGGTGGAACCCGGTGTCTACCGTTTCCGGGATCCGCACGGCCGGGTGATCTACGTCGGCAAGGCCAAGAGCCTGCGCAGCCGGCTGAACTCCTATTTCGCCGATATCGCGGGGCTGGCGCCGCGGACCAGGCAGATGGTGATGACGGCGGGCAGCGTCGAGTGGACCGTGGTGTCCACCGAGGTCGAAGCGCTGCAGTTGGAATACAACTGGATCAAGGAGTTCGACCCGCGGTTCAACATCCGCTACCGCGACGACAAGTCGTACCCGGTGCTGGCGGTGACCCTCAACGAGGAATACCCGCGGTTGTTCGTCTACCGCGGCCCCCGCCGCAAGGGTGTGCGCTACTTCGGCCCCTACTCGCACGCCTGGGCCATCCGCGAGACCGTCGACCTGCTCACCCGGGTGTTCCCCGCGCGCACCTGCTCGGCGGGAGTGTTCAAGCGGCACAGGCAGATCGACCGGCCCTGTCTGCTGGGCTACATCGACAAGTGCTCGGCGCCGTGCATCGGCCGGGTCAGCGCCGAACAACACCGCCAGATCGTGCTGGACTTCTGCGACTTCCTGGCGGGCAAGACCGACCGGCTGGTCCGCGACATGGAGCGGCAGATGAACGCCGCGGCCGAGGAACTCGACTTCGAGCGGGCCGCGCGGCTGCGCGACGACATCGGGGCGCTCAAACGCGCGTTGGAGAAGCAGACCGTGGTTTTCGGCGACGGCACCGACGCCGACGTGGTGGCCTTCGCCGCCGACGAGCTGGAAGCAGCGGTGCAGGTGTTCCACGTCCGAGGTGGCCGGGTGCGCGGTCAGCGGGGCTGGGTGGTGGAGAAGACGGCCGAACCCGAGGCGGCCGAAAATGGCTCGGACGCCGGGCAATCGGCCGAGGCGCAGCTGGTCGAACAATTCCTCACCCAGTTCTACGGTGACCAGGCCGAACTCGGCGACGGCGCCGCCGACCAGGACGAGGCCACCAATCCGGTGCCCAAACAGGTACTGGTGCCGGTGCTTCCGGACAATGCCGACGAACTCGCCGACTGGCTGTCCGGATTGCGCGGGTCGCGGGTGTCGCTGCGGGTTCCGGTCCGCGGCGACAAGAAGGCGCTGGCCGAGACGGTGGCCCGCAATGCGAAAGAGGCACTGGCGCAGCACAAACTCAAGCGTGCCGGTGACTTCAACGCGAGATCCGAAGCGCTACAGAGCATCCAGGATGCGCTGGCGCTCAACGACGCTCCGCTGCGCATCGAATGCGTGGACATCAGCCACGTGCAGGGCACCGATGTGGTCGCCTCGATGGTGGTGTTCGAGGACGGGCTGCCGCGCAAGTCCGATTACCGGCATTACGCCATCCGGGAGGCCGCCGGCGGCGGCCGCTCCGACGACGTGGCCTCCATCGCCGAGGTGACCAGGCGCCGGTTCGCCCGGCACATCGCCGACGCCGAGCGGCCGATGGTGGCCGAGGGCCGGTCACGGCGCTTCGCCTACCCGCCGAACCTGTACGTCGTCGACGGCGGCGCACCGCAGGTGAACGCCGCCGCCACCGTGCTCGACGAACTGGGCATCACCGACGTCGCGGTGATCGGTCTGGCCAAACGGCTGGAAGAGGTGTGGGTGCCTTATGAAGCGGATCCGGTGATCTTCCCGCGCAACAGCGAGGGCCTGTACCTGCTGCAGCGCGTCCGTGACGAAGCCCACCGATTCGCCATCACCTATCACCGCAGCAAGCGTTCCAAGCGGATGACGGCCTCGGCGCTGGATTCGGTCCCCGGACTGGGGGAGCACCGGCGCAAGGCCCTGGTCACCCATTTCGGATCGGTGTCCCGGCTGTCGGCGGCCAGCATCGAGGAGATCACCGCCGTGCGCGGCATCGGAGTGGCGACCGCGCGGGCGGTGCTGGAGGCACTGGGCGCCACCGGAGGCGACGCGGGCGCTGCCGATTCGGGCGCGGCAGCCGCCGTTATCGACAATGATCGACACCACCAAGATCAACCCAGTAACCAACAGGCATCGGGGTGACAGACCAACATATGAGTGACGAATCTGGTATCGAGGTTGTCCTCGTGACGGGACTCTCCGGCGCGGGACGCGGTACCACCGCCAAGGTGCTCGAAGACCTGGGTTGGTATGTGGCCGACAACCTGCCGCCGGAACTGATCGCCAGAATGGTCGACCTCGGGTTGGACGCCGGATCTCGGATCACCCGGCTGGCCGTCGTGATGGACGTGCGGTCCAAGGGATTCACCGGCGATCTGGACTCGGTGCGCACCGAACTCGGAACCAGGGGCATCCGACCGCGGGTGCTGTTCATGGAGGCCTCCGACGAGACGCTGGTCCGCCGCTACGAACAGAACCGGCGCAGTCATCCCCTGCAGGGCAATCAGACGTTGGCCGAAGGCATCACCGCCGAACGGGCCATGCTCGCGCCGGTGCGCGCGGCCGCCGACCTGGTGATCGACACCTCCACCCTGGCGGTGCCGGCGTTGCGGGAGAGCATAGAACGCGCCTTCGGCGGCGAGACCGTCGCGCACACCAACATCACCGTCGAATCGTTCGGCTACAAGTACGGTCTGCCGATGGACGCCGACACCGTGATGGACGTGCGGTTCATCCCCAACCCGCACTGGGTCGACGAGCTGCGTCCGCACACCGGCCAGCATCCGGCGGTGCGGGACTACGTGCTGGGCCAGAAGGGCGCCGCGGAGTTCCTCGACACCTACCATCGGCTGCTTGAGGTGGTGATCGACGGTTATCGCCGGGAGGGGAAGCGGTATATGACGGTGGCCATCGGCTGCACGGGTGGCAAGCACCGCAGCGTGGCGATCGCCGAGGCGCTGGCCGGCCGGCTGCAGGGCGGCGACCAGTTGACGGTGCGGGTGCTGCACCGCGATCTGGGGCGCGAATGACGGACCCGCACGCGACCAGCGACGTCCCGCACGGGAGGCGGCCGGCCGACCCCCGGGTGGTTGCCCTCGGCGGCGGGCACGGCCTGTACGCCACCCTGTCGGCGGCCCGCCGGCTCACCCCGCACGTGACCGCCGTGGTCACCGTCGCCGACGACGGCGGCTCCTCGGGGCGGCTGCGCAGCGAGCTGGACGTCGTGCCACCCGGAGATCTGCGAATGGCGTTGGCCGCGTTGGCCTCTGACACTCCGCACGGCAGACTGTGGGCCACGATCATCCAGCACCGGTTCGGGGGCAGCGGGGCGCTGGCCGGGCATCCGATCGGCAATCTGATCCTGGCCGGGCTCAACGAGGTGCTGACCGACCCGGTGGCGGCGCTCGACGAACTCGGCAAGATCCTGGGCCTCAAGGGCCGGGTACTACCGATGTGCCCGATCGCGCTGCAGATCGAGGCCGACGTGGCCGGTCTGGAGACCGACCCGCGGATGTTCCGGGTGATCCGCGGCCAGGTGGCGGTGGCCACCACCGTCGGTAAGGTGCGCCGGGTCCGGCTGCTGCCGGGTGATCCGCCGGCCACCCGACAGGCGGTGGACGCAATCATGGCCGCCGACCTCGTGGTGCTCGGTCCCGGCTCCTGGTTCACCAGCGTGATCCCGCATGTGTTGGTGCCGCAGCTGGCGGCCGCCCTGCAGGCCACCACCGCCCGGCGGGCCCTGGTGCTCAACTTGGCCGCGGAGCCGGGCGAGACGGCCGGGTTCTCGGCCGAGCGGCACATCCACGTGCTGGCTCAGCACGCTCCCGGCTTCACCGTCGACGACATCATCGTGGACTCGGCGCGGGTGCCCAGCGACCGGGAGCGCGAGCAGCTGATGCGCACGGCGACGATCATCGGCGCGAAGGTGGAGTTTGCTGACGTGTCCCGGCCTGGTACACAGTTACATGATCCATCGATGCTGGCCGCCGCACTGGAGCGGGTCCGGCTGAGGGGCAGGGCATCACGTCCGGATGACAGCGATTCCACCGCTCCCACCCCGGCCCGGCCGGTCGAGGGAGTACACGGGCAATCGACGGTGAACGTATCGAGGGGTGACGAGTCGTGGCGATGACCGCTGAGGTGAAGGACGAACTGAGCCGGCTGGTCGTGAACTCGGTCAGTGCCCGCCGGGCCGAGGTGTCCTCGCTGCTGCGCTTCGCCGGTGGGCTGCACATCGTCGGCGGCCGGGTGGTGGTGGAGGCCGAGGTGGACCTGGGCATCATCGCGCGGCGGTTACGCAAGGACATCTTCGACCTGTACGGGTACAACGCGGTGGTGCATGTGTTGTCCGCCAGCGGCATCCGCAAGAGCACCCGCTACGTGGTGCGGGTGGCCAAGGACGGTGAGGCGCTGGCCCGGCAGACCGGCCTGCTCGACCTACGGGGCCGTCCCGTGCGCGGGCTGCCCGCCCAGGTGGTCGGCGGCAGCATCAACGACGCCGAAGCAGCTTGGCGGGGTGCGTTTCTGGCGCACGGTTCGCTGACCGAGCCGGGCCGCTCGTCGGCCCTCGAGGTGAGCTGCCCCGGCCCGGAGGCCGCCCTGGCCCTCGTCGGCGCGGCGCGCCGGCTCGGGGTCAGTGCCAAAGCCCGTGAGGTCCGCGGCAGCGACCGGGTGGTGGTCCGCGACGGTGAGGCGATCGGTGCCCTGCTCACCCGGATGGGTGCCCAGGACACCCGGCTGACGTGGGAGGAACGCCGGATGCGGCGCGAGGTGCGCGCGACGGCGAACCGGCTGGCCAATTTCGACGATGCCAACCTGCGCCGCTCGGCGCGGGCGGCGGTGGCGGCGGCCGCGCGGGTGGAGCGGGCCCTGGACATCCTCGGTGAGTCGGTGCCCGACCATCTGGCCCAGGCGGGCCGGTTGCGGGTGGAGCACCGGCAGGCCTCGCTGGAAGAACTGGGCCGGCTGGCCGAGCCGCCGATGACAAAGGACGCGGTGGCCGGCCGGATCCGCCGGTTGCTCTCGATGGCCGATCGCAAGGCCAAGCAGGAGGGCATCCCCGATACCGAGTCGGCCGTCACCCCGGACCTGCTCGACGACGCCTGAGCCCGCGCGTCAGGCGGCCTGGCGGTGCCGGTGCGCGGCGTGCCGCGACGCTGATCGTCCTGTCGAGGTGTCCTGTCGCACAACATGTTTCGCGGTGATGGCGGCGACGGTGGCCCCTGCGGGAACGGCATGTGTGGTCTTGACAGCGGCCACCTCGGCGGTCGGGCCGGCCTCGGCCGAAGCCGCGGTGACTTTGCGTGCGGTGGGCAGGGAGGTGAGCGCGTTGCGCACCGCGGTCACCATGCCGGTGGCGAGCCGGCGCACCGCCGTGATGGCGCCGCGGACCAGTGTGGTGATCCCGACGACGACGGAGTGCACCGCCTGGGCCACCGCGGCCGCCAGCCGGCCAAGGACCTGAGCCGGCGTGGACACCCCGGTGGTGACCGGATGCGCGGCGATCCAGGCCTTGATGACCGCCACTGCCTGTTTGGCGGCCCAGGTGTCGGTGAAGACGCCCAGGTTGTCCTCGGCCGTGCTCGACCCGGTTGCGGTGTCGATCAAGGAGTAGATGAACGACGGTCCGGCCCCCGACAGGGTCGCCCATGTCGTCAGGAAGTCCTGGATGTAGGCGGCCTGGTTCGCCTCGCCCGCCTGCGTGGACGGTTCACCGTACTCGGTGGCCCAGATCAGTTTGGCCGCATCCCCATTCGCTTCCATCACCGCGCGCATCTGCTCGAGTTGCTGCAGGGCGGAGTTGACGAAGGTCGCGCCCGCGGAGAACAGGCTGGTGTAGTTGTACGGGTGGAACGCCAGAGCGTCGAAGTAGCCGGCCGCGCCGTCGGCGTACATCTCGGTGAGGAAGGTGACCGGGTCGACGGTCGCGGTGCCGATGCTGATGCCCGCCCCGAGCACACCGCCGACCACCGTCGCCTTCGGGTCGACCGCCTTGATCGCGGTATACGCCGCCTTGAGCAGCGCGGTGTAGGCGGCCGCGTCCGGGGTCGGGTACCACCCGGTGAAGCCGTTGGGCTCGTTCCATATCTCGTACGCCGCGATCTTCGCCTCACCATTGTTGGCGGCCGTCCCGTAGCGCGATGCGACCGCCGCGACGAAGGAGGCGTAATCCGATGCCGCGCGGGGTGCGCCGTCGGCCACCAGGCCACCGTAGGGCGACGCCCACGTCGGGGTGCTGGTGATGGCCGCATCGACGGCGATGCCGTAGGAGGCCGCCGTGTTCAGCAGCTGGTCGGCCTGAGCCCAGTTGTAGGTGCCGTCGGCGGGTTCCATTGCACGCCAGGGCAGGAACACCCGGATCTGGGTCACACCCATCGACTGCAGTTGCTGCATCGCGGTGTCGAGGTCGGCCTGGCTCATGAAGTAGAGGCTGGAGTCGGCCATGCCCACCGTCGTCGAGGAGGTGTCGATCGACGCGGTCAGCTCGACCGGCTCGGCGACCGCCGTCGGGTGGACAGGCCCGGGGACGGCGAATCCCGCCGAGGTGGCCAGCACGGCCGTCGCCAGCAGCGGAACGGTCATGGTGTGCAGCACGGACGTGATGTGGTGGCGGTTCAGCGGCATGTCCCACTCCCGGCGCTCAAGTGCCTCCCAGCTGGAGTCAGAGGACTTTAACGCACCGATTCGGCGATCAACCGACGACGATTTTCAGGTAGCCCCGGTGAATTGACAGCAACGGCAATTTCGGACCGGCGTAGTGCGCCATTCGTGCAATGGTCGCAAATTGCCGCTGGGTGACACCGCGGAGTCTGCGCAATTCTTCATGACATCGGAATACTCTCTCGCACAGAGTGTTTCGTTCCAGCCCGGAATGGTCGACGGACCGCCGGAATGCAATGACAGCCAACAGATGAGGCGGGTAATCCGGCACGCCCGCAACTGCATTGCCTTGACCGCCAGCGATTTCGCTGCGCGGACGACAAACGTGCCGGCACGGTGAATTCGTGCACCGGTTCGCCGCCGGCCGGGAACTGCGTTTTCCGACCGGGACGACCGGTGTCGGCAATGCCCTCGGCCGGCGCGCACCGGCTGTCCGCGCGACCAGCGAATCGTGGGAAAAGGCACAGGTGTTGCGCAGCACGCCGCGGCGTTCCCGCCATGATCGGACGCTCGCTCGCATGTCACTCCCGCGTCAACCTGACGTTGTACTGTGTGGCGACAAACTTCGACGTCAACCCAACCAGGGTCATCCCACACAGAGGCGGCGGTCGCGATGAGGCTGATCCTTGAGTTGATCCGCCCCTACCGGTGGTTGGTCGCCGGCATCTTCGGGGTGCTGCTGATCCAGATCGCGATGGGCCTGGCCGCGCCGTGGCCGTTGAAGGTGGTGCTCGACAGCGTCGTCGGCGACCACCCGCTGCCGGGCTGGTTGCACGGGCTGTTGCAGCCGATGCTCGGCGGCGAGGGCCGGATGCACATCGCCGGGCTGGCGGCGATCATGGTCATCGTCATCGCGGTGATCGCCGCCCTGGCCACCTACGCCGCGAACTACCTGACCGAGACGGTTGGCCAGCGCATCGGCAACGACCTGCGGACCCGGGCATATCACCATCTGCAGCAGCTCTCGCTGAACTACTTCGACACCCATCGCGTCGGGCCGATCCTGAGCACCCTCACCGACGACGTCGACACCATCCAGGATTTCGCGTCGGCCTCCACACTCGGTATCGCGACCGATCTGCTGACCATCTTCGGCATGTTGGTCGTGATGCTGTGGCTGCAGTGGGATTTCACCCTCGTCGCGCTCGCGGTGGCGCCGCTGCTGCTGCTGTTCGTCTCCCGCATTCGCAAGGCCGTCAAGGCGGCCACCCACGAGGTGCGCCGCCGGGAATCCGACATCGTCGCGGTCGCCGAGGAAGGGCTGCAGTCCATCCGGGTGGTCAAGGCGTTCGACCGGGAGGACCTCCAGGAACGCCAACTCGCCCTGGCCGGCCAGCAGGCGGTGGACGCGGCACTGAACGCACGGCGGGTGAAATCGGTGGTGTCGCCGATCGTCGCCGTCGTGGTCGCCGCCTGCACCGCGCTGGTCTTGTGGCGCGGCTCGGCGCTCATCCTCGCCGGGGCGATGACGGCGGGCACCCTGACCGTCTTCATCTCCTATCTGGTGTCGTTCTTCAAACCGGTTCAAGACCTGGCCAAGCTCACCAACACCATCGCCATGGCCTCGGTCGGGGTGGACCGGGTCAACGAACTGCTGACCGCCCAGACCTCGGTCGAGGAGAAGCCGGACGCCGTCGAACCGGCCCGGATCAAGGGCGCCATCGCCTTCGAGCGGGTGGCGTTCAGCTACAACGCGGAAACACCGGTGCTGCGTGATGTCACCTTCGAGGTGGCGCCGGGCCAGCTGGTGGGCGTCGTCGGGCATACCGGCAGCGGAAAATCCAGCCTGGTCAGCCTGATTCCCCGGTTCTACGACCCGAGCGTGGGCACCGTCCGGATCGACGGTGTCGACCTGCGCGACTACAAACTGCACGAGTTGCGCCGCCAGATCGCCTACGTGCTGCAGGACACCGTGCTCTTCCGCGGCACCATCCGCGACAACATCGCCTTCGGCAGGCCCGACGCCGACCACGACGAGATCGTCGAGGTGGCCAAACTGGCCAACGCCCACGAGTTCATCTCCGAGATGCCGCAGGGCTACGACAGTGCGGTCGGCGATCGCGGGCTCACCCTGTCCGGCGGGCAGCGCCAGCGCATCGGCATCGCCCGCGCCCTGATCCGGGACAGCCCCATCCTGATCCTCGACGAACCCACCGCCGCGCTGGACGCGGAATCCGAGCGCCTGGTGATGTCGGCCCTGCAACGGCTGATGGCCGACCGCACCGTCATCACGATCGCCCACCGGCTGTCCACCATCCGCGACGCGGACAAGATCGTCGTGCTCGAGGAGGGCCGCGTCGTCGAGGAGGGCACCCACAACGAGCTGCTGACCGCGGGCGGCAGATACGCCGACCTGCACCGCATCCAATACGAGGACCAGACACCGTGACGCGTTCGTTGATCATCCTGCCCGACGACTCCGCGCAGCCGGTGCTCGACGCCATCCATGCGTCCACCCGTTCGGTGCGCATCAAGATGTTCGCCTTCAGTCATCGGCCGCTGCTGGACGCGGTGGTGGCGGCCCACCGGCGCGGCGTCGACGTCAAGGTCATGCTCAACCCGGAACGGCGCGACGGCGAGACCGACAACGACGTCGCCCGGGAGATGTTGCAGCGGTTCGGCATCGAGGTGCGGGAGAGCAATCCCGCCTTCGACCTGACGCACGAGAAGTCGATGGTGGTCGACGACGAGCACGCCTTCGTCGAATCGCTGAACTGGACCGAGGAGAACTTCACCCTCACCCGCGACTACGCCGTCGTCACGCCCAGCGCCTACGAGGTCGCCGAGATCATCGACTGCTTCGAGGCCGACTGGGCACGGCAAGACTTCGATCCCGGCACCGGCGCCCACCTGATCTGGTGCCCGTCCAACGGACGGCACCGGATCGCCGACTTCATCGACAGTGCCAAGCACACCTTGTTCCTGCAGAACGAGCGCTACCAGGACCCGGTGATCATCGAACGGCTGGTGCGGGCGGCCCGTCGCGGCGTCAAGGTGCACGTGATGGCCCGCGCCGCGCACCACCTCAAGGACGGGAAGCTGGTCGAAGGCGTCAGCGGCATGCGCATCCTCGACGACGTCGGCATCAAGATCCACCGGCTCAAGCACATGAAACTGCACGCCAAGATGATCCTGGCCGATCACGAACGGGCCGTCGTCGGCTCGATCAACTTCTCCCCGGGCAGTTTCGACCACCGCCGGGAACTGGCCATCGAGGTCACCGATCACGAGATCACCAAGCGGCTCAACGAGGTGGCTCACCATGATTGGAAGCACTCCGCGCCGATGGACCTGTCCGATGCCGGTTTGATCGCCGACCTGACCGGCCGGGGGCGTGACGCACACGACATCGACCAGCTCGCCCTGCACGACCCGGACGCCTGACCAGCCCGCACGCGACGAAAGCCACACCACTAGGCTGACGTGCGAGCAGTGCACCGCCGACTAGTCAAGGAGACAACACGTGACCATCCGGGTAGGCGTCAACGGATTCGGCCGCATCGGGCGCAACTTCTTCCGCGCGCTGGACGCGCAGAAGGCCGCCGGTAAGAACACCGACATCGAGATCGTGGCCGTCAACGACCTGACCTCGACCGCCACGCTGGCGCACCTGCTGAAGTTCGACTCGATCCTGGGCCGGCTGCCCTATGAGGTGAGCGTCGACGGCGACAGCATCGTGGTCGGCGACCAGAAGATCAAGGCGCTGGCGGTCAAGGAAGGACCCGCCGCCCTGCCGTGGGGGGATCTCGGCGTCGACGTCGTGGTCGAGTCCACCGGCATCTTCACCAAGCGCGACAAGGCCCAGGGCCACCTGGACGCGGGTGCGAAGAAGGTCATCATCTCGGCACCGGCCACCGATGAGGACATCACCATCGTGCTGGGCGTCAACGACGACAAGTACGACGGCAGCCAGAACATCATCTCCAATGCCTCGTGCACCACGAACTGCCTGGGCCCGCTGGCCAAGGTGCTCAACGACGAGTTCGGCATCGTCAAGGGCCTGATGACCACCATCCACGCCTACACCCAGGACCAGAACCTGCAGGACGGCCCGCACAGCGACCTGCGCCGCGCCCGGGCCGCCGCGATCAACATCGTGCCGACCTCGACCGGTGCGGCCAAGGCCATCGGCCTGGTGCTCCCGGAGCTCAAGGGCAAGCTGGACGGCTACGCGCTGCGGGTGCCGATCCCCACCGGCTCGGTGACCGACCTGACCGCCGAGGTGTCCAAGACCGGAACCGTCGAGGAGATCAACGCCGCGTTCAAGGCCGCCGCCGAGGGGCCGCTGGCGGGCATCCTGAAGTACTACGACGCCCCGATCGTCTCCAGCGATATCGTCACCGACCCGCACAGCTCGCTGTTCGACTCGGGCCTGACCAAGGTGATCGACAACCAGGTCAAGGTCGTGTCCTGGTACGACAACGAGTGGGGCTACTCCAACCGCCTCGCCGATCTGGTCGCGCTGGTCGGCAAGTCGCTGTAGTTCGCGATCATGGCGATCAAATCACTGTCTGACCTGCTCGCCGAAGGTGTTGAAGGTCGGGGCGTGCTGGTGCGCTCCGACCTGAACGTCCCCCTCGACGACAGCGGGAACATCACCGACCCGGGCCGCATCATCGCCTCGGTCCCGACGCTGAAGGCGCTGGCCGAGGCCGGGGCCAAGGTCGTGGTGACCGCGCACCTGGGCCGCCCCAAGGGCGAGCCCGACCCGAAGTTCTCGCTGGCCCCGGTCGCCGCGGCGCTGGGGGAGCGGCTGGGCAGGCACGTCCAGCTGGCCGGCGACGTGGTCGGCACCGACGCGTTGGCGCGCGCCGAGGGCCTGACCGACGGGGACGTGCTGCTGCTGGAGAACATCCGCTTCGACCCGCGCGAGACCAGCAAGGACGACGCCGAGCGGCTCGGGTTGGCCAAGGCGCTGGCCGGGCTGGTCGAGGGCGCCGACGGGTCGCCTGGTGCGTTCGTCTCCGACGGGTTCGGGGTGGTGCACCGCAAGCAGGCCTCGGTGTACGACGTGGCCACCCTGCTGCCGCATTACGCGGGCACGCTGGTGGCCGCGGAGGTCAAGGTGCTGGAGCAGCTGACCACCGCCGGCGAGCGGCCGTACGCGGTGGTGCTCGGCGGGTCGAAGGTGTCCGACAAGCTGGCCGTCATCGAGAATCTCGCCACCAAGGCCGACAGCCTGATCATCGGCGGCGGCATGTGCTTCACCTTCCTTGCCGCGCAAGGGGTTTCGGTGGGCACCTCGCTGCTGCAGGAGGAGATGATCGACACCTGTAAGAAGCTGCTGGAAACCTACGGTGACGTGATCCACCTGCCGGTGGACATCGTGGTGGCCGACAAGTTCGCCGCCGACGCGGCGGCCGAGACGGTGGCCGCCGACCAGATCCCCGCCGGCAAGATGGGCCTGGACATCGGGCCGGGGTCGGTGAAGCGGTTCACCGCGCTGCTGTCCAACGCCAAGACGGTGTTCTGGAACGGCCCGATGGGCGTGTTCGAGTTCCCGGCCTTCGCCGCGGGCACCAAGGGCGTGGCCGAGGCGATCATCGGGGCCACCGAAAAGGGCGCGTTCAGCGTCGTCGGCGGCGGCGACTCGGCGGCCGCGGTCCGGTTGCTCGGGTTGCCCGAGGACGGCTTCTCGCACATCTCCACCGGCGGCGGCGCGTCGCTGGAATACCTCGAGGGCAAAACCCTGCCCGGCATCGACGTTCTGGACTAAGGACATACATGGCCCGTAAGCCGCTCATCGCCGGCAACTGGAAGATGAACCTCAACCATTTCGAGGCCATCGCGCTGGTGCAGAAGATCGCATTTGCCTTGCCGGACAAGTACTTCGACAAGGTCGATGTCACCGTCATCCCGCCCTTCACCGATCTGCGCAGCGTGCAGACCCTGGTGGACGGGGACAAGCTGCGCCTGACCTACGGCGCCCAGGACGTGTCCCAGCACGATTCCGGCGCGTACACCGGTGAGATCAGCGGTGCCTTCCTGGCCAAACTGGGCTGCACCTTCGCCGTCGTCGGCCATTCGGAGCGCCGCACCTACCACGCCGAGAGCGACGAACTGGTGGCCGCCAAGGCCAAGGCCGCGCTCAAGCACGGGCTCACCCCGATCGTGTGCATCGGCGAGGGACTGGACATCCGCGAGACCGGTGAGCACGTCGCCTACAACGTGAACCAGCTCAAGGGTTCGCTGGCCGGGCTGTCCGCCGAGCAGATCGGCCAGGTGGTGATCGCCTACGAGCCGGTGTGGGCGATCGGCACCGGCCGGGTGGCCAGTGCGGCCGACGCCCAGGAGGTCTGCAAGGCCATCCGCGACGAGCTGGTGACGCTGGCGTCGCCGGACGTCGCCGCCTCGGTGCGGGTGCTCTACGGCGGTTCGGTGAACGCCAAGAACGTCGGCGAGATCGTGGCCCAGCCCGACGTGGACGGTGCCCTGGTCGGCGGCGCCTCGCTGGACGGGGAGCAGTTCGCCACCCTGTCCGCGATCGCGGCCGGCGGCCCCCTGCCCTGACCCTGGAGTGATTTCGGCGCGGTTATCCGTGCTGGCCCTCTTTGCCAGGCTGGTTGTGAGTCAGTTTCGCAACCAGCCTGGAGGGGTGTGTGTCGATTAGTCCGGGGTTCACGACTGAGGAGATCGTGGAGTTTGTCGCCGAGTATCACCGGCAGCCGTGGGGGCAGAAGGGCTCTTGGCTTGCCGAGAAGGGCTTTTCCAGTGACCGGATGAGGCGGTGGCAGTCGGCTCTTTTTGATGGTGATCTCGACCGGGGCTTGATTCCGCGAGAGGGTGGTCCCAGGACTGCTCAAGGGAAACGGATCTCGATGGCCAAACAGCGTGACGCGCGGATCGCCCGCGACGAAGCCGAGATCGCACGCCTGCACGCTCGGGTGCGCGAACTCGAAGCGAGCAACGACGCGTTGGGAAAAGCTATCGGGCTCTTGCACGAGATGAACGTGCCCGAGCCCGACGCTACCCCGACGATCACCGATCTCGACGATTCCTCGACCTGGAGAACCGACTCGTCGTCGAGCTGACCGCGGCGTTGGGGTCCCAGCGTCAGGCGTTGACGATGATCGAGTTGTCCCGGTCTAGCTGGTACTACCGATCGCACCCGCGCAGCAGGGTCTGCGATCCGGTGCCGCAGAAGGATCGGGGGTACCCCTCACGCATCGGTTCCGCTGAGCGCGCGAGGATCGAAAGCGAGATCCTGGCTGGCTGGATGGCTGGGGTCTCGGTCGATCACGCCTTCGCCACGGCGTGGGATGCCGGGGTGCTACTGGCCTCGCGGCGATCGTGGTGGCGCATTGCGGCGGCGATCAACGATCAAAGTGCACGTCCGCTCGCGCCGACCCGCAGGAAGAACACCACACCCCGTCCGGTGCCGGTGCTCAAAGCAACTGGTCCCCAACAGGTTTGGAGTTGGGACATCACCGACCTGCGTACCCCGTGGCGAGGTGTGGCGTTCAAGGCGTACTCGATCATCGACATCTACTCCCGCAAGATCGTGGGCTGGCGGGTCGAGGAACGTGAATGCGATGACCTGGCCGTGGACATGTTCGAGGCGGCGTTCGCCGATCACGGACTGCCCGCTGTGGTGCACGCCGATTCCGGGCCGGCGATGCGTTCGAGCGCACTCAAGGACCTGCTGGCCGACCTCGGCGTCGGACAGACCCACAACCGGCCCCACGTGAGTAACGACAACCCGTTCTCCGAATCGGAGTTCCGGACCATGAAGTACCGGCCCAACTACCCCGGTGTCTTCGATCATCTCGATGCCGCCCGAGCCTGGGTGAGCGCCTATATCGGCTGGTACAACACCCACCACCGCCACAGTGGCATCGCGCTATTCACTCCCGACCAGGTGCACAGCGGAGCGTGGACCCGGCAATGGGAACGCCGCGATCACGCTCTCCAGACCTACTACAACACCCATCCCGAACGGTTCCGAAACCGCCCGCACACCAAGACGCCCAACCTCGTCGTTGGGATCAACCTGCCCGCCGAAAACGAGCACAACCGACTCCACGCAGCTTGACAACGCCCGTGGGCGCGGCCAACCGCGCCGAAATCACTCGGGCCGGGTGGCCCGCGCCCAGTCCAGGAACCGCTCCACGGCCGATGCGGTGTAGTGCCCGCGCGCCGATCCGAAGATGTCGAACGCGTGCTGTGCGTAGGGAATCTCGGCGTAGATCACCGGCGCCCGCGACACCGCACGCAACTTCTCGACGAACTCGCGCGCCTCCTCCACCGGGATCAGTGTGTCGTGGGTGCCGTGCAGGACGAAGAACGGCGGGGCGTCCGGGCCGACATGTGTGATCGGAGAGGCGTCGAGATAGAGCTGTCGGTTGTCGGTGAACGGCAGCTTGACGATCAGCCGTTCCAGCACCGACCCGAATTGCCGGCGCTCCGGGAAGCCGTCGGTGATCCAGTCGTAGCGCCCGTAGATGGGCACGGCACCGGCCACCGAGGTGTCGGCATCCTCGAAGCCCGGCTGGTACGCGGGCACATTGGGGGTCAGCGCGGCCAGTGAGCTCAGGTGCCCGCCCGCCGAACCGCCGGTGATGTACACGGCGTCCGGATCACCGCCGTAGGCGCCGATATTGGCCTTCACCCACGCCAGTGCGCGTTTGACGTCGACGATGTGCGCCGGCCACGCGTGTTTTGGGCTGATCCGATAGCCGATGGACACGCAGATCCAGCCGTGGTCGGCCAGCTGGGACATCAGCGGATAGGCCTGCGGCCGGTTCATCCCGATCATCCAGGCCCCGCCGGGGACCTGCAGCAGCACCGGCGCTTTGGCGTCCTTGGGAAGGTCCGGACGCACCCAGATGTCGGCGACGTTGGAGCGGTAGGGGCCGTAGCGCACCGTCTTCTCCACGAACCTGCGCCGGGTCCGCCCGGTGGCCCACACCCCACCCGGTCGCGGCGGCACCGGAGGGAACTCCGGGCCGAGCACCTCGCTGAGAGGCTCTTCGAAATACGGCCGCGATGTCACCCCGCGGCGATGCACAACCAGCAGCAGTACCCAGGAAACGGCCTTGAGCAGCAACGAGATCCGGCCCGAGGGCGATCGGTACTCGCCGCGCAGCGCGCGCCGCAGCGCCCCGAGCGCCGACCCGGCGATCACCAGGGGAGCGTTCTCCGAGGTCGGCCACCCGAATGCGAACACCCCGATCGCCGGGTAACCACGGCGGGTCAGCGGGGTGAAGGCGTTGGTGGCGTTGATCAATTCGGCGACGGCGCCGAGCAGGGGGCGGCGGTTACCCACCGGCACGCTCCTGGAGTTCACGGCGCACGATCTTGCCGGTGCTGTTGCGCGGCAATTCGTCGAGCAGCGTGATCTCCCGCGGCACCTTGTAGTTGGCCAGGTTGTCGCGCACGTATTGCTTCAGATCGTCGGCCGTGACGCGGTTGTCCCCGGACGGCACCACGAAGGCGGCCAGCCGCTGGCCGAACTGTTCGTCGTCCACCCCGATCACGGCCGCCTCGGCGACGTCGGGATGCGCAACCAGCATCTTCTCCACCTCGATCGGATACACGTTCTCCCCGCCGGACACGATCATCTCGTCATCGCGGCCCACCACGAACAACCGGCCCGCGCCGTCCAGATACCCGATGTCGCCGGAGTTCATGTATCCGTCGTGAAAAGCCTTGGTGCTCCCGGAGGTGTAGCCGTCGAACTGGGTCGAATTGCGCACGTAGATGGTGCCCACCTCGCCGGTCGGCAGCTCGTGCAGATCGGCGTCCAGGATGCGGATCTCGGTGCCCTCGGCCGGTTTACCCGCGGTGTCCGGGGCGGCGCGCAGGTCGGCCGGCGTGGCGGTGGCGATCATGCCGGCCTCGGTGGCGTTGTAGTTGTTGTAGATCACGTCGCCGAACTGATCCATGAACTTGATGACGACGTCGGGGCGCATCCGGGAACCCGACGCCGCGGCGAACCGCAGGGTGCGCCCGCTGTAGCGGTTGCGGATCTCGTCGGGCAGTTCGACGATGCGGTCGAACATCACCGGCACCACGCACAATCCGGTGGCCCGGTGGGTGTCGACCAGGGCGAGGGTGGCCTCCGGGTCGAACTTGCGCCGGGTGACGATGGTGCAGGCCATCGACGCCGCGAACGCCAGTTGGGAGAAGCCCCAGGCGTGGAACATCGGCGCGACGATGACGACGGTCTCCTCGGTGCGCCACGGCGTGCGATCCAGGATGGCCTTGAGCACCTCCGGTCCGCCGCCGGAATGCTTGGCGCCCTTCGGACTTCCGGTGGTGCCCGAGGTCAGCAGGATGACCTTGCTCTTCGCCTTGGCGCGCACCGGGGTCTTGCCCGCGTGGTCGCGGATCAGCTTCTCGACGGTGAGATCGGGTTCGGCGGTGTCGGTCCAGGCGATCACCCGGGTGACCTCCGGGGCGTGGGCCAGAGCCCGGTCCACGGTCGCGCTGAACTCCTCGTCGTAGATGACGGCGGCATCCCTGTTTGCCGTCTCACGGCCGAGAACGTCGGCCATGGCCGGACCGGCGAACGAGGTGTTCAGCAACAACACGTCGGCGCCGATCCGGGTGGCGGCGATCAGCGACTCGACGAAGCCACGATGGTTGCGGGCCATGATGCCGACCACCTCGGGGGCGCCGATGGCTTGCAGGCCGGCGGCCAAAGCGTCTGCACGCCGGTCGATTTCACGCCAGGTGAGCGACCCCAGTTCGTCGATCAAGCCGAGCCGGTCCGGGCAGCGCTGCGCGGCCGCGGCGAATCCCGAGGTGATGCTCATGTTCTCGCGGGCCATGGCCGCGGCTATGCGCAGATACTTGTCCGGACGCAGCGGGGCGATCACACCGGCCCGTGTCATCGTGCTCAGCAGCCCGACGGTGCCGGCGACCGGATCGAGGAGGCCCATACCGGTTGCCCTCTAACCGATCACCGGCAGGCGGCGCTCGGCGGCCAGCCCGTCCAGCGCGCGTTGCATCACGTGGCGGACGTGGGCGTCCACCTCGTCGATGTCCGGGTTCTCGCCGAACTCCTTGTCGATGTGCACCGGTGGCAGCACCTGCATGACGATCTTGGAAGGCAGCGGCACGTTCAGCGGCAGCACCGCCGACAGACCGAACGGGAAGCCGAAAGACAGCGGGACCACCTTGGCGCGGGCCAGTCGGGCGATGGGGCCCAGCGCCTTGGCTATCCCGGCGCCGCGGGTCAGGTACAGCTGCGTCTCCTGGCCGCCGATGCCGACCATCGGCACGATCGGGACGCCGGCGTTGATGGCGGCCCGCACGTAGCCCTGCCTGCCGTCGAAGTCGATCTTGTTCGCCGCGGCGGTCGGGCGGTAGACGTCGTAGTCCCCGCCGGGAAACACCACCACGACACCGCCGGAGCGCAGCGCCTCATCGGCGTTCTCGTGGCTGGCCAGGATGAAGCCGGTCTTCTTGAAGAAGTCGGCGGTGGGCCCGATCATCAGCATCGCGTGGCTCAGCGTGTACACCGGCCGGCCGTAGCCGAACCGCTCGTAGAAGTCCGCCGCGAAGACGGGCACATCCATGGGGAACAGGCCGCCCGAGTGGTTGGACACCACCAGCGCGCCACCCTCGGGGAAGTTCTCCAGGCCGCGCACCTCGGAGCGGTGGTAAGCCTTCAGGAACGGCCGCAGCCAGCCCATCACCTTCTCGGTGAGGCCCGGATCGAACTTGGTGATCTCGGTGGGGTTGATATCCGTCGAGCTCATGGGGATCCTCCGCCGCTGCTGGCCGAAATTAGAACGTGTTCTAGTTTTGCACGAACGTGTGGGCAGGTCAAAAGCCCGCGGTGCGGGTCACCCGGTTCGGCTACCCGCGTCGCCACGTACCACCATAGAGAGGTGAGCGTGGACACCACCGGCTACTTCGCCCGAATCAACCTCGCCGAGCCTGCCGCTCCGACGCTGGATGCACTGCGCGACATCGTGGCCGCGCACAACCGGTCCATCCCGTTCGAGAACCTGGACCCGTTGATGGGCATACCGGTGCACGACCTCAGCGCCGGGGCGCTCACGGCCAAGCTGGTGCACCGCCGCCGTGGCGGCTACTGCTACGAGAACAACGGCCTGCTGGCCTACGTGCTGGAGGACCTCGGTTACGGGGTGGACCGGCTGGCCGGCCGGGTGGTGTGGATGCGCCCGCCGGATGCGCCGCTGACCGGGCTCACCCACAACGTACTCGCGGTGACGGTGCCGGGGGAGGGGGACCGCTTCCTGGTGGACGTCGGCTTCGGTGGGCAGACGCTGTCCTCGCCGATCCGGCTGGTCGCCGGCCCCGTGCAGCAGACCCGTCACGAGCCGTACCAGTTGGTGGAGCACCCCGAGGGATTGCAGTTGCAGACCCAGATCCGCGGCGAGTGGTCGCCGCTGTACCAATTCGGTCTGCGCCCGCAACCGCTGATCGACCTGACGATCGGCAGCTGGTACTCGTCGACCTATCCGAGCGCCGTGTTCGTCGTCGGGCTGTCCGCGGCGTTGGTCACCGACACCGCGCGGTGGAATCTGCGCGGCCGAAACCTGGCCATCCACCAAGGCGGTGACACCGAGAAGATCCGGCTGGGCTCCGCCGCCGCTGTGCTCGAGCAGCTCACCGGCCGGTTCGGGATCGACCTGTCCGGTCTCGGTGACGTCGAGGCGCGGGTCGCGCAGGTGCTGGACCAGTGACGGGCGCCGACCTCACGGGCAGCTGATCAGCGCGTCCCACGGATCGCCGGCGGCCAGCGTCAAGCGACCTAGCCGCCGGGCATGGGACGCGGTGCTGCCGAACTCGTCGCTCCAGCTGCGGGCCCGCATGGTGGCCGACCACAGCTGGTGTTCGATGGTGACGCCGATGGCTCCGTGCAACTGGTGGGCGATGGTGGTCACCGGGGTGACCGCACGCCCGACGGCGACCTTGGCGATGGTCACCGCGTAGTCGGCCTGCGGTGCGGCGAAACCGTACTCGGTGACCGCCGCGGTCGCCAGATCGGTTGCCGCCCTGGCTCGTTCGACTTCACCGGCCATCGCGGCCAGGGAATGCTGGACGGCCTGGAACTTGCTGAGCGCGCGGCCGAACTGCACCCGCTGTGACGTGTGCGCGACGGTAAGTTCCAGCGCCGCATCGAAGGTGCCGATGATCTGCACGCAGCGCGCCCAGGCCCCGCGACGCATCAGTTCCTCCCCGACCTCGGTGTCCAGCCGCACCAGGCCCGCGGTGTCGTAACGGACGGTGCCACGTGGCTCGCCGGCCAGGTTGTGCCCGACGTCGCCGATCTGCGGATCATCGAGCAGCCCAACCGAAATCCCGTCGCCGGACCGGTCGGCCGCCAGCACCGCAGCGTCCCGCGGCCACGGCACGTCGGTCGCGGTGCCGTCGGTACCGATCGCCACCGTCAGCGGCCCGGCCCCTGGCACCTCGACACCGGCGCGTCCCGCCAGCCAGGCGGCCAGCAGGTCGGTCTCGGCGATGGGCACCGCCGCGGCGTGGCGGGCCAGCCCGGCCAGCACCACGGCGGCCTCGGTGAAACCGGCGTCCTGCTGGGTGGTCAGCCGGCTGAGCCCGGTCTCCTCCAGGTTCTGCCACAGCTCGGCATCGAAAACCTGAGGGAGCCTGCGCTTCCCGAAATTCTCGTCATAGGACCGGCGGCCGATGTCGTCGACCAGCTGCCGCAATTCGTCAGCCACTTACCGCACCCCCAGGCCGCGGGCGATCACACCGCGCAGCACCTCGTTGGTTCCGCCGCGCAACGTGAACATCGGCGCATGTTGGCGCGCGGTGGCCAGCACCGCGCGCAATTCGCCCGGATCGTCGACCGTCTCCAACAGATCGGCGCACAGCTCCACCGACTCCTGTTCGAACCGCGTGCCCAGATCCTTCACCAGCGCGGCGCGGGTGGCCGCGTCCCGGCCGGCGGCCAGATCACGCGCCACCGCCACCGACAATTGCCGCAGCGACATCGCCCGGCCCATCAGATCGCCGACGGCGGCCGCGGTGCGGTCATCGACCTCGGGACCGAGTGCGCGGAGCACCCCGAAGATCAGGATCGCGGTCGACAGGATCCGTTCGGGCCCACTGCGTTCGAAGCCGAGCTCCGCGGTCACCTGATGCCAGCCGTCGCCCACCTCACCCAGCACATCCCCGTCGCCGACGGCCACGTCCTCGAACGTCACCTCGTTGAAGTGGTGATGCCCGTCCAGCGTGATGATTGGGCTGATGGTCACGCCGGGGGCGTCGAGCATGACGATGAACTGGCTGAATCCGGCGTGCCGGTGGTCGGGGTCCGGCGGGCTGGTGCGGGCCAGCACGATGGCGAAATGGGCTCGGTGCCCGCCGCTGGTCCACACCTTGGTGCCGTTGAGCCGCCACCCGTCCGCGGTGCGGGTGGCTTTCGTCGCGGTGGCCGCCAGGTCCGAGCCGGCACCGTGCTCGCTCATGCCGATCGCCGAATACAACCGGCCCGCCGCGATCCGCGGCAGCAGCCGGCGGCGTTGCTCCTCGGAACCGTAGGAGAGCAGGGCCGGCGCCACCTGCCGGTCGGCGAACCAGTGCGCGGCGACCGGGGCGCCCTGGCCGAGCAGTTCTTCGGTCACCACGTAGCGGTGCAGAAAGCCACGGCCGTGGCCGCCGTATTCGGGGGGAATGGTCAGGCCGACGAAACCGGCGTCGGCCAGCCGTTCGCTGAAGCCGGCGTCCCAACTGGTCAACCAGGAGTCGATCGCGGGCACCCAGCCGTGGGTGGCCCGGTCAGCGGTGATGAACTGCCGGACCGAAGCCCGGAGCTCGGCCAGCTCACCGTCGTTGGCGCACAGCGCATCGAATTCGCTCACTGGCACCGGAGTGTAGCCAACGCGGTTGCGCAGGAAACGTCATGTCGCCCGGCGAGTGGGACGGCCATACTCGGAAACCGTGAACGCACCTGGACGCGACCGGCTCCGCGAACTGCTCGACGCGGTGGTGGACGAGACGAACGACGGGGTCGCGGGCATGGCCAGGGCCAGCTTCGCCTCGGAGTTCCACTTCTCCCGCGAGATCAGCCGGCTCACCGGGGAACCACCGGCCACCATGCGGCGGCGCATCATGCTGGAGCGGGCGGCCTGGCGGTTGCAACGTGGTCAGGGCGTGGCCGCGGTGGCGCTGGACGAGGGCTGGTCGTCGCCCGAGGTGTTCTCCCGGGCCTTCCGGCGCGCGTTCGGCGTTCCCCCGTCGCAGGCCGACGAGGTCGGTTTCCGGCTGCCCGCGCCGAACGGGATGCACTTCCATCCGCCGGCGTCGTTGTGGGTGGACGCCCCGGCCGACGCGGAGCCGCCCGCGGTGTCGGCCTTGATGGTGGCGCACGACGTCGACGATACCGGTTATCTGATCGCGCAGGCCGCCCGGTTGACCGAAGATCAGTGGGCACAAGAACTTTCGCCGGGGCAGGTGATCCTGCCCTGGGACGGGGAGGAAGCCAGCGTGGGGGCGGTGCTCGGTGCACTGGTGTGGACCAAGGAGGTGTGGCTGGCCAGCATCGAGGGTGCCGACCTGCCGGATCGGCCCGCGCTACGTCCGGCCGAGGTGCTCGCGGCCGATCACGACGACATCGCCACCCGGTGGACGGAGATGGTGCGGGACCACACCGCGCAGGGCCGGCTTGCCGATACCGTGATCGACGCGCTGTGCGACCCGCCGGAGTCGTTTCAGCTGTACGGGATCATCGCGCACGTGCTCACCTACGCGGCGCATCGTCGGGAATTGGTGCGCGCCATGCTGGCTCGGCTCGGTGTGAGCGTGCGCAGCGGCGACCCACTGGATTGGATGAGGAGATAACCGAGGTGACGACCATCTATTACACGGCGTCCAGTCTGGACGGATTCGTCGTCGACGACCGGGACAGCCTGGACTGGCTGATCAGCCGCTCCATCGACCCCAACGGGCCGTTCGGTTACGAAGCGTTCGCGAAATCCGTTGGGGCACTGGTGATGGGTTCGACGACCTTCGAGTGGATCGTGCGCAACCAGCCGGGGGAGTGGATGTACGAACAACCCTCGTGGGTGCTGACCAGCCGGCCCGACCGGGTCGTCCAGGGCCATCCGGTGCAGGTGTTCGACGGCGATGTCGCCGAGCTGCACCCCCAACTGGTGGCTGCCGCCGGTGATCTCGATGTGTGGGTGGTCGGCGGCGGGGTGGTGGCCGCGCAGTTCGTCGACGCCGGGCTGGTGGACGAGATGATCGTGAGCTATGCGCCGTGCACGCTCGGACGCGGTGCCCCCGTCTTGCCGCTGCGATCGGAGTGGCGGCTGGTGGAGTCGGGTGTCAACGGCGAATTCGTCTGCGCGCGACTGGAGAAGGCCGGCTAGCGGGCTGGTACCCCGTACAGCCGGATGAATTCCCGTGACTTGACCAGGAATTCGAGTTGCTGGGCAACCTGGTGCAGCGGTTCGGCATTGCCCGCCGACCGGCACAGCGCCACCGCTCCCTCCAGCGCGGCGATGCACATCACGGCGAGCGACTCGGCATCGGCGGACTCGAATCCGTCGTTGCGGAAGGTCTGTGCCAGCGCGTCACGCCAACGGGCGAAGATCTCTCCGGCTGCCGACGCCAGGACGGCCTGGTCCTCGGTGGTGCTGATCGCCGCCGCCATGACCGGGCACCCCGCGGTAAAGGCGCTGCCGGCCAGCGCGCGTTCCCAGAAAGCGACGAACTGGCGCACCAGGGCTATGCCGCCACGGTCGGCGGCGGCGTCGATGACCTCGGTGATGGAGTCGCCGGCGTAGTTCAGTGCCTCGGTGAGCAGCTGGTTGCGGCCCTGCGGGAAGTGGTAGTAGACCGACCCGCGGGGGGCACGGCTGCGGGCCAGGACTTCGTCGATCGTCAACCCGGCGGCTCCGCGCTCGCGCAGCACGTCAACCGCGGCGACCAGCATGGCGCGCCGGGTCGAACCACGTTTGCGGGTCAGGCCGCCCGTTGTGGACGCCACTGCATGGTGCGCGGGTGCAGCCGCGCCCGCACTCGGTTGAAGGTGTGGCGGGGCCCGCCCACCTGGTGCGTGCACCGGTGGCCGGCGACGTTGAGCTCGATGAGCAACATCGGTTGCCTCCAATCTATGGTTATGAGCATAGAACAGCGACCCCGCGATGCCAATCATCGGCGACGGAGAAACGCCTGGTACTGGGTTAACAGTGCGTGAACACCTGTCAAGTTGCTTGGTGAATGAGATGCAGAAATATGGTCTGATGCATAATCGGTGGGCGGCTCGCGATTTGCCGGGCGCCGACCGGGCGGGCCGATAGGCTCGCGGCATGGGGCACTATCGCAGCAACGTGCGGGATGTCGAGTTCAACCTGTTCGAGGTCTACGAACTCGAAAAGGTGTTGGCCACTGGTGAGTTCGGCGACCTCGACGGCGCGTCGGTGCGAGAGATGCTCGACGAGGCGGCCCGGCTCGCGGAAGGACCGCTGGCCGAGGCATTCGCCGAGACGGACCGCCATCCACCCACCTTCGATCCGGAATCGCACGTGGTGAGCATTCCCGAGCCGTTCAAGAAATCGCTGCGGGCCTGGCGGGACGCTGAGTGGTTCCGGATTGGCCTGGACGAGGGCGTCGGCGGTGTCCCGGCTCCCGCGATGCTCTCGTGGGCCGTCGGGGAATTCGCCCTCGGCGCGCAGCCGGCGGCGTTCATGTATCTCGCCGGGCCGGTGCTGGCGAACATCCTGTTCGGTCTGGGCAATGAGCAGCAGCGCCGCTGGGCCGTGCAGGCCATGGAGCGCAACTGGGGTGCCACCATGGTGCTCACCGAGCCCGATGCCGGGTCCGACGTCGGTGCCGGCCGAACCAAGGCCGTCGCGCAGCCGGACGGCACCTGGCACCTGGATGGGGTGAAGCGGTTCATCACCAACGGTGATGCCGACGACCTCTTCGAGAACATGCTGCACATGGTGCTGGCCCGGCCCGAGGGCGCCGGGCCGGGAACCAAGGGACTCTCGTTGTTCGTCGTCCCCAAGTTCATCCCGGACCCGCAGACCGGCGCGCCGGGCGAACGCAACGGCGTCTTCGTCACCGGTCTCGAGCACAAGATGGGACTCAAGGCGTCGGCGACGTGCGAGCTGACCTTCGGGCAGCACGGTGTGCCCGCGGTCGGCTGGCTGGTGGGCGACACCCACAGTGGTATCGCGCAGATGTTCAAGATCATCGAGTACGCCCGAATGATGGTCGGTACCAAGGCGATATCCACGCTGTCCACCGGCTATCTGAACGCGCTGGAATACGCGAAGACCCGCATCCAGGGCGCCGATATGACGGAGATGACGAACAAGACGGCGCCGCGCGTGACCATCTTGCACCATCCCGACGTGCGCCGGGCGCTGCTGACGCAGAAGGCCTATGCCGAGGGGCTGCGCGCGCTGTATCTGTTCACCGCGGCGCATCAGGATGCCGTCGCGGCGGCGATCGTGTCCGGTGCCGATCCGTCGATGGCCGACCGGGTCAACGACCTGCTCCTGCCCATCGTCAAGGGGGTCGGGTCCGAGCGGGCTTACCAGTGCCTCACCGAATCGCTGCAAACCTTCGGTGGTTCGGGCTTTCTGCAGGATTACCCGATAGAGCAGTACATCCGGGATGCCAAGATCGACTCGCTGTACGAGGGCACCACGGCCATCCAGGCCCAGGACTTCTTCTTCCGCAAGATCGCCCGCGATCAGGGCGGTGCGCTGGCCCACGTGGTCGGCCGCATCCAGGCGTTCCTGGATCGGGACACCGCGCGTCCCGAGCTCGTGGACGGCCGGGCCCGGCTGCGGTCGGCATTGGAGAACGCGTCGGCGATGGTGACCGCGATGACCGGCTATCTCATGTCTTCCCAACAGAATTCGCGTGAACTCTACCGGGTCGGGCTGTCCTCGGTGCCGTTCCTACTGGCGGTCGGTGACCTTTTCATCGGGTGGCTGCTGTTGGAGCAGGCCGAGATCGCGCTGAACGCGTTGGACACCGCCGCAGCCCGGGACCGCGACTTCTACCTCGGCAAGGTCGGTGCGGCCGACTTCTTCGCCCGCCATGTGCTGCCGCGGCTGGCAGCGGACCGGACGGTCATCGAGACGATGGAACTGGCCCCGATGGAGCTGCCGGAGGGGGCGTTCTGAGGGTGTGTGATCTCTCGACACAGGCGCGGGGTGTTCGACCGGCGTTGGTCGCCAGCGGGAAACTTGCGGCCGATCAGCGCGGATGGACCACGTAAAATAGCGGAGACGATTGAGCGGCGGGGGTGATTCGGTTTGGGGGAGCCGTTACGGGTTGATCCCGAAGAATTGGGTTTGACTGCTGGCCAGTTGGAAGGCCACGCGGCTGCTTTCGCGGCCGATCACGAGGCAGCGCACACCAAGGCGGCCGGCGTGACGTTGGGCTCGGCCTCTGGCGCAGCGCTGGCCGGCATGCTTTCGGCGTGGGAGGGCGAGCGGGCACAGTTCGGAGCGGTGTTCACTGGGCATGCTGATGCTCATCGGGAGGCCGCCCGACGGTACCTCCAGGGTGATGACCGAGGAGCTGAGGCCATCGGCGATGCCGCGTCGTCGATGTAGGCGCATCTCGTGGGCCTGAGTCTGCAGGAGCTATTGGACTGGCCGGCTGAGATCGGAAACCTCGCGTCGGCGACCCAGGCGGCCGCCGCAACGCATACTCGTTCAGCCGAGTTCTACCGATCGTTGGCCAGTGCTTCGACATGGGAAGGTGTGGCTGGGGCGACCGCCCAGCAGGCAATGGTGGCCAGTGCTGGCGATCACGAGGATGCGGCGGATCGCCTCGGTAAAGCCGCCACGGTGATGGACAACGCGGAGAAAGACTCCGAATCGCTCGCCGACGATGTAAAAGCGATACTCAACGACGCCGCGGCGGCACCGGCCGTGCAGGTGAACACCACCACCAACCAGGTGATTCCACCGGACACGTCGTATCTGACTGACGAGGCTGCCGCAGCAGTTGCGGCGAAGGTTGCAGACCTGCAGACGCGTATTGCGGCGGCACTCGCTCGCGGTGTCACCATCGACGGTCAACTGGCGCAAGCAATTTCATCCGCCACCGGGGTGCCAGCGGCGAAGGCTCCGCAGCCTGTCGCGTCCCTGTCGCCCGCGCCGCCGGCACGGGCACCGGCACAACCGAAAACCCTGGACGAGGCTTTAGGTCAGTTGGCGGGTGGATCCGGTCCGCTCCCTCCGGCGAAGCCCAGGCCGCCAATGGATCCCGCTGAAGCCGAACGTGCCAAGGCGCTACTGCGACAGGTGATGGCCAATGATGGTGTTCCACCCGATCAGATCGAGGCCCGTGTTGATGAGTTGATGGCCAAGGCGAGTCAACCGCTGCCGCCCTCGGTCAAGCCGTCCGATGCCAAAGGGCCTGAGCCTGGCTTCGGCGACGGTTTCGCCGATACCTGGTTCGGCACCGAACAGCAGATAAGGAACCTCCTCGGCCAGGGAGGGCCGGGCGAGCCGGGCGTGATGGAGTCATGGGGTGACCTACTCAAAGGGACCGCGGAGCAGTTCAGCGGTCCATTCGGGCCACTGAACCCCGCCATAAACGAAGTCAAGAATGCGCTGAACTCACCGAACGCCGCGTACTACCTCGGGCAAAAATCTGCTGAGGGTGCGATGACCGCGCCGACCGTGATGTTCGGTGGTGAAGGTGCGCTGGCGCGCGCAGGGCTCGACTTCTCTGAGCGGGTGCCAAGCGACTTGGTCGATCCGCCGCACGTCGCCGATCCGACTCTCCCGCATGCTCAAGCCGGCACTCCGCTCCACCTGCCGCCAGATGTCCCTCCGCAGCCACTGCCCCCGCATTCCCCATTGTTCGACGGATACCAACCAGTCGAGCCGGGCCCCGACTTTACTCACCCCGACGGCAGTCTCATCTACCCTGACGATAGTTTGCCCAGTAAACCTTATGCGATCGAAGGCACGGTGATTTCCCATGCCGAATTGCCTCAGGGAACAGCGCTCGACCGATTCGGTTACCCCGGCGGCGAATGGCTCTCTCCGGAAGGAACTCCGTTTGCGGAAAGGGCCCTCCCGCCGGGCAGCGCGACCAAGCCGTACTTCGAGTATGTGGTTGCAGATCCTGGGAAACTGCCTCCCGGTTGGCGTATCGAGCAATCGAGCGTCGCTCCTTGGTTCAACCAACCTGGCGGAGGCGTGCAGTATCGAATTATTGCTCCGGAGGGCATCGATGCGTCGGTCACGGAACTTCTCGAGTCGGGCTATCTGAAAGTAAAGGGCAGCTGATGGTTGACTTTGCATTTTTGAGTCAGAATTGGATGAAATGGTCTGTACGAGCGGGAATGAAAGAAGCGGCGGCATCACTCGACTGCGACGACTGTGACGCCTCCTTTGTCGCTACCGATGAGGCTTACCATGTTCGGCAGGAAGCGGGGTGGTGGATCGTCGATCGGGTGAATGACCGTGGGAAGCGTTACAACAACACGGCGCAGTTGTCTTCTTTCGAGTTACTGGAAAAATACTTGATCTGGACGTGGGCTTCGTCGGCTCGTCAGGACTTGGCTTCGGGGAGGCTTGGCGCGGACCTCTATGCGCTTGGTTATTCACCTGACGTTACGGTGCATGAAGCGCGCGAAGGCTTTTCGAAGATCGACTCGGATGCGGGTTCTGCCGTGCTCTCGGTGGTCAAGGCAACGATCTTCAGTCATTTGATGCTGAAATCTGTTGGCGAACTCGAGCGATTGGTCGACAGTGCGTAATCCCGCTCTGTTAAGAGCTCATCTTGATGGGCTACGCA
Source organism: Mycolicibacterium cosmeticum (assembly GCF_000613185.1). Lineage (NCBI taxonomy): Bacteria > Bacillati > Actinomycetota > Actinomycetes > Mycobacteriales > Mycobacteriaceae > Mycobacterium > Mycolicibacterium cosmeticum. Next base: position 2,306,689 of record NZ_CCBB010000003.1, read on the forward strand.
TTGACCAATGCAGAGGACGAATGCCAGTCAACATGGTGGACCTGACCGCCCCGAAGTTGAGCAAGAGCCGAAGGATAGTGATCCCCAAGACGGCGATCGTCGTGCTGGCGAGCACACTGCTTGCCTCCGCGTGCGCGCGCGAGAACACCGCGGCGCCAACGACATCGACGACAACTACCACCGCGACAACGACGACGACGACCAAGTCCGTCCTGCCCGGCGTGCCCGCCTTCCTGCCGCAGCCGCCGGCCAACCGCGGCCGGCTCGACCTGATCGGCTACCTCACCGCGCCCGGGCCCGACGGCGCCACCATCGCCACGGTGTACTTCCGCGCACCGGCGGTGGCGTCGCAGCCGCTGCCGGGTACCAGCGGTCCGCCGCCCTGCGATATCGCCCCGCACGTCACCGGCGCCGGCACCGATCACGTCACCGTCGATATCGACCTGACGTTTTCGGCGAATTCGACTGCGGCTAACGCGATCATGGCCGACTGCTGGACCGGAGACGCGCACCGGCCCGTCGTGCGGTCGTACGTGGTGGGCCCGGTGCCGGCCACGGCGAAACTGTTCACCGGGACCCCGGCACCGGATACCCTCCTGCCGAAACTGACCGAACCGCCGCGCTGACCGGTCCGCGCGGATTACTCGGGGGTGTACCCGAACGGCAGCAGCACGCTCTTGGCCTGGGTGTAGGCCTCGATCCCTTCCGGGCCGTTCTCGCGGCCGATACCGGAGTTCTTGTACCCGCCGAACGGGGCGCCCGGATCGAACGCGTACATGTTCACCGCGTACGTCCCGGTGCGGATCTTCGACGCGATCTCGACCGCCTTGGCGAAATCCTGGGTGTAGACGCTGCCCGCCAACCCGTAAGGCGAATCGTTGGCGATGCGGATCGCGTCCTCTTCGGTGTCGTAGGCGATCACGGCCAGCACCGGCCCGAAAATCTCCTCCTGCGCGATGGTCATCGAGTTGTCGACATCGGCGAACACCGTCGGCTGCACGAACCAACCGGAATCCAGGCCCTCGGGGCGGCCGCCGCCGGCGACGATCCGGGCGCCCTCCTCGACGCCCTTCTTGATGTAGCCCTCGACCCGCTCCCGCTGCTTTTCGCTGATCAGGGGGCCGATCATGGACGCCGGATCGTCGGGCATACCGACCTGCATGGCGCCGACCGCGGCGGCAAGCTTTTCCACCACCTCGTCGTAGCGCGAGCGCGGCGCCAGGATGCGGGTCTGCCCCACACAGGCCTGCCCGCAGTTCATCAGCCCGGAGAACACCAGCATCGGCAGGGTCGAGTCCAGGTCGGCGTCCTCGAGGATGATCGCGGCGGACTTGCCGCCGAGTTCCAGCGTGCACGGCTTGAGTTTCTCGGCGGCGATCTTGCCGATCTCCTTGCCGACGGCGCTGGACCCGGTGAAGGTGAACTTGTCCAGTTCGGGGTTGTTGGTCAGCGCGCGTCCGGTATCCGGGCCGCCGGGGACCACCGACAGCACGCCCTCGGGCAGGCCGGCCTCGGCGAACACCTCGGCGAACAGGTTGGTGGTCAACGGGGTTTCGGCGGCGGGCTTGAGCACGACGGTGCACCCGGCCAGCAGGGCGGGGCCCAGCTTGTTGCAGGCCAAAAAGAACGGCACGTTCCAGGCGATGACGGCGCCGACCACCCCGACCGGTTCCTTGACCACCAGGGTCTGGCCGTAGACGCCGTCGCGGATGTCCTTCCAGGCGAACTTGTCGGCCGCGCCGGCGAAGTACTGCAGCCCCGTCACGCCGGCCCCGAACTGCATCATGTCGACGATGGTCGGCGGCTGGCCCGTCTCCAGCTTGAGCAGTTCCTTGAACTCTTCGGCCCGCTCGTTGACCAGTTCCACCACCTTGGCCAGCACCGCCTGCCGCTCCTGGGGAGCCAGCCGCGGCCACGGGCCCTCGTCGAAGGCCTTGCGCGCCGCGGCGCAGGCGGCGTTGACGTCGGCTTCGGCGGCCAGCGGAACCTGGCCGACCTTCTGGCCGGTGGCAGGGGAGAACACCTCGATGATCTCGGAGGTCGACGGCTCGACCCACTGGCCGCCGATGAACAGCTTGTCCCAGTCGGTCCGGGCCAAGGTTGCGGTGCCCGCGCTAGTAGTGCTCTGTGTCATGGCCGTCACATTACCCAGTTCCGGCCGAAACGAGAACACGTTGCAATTGACGTTCTCAGGACGCGCGCAACACCAGCACCAGATTGCTCACGGTGAATTCCCGCCAGCCCGGGATGGCGGTCATCCACCAGGCCCATCGTGGGTGGTAGCGGGGAAATGCGGCGATCAGCGCACCCGTCGAACGGGCCCACGCCAACCCGTCCGCGGCGGACACCGCGAACAACGACGATCCGTAGTCGTTTTTGGGCCGATGCCCGTGTTTCCGGGTGTACCTTTCGGCCGCGCGGCGGCCACCCAGGTAATGCGTCAGCCCCATCTCGTGCCCCCCGAACGGGCCCAACCACACCGTGTAGGACAACACCACCAAGCCGCCGGGGCGGGTCACCCGCAGCATCTCGTTGCCCAGCCGCCAGGGGTGGGGCACGTGCTCGGCGACATTGGACGACAGGCAGACGTCGACGCTGTCGTCGGCGAACGGCAGCGCCAGGCCCGACGCCCGGACGAACAGGCCGGTCCCCGGCCGGCCCGCGGGACCCGCGTGCATCTCCCGCGGGTCCGGTTCGACGCCGATGTACGTCATCCCGGCAGCGTCGAACGCGGCCGAGAAATACCCGGGACCGCCACCGACGTCGCACACCGTGCGCCCGGCCGCCGGCGAATCGGTGCTGCCCGTCCACAGCTCCGCCACCATGGCGGCGGTATCGGCGGCCAGCGCGCCGTAGAACCGGGCCGGATCGCTCTGCTCGAACCGGAACGCGCCCAACAACCGAACAGAACGCCGCAGTGTCGCCCGCTCAGCGAGCAAATCGGTAGGACGCACCCGCTCAAACTACTCACCGGTACTCTCGACACGATGTCCTCGCGCCCGCCCGTCCGGTCAGTACTGCTGTTGTGCTGGCGCGACACCGGCCATCCGCAGGGCGGGGGCAGCGAGGCCTACCTGCAGCGGATCGGCACCCAACTGGCCGCCGACGGTGTCGCGGTCACCATGCGCACCGCGCGCTACCCCGGCGCCAGGCGCCGCGAGGTGCTGGACGGGATCACCGTCAGCCGCGGCGGCGGCCCCTACTCCGTCTACATCTGGGCCGGTCTTGCCATGGTGTTGGCGCGGATCGGCCTCGGCCCGCTGCGCCACGCCCGGCCCGATGTCGTCGTCGACACCCAGAACGGCATCCCGTTCCTGGCCCGGCTCGCCTACGGCCGGCGCTCGGTGGTGCTGGTTCATCACTGTCACCGCGAGCAGTGGCCGGTGGCCGGGCGCCGCACCGGCAGGTTCGGCTGGTTCGTCGAGTCGCGGCTCTCGCCCCGGCTGCACCGGCGCAACCAGTACGTCACCGTGTCCCTGCCGTCGGCCCGCGAACTCGTCGAGCTGGGCGTCGGGAAGCACCGCATCGCGGTGGTACGCAACGGGCTGGACGCCGCCCCACAGGGCAGCCTGGAACAGCCGCGGTCTGCGACGCCACGGGTGGCGGTGCTGTCGCGGCTGGTGCCGCACAAGCAGATCGAAGACGCTCTCGACGCGGTGGCCGCCCTGCGGGCACGGATACCGGATCTGCACCTGGACATCGTCGGCGGCGGCTGGTGGCAGGACCGCCTGGTGCGCCACGCCGCCCGGCTCGGCATCGCCGACGCCGTGACGTTTCACGGGCACATTGCCGACGACGCCAAACATCAAGTGGTCCAACAATGTTGGGTACACCTGATGCCGTCGCGCAAGGAAGGCTGGGGGCTGGCCGTGATCGAGGCCGCCCAGCACGGCGTCCCGACCATCGGGTACCGGTCCTCCGGCGGGCTGACCGACTCGATCGTCGACGGCGTCACCGGCCTACTGGTGGACGGCCCCGGCGAACTCACCGACGCGCTGGCCCGGCTGCTCACCGATCCGGTGCTGCGGATCGAGCTCGGCGCCAAGGCGCAGGTGCGCAGCACCGAGTTCTCCTGGAAGCAGAGCGCGGAAGCGATGCGCGCGGTGCTGGAGTCGGTGCATGCCGGCACCTACGTCAGTGGCGTGGTGTAAGCGCCTTACTTCGGCGCGTTGCCGGGCAGGTTGCCGGGAGCCGCCGTCTGCGGGCCGGGCGCCTTCACCGTCGGCGTGAACAGGTTGCCGCCCGTCGGGTTGATGCTCTTCTCGGTGGGCTCCACCGGCGGGGCGCTGGTCGGCGCGGGAGCGGTGGTCGTGGTGGTCGTCGTGGTGGTGGTGCTGGTGCTCGGCGCTTCCTTCTCGCCGTTCGAGCACGCCACGCCAACCGTGGCCAGCGACGCCAGCAGCAGGCCGGCAGCGGTGCGGCGGATGATCGTCGCGTTCATGTGGAGCTCCTGTCGTCGTGCAGTGGATCGCGCTTGAACCTTAATCTGTGGAAACGCTGCGTGCGGACCGAAACCATCCCCGGCCGCCGCGAGGGGACCCTGCGACCACCCCGGCGCCCACCAGCAGCGCCAACCAGACCAGATGCGCGCCGATCAGCAGCCCCCGCCCGGACGCGGCGGGCGCGCTGCCGCCCACCCGGTACAGCGTGAGATCGCCGTCGCGGTAGGCGACGGGCAGCTTCAACGCCGGTGATCCGGATTCGACCACCACCCAGCCGACACCGGCCGCGGCCAGCCGCTCCTGGGACGCCCCGCCGGCCAGCAGCGCGGTCACCTCCCGGCCCTTGGTGCCTTCGCCGGGCACGGTTCGCCCCCCGATCAGTAGGTCACCGCTGGCCAGCACGTCGGCCGAGACCCAGCGCGGCAGGGGATCGAGCACCGGTGCGGAACCGGCCCACCCGAACCGCCGCATACTGTCGGCCGGCAGCACCGCGACGGGACGGGGATCGGCGTTGACCAGCCGGGCCACCGCGGGCCAGCTCGGCGGATAGTGCACCGCCCGCAGCTGACCTGCCACGCCCCACGCCAGGTCGGGCAGCACGGCGATCAGCGCGGCGGCACACACCACCGCCACCGCGCGGCCGTACCTGGCCACCCCCGCCCCCGCCAGCACGTAGCCGGGCAACGCCAGTGCCACCCACTTCTGGCCGTCGCGCAACACCCCCAACCCGGGCACCGCCCGGATCACCGTCTCGAGCAACGCCAGACCGGGCCCGGTCGCCGCCAGCGCCGGCAGCACCACCGCGACCACGGCCAGCACCAGCAGTGGTCGGGCCGCCCGGACCCGCAGCACCACCGGAAGCCCGACCACGACCACCGCAACCAATACGACCGTCGCCACCACGGCGAAAACCGTTGTCCGCGAAGCGGGCACGGCCTGCCCGTTCCAGATTCCGCCGAGACCGGCCAAGCTGCCCAGCGTCCCCAACCCGGGCTCGGCACGCGCGGCGAACGCCCGAACCCCGCCACTGGCCGAGCCGGACAGCGACCCGGCCACTACCGACGCCGTCAGCCACGGCAGCGCGGCACCCGCCGACGAGGCCAGCGTCACCCCTACCGAGCGCCATCCCCGCGCGCACACCAGCGCGATCACCGCGGCCAGCATCAGCCCCGTCGGGGTCAGGCCGGCCAGGGCCAGCCAGAACACCAGCGCGGGCCAACTCTTCCGCAGCGCCGCCGACGCCACCCAGGGCAGGCAGCCGTACCCGACCAACAGGCTCCAGTGCCCCTGCAACAAGCGTTCGGCGACATAGGGATTCCAGATCGCCAGCGTCACCGCCACGCCCTGACCGGCCACCCCGGTCGCCGGCAGCAGCACCGCCACCAGGCGGCCCGCACCCCAGCCGGCCAGCCACAGCCCGGCCACCAGCAGGACCTTGACCAGCACCCCGCCGTCGATCACGGTCGACACGACGGCGACCAGGAAGTCCTGCGGCAGCGCGCGCGGGGCGGCCTCGGACAAGCCGAGTGCGGCATCGGACAGATACGACCGCGGGGTGGACACCGCGTCGCGCAGCAGCAGATAACCCGGTCCCAGCAGCGGACCGGTGACGAGCAGGGCCAGCGCCAGCGCGTACGCCGGCACTACCGCATGCCGGGCTTTCAGACCGGTCGGTCCGGCGGCAGGTCGGTCGGTCGCCGGGTGGGGATCTTCTCGGTTTGCGCCTCGGCGGCCGGCATCGGACCGGATTCGTCGTCACGGCGGCTGAAGAACCCGCGATCCGATCCGTCCAGGCCGGGATCGATGAGGGCGGACTCGGCCCGCAGCCCGAACGACCCGAGCAGCACGCCACCCACCAACATCACCAGGCCCAGGCCGGCGAACGTGATCGGCAGGATCCGGCTCCACAACGCCAGGTTGTCGGCCTCGTCGCGCGCGGCGGAGACCTGGTTCTCCACCGTCGCCTCGGTGGAGGTCACGGTGTAGTCGGCGAACGTCACCTCCGGTTTGAGGGCGTCGCGTGAGTAGTAGTGAAAGGCGTGCTCTTTGGACTTGACGATGGTGCCGGTCACCGGGTCGACCCAGAACGTCCGCTGGGCGGCGTAGTAGCGGGTCATGGTGATGGGCGCGTAGGGATCTTCGGACGGCACGCCCCACTGCTGCGCGAGAGCGGTCACAGTGCTGTCGATGTCGTTGTCGTACAGCGACGCATACTTGATCGGCTCGGCGAGCTTGCCGTCGGCGTCATAGCCCACGTTCTGGGTGAACCGGTAGGCGGTCAGCCCGTTGATGTCCTCTTCGCCGTCGTAGTTGGCGTCGAAGGCCTTCTGCGCGATCGGGTCGAAGTACGGGTAGGTCTTCTTCTCGGTGTCGAACGGGAAGCGGTAGGCCAGCCCCTCGTGCGGCAGCGCGATGTTGGTCGGCGGGTTCTGCTCCTCGATGGTGCGCGGCTTCTGCACGGCGCCGCCGGGGTTGGTGTCGCTGGAGACCGCCTCGGCCGTGGTCCGGTTGAGTGTCACGGTGTCCACCATGGCCAGCAGCAGACCCTTGTCCTGCTGCTTGTCGGTGCGTCGCAGCGAGGTGCCGACCTGCAGGGTGACCACATCGGCGTTCGCCGGGGCCTCCACGCTGAGCTGCTGCTGCAACGCCACCGGAACGTTCTTGTTGATGACGAAATGTTCCGGCTGGGCCAGCGATGCCGGGTCCAGCGCGGTCCCGGTGCCCTCGCTCATCAGGTCGGCTTCGAGATCCAGCGGAATCTTGGCGATCTTGCCCTTGGTGTACGTCGACAACAGCAACGCGGCGATGAGCAGGGCAGCGCCGAGCCCCATCAGTCCGCACGCTGCGATTCGCAGGGCCACTGCGCGGTTCAACCCGTGCTCCCTTCGGTCGGACTTGACCCTAACAGCACACCGTAAGGGGGATGTTCAGGACAACTCCACCTCTGCTGACTACCCGGTCGGTGCGCGGTATCCCGCTCGACCGGCAGACTGTTGGCCATGGGCACTTCCGAGATCGGCGGGACGCGTAGTTTCCTGCCCGCGGTCGAGGGGATGCGGGCCTGCGCCGCCATCGGCGTGGTGCTCACCCACGTGGCCTTCCAGACCGGGCACACCGGCGGTGTCGGCGGCCGGCTGCTGGGGCGGTTCGATCTGGCGGTGGCGGTGTTCTTCGCGCTGTCGGGCTTCCTGCTGTGGCGCGGCCACGCGGCCGCCGCGCGTGGCCTGCGCAAACGCCCACCGACCGGGCACTATCTGCGGTCGCGGCTGGTGCGCATCATGCCCGGCTATCTGGTGGCCGTCGTGGTGGTGCTCACCCTGCTGCCGGATGCCGATGCCGATTTCACCGTATGGCTGGCCAACCTGACGCTCACCCAGATCTACGTTCCGCTGACGCTGACCGCCGGGCTCACCCAGATGTGGAGTCTGTCGGTGGAGGTCAGTTTCTACCTGGCGCTGCCGCTGCTGGCGTTGCTGGCCCGCCGGCTGCCGGTGCGGGCACGGATCCCGGCCATCGCCGCGGTGGCCCTCGCCAGTCTGGCGTGGGGGCTGCTGCCGCTGCACCCGCCGGCCGGCGTGAACCCGCTGAACTGGCCGCCGGCCTTCTTCTCCTGGTTCGCTGCCGGCATGCTGCTGGCCGAGTTGACCGTCAGCCCGGTGGGACTGCCGCACCGGCTGGCCCGCAGCCGCGTGGTGATGGCCGCGGTGGCGGGCATCGCGTTCGTCGTCGCCGCGTCGCCGCTGGCCGGTCCGGAAGGCCTGACGCCGGGCACCGTGGGCCAGTTCGTGGTGAAGGTGACGATGGGCGCGGTGGTCGCCGGCGCCCTGGTGGCGCCGCTGGTGCTGGACCGGCCCGAGACACCGCACCGGCTACTGGGCAGCCGGCCCATGGTGACGCTGGGCCGCTGGTCCTACGGGCTGTTCGTCTGGCACCTGGCGGCCCTGGCCATGGTCTTCCCGATCATCGGGCAGTTCCCGTTCAACGGGCACATGCCCACGGTGCTGGTGCTCACGCTGATCTTCGGCTTCGCGATCGCGGCGGTCAGCTACGCCCTGGTCGAATCGCCGTGCCGCAACGCGCTGCGCCGCTGGGAGTACCGCAGGGGGCCGGCGCCGCCCCCGCTGGACAGTTCGGTCACCGAAGACCCCGAGCCCGCCATCGCGCGGTGACGGGCCGGGATCGACTTTATCCGGTACCGCGGGTACCGTTACGCCGATGGAGCTGTTGGATACCGACACCCCGGACGGCACCGCCATCGCCTTGCATGCCCGTCCCGTGCAGTTCGACCTGACCGACGTCCCGGCGCATTACGTCTACGGATATCCCGTCGCCACGCACCTCTACAACGGCCTGAGCCTGCTGCTGCCGGCCGGCGAGGAGTGGTTCATCACCGTCCTGAAAGAGGCGCTGCCGCACATCCAGGACGAGAAGCTGCGTGAGGACGTCATCGGCTTCATGGGCCAGGAGTCCATGCACGCCAACGCCCACGTCGGGCTCAACGAGTACCTGACCCGGCACGGTATCGACCCCGCACCGATGCTCGACCGCGCCAACTGGGTGTTCGGCCACCTGCTCGGTCCGCGCCAGACGACGGGGGAGGAAGCGCACAACTACCTGGTCGAGCGGCTGGCGGTGATCGCCGCGCTGGAGCACATCTTCGCCTTCCTCGGCGACTGGGTGCTCAACGCGGATCGGCTCAACGACACCACCGTCCACCCGGTGGTGCTCGACCTGCTGCGCTGGCACGGGGCCGAGGAGGTCGAGCACCGCATGGTCTCGCATGACGTGCTGCACTACTTCGACGGCAGCTACGTCCGCCGGGCGCGCGCCCAGGTGGTCGTCGCCCCGGTCCTGCTGTACCTGATCTGGCAGGGCATCCGCTATCTGATGCGCGTCGACCCGAATGTCACGATGTCACGTCGGCAGCGGAAGGTGGTGTGGCGCAACCTGTTCCGGTCCGCCCGTCGCGGCGTGACGCCGCCCATCCGGCACCTGGTGCTGCGCGCCCTGCAGTACTTCTCGCCCTGGTATCACCCCGGCGACGTCGGCGACACCGCGCAGGCGGTGGCCTATCTGGCGTCCTCGCCGGCCACCCGGCCCGCCGCGCAGTGAAACACGTCCCGCCGGTCGGCGCGCCCATCGACGACCGGGCCATCAATGTGGTGGCCACGGTGCTGGACAAGTTCTGGCTGCGTCCGGTGACCCGCAAGGGTTACACCGATCACCGCGCGGTGCGCAGCCCCGACGACCCGATGACGTTGGTGCTCACCGACCGTGTCGTGGTCGCCAGCGACAACGACGTGGTGGCACTGACTTTCGCCGATCCCGGTGGCGGGCCGTTGCCGGCCTGGCAGCCGGGTTCGCACCTCGATCTGCACCTGCCGTCCGGCCGGCGACGGCAGTACTCACTGTGCGGTGACCCGCAGGACCGGTCCCGTTACCGCATCGCGGTACGCAAGATCCCCACCGGCGGTGGGGGTTCGCTGGAGATGCACGCGCTGGCCGAAGGGGACACCGTCACGGTGCGCGGGCCGCGCAACGGCTTTCCGTTCATCCCGCATCCGCGCGTGCTCTACCTGGCCGGTGGCATCGGCATCACGCCGATCCTGCCGATGGTGCGGGCCGCCCAGCGGTTGGGTCTGGACTGGCATTTCGTGTACTGCGGCCGCAGCGCCGACACCATCCCGTTCCTCGACGAGATGTGGCAGTGGGATCCGGCCCGGGTCACCATCCGCCTCGACGACGAGCACGGCATCCCCACGGCCGACGACCTGCTGCGCCACGCGCCCCGGGCCGGTGCGGTGTACGTGTGCGGGCCCCCGCCGATGATCGAGACCGTGCGCCACGGGTTCGGCCGAACCGATTCCAGCGCACTGTATTTCGAGCGTTTCAGCGCACCTCCGGTTGTCGACGGCAGCCCGTTCGAGGTCGAGTTGGCCGGCACCGGTGAGGTGGTCTCCGTCGCGGCCGACGAGACGCTGCTGCAGGCGCTGACCCGGGTCCGACCCGACATCGCGTACTCGTGCCGACAGGGTTTCTGCGGTACCTGCAAGATCGGGGTGCTAGCCGGCGCGCCCGACCACCGGGACAACCGGCTGACCGACGACGAACGTCAGTCCTCGATGCTCACCTGCGTATCACGTTCGCTCTCACCGCGTCTGGTGCTCGACGCATAGACCACCGTCGACGCGGCGAGCATGGCCACCGCGGTCAGTGCCGGCAGTTGCACCCACGGGGAATGGCCGACATAACCGTCCACCGACCGCCACGGATACCGCGACAGCGCCGCCCCGGCCAGGATCAGGCCCGCGGCGCAGGTGCCGACGGTGACCGTCTCCAGCGGTCGGGGCCGGTGCCGCAGCAGATGCCGCGCGCCGAGCGCCGCCGCGACCACCACCGCGCCGGCCACCCCGCTGATCACCGCGCCGGCCGCCAAGGCCAGGACCCCCAGCAGGACCGGCCGCGGCTGCCAGGTGCGCACGGGCTCACCGGCGCGTGGACGCCGGATCGGCAGCAGCGCAAGCAGCGCCAGGATCGGCAGCAGGGCCAACCCACCGAACAGCCCGACGCGGTAGGCCGCGTTCGAGGGGAAGGTCAGGGTGATCGGACCCGACGTGTCCGCCGGGACCACCCACCCCTGCTGCCAGCCGTTGACGGTGACCGGCCGCAGTGCGGCACCGCCGGCGGTATGGGCCACCCAGCCCGGGTTGCGGCTCTCGGGCACCACCAGGATCCGATCCTGGCCGGACGCCGTGACGTCGACCTCCCGACGGTCCGGTCCCCACTGCCCGCGGTGAACCGGATCCATTGGAGCGGAATGCAATTCGCGTGATGCCGGTGCCGCCAGCGCGATCCCGTCGACGAAGAACGACGGCCCCGGACTGATCAGCAGTTCCTGCTGCCCGGCGGGCAGCGCGATCGGCCGGTTCTGGCAGGGGCTGGCGGCGATCGGCGCACCGTCGAGCAGTGCGCCGACGGTGGTGGTGATCGAGGTCTGCACGAACTGGCCGGCCACCCCGATGATCGGCCCCTGCCCGCAGGGCAACGTGATGGCGCGCGTGCGGTTGGCCGCGCCGTCGGCGGCGGCGACGGGCCGGTGGGCCCGGTCCAGCGCCGTCACCTCCGCCAGCCCTGGCGGCTTGAGCTGGTCGAAACCCAGTGCGTTGCGGTCGATCACGTCACGCCAGTCCAGGATGGACACGGTGATGGTGTCGGTCACCCGCGGTTTGAGGTCGACGGTCTGGGTCTTGGTGCCGGTCAGCGGGCGTACCTGCGGGCCGTCGCCGAGATCGATGGCCACCATGGTCGGATGCGCGGGCAGCTCCGAGCTGCTCGGCGCCAGCATCAGCGCCGCCACCTCCGCGGGTCTGGGCAGTTTGACCGTGAGGCTGGGCGCGGTCTTGAACTGCACCACGTTCTGCGGTGCGGTCCACGCCGTGTGCGGATCACCGTCGGCGGCGGCGTACGCCGAACCGAGCACGTCGATCGGGTCGGCGTCACCGGTGGCACGCGCGGTGGCGGGCATCGCGATCAGGTCCGCCAGGCGCGGGCCCTGACGGGCCCGGACCCAGACGGTCGGGGTGACCGACGTGGCCGCGGGCACGGTCAGGGTGCGGCTCAGGTTCACCGGCTCCTCGGGGGCCAGCGCCATCGCCGCGGCGCACCGCACCCCGTCCGGCGCCGTCGCGCATCCGGGCTGTCCCTGCAATTCCGTGCCGAGATCCCATTGCGCCACTTCCGATCCCGCGGGCGGGCCGGGTACCTCGACGGTGTGGCGCAGATTGACCGGATGGGCGAAACCGGAGGCGTCGTACTGGGTGACCGTGAAGTCGGTGATGCCGAACTGGACGCCGGGGGAGCCGTCGTTGGTGCCGACCGCGGTGATGCGCATCCACGGCGTCTCGCCGTAGGGCAGGGCCACCGACAGCGGCTTGCCCGGCTGGTCGAACCGCAAGGTGGTGGTGCCGTTGGCGGTCGACACCTCGATCCTGCGCACCTGGGCCCCGACGGCCGTGGCGCTCGGGGTGATGGTGAGTGAGGCGTTGGTGATCGGGTGGTCGAAGTCGACCTGCAGCCACTGCCCCACCGCGGTCTGCAACGCGTTGGAGACCCAGCTGGTCGACGAGTCCCCGTCGATCGCGGCGGCCGGGCCGGTCGACGGCGAGACATTGGGCAGTGCGGTGGAATCCGCTGCCGAACTGGACGCGGTGATCCGGCCGCCGGACCATCGGCCGTAGACCGGATCGGTGCCGGCGGGATAGTCCATCACCCGGTTGAAGGTGTGCCGCGGATCATCGGGGGTACGCACGGCCGACGAGTGGTTGTCCACCCGGCCGTAGTCGGTCTCGCGAGCCAACGGGGTGTCGGTGACGGTGACCAGCGGAGCAGGCAGTCCGGCACGTTCGGCGTCGGCCGTCAGCAGCATCGGGCCCAGCGGCTCTCTGCCCAGCAGTCGGCGCCGTTCGTTGAGGCGCAACAACGCTTCCGGGCCGCCGTCCACGCGGGCCAACGCGTCGGTGTCCACCAGATACGGTCCGGTGACGGCGTTGCGCACGCGGTAGATCTCCACCGCTGGATACCGGGGTCGCAACCCGCTGTCGGCGACGAATCCCTCCAGCAGGCCGGCCCCGACAGGCTCCCCGAAGGAGGCCACCTTCGTCAGGCCGGGGGAGTGGTCCACGGCGCGGTGCACCAGCAGTGGCCGCGCCGACCGGGACGTCTCGGGATCCAGGTCGTTGCGCACCACCAGATAGGAAATGCCTTGCTGGGCAAGGGTGTCGGCGAGCCCGGCGGACGGCCGGCCGGCCGCGAACAGGCGCTGCACCGAATCCAGCGCGCGGATGGTCTCCGGCGGGGTGAGCGGAATGGAATCCCGTACCCCCCATGGGCTGTCGCCGAGGACCTGCAGCGGTTCGTCGTGGGTGTTGCCCCACGTCTGGGTGGCGAACGGGGCGCCGGGCGCCACCAGCACCCGGCCCCGGTCGGTGTTGTGCTCGTCGAGCCAGCGGGCCGTGTCGTGCCAGTACTGCGGAATCGCGCTGAAGCTGCCGGGCGGGGTGAGCCGGCCGGTCCACGCCAGCGACGACCCCGCGGCCAACGCGGCCAGCACGACGATGGCCACCGCCACCCGCCGGTCCTTCTCCGGGTGCGTCCACACCGGCAGCCACACCGCGCGGGGCGCGCTGCCCGGCAGCGGAACCCGGCCCAGCAGATGCGCCAGCCCCAGCGTCAGCGGCAGCCGGATCAAGGGTTCGAGCTTGTGCACGTTGCGCAGCGGGGTGCCGGCGGCATCCAGGAACAGCTGCACCTGGTGGGCGATCGGCGAACCCAGCCCGCCGGAGTAGCCCGCCGCCAGCGCGACGATCCCGATCAGCAGGATGGTGATGAGCCGGCCGCGGGCCGGCATGGTGCGCATCGCCAGCCCGGCCAGCCCGGCGGCCGCGACGAGGGTGGTGGCCAGCACGGCCACCGACCCGGTCACCAGGGAGGAGCCGGCGGTCGCCGTGGTGGCCACGAACGGTGTCCAGCTGTCGGTGCCCCGCAACACCTCGGTCAGCGACAGCCAGCTGGTGGTGACGCCCGAGGATTCGATGTAGTCCAGGAACGGCGGGCTGATCCGGCCCAGCAGCACCAGCGCCACCGCCCACCAGGTGACGGCCAGCACCGTACAGACCGCCCACCACGCGGTGAACCGCCACCACTGCCGGTTCGGCCGGTGTGCGGCCCACCAGATGACCGCCGCCAGGCAACCGGTCAGGGTGGCCACGGCGTTCACGGCGCCCATCAGGGCGACGGCCACCGCGGAACGGGCGGCCAGCGTCCGGACTCTGGGGTCGCCGCGCATCACCAGGATCACCGGCAGCAGCACCCACGGCGCCAGCATCATCGGCAGCGTTTCCGACGAGATGGCGCCCAGGGTGGTCAGCACCCGCGGGGACAGGGCGAACGCCGTCGCCGCGATGATCCGGGACGTCGGATTCCCGATCCCCAGCGCCTCGGCCACCCGCAGCAGGCCCCAGAAACCGGCCGTCAGCAGCAACGCCCACCACAGCCGCTGGGTCACCCAGCCGGGCAGCCCGATCAGGTCACCGAGCAGGAAGAAGGCCCCGTGCGGGAACAGATAGCCGTACGCCTGGTTCTGCGCCTGGCCGAACGGCAGGTCGCTGTTCCACAGGTTGGCCGCGCGGGCCAGAAACCGCAGCGGGTTGGCGGTGAGGTCCAGTTTGGTGTCGGGCGAGACGCGGCCCGGGGACTGCGCGAGGCACAGGATCAGCGAGACGAGGCCGACCAGCCACAACCAGCGGCGGGACAGCGGGGCAGCGACAGGGAAAGATCCCGGGGTGGGCGAAGCGACGAGGTCGGATTCCCGATCGGCGGTTGCCCCGGGATTAGGCCCGGTCGCCGTATTCAACGCGGTTGAGCACGGATGACGCCGGGTCACCCGACTGCACCGGCGGCTTGGTGTCCTGCTGGATCATCAGCGTCACACCGAAGATCGCGGCCGCGCCCAGCAAAAGGCCGACGACGATGCTGGCCGCGGCGGGCACGACGAACCGATCCATGCCGTCAACCTAGCACGGGACAATATGAGGATGACGAGTCCGGAACGGGTGTTCTGGCGCGGCGCCGCCTGCACCGTGTGGGTCGGCTACGACGCCGCCGGCGCGTTGGTGTTCAGCGGCTACGACCGCGCGCACCTGGACGGCTATGAATACTCCGTCGTCGTGGCGCCTGACCAGTTCCCGGCACTGCGCCGCGCCCTCGGCGTGACCGCGGCCGCCGACGTGGTGGACGCGGTCTGTGCGCACGTCGACGACATCATGCCCGGCGGCGAGCGAAGCTGGCTGGACGCCCACGGCATCGGCTGCGAGCTGCGGACCTGACGCCCGCCCCGGCCGACGCCGGGCGCCGACTAAGGTCACTTGGCATGCCGATGTCCCGCACTCTGGGTGCCCTGACAGCGCTGTCCGGACTGTTGCTGGGCTGCTCCCACGCCGAACCCGCCGCGTCGCCGGTGACCAGCAGCGTCACCCCGGCATCCACCAGCGCACCGCTGGCCCCGGCCCCGGCCGAGGCGCTGCCGCTGTGCGGCGACGTCACCGCCATCCCGCTGCGCGAGAAGCTGGCCCAGCTGCTGATGGTCGGTGTCACCGACGCCGCCGACGCCAGGGCCGTGGTGGCCAACTACCACGTCGGCGGCATCTTCATCGGCAGCTGGACCGACAAGTCGATCTTCGGTGACCTCAAGGGCATCACTGACGCCGCGTCCGCGCTGCCGTTGGGGGTCAGCGTCGACGAGGAGGGCGGCCGGGTGTCGCGGCTGTCCGACCTCATCGGAGCGCAGCCCTCGCCGCGGGTGCTGGCCCAGACCAAGACGCCCGACGAGGTGTACCAGATTGCGCTGCAACGCGGACAGGCGCTGCGCGGGCTCGGCATCACCGTCGACTTCGCCCCCGTCGTCGACGTCACCGAGGAATCCGATGACGAGGTGATCGGCGACCGGTCCTTCGGTTCGGACCCGGCCAAGGTGACCGAGTACGCCGGTGCCTACGCCCGCGGGCTGCGCGACGGCGGCGTCACGCCGGTGCTCAAGCACTTCCCCGGACACGGTCACGGCTCGGGTGACTCGCACACCGGCGGGGTGACCACCCCGCCGCTGGACGCGTTGAAGGCCGACGACCTGGTGCCGTACCGGACGCTCACCACCGAACCGGGTGTCGCGGTCATGGTCGGGCACCTGCAGGTCCCGGGACTGACCGGCACCGACCCGGCCAGCCTCAGCGGCGCCGCCTACGCTCTGCTGCGCTCCGGCGGCTACGGCGGACCGGGCTTCAACGGGGTGGTCTACACCGACGACCTGTCCAGCATGGCGGCCATCAACGCGCGCTACGGCGTGGCCGAGGCGGTGCTGCGGGCGCTGCAGGCCGGCGCCGACGTCGCGTTGTGGGTGACCACCGGTGAGGTGCCCGCGGTGCTGGACCACCTGGAGAAGTCGGTCAACGCGGGCCAGCTGGCGGTGCCTCGATTGGATGACTCGCTTCGCCGGTTGGCGGCGGCGAAATGCGGATAATCTGACGCGCATGACCACACATCGCGCCGTGCATGTCGCCTCCGCCCAGGCCCCGCTCGAACTCGTCGACGTGCAGACGTCGCCGCCGGCGGCCGGGCAGGTGCGCATCGACGTGGCGGCCTGCGGCGTGTGCGGCACCGACCGCGAATTCGTGGCCGGACACTTCCCCGGCATGACCTGGCCGTTGACCCCTGGACACGAGATCGCCGGCACCATCGCCGAAATCGGCTCCGGTGTCGAGGGTTTCGCGGTCGGTGATCGGGTGGCGGTCGGCTGGTTCGGCGGCAACTGCAACCACTGCGCTCAGTGCCGCAAGGGTCAGTTCATCCACTGCGAGAACGGTCAGGTGCCCAGCTGGCAGTACCCGGGCGGGTATGCCCAGTCGGTCACCGCACCGGCCACCGCGCTGGCCCGGATTCCCGACGGGTTGTCCTTCGTCGACGCCGCGCCGATGAGTTGCGCCGGTGTCACCGTCTACCACGCACTGCGTTCGACGCATGCCGTCGCCGGTGACCGCGTCGCGGTGCTCGGTGTCGGCGGGCTGGGGCATCTCGGCATCCAGTTCGCCCGGGCCATGGGGTTCGAGACCGTCGCCGTCGCGCGCGGCGCCGACAAGGCCGACGATGCCCGCCGGTTCGGTGCCCACCACTACGTCGACTCCACCGCGGGTGATGTCAGCGAGGCGCTGCGCGCGCTCGGCGGTGTCGCGGTGGTGCTGGCCACCGCCGCCAACTCGACCGCGATCGGGCAGACGGTCGGCGGGCTGAACCCGCGCGGTGAACTGGTCGTCATCGGGGTGTCGGCAGATCCGCTGCCCATCAGCCCACTGGATCTGATCACCCCGGCGCTCACGGTGGCGGGTCATCCGTCGGGAACCGCTGCCGACGTCGAGGACACCATGAATTTCGCTGTCCTGCACGATGTCCGGGCGCAGATCCAGGAGTATCCGCTGGAGCAGGCCGCCGAGGCGTACGCCGCCATGGAACACGGCCGCGCCCGGTACCGCGGGGTCATCACGATCTGAGCCGGTTCAGCGCACCACCAGGACGTGCTGCAGCGACGGATCCGATGCGCTGATGGGCGTGCCCGCCGCGGCCAACGCCCGCAGCAGGGCAACCGCCTCGGCGGTCAGGCGCTCGCCCGGCATCACCAACGGTATCCCCGGCGGATACGGCGTGATGGCCTCGGCGGACACCCGGCCGGTGGCCGCGGCCAGCGCCACCGCCTCGTCGGCTGCGAAGAACGCCTCACGCGGGGTCAGCACCGGCTCGGGCCGCAGGCCCAGCAGGTCGGCGACCAGACCGGCGTCGCCGCCCGCATCGACACGCGTGCCGAAATGCGCCGAAGCCTCGGCGAATCCGTCGACCAGGCGGTCCATATCGTGATCGGTGTTGCCGATCGTCGTGATGCACAGCAGGTGGCCCGGCCCGCTGAGTTCGGGTTGCACCCCGTGCACGCGATTCAGCCGGACCAGCACGTCCCTGGCGTCGGCGGCCAGGCCCCCGGTGCCGACCAGCAGCTTGGTCTCGTCCAGATGGCAGAAACCGGATTCCGGGCCGGTGGCGTCGGACGGGCGCAACACGCGCAGCCCCGGGATCGCCTCGATCCGCGCGGCCGCCGCCCGTGCCCGCCGCAGGGTTGCGCTGAGCAGTTCGGTTCCCGCACAGGCCATCTCGCGGCGCGCCGTGTCGATCGACGCCATGATGGCGAAATGCGGGCTGGTGGTCTGTACCAGTTGCAACGCCCGCCGCACCGCCGCCGGATCCAGCTGCGCCGGGTCGATGTGCAGCACCGCGGCCTGGCTCAGGCCGGAGAGGATCTTGTGCACCGACTGCACCGTCGCCGCCGCCCCGGTTCGCTCGGCGGCCGGGGGTAGCTCGTCGTGGAAGCCGAAGTGTGGTGAGTGCGCGCCGTCCACCAACAGCCTGGCCCCGTGGCTGCGGCACAGGGCGGACAGCGCCGCGATATCGGCGGTGGTGCCGTAATAGGTGGGGTGCAACAACCAGAGTGCCGTGGCGCCGGTGTCCCGCAACGCCTGCTCGACGACGGTGACGCTCAGTCCGTGCGCGACGCCGAAGCGGGCGTCCCACTGCGGTTCCAGCCACACCGGCCTGGCCCCGGACTGCACCAGCCCGGCCAGCACCGACTTGTGCGCATTGCGTTGCACCAGAACGGTTTCGCCGGGACGCAGCGCGCTCAACGCCACCGCGATGTTTCCGCCGGTGGAGCCCTGCACCATGATGAAACTCTGGCCGGTGCCCCACGCCTGGGCTATCAGCCGCTCGGCGTCGGCGATCGGGCCCTCGGGGCAGTGCAGGGTGTCCAGGTCGGGCAGGTTGTTCAGATCCACCTCGGCGATGTGCGTCCGCAGCCAGGGGTCCAGCGACCGGCCGCCCTTGTGCCCCGGACTGTAGAACGGCGCCTGCCCACGTTCGACGAAGGCGCGCAACGCCTCCAGCAGCGGCGCCTCAGACTGGTTCAAAGCCCGTACACCCGGGTGGCGTTGTGCACGCCGATCAGGTCGACGATCCGGATGGCGTCGGCTACCGTGCAGTCGCCGTGCCGGATCCAGCCGCCGAGCTCGATCCCCATGGCGCGGCGCCACAGCACCGAGCCCAGCACATGCAGTTCGGGCGGGCCGAACGCGTCCGAGGAGAACAGCTGTTTGGCGAACGGCGCCGTCTCCATCGCCTCGGCCACCAACCCGGTGGACCGCACGCCCAGATAGTTGATCCCCAGCCCGACATCGAAATTCACGTGGTCGAAGGCCTGCGCCAGATATCCGGCCTGCCGGTGGAACGGGTAGCAGTGCAGCAGCAGCACCGGCACCGGTGCCATGGTGCGCAGCAGCGGCAACAACAGCAGCGGATCGGTGCGGTGCAGGTCCAGATCACGGTCACCGAAGCCCACGTGCACCTGGATCGGCAGCCCGCGCTCGGCGGCCTCGTGCACGCCGAAGGCGATCAGCACGGGGCTGTCCAGGCGCAGCGACCCGCGTGCGGCCAGCTCACGGGCATGCTGCACGACCAGTTCGTCCGGGGGCCGCGACCAGTCGATGTCGAAACCGGTGCGGTACGCGGCGATGGTCTTGGTGCCCACGGTGTCCGGGTCGTCGACCGCGGCGGCCAGGCGCGCACGGAACGCCGCGGGGAAATCCTGTGCGGCCGTGCCGTCCTCGAGCAGTTCCTCGGCGAGCCGTTCCAGCCGCAGGATCGACGACGACGGTCGGCCGCTCAGCTCGGTGAGCCGCTGCGGGGTGGTGATCAGGTCACCCTTGAATCCGGTGTCCACCACCCAGCGCTCGATGCCCGCGGCCGGCAGCAGCAGTTCGGCCAGCTCGGCCGGGCTGAGCTCGGCCCGGCGCTTCCAGTACGTGTCGGCGTCGGCGAAGGCCTCCAGTCCCAGCAGCGGGGCGCACCAGCGGCGGATGGAAAGGCCCAGCGGAGAATCGAATTGGGTCATGAAGTCGGGAATGGGGTCGTTGGACCCCTCGTTGATGGACTGCTCGAAACCGGCGCGGTCGACCGGTTGGTCGAACACCCCGTGCACGTGATGGTCGATCAACGCGACGGTACGCAGATGATCGGCCAGCCCGTCCGGCACGTCCACCCGATCGAAGACATCGAGCACCTCACCACCCGGCATAGCGGGCCACCTCCTCGGCGTCGACGCTACCCGCCGCGGCATCGGCGATGGCGGCTCCGACGATCTCCGCGGCCCGCAGCGCCTCGGCCTCGGTGAGCACCAGCGGCGGCGTGATCTCCAGGACGTTGCCGCCGACGTAGAACACCACCACGCCGAGCTGCCAGGCGCGGTACACCACCTGCGCCGCCAGCCGCGGATCACGGTCACCGGTGGCCGGGTCCACGAGCTCCAGCCCGATGGCCAGACCGCGACCGCGCACGTCCCCGATGCGGTCGGAATCCAATTCCTGCAACGCCTTCCGTAGGACGGCGCCGACTTTCGCCGCCCGTTCGGGCAACTGCTCGCCGACGATGGTCGCCAGCACGGCCCGGCCGGCCGCCGTGCACACCGGGTTGCCCGCCGTCGTCAGCAGCGCCGCCGCCGGTGGGGCGTCCAGCACCGCGGCCGGACCCACCGCGGCCGAGAGCGGCAGGCCGCCGCCGAGCACCTTGCCGAAGGTGACGATGTCGGGCACCACGCCGTCGTGCTCGAAGGCGTGCAGGGTGCCCGGGCGGCCCAGGCCCATCTTGACCTCGTCACAGATCATCGGCACCGCGAAGCGCCGGCACACCTCGTGCAGCCGGGCCAGGAATCCGTCGGGCGGCACCACCAGCCCGCCGTCGGACAGGATGGGCTCCACGATCAGGCAGGCGACGTCACCGGCCGCCAGGTGCTCCTCGGCCAGGGCCAGGCAGTGTCCGGCGTCGTCAAGTCCGGACGGCCGAAAGGGGTTGGGGTAGGGCAGGAATGCCACGTCGGCGTCGGGTGCCACGCCGGCGTCGACGTGCACACCGGACACCCCCATCGCGACGCCGACACCGCCGTGGTAGCTGTGCTCGAAGGCCACCACCCGGCGCCGGCCGGTGGCGTGCCGGCAGGCCCGCAACGCCACGTCGTTGGCATCGGATCCGGCGTGGCCCAGGTAGACCCGGCGCTCACCGTCGCCGGGCACCAGGGCGAGCAGGTCCTCGGCCAGTCCCACCGAATCCGGGTGCACGGCGGACAATCCGCCCGAGCCCGGGGCGGTGCGCACCGCCCTACTGACCGCCTCCACGACCGCCGGGTGCCCGTGCCCGAGCCCCGAGGCCGTCCACGTCGCCGACAGGTCCAGCAACTCGCGGCCGTCCGGTGTCACCAGTGTGCTGCCGTGCCCGGCCACCACTTCCAGCGGATAGAACCGCAGTTTCTCGATTCCCGCGATCACGGCCTCGTCACGGGCGTAGAGGGTGGCCGTCACGGCGCGCCCGGCAGTTGCAGTTCGGCGGTCAGTGACTGGCCGACCCGTTTGGCGATGCCCGAGGCGGCCAGCGCGATCACCAACCCGACCAGGCACCAGTACACGCCCAGAAGCGGGGCGGCGGTCCAGGTTTGGGCGTCCTTGACGTTGAACCACAGCACCACCGCGATCACCACGGCACCCAGCAGGGGCAGCACCAGCCCGGCCACCTTCCCGTGGCCGCCGTGTACGGCAACGAATTTCGGGGCGCCGACGAACCACGCGGCGGCGATCTCGACGAGCAGATAGCACACCATCAGGCACACCGACCCGGCGACGGCGAACAGGAAGTAGGTGTCGATAGCCGGGTTTCCGGTGCCCATGTCCGGCCAACCGGCCAGCCCGCAGACCAGGTCCACCACCAGCGCCAGCCCGACCACCAGCCAGGTCGCCCGGCGCGGTCCGCCGGTGGACGGGTGGATGTGCGCCAGCGACCGCGGGCCGAATCCGTCGCGGCCGAAGGCGTACAGCATCCGGCCCGAGGTGGCGGCGGTGGCCATGTGGCACCCGAAGGCGGCCACCGTCGCGGTGAAGATGATCAGCAGGCTGAACCACTGGCCGATATAGGTGCTGCCCAGGTCGCCGAGGGTGTTCCCGGAACCCTGAAACGCCGCCAATCCGGCCTCGTCCGTACCGAATCCGATGACCTGGGCGAACATCACGACGACGAACAGCACACCGGTGAGGATCAGGGTGCCGCCGAGCGCCCGCGGGATGTTGCGGCCCGGGTTGTCGGTTTCCTCGCCCATCGACGCGCAGGCCTCGAACCCGGCCCAGGACAGGAACGCCGCCACCACGCCGGACAGCACCGCCGACGGGGACACCCCGCCGGAGAAGGAGAACACGCTGAAATCGACACCGGTCGACGGCGCCCCGCCACGGGCGAAGATCACGATCACCAGGATGACCATGGCGAGGATGCCGATGCCCTCGATCGCCAGCAGGATCTTGGCCAGCAACCGCACGTCGCGGCCGGCCAACAGGAACGAGACGGCGGCACCGATCACCACGGGTACCAGCCACGGCAGTTGGTAGGGATGGTCGGAGCCGGCCTGCAGTTGGGCGATGAATGCGTTGGTGAAGGCGGCCGTCAGCGCCAGGGTGCCGATGGAGAATCCGACGTAGGCGCCCAGCATCGCGAAGCCGGAGAAGAAGCCGGTGCGGGGCCCGACGGTGCCGCCCACCAGGGCGTAGGCCGACCCGGCGTGGTTGAGGTGGCGGGTCAGCCGGACAAAGCTGTAGCCCACCAGCGCCACGCCCACCAGGCCGATGACGAACACCAGGGGCAGGGCCTTGCCCACGGTGGCGATCAGCCCCTGCCCGTTGCCGGACATGGCCAGGGTCGGGCCGACGGTGGCGACCGACAGGGCGAGCGCCACCCAGAAGGGCAGCCGGCGCCGGGTCAGTTGGTCGTGTTCGGGTGTGGTTTCCGTGCTCATCGAGGTGCCCTTTCGGTTGGGGGTCAACAGCTCCAGGCCAGCCGCAGCGCCGCGATGGTGTCGGCCGGTGGACGGGTGCCGTAGGTGGTCAGTTCGTAACGGCGCACCGCGAGCACACCTTCGACGACGGCCGAGGTGAGCAGTTCTGCAGCGGCGGAGGAGGATTCGAAGGTGTCCAGCACGTATGCCTGGTCGGCGGGCAGCGGCTCGGCGACGCCCGCCGGGTTGTCGGTGACCTCTGCCGGTAACGGCAGGCCGCGCTCGATACCGCGCAGCGCACTGCCCAGGAAGCCCAGCGTCGCCAGGTAGGGGTTGGCGCTGGGGTCGATGATCTTCAGTTCGACGTTGGCGCCGTGCGGGTTTCCGGCGGTGGCGGCGACGAAGCGCACCGCGGCCTCGCGGTTCTCCAGCCCCCAGCAGCGCGCTGCGCCGGCCCAGTTGCCCGGCTTGAGCCGGGTCGCCGACAGCACCGAACCGGCGTACACCGCAAGCAGATCAGGCAAGGTGTCCAACACGCCGGCGATCGCGGCGGCGCCGTCGGTGCGCATGCCGTGCGGTCCGTCGCCGCCGGAGAACAAGGGCCCCTGCGCGTCGGCCAGGGACAGGTGCAGGTGTGCGCCGTTGCCCGCTTCACCGAAGAACGGCACGGGGGAGAACGAGATCTTCAGCCCGTGCCGGGCGGCGGTGCGCCCGATGACGATCCGGGCCAGGATGACGGCGTCGGCGGCCGCCACCGGGGTGGCCGGTGCCAGCGACACCTCGAGCTGGTCGTGGCCGTATTCGGTGTGCAGTTGTTCGATGCTCAGGCCGGACCGTTCCGCGGCGACGGCCAGGTCGGCCAGGAACGCCGAGCGGTCCAGTGAGGTCCGGATGCCGTACGGCGACCACGGCTCGGCCGTGGCGTGACCGCCATCCGGAGCCAGCATGGTGCATTCCAGTTCGGCGCCCACCAGGGCGGTCAGCCCGCGTCGGGCCAGCGCCTGTTCGGCGCCGCGCAGCAAGGACCGCGCGCACAGCGGTGCCGCGGCGCCGTCCTGGTCGCCGAGACTGGCCGGGGCCCAGGCGATGCCGTCACCGATGGCATGCAGGTCGGCCGGGTCGATGCGCAGTCGCTGGTCGCCGACCACCCCGATGGTCGGGGTGAAGGCGATCCCGCTGTCCACACAGAAGA
Organism: Mycolicibacterium cosmeticum; assembly: GCF_000613185.1. Lineage (NCBI taxonomy): Bacteria > Bacillati > Actinomycetota > Actinomycetes > Mycobacteriales > Mycobacteriaceae > Mycobacterium > Mycolicibacterium cosmeticum. Next base: position 2,330,771 of record NZ_CCBB010000003.1, read on the forward strand.
CGCTCCACGACGGCGACACCCCCATCCCGGACGTCACGAAGGAGTCGAGGCGGCGCAGCGGCACGTACTTGGCGCGGGTGACCCCGGCCAGGTCGGTCAGTGAGCCGGCCACCAGTTCGACGCCCTCGGCACGCAGTTCCGTGCGCAGTTGCTCGCTGATGTCGGGCATGACGACCTCCTCCGGGGTGATTCCAGGGGAACGCTATGTCATAAATGTTTCAGAGTCTTTAAGATGCGTCCATCCGAGAAATATTCGTAAAATTTTCGGTGCGAGCCGAGGAGAGGGGGCCGCGGTGTGCCGACTGCTCGGTGTGGTGTCGACCGAACCGATCACGGTGGAGGGCGCGGTGGGCGCTCACGTCCTGAAGGACTTCGTGGCGCTCACCAAGGTGCACGGCGACGGGTGGGGTGTCGCGGCCGGCGACGGTGACCATCCGCGCGTCCACGTCAGCGCCGACAGCGCGATCGACGATCCCGATTTCGCGGCCATCATGCGCGACTGGCGATCCAACGGCACGCTGGTCCATCTACGGTGGGCCACAAGCGGTCTCGCGGTGCAACCGGAGAACTCGCACCCCTTCCTGGCCGATGGGCTGGCCATGGCGCACAACGGCTCCATCAAACCGACCGACGCACTCGACGCCCTGCTGGAACCCGACCTGGCCGGGACGCTCGGTGGCACCACCGACAGCGAACGCTACTTCGCCGTCATCCGGGCGTATCGACGGCGCGCGCCCGATCTCGCCTCCGCCGTGCGTGCCGCGGTGGCCCGGCTGCGCACGCCCTACCCCGACGCCAGCCTCAACGCCCTCATCCTCGGCGAGGGGCAACTCATCGCGGTGCATGCCAATGCGCACAGCAGGCTGTCGGTCGAGGACGTCGCCGAGATCACCGCCGCAGATCTGCCCACCGAACACCTGGAGGACTATTTCGGGCTGCGCTGGGCCCGCACCGGCAGCGGTGCCCTGGTCATCGGGTCCACCGGGTTCGGTGACCTGGATTGGCAGCCGTTGCCGCCGGAGAGCGTCACCGCGATCTCGTTGCGGGACCTGACGATGACGACGTTGCCGGTCATGGCAGATTGACATCCGTGGCCGACGTGCAGCACCCGGAATCCGTTGCGGAGCGGACCAATGCCGCGCTGTCCACTTTGAGCAAGGCCGAACGGCGCGTCGGGCGCGCGCTGCTGGCCGACTACCCGAGTGCCGGGCTGGCCAGTGCGGCCCGGCTGGCGCAGCGCGCCGAGGTGAGCCCGCCGACCGTGTTGCGGTTCGCGCAGTCCCTCGGTTACGACGGTTTCGCCGACCTGCAGGTGGCGCTGCGGGCCGAGCTGTCGGCCCGCTCCAACGGCCCGATCACCAGGCTGCCCGACGCGCCGCCGGCCGGCAGCGCGCTGGACCGGCTGCTGCAGCAGGGCCGAGCCCAGAACGACCGGGCCGCCGAGACACTGGCCCAACTGCCCGCCGCCGCGCTGGAGGCGGCCGTGGCGCTGCTCGCGGATACCAACCGGACCATCTATCTACACGGCGGACGGTTCTCGCACCTGCTGGCGGTGCATCTGGCCGCGCATCTGGAACAGCTGCGGCCCGGGCTGCGGGTGCTGGCCGACCCCACCGGTGCCGACCTCGGGGCGCTGCTGGAACTGAACCGCTCCGATGTGCTGGTGCTGTTCGATTACCACCGCTACCAGCGCAGCGCCGCCGAGTTGGCCGGCCGGGTGCACCGGGCCGGTGCCACGGTGCTGTTGATCACCGACGACCTGGCGTGTCCGGTCGCCCCGGATGCCGAGGTGGTGCTGGCGGCGTCCAGCACGGTGGGGACGACCTACCAGAGCATGGCGGCCGGTTTCCTGCTGACCGAACTGCTGGTGCCGTTGGTGATGGACGCGATCGGCGAGCCGGCCAGGACCAGGATGGCGCTGTGGGAGGAGCAGCGCCGCGGCGAGTTGCTGTCCTGAGTGGGGAACCGGACAGGGCATTGCATACCCTGGACGAATGGCAGGTGGAACGAAGCGGTTGCCGCGCGCGGTGCGTGAGCAGCAGATGCTCGACGCCGCCGTGCAGATGTTCTCCGTCAACGGCTATCACGAGACGTCGATGGATGCCATTGCCGGGCAGGCCCAGATCTCCAAGCCGATGCTGTATCTGTACTACGGCTCCAAGGAGGAGCTGTTCGGCGCCTGCCTGGACCGGGAACTGAATCGGTTCGTCGAGGTGGTGCGCAGCGAGATCGACTTCACGCTGAGTCCGAAAGACATGCTGCGCAACGCCGTCGGGGCGTTCCTCGGCTATATCGACAAGAACCGGTCCTCCTGGATCGTGCTCTACAGCCAGGCCACCAGTTCACAGGCCTTCGCCCACACCGTGCGTGAGGGCCGCGAGCGCATCATCGAACTGGTCGGCCGGTTGTTGCAGTCCGGCACCCGCAACCCGGAGCCCGACGCCGATTTCAACATGATGGCGGTGGCCCTGGTGGGTGCGGGCGAGGCCATCGCCGACAGGGTCAGCACCGGTGACGCCGACGTGCACGACGCCACCGAGCTGATGATCAACCTGTTCTGGCGCGGCCTGAAGGGTCGCCCATCCGAGAAGGCCTGAGCGAAGGCCTTACTTCCCGGTCAGAGTCCCCGAACCGTCGCGGTCAGGTGCGGATAACCCTTCTTCAGGTGACGCAGCGCCAGCTCCCAGCCGTCGGCATCCCGGTCCACCCACAGCCCCGCCTTGGCCGGCAGCAGCACCGGCTTGCCGAACTTCACGTGATAGGCCACCGCGTCGGGCAGCTGACCCTCGATGTTGCCCAGCACCGCGGCGGCGCTGTACATGCCGTGCGCGATCACCGTGGGGAAGCCGAACAGCTTGGCGCCCAACGAGTTCGTGTGGATCGGGTTGTGGTCGCCGCCGATGGTGGCGTACGAGCGGATCTGCCCGGGGCTGATCGAGAGCACCGCATTCGGCGGTGGCAGCTTGGGCGCCTTGGCCGGTTCGGGTCGCGGTTCGCCGGACAGGCTGGTGCGCTGCTGGTGCAGGAACGTGGTGATCTGGTGCCAGGCCACGTCGTTGCCGATCTTCACCTCGGTGACGATGTCGACGAGCAGACCCTTGCGGTGCTCGCGGAGATTCTCCGCGTGCACCGCCACGTCGAGGGTGTCACTGACCGCGATCGGGCGGTATTGGGTGATCTGGTTCTCGATGTGCACCGAACCCATTGCGGCGAAAGGGAAGTCGAACCCGGTGACCAGTGACATCACCGTCGGGAAGGTCAGCGCGAACGGATACGTCAGCGGCACGGTGTCGCCGAACCGCAGACCCGTCACGTGGGCGTAGGCCGCGACGTTGGCCGCGTCGATGTGCAGATCGGCGACGTGCACCGTTCGGTCCGGCAGGCCGTCACCGCGCGGCACGAACGGCAGCGCACCGGCCACCGCCCGCGCCATGTTCAGCAGGCCGTTGGGCTGATCACCCATTCCGTCACGCCCCCAGCAGGGCCTGGCCGCAGACCCGGATCGTGTTGCCGGTCACCGCATTCGATGCCGGGCTGGCGAAGTAGGCGATGAGTTCGGCCACGTCGACCGGCTGGCCGCCCTGGAACAACGAGTTCAACCGGCGGCCCACCTCGCGGGTGGCCAGCGGGATGGCCTCGGTCATCTTGGTCTCGATGAACCCGGGTGCCACCGCGTTGATGGTGATGCCCTTCTCGGCCAGCGTCGGGGCCAGCGTCTCGGCGATGCCGATCATGCCCGCCTTGGTGGTGGCGTAGTTGGTCTGACCGCGGTTACCGGCGATACCGGCCATCGACGACAGCCCGACCACCCGGCCGCCCTCGCCGAGCGCGCCGGCGGCCACCAGGCCTTCGGTCAGATTCAGCGGGGCCAGCAGATTCACCGCAATTACGGCGTCCCAACGGGATTCGTCCATATTGGCCAGCAGCTTGTCGCGGGTGATGCCGGCGTTGTTCACCAGCACGTCCAGCTTGCCGCCATGGTGTTCCTTGAGGTGGGCGACGATGGCGTCGACCGCGCCGTCGGAGGTGACGTCCAGCGTGAGCGCGGTGCCACCGACCTTGTCGGCGGTCTGGCGCAGCGCCTCTTCGGCCTGTGGCACGTCGACGGCCACCACCGCGGCGCCGTCACGGGCGAACACCTCGGCGATGGTGGCACCGATCCCGCGGGCCGCCCCGGTCACCACGGCGACCTTGCCGGCCAGCGGCTTGTCCCAGTCGGCGGGCGGTACCGAATCGGCCGCGCCGACCCGGTACACCTGGCCGTCCACATAGGCGGACTTGCCGGACAGGATGAAGCGCAGCGTGGACTCCAGCCCCGTCGCGCCCGCCTTGGCGTCGGCGGCCAGGTACACCAGCGAGACCGTCGCGCCGCGGCGCAGCTCCTTGCCCAGTGAGCGGGTGAAGCCCTCCAGCGCCCGCTGCACGATGTGCTCGTGCGCGGTGGCCGCCTCGGAGGGGGTGGTGCCGATGACGACGACGCGGCCGGAGGGGCCGAGGTTGCGCAGCACCGGGGTGAAGAACTCGTAGAGCGCCTTGAGGCCCGCCGGCTCGGTGATGCCGGTGGCGTCGAACACCAGCCCGCCGAACGAGTCGGCCCACCGCCCGCCGATGTTGTTGGACACGACGTCGTAGTCGTCGGCCAGGGCGGCGCGCAGCGGTTCCACCACGCGACCCTCCCCGCCGATCAACAGCGAACCGGCCAGCGGCGGCTGACCCGGCTGGTAACGACGCAGGGTTTCGGGCTGGGGTACGCCCAGTTGCTTGGCCAGGAACGATCCGGGCCCGGAGTTGACCACTTGGGTGAACAAATCGGAAGCCATGAGATCTAACTTACTCCAGAGTAAGAACGCCGGGTAACATTGGGATATGGCTAACACGAATTCTCGCCGCGTCGCGATCCTCGGTGGTAACCGGATCCCCTTCGCCCGCTCGGACGGCGCCTACGCCAACGCCTCGAACCAGGATATGTTCACCGCCGCCCTGGACGGTCTGGTCGATCGTTTCCACCTCTCCGGGGAGCGCATCGGCATGGTCGTCGGTGGTGCGGTGCTCAAGCACAGCCGCGACTTCAACCTGGTGCGCGAATGCGTGCTGGGCAGCGCGTTGTCGCCCTACACGCCCGCCTATGACCTGCAGCAGGCCTGCGGCACCGGACTGCAGTCGGCCATCGCGGTCGCCAACGGCATCGCGTTGGGTCAGTTCGACTCCGGTATCGCCGGCGGGGTGGACACCACCTCCGACGCCCCCATCGCGTTCGGTGACAACCTGCGTCAGGTGCTGCTGAGCCTGCGCCGCAGCAAGTCCAACCTGGACCGGCTCAAGCTGGTCGGCAAGCTGCCCGCGGCCATCGGCGTGGAGATCCCCACCAACGGGGAACCGCGCACCGGGCTGTCGATGGGCGAACACGCCGCGATCACCGCCAAGGAATTCGGCGTCAAACGCGTCGACCAGGACGAGCTCGCCGCCGCCAGCCACCGCAACATGGCCGCCGCCTATGACCGCGGCTTCTTCGACGACCTGGTCACCGGCTTCCTCGGCCTGTACCGCGACAACAACCTGCGCCCCGAGTCCAGCCCCGAGAAACTGGCCAAGCTGAAGCCGGTCTTCGGCGTGCGCAACGGCGACGCCACCATGACCGCGGGCAACTCCACCCCGCTCACCGACGGCGCGTCGGTGGCCCTGCTGGCCACCGAGGAGTGGGCGGCCGAACGCAACCTGCCGGTGCTGGCCTACTTCGTCGACGCCGAGACCGCCGCCGTGGACTACGTCAACGGCCCCGACGGGCTGCTGATGGCGCCCACCTACGCGGTGCCGCGGCTGCTCGCCCGCAACGGCCTGACCCTGCAGGACTTCGACTTCTACGAGATCCACGAGGCCTTCGCCTCGGTGGTGCTGGCCACGCTGGCGGCCTGGGAGTCCGACGAATACTGCAAGGAACGCCTCGGGCTGGACCAGGCGCTGGGCAGCATCGACCGCAGCAAGCTCAACGTCAACGGTTCGTCGCTGGCCGCCGGGCACCCGTTCGCCGCGACCGGTGGGCGCATCGTCGCCCAGCTGGCCAAGCAGCTCGCCGAGAAGAAGAAGCAAACCGGTCAGCCGGTGCGCGGCCTCATCTCGATCTGCGCCGCGGGTGGCCAGGGCGTCACCGCCATCCTGGAGGCCTAGGCGAGAACGCCGGCGAGCTGGCCGCGCGGCACGGACAGCCGATGCGGTCCGGCGTGATCGGCGATCACCTCGTCCTGCCCGAAGAAGAAGATGACGGCGTCGTCGGTGATCGCGAAATTGCGGTACGTGCCGGCGGTCAGCTCGCGCACCGGCGTTCCGGGGCGGTTCCCGAACTCGCGCTCGACCAGCGGGTTCAGCACCGCCTCGGCGCCGGGCGTGAAGTACGTCTCGAACGTGATCGGGGTGTGCGCCTCCAGGTCGTAGTTGAAGGCCGTGTACGTCGTGTCGGGATGGCCCTGGTTGGCCAGGCCGGCGTCGTTGTCGGCCCGCAGCACCAGCGATGCGGTGCGGCTGGAGCGCAGCGACTGCGCGCTGATATCGAGCTGGTAGGGCCGGCCGCGCCCGTCGGCACCGTAGGTCGCGTACCAGTCGGCCATGCCGTCGCGTTCCCGGGTGAGCGCGTCGAAGACGGCGCGCTGATCCGGGTAATCCGTCGGCACCCTGATGTCCACGGTGTAGCCGGACGTGCTGATGTGCACCTCGCATGTTCCCGCGTCGACCGTGCCGCCCAGGTCGGCGCACGGCGACTCCGCATCCGCCGCGGGTGCCGCGAACACCGCCACGACCAATGTCAGTGCGGCGGCGATGCAGGCTCGTGCGCTCATGCCGGAAAGCCTGCGACCAGCGGCTTGGCGCTTTCTTGGGGCGTCCGGTGATCCGGCGGAAATTTTTTTCCGAAGGTGTGTAACACCCGCCGGAGCCGCGTCGATACACCGGATAGCTCCGTGTTGCCGTCTGACCCCCCGACCCGACGGCAACACGGGGCTCTTTTGGTTTTCCCGTCGCTTCGCTCGCCCAGGATTAGTTCTCGGTTCTCCTGACTTCCTTCGACGCCCTGATCGGCCCCGCCGCGGCCGGTGCGAACAGGCTGCCGGCCACGCTTGCCCGCGCGGTCCGCACCGCCACCAGCCCCCACGTGCACAGCAGCCCGACGTAGGCCACCACCGCCGCGACCCGGAACGCCGGCAGCCCGGTGTGAGCGGCCAGTTGGGTGGTGCCCGTGACGAAGGTGCCGACCGGGAACGTCAGGCTCCACCAGGTCAGCGCGAACGGCATCCCGCGGCGCAACGTCCGGACCGTCAGCGCGGTGGCCAGCGCGATCCACAACACGGCGAAACCCCACACCGGGACGCCGAACAGGACCGCGAACACCCGCATCCCGGCCGCCACGTCGGGGGGAGCGGCCAGCGCGGCGTTGGCGCCGAGCAGCCCGGCCGCGGTGATGCCCTGCCCCAGCGGCCCCAGCACGATCCACAGCGTCGGCACCCGCGCCGTCCCGGACGTCCCGTAATGGGCCAGCCGGCTCCAGATCATGCTGATGATGATCAGCGCGGCGATCAGCGACAGACCGAACATCGCGTAACAGCCGTAGAGCATGGTGGTGCGCCCGGTGCCCGGCGCCATGTGCGGGATCAACAGGGCGCCGCCGGCGGCCGACACCATCGGCGGCACCACCGGCATGAGCCAGCCGCCGAACGCCGCGTCGGGCCCGACGTCGATCCGGGTGAACATGACGAACGGAATCGTCATCGCGGTGAACAACCCGCCGATCGTGCCCGCGGTCCACAGCAGCCAGTCGATGTCCACGGCCAGCCGCTCGCCGATCAAGTCCCGGCCGACCAGGGTCGCGCCGGCCCCGACGGTCAGCAGGGCCATCGGCGCGGCACCGTAGAAGTGCGTCATCTGCGGGTTGCGCACGTGACTGCGCGCCACGGTCGGATGGCGCACCCACTGCGCTGTCACCGCCACCGCCAGCACGACCAGCAGCACCGCGGCCGCCACCCACACCGCTTCGGAGAACCCACGCAAGCCGGGCACGTGAATCGGTAATGTCGCGCCCGCGGTAGCAACGATGCCCGTCCCCATCACCGATGCGAACCAGTTCGGCCCGAAGTTCCCCAGCCGCGACTGCTCAGAGGTCATGGTGCGACATTCAACAGGAGCGTGTCATGCAGATCAGCCTCATCGGATCGTTGAGCGGTGGCGGTTCGCCGGTCGACGCCACCGTGGACTTCCTGGCCCAGGCCCGCGACGAGGGTTTCCGGCGCGTCTGGATGACCCAGATGCCTTATGAGCCAGACCTTCTCACCGTGCTGGCGGTCGCACTGCGGGAGGTGGACGGCATCGAGGTGGGTACCGGTGTGGTTCCCATCCAGAACCTGCATCCGATGCTGATGGCCCAACGTGCGCTGACCGTGAACCTGATCGCCGGTGGACGGTTCATCCTCGGGCTGGGCATGACGCACGCCGCCGTCACCGAGGGCATGTGGGGCATCCCGTGGGACAAGCCGGTGCGCCGTCTCAACGAGTACCTCGACGGGTTGCTGCCGCTGCTGGCCGGTGAGCCGGCGGACGCGACGGGCGAGACCGTCACCACCCGCGGCGCGGTGCAGATCCCGGGCGCGCCACGCCCCGACGTCTATATCGCCGCGCTGGGACCGCAGTTGCTCAAGATCGCCGGCCGGCGCACCGCCGGCACCGTGACGTGGATGACCGGACCGAAGACCCTCGGCGGTCACGTCGGGCCCGCGTTGCGGGCCGCGGCGGGCGACCGGCCGGTGCGGGTGGTCGCCGCGCTGCCGGTGGCCGTCACCGACGACGTCGACGGAGCCCGGGCGCAGGCCGCCGAGCAGTTCGCGATGTACGGCCACCTGCCGTCGTACCGGGCGATGCTGGAACGCGAGGGGTACGCCGGTCCGGCCGACGCCGCCCTGATCGGCGACGAGGCGACGGTCACCGCCCGCGTCGAGGAGCTGCGCGCCGCCGGCGTCGACGAGTACGTCGGCGTGCCCTTCGATGCATCGCCCGAGGTCAGGGCCCGTACCAGGGCCCTGCTGCGGACGCTGGATTCGGACTGAAAAAGCTCTGGTGTGATCTTGATCACAGGTGTACTGTCGACCGCACGACGGGTTCGGGAAGTGACAGATCCAAAGAGCCGGAACAGAGGAGAAGATCCGGCCGCGTGCCATACCGCAAGGTAAAGAAGACGCCCCTCAAGTGTCCTTCCCGAACCCGCCCATTTTTGTGCTCATGGTGAACACGCCCGCACGCCGCCGCGATAACGGCGAGGATGCTGACATGGGCGAGGTCATTCGTATCCATCCCGGTATCCACCCTCACCGGCGCGCACCGGAGCCGCTGGAACCACTGTGGCGCGAGGCGCTGGGCCGTCGTCTGCGGGCCACCCGCCAGCGCCAAGAGCAGCGCCTGGTCGACGTGGCCGAGCGGGCCGGCGTGTCACCTCAGTACCTCTCCGAGATCGAGCGGGGCCGCAAGGAGCCGTCCAGCGAGATGATCGCCGCGGTGTGCGGGGCGCTGGGCACCGATCTGGTGCGCCTGCTCGGCGGCATCTCGGCCGACCTCAGCCGTCCCGCAGGGCGTCCGGCGTCCGGCCCGATGTTGTTGGCGGCCTAGCCGTTCCGCTGGTCGAGCACCCGGTCGGCCAGACCGTAGGCCACCGCCGCCTCGGCGTCGAAGACGCGATCCCGGTCGGTGTCGTGCCGCAGTTGCTCGGTGCTGCGCCCGGTGTGCCGGGCCAGGATGTTCTCCAGTTGATTGCGCACCCGCGCCACCTCGTCGGCCTGCAGGATCAGGTCGGGGATGGTGCCGCGGCCCTGTGCGGCGGGCTGGTGCAGCACCACCCTGGTGTGCGGCAGCACCGATCGCCTGCCCGGTGCGCCGGCGGCCAGCAGCACCGCGCCCGCCGCGACGGCCTGACCGATGCACGTCGTCGCGACCGGTGCCTTGATGAAGCGCATGGTGTCGTACACCGCCAGCATGGCCGACAGGTCCCCACCCTCGGAGTTGATGTACAGCGCGATCTCCTGCTCGGGGTTGTCGGCCTCCAGATGCAGCAGCTGCGCGATGAGCGCGTTGGCGACACCCGGATCGATCGCGGTGCCCAGGTAGACGATGCGCTCGCTGAGCAGGTGCGAGTACACGTCCATGATGCGCTCGCCACCGGTGGTGCGGGTGATGACGTTGGGGATGGTGTAGGTGCTCATATCTGTCGATTCCCTCGGCAAGCCTCGCTCATGCGTGAATTCCCAACTGTTGCTTGCGATTCGGCGTGATCTGCGCGAAGTCCTCGACGACGTGGTCGATGAATCCGTACTCACGCGCCTGCTCGGCGGTGAACCAGCGGTCGTGCAGCGAGTCGGTGAAGATGCGCTCGAGGTCTTGGCCGGTGTCGGCGGCGATCAGGCCGAGCACGGTGTCGCGGGTGTGCCGCAGATCGTCGGCCTGCACCTCCACCTCGACGGCCGAGCCGGCGATGCCCGCCGAGCCCTGGTGCATCAGGATGCGGGCGTGCGGCAGTGCGAAGCGCTTCCCGGGCGTGCCCGACGACAGTAGGAATTGCCCTGCGCTGCAGGCCAACCCGAGGGCCAGCGTGCCGACCTCGGCGGGCACCAGCCGGATCACGTCCCTGATGGCCAGCATGGCGGGCACCGAACCGCCGGGGGAGTGGATCCACAACCAGATGTCGTCGCTGGAATCGGCGGCCAGGGTGAGGAACTGGGTGACCAGGACGGTGCCGTTGTCGTCGTCGAGTGCCCCGTCGAGCACCACGACGCGCTTGCGGAACAGGTCTTCGCGTAATTGCCGGCTGAACAAGGGTGGTTTCTCGGACATGCCTCGACCTTGCCGCCTGACGCGCCTGTCGCCCAGCCCACGCTGCTCTGAGCAGAACCCGTTGACTTGTCGCTGAGGGCGTTGGCTTCTCGCACTTTTCCGCCACCAGCGCCAAGTGAACTCATCCCCAGTGCCGGATTCATCCAACACCGGACGGCCGGGGGCGCTGCCCGGTGCACCCGACCGTCACAGCAGCGCGCCAAGGTACGGCCATGGATACCGAAACCGGGCCCTTCATCGGTAGTGAAGCCTTGGCCTCCGGTGCACTCACCCGATACGAACTGCGCAGGCATTACCGGGCGATCCTGCCGAACGTCTACGTCGGCAAGGGCATCCAATTGTCGTTACGACAGCGCACCGCCGCGGCCTGGCTGTGGTCGGGACGCCAGGCGGTGGTCGCGGGGCTTGCGGCGTCGGCGTTGCACCACGCGAGATGGGTGGACGACGGCGTTCCGGTTGAGCTCGTCCACGTCAACGCCAAAGCACCGAAAGGCGTCGTCACCCGAAACGAACTGGTCTATCCCGACGAGGTGACGACGATCGACGGATTGCCGGTCACCACGGCGGCACGCACGGCCTTCGATCTCGGGCGGCGTGGCGGCGTCGACGAAGCGGTTGCCCGACTGGACGCCCTGGCGCGTGCGACGCATGTCGGCGCAGACGACGTCGCAGCGGTCGCGGCGCAACACCGACACGCCCGTGGCCTTCGCCAGCTGGATGACGCACTCGCACTGTTCGACCGGGGTGCGGAGTCGCCGAAAGAAACCTGGTTGCGACTGATGCTCATCCGGGACGGTTTCCCGCGGCCGCAGACGCAGATTGCGGTGCCGGGTATCGACGGATTTCCGCTGTACTACCTCGACATGGGGTGGGAGCACCTCAAACTGGCCGTCGAGTACGACGGCGCGCAGCATGCCGGCACGTTGGGCTACGACATCCAGCGGCACGACTACATCGCGAGCGTGGGGTGGACGGTGGTCCGGGTCGCCGCCGGGCACCGCCGACCGGGCGTCGTGGCTCGGGTGAATCGGGAATGGCGCCGCCTGTCTGCGTTGACTTGTCGCTGAGGGCGCACCCTTCTCGCACTTTTGCGCCCTCAGCGGCAACTCAACACGAACGACAAGAGCCCCAGGCCGAAGACCTGGGGCTCTTGTCGCAGAAGGGGTCAGAAGGAGGCTTCGTCCAGCTCCATGACCTCGTTGTCGATACCGTCGATGACGACGCGGGTGCTGGTCAGCAGCGGCAGGAAGTTCTTCGCGAAGAACGACGCGGCCGCAACCTTGCCGTCGAGGAACTTCTTGTCCTCACCGGACGCACCGGCATCCAGCTGCTCGATCGCGACGGCGGCCTCACGCTGCAGCAGCCAGCCGACCATCAGGTCGCCGACGGCGAGCAGGAACCGCACCGAGCCCAGGCCCACCTTGTAGATGCTGGCGGTGTCCTCCTGCGCGGCCATCAGGTAGCCGGTCAGGGTGGCGGCCATGCCCTGCACGTCCTCCAGGGCGGTGGCCAGCAGCGCACGCTCGGTCTTCAGGCGGCCGTTGCCCGACTCGTTCTTGATGAACGTGTCGATCTCGCCGGCCACGTAGGACAGCGCCTGGCCCTTGTCGCGGATGATCTTGCGGAAGAAGAAGTCCTGCGCCTGGATGGCGGTGGTGCCTTCGTACAGCGAGTCGATCTTGGCGTCGCGGATGTACTGCTCGATCGGGTAGTCCTGCAGGAAGCCGGACCCACCGAAGGTCTGCAGCGACTCGGTGAGCTTGGCGTAGGCCTGCTCGGAGCCGTAGCCCTTCACGATCGGCAGTAGCAGGTCGTTGACCCGCAGCGCCAGGTTCTCGTCCACCCCGTGCAGGGCCTGCGCCACCTCGGCGTCCTGGAACGTCGCGGTGTACATGTACAGCGCGCGCATGCCCTCCGCGTAGGCCTTCTGGGTCATCAGCGAACGACGCACGTCCGGGTGGTGCGTGATGGTCACGCGCGGAGCGGTCTTGTCGGTCATCTGGGTCAGGTCGGCACCCTGCACGCGCTCCTTGGCGTACTCCAGGGCGTTCAGGTAACCGGTGGACAGGGTGGCGATGGCCTTGGTGCCGACCATCATGCGGGCCTGCTCGATGACGTCGAACATCTGCGCGATGCCGTTGTGCACCTCGCCGACCAGCCAGCCGACGGCGGGCTTGTCGTGCTGGCCGAAGGTCAGCTCACAGGTGGCCGAGACCTTCAGGCCCATCTTGTGCTCGACGTTGGTGACGTAGACGCCGTTGCGCTCGCCCAGCTCACCGGTCTCGAAGTCGAAGAGGAACTTGGGCACGAAGAACAGCGACAGACCCTTGGTGCCCGGGCCGGCGCCCTCGGGGCGGGCCAGCACCAGGTGGAAGATGTTCTCGAACATGTCATCGGCCTCGGCGGAGGTGATGAAGCGCTTCACGCCGTCGATGTGCCAGGAGCCGTCCTCCTGCTTGATCGCCTTGGTGCGGCCGGCGCCGACGTCGGAGCCCGCGTCGGGCTCGGTCAGCACCATGGTGGCGCCCCACTCGCGCTCGGCGGCGATGACGGCCCACTTCTTCTGCTCGTCGGTGGCGTTGTGCGCGAAGATCTGCGCGAACGCCGCACCGCCGGCGTACATCCAGACGGCGGGGTTGGCGCCGAGGATGTGCTCGTTGAGCGTCCACAGCAGCGCCTTGGGGGCGGGCACGCCGCCGAGTTCCTCGTCGAGGCTGACCTTGTTCCAGCCGCCCTCGATGGTGACCTTGACCGACTTCTTGAACGACTCGGGCAGCTTGACGGTGTGCGTCTTGGGATCGAACACCGGCGGGTTGCGGTCGCCGTCGGCGAACGAATCGGCGACCGGGCCCTCGGCCAGCCGCGCCATCTCGGAGATCATCTCCTTGGCGGTATCGGCATCCAGGTCGCTGAACGAGCCGGCGCCGAGCGCCTTGTCGAGACCAAGTACGTCGAACAGGGTAAAGACCTGGTCACGGACGTTGCTCTTGTAGTGCCCCACGGTTTCTCCTCAATGAGATGGAACTGTCGGTTGGGTACTTGGACTCACGCCACGCTAAGTTACCCACCAGTAACTGATATGAACTATACCGTCCGGTAACCCCAACTCAAAGGGGTGTTGAGCAAATTTGCGCCAGCGAACCAACCCGCTGGTTGATCGGGCCGCTTGCGACGCCTGTTTTTGCCGTCTGACGTGCCAAAACAGGCGATCTGTGATGCTCGCCACGGAAACGCCCATCAAACCTCTAATGTGAGGCGAATGAGACGCGTGGTGGTATGGGGAACCGGAAACATGGGCTCGACGACGATCCGTTCGGCACTCGCCTTTCCCGGGCTGCAGCTGGCCGGGGTGATCACCTCCTCCGCCGAGAAGGCGGGCCGGGACGCGGCGGTGTTCGCCGGGCTGCCGGGCCTGACCGGCATCGCCGCCACCACCGATGTCGACGCGGCGCTGGGCGCGGCCGACGCGGTGGCCTATATGGCCTCCGGTGACATCCGGCCCGAGGAGGCCATCGCGGATATCGAGCGCGCGCTGAAGTCCGGCGCACATGTGGTGACGCCGTCGCTGTATTCGCTCTACGACCCGCGCTCGGCGCCGCCGGAGTGGGTCGAGCGGCTCACCGCCGCCGCCCAAGCCGGGCAGGCGTCGTTGTTGGTCAGCGGTGTCGACCCGGGCTGGGGTAACGACGCGCTCGCCGTGACGGCCGCCAGCCTGTGCACCCGCATCAAGACCATCACCTGTCAGGAGATCTTCGACTACTCCACCTACAACCAGCCGTTCGCCGTCAAGGTGTCCTGTGGTTTCGGCGGCGCCATGGACGAGACCCCGATGATGCTGCTCCCGACGATCCCCACGATGGTGTGGGGCGGCAACGTCCGGATGATCGGCCGCGGGCTGGGCATCGAGATCGACGAGATCACCGAAGAGGTCGAGCGGCTGCCCCTGGACGAGACCGTCGACACCGTGCTCGGCCCGTTCGAGAAGGGCACCCAGGGCGCGTTCTACCTCAAGGTGATCGGCTGGTCGGCCGGCGAGCGGCGGGTGGTCATCGAGCACATCACCCGCATCCACCCGTCGTGTGCCCCGCACTGGCCGCAACCCGACCAAGGGGTGGGCGATCACCGCGTCATCGTCGACGGCGACCCGCAGCTGACCATCACCACCCGCGCCGACGTCCCGGGCGGCACCCGCGCCGACGGCGGCAACACCACCGCCGCCAACCGGCTGCTGGGTGCCGTCGAATGGCTGGCCACCCAGCCCGCCGGTATCTACGACGGGCTGGATGTGCCGCTGCGCTCGGCGCTGCCTGCCGACGTGGAGGCGACGCGCTGGGCCTGACTCACTCCGCCGGCGCGGCCACCGGTTCGGCGGTCACCGGCGCCTCGGCGTCGGGCAGCTGCGACACCAGATGCTCGGCGAGTTCGCCGATGGTCGGGTAGTCGAACACCGCCGTCGGGCTGATGTCGAACTTCCCGCCGAACTGACCGAACAACCGGTTGCGCAGCTCGACGGCCATCAGCGAGTCCGTGCCCAGGTCCAGGAACCTGCTCGACGCGGCCGGTGGCTGCGCGAGCCGCAGGAAACCCTGGACTTCCTTCTGCAGGAACTCGGTGATGAACCCGGCCCGCGCGGCCACCGGCAGCTCCTGCAGTTGGCGCAGCAGCTCACTGTCGCCGGTGGCCGCCCCGTCACCGCTGGGCAGCACCTGATCCAGCAGCGGCGGCCGGATGCCGCCGAGCATCTTCGCGGTGCGCTGCCAGTTCGCCTTCAGCACGGTCGCCTGCGCCGTGCCGTGCCGGATGGCCTCGCCGAGGGCGGCCAGCGCCGCCGACGGCTCCAGCGGCATCATGCCCTGCGCGCTCAGATTGGCCACTGCCGCTTGCGAACTGGCCATCCCGCCGCTGCCCCACGGACCGAAGTTCACCGCGGTCCCCGGCAGCCCCTGCGCCCGGCGCTCGGCGACCAGCCCGTCGAGCAGGGCATTGGCGGTGGCGTAGTTGGCCTGCGACGGTGAACCCAGCACCGCCGACGCCGACGAGTACAGGATGAAGAAGTCCAGCTCGTCGTCCTCGGTCAACCGGTGCAGATGGTGGGCGCCATAGGCCTTGGGGGCCAGCGTCGTCCGGAACCGGTCCAGGTCCTGCTGCGGCAGCAGCGCGTCGTCGAGCACACCGGCCAGATGTGCCACCCCGGCCAGCGGCGGCAGCTCCGCACGAATCCGCGCCAGCAATGCGGCCACCTCGGACTCCGCACCCACGTCGGCGGTGAAGACGTGCACCCGGCAGTGGTAGCGCTCGGTGATGGCGTCGATGCTCTGCTGCTGCTCGACCTCGGGCGCACGGCGGCTGGTCAACACGATGTCACCGGCTCCGAGCTGGGCCAGATACGCCGCGGTGTGCAGCCCCAGCGCGCCGAGCCCGCCGGTCACCAGGTAGGTCCGGTCACCTTGCGGCTGCAGCGGTTTGGGCATCTGCACGACGATCTTGCCGATGTGCCGGGCCTGCTGCATGCGCCGGAACGCCGTCCTGGCCTCGGTCAGCGGGTACACCTCGGCAGGCACCGGCGTCCACGCGCCGGTGGCCAAGCCGTCGGCCACCTCGTTCATCAGCCGCTGGATGTGGTCGGGATCGGTCATCATCGTCACGTCCAGCGCCACGATCTCGTAATCGATATCGGGTCGCACCGCGGCCATCTGCTCGGCCGTCCAGATATCGCGCTTGGCGATCTCGGCGAACCGGCCGCCTTGCGCGGTGGCCCGCACCGTCGCCTCGATGAAGCCCTCGTTGGTCAGGCTGTTGAGCACCACGTCCACGCCCGCACCGTCGGTGTCCGCCAGGATCTGATCGGCGAAATCCGTTGTGCGGGAATCGTAGACGTACTCCACCCCCATCGCGCGCAGCGTGGCTTGTTTGTACTTGCTCGCGGTGGCGAACACCGTCGCGCCGAACTGCTTGGCCATCTGCACCGCGGCCAACCCGACACCACCGCTGGCGGCGTGGATGAGCACCTTGTCGCCGGGCCGCAACGTCGCCCAGTCGAAAGCCAGCCGCACCGTCAGCGCCGCCGCCGGGATGGTCGCCGCGTCCACCGCGCCGATCCCGTCCGGCACGACGGCCAGCAGCGGTGCCGGGACGTTCAGCCGGCTCGCGAACGCCCCCTGCATCGAACCGAACACCCGCTGGCCGACCTCGAATCCGCTGACCTCGGAGCCCACTTCGGTGACCACACCGCACAGGTCGCCACCGATCGGGCCGGGATCGCCGGGGTAGAGGCCGAGCACGTTGAGCACATCGCGGAAGTTCAGGCCGGCCGCCTCGATCCGGACCTGGACCTCGCCCGGCTCGGGCGGGGTGACCTCCTTCTCGGTCAGGCGCAGGTTGTCGATCGCGCCGCGCTCGGTCGGTGCCAGCTGGTAGTCGTCGCTGCGGGGCATCGGCAGCTGGCCGCTGCGCGCCCAATGCAGGAGTCGCGACACCAGGAAACGTCCTTGCCGCACCGCCATTTCGGGTTCGGTGACCGGCGTGCCCAGCGCGCCGGCCAGCCAGCTCAGCGATTCCGCGGAGGAATCCCCGTCCACCAGCCGGACTCGCAGGGTCGGCTGCTCGGCGATCAGGGTGCGCCCGAATCCCCACAGCGCGGACTGCACGGCATCCACCGGTTCGCCGGGTTCGGTGGCCACCGCGCGATCGGTGACGATCCACAACCCGCCGGGCAGGCCCTTGTTCTCGGCAGCGGTCTGCGCGGCTGCGAGCAACCCGGCCACCTGCGCCTCCAGCCGGGACGCCAGGTCGTCATCCGGTTGTCCCGAAGCGCGCCAGACGATTCCGGCCACCGGCGTGCCCTGTTCGGCGGCACCGGTGAAGGCCCGCTGCCAGGACTGCGGATCGGTGACGTCGTCGACGGTCACGGCACCGGGCACCTCGCCGGCCAGCGCGTCGAACCCGGCGATCAACCAGGTGCCGGTCGCCTTCTCGGTATCCTCGGCCGCCGGCGCGGCGGCTTCCTGCCAGCCCACCGTGTACAGCAGCCGGGTGGAATCCCCGCCGAGCCCGCGCAGCAAGGCCTCCCGGGGGGCGCGCTTCACGGTGAACTCACGAATCCCGCCGAGAACCCGTCCGTCGCGGTCCACGAAATCGAGGTCGAACACCTGGGTTTCGCCGTTCAGGGGGCTCTCGTGCCAGCGCGCGCGGCAGTAGAAGCGCCGCGGCATCTTCTCCTGCACCTGAACCTGCCCGTAGCGCAGCGGCAGGAACAGATCCGACATGCCCTGCTCGGCGGCCAGGATGGCGGGGAAGGCCGGGAACGCCACACCGGTGCACAGGTCCAGCAGCACCGGGTGGATCGGCTCGCCGCTCAGATGCTCGGCGAGTTCCTCACCGATGGCGATATCGCCGATGGCCTCACCTTCACCGACCCACAACGACTTCAGCGACGTCGACCAGGTCGGCCCCCAGGCCAGCTCCATGTCGGCGAAGATGTCGAACAGTTCCTGCGGGCGGGTGCGATTCATCTGCTCGATCGCCTCGTCCGGGTTGACCGAGATCGGTTCCTCGTCGGCCTCGACGCCGGCCAGCAGGCTGCCGTCGGAGTTCAGCGACCACTCGGCGTCCCGCACCCCGTGCGGGCGGCTGTGCACCTGGAACTTCCAGCCGTCGTCGACGGGGTGCAGCGTCAACTGCACCTCGCGAGCGGCCTTGTCCGGCAGGATGATCGGCTCGTAGAAGAACACTTCCTTGACCCGGGCCGGCGCACCCGCCGCGGCGAGTGCCATCGCGGCGTACGTCGCACCGGGCACGACGACGGTCCCGTAGATGACGTGATGTGCCAGCCAGGGCTGGGTCTTGACCGAGAACACGTTGCTGTACACGGTGTCGCCGGACGCCAGATCCTTGGCACTGCCCAGGATCCCGGCGACCCGGATACCGTCGCCACCTCCGGCGAACCCCGAGGCCTTGGGCCAGTACCGGCGGCGCTGGAAGGGATAGGTCGGCAGCTCCAGTCGCCGGGCCGTCGCACGCTGCTTGGCGGCGAAATCGGGCCGGTGCCCGCAGATGTAGGCGGTGGCGAGCGCTTCGGTGATCTGTCGCTGGGCGTTGGCGCCCTTGCGCAGCGACACGATGGTGCGCGGCGCATCCGAGGACTCCGGCCAGCACTGCAACGCGGCGGCGGTCAGGATCGGCTGCGGGCCGATCTCCATGAGCACCGAGCAGCCCAGGGCCGCCACCGTGCGCACGCTCTCGGTGAACTGCACCGGCTGGCGGGAGTGCCGGCGCCAGTACAGCGCGTCGATCGGGGTGTCGGCGGTGAGCACCGCGCCGGTCCGGTTGCACACCAGCGGCCGGGTCGGCACCGCGAAGTCGAACTGCCCGGCGAACGCCTCGAATTCGTCGAGCACCGGGTCCAGCAGTTCCGAGTGGAAGGCGTGGCTGGTCTCCAGCCAGGTGCAGCGGGCGCCGTCCTGACTGCAGTTGGCGACGATCTGCTCCAGATCCTCACCGGGACCGGACAACACGGTGTTGCGGCCGTTGTACGCCCCCACCGACACCCGCGGGAACGCCTCGGCGGCGTCCTCCACGTACTGCGGGTCGGCGAACACCGCCACCATCCGGCCGCCGGCGGGCAGGCTGCCGAACAGCCTGCCGCGTTCGGCGATCAGCCGGGCACCGTCCTCCAGGCTGAACACCCCGGCCACACACGCCGCCGCGTACTGGCCCACGCTGTGGCCGAGCACCACGTCGGGTTCGATACCCCAGGACTGCCACAGCCGGGCCAGCCCCATCTCGATCGCGAAGATCGCGGGTTGCGCAAACGACGTGTGCCGCAACGTCTCGGCGGCCTCCCTGCCGCTGCTGAACAGGACGTCCAGCAGGGGGCGGGGCAGCATGCCGTCGACGGCCTGCGCGCACCGCCGGACGGTGTCGGCGAACACCGGCTCGGACTCGAACAGCTCACGTGCCATGCCCGGGTACTGGCTACCCTGGCCGGGGAAGAACCACGCCGTGGTGGGCGGGTCGGTGCATTCCCCGCGGACCACGCCCGGCCGTAGCCGGTTGGCCACCAACTCGTCGAGCAGCAGCCGCGCCTCCTGGGCCGAACCGGCGACCACCGCGGCCCGGTGTTCGAAGTGCGTCCGGCCGGCTCCCGCGGTGAAGCCGACGTCGCCGATCGGGGTGTCCGGGTGCGCGTCCAGCCAGGCGGCGTACCGCTGGGCCAACGCCGTCAACCCGGCGGCCGATCGTGCCGACAGCGGCAGCAGTGTCAGAGGTTCCCGCGGCGCCTCGGGTGCATCGTCGGCGACGGTGTCCTCGGCGGGTTGCGGGGCCTCCTCCAGCAGCACATGGGCGTTGGTGCCGGTGAAGCCGAACGAGCTGACGCCGGCGCGGCGCGGACGGCCGTTGGTGAGCCACGGCGTCGCCTCGTCGACCACCCGCACCGGCAGGCTGTCCCACGGGATGTGCGGCGACGGGTTGGTGAAATGCAGGGTCCGCGGCAGCATTTCGTTCTGCAGTGACAGCACCACCTTGATCAGGCCGGCCACCCCGGCCGCCGACTCCAGGTGGCCGATGTTGGTTTTGGCGGTCCCCATCAGCAGCGGCCGGCCCGAATCGCGGCCGGCGCCGTAGGCCGCCGCGGCGGCCTGGACCTCGATCGGATCGCCCAGCGGGGTGCCGGTGCCGTGTGCCTCCAGGTAGTCGACGTCCCCGCCCGTCAGCCCGGCACGGGACAGCGCCGAGGTGATGAGGCGTTGTTGCGCACCGCCGTTGGGCACCGTCAGGCCGCTGGACCGCCGTCCTGGTTGACCGCGCTGCTGCGGATCACCGCGGCGATGCGGTCACCGTCGCGCTGCGCGTCGGACAGCCGCTTGAGCACCAGCACACCGCAGCCCTCGCTGCGCACGTAACCGTCGGCGGCGGCGTCGAAGGTCTTGCAGCGGCCGTCGGGTGACAGCATCCGGGCCTGGGACGCCGCCACGATGGACGCCGGGCTCAGCAGCACGTTCACCCCGCCGGCCAGGGCCAGATCGCAGTCGCCGGAGTGCAGGGCCTGACTGGCCTGATGGACGGCCACCAACGACGAACTGCACGCGGTGTCCACCGCCATCGCCGGCCCCTCCAGGCCGAGGGTGAAGGCCACCCGACCGGCGATCGCGTTGAGCGCGTTACCGGTGATGAAGTGGGCTTCCAGATTCTCCACCGAGTCCCCGGAAAGCAGATGCGAGTACTCGTTGGCGCCCACCCCGACGAACACACCCGTCCGGCTGCCGCGCAGCGACGACGGCGCATACCCCGCCCGTTCCAGGCCCTCCCAGGCGATTTCGAGCATCAACCGCTGCTGCGGGTCGATCCAGATGGCCTCGCGCGGGGAGATGCCGAAGAACTCGGGATCAAATCCGTCGACGCTGTCCAGGTATCCGCCGTTGCGGGTGTAGATCTTGCCGGGGGTCTGCTGATCGGGATCGTAGAAGTCGTCGACGTCGAAGCGGTCCTCGGGAATCTCCCGGATCGCATCCACGCCGCCGGCCAGCAGCTGCCAGTAGGCGTCCGGATCGGGCGAGCCGGGAAACCGGCACGCGACGGCGATGATGGCGATCGGCTCGTCGGTCGCCGCGGTGGCCAGCGAGACGTGCCGGGCCGCGGTCGCGGCGCCTGCCTTCTCGTTCAGGTGCAGCACGTCACCGAGCAGATAGTCGGCGACATCGGTGAGCCGTGGGTAGTCCATCGCCAGGGTGGCCGGAAGTTCCTTGCCGACAGCCTGTTCCAGCCGGCGGCGCAGTTCCACGGCCATCAGCGAATCCATGCCGAGGTCGAAGAAGCCGCCCTCCTCGCGGATCTCGGAGGCGTCCACCTGGGTCACCTCGGCGACGGCGTCGCGCAGGTACTCCAGCACCAGCTTCTTGCGCTGCTGCACCGGTGCGGCGGTGAGCTGCTCGACCAGCCGGGTGGAGCCGGCCGGGCCGGCCGTGCTGGTCACCGGTTCGGGCACCTCCCCGGCGACCTCGGCGAGCAACGAGCGCGGCCCGGTCTGCAGGTAGATCGGCAGGAACCGGGACCAGTCGATGCGTGCCACCACCCCGTGGCTGCCGGTGCCGACCATCAGGTCGGCCATGCCGGCCAGGGCATCGGCCGGCGACAGCGTGCGGACACCCCGCCGGTCCAGTTGCGCGCGCGCCTCCGGGTCGGCCATGCCGGCAGCCCAGGGCCCGAAGTTGACGCTGATCCCGGGGATGCCGAGTTCGCGCTGGCGCCAGGTCAATCCGTCCAGGAAGGCATTGGCCGCGCTGTACGCCGTCTGGCCGTAGCTGCCCCACACCGCCGAGATCGACGACGTGGACACGAAGAAGTCGAGCGCCAGATCGGCGGCGGCTTCGCTCAAATACCAGGCGCCCCAGACCTTACCGGCGAACACCCGGTCGAGCTCGGCGGGCTCCAGCGTGCTCAGCGCCGTGGTGCTGTTCTCGCCGGCGGCATGCACGATGCCCGCCAGCGGCGGCAATTCGGCCTGCACCGTCGCGATGAGGTGGGTGACATCGTGCGGATTGGCCACATCGGCGGCGACCACCCGCACCGCGCAGCCGTGCTGCTCGGCCAGTGCGTCGATCCGTCGCTGGGTGGCCGCGCTCGGGGCGCGTCTGCCGGTCAGCACCAGCTGCCGCGCGCCGTGGCCGGCGAGGTGACCGGCGATCTCCAGGCCGAGCGATCCCAGCCCTCCGGTGATCAGATACGTTGCCTCCGGGCGCAATTCCAGTGCGGTCGGATTCGGCTGCCCGGTGCGGCGCACCAGCCGGGGCACGTGCACCGCGTGCTCGCGTAGGGCGAACTGATCTTCCCCGCGCGGGGAGGCCATCACCTGATTGATCAACAGTGGCCACTCGTCGGTGCCGCCCACCGCCACATCCGCCAGTCCGCCCCACACCTGCGGGAATTCGAGTGCGGCCGCGCGGCAGAAACCCCACAGCGCGGTCTGCTCCGGCGACACGGTGTCGGAATCGGTCACATGCTGCGCCCCGCGGGTCACCACCCAGATGGGCGTACGCAGGTCGGCGGCGGCGCGGAACAGGCGCTGTGTGCCGGCGAGCACCCGGTGCTGCATGCGCAGCAGTGACTTCATCGTCGGCGCGGTGTCGGCGTCCAGCGCCGCGACGTGCAGGATGCGAAGCGCCGGTTCGTCTTCCACCGCGGCACGCAGTTCGGTGCGCAGTCGTTCCTCGTCGGCATCGGAGACCGGAAGGCCGAGGGTGCGGTGCCGGTGTCCGTGGGTGCTCAGTGCATCCAGCAGCGGCGCCATGGTGGCGGTGTCGTCGCCGATGACCAGCCAGGCCGACCCCTCACCCGCGACGGCCGGGGTGGCAGCGGCCTGCTGCCAGCGGATCTCGTAGCGGGCGTCGGCGATGGACTGCGCATCGCGCTGCCGATTATGTTGTGCGGCAAGCCTGCTCAGTACGTCGGTGGCGCCGTCCGCCCCGCCGAGCAGCGCGGCGAGTTCCTCGATGCGGCCCTCTTCGAGCAGCCGGACCGCCTCGGTACGCGCGCTGTCGGTCTTGGCCGGCTGGGTCTGCTTGTCCCGGAACCAGTAGTGACGGTGCTGGAACGGATAGGTCGGCAGGTCCAGTTTGCGCCCGGGCTCCCGCACGAACGCGCCGAAGTCGGGCACATGCCCGGCGACGTAGGTATGGGCCAGGGCCTCGGTGATCTGCCGGTGGTCGGCGCCGTTCTGGCGCATCGACGCGATCGCCCGCGGGGGACTGGCCGGCTCCGGCCACGCGCGCATGGCGGCGGCGGTGAGCACCGGTTGCGGACCCACCTCCAGCAGCACGGCGCAACCGAGTACGGCCAGGGTGGCGACGCCCTTGGCGAACTCGACCGGCTGGCGCGCATGTCGGCGCCAGTAGGCCCCGTCCAGCTTCGCGGTGCGGCCCAATGCCGAACCCGTCCGGTTGCACACCAGGATTCGTTGTGGCGGCTGGAATTCGAAGGTGTTGGCGTACGCCTCGAATGCGTCCAGCGCCGGATCGAGCAGCGCCGAGTGGAAGGCGTGGCTGGTGTCCAGCCACTCGCAGCGCACCCCGTCGGCCGTCAGCCGCGACACCGCCTGCTCGAGGTCGGTCCCCGGACCGGACAGCACGGTGTTGGCGCCGTTGTAGGCCGCCACCGACAGGCTGGGGAACTCGTCGGTGAGGCGTTCCACCCGTTCGGCGTCGGCGAAGATCGCGGCCATCCGCCCACCGGTGGGCAGCGCGCCGAACAGCCGGCCCCGCTCGGCGAGCAGCCGCACACCGTCCTCGAGGCTGAACACCCCGGCCACGCACGCGGCTGCGTACTGGCCGACGCTGTGCCCGAGCACCACATCCGGTTCGAATCCCCACGACTGCCACAGCCGCGCCAGCCCCATCTCCACGGCGAAGATCGCCGGCTGGGCGTGCTGGGTCTGCCTCAGCGTCAGGTCACCGTCGGGTGCGTCGAAGATGACGTCCAACAGCGGGGTTTCGAGGGCGTCGGCGCAGCGCTGCAACGTCTCGGCGAACACGGGCTCGGTCTCGAACAGCTCGCGCGCCATCCCGGCGTACTGACTGCCTTGCCCCGGGAACAGCCACGCGGTCTTCGGGGCGTCCGCGCATTCACCGCGGACCAGACCGGGTGCCGGCCGGTCGTCGGCCAGCGCGCCCAGCAGCTCGCGCGCGGACTCGACCGAGTTCACCACCAGGGCGGCCCGGTGCTCCAGGTGAGCCCGCCCGGTTCCGGCGGTCAGGCACACGTCGGCCAAGGTGGCCTCCGGATGCGCGCTCAGCCAGCTGCGGTACAGCTGCGCGGTCTGCACCAGCGCGGCCGGGGTGCGGGCGGACAGCGGCAGCACCTGGAATCGCCGGTCGTCCGGCATGGTGGCCGGCACCGGCGCGGGGACCGGCGCCTCTTCGAGGACGACGTGCGCGTTGGTGCCGGAGAACCCGAACGAACTGACACCCGCGATCCGGGGCCGGCCGTTGCGCTCCCACGCGGTGGCCTCGTCCACCACCCGCACGGGGATGCGGTCCCACGGGATGTGCGGGGACGGGTTCTGGAAGTGCAGGTGCTTGGGCAGCTCCTGGTTCTCCAGCGCCAGCACCACCTTGAGCACGCCGGCGATACCCGCGGCCGCCTCCAGATGCCCGATGTTGGTCTTCGCCGAGCCGATCAGCAGGGGCCGGTCGGCGGTGCGGTCGCGGCCCAGCACCGCGGCCGCGGCCTGCACCTCGATCGGATCGCCCAGCGAGGTCCCGGTGCCGTGCGCCTCCAGATAGTCGACGTCGACGGGCTGCACGCCGGCCCGGTCCAGCGCCTCGGTGATGACGCGCTGCTGGGCCACGCCGTTGGGCACCGTCAACCCGCCGGAGGCGCCGTCCTGGTTGACCGCGCTGCCGCGGATGACGGCCCGGATCCGGTCGCCGTCACGCAGCGCATCCTCCAGCCGCTTGATGACGATGACACCGCAGCCCTCGCCGCGGACGTAGCCGTCGGCGGCGGCGTCGAAGGTCTTGCAGCGGCCGTCGGCCGACAGCATCCGGGACTGCGAGAAGGTGATCATGGTGGCGGGGCTGAGCAGGACGTTCGCGCCACCGGCGAGCGCCATGTCGCATTCGTCGAGCAGCAGGGCCTGGCACGCCTGGTGGATCGCCACCAGCGACGAGCTGCACGCGGTGTCGACGGTGACGGCCGGGCCGTGCAGCCCGAGCCGGTAGCTGATCCGGCCCGCGCCGGCCGCACCCGAGGTGCCGATGGCCAGATAGGCCTCCACCTCGGGGTAGGTCAGCTCCGAGGAGGCCATGCCCAGGTAGTCATGGGTGGACAAGCCGACGAACACCCCGGTGCGGGTGTTGGCCAATGCGGTCGGGGCGGTGCCCGAATGCTCGACGGCCTGCCAGGAGGTCTCCAGCAGCAGCCGGTGCTGGGGGTCCATCAGCCTGGCCTCGCGGGCCGAGATGCCGAAGAAGGGGGCGTCGAACCCGACGGCATCGTCGACGAACCCGGCCCGGCGGGTGACGACCTTGCCGGGGGTGGCGGCGTCGGCGTCGAAGAACTCGTCCACGTCCCAGCGGTCCCTGGGGATCTCCGATACCGCGTCGCGTCCGTGGTGCAGCAGATCCCAGTACTGGCCGGCATCGGCAGCACCGGGAAGGCGCGCGGCATAGCCGATGATCGCGAACCGGGACTGCTGACCCGTGGGTTGTTCGGTAGATGCCATGAAAGGTTGTGCTCCCCGCGTCGGGTGGGTGACGTATCGATGCATGCGGGAGACCGCGTCAGGGTCAGAGTTGTTTCCGAACGGCCACCGTGCGCCAACCCGTGCGTCGGCAACGGCCGGGCCATCTCCCGCCGGTCAGTATGGCATGCGGGTTGCTGAGGCAGGAGGTTTCCGGCCGGTTGGACAACCGCCGGCGCTGCGCGTGCCGGCGCGCCGCAACACCCGCTTAGCCGGTCTCGCGGAACGGTCTCAAAGCCGGCCCACAGGGGCGTATCGGCGACCTCGGCCGGCGGAGCCGCTATCGTGAAGTCGCCGCCGGTGTTGCTGGACCGCCGCCGTCGCCGCTTCAACCCGGGAGGGATTAGTGCAAATCGGGAAGATCACCATCGGCACAATCGATGATTGGGCGCCGAGTCCGGGCGTGGTGACGTCCTGGCACCCGACAAATGCGGCCATGGACAAGGCCCGGCAAGCGCCCGTCAGTGCGGTGCCGGTCAGTTATATGCAGGGCCAACACATTCGCGGCGTGTACCACCAGGAAGCCGCGGGCCTCGACTATTCCCGTCAGATCATCGCCACCTGCGAAGTGCCTGGTAAATGTGATATCGACGCGATGAACCACGCCATCAACGCTTATCTGCGGCGGCATGACACCTATCGCAGCTGGTTCGAATACTCGGGTTCCGGCGACATTGTCAGACGTACCATTACCGACCCCGACGACATCGAATTCGAACCCGTCAACCACGGCGAAATAACTGCCGAAGACGCGCGTAAACACATTGTCGACATACCGAGTCCACTGGAATGGGGTTGCTTTTCGTTCGGCATTGTCCAGAGCGACGATCATTTCGATTTCTACGCCAGCATCGACCATGTTCACGGCGATGCCGCGTTGATCGGCATCACGATGCTCGAGGCGCACGGCATGTACACGTCGCTGACCCAGAGCGGGCAGCCGATGCCGTTGCCCGAAGCGGGCCGCTTCGACGATTTCTGTGTCAAGGAACGCGAAGCGACGGCGAACCTGACCGTCGATTCGCCGGAGGTGCGGGCTTGGATCGAGTTTGCTGAGAACAACAACAACAGCCTGCCCGAGTTCCCGCTACCGCTGGGTAACCCATCGGAGCCCACGGTGGCCGACATGGTCGGGGAGATACTGCTGGATGCCGAGCAAACGGCCCGGTTCGACGCGGCCTGTACCGCGGCCGGCACCCGCTTCGTCGGCGGCCTGTTTGCCTGCACCGCCATGGTCGAGCACGAGCTGACCGGCGCGGCAACCTATTACGGACTGACCCCGAGGGACACCCGGCGCACGTCGGACAACTTCATGACCCAGGGCTGGTTCACCGGCCTGGTGCCGATCACCGTGCCGATCGCCGCCACGACTTTCGCCGAAGCGGCGTGGTCGGCGCAGACGTCTTTCGATTCGGGTCTCAACCTGGCGAGAGTGCCCTATTATCGCGTGCTGGAATTGGCGCCGTGGCTGGACAACCCGCGCCCGAACTTCCCGGTTTCGAACTTCTTGCACGGTGGTGCGGCTCCGCTGAACGCGGTTCTCGCCGCCGCCGAGATGGGATATTCGAACAATATCGGAATTTACTCCGACGGCAGATTCTCCTACCAGCTGACCATCTACGTATTCCGGTACGAGGCCGGAACGGCAATGTCGGTGATGTTCCCGGACAACCCGGTGGCCCAGAAGTCGGTGGCGCGCTACATAGCAACCATGAAGTCGGTGTGTGAACAGGTGGCCGACACCGGGGATTGGGGTCGTTTTGCCTGACGTGCGGCACGAGTTCGGCGAGGCCAGTGCGGCCTGATCCGGTGAGCAAGATCTTCGGGACCACCCGACTGCAGGGACCACAGCTGGGGGCGACGTGCGACGGCTAGCCGATTTCGTCGTGCGGTTCCCGTACGCGGTGGTCGGGATCTGGCTGGCGCTGGCGGTGGTGCTGCCGCTGTCGTTCCCCAGCCTCAACGAGATGGCCCAGAAGCATCCGCTGGCGATGCTGCCCGCCGACGCCCCGTCCAACGTGGCGGCCCGGCAGATGACCGAGGCGTTCCAGGAGCCGGGCGGCGACGATCTGCTGTTGGTGGTGCTCACCGACGAGAACGGACTCGGCCCCGCGCACGAGGCGACCTATCGCAAGCTGGTCGACGCGTTGCGCGACGATCAGCAAGACGTCGTCATGCTGCAGGATTTCGTCGGAACACCCGCGCTGCGTTCGTTTTTGACCAGCAAGGACAACAAATCCTGGGTGCTGCCCGTCGGCCTGGCCGGTGCCCTGGGCACGCCGCAGTCCTATGCCGCCTTCAACCGGGTGTCCGAGATCGTCAAACAGAACACCGCGGGCGGCCCGCTCGAGGTGCACCTGACCGGACCGGCCGCCACCGTCGCCGACCTGACCGTCGCCGGTCAGCGGGACCGCCTGCCGATCGAGATCGCGATCGGCGTGCTGGTGCTGGTGGTGCTGCTGGTGGTCTACCGCAACCCGATCACCATGTTGTTGCCGCTGACCGGGATCGGCGTCTCGCTGGTGATCGCGCAGTCCGTGGTGGCCGGGTTGTCGCAGCTGACCGGCCTCGGGGTGTCGAATCAGGCCATCATCCTGCTCAGCGCCATCATCGCCGGTGCGGGGACGGACTACGCCGTCTTCCTGATCAGCCGCTATCACGATTACGTGCGGCTCGGGGACAGCTCCGACGCCGCGGTGCGGCACGCGCTGGGTTCGGTGGGCAAGGTGATCACCGCGTCCGCCGCCACCATCGGCCTCACCTTCCTCGGCATCAGCTTCGCCCGGATGGGGGTGTTCTCGACGGTCGGAGTGTCCTCGGCGATCGGGATCGGCGTGGCGTTCCTCGCCGCCCTGACCCTGCTCCCGGCCATCCTGGCCATCGTCGGGCCGCGCGGCTGGGTCACCCCGCGGCGGGAACTGACCGCCCGGATGTGGCGGCGCTCGGGTGCGCGCATCGTGCGCCGGCCACGGCTGCACCTGGTGGCCAGCATGCTGGTGCTGCTGCTGCTCGCCGGCTGTGTCGGGCTGGCCAGATACAACTACGACGATCGCAAGGCCGTGCCGGCCACGGATCCCAGCTCGGTGGGGTATGCCGCGCTGGAACGGCACTTCGACCTCAATCAGTCCATCCCGTCCTACGTGCTGGTGCGCTCGCCGCACGACCTGCGCACCCCGCAAGCGCTGGCCGACCTGGAGCAGATGGCCGAACGCATCGGCCAGGTGCCCGATATCGGGATGGTCAGTGGCATCACCCGCCCGCTCGGCGTGGTGCCCCAGGAATTCCGGGCCACCTACCAGGCGGGCCTCGTCGGTGACCGGCTGGGCACCGGCTCGGCCATGATCGCCGACAACATGGACGACCTCAACCGGTTGTCGAAGGGCGCCGACACGCTGGCCACCGGGCTCGGCGACGTGCGCGGCCAGGTCAACGGCATCGCCGCCAGCATCCAGCAGATGGTCAACGCGTTCTCCACGATGCGTGGTCAGTACGGCGGCGACAAGCTGGTCCGCAATGTCGAGGTCGGCGCCAAGCTGGTGGACAGCATCAACAAACTCGGCAACTCGATGGGCATCAGCGTCACCGCGGCCAAGGACATGTTCGGCTGGGTGGGCCCGGTGCTGGCCGCGCTGCAGGGCAACGTCACCTGCGATCTGGATCCGTCGTGCAGCGAGACCCGAGTCCACTTCTCGCGGTTGGCGCAGGCACGCCAGGACGGCACCCTCGACGAGATCAACAACCTTGCCGGGCAACTGCAGTCGATGCAGGACAAGCAGTCGCTGAACGCCTCGCTGAATCAGCTCGGAAATGCCTTCACCACAATCACCAAGCTGATGAAGACGATGGGGCTGGATTCGCCCGCCGGTGCGCAGGCCACGCTGGGCAAGATCCGGCAGCAGGCCGACCGTTCGGCCACCGGTAGCCGCGAGGTCGCGACCGGCGTGAACCAGGTGGTCGATCAGATCCAGTTGATGCGGTCCGGGCTGGATCAGGCGTCGGCCTTCCTGCTGTCGATGAAGCAGAACGCGGCGGGCCCGGCGATGGCGGGCTTCAACATCCCGCCCGAGGTGCTGGAGCTGCCGGACTTCAAGGCGGCATCGAAGATGTTCATCTCGCCCGACGGTCACTCGGCGCGCTATCTGGTGCTCACCAAACTCGATCCGTTCAGCGTCGAGGCGATGGACCAGGTCAACGCGATCCGGGACGCCGCCAAGGGCGCCCAGCCGAACACCTCGCTGGCGGACGCGTCCATCTCGATGGGCGGCTATCCCGCCGCGCTGCGCGACACCCGCGACTACTACCAGGCCGATATCCGGTTCATCATCGCCGTCACCTTGATCGTGGTGCTGCTGACCTTGATGCTGCTGCTGCGCTCGCTGATCGCGCCGCTGTATCTCGTTGGCTCCGTGGTTGTTTCGTACTTCGCGGCGCTGGGAATCGGGGTCCTGGTGTTCCAGTACCTGTTCCACCAACCGCTGCACTGGACGGTGCCACCGCTGGCGTTCGTGGTGCTGGTCGCGGTGGGAGCGGACTACAACCTGCTGTTCGCGTCGCGGCTGCGCGACGAGTCGCCGCACGGCAGCCGCTACGGCATCATCCGCACGTTGTCGTCGACGGGCGGGGTGATCACCGCGGCCGGCCTGATCTTCGCCGCGTCGATGTGGGGTCTGTTGTTCTCCAGCATCGGTACGGTGGTCCAAGGCGGGTTCGTCATCGGTGCCGGGATCCTGTTGGACACCTTCGTCGTCCGCACGATCACGGTGCCCGCCATCGCTACGCTGGTCGGCAAGGCGAACTGGTGGCCATCACGAGTGACAGCGCAGGGGAGCAGCCAGGCATGAAGAAACTACTCGCCGCCGCAACCGTGGTGCTGACCGTGAGCGCCATGGGGCCGTCCGGTCTGGGCGTCGCCGGTGCCGACGAACCGGCCCCCGCGCCGGGTGCCGGGACCGACACCCCGACGCCGCGCGGCACACCGGGCAAGGCTTACGCCCTCGGCGGCGCGCACGTGCTGGGCATTCCCTACGAGGAGTACATCCGCCGCACCGGCGCGGACTGGTTCCCGGGCCTGGATCGCCAGATCGTCGACTACCCCGCCGGTCAGGTTCAGGGCCACACGCTTGAGCGGTTGTTCCCGGGCATCGGCAAGCTGGACGACGGTTTCCCCGGCCTCGGGTTGGACGGGCCGAGCATCGGCGAGTCGGTGGACGAGGGCGAGGGCAACGTCATCCGCGCCATCCAGGCCGGCGGTCAAGGCACGGCGATCGGGTTGTCCGAGGGCGCCATGGTGCTCAACGCGGTCAAGAACCGGCTGGCCAACGATCCGGCCGCGCCGCCGCCGGATCAGTTGTCCTTCGCGACCTTCGGCGATCCGCTGGCCACGCACCCCTTCGGCCAGAGCTTCCTGCGCCAGAACTTCCCGGTGGGCAGCGTGGTGCCGTCCCTGGACTTCCGGATGCCGCCCGAGGTCGACAGCCAGTACGACACCCACCAGTTCATCTCCGCCTACGACAGCATCGCCGACTGGCCGCAGCGGCAGGACAACTTCATCTCCGTCGCCAACGCGATCGTGGGCCTGGCCACGGGCCACACCGCCGTCGCCTTCACCAGCCCCAAGAACGTGCCGCCGCAGAACATCGTCACGACCGTCAACTCCCGGGGCGCCAAGACGACGACGTACCTGATTCCCGAGCAACACCTTCCGCTGGTGATCCCGTTCAAGTACATGGGCGTGGACGAGGACACCCTCAGCCGGCTCGACGGTGTTCTGAAACCCTATGTGGACGCCGGATATACACGTAACGACAACCCACTGACCGCGCCGGTCGAGGTGGACCCGGTGCACGGCTACGACCCCGCCGCCGTCACCGCGACGGCGAGTGAGGCCGCCTTCGGCAGCACCGGGACCGATCCGCTTTCACAGCTGATGGCCGGGCTGCAGTACGTGCTGGATCACAACGGGCGTTAGGCGTCCAGCCGGGCGAACTTCCCGTGGCGATGGTGCTCGACGCACGCCGCGCGGCGGATCTTGCCGCTGGTGGTGGTCGGGATCGAGCCGGGGGCCACCAGCACGATGTCGGCGACGTGCAAGCCGTGCGCACGCGAAATAGCGGCAACGACATCGCTTTTCACGACGGCCAGCGCACCGGTGTCGTCCGTCTGCTTGAGTTCGATGATGGTGACCAGTTTCTCGGTCTGCTCGTCGGACACGGCGATTGCCGCCACCCGGCCACGGGTGATCTGCTGCACGGTCGCCTCGATGTCCTCGGGATAGTAGTTGCGGCCCCGCACGATCAACATGTCCTTGATGCGGCCCACGATGAACAGCTCGCCCTCGGAGACGAATCCCTGATCGCCGGTGCGCAGCCAGCCCGCCTCGGGCAGTCCTGCGGGTGGATCCACCAGCGCCGCACCGAAAGCCGATCCGGTCTGCTCGGGCTTACGCCAATAGCCGGCGGCGACGTTCTCGCCGTGGGTCCAGATCTCGCCGACGGTGCCGTCCGGGCACGGCCGGCAGGTTTCGGCGTCGACGATCCGCACCAGGGGTGACGAAGGCAGCCCATACCGCATCAAGGGGGAGCCGCCGGGCTTGCGCACCGCGACGCCGTCGACCAGCCGTTCGGGATCGAACTCGACGGCTTCCGGGGCACGGTTGTTGTTGCCGCTGGCGACGAACACCGTCGCCTCGGCGAGGCCGTAGGACGGCAGCACCATTTCGGGGCGGAATCCGACACGGCCGAAGCGTTCGGTGAACTTGACCAGGGTCGGTGGGTGAATTCGCTCGGCACCGTTGATGATGCCGAGGACGCCGCTGAGGTCGAGATCGGCCATCTCGGCGTCGGTGGTGCGGCGCGCGGTGAGATCGAACGCGAAATTCGGTGCGGCCGACCAGGAATACCGATGCCGGGCCAAGGCTTGCACCCAGCGGGCCGGTCGGGCCAGAAATGCCAGCGGGCTCAACAGGTCACCGGGGTGACCGGTGAAGATCGGGGCCGCGATTCCCAGCATCAGCCCCATGTCGTGGTAGAACGGCAGCCACGAGACCAAGGCGGCCCCCTCGGGAAGCGTCCCGCCGCGGTGGGCGAAGTAGTCGGCCATCAACTGGTCGAAGTTCGCCTGCAGGTTGCGGTGGCTGATCAT
Organism: Mycolicibacterium cosmeticum; assembly: GCF_000613185.1. Lineage (NCBI taxonomy): Bacteria > Bacillati > Actinomycetota > Actinomycetes > Mycobacteriales > Mycobacteriaceae > Mycobacterium > Mycolicibacterium cosmeticum. The sequence continues at coordinate 2,364,003 of NZ_CCBB010000003.1, forward strand.
GACACCGGCCGGCAGCCGGGTCGACCCCGAGGTGTATTGCAGGTAGGCGATATCCGGGCCCGACGGATCCTCCGCAGGCCCGGCCGCGACCGGGACGGGCGCGTCGAGATCGAGCGCGTCGACGGCGACCACCGCGATCACCGCGGCGCCGTCGTCCACATATTGGGCGGCCACCTCGGCGACCGCGGCGGTGGTCAGCACCACCACCGGCGACGTGTCGTCGACCACCGCGCTGACCCGCTCGTCATGCGAGCCGGGCACCGGCACCGACAGCGGCACGGCGATGAACCCGGCTTGCATGGCGCCCAGGAACGCGACGATATAGGCCAACCCCTGCGGTGCCACGATCAGTGCCCGGTCACCGGGCGCCCCGTACTGCTCGAACTCCCGCGCCGCGTTCACGGTGCGCCGGTGCAGCTGCGACCAGGTCAACGTCTCCGGCACACCGTCGGGGTCGACGTCGTAGTCGGTGAAGGTGAAGGCCACGTCGTCGGGGGTCGCGCTGGCGCGTTCCTGCACGAAGGTCAGGAGGGACGCGTTGGACATGGTCGTCAGGCTACTCAACGGTCATCGACGCACGTCTGTGGTGGTGGGGCCTCACACCCCGATCAGGCCCGCGGTCAGCAGCACCGCACCGACGACCACCAGCAGGCCGGCGACCTCACGGCGGCGCCGCGACCGGATCCAGTTGTTGAGTGCGGTCATCACCGAACCGGTGCGAACCGGATCCACCAGATACGCCAGCAGCGGGATCTCCACCAGCGCGAAGGCCACCACATTGAAGGCGATCAGCGCGCTGACCTGGGTGGCCGCGCCGGCGCCGGACGCGATGATCACGGCCAGCACCGCCAGATAATCGACCGACGGCAGCGCGATACCGAGGCCCGCCACCGCGGCCACCCACAAGGACTTGCCGTCGAGCAACCGGGCCAGCCACGCCGGCGTGGTGCGGGCCCGGGCCGGGGTCACGGCCAGCGCCAGCGCCGCGGCCAGGGCCAGCGCGCCGATCGCGATCTGGACCCTGGGCAGCGTGAAATGGCCCTGCGGCAGCCGCGAACCGATCACGAACAACACCGTCAGTCCCACCGCCAGACCCATGGCGAAACCACCGCACAGGAACGCCGCGAGCTGCAAGTGCGGGCGCGGCCGGTTCAACATCAGCACCGACATCCCGATCCGGAACGGTTCCAGGCTGACGGCAACGGCCATCACCAGCAGGGTTATCCACATACGACCGCTAGGACGAGCGCAGGCACAGCGTCAGTATCGGCTGCATCAACTCGAAAATCCGTGCTCCCGTCGCAGCGAAGAACGCCGCATCGCGGCCGATCGGGTCCGGGACGTCCGCGGCCTGGTGGGCGGCGAGGCGCGGTCGCAGCGCCGCGAGTTCGGCGACCGAGGCGGGCTCGTACTCGGCTGTCAGCACCGCGGCCTCCGCCAGCGTGAAGGTCTTGCGCAGTTGCCGTGGCGCCAGTTCCAGCACCGCATCGCGGTGCGCGGCTGTCATGGTGAGCAGCAGATCGGCCTCGCCGGCGATGCGCGGGCTCAGCTGCCGCGCCGCGAAACCGGACGGGTCGCCGCCGAGGCTCTCCAGAACGCGGGCGGCCTCCGGGTGCATCGGGTGGTCGACGACGGCGCGGGTCCCGGCGCTGGCTGCCGTGAATTGTGGAATCTTCATTGCATCGGCAGCTGCCGCGGCCAACCGTTCGCCGGTGGGAGAACGGCAAATATTTCCGGTACAGACGAATAGGACGTGCAGGCCGAGCTCCAAATTCCTGTGATGTTCGAACAATTCTTTGCTGCGACCGAATATCCGAATCCGGCTGCGAGACAAAGTTAGCCCACCGGCTTTCCGTGTGCCACGATGACCGCGTGATAAGGAGTATCCGGACGAGGGGTTCATGGGCCGGCCCGCGGCCTGGGCGGCCGCGAGTTCGGGCGAAGATGGGCTCCCTTCACGAGAATTCGAAGGCTATTCGGCCGCAGTCAGCGATGATGTACGCGGAGAGCGGGATATCCCTGGCGACAGCGGCGAGATTCTCGGTGATTCCCGGATGACCTCGGCAGTGGATGCGTACTACCGGGTATTTGTGCGGACAGGACCAGAGGTGAAGGGGCTGCTTTGAATCTTCAGGATTACGCACGGTTGTTGCGCACTCGCTGGGTGACCATATGCCTCACCACAGTGGCGATCGTCGCGGCGGCCGTGGCCCTGACGCTGTTGACCACGCCGCTCTACCAGGCCTCGACAAGGCTTTTCGTCTCCACCACGACGGGCGGTGCAACGGCCACCGATCTGTATCAGGGCAACCGCCTCTCGCAGGACCGCGTGTTGTCCTACACCCAACTCTTGATGGGCGAAACGTTGGCGCAACGCACCATCGACAAACTGGATCTGGACATGACGGCCGGTCAGCTGCGCGAACACGTCAAGGCAACCGCGAAGGCCGACACCGTCCTGATCGACGTCGCGGTCGTGGACGAATCGCCGGTGCGGGCCAGGGATATCGCCAATGCGCTGTCGGATGAATTCGTGGTCATGGTCCGTGAATTGGAAACCCCGGAAGACGGTGCCAGGCCGTACGCCCGAGTGGTCGTCGAGCAGCGGGCTGCCATACCCAGCACACCGGTTTCACCCAAGGTCCTCCGCAACATCTTGGCCGGCCTCGGTCTGGGCTTGATCCTGGGTGTCGGTTTCGCACTGCTGCGGGATCTCCTCGACAACACGGTCAAAGACCGGCAGACGATCGAAGACATCACGGGCGTGGGCGTCGTGGGCATGATCCCGCTGGACAAGGAACGCAAGAAGGAACCGGCGATCTCTTTCGGCAATGACAGTTCGGCGATCGCGGAGGCCTTGCGAAAACTCCGGACGAACCTGCAGTTCCTGTCCGTCGACAATCCGCCGCGGGTGATCCTGGTGACCAGTTCGCTGCCGGGAGAAGGAAAGTCGACGACGGCGATCAATCTGGCGCTGGCGCTGGCCGAGGCCGATCACAACGTCGTCATCGTCGACGGAGACATGCGCCGCCCGATGATCGCGAAGTATCTGGGTCTGGTCGGTTCGGTGGGCTTCAGTACCGTGTTGAGCAATCAGGTGACCCTGTCAGAAGCCTTGCAAGAGAGCCGCTTTGCCGGCCTGACCGTCCTCACCTCCGGTGCGATCCCGCCGAATCCGAGCGAACTACTGGCCTCACAGGCGGCAAAGAAGGTGCTGACGGACCTGCGCAACCAGTTCGATTACGTCATCGTGGACTCGTCGCCGCTGTTGGCCGTCACGGACGCCGCCATCCTGGCGGCGAGCTCCGACGGGGTGCTCGTCATGGCGCGCGCGGGGCAGACCAAACGCGAGCAGCTCGCCCACGCAGTCGGCGCGCTCACCGACGTCGGCGCATCGATCCTGGGTGCGGTCCTCACCATGGTGCCCGCACGGGGGTCCGCGGCCTACGGCTACAAGTACACCTACAGCACGTACGGCAGCGCGCAACCGTCGCAGCCGTCCAGCCAGGATGCGTCGACGGCGCCGCGCCCGACCGGCGAGCTGAAGCCGGCGCACTCCGAGTGAGGTCTGCGCGGTGCTGCTGCGCGCCGCCGACGGTGATGGAGATGTTCGATTGTCTGTGACTGTGACAGCCCGCGCAGCATCGCGCCTGACCCCGCGAATCGTCGCGTACCAGGTCAAGCGACTCGCCAGGAACAGGGCCGTGCCGAAGATTGCTGAGAGTTACGACCACGCGGTGCGCCGGACCGCGGAGCGACTCCCGGAACCGGCGCACTGTGCCCAGCTGCCCGTCGAGCTGGCAAGTTTCATCGGTGCGTTCTACCGGCACACCGACGACGCGATGATGGATGCGCGCCGTGGCCGGTTCACCATTCTCGGTCGGACGGTCGACTTCGGTTCGATCGATGAAATCGATTGGTCGCACCGGCTTCCCGACGAGGAGGACCACCATCTCTGGCGGATGAAACTGGCCCATCTCGAAGTCGTGCATTCGCTCCTGGCCAGCGGCGAAGCACCGCACCACGATACGGCGGTCACCTTGCTGGACACCTTCGCCGCATCCCGCAACTTCCTGTCGTCGCAGGCTTTCGTCACCGGATGGGCACCCTACGGCGCCTCCCACCGGCTACTGGCGGTGTTGAGCGGGCTCGGCCTCGCCGCGCGCCACGGTGAGGTCACACCCGATGTCCGGGCACGCGTGCAGGCGTTCGCGCGGCTGGATGCCGGATTCCTGTGGCGCAACATCGAGCACGACCTGCGCAACAATCACACCGAGCGCAACTTGGCGGCGTTGTGTCTGTACCACCTTGCGGCCGCGTCGGTTTCGCCGGACCGGGCAGCGCGGCTCGACCGCGAGGTCGACAGGATCATCCGGTCGACGGTGCTGCCCGACGGTATGCAGATCGAGCGGTCTGCGATGTATCAGGGCCTCACGGTGATGTCGCTGCGCATCTTCGCCGCCTGCTCCTTCCTGTCGGCGTCCACGCGTGCGCTGGCTCGGGCGCGAGCCGACGCCGCTACGTCGGCATGGTTGTTCCTGACCCACGATGACGGCGAAATCGCATTGTTCAACGACGCGTGGCTCGACGAGGTGCCACCGCCGGGCTCGGTCGTGGACGAACGCACCGTCGAGGTGCCACCGGCGTTGCCGGACGCCGGTTACTTCCGTATCGCCGCAGGCGACGTCGCGGCGATCTTCGATGCGGGTGAGATCGGGCCGCGCTGGAATCCCGGCCATGGCCACGCCGATTTCCTCGCCATCGAGGCCGATGTATCCGGCCACCGTCTGCTCGTCGACCCAGGGACATCGCAGTATTCCACGGGGCCGCAACGGACCTATGAGCGATCGGCGGCGAGTCACAACGGGCCGCGCTACCTCGGCGTGGAGCCGGTCGAGTACTCCGGATGTTTCAAGGTGGGGCGGCTGACCGGGGCCGTTCCGCTGCCGCAGGACGCCTTGGACGCGTTGCCCACTCCCGCCGTCGGCGGACGGATCAGCACGCCCGCCGGCGACTGCACCCGCGTGGTGTGTGCACTGCCCGCCGGAGGCCTGCTCGTCGTCGATCGTTGGAGCGCCGCGGAATGCCCTGGGGTGACAAGCGTTCTCATCCCGGCTGCGTGGGAGGTGGACTGTGACGCCGAGCGCGGCAGCGTGTTCGCCCGCTTGCCCGGCGTCGACACGTCGCTCCAGGTTTTCGCGGGTGAACTCGGTCGCCGTGCGGCAGCGACCTGGAGTCGGCGTTATCTGCAGGCCGAGCAGGCGCATTCGATCGAACTCGTGCCGGCACCCGCCGTCGATGGTGGAAGCCAACTCGTGTGGGGAATCGGTGTCACAGATCCGGCCGACGCTCACCGAATCCGAGCCGAGGTCGACGCACTCCTGGCGTCGTGAGGTCGGCCCGATGTCAGTGAGCCGCAGACGCTTTCTCGGACAGGCAACGGCAGGCATGGCCGCGGTGAGCGCGGGTGCGGTGCTGCGGTCTGTGACGGGCGACGATTCGGTGGCCAATGCGACGCCGGCGTCGGGTCAGGCCCTGGTGGGTCGGCTGGACCAGGCGATCAATCTACGAGCCCGGCAGTGCGCGGCGGGATCGGTCTGCCCGAGCCCTCGGCTGTTGCGCAACGGCCGGTATGCACTCCCGTCGGGTGTGCTCGACGATCCGGCATACGCGTCCGTCACCGATCTGCTTTCCGGGTGGAGCATGGCCCACATCGGCGACGATGACTACGAAGCCGCGGCCGACGAGGTCGGCGATGCGTCGGACTTCATCCTGGCCGTCGACGGCAAGCTCATGCGTCAGGCCGGCCGGCCGTCGGCGTTGACCATGCCGGAACCGGGTCTATTCAGATTCGAGGTGCGTCGCGACGATTTCGCCGGCTCGTACGATGCCGACAGCGGGAGCCGGCGCAGCGAGGTCGTCGCGCGCCAGCAGGACGGTGTCGGGGAGGCGACGGTATGGTCGTCGTTCTGTCTCGTGCTGGGCAGCACTCCCGGACTGGCGCAGGCGGGCCGGGGCATCGTCCATCAGTGGCACAGTGTGGATGACGGGGGATCGGGCCGGACGCCGGTGCTTTTCGTGGATGTGGCGAATTCCCAACTGACGATCCGTACCTGTTCGTCGGCGCACCTGTACGGCGACGACGCGGTCGGTTCGCAGAACCCGCAGAGTGGGGTTCAGGTGCCGCACTTCGTCACTCGCGTCCCAGAAGCCGGCGAGCACACCTACCTCACGCTACGGGCCACCTTCGGCGCGCAGGGACACCTCGATGTGTGGCTCAACGGTGACCAGGTCGTCGATGCCGATACCCCGATCGGCTACTACGAGGACTTGGCCGACGGGTCCGGACGAACCGTGCTCGGGTATCCGCACTGGGGTCTGTACACCACCAATCGGCCCGACACGGAAGTCGTGTACATCGCCAATCCCGAATGGGGACACCAGAGTCTGGCAGAGCGGATCAGCGATCCGCTTCCGGTGCCCGCAGTGTCATGACCCCCGGTCGTGCCGGCGGATCAGTGCACGGCCGGCGGCGACATCAACAGTTGCGCGATGACGGGCGCGATCTTCTGTGCCATGTACTCGTGCCCGGCGTCGGTGGGATGCACGCCGTCCGCACCGATCAGGTCCGGCCGGTCGGCGAACCACCGATCCGCGATGGGGTCGACGAAAGTGGCACCCAGTTCTTCCGACCGCGTGCGCAGGATGTCGCGCGTGCGCAGGATATAGGCCGGAGGGGGACTGTTCCTCACCCAGGGCGGCCCGATCACCAGCAGATGGGCTGCCGGAGCGGCGACTTCGGCGTCGCGCAGGGTGTCGCACGTCGCGTGCGCCATCTGGCCGGGAGTGCCGTGCGAATCGTTGATGGAACCGAAAACCACCACCACATGGTCGCCCGGTGACAACGTGGTGGGAATCTTGTCGGCGAACACTTCACCGGTGCGTCGTCCATGGGCGACATAGCCGGAGCCGCCTTCGGCCCCCACCTTCATCACGACGTCAAGTCCCATGCCCTGGAGCTGTGCTCCCGCGACAGACGTCCATCGCTTGTCGCCGTTACCGCCTTGCGGGCTACCACCGGTGTACGAGTCGCCGATGACGGCAACCCTGTCTCGAGTGGCCGTGGGTGCGGCGGGCAGCCTGGGAGCGATGCACGTGTACGGGTCGGCGGCCGCGGCGGAGTCGACACCCTTCGGTGAACTGCACGCACACAAGGCCGCAAGCAGCGCTGCCGCCACCGCGATACGGCGGATCATGAAAGCCTCCCCTCACCAAGCACATTCGTCGACGTCGAGCCGTAGGCCACCGTCATACCGGGTGTCCACCGAACCGTCTGCGCAGACCGCTCAGCCGTTTCGTCGTCAAACGGTACGCCCCGTCGGATATCAGCACGGTGGCAACCAGGGCGATCGGGATCGCCAACGCCCGGTTCGGGAGCACGGCGACCAACACCGCCAGTATAGGGAGGTGCCACAGGTACATCTCATAGCTGATCTTGCCCAGGTGCGCTATGGGCTTACGCTCCAGCAGCCTTCGGAGCCAGCGGTAGTTGGGCGCGAATATCACGCCCACGAAGAAGATCCCGATTGCCAGGCTCTGGAAACTGTACTTCCAGGCGATCTCGTACGCCTGGGACCAGTGCACCATGGACGCGAGCATCAGAAGTCCACCGCCGAACACCAGCAGATGCCCGACGAAGCGCCTGCTCGGAATTCGCAACCAGCCGGCGTCCAGAAGCAGGGTGAGCAGCACTCCGAATCCGATGGAATCGAGCCGGGTGAACGTGAAGTGGTAGTTGAACTGGTCGGCCAAAGCCACCGGCGCCACTTCGTAGTACCACACCCGAATGATCAGCGGCACGACGACGGCGACCGACATCATGATCACCCGCGACCTCGGTGTGCGGAACAACAGCAGGGCCGCGGGCAGCAGCAGATAGAAATGCTCCTCGACCGCGAGGCTCCACAGCGGTTCGATCGCCGGATATCCTTCCCGCCATCCCCACGCCATCGCGCCGTACTTCGTGATGTTTCCCAGGTAGGTGAACGACATCGCGATCTGGGCGGGTGAGAAGTCCTCGGGATAGAAGTAATACAGCGCGGGCACGGCGATCACGCCCATCAGCAGCAACGGTGGAAGCAACCTGATGAACCGCCTGATGTAGAACGATTTGATGGCGATCGGGCGCTGGAACCGGTGCTCCTCGGCCAGCAGCAGGCGAGTGATCAGGAAGCCGCTGATGAAGAAGAAGATCGAGACACCGAAACCGCCGGGCAGGATCATGACGAGCTCGTAGTGGCGCACGATGACGATCAGGACGGCCAGCAGCCGTAAGCCGTCCAATCCGTGTACGTATCCGTACCGCGCCTCCGGCGTGTTGTCCAGTTGGGTGGGTTTGTCTTCGGTGACGGTCATCGGAGCCTCTCGGCAGGCACAGTCGGGGCAGGAGATGTCGCCACGTCGTCGACGTTCACGCCGCCCGACGTCCCGACGGACCGGAAATGCGGACTCATCATGATGCCGACCAGCACCCAGAACGGTGGCCATCCCGCCGGAAAGCTGTTCAGCCAGGTGACCGCGAGGATGACCACGGCGATCGTTCTGAAGGGAATCTGTGACCGCATCGCGAACAGGAAGATGATGAACGCGTATGCCACGCCGATGATCCCGAACTCGAGCATGATGACGGCGAACTGCGAAACCGGTGACTGACTCAAGGTGGCCGGCACCGAGTCACCGTAGTAGGCGTTGAGTCCGAGCATCGACCCCACCGAATGTCTGGCATAGACATCCGGTGCTTCGTTGACGAAGGCACCGGCACCGTACCCCCGCAAGCCCGTGTCGAGCATGCCGAGGACACCGACGACATTGTGGGCAATGCGATAGGAGACGGTGGTGTCCAGCAACTCCGCCGGTGAGCGGATCGCCGTGCTCAGTAGGTCGATCCCGCGGATACCGCTGGAGGACAACGTGTCCAGGGCGAGGATGGCGGGCACGGCGACCACTACCGCGATGGCGGACTTACCTATCACGCCCAGTTGGCCGGACGGCCGCGTAGCCAGGTAGACGACGCCGATGAGGGCCAGGCCGATGTAACCGGTGCCGGACTGTGACAGCAGGGCACCGGCGATGGCGAAGGCCAACGGCCACTTCTCGGCGCGCGCACCCTCTTCCTGCAGCCGGCGCCGCGCGATCATGCACAGCACCACCATGAAGGCCATGGTGAAACCGAAATCGGTGGCCTCCGGAGCGAGGCTCGAGGTGCCGCGCGCCCCGGAGTTCACCACCGTGGGTACCAGCGGCGTGACCAACTCGAAGTAGATGGTGGGGGCGAGGTAGCGCAGCATGGCGAACAGCAACCAGAGCGGAAGCGTGAGTTTCAACGCCCGCCACAGCGTGGCCGGTGTCAGGTACTGGCACGCGAGAAAGATGCCGGCACTGAGCAGAAAGGACGCCGACCGGCGCAGGTAGATCTGGAGGTCGAAGCCGTCCCCGCCGTAGACGTAGAACATGAACCATGCAGCGAAGAGCACCAGCGTGAACTGGAGTGCGGTGATGCGGATGCCGGTGGTCAGCAGACGGCCGCCGACCCAGAGCCAGGCCAGTAGCGCGGCCCACGGCTGTACCTGCGACGGTACCGACAGCGGCCCCAGGTTGAGATAGGGCAGAAACGAAGCCGCCGCGACGACGGTCAACGGAACACTGGATTGAAGCGCCGCCACGCCCGGCGGGGATGCGGTACGGGGCCGGGGCCGCGTCAGGTGAGCCACGTGGGGACCTCCAGTCAGATTTCGTCTCGGGAGCCGGCACGGACGGTCCGGGATCCCGGCAGGATCGGGTGTATCCAGATGCCCCAATACCGATGCAACACAACAATCATCGCGCCGAACACGGCCAAGGTGTACAGGACCTGAACCCAGGCCATCGCCATGACGCCCCAATGTGCGACACCGAGCAGAGCCACCGTTGCGAGCGGAACGGCCACGCAGAAGATGGCCAGGACGCGGTTCTCGTGCCCGGTCATCTTGAGCACTTCGTCGATGGGGCCCGCGTAGGCCTCGATGGCGACGGCTACCAACAGGACCGTCAGCAAAGGTGCCGCGGGTGCGAGGTCCGCGCCGAAAGCCGCTGAGATCAGCCAATGCCCGGCCACGCTGCTCACCACCACCGCGGCGAGCGTGATCACCAGCGTGACCGTCGCCAGCCGGCCACAGATCAGCTTGATGGCCTGCCGGTCCTGCGCCTCGAAAGCTCGCACGATGGTGGGACGGATCGCGAACCGGACCGCGGCGGTGATGGCGCCCACCGCCACCGCCAGTCTCCCCGCCGTACCGAGGTATCCGGCCTGAACGGGTGAAAGCGCCAGCCCCGCTATGAAGGTCGGCAGCCAGATTCCTGCTGCGTACAGCCCGCGCGCCGCCGACAGGCGCAGTCCGACCCGCACCAGGTGTCGCGTGACGCCGATGCTCGGCGGGCCGGGCCGGACGCGGCGGACCACGAGCAGCAAGGCGAATGCCGCCACGATCAACGAGGCCACCGACGTTGCCAGTGCCACGCCGGAGAAGGTGGGTTGGTGGGCGAGCACCACATACGGGACGGCACTCACGGCGAGGCTGAGATTCACGGCGGGGTAGAAGAAAAATGCTCCGAGCCCCTTGGCCCCGACCCCGAGAAGGAGCTGCGCCCCGTTGAACATCAGACCGTTGGCCACGAAGAAGGCCAGGATGAACGCCACCTGGATCCAGGTCGATGTATCGAGGGGGAGGAGCGACAGGAGCAGACCGCCCGTCAGAGCGACGACGGCGGCGTTGGCGAGAGCGAACGTCAATGTCGTGCCCAGCAGGGCGCGCACCTGGTCCGGCTCACCCCGCGCCTCGAGTTTGGGAGCGTCGCGCACAAAGGTCTCCGACACCCCCAAGCCGAGCAGGAAGTACGTCGGCAGCACGGCGCTGAGCACCAGGAGGTAGCGACCGTAGTCTTCGGGATCGAGGCGGCGTGCCAGGATCATCAGGATCACGAACTGCAGCGCGATACCGCCGTAACGCAGCGCCACCGTGAGTGCCATCAGAAGCTCAATGCCGGCCGGCTGGGATGCCGTGCCCAGCGTCGATATCGTCGAGGTCGCCGTCGAGTGCGGCGTAGAAGGCCTGTTCCAGGTCCAGGAAGTGCTTCTCCCATGTCCAGTTGGCGAGGACGTGTTCCCGTGCCCGTGCGCCGAGGCGGGTGGCCGCGTCGGCGTCCCGTAGGAGTTCGATGACCTCCCGGGCGAATGTCGCCGGGTCGTCGGCGATCACCACCGTGCCGTCGGGCGCCATGATTCCCTCGTTGGCGACCGAGGATGCGACGACGGCCTTGCTGCACGCCATGTACTCGATGAGCTTGTTCTGCATTCCACCGGCGGCGATCATCGGGTTGACGCACACCTGAGCGGACCGGATGATCACCCCGACGTCGGGCACCGTCCCGGTGACCCAGATGTTGTCGCGCCCATCGAGTTCCAGAATGGCTGGTGCCGGGTCGCGGCCCTGGACCACGAAAGTGGCATCGGGCACCTGTGCTCGGATGGTGGGCCAGACTCGCTCGACGAACCACAGCACCGCACCGATGTTGGGCGGATAGAGCATCGACCCGGAGAACACGATGCGCCCGGGTACCACGTCGTCCGCCTCGGCGGCCTGGAACTTGTCGGTGTCGGTCCCATGGGCACCGTAGATCCAATTGTCGATTTCGGGTTGATCGTGTGCTGCGCATTGTTCGATCACCGCAGCCACGTCGGCGGGCCCGATGAGCACCACCTTGGTGAAGTTCTGCCAGACTCTGGCTTCGAAACGACCCATCAACACGGTTTCGATGCGGTAGACGATGCGCTTGAGCCTGCTGCGCTCGTCGCGGGCCATCCGTTTGGTGTTGAGCGTCTGGGAAAGTTGCAGAGCGAGAAACGATGCCGTGCTCTGACTCGATTTGATGCTCTGCGGCACGGCGGGCGCTGTGCGCGGGTAGTAGCAGTACACGATGTCGTAATCACCGGAGCCGACCGCCCGGGCCAGGTCTCTTTTCAGGGCGGGATTGCGGAAGATGCTCACCTGCAACGGGAGAAGAGCGAACATGCCGACGACAAGACCGATGATCTTCGCGCGCCAGGACTGCGTGTAGATGTTCACCTTGCGGCAGGTTCGGTGCAGCCAGTCGGTCTGTGCTTCGTCGAGTTCTCCGTCGACCGCCAGCGTGTAGAGGTCGACCGTGTGGCCGCGTTGCGCGAGGAAGCTGATCAGATGGGCAACGGTGGTCTGGTCTCCGCGCATCATGGGAAACGGCATCCTGCTGTACACCAGGGCAATTCGCAGGCGCCGCGAGGAGGTCGGGCAGTCCATCCTGCGCGGCAGGTGCGGGTCCGGCAATGTGCTCTCCTTCGGAACCGAGATTGTCCGCGGAATCACCGCAGCCGATTGATGTCGACGACGCGTGCCGCGGTCAAGGCGTACTTGCCTGCGGTGCTGCGGGTGTCCACCACCAGGTCCCACTCGGTGTTCTCGATCATCTCCTGGTCGACGAGCAACTGACGGATGAAGGGTGAATTCGACAGCACACCGAGGTTCTGGCCCATCAGGTTGTGCGGCTGGACGTGCGGGTCGAAGATGGAGAGCTGGTAGCCCGCGGTGATCAGCATCCTGGCGATATCGATGTTCGGGCTCTCCCGCAGATCGTCGCTGTCGTTCTTGAACGCGATACCCAGCAGCAGAACCCTCGCCCCGTGCTCCAGCTCTTCGGCGACGTACCGGTACAGAAACGACTTGTGGGCCTCGTTGGAGTCGATCAACGAGTCGATCAGGTGCGTGGACCCACCGGACATGCGCGATATGTGCTGCAGCGCCCGAACATCTTTGGGCAGGCAGGAGCCGCCGAAGGGGCCGCCGGGGCGCAGGTAATACGGCGAGATGTTCAGTTTGGTGTCCGAGACGAAGATTTTGTGGACCTCGGCGGCGCTGATGCCGAGCTGGGCGCACAGCCTGCCGATCTCGTTGGCGAACACGGTCTTCACGGCGTGGAACGTGTTGTCCACGAACTTGGTGATCTCGCTTTCGCGATACCTGACGTAGAACACCGGGGCGTCGATGCCTTCGTTGATCTTGTCGATGACCGGGCACCGCCCGCCGGTCCTGGTCCCGACGACGATTTTGGGCGGGGCGAAGAAGTCCTTGACCGCCGAAGATTCGCGTAAGAACTCCGGGTTGTACACCAGCTCGATGCGTGAGGCCTCGTCCTGCAACACTTCGTCGAAGATGGGTTGGATCAACTCTTCCATCGTTCCGGGGCGGATGGTGGACCGGTACACGACGGTCAGATTGCCATCAGGGTATGCCCGGACGACTTCGGCGATCTGACGTGAGACCTCCGCGATGAACGTCATGTTGTGTGAGCCGTCCGCCGCGCTCGGCGTCCCCACGCAGACGATCGCCATTTCGCATGAGGCGACCTCGGGCACCACGGTGGTGCTGGCGTGGATCAAGCCTTGTCGGCGAGCTTCGGCAATCAGTTCTCCGACACCGGGTTCGGTGATGGGCGAGCGCCCGGCCAGGACGGCCTCCACCTTGAGAGGGTTCGGGTCGATTCCGATGATCTCGTGGCCTTCGCTGGCAAGGCATGCAGCCGCGGTGATGCCGACATATCCCAGGCCCAGGATGGCAATCTTCACGGGTGGTCTCCTCTCGATAAGTGAGGCGCGCGTCCTCCGCGGTGCCGGTCTGACGCATGGGCGCGGATAGGTGAGTGGCACGACGTTGTTGACGCGACGGGGTTGTTGACGCGACGGGGTTTTTGACGGGACGGGGTTGTTGACGGGACGGGCATCGGATCCGACGAGAGCCGGTCGGTGCTGTGGGTTGTTCCGCGCTTCGTCGAGCGGATGAGGGCCGTATCGCAGATGTGGCATGCAGTGCGGTCTCAGCTCAGATGCGCGTCCCTCCCGAACCGATGCCGGACGGCCGGCGGTGCTTCGTCATGGCCGGACCGACCTCTCGCGGTAGAGCACGACCGCCCGGAAGGTCCGGATGATGATCTTGATATCGAGCCACAGGGACCAGTTCTCGATGTAGAAGTTGTCGTAACGGGCTCGGTCGGCAATGGACGTGTTGCCTTTCAGCCCACTGACTTGGGCGAGACCGGTGAGACCGACCTGCACCCGATGACGGTGGGCGTAGCGGTCTACTTCGGTTGAGAACTGCTTGACGAAATGTGGGCGTTCGGGCCGCGGCCCCACCACCGTCATGTCACCGCGCAGGATGTTCCACAGCTGCGGCAACTCGTCTATCGATGTGCAACGCAGGAACCGTCCGACCGGACCGACCCGGTTGTCGGCGGCGACGCTCCACTGCGTCTGGGATTCGGCTTCGTTCGCGGGCCGCATCGAGCGGAATTTCAATACCTCGAAAGTCTTGCCGTCGCGTCCAACTCGCACCTGCCGGAAGATCACGCCTGGGCCACCCTCGAGTCGAACTGCGACCGCCGCCGCGATGAGCACCGGAAGCAAGACCACCAAGGCGACCGATGACACCGCGATGTCGAAAAGCCGTTTGATCGCCCTGGTCAGACCGCGGAGGTTGGGGTTACGAATCCGCATGATCGGAATGGAGCCGATGTGGTCGGCGACGCCGGTCAGGGTGTAGAAGTGGTGCATCCGCGGAACGATCATCAGTTCGGCTGTCTCGCACTCCTTGGTACGCACCGCGTCCATCAACGCGCGTTCGTCGAAGCGGCCGTCGGCCAACAGCAGGGTGTCCGCACCGGCCGTCACGACGGCCATATCGAGATCGCCGAGGCGGCCGAGCCGAGGCAGGTACCGTTCGGCCGGGCAGTCTTCACAGTTGTCCACGAAGCCGTCGACCGTGAGCCCGTATTCCGGATGTTCGGTCAGGATCTTGGCCAGCTCCGCCGCGACGGGGCCTCCGCCGATGAGGATCGTGTGATGCTGGGTGAGCTTGTACCGGCGACCCACGGCAATGAGTCTCGTGGTGATCAGGCGGCCGACGACAACGAGTAGCACTGACTGGCAGGCGGTTTCGATGAAGGTCAGAACCGCCGCTTTCTGATGGGCGAACAGGATGGCCGCAGACAGAATCGCCACGGTCGCCAGCAGCCGGGTGAGGATGGTGGGAAGTTCGTCCAGCACGCTCAGATGCAGTCTTGCGGTGTACCGGCTTCCGCCGGAGAGAAAAACGGTGCCCACGATCGCCATCGCGACGACCGCATAGATCTGAGGCGGCCGCCAGGCCAATGGGATGACCATCATGGTGAAGTCGACAGCGGGCACGACCATGAAGGCCCGGATCCTGCCGATGATTCTGGTGGCACGCAAAGAGTGACGCACGCCTTGGTGGCGCTGCCGGGTCGGGCTGTCGCCCGGTGAGACCCGGTCGGATCCCCTGGGCCGCGCGACGGACACCTGGTCGTGGCGCAGGGAATGAGATGCGGATGTCGTCATTCCGTGCGCCACAGAACCGTGCCCGGTGGTGATGGTGGTGGTATCGGCCGCCCTGGTCATTGCCCAATCCTCTCGAATCCAGCAAACAATATTGACGGGATCGTAAATAAGCATAACTGGTGTGCGGCGGATCAACAACGCGAACGGAAACGATTGCGACCACCGTCGGTGCAAGCCCGGAACGTTGTTACCGATGGCGGTAGACCGCGATCGGGGGGCACTCTATTCATTTGCCGATCTCCGTGATGACGGCGGTGTCAACTTTGTGTTGCAACGGCGTGCGCGAATCAAGAAGCGCGGTCCGTTGAAAACGATACTAGTGCCAGACACCGCGCTTCGCCCAGTAACTTCACAATATTGACGCGCCATACGTGCAGGTAGATGTGCATTCATCCGTCGTTCACACCAAGAGTCCAGGTTGCGACCGCGCCGGCGGTGTCGCCAATCAAACGCCCGAAAGCTCCAACCAGACGCTTCAAGAATCGTCGCGATATCGCGGCCGTATTGCTTAACAAAATTTGCTGGAAGAGCCTTCGCGGTATGCCTTACGGGTAACGGGTGACGATGCATTGCTTGTCACCCGTTGGGTACTGAAACTGCACCGCGTGAACCTGGGTCAGTTCGACTCGTCGAATTACGGGCAAACCCGAAACTAGCGTTGTTCGGGTATTCCCACCGCGCCGCTGCCGCCACGATGAAAGTGGGGAAGGGGCGAAAGCGGCCGGCGTTGCTGCCGTAGCCGCGCCCTTCCGCGCCCGTCGTCGGTGAGCCCGGGCGTCGCCGGCCGGTCACCGATGGCGGCCGGCTTTGCTCATTCTGCGAGTGGGTGGATATTGCGCCGCCGGTGTCCCGGCGGTCGGTGACCGGTCACGGGCAGCAGGTGCTGCCACAACAGGGACGCCGCCATCTTTGCGGATGCAAATTCGATCGAGGTGTGGGTTGCGGCGCCCCGCGGTGCGAAACGTTGCGGTAACCAGCGCGAAATTCGCTGGTGTAGGGCCGATTTCGCCAGTTGAGCTTCCCATGCGGTCCGCCGGGGTGTGCTGGGACGGGGCGTCGGTGACACCTGGGAACTTGCCCATCGAGCACTGGGCATTTTCTCCGGGTCTGCTTCGGATGCCGGCCGGGGTGCCCGCCCCACGCGTCTGGGCCAACATCCCTGCAAAGGTCGATCCGCTCGTCGGCCGATGCGGCCGCGCCGACGGCCGGGTCCGGCTGTGTCCACGTCGCCGCGGCGGTGGCAACCATTGCCGGTCCAGGTTCGATGACGGACGATCTTTGCCGTCACCGGGCCCGGCCGGCGGCAGTGCCTTCAGGGTGGTGGCGCGCCCAGCCGCTAGGTCGGCCGCCCCGCGTATGCCACGATGGCCGCGTGAAAGGGATCATCTTGGCGGGAGGTTCGGGGACGCGTCTGCACCCGATCACGCTCGGTGTTTCCAAACAGTTGATGCCGGTGTACGACAAGCCGATGATCTACTACCCGCTGTCGACGCTCATGCTGGCGGGCATCCGGGACATCCTCGTGATCACCACACCGCGAGACGCCGCGAGCTTCGAGCGGCTGCTGGCCGACGGCTCTCGGTTCGGAGTCTCGATCAGTTACGCCCAGCAGCCGTCGCCGGACGGACTGGCCCAAGCCTTCACCATCGGAGCGCGTTTCATCGGTGGTGACAAGGTTGCCCTCGTCCTGGGCGACAATTTGTTGTACGGCCCCGGTCTGGGTACCCAACTGCAGGCGTTCAACGACGTCGACGGCGGGGCCATCTTCGCTTACCAAGTCGCCGATCCGGCAGCGTACGGGGTCATCGAGTTCGACGGTGCGGGGTTGGCGGTGTCGTTGGAGGAGAAGCCGAAGGTCCCCAAGAGCAACTTCGCGGTACCGGGGTTGTACTTCTATGACAACGACGTGGTCGCCATCGCCCAGCGCCTCAAGCCGAGCGCACGTGGCGAGTACGAGATCACCGATATAAACCGCGTCTATCTGGAACAGGGCAGGCTGCACGTGCGGGTGCTGCCCCGCGGTACGGCGTGGCTCGACACCGGGACCTTCGATCAGATGACCGATGCTGCCGAGTTCGTGCGGACCATGGAACGCCGGACCGGTCTGAAGATCGGGGTGCCGGAGGAGATCGGCTGGCGGCAAGGCTATCTCGATGACGACGAGTTGCGCGAACGTGCGGTGGCGCAGTCGAAGTCGGGGTATGGCGATTACCTGCTGAGCCTGCTGGACAGGAGACTCTAGATGGCCCGCCTGCTGGTCACCGGAGGAGCCGGCTTCATCGGATCCAATTTCGTGCACCACGTCGTCGACCACACCGATCACCACGTCACGGTGCTGGACAAGTTGACCTACGCGGGTAACCGGCAGTCACTTGCAGGATTGCCGGACGACCGGGTGGCATTCGTCCTCGGCGACATCGCGGATGCCGATCTCGTCGATGATCTGATGGGCGACGCCGATGCGGTCGTCCACTACGCCGCGGAGTCGCACAACGACAATTCGCTGGACGATCCGCGCCCATTCCTCCATACCAATCTAGTGGGCACGTTCACCCTGCTGGAGTCCGCGCGCAGGCACGGCACTCGCTTCCACCACATCTCGACCGATGAGGTGTACGGCGATCTGGAGATCGACGACCCGAGCCGGTTCACCGAAGTCACCCCGTACAACCCGTCGTCGCCGTACTCCTCGACCAAGGCAGGCAGCGATCTGCTGGTGCGGGCGTGGGTGCGGTCGTTCGGTGTTGCGGCGACGATCTCCAATTGCTCCAACAACTATGGCCCGTACCAGCACGTCGAGAAGTTCATTCCGCGCCAGATCACCAACGTGCTGCGCGGAACCAGACCCAAGCTCTACGGCGAGGGGCGCAATGTCAGGGACTGGATCCATGCCGACGACCATTCGGCGGCGGTGCTCACGATCCTGGAAAACGGACGCGTCGGCGAGACGTATCTGGTCGGCGCCGACGGCGAACGTGATAACAAGACCGTCGTCGAGATGATCCTCACCCTGATGGGGCAACCCGCCGACGCCTATGACCGGGTTACCGACAGGGCCGGTCATGACCTGCGGTACGCCATCGATTCCACCAAGCTGCGCGAGGAGCTGGGTTGGCGTCCGCGCTACGACGACTTCGAGAGCGGGCTGGCCGCGACCATCCAGTGGTACCGCGACAACGAAGCCTGGTGGGGTCCTGCAAAAGACGCCACCGAGGCGTTCTATGCGCGTTTGGGCCAGTGAGCGGAGGTAGTGGACAGGTGGTGGAGTACGAAAAGGCGTTGCGTGCCACCGAGACCCCGATCCCCGGCCTGACCCTCTGGGAGTTGCCCGTCCACGGGGACAACCGAGGCTGGTTCAAAGAGAACTGGCAGCGCCAGAAAATGGTTGCGGCCGGGCTGCCCGACTTCGGGCCGGTTCAGAACAACGTGTCGTTCAACGATGCCGTCGGGACCACCCGGGGTATCCATGCCGAGCCCTGGGACAAATATGTCTCGGTGGTCTCGGGGCGCGTGTTCGGTGCTTGGGTCGACCTTCGTACCGGTCCGACATTCGGGTCGGTGTTCACCGCTGAGCTGGACCCGTCCCGGGCAGTCTTCGTGCCGCGGGGAGTGGGTAATGCGTTCCAGACGTTGGAGCCCAATACCTCTTATACGTATCTGGTCAATGACCACTACTCGCCGGCCGCTGTGTACCCGTCGGTGAACCCCGCCGATGAGACGCTGGACATCCGATGGCCGGTCCCGCTCGACCGAGCGGTGCTGTCGGTGAAGGATCGCGCGCATCCGCGACTGAAGGACGTGGCTCCGATGCCGCCGCGGAAAATTCTTGTTCTCGGGGGAACCGGCCAAGTCGGAAGCGCCCTGCGCGAACTGTACGCCGACCGGTCCGGTGTCGAATTCGCCGGTCGGGCAACCATGGACCTCGCCGCGGGCACGGACGTGCACAGCGTGTTCCGTTGGCGCGACTATGACGTCGTCATCAATGCCGCCGCGTACACGGCGGTGGACCTGGCCGAGACGGCACAGGGGCGGACAGCGGCGTGGGCGACGAATGTCAGCGGTGTCGCCGCCCTGGCCCGTGTCTGCACCACCTATGGACTGACGTTGGTGCACATCTCCAGTGACTACGTATTCGACGGCGCGGCTGCAGATCCCTACCGAGAAGACGCCCCGGTCGCTCCGCTGGGTGTCTACGGGCAGACGAAGGCCGCAGCCGACCAGATCGTGACAACCGTTCCGCGGCACTACATTTTGCGCACGTCCTGGGTGGTGGGGAAGGGGCAGAATTTCGTGCGGACCATGCTCTCGCTCGCCGAGCGTGGGATCAATCCCGCCGTGGTGGACGACCAATACGGCAGATTGACGTTCGCGCCGGAGCTGGCCCGGGCCGTCCGGCACCTCACGGAAACCGGTGCGCCCTACGGCCTGTACAACGTGACAGGCTCAGGTGCCGTCGGGTCCCGGGCGGATATTGCACGCCGAGTGTTCGAGCTCGCCGGCCACGATCCAGACCGGGTGGTCGCGGTGAGCACCGACCGATACGTGGCCTCGATTGCGGGTCCTGTTGCGTTACGGCCGCGAAACAGCGTCTTGGATTTGAGCAAGATTCAAGCGGCAGGGTTCATGACTGTCGATGCTCAAGAGTCTCTTGTTGGCTACATTCAACGCGAGCTGTCGACGAACCCGTCGATATAGGCATAGACGCTCATTCCCCAAGCGGACCTCGAAAGAATCGGCATCGGCGGTGCAATGCGCCGCGAAAAATTTTCTCATCCGTCAATCTGAGCAAAATTGTGACCGCGCGCGGCTGCGTTGCTGGTCTGTTTCGAAACGGATCTTGCGCACAGAAACGACCCCCGACCTGCATGTTTTCGTGTTGACAGGTAGCGCACAGTCTGCAATTCTTCTGTTCAGATTCCCTGACGGAAGGCCAGGAAAAATGTCAGCTCTTGCGACCCGAGTTTCGCGTGCTACGACCAAGTTTCAGGTGATGACTGCGGCTTGCGCGGTGGCTGCTGCTGCCGCACTCACCCCCGCAGTGGCCGCGCAGGCAGACATTGCCGCTCCCGCGCCGCTCGCGCCCGTGACGCAGATTTTGGACAACACCATTGCGGGGCCGATGGATTTCTTGGCCCAGGACAATTGGCTGCAGAACAATCTGTGGTGGATCGGCACTTCCAACAAGAACCCACCGCAGCAGCTTCTGGTGACCTCATTCGTGCCGCTCTCCCTCATTCCCGGCTTTCTTCAAGGGGCCTGGAAGAGTGTGACCGCGGGTCTGGACTTCCAGGTGTGCTTCCTGGGTGCCAGCGCGAAGATCGGTCCCTACGGAACGCTGACGGTGTCGCTCGGCCGGGGCTGCTAGGACCTCGAGTCTCACCACACCAGCCGGGGCATCGGTCGTCCCCTTGACGCTGCCGTCCGGGTGACGCTCGGCGGCCTAGGACGGGAAAGCGTTTCGAGTGCGCAAACAATCCCGACGCACGTCGGGCGTCGATGGTGATCATGCGGAAGACGATCAGCCGTCCCGGTTCGGTGAACTGTGGCGCCGGCGCGAGACCCGGATCTCCATCCTGGTGCTCGTGGTGGTGATCGTGGGATTCTTGGGTTGGCTTGGCGCCGAGGCATATTCGGCGAAAGCTCAGCTGGAGCAGGCACGTACCAGCGCCCAGCAGGCCAAGGATGCGCTTGCCGACGGAGATGTCGAGGATGCACTTCGCCTCGCAGACGCCGCCCAGTCGCAAGCCCGGGCCGCGAGCGACGCCACCGGATCGGCACCTTGGACGGTCGCGGCCCATATCCCGTGGTTGGGCAGCCCATTCCGAACCGGACAGCAGATCTCCGGTGTTGTTCTCGGGTTGGCAAGCGACATCCTGCGTCCGTCCGCCCAACTGGGCGTTGCACTTTCGCCCAGCAGTCTGTACGACGGCAAACGTGTCGATGTCGAGCTGCTGCGGGCCAAGCAACCGGAGCTGAGCAAGATCGCCGCCGATGCACGTCGGTTGGAATCGGAAGCCCGGGCAATATCCGACCCGGCATACTTCTCCGTGCTGCGGGATGTGCGTTCACAGCTTCGTGCCCAAGCCACCAGCGTCGCGAATTTCCTTGATGCCACCGCCATTGCGGCCAAATTGGGCCCTGCCATGATGGGTGCGGACGGACCCAGGACCTACTTCATGGGATTCCAAACCAATGCCGAGGCGCGCGGCACCGGCGGAATACTCGGCGGTTTCGGGATACTCAAGTTCGACAACGGAGTGCCGACCGTCCAGGAGTTGGGGCCGAATACCGAACTGAAAGGGCCGTTCACGCCGATCGACCTCGGACCCGAGTTCGCGCAACAGTATGGCTACGCCAATCCGGGCACCGATTTCCGTAACAGCAACATGAGTCCCCATTTTCCGTATGCCGCCCAGATCTGGAAATCGATGTGGGCGCAACAATCCGGCATGAACGTCGACGGCGTGGTTGCCCTCGATCCCGTCGCGCTGAGCTACATCCTCGGGGCGATCGGTCCGGTGAGCATGCCGGATGGCGAGAAGGTGACCAAGGACAACGTGGTCGAGTTGACGGAGTCAATTGCGTACCAACGTTTTCCGAAAGATCAGACCGCGCGGAAAGAATTTCTCCAGGACATCGCCGACGCGGTCGTCAAGAGGATGACGACGTCCGTCGACAGGCCGCGTGACCTGCTCGACGCGTTGGGGCGGGCAGTCGGCGAACGCCGGATCTCGGTGTGGAGCGCGTCGCCGGAAGACCAGAAGTTGCTGGAGGGCACCCCTTTGGGGCACGCGGTTCCAGCGGATCCGGCTCCGTACGCGGAGGTGGTGATCAACAATCTCGGTGGTAACAAGATGGACTACTACCTCCGGCGAGAAATCGAGTATGTGGCCGACCGTTGTACGGAAAAAGAGCGGAATTCCACCGTCACCGTGAAACTCAAGAGCGCCGTGCCGGACACTCCGTTGCCCGACTACGTCGCCGGTTCGGATGGTCTCAACCCCAACGTCCCCATCAAACTCCCGACGGCGACGATGCTCAGCTCGATACGTCTCGTGGCGACGAAGGACGCGAAGTTGTTGAGTGTGTTCGTCAACGGTCAGCGGGTGCCCTTCTTCACCGAGCATGAGAATGGCCATCCGACGTTCGAGGTGCAGGTCGCCATCCCGCCTCGGACATCGGGGGAGTTGGTGTTTCGGTTGGCCGAGCCGACGGTGCCGGGCGCACCACGCGTGCCGATCCAGCCTCTGGTCGACAACGTCACCCCGGTGATCAACGTGCCGGCCTGCCCCGCCTGAGCCGCGAGCGACATTGCGTTCAGCCTGAGCCGGACCATGGCCACCCGGCCGTCCGGCGGGAACAATGGAGCCGTGCTTTCCGTCCACACGGCGCTGCCCGTCGTCGATCTCCGCGACGACCCCGCCGAACTGCGGGACCGGCTGCGCCGGGTGGCACACGAGGTCGGGTTCTTCTATCTGACCGGGCATGGTGTGCCGGACGACCTGATCGGACGCCTGCTCACCCAGGCCCGCGCCCTGTTCGCGCTGCCGCAGGCGGACAAGGACGCCGTCGCCATGGTCAACAGCCCGCATTTCCGCGGCTATACCCGCCTCGGTGGTGAGCTCACCGGCGGCCAGGTGGACTGGCGCGAGCAGATCGACATCGGACCGGAACGGGCGCCGCTGCCCGACCCGGTCGAACCGTATCTGCGACTGCAGGGACCCAACCAATGGCCGGCCGCCTTACCGGAGTTGCCTGCCGTCATCGCCGCATGGGATACCGCGTTGGCGCACGTGGGGCGGGCCCTGCTGCGGCACTGGGCCGTTGCCCTCGGCAGCCCGGCGGACGTGTTCGATCCGGCGTTCGCCGAGGCCCCGGCCACACTGATCAAGGTCATCCGCTATCCCGGCGGCGTCCCGTCCGGCCAGGGCGTCGGCGCGCACCGCGACGCCGGTGTGCTCACCCTGCTGCTCGCCGAACCGGGCAGCACCGGACTGCAGGTCCGCACCGACCACGGTTACGTCGACGTCGACCCGCTGCCCGGCGCGTTGATCGTCAACATCGGCGAGATGCTCGAGATCGCCAGCGGCGGCTACCTGCGCGCGACCGAGCACCGGGTACGGACCGGCGATGCCGAGCGCCTGTCGGTGGCGTATTTCTTCAACCCGCGACTGGATGCGCGGATGCCGGCACTACCGTTGCCCGACGAGTTGGCGATCCAAGCCCGCGGAGTCACCGACGACCCCGCCAACGATCGTATTTACCCTGTTTACGGGCGTAATGCGTGGAAGAGTCGGTTGCGTGCGCACCCTGATGTGGCCGCGGCGCACCGTTACGTGTGAAGATGGAAGTGTTATGACCAACACAGAGCTGAGCCCGGCCGCGCTGCGTGAGGCGTTCGGCCATTTCCCGTCCGGCGTCATCGCGATCGCCGCGGAGGTCGACGGCGTCCGGGTGGGTCTGGCCGCAAGCACCTTCGTGCCCGTATCGCTGGATCCGCCGCTGGTGGCGTTCTGTGTGCAGAACTCCTCCGAGACCTGGCCCAAGTTGAAGGACCTCCCGGCCCTGGGCATCAGCGTGCTGGGCGAGTCGCACGATCAGGCGGCGCGCACCCTGGCCGCCAAGACCGGCGACCGGTTCGAAGGCCTGGAGACGCACTCACACGAGAGCGGTGCGGTGTTCGTGCACGGCACCAGCGTCTGGCTGGAGAGCGCCATCGATCAGCTGGTCCCGGCCGGCGACCACACCATCGTCGTGCTGCAGGTCAAGGGCATCACGGTGCACGACGTGCCGCCGATCGTGTTCCACCGCAGCACGTTCCGCAAGCTCGGCGCCTGAGGTCAGGGCCGCCCGGCGAGCTCGTCGCGGTAGCGGGTTATCCGCTGTTCGATTTCGGCTGCATCACCGGGCCGGCCCTCCTTACGGGCCAGTGCGGCGCGGGCGGTCAGCTCTCGGATCGCGGTGCGAATATCGTTGACGCTGTTGGTTCCACGCAGTGTCATCGAGGTACCTTTCGTCGCAGATCGGACGGTTTTCGGTCCCCACCAACCGTACGCCGAGTCTGCGGGCTGGTGTTGTTCACCGAGAGTGCACTCAGAGTGTGATTTCGCGCCCGATCACGATCTGAGCGCACACTCACGGATCTCAGCGCACACTCACGGATCTCATCGCCGGAACAGCTTGTTCCCCAGCCACACAATCGGGTCGTACTTGCGGTCGGCGACGCGCTCCTTCATCGGGATCAGCGCATTGTCGGTGATCTTGATGTGTTCGGGGCATACCTCGGTGCAGCACTTGGTGATGTTGCAATAGCCGAGCCCGAACTCGTCCTGCGCCATCTCCTGACGATCCACCACGTCCAAGGGGTGCATGTCCAACTCGGCGATGCGCATGTGGAAGCGCGGGCCGGCGAAGTTCTGCTTGTTCTCCTCGTGGTCACGCACCACGTGACAGACGTTCTGGCACAGGAAGCACTCGATGCACTTGCGGAACTCCTGGCTGCGGTTCACGTCCTCCTGCTGCATCCGGTACTCGCCGGGCTGCAGGTCCTTCGGCGGGGTGAACGACGGGATCTGGCGCGCCTTCTCGTAGTTGAAGGACACGTCGGTGACGAGGTCGCGCATCACCGGGAACGTGCGCAGCGGCGTCACCGTCACGGTCTCGGCCGGGTCGAACGTCGACATGCGCGTCATGCACATCAGCCGCGGCCGGCCGTTGATCTCCGCGGAGCAGGACCCGCACTTGCCGGCCTTGCAGTTCCAGCGGACCGCCAGGTCCGGTGTCTGCGTGGCCTGAAGCCGGTGGATGATGTCGAGCACCACCTCGCCGTCGTTCACCTCGACGCTGTAGTCCTGCAGCTCGCCGCCTGCCGGATCCCCGCGCCAGACCCTCAGATTCGCGTTGTACGCACTCATGTCAGTTCTTCCAGTCGGGGTGTTCGGCCAGTTCGCCGTCGGTGTAGTACTTCTTCAACTCGGACAGTTCGAACGTGGCCAGCAGGTCGGGCCGCATGGGAACCTGCGGCTCCGGCGTCACCGTCACGTCCGGGACCACAGGGTTTTCGGCCGCGTTGGCCGCGACCCGGCACACCAGCAGGGTGTTGCGCCAGTTGGCGTCCATCGCCGGGTGGTCGTCGCGGGTGTGCCCGCCGCGGCTCTCGGTGCGCTGCAGCGCCGCCTTGGCGACGCATTCGCTGACCAGCAGCATGTTGCGCATGTCGATGGCCAGGTGCCAGCCGGGATTGAAGACCCGGCCACCCTCGACGGCGACATTGGCATAGCGGGCCTTCAGCTCGTCGATCTTGACCAAGACCTCTTGCAGCTCGTTCTCCTTGCGGATGATGCCGGCCAGGTCGTTCATCGACTGCTGCAGTTCGGCGTGCAGCGTGTACGGGTTCTCCGGGTTCGCCTTGGGCTCGAAGGGTGCCAGCGCCAGCGTGGTGGCCGCGTCGAGGGCCTCGTCGCTCACCGTGGGGCGGTCGGTCAGGCCGCGGACGTAGTCGGCGGCGCCGAGCCCGGCCCGGCGCCCGAACACCAGCAGATCGGACAGCGAGTTACCGCCCAGCCGGTTGGAACCGTGCATCCCGCCGGAACACTCGCCCGCCGCGAACAGCCCCGGCGTGGCGCCGGCCCCGCTGTCCGGGTCGACCTCGATACCGCCCATCACGTAGTGGCAGGTCGGGCCGACCTCCATTTCGTCCTTGGTGATGTCGACCTCGGCCAGCTCGATGAACTGGTGGTACATCGAGGGCAGCCGGCGCTTGATCTCCTCGGCCGGCATACGGGACGCGATGTCGAGGTACACGCCGCCGTGCGGCGAACCGCGGCCGGCCTTCACCTCTTCGTTGATGGCCCGGGCCACCTCGTCACGAGGCAGCAGGTCAGGGGTGCGCCGTGCCGAATCGTTGTCCTTGAGCCACTGATCGGCCTCTTCCTCGGTCTCGGCGTACTGCCCCTTGAACACCTCGGGGATGTAGTCGAACATGAACCGCTTGCCCTCGGAGTTCTTCAGCACCCCGCCGTCCCCGCGCACACCCTCGGTGACCAGGATCCCCTTGACCGACAGCGGCCACACCATGCCGGTGGGGTGGAACTGGATGAACTCCATGTTGATCAGGCTGGATCCGGCGCGCAGGGCCAGCGCGTGCCCGTCGCCGGTGTACTCCCACGAATTCGACGACACCTTGAAGCTCTTGCCGATACCGCCGGTCGCCAGCACCACCGCCGGCGCCTCGAACAGCACGAAGTTGCCGGTCTCGCGGTAGTACCCGAACGCGCCGGCGATCCGGTTGCCGTCTTTGATCAGGTCGGTGATCGATGTTTCGTGGAAGACCTTGATGCGGGCCTCGTAATCACCGAGTTCCTTCTTGTCCTCCTGCTGCAGCGACACGATCTTCTGCTGCAACGTACGGATGATCTCCAGGCCGGTGCGGTCGCCGACGTGGGCCAGCCTCGGGTAGGTGTGCCCACCGAAGTTGCGCTGGCTGATCTTGCCGTCCTTGGTGCGGTCGAACAGCGCACCGTAGCTCTCCAGCTCCCACACCCGGTCCGGGGCTTCCTGGGCGTGCAGCTCGGCCATCCGCCAGTTGTTCAGGAACTTGCCGCCGCGCATGGTGTCACCGAAGTGCACCTGCCAGGAGTCCTTGGTGTTGACGTTGCGCATGGCCGCCGCGCAGCCGCCCTCGGCCATCACGGTGTGCGCCTTGCCGAACAGTGATTTCGTCACGACCGCCACGCGCAGGCCTCGCTCCCGGGCCTCGATCACCGCACGCAGTCCTGCCCCGCCGGCTCCGATCACGACCACGTCGTACTGGTGCCGTTCGAGTTCAGCCATAAATGATCCTCGCTTGATCCGCTATCGAATTGTGTTTCTAACCAACAAATCTCAGGTCGCTGATGGTGCCGCTGGCGACGAGCATGATGTAGAAGTCGGTGAGCATCAGGGTGCCGAGCGTGATCCAGGCGTACAACTTGTGCCGGGTGTTCAGCCGCGACACCTGGGTCCAGATCCAGTAGCGGACGGGGTGTTTGGAGAAGTGCTTGAGCCTGCCGCCGGTGACGTGCCGGCAGGAATGGCAGGACAGCGTGTACACCCACAGCATGATCACGTTGACCAGCAGGATGATGTTGCCCAGGCCGAAGCCGAAACCGCTGGCGGTCTTGTCCGAATGGAAGGCGACGATCGCGTCGTAGGTGTTGATCACCGAGATGATCCCGGCGATGTAGAAGAAGTACCGGTGGGTGTTCTGGATGATCAGCGGCAGCCGCGTCTCACCGGTGTAGGTGGCGTGCGGTTCGGCGACGGCGCAAGCGGTGGGGGACTGCCAGACCGAGCGGTAATAGGCGCCCCGGTAGTAGTAGCAGGTCAGCCGGAACAGCAGCAGGAACGGCAACGACAGTGCCGCATACGGCAGCCACCACACGTCAGGAAGGAACTGTGGCCAGAAGTGGCTGGCTTCCGGCACACAGCCCTTGCTGACGCACGGCGAATAGAACGGCGTCAGGTAGTGGTAGGCGGGAACGTAGTAGTTGTTCTGCAAGAACGCGCGCACCGTCGCGTAGATGACGAAGGCGGCGAACCCGAGATCCACGATCAGCGGTGACTGCCACCATCGATCGGTACGCAGGGTGCGCGCTGAGATCTGAGCTCTGCTGGGTGAGAAGACGCCGGTGCCTTGACGATTCGAGGTCGGTGCGCTCACTGAGTTCCCTCTTTTTCTGTTGTGAACCGGCGCGGACGCCCGGGTGTCAGCGGGTGCCGCCGAGCCCTTCGTCGTCGACGTCGCGCCAGAAGTCGCTTGCGTAGTCGGTGTCGGGGATGCAGATCTTCTCCACCGAATGCGGGTGGTGAACTGTTCGTCCGCCGCGATCGGTCTCAAGCTCTTCGGCGTCGATATCGAGCCGGTCGATATCGTTGAGCATGCGTTCGGCGTCGTTCACGATGCGGCGCATCGCTGGGCTGTCGCCGTGCCGGGCCGCCAGCGATGTGACGCATCGACGGAGGCCGCCGATCAATTCGTGGAGTTCGGCAATTTCGGTCGTAGTGGACAAACTAGTGACCTCCTCGGGCTGAAGGGTGTCATGGATCACAGTACGCACTCGATGTTAGCCACAACATGGACTTCAGAGTGAGACAGATCACGTCTACGAAACGAGAGGTAACCGAATTGTCGAATGAGGATCTGGTCGAGAAGGCCGCCGCCTTGCTGGCCCTGCACCGCCCCGGCAACCCGGGCGTGTTGCCGACGGTGTGGGACGCCTGGTCGGCGAACACCGTGGTGAACGCGGGTTTTGCGGCGTTGACGGTGGGCAGCCATCCGGTCGCGGACTCGCTGGGCAAGCCCGACGGGGAGCAGATGAGCTTCGATGATCTGCTGACCCGGGTCGCTCAGATCACCGCCGCCGTCGACGTGCCGGTGTCGGTGGACGTGGAGTCCGGTTACGGCGAGTCGCCGGCCGCGTTGATCGAGGGACTGCTCGGCGCCGGCGCCGTCGGCTTCAACCTCGAGGACACCGTGCACCGCGATGGCGGCCGGTTGCGCAGCCCCGAGGAGCACGCGGCTCTGGTCGGGGACTTGCGGGCGGCGGCCGACGCGGCGGGTGTGCACGTGGTGATCAACGCCCGCACCGACATCTTCCTCAAGAATGAGGGTGACGATGCCGATCGGGTCCAGCGCGGTATCGACCGGTTGACGCTGGCCGCCCAGGCCGGTGCGGACTCGCTGTTCCCGGCCGGTCTGCGTGATCCGGAGGGGCTGGGCACCTTCGTCGAGGGCGTGCCGCTGCCGGTCAGTGTGACCGTCCAGCCGTCTGCCGACCTCGCCGCGCTGACCGCGCTCGGCGTGGGGCGGATCACCTTCGGCCCGTTCCTGCAGTGGGCGCTGACCGAGAAGACCAACGAGATCCTGGCCCGCTGGAAGTAGCGCTTACTCGATTCCGACGTTGTGGTGGAGTCGAAGCCTCAACCGCCACCACAACGTCGGAATTCAGGGCACCGGGAGCCGAAACCGGGGCGGCTGCGTCTGAACGGATGTGCGCATTCCGTTCGTGGGCAGTGTTGCGGTCACCCAAGGGCACCTGAGCCGCTCGCAGTTGCGCACCGGGTACCGGCCGATCTACCGCGGCATCTACGTGCCTCGCGAGCACGAGGTGACGCTGCGGGACCGGATCCAGGGCGCGGCGCTGGCCACCGGCGGGGTGATCGCGGGTGTCACGGCCTCGGCGGTACACGGCGCGAACTGGGTCGATGTCGACGCGCCCATCGAGGTCATCGGAGCCACCCGTCCCCGCCGCGGCCTCGTTCTGCATGACGAACGGGTGACCGCTCATGAGATCACCCGGGTCGGCGGGGTGCGGGTCACCACCGTCACCCGCACCGCGTTCGACCTCGGGCGCCGGCTGCCGCGGGAGCAGGCCGTCGCTCGTCTTGACGCGTTGTGCCATGTCAGGCGGCTCGATATGGCGGACGTTCTCGCACTCGCCACGCTCAATCCGCGCGCCCGCGGGCTGCCTGCATTGCGCAAGGTCCTGCCGCTGGTGGACGGGGGTGCCGAGTCGCCGCGCGAAACCTGGCTGCGGTTGCTTCTCGTCGACGCCGGATTGCCCATCCCGACAACCCAATTCGTCATCCACGAGAACGGGCGTTATATCCGCAGGGTGGACATGGTGTGGGAACAGTTCAAGGTCGGCGCGGAGTATGACGGCGCCCAGCACCTCACCAGTCGCGCCCAATACGCCAAGGATGTGTGGGCGGCACGTGAGCTCGCGAGGCTGGACTGGCACATTCTGCACGTCATCAAGGAAGATGCCGCCACCGATATCGTCCGGGAGGCCCGCGCGGCCTTGATCGCGCGCGGCTGGCGGCCGTGAATCCCGACGTTGTGGTGACCAAGCTCGACCTGGACCCACCAGAACGTCGGGATTCAAGCGCCGAAGCGAAGCACTCACACCCAGCCACCCAGCATTGTGAGAACACCGTGACGGCTGCTTCACACGACGCGACATTGCGGCAATATCGACTACCTACCGTCGCGGTATGCACTCAGCCAAGCATGTTGTCGTGGTCGGACACGGCATGGTCGGACACCGGTTCGTCGAAGCGCTGCGGTCCCGGGATGCTGAGGGCTCCTGGCGGGTCACCATCCTCTCGGAGGAGGCCGACGCGGCGTACGACCGCGTGGGTCTGACCGGCTACACCGAGCATTGGGACCGGGCGGAACTGGCGCTGCCCGGTAACGACTATGCAGGCGACAACGACGTCGTGCTGCACCTCGGCTTGGCGGCCCGGGAGATCGACCGGGCCGCCAAGACCGTGACCGCCGCCGACGGCCGCGTCCTGGACTACGACGCACTGGTGCTGGCCACCGGGTCGTATGCCTTCGTGCCGCCGGTGCCCGGACACGACCTGCCGCAGGTGCACGTCTACCGCACCCTCGACGACCTGGACGCCATCCGGGAGGGCGCCAGGACGGCACGGGACAGCAACACTCCCGTCGGCGTGGTGATCGGCGGCGGCCTGCTCGGCCTGGAGGCCGCCAACGCGCTGCGCGGCTTCGGGCTGACGACGCACGTGCTGGAGATGTCACCGCATCTGATGGCCAACCAGCTCGACGAGGCCGGTGGCGCGTTGCTGAGCCGGATGATCAAGGGCCTGGGCATCGAGGTGCACACCGCCGTGGCCACCGAGAGCATCGCGCCCGCGCAGCGGCACCGGCCGATCCGCAAGTCCGCCGTCGACGACTCGGTGCGGGTCTCGCTCAACGACGGCAGCACCATCGACGCCGGTCTGGTGATCTTCGCCGCCGGTGTGCGCCCGCGCGACGAGCTGGCCCGCGCGGCCGGCCTGGAGATCGCGCAGCGCGGCGGCGTGCTGACCGATCTGTCCTGTGTGACAAGCGATCCCAACATCTACGCGATCGGCGAGGTGGCCGCCATCGAGGGCCGCTGCTACGGCCTGGTGGCCCCCGGCTACACCACCGCCGAGGTGGTGGCCGACCGGTTGCTCGGCGGGGAGGCCGAGTTCCCCGGCGCGGACATGTCCACCAAGCTGAAGATGCTCGGTGTCGACGTCGCGAGTTTCGGTGACGCCCAAGGGCATACCCCGAACTGCCTGGAGGTCGTGGTCAACGACCCGGTCAAGCAGACCTACGCCAAACTGGTGCTCTCCGATGATGCCAAGACCCTGCTCGGCGGCATCCTGGTGGGCGACGCGTCGGCCTACGGGGTGCTGCGCCCGATGGTGGCCAGCGAGCTGCCCGGCGACCCACTGGCCCTGATCGCCCCGGTGACCGACGGTGACGCACCGGCGCTCGGCGTCGGTGCGCTACCCGATATCGCCCAGATCTGCTCGTGCAACAACGTCACCAAAGGTGATCTGAAGGAAGCGATCTGCGGCGGCTGCGACGACGTCGCAAGCCTGAAGAAGTGCACGCTGGCCGGCACCTCCTGCGGGTCGTGCGTGCCCCTGCTCAAGCAGTTGCTGGAGGCCGAGGGCGTCGAGCAGTCCACGGCGCTGTGCGAACACTTCAGCCAATCCCGCGCCGAGTTGTTCGAGATCATCAGCGCCACCGAGATCCGCACCTTCTCCGGCCTGATCGAGAAGTTCGGCACCGGAAAGGGTTGCGACATCTGCAAACCCACCGTCGCCTCGATCCTGGCCTCGACCAGTTCGGATCATGTGCTCGACGGTGAGCAGGCCTCGCTGCAGGATTCCAACGACCACTTCCTGGCCAACATCCAGAAGAACGGCAGCTACTCGGTGGTGCCGCGGTCGCCCGGCGGGGAGATCACCCCCGAGCAGCTGATCCTGATCGGCGAGATCGCCAGGGACTTCGGCCTCTACACCAAGATCACCGGCGGCCAGCGGATCGACATGTTCGGCGCCCGGGTCGACCAACTGCCCGAGATCTGGCGCCGCCTGGTGGACGGCGGGATGGAATCCGGGCATGCCTACGGCAAATCCCTTCGCACGGTGAAGAGTTGCGTGGGCAGCACCTGGTGCCGGTACGGGCAGCAGGACTCGGTGAACATGGCCGTCGAGATCGAGAAGCGCTACCGCGGTCTGCGGGCACCGCACAAGATCAAGATGGCGGTGTCCGGCTGCGCCCGGGAATGCGCCGAGGCGCAGAGCAAGGACGTCGGCATCATCGCCACCGAACAGGGCTGGAACCTGTACGTCTGCGGCAACGGCGGCATGTCGCCGCGGCACGCCAAGCTGCTGGCCGGTGACCTCGACGACGAGACGCTGGTCCGGTACATCGACCGGTTCCTGATGTTCTACATCCGCACCGCCGACCGCTTGCAGCGCACCGCGCCGTGGCTGGAGGCCATGGACGGCGGGCTGGATCACCTGCGCGACGTGGTGTGCAACGACTCACTCGGCCTGGCCGCGGAGTTCGAGGCCGCCATGGAGCGCCATGTCGCCGGCTACGCGTGCGAATGGAAAGGCGTCCTGGACGATCCGGAGAAGCTGTCGCGGTTCGTCTCGTTCGTCAATGCCCCCGATGTGGCGGATCCCACGATCGAGTTCACCGAATCCAAGGGCCGCAAGGTGCCGATCGGGATGCCGACGCTGCGAGTACAGGAGAAGGCATGACACTGCTCGACGATCGCAAGCACCTTGATTCCCAGGGGGATTGGGAGTGGACCACGGCGTGTGCCTACGACCGGCTGTTGCCGTGCCGCGGTGTCGGGGTGCTGCTGCCCGACGGCACCCAGGTGGCGCTGTTCCGGCTGGACGACGGTTCGTTGCACGCCGTCGGCAATATCGACCCGTTCTCCGGCGCCGCGGTGATATCGCGCGGCATCGTGGGTGACCGCGGTGGACGGGCCTGCGTTCAGACTCCGATCAAGAAGCAGGCCTTCGCTTTTGACGACGGCAGCTGCCTCGACGATCCGGATGTGGCGCTGCCGGTGTTCCGGACCCGGGTTACGCCGGACGGTCTCGTGCAGATCGCGGCGTAGCGGCGGCCCAGTGGGCGTCGCGGCCGGGACCGGGGCGGCGGACCACGTCGCCGCGGCGCTCCAGCACGGTGAGGTTGCGGTACACCGACTCGATGACGGTGTCCTTTCCTGCCCGGTCTGCCCTCCGTTGCACGTAGTCGCGCAGTTCGGCGGTGGTCAAGGTGCCATCGGTGTCGTCCAGTGCCGCCAGCAGCCACTCCCGCAGCTGCGCCGCCCCCCATTGTGAAGCCATCGCAGAGATAGTAGCCGAGTAACGGGGCGACCCCCTAGTTGAGCGTTATGTCAGGTTGCTTCCCCGGTGGCGAGTTGAAATGCGCTGCGAGATTTGGTATCTCCGGCGGGTCCCTGCGCAGGTGAGCAATGGGGTGCCGGCTCGGACAGTTCGCTGACGCCGGCCGGGATCCACCCCCGGAGCGGGCCGAGCTGGGGTTGCGTGCGGTGGCGACGTTGCTGGGGCGGCAGCGGGCGTGGCTACGCCGCGGCGCGCATCCCGCCGACCCGGGCGCGGCGGAACCGGCTGGCGATCAGCCGCACCATGCCGGGATGGATGCCGAGTGGGTCACCGACGATATCGGCACCGGAGCCGCGCAGCCGATCCTGGAAGAGCCCGTCGGCGAGCAGGTACGACGCCACCGCCACCCGCCGGCCGGAGCGGCGGCGGGCGTCCTCGACCGCGTCCGCGACGGTGGGGGCACCGGTAGCGGCAAAGGCGAGTTCCACCCGGTCGCCGGTCAGGGCCGACAGCATGGCCGCGGTCCTGCGCAGATCGGACGCGGCGCCGGGATCCGATGTTCCCGCTGCCGCCATGATCACCGAATCGCCGGTCCGCCAACCCGATTCGTAGAGCCGATCGGCCATCACCCGCACCGTACCCTGGCACGGCCCCAGCGGCGGGGTGACCACGACACGGCGATGCCTGCTGGCGGCGACGTGGGCGGGTACGTCCACCCGGACGTGATAACCGCCGGCCAGGAAGGCCGGCACCACGACGGCCGGTTCGTCACCGGGCAACGAGTCGAGCACCTCGCGGGGGGTCGGTCCGAGCACGTCGACGAACGCCACCCGCACCTCCCGCTCCACCGCCGCAGAGACCCGCTGCGCGAGTTCGCCGATCATGTTCACGCCGCCGGCCTTGCGGGTGCCGTGCGCCACCAGGATGTAACTCATGCGCCCACCGGGAACTCGTCGACCGCCAACCGGTAGCCGCGCTTGACCACCGTCGCAACGATGTTCTTGTCGCCCAAGGCCGTTCGCAAACGCAAGACGGCCGTCTCCACCGCGTGGGTATCGGTGCCGCTGCCCGGCAGGGCACCCAGCAGATCGGCGCGCGACACCACCGCACCCGGCCGGTGTGCCAAGGCGCGGATGGTGGCCATGCTCGCCGGCGGCAGCTCCTTGACCACCTCGTCGACCAGAACACAGGTGCCGCGGATCTCCAGCAGGTGCCCGGCGACGCGGATGCGGCGGGATTGCAGCAGCGGCAACTCGTCGGTGATGTGGCGGGCCAGTGCGCCCAGTCGCATCCGCTCCGGCGACGAGGTCGGGACGCCCAGGCGCACCAGCGGCCGGGCGGTCACCGGGCCCACGCACATTGCGTGCACCGTGGTCCGCAACGCGTGCAGCAGCGCATCCTCCACGCCGAGCTCGGTCGCCCGCATCAGCATGGCCGCGACCGCCGGGGCGGAGGTGAAGCTGACGGCGTCGTAGCGCTGATCGGCGATGCCCATCACCAGCTGGTCGAACGCACCGCCCCGCGGTGCGGGATGCCAGCGGTACACCCGGATGGGGACCACCTCGGCGCCGGCGGCCTCCAGTTCGTCGAGGAACTCGGGGAACGGGTCCCATTCGTCGGTGGCGCCGTGCAACTGCACCGCGATGCGCATGCCGACGATGCCGCCTTCCAGCAGATAGTGCAGCAGCTCGCGGGAAGATTCGGATTCCGGTGACCATTCCTCGGGCAGCCCGGCCGCGCGCAGGGCCCCGGTGGCCTTGGGCCCGCGGGACACGATGCGCGCCTTGGACAATGCGGCGGTCAGCTCGTGGGCCAGCCCCCAGCCGTCGGCCGCCGCGATCCAGCCGCGCAGACCGATGCCGGTGGTGGCGATGACGATGTCGGGCGGGGTCGCGATGAGGGCCTCGGTATGGGCGCGCAGTTCTTCGTCGTCGGGCAGCGGCACCATGGTGATGGCGGCCGCGGAGGTCACGTCGGCGCCGCGACGGGTCAGCAGCGCGGCGAGTTCCTCGGACCGGCGGGCCGAGGTGACGGCAACCCGGAACCCGGTGAGCGGAGCCCAATCAGGTTCGGTCATGGCACCTGTGTATTCAGGACATGTTTCGGGCGGGTTACTCGGCTGTTGCGCAGGTGTGTCACCTGGGCAGGTGAGCGTGTGGAGCGGCGCATGCCGACCACGGTAAGAACGCTATGTTGCGCTGTCACTGCCTGCGATATCCCAGCCGTGAACTTCCGCTCACTGCCGACAGAATACTCCTGTGAGGTCGACCCGCGGCGCCTTCACCAGACGTCGCCGTCGCGCCAATCGCAGGTCAGCGCCCCGTCGAAGTCGAGTTCGGCGGTGACCGGCAGCACGTACACCGAGCCGTCGTCCTCGGGGGTGCGGGTGATCCCGGACGGCGCCAGCACCGACGTCTCGCCACGCCATGGGCGCCAGCCGCGGCCGGCATACAACGGCTGCCCGGCGTCCGACGAACTCAGCGCACCCACCTCGTAGGCGCCGCGCAGCACCTGCTCGAGGGCGTCCAGCACCGCGGCGGCCAGTCCCTGACCACGCCAGTCCTCGCGCACGGCGACGGCCTCGACGTACCCGCAACGCAGCGCCCGCCCCTGATGCAGCAGGCGCCGCGCGACGACGGCGCCGTGGGCGATGATCGCGCCGTGACGGCACACCAACGCGTGCATGCCACCCAGGGCGTGCTCCCAGTCGGCGTCGGTGAAACCACCGTCGAAGGCGTCGTGCACCATCTGCCGGGCGTCGTCGCGTGTCTCACCGTCGAGGTCGGCGGTATGGATCAGGCGTGCGGTGTGTACCCCCACCCTGTCGTTGTACCAGCCCGGCCGCGGGACCGAGCCGAGTTCGGCTACTGCACGGGGCCGCGCGGGTGCGACCAGTGCAACCGGATGGTCTGACCGGGCCGGGCCTGGCCGACCCGGTCCAGGTCGGCCTCGGTGATCACGCCGATCACCGGGTAACCACCCGTCACCGGATGATCGGGACCGAGGATCACCGGAAAACCGTTGGGCGGCACCTGGATCGCGCCCCGCGTGGCACCCTCGCTGGGCAGCTGCCGGTCCGGCCAGCGGTACTCCAGCGGCATCCCGACCAGCCGCATCCCGACCCGGTCACTGCGGTTGGTGACCAGCCAGTTGGTGCGCACCAGGATGTCCGGGTCGACGAACCAGTCATCCCGCGGACCCGGCACCACATCCAGTTCCAGGATGTCCGCCTCGATGGAGGCCACCGGCGCCTGTTCCAGTTCGGGGAAGTCGGTGGTGTGCTCGCCGACCGGCAGCACGTCGCCGGGGCGCAGTGGAGCCGGGCCGATCGCCGACATCACGTCATAACTGCGCGAACCGAGCACCGGCGGCACGTCGATCCCGCCGCGCACCGCCAGATAGCTGCGCAGGCCCGAGTGGGGCGCACCGAGCGAGATCACCTCGCCGTCGTGGGCGTAATGGATGCTGTTGGTCCCGAACGGTTTTCCGTTGACCGACGGATCGGTGTCGGCACCCGTCACGGCGATCGCGACGTCGCCGCCGCGCACCCGCGCCGAGAAGCCACCGAAGGTCACCTCGACCGTGGCGGACTCACCCGGGTTGGCGACCAGTCGGTTGGCCAGCGTGTGGGCCCGGCGGTCGGCGGCACCCGATCGGGTGACCCCCATATGGGCCAGGCCGGGCCGGCCGAGGTCCTCCACCAGGGCCAGGGGGCCGGTGCGCAGCACCTCAAGCGTGACGCTCATGCCATCTTCTCCTGGAATCGGACGGTCATGCCCGGCACCAGCAGTGCCGGCTGATCGCGGTTGATATCCCACATCACGGCGTCGGTGCGCCCGATCAGTTGCCAGCCGCCCGGCGTCTCACGCGGATAGACCCCGCTGAACTCGCCGGCCAGCGCCACCGCACCGGCCGGCACCCGGGTGCGCGGTTCGGCGCGGCGCGGCACCTGCAGCCGGGGATCGCCGCCGACCAGGTAGGCGAAACCCGGTGCGAAACCCCCGAATCCGACCTGCCAGAGGCTGCCGGTGTGGGCGGCGACCACCTGGGCGCGGCTCAGCCCCGTCAGCTCGGCCACCGCGTCGAGGTCGGCGCCGTCGTAGACGACGTCGATCACCACGTCGGGCCCGGCCGCGTCCACCGGATCGCGATGGTCGGCACGCAGCTTGCCCAGCCGTTGCCGGGTGGGGGCCAGGTAGCGCGGCCCGGCCAGCTTGAGCAGGACGGTGCGCGACGCGGGGACGATGTCGACGACGCCGAGCAGATCGGCGTCGCGGATGGCGGCAGTCCACGCCAATACTTCGGCGGTGCTGCCGAACTCGAGGAGCAGGGCCTGATCCCCGTATTCACGAACGGTGCTGAGCACCGGTGACTCCGTTGTGACTGTCATCTGCCAACGCTACCGCCGGGTAACAAGAAATCGGCATGCTCTATGAGCTTTGCCAGAGGAGCCTTAAGGCATGTTTAAGCGGCCAGCGCGTACGTCGGCTCGTGGCGCTTGACGTACGCGATCACCCGGTACGTGATGGGCAGCATGACCACCTCGACGGCCGTCTTGTAGAACCATCCCAGCGCGGTGTAGACGGCCAGGTCCTTGAACGTGGTGATACCGATGGCGCCGGCGGCGATGGTGCAGAACACCAGCGTGTCCCCGAGCTGGCCGGCGAACGTCGACCCGACCAGCCGCGCCCATAGGTGCTTCTCCTTGGTGCGCTCCTTGATGGCCACCACCACCCACGCGTTGATCGTCTGCCCGACGATGAAGCCCGCCAGCCCGGCGATGATCAGCTGGGTGTAGGCGTGCACGACGTTCTCCAGGTGCGCCTGGTTCTCGTAGAAGTCGGCGGCCGGCAGATAGAGGGTGACCCAGAACATGAACGCCGCCAGGATGTTCATCGCGAAGCCCAGCAGGATGGCCTTGCGGGCCGCCTTGAACCCGTACACCTCCGACAGCACGTCGCCGATCACATAGGTCAGCGGGAAGACGATGAACCCGCCGTCGGTCAGGATGGGGCCGAACGCCACGCCCTTGGTCGCGGTGACGTTGGAAATGATCACCAGGGCGGTGAACACCGCGACGAAGATCGGATAGTAGGCCGAGCCGGTCTGCGCGAAACGAGTCGGCTCACGGTTCTCGGTGCTGGTCACCCGGACATCTTGTCAGGCGGTTCCGGGGCGGCGGTGGTTAGCCCACCGCGGCCGCCAGCAGCGGCGGCAGCCGGTCGGCGACCACGGGCAGCGACAGCGGCGAGGCGAAGGCGATGGCGGCGGCCAGTTCGGGATCGGTGAACACGTTGTGCTTGCCGTGCGCGGCGATCGCCGGGTCGGCCAGCAGCGCGTCGCGGGCGGGGTCACCGTCGGTGGTCCAGATCAGTACGTCGGCGGCGATCTTGTCGACCGCGATGCGGCTGTCGGTCGAAGGCGCCGTGAAGCCCAGCGCGGTGAGCCAGTCCGGGTGCTCGACCCGCGCGTGGCCGTCGTCCAGGGTGCCCTCCAGCAGCAGCGCGGTCCGCCCGGTGAACGACTGGTTGTTCTTGCCCGCCGCGGCGAACTTGTCGTCCACACCGGTGACCAGCTGCTGCATCTCGTCGTGTTTGAACACGGCCTGGCCGATGGTGGCGGCCTGGTCCTTCCACGGCTCGAAGAAGGCGTCCTGTCCGGACTGCGGAATGGTCGGGGCGATGCCGGCGAGCTTGGTGTAGGTGTCCTTGTCCAGGCCGGCGTTGGTGGCCACGATGAGGTCCGGTTTCAGTGCGGCGATGGCGTCGGTGTCGACGCCGTCGGCCAGGTTCAGCACGGCCGGCTGCGCCGATCCGAGTTTCGCGGCCGCCCAGGGCCATACGCCGAAGGGCTGGGCTCCGACCCAGTCCGTGACGGCGATCGGCACCACCCCGACCGCCAGCAGGAAGTCCTGGTCGTTGAGGCCCGCGCTGACCACCCGGGTGGGCGGGCCCGGGATCTTCGTCTCACCGAACGCGTGCTTGACGGTCACCGATCCGTCCGCGGCCACGGTGCCGGGCTTCTGCCGCGCGCACGCTGCCAGCAGGGCCACCCCCGCGGCCATCGCCAGGAAGCCGCGCCGGGACAAATGAGTCGGCACGGTGGCAGACTAGCCAACTCGGTGGCCGGCGGCCGCGCAGGCGACCGCAACGGCGCCGGGTGTGTCTACGGCGTCAGCGCCAGGCCGAGGGTGCGGCGGGCGGCGGCCTCGTCCCCGTCGATCTGTGCGGTGGCGGGCAGATCGAGGCGTTTCCAGAGCCCGAGGTACAGCGTGGCGGCGTCGGCGGTGACGGTAGCGACGGGCTCGCCGGTGCCCAGTGTCCAACTGTGGCCGGTATCGGTCGTCACGATGCGGACGGTTTCGGAGACCGGTGCCGTGCGTTCCATGCGCACCTGACGCGGGTAGAACATCGTCACGATCTCGTCCACCCCGTCGGCCGCGAACGCCGCGTCGAAGACCGGTGTGGTGCCGAAGACCGATTCCAGGTCGACCCGGTGGATGGCGTGCTCGTGGGCCTGGCGGCGGATCCACCAACCCGCCGTGCGGGGCGGCGCCCCGAAATTCCAGCACGGCTCGTCGGGGCTGATCGCGCGCATCGCCGTCAGGTAGTCCGGGATGCCGTCGACGAAGTCGGCGACCGGTGCCGGTCCCGGTTCGGGGGTCGGCTGTACTTCCCGGGCGCGCAGGATCGAGCGCACCCAGGTCTGGATCACCCAGAGGTGGGCGAGCAGGTCGGTGATCGTCCAGCCGGGGCAGGTCGGCACCGGCCGGTCGAGGTCTGGCCCGCCGGCCAGGGCCGTCTCCTGGATGACTATCACGTCGTCCTGCAGTTGCCGTAGCAGTGCATCGTTGTCCACCGGGGCAGATTACGGGGCGCCGATACCCCGCAGGAGCACGGTCAGGCCGAACTCGAACGCCTGCTCGGCGCGGTCGGGCCGGTTGTCGCCGGTGACCAGTGCAGCGGCGAACTCGGGAACCACGTCGGGGCTTGTGCCCCAAGGAGTTTCGGGTGCGGCGGCATCGAGCGCCGAGCCGAGCACGAAGTTGTCGATGAGAGTGATGATGTGCAGGGTCTCGGCCGGTCCGAATCCGGCCCGGGCGAGGGTCACGGCCAGCGCGTTGTACATCTCGACGGCGTGCCGGCTGCTGACCGGGTAGGCCGTCATCAACGGGATGAGTCGCGGGTAGCGGGCGTAGCTGCGCCGGTAGGAGCGCATGATGTCGGCCACCACCTCGGGCCACGGGCCGCCGAGCGCGGGCAGTTCGACCTCGTTCATCGCCATCTCGCGCAGCAACTCGACGATCTGCTCACGCCCGGTGACGTGGTTGTACAGCGAGGACGGGCTGACCTTCAGCTTGCGGGCCAGGTCGGGGATGGTGAAGCCGCCGGTCGCATTGACGAGGTCCATGGCCGCCCGCGCGATGCGGTCGGTGGACAGGATCGGAACTGAAGGACGGCCCATGTGTGGTTCCCCCGAACACTTGCGAACTCGTGGCTTCCGTCACACAATAAACGAACTCGATTCGTTTTAGGGGTACCGACATGCTCACCTTGACCGCCGGCGCAGCCGAACCGCTGCCGCGCGGCACCGCCTGGGACCGGCCGACGCTGGGCGCCGGCCGGCCGGCGATGGCTGCCGTCGAATGAGGAAGGCGAGGACGGCCGCGTGAGCCGTTATCTGATGCCCGCAGAGGGCGCGGCCCAGGACCGGATATGGATGGCCTTCCCATCACAGGGCTATTCGCTGGGTGACACCGAAGCCGAGCATCACGAGGCGCGATCCACCTGGGCTGCCGTCGCGCATGCCATCGCCGAGTTCGAACCGGTCACCATGCTGGTCGACCCCGCCGAGTTGGCCGTGGCCAAACGCTATGTCTCCCAAGAGGTGGAGATCGTCGACGTGCCGCTGAACGACGCCTGGATGCGCGATATCGGACCCACCTTCGTGCACACGGACGACGGTTCGGTGGCCGCCGTGGACTGGGTGTTCAACGGGTGGGGCGCCCAGGATTGGGCCCGCTGGGACCGCGACGCCGAGGTCGGTGCCGTGGTGGCCGAGTTGGCCGGGGTGCCGATCGTCAAGTCGGAGTTGGTCAATGAGGGTGGGGGCATCCAGGTCGACGGTCGCGGCACCGTGCTGGTCACCGAGACGGTCCAGCTCGACCCGGGGCGCAATCCCGGGCTGGGCAAGGCTCAGGTCGAGGCCGAGTTGGCCCGCACCATCGGGGCCACCGATGTGGTGTGGTTGCCGCGCGGGCTGACCCGTGACTCGCAGCGCTTCGGCACCAGAGGGCATGTCGATATCGTCGCCGCGATCACCGCACCGGGCCGGTTGCTGCTACATACCCAGAGTGCCGACGAGCACCCGGATACCGTGGTGTGCAAAGAGATACGCGATGTGCTCGCCGACCGATTCGACATCGTCGAGATGCCGGCGCCGGACACCCTGACCGATGCGCAGGGGTACGTCGACTACAGCTACATCAACCATCTGGTGGTCAACGGCGGCGTGATCGCGTGCAGCTTCGGTGATCCGCGGGACGCCGATGCGGCGGCCATTTTGGCCGACGAGTACCCGGGACGCCGCGTCGTCAGTGTCGACGCGCGCCCGCTGTTCGAGCGGGGCGGTGGTATCCACTGCATCACCCAGCAGCAGCCGTCCCCGATAACCGTGCGCGCGTAGATGTTCCGGCGTATTGTGCCCTCCGTGCCAACACTGTTTGACAATGGAACTATCTGGACCGGGCCCGAAACCAGCGATGCTCTGCTGGTCGCCGACGGTGTCGTCGTGGCGCTGGGGCAGCAGGCCCGGGAGGCGGGAGCCGACGAAATCGTCGATCTGGAGGGCGGATTCCTCATGCCGTCCTTCGGCGACGGGCATGCCCACCCGCTCTACGGCGGGCTGGAGTCGGCCGGCCCGCAGATCCGCGGGTGCGCCTCGGTGGACGAAATCGTGGCCGAGGTGGCCAGATTCGCCGCCGAGCACCCCGAACAGGAATGGATCGCCGGCGCGTCCTACGACGGCAGCCTGGTGCCGGGCGGCTTGTTCGACGCACGCTGGCTCGATGCCGCGGTCCCGGATCGCCCGGTGGTGCTGCGGGCCTGGGACTACCACACATTCTGGGTGAATTCCGTTGCGCTGCAACGGGCCGGTATCACCGATGACACGCCGGACCCGGTCCTCGGTGAGACGTGAGGACGGCACCGTGCTGGGCACCCTGCGGGAATGGGGCGCCACCGATCTGGTGAGCAATGTCATGCCGGCCAGGGACGAGGCCGTGCGGATCGCCGCGCTGGGCACCGCCGCCGACTACTACCTGGCCCGCGGCGTCACCTGGGTGCAGGATGCCTGGGTGGAGCCGGCCGATGTCGACACCTACGTCGCCGCTGCCGCCCAGGGTGCGCTGCGCATGCGATTCAACCTGGCGTTCTACGCCGACCCACGCCATTTCGATTCCCAGGTAACCCGATACGCGGCCGCGCGGGATCGGGTGCAGCAGGCGGGATCACCGTTGCTGACCGCGAACACGGTGAAGTTCTTCGCCGACGGCGTGGTGGAGAACGAGACCGGGGCGCTGCTGCAACCCTATTGCTCCGGCCTGCACAGTCACGGAGGGCAGGAGCGCAGCGACCCGGGAGGTAGTTGCGGTATGACGCTGTGGGAGGGGAATTCTCTGGCCGAGGCCGCGCGCCGCGTCGACGAGCTGGGATTCCAGATCCACATCCACGCGATCGGTGATGCCGCGGTGCGCCAGGCGCTGGACGCCATCGAGTACGTGGTGACGCACAACGGTCCCCGGGACCGGCGCCCCGTCATCGCGCATGCCCAGCTGATCGACGATATCGACATCGGCCGATTCGCCGCGCTCGGCGTCATCCCCAACATGCAGCCGCTGTGGGCCCAGATGGACGCGTTGATGACCGTTCTGACCATCCCGCGGCTGGGCGCCGAGCGCTCCGACAAGCAGTACCGCATGCGTACTCTCGAAACATCCGGGGCGGCATTGGCGTTCGGCTCGGACTGGCCGGTGTCCTCGGGGGCCCCGCTGGACGGCATCGCGGTCGCCGTGTCGCGTCGCACCGCCGACGGCGACCCCGAGGCGGGGTGGACGCCCGAGGAGATCGTGCCGATCGACCGGGCGCTGTCCTGCTACACCGCCTCGGTGGCGCACCAGGCGTTCGCGGAGAACACCTGGGGGCGTATCGCGCCCGGCGCCAGCGCCGACCTGGTCTGGTTGGACGGCGATCCCACTTCCACTGCCGCGCTGGACCTTCCCAAGCTCCGGGTACGCGGCACCTATCTGCAGGGCCGGCGCGTGTACGCGGGCGAACAGTGAAAGGCACCAAGATGTCCCAGACGCTCCCCGAAACCGAAGGCAACCTGAAACGGGTGCTCGGCCTGCCGTCGCTGGTCCTGTTCGGGCTGGTGTACATGGTGCCGCTCACGGTGTTCACCACCTACGGCATCGTCACCGAGACCACGGGCGGCCGGCTGTCGGTGGCCTACCTGGTGACGTTGGCCGCCATGGTGTTCACGGCCCGTTCCTACGCGCGGATGTCGGTCGCCTACCCGGTCGCCGGATCGGCATACACCTACACCCAGAAGTCGTTCGGTGCGCCCATCGGCTTCCTGGCCGGGTGGTCACTGCTGCTGGACTACCTGTTCCTGCCGATGCTCAACTACCTCGTCATCGGCATCTACCTGAACGCCGCGCTGCCCGCCCTGCCACAGTGGCTGATCGTCGTGATCACCATCGCCATCGTGACGGTGCTCAACATCGTGGGCATCGTGTCCGTCGACCGGGCCAATTTCCTGATCATCGGGATCCAGGCCATCTTCATCGTGGTGTTCGTCATCATGGCGTTCGTCGCCATCTCGCGCACCGGCACCGTCGACGTGATGGCCCCGTTGCGCGGTGACGGCTCGGCCGGTGGCTTCAGCCCGATCCTGGCCGGTGCGGCGATCCTGTGCCTGTCCTTCCTCGGTTTCGACGCCGTGTCAACGCTTTCCGAAGAGGCCAAGGACCCGAAG
This sequence comes from Mycolicibacterium cosmeticum, assembly GCF_000613185.1. NCBI lineage: Bacteria > Bacillati > Actinomycetota > Actinomycetes > Mycobacteriales > Mycobacteriaceae > Mycobacterium > Mycolicibacterium cosmeticum. Next base: position 2,408,707 of record NZ_CCBB010000003.1, read on the forward strand.
CGCAGTGTCCCGCGCGCCATCATGATCGCCACCATCGCCTCCGGCGTGATCTTCTTCGTGCTGTCCTACGTCTCGCAACTGGTGTACCCGTCCAACCAGTTCGCCGATGTCGACTCCGGCTCCTTGGAGGTCATGACCACCGCGGGTGGGCAGTTCCTCAATTCGTTCTTCACCGCCGCCTACGTCGCCGGCGCGCTCGGCTCGGCCATCACCTCACAGGCGTCGGTGGCCCGCATCCTCTACGCCATGGGGCGGGACGGAATCCTGCCCCGCAAGGTGTTCGGTCACGTCTCACCGCGGTTCAGCACGCCGGTGTACGCCATCGCCTTCGTGTCGGTGATCTCGCTGGCGGCCGTCTTCGTCGACCTGGCGCTGCTGGCCTCGGTGGTCAGTTTCGGTGCGCTGGTGGCGTTCTCGGTGGTCAACCTGTCGGTCATCAAGCATTACTTCGTGGACCTGACGCAACGCCACGGCCCCCAGCTGATCGGCAGCCTGGTGTTGCCGCTGATCGGTTTCGCCCTGACGGTGTGGCTGTGGACGAGCCTGTCCGGAACGGCCCTGGTCGTCGGGTTGATCTGGCTGGCCATCGGATTCATCTGGCTGCTGGCCGTCACCCGCGGGTTCTCCCGGCCGACGCCGACGCTGGATCTCCAGGAGTAAGACGGCGAAACGCCCGCCACGCACCGGCCACGGGCCTATTCTCAGCGCAGACACAGCTCAAGGAGGTGTGCCCGTGCGAAGACGATATCGCTACGCGGCGGCGGCGCTGATCGTGCCGTTCGGCCTTGCGCTACCGCCGACGGCATCCGCCGATTGCACCAATGCCAACGGCACGACGGTCTGCGCCCAGGGCAGTGTGCGCGGCCCGGACGGCGGCACCGGAGCCGGGTACACCGGCCCTTACGTCCCGTACCCGTGTGAGTACGACTGGCTGTGCGACGACGGGTTGTCCATTGCCATCGACCCGCCCGACCGGCCGGACCGCCCGTGGCGTCCGGGCGGTGGCGGCGGTGGTATCGGTCCACGGTAGTGGTGAAGGAGTGACGTGAACGTGTGGAAGCGAACGTTATGTGTCGCAGCGGCGAGCGCGGCCGTCCTCGTCGGCACCGCCGCGCCCGCGCCGGCGGATCCACCGCCCAACTGCACGGCCGCCGACCTGGCCGGCATCACGGCGGGAGTCAGTGCGTCGACATCGGCCTACCTGTTCACCCACCCGGATGTGAATGCGTTCTTCACCGGGCTCAAGGGCCAGGATCGGGATGCCAAACGTGCGCAGGTGCGAGCGTATTTCGACGCAAACCCACAGGTGCAGGCCGATTTCCAGGGTATCCGGCAGCCCCTGCAGGACTTCCGGGACCGCTGCCGGGGCTGACCTGCCGACCGCCGGCTACCGAACGTCAGTAGCCGGCGGCCTCTTCCCGTCGCCGTGCTCGGCCCCGGGTTTGTTTCCCGTCGCTTCGCTCGCCCCGGGCCTCTTTCCCGTCGCTGCGCTCGCCCCGGGTGATCAGACGAGGGTGACGGTCACCGGGATGTTGCCGCGGGTCGCCTTGGAGTAGGGGCATACCTCGTGCGCGGCGTCGATGATCTTCTGCGCGACGTCGCGGTCGACGCCGGGGATGGTGACGTTGAGCCGCGCCTGCAGTGAGAAGGCGCCGTCGGTGTTGACGAGGTCGACCTCGGCGTCCACGGCCGTGTCGGACGGGAGCTTTACGTCGTACTGGCCTGCGGTCAGGCCCATGGCGCTGAGGTAGCAGGCCGACCAGCCGGCCGCGAACAGCTGTTCGGGGTTGGTGCCGGTGCCGTTGGCTCCCGGCGGCGTGAGCTGGATATCGAGGTTTCCGTCCGAGCTGTAGGACTCTCCCTGGCGGCCACCGGTGGTGTGAGTCTGGGCGGTGTAGAGGACGGACATCGGGGGCTCCTTGCGATTGGTGTGAGCGTTACGCCTTCTGGAACGGCCGGGCCGACCGGATCATTCCCATCCGATTAAATCGGATCCGATTAATTTCCGGTAGAGTGGTTCCATGTCACCCGATGTGCCGAAGCTCGCCGACTTCATGTGCTTCGCGGTCTACTCGGCCAACCTGGCCTACGGCAGGGCCTACAAGCCGATCCTGGACAAGCTCGGTGTCACCTACACCCAGTACATCGCGATCGTCGCGCTGTGGGAGGAGGACCACCAGACCGTCCGGCAGCTGGGCGAGAAGCTGTTCCTGGAATCCAACACGTTGACACCCATCTTGAAGAAGCTGGAATCGGTGGGTCTGGTCACGCGGGCCCGTGATCCACACGATGAGCGTCAGGTGGTGGTCAGCCTCACCGAGGCCGGGCGTGCGCTGCGCGCCAAGGGCGCCGAGATGGACTTGGTGGCCGCCACCGGATTGTCCCTCGATGAACTGCGCACGCTGCAGCGCGGTGTCGCGACATTACGCGACAATCTGCGCAGGCATGTCGAGAACCCTGCGGAGTGACCGGCTAGGGGTGCAGGCGGACTTTCAGATGCTCGCCGGAGCGGGACATGGCGGCGGCGTAACCGTCGGCCGCGGAGTCCAATGGCATTGTGGTGGTGAAGATTCCGGTGACGTCGAGGCGACCGGCCTGGAGCAGGGGAATCAGTTCGGGCCAGGTCTGTTGCACCGGCGCGGTGGTCAAGCGGATGGTCAGGCTGCGGATCAGGCAGGCCAGCGCCGGTAGCGGATACGGTTGCAGATCGTGGACGCCGACGATCGACACCGTCCCGCCGGTGCGCACGGTGTCAATGGCGTCGTTGATGGAGGTGTCGGTGCCCACGGCGTCGATCACCGAGTCGGCGCCGAGCCCGTCGGTGTACTCGCGGACGGACTGCCCGGCCGGCGGGGCCACCGGCACTGCACCGCGGGCCGCCGCCCGTTCGCGTCGTGCCGGTACCGGGTCGACGGCGAAAACCGTTGCGGCGCCGAGTGCGAAGGCGCTCTGCACGGCGCACATGCCGACGGGACCCAGGCCGATCACCGTGACCGTGCCGCCGATCGGGATGTCCGCGCGTTTGGCTGCCGCCCAGCCGGTGGCCAGGTTGTCGGTGAGCAACAGGGCCTGCTCGGTGTCGATGGCATCCGGCAGCGCCAGTAGCTGGAAATCGGCGCCGGGCACGGCGAGCAGTTCGGCCTGGGCGCCACCCAGCGCTCCGGAACCGAAGATGAGTGGGCCACCGAGGCACCGGATCGGATCCCGGGTGGCACATCCGCTGCAGTGGCCGCAGCCGGCGACCGAGGAGACCAACACCTGGTCGCCGACCTTGAAACGGCGTACGTCCGGGCCGATCTCGACGACGGTGCCTACCGCCTCGTGGCCGAGCGCGACCGGCTCGACGATGGGGTAGTGGCCCTCCAGGAAGTGCAGGTCCGACCCGCAGATGCCGGTGGCGCTCACCTCGACGACGGCGCCGTCCGGCCCGGGTAATCCCGGGTCGGGTCGGTCCACGACCTCGATCTGACCCGCACCGTCGACGACGACCGCACGCATACGTCATGCCTCCTGGTAATCGGACCAGATGGGTTCGGCCACGGCGCAACGGTATTCGGAGAGCCGCCATGGACTGACGGTGTGGATCTCACCGTCGGCGTTCTTGAAGTACGAGTGCTTGACCGACGGATGCGCCCACACGGTCTTGCGGATCGCCTCCTGGGATTTCGCGTGCCATGCCGCGGTCGGCTCGGGCAGCGGCTCGATACTGTGCAGCCCTGCGGTGATGAGGTGCTCCAGGCATTGGTTGATGTAGCGCATCTGCAACTCGGAGTTCATGATCAGGCTGCCGCCGTGCGCCAGGTGGGTACCCGGGCCGTAGGTCATGAAGAAATTGGGGAAACCGGGGACGGTGATGCCGCGGTAAGCGTACGGCCGGGAACCCCACACGGTGTGCAGGTCCGCGCCGCCGCGACCGATGACGGTCATCGGGAACAACACGTCGGTGGCGCGAAAACCGGTGGCGTACACGATGACATCCACGTCGTGCTGTGCGCCGTCGGCGGTGCGGATGCCGGTGGGGCTGATGCTCCCGATCGGGGTGCGGACCAGGTCGACGTTATCGCGTTTGAGGGTGGCCAGCCAGCTGCCGTTGTCCTGCAGGGTGCGTTTGCCGGTGGCCGGATAGTCGGGTAATACCTTGGCGAGCAGGTCGGGATCATCACCGACCTGCGTGGTGATCCAGTCGGTGAACATGATGCGGGCGATGGCGTTGATCTCGCTGACCGCGTTGGCTTGATCGGCGTAGCCCGGGTCGACCCGGGCGGCATCGAGGCCCTTGTCGGCGCCCGGCCACAGCAGCAGAAACCGGTACCAGCGGCCGTAATACGGCAGGTGCTGCATGGCCCACCGGACGCCGTCGGGCACCCTGTCGTGATACATCGGATTGGGGAACATCCACTGGGCGGTGCGCTGGAACACCGTCAGGTGTGCCACCCGGTCGGCGATGGCGGGGGCGATCTGGAAACCACTGGCCCCCGCGCCGATCAGGGCGACACGCTTGCCGGTGAGGTCGACGCCGTGGTCCCATCGCGCGGAATGAAAGGCGGGCCCGGTGAAGGTGTCGGCGCCGGGGAAGTCGGGAATCTGCGGGCGGTTGAGCTGACCGACCGCGGTGATGACGGCGTCGGCCCGCAGCGTCTCGGTACCGTCCGCGGTGCGCACGGTCACCTGCCAGCGGTCGTCGGTCCATGCCGCCGAGAGCACCTCGGTGTTCCACCGGATGTGTGGCTGCAGGCCGTGCCGGTCGACCACGTCACAGAAGTATCGGCGCAGTTCGGGTTGTTCGGCGAAGAAGTGGTCCCAGTGGTTGCTGGGTTCGAAGCTGTAGCAGTAGAGGTGGTTGGCGACGTCCACCCGGGCGCCGGGATAGCTGTTCTCCCACCAGGTTCCGCCGGGGCCGGCGTTCTTCTCCACGATGGTGAACGGAATACCCGCCTGCTTGAGCCGGACGCCGGCCAGTACCCCGGATTCGCCGCAGCCGATGACGATGACGTGGAAGCCCTCGGCGCCGGTGAGGGGCCTGGGCCGGCGGGGGTCGGCGCCCTGCAGGTCGAGTTCCTCGAGGACCAGTGGCACGTTGTCCTCGTCGACGGGTTCGCACGCCGCCCAGTCGAGCATTTCGCGCACCAGGTCGTCGGATAGCGGGTCGGGGATGGGGCAGCCGCGGTCGCGGTAGTCGGTGATGATCGGCAGCGCGACGGCGCGGGCGCGGGCCTTGTCCTCCTCGCTCATGAAGCCCTGGACCTCGTTGAGGAACAAGCCCGCCTGTTTGAAGTCCCGGATATACGACGGGTCGCCGGTGAGGTGCACCAGCGAGAGCAACAGGGTGGGAATGCTGACGTCTTCCAGGGCCGCGGCGATCTGGGCGTCCGGGGTGTCGAACGGCTGTCCGACGTGGAAACTGCGCGTCACGGGTAGTTACGCTACGTCGCGTAGCGTTATGGGGCAAGGGTGTGGTGGGCCGAAGGGATTGCGTGGCCGCTTGGTGACGATCAGCGCGCCGGCCGAGGCCCACGCGAATTCACCCGAGATCGACGGAATCGGCAAGCTCTCGAATCCCGTGTGCCGCAGAGCGTGACCGCACGTTCGAGGTCCGGGGACGGTGGACGGTCGGCGCGACTCCTCGGCCAGCGGTCGTGACGCGACCACCATCGCGGGCTCAGTCCGACGCAGTCCGCGAAAGCAGCTCGCGTGCATTGCCTTCCATCACAGCGGCCAGTGCGTCGGGTCGGTCGGCGAAGTAAGCGTCGACGTTGCGCGTGTACCAGGCCGCAGCCGACGGGCTGACTGCCGGGAAATCCGTGCCGAAGAGGATCTGCTCCACCGGTACGAAGCTCTCCAGGGCGACGAGATTCGTCTCGAATCCGGAGAGGGCGGTCTCGTAGTAGAAGGTGCGAAAGTCGGCGATGATCTCGTCGGCGGTGAGCCCGCACTCCGTGTGGAAGGCACACAGTCCGGCCACCCGCGATGCGAGGAAGGGGGTGCTTCCGCCGGAGTGCGACAAGATGATTCGCACGTTCGGGAACTCACGCTTGCGTCCGCTCGTCACCAGGTCGGCCGCCGCCTTGTACGTCTCGTTGGGAACCTCCACCACCGGAACAGGCAGGAACTCGTTCGGTGCGGGATTGCGTCCCGGCGTCTGTTCGCCATGGAGGAACACCACCGCGCTTCTCCGGTCGAGTTCTGCCCACAGGGGTTCGAACACGGGGTCGCCGAGCGACCGGGCATTCTCGCCCGTTCCGTAGACGTTGGTCACGGTGACGCCGTCCGCGCCCAGCACGTCCAGCGCATAGGCCACCTCCTCCAGTGCCGCGTCTGGATCGGTGGGTGACGGCAGGTGGGCGAAGAAGCCGAAGCGGCCGGGATGCTCTTCGGCGACCTGGCTGCAGAATGTGTTGATCACGCGAGCGAACCCACGTCGGGTTCTCGCCGGTAGGTAGGACTCGATGTCGTTGGGAAGGGACAGGATTGCCGTGGAGATGCCCATGGCGTCCATGAAGGCCAGGCTTGCATCGGGGGTCCAGGCCGGCGCGTCCGCGGTGAACTTCCACCCCGAATTCGCTCCCAACGCACCCGCGACGTCTTCGCCGAACAGTTGCGGCGGGAACGCGTGGTGATGGAGATCCACCCGGGAAGTGGTCGGCGGTGTCACAGGCATGTCATCAGGGTGTCCGTTTAGTTGACAAATGTCAATAGTTGACGTCTGACATTGATATGGTGATGCCGGTGACCAGGGATCAACGCGCCGTCGAGATGCGACTTCTCGATGCGCTGTACCGCCTGAACAAATCGGTCCTGGGTGCTGCTCGGACGCACGTTGCGGCAGTGGCGAAATTGGACCTCGTCGACTTCCTGATACTCCGGTCGATCGAACTCGGCGTCGATGGACCTGGCGATCTCGTTCGGGATCTGGGCCTGCACGCATCTGTGGTCAGTCGCGCGGTGACCAAGTTGGCCAAAGCCGGGTTGGTGGTGCGGGCCGTGGACCCCGCCGATTCGAGGCGGTCCTACCTCACTCTCACGCCGGCGGCCGAGGTCGCCATCTCCGAGGTGGAGGGGCGTGTGCAACCCATGCTGCACGATCGCCTCGGGCGGCTGACCGCTCAACAGATCACCACCCTGCTGGAGTGCTTCGACCTCCTCAACGGCGCCGAGTAACCACCTGGGTCACATGGCCGGGATGGTCGGCTGCAGAACGGCCCGCGCGACAGCCTCGGTTCGTAGGTGCTCGAAGGCCAGGTATTCCGGGTCGTTGACCATGTCGACGAAGCTCTGCCGAGTCGGGTAGCTGACCAGCAGCACCATGTCCCAGTCTCCGACGTCCGTTGCCACCAGTGCCGGGTGTCCGGCGCCGGCGTAGATGATCGTGACCCCGTACCGCTCGTTGAGTCCGGAGGTCGTGAACCGCTCGATGTACTGCAGGTACCGGGCAGTGCCGTCCGGCACGAATTGCAGCAGGTTCAGCATCACCACCGGGCCGTTGGGATCGGCGGCCACGAAACGCTCGAGATCGGATGCATCGAGAACCGACATGGGAAATCCTCCGTTCGATTACTTACTTGCTATATGACACGCAACATAGCGGACCCCGCTGACAAGCGGTGCGCAAGAATGACCGCCATGACATCCGATCGTGCGGCCAGGCGGACTCAAGCCGAGCGCCGCGCTGCGACGCGGCAACGCGTGCTCGACGCCGCAACGGCACTGGTCGCGGCGCATGGATCGCGGGCGCTCACCGTGGCTGCTGTCGGCGAAGCTGCTGGCTATAGCCGCGGCATCGTGAACCACCATTTCGGCAGCAGGGCGCGGTTGCTCGAGGAGCTCCTGGCGTACACCCAGCAGTTCGACGTGCCGACCGAAGCCTCCGATGGATTGGGCCGCTTGACCGGGTTCGTGGAGGCATACCTGACGGGGATGCACCAGCGATCGCCGCGGTCGGAGGCCTTCTTGAAGCTGTGGACCGAGTCGACCGGGTCGGAGCCGTCGCTTGCACCGCTGTTCGCCGAGCGCGACGCCTGGTTTCGCCAACACCTCGAACGACACATCAGGGAGGGGTTGACCGACAAGTCGATTCGTCGCGAGACCGACCCGACCATCGCGGCGGTGGCGATCATCGGTCTGTTGCGGGGCACCGCGATGATGGCGTTCTCGACGGCCCGCGATATCGCGGTCGACGAACTCGCGTCGGAAGTCGCCAGGGGCATCGGACGTAGTCTGGCGGCGCAACCGGGGCCTGCTGGTGGTCCCGGATCGAGTTCGTAGCCGCGTTTGGGTGAGGTCGTCAGCGCAGCAGGACCTCCGGGTGAATAGGCAGGTCACGGACGCGGATACCGGTGGCGTTGTATACGGCATTGCCTATTGCGGCGGCCGATCCCACGGCGCCCAGTTCGCCGACGCCTCGCGCTCCGACGTCGCTGAAATCGGGGTCGTCGCCGTCGAGGCATACCGCGTCGACGAACGGAACGTCGGCGTTCACCGGAACGACGTAGTCGGCCAGGTTGGTGGCAGCCAAGCGGCCGGACGGGTCTATCGGATCGGCTTCCAGTAAGGCGTGCCCGATGCCGAAGATGACACCTCCGACCACCTGGCTGCGGGCCGCCTTGGCGTTGATCACCCGACCGATGTCCACGACGGTGGTGAATCTGGCGACGCGCGTTTCCCCCGTCAACGAGTTGACCCGCACCTCGCAGAAGTGCGCTCCGAACCCATGTGCAGCGAAATGGGGAGAAATGCTGTCGGCGCTGCTGTGGATGGCGTCGATTCCCGGGATTCGCATCCTCTGCAGCAGATCGGCGAAACCGATGCGCGCGTTGCCCGCTCGCAACGTGCCGGCAGCGTAAGACACTGGTGCTGCCGAATCTGCCAGCGGCGAAGCAGGATTCGACGAGGCGACCCTGACGAGATTGTCGATCGCAGCCCGTGCGGCGGTCCGGGCCGTGGGAGCCATGCTGCCGGTTGCGCGGGAGCCGACGGCGCCGGGCCCCGGCGGCAGGATGGTGTCTCCCACCTCAGTGACGATGCGGTCCATCGGCAGGCCCACCGCGTCGGCGATGACGATCGCCAATGCGGTCGCGGCGCCCGTGCCGATGTCCATGATGCTCGTCGAGGCCAGTACGGTGCCGTCGTCGCGAAACCGCACCTGAACCGCGTTCGCGGAACGGCCGGCAGCCGGGTAGATGGCGGTAGCCATCCCCATGCCGATCAGCCACTGGCCGTCGCGGGTGGTTGCGGGGGTGGCGGCGCGGCGTTCCCAGCCGAATCGGTTGGCGCCGAGTCGGTAACATTCATCGAGTCTTTTGCTGGTCCAACGGCGACTGGTGCCGGGCAGCGTCGTCGCGTAGTTGCGCAGCCGCAACTGCACCGGGTCGACGCCGGTCGCCACCGCCAGTTCGTCCATCGCGGTTTCGATCGCGAACGCTCCGGGCGCCTCATTGGGCGCGCGCATCGCCCAGCTCGGTGGAGTGTCCAGAGTGACCTGGCGTTGGTCCACATGCAGATTCGGGGTGCGGTACAGCGCCGCGGTGGTCTCGGCGGCGGTGCGCATGGGCCAGCCGCCCACCGCTGGGGCCTCGGCGTCGGATTCGTGGCTGACCGCCGTGAGTGTCCCGTCGGCGCGTGCACCCAAGCGCACTCGCTGCCGAACCGCGGAGCGGTGCCCGACGATGGTGAAGACCTGGCTGCGGGTCAAGATCAACTTGACGGGACGGTTCAGCTCGCGAGCCGCCGCTGCGCCCAGGATGACGTCCGACCACGGGAGTACGCGGCTGCCGAAGCCGCCACCGACGTATGTCGAGATGATCCGCAGCTGCTCGGGCGTCAGCCCGAGCGCACCGGTGATCCCGGAGATGGCCCGGCCGGGAAACTGCGTGCCTGTGTAGAGCGTCAGGAGGTTCTGGTGCCAGACCGCCACGGACGCGTGCGGTTCCATCGCCGCGGCATGCTGAGCCGGTTGGGTGACGGTGGTCTCGACAGTGATCTCACTGTCGCGTAGCGCGGCATCGATCGAGGCGATCCCCGGCGCCAGGATGGTCTTGTTGCCCGATTCCGGCATGGTGATGCTGACCCCTGGCCCGGCATCGGCGAGAGATGTTCTGGGAGTCCGGGATTGATAGTCGACGGTGATCATGGCTGCCGCGTCGCGTGCATGTTCGAAGGTGTCGGCAACCACCACACCGATGGCCTGGCCGTGAAAGCGCACCTCACGGTCCTGTAGCGGACGGTACTTCTCGCCGAGCGCATCTTCGGCGACAGGCTGCAGTCGCAGCGGAGCGAACGGGGTGTACACCGCGAGAACACCCGGTGCATGCGTTGCCGCGTCGGTGTCCATCGCGGCGATGGTGCCCAACCCGGTGGTGGCCGACACCAGCGCGGCGTGGACCAGTTCTGGTTCCCGGTAGTCCGCCGAGTACCGCGCCGCACCGGTTGTCTTGGCCCGCCCGTCGACTCGGGAGATTTCGCCGCCCAGCGGTGACGGGGTCATGCGATGCCCGTGACGTCGGTGAGGGCTCGGACGATCGCCCGGCGCAACAGATGAGTCTTGAAACCGTTGTGGCTCAGCGGTCGCGCGTCGGCGGCCGCTGCTTCGGCTGCGGCGTCGATGGTGACTGCGGTCACGGGTCGGTTCGTCAGCAGCTTCTCCACTTCAGGAAGCCGCCATGGCACCGTGGCCACCCCGCCGGCGGCCAGGCGGGCGCGGGTGATGACGTCGTCACGCACGGTGATTGCGACGGCCACGGAGGTCAGCGCGAATTCGTAGGACTGGCGATCGCGCACCTTGAGGTAGCCCGTCCTGGTGCCCGCGGGAAATCGGGGCGCGGTGATGGCGGTGATCAGTTCTCCCGGCTTCAAATCGCTTTCCACCTCCGGTGTCGCACCGGGCTTGCGGTAGAACCGTTCGAGGGCGACGCTGCGCTCACCGTCTGAACTGCTCAGTTCCACCGCTGCCTCGGCGGCCACCAGTGCGACGGCGACGTCACTGGCGTGGGTGGCGACACAGGCGTCACTGGTACCGAGCACGGCGTGGGCGCGGTTGTAGCCGTCGATGGCCGGGCAGCCCGTCCCGGGCTTGCGCTTGTTGCATGGCATCGATACATCGCGGAAGTAGCTGCATCGAGTGCGCTGCAACAAGTTTCCGCCCATGCTGGCCATGTTGCGCAGTTGTGGGGAGGCGCTCAGTTCCAGCGCTCGGCTGACCAGGCTGAAATCGCGTCGCACTGACGGATGTTCGGCGACGTCGCTCATGCGTTCCAGTGCGCCGATACGCAGGCCGGCGGTGCCGACCGTAATGCCGGTCAAGGGCAAGCCGTTGATGTCGACCACCTGCTCGGGGGTCAGCACCTCCAACTTCATCAGGTCGACCAGGGTCGTGCCACCGGCGAGGTACGCCGTGGCCGAGCCGCCGTGCGCGGTCGCCGCGGCCACCGAATCGACCACGGTATACCCATAGGGTCGCATATCAGGACATCCGTTCGCTGGCTGCCTTGACGGCTTCGACAATGAATGGGTAAGCGCTGCAACGGCAGATGTTGCCCGACATCTGTTCGCGGATCTCTTCGTCGGTGCCGGTGTGTCCGCCCTCGATGACGGCAATGGCGGACATGATCTGGCCCGGTGTGCAGAAACCGCACTGAAATGCGTCGTTGTCGATGAAGGCCTGCTGTACAGCATGCAACTCATCGCCGTCGGCGAGGCCTTCGATGGTCATGACCGCGCGGCGTTGTACGGTCGGGGCCAAGGTCAGGCACGACAGTACCCGCCGTCCGTCGACATGCACCGTGCAGGCACCGCATTGCCCGTGATCGCATCCTTTCTTGGTACCGGTCAGTTCGAGGCGATCACGCAGGGTGTCCAATAACGTCGTTCGCGGGTCCAGGTTGACGGTGTGCTCGGTGCCGTTGACCCGTAACGTCACCGGAACATCGTTCGCCGAAGCAGCGGAGTCCGGGGTGCGGTCGGTGAGCCGCGAGACCAGCACGGTGCCGCCCACCGATACGACGACGGCGGTGCCGGTCCACCCGATGAAGCTGCGCCGCGATACTCCAGATGGCTCGTCGGGGGTGGGCGATTCAGGTTCAGCTTCGGTGAGATTGTCGATAGGGTTCTCTGGCATTATTTCTCCGTCTTGGGCTGTAGCGCGTCGAGGTGCTCACCACGATTCCCGCCTGTCGAGCTGTCGTTCAGAGTCCGGTTATCCGCGGATAGCTGATCCTGTGATTCGGTCTGAGACGCCGCCTTGGCCCCTGAGCAAAACCGCTTTGGTGTACCTGGCCCTCAGTGGGCGGGGCGAGCGCGGTACGCGCATGGTGCACGTGTCGCAGCTGAGTGTCACAGTCGTAATCCCGCAATCGATATGAATACTCAGCTGTTTCGCACGCGTTCGAAGATGATCTGGATCGACGTGCCGTCCGGGCGGGTGAAATTTTCGGTCATGCGATCACCGTCGACCGTAATGCGCAATTCGTCTCTTGTGCGCACGTCTCCGATCCAATTGGGAAACGTCGCCCCTTCCACCCGGTTGGTGCTGAATTCGCCGTTCTCGTCGACCGTGTACGTGCCGAACATTCCTATGCTGCCTGCCATCGCCGCTCGGTTCTCGGCGTCGGTGCCCTCACCGCGAACCTCGGACCTGAAAGGGGCGATGGTGGAATCCGTGAGGACCTCGACGTAGCGCATCTCTGGAGTGAAAGTGAGCAGCCCGCTCGGCCGCTCACCATAGGCGGGACGGGCGGTTTCGCCTCGTTCGATCGTCGCGGAGACCATTCGCCACGTTCCGACCACCTGATTGGGCGGCGGCGAGGCGGTTGAACAACTTAGCAACATCATTGTCGACGATGTTGCAATAATGGCGGCACGCGCTTTCATCCTGTGGGCTCCTCGAGTAACTATGTTGAGGGACTGCATCTTCAAGGACGTCGGTCAGCGGCGTTCGCCGAGGCCGGCTTCCCTGGTCGACCGATCGCCTCCGCCCGGTCGGCCACCTTCAGCTTGGCGAACACCGAAGACGGTGGCCAACCACGTGTCGAGCCTCTCGCGCCACAGCCCATCCGCACGCCACCGCGCCAGAACGTCATGGGTCAAGCATGAACGAAACGGATCCCGTCGTCATGGGTGCACATTCCCGACCGGTTCGGGAATCAGTGCACCGGGAAAACCTCCCGGCCGATCGTGCCGGTACCTGTGTCCTGAGGTGTCCGGGCTCGCCATGTTGGTCACATCGGCGACAACCCAGCGAAAGGAAACTTTCGTGCGAACTCACCCGATTACCGCCGCCGCGCCGTCGGTCCCGTCGAACGCCCAGGACACCGTGAATTCGTCGAAGGCCCAGGGATATACGGTGATCCCCAGCCGGATCGGGACGGCGCCGTTGACCCAATGCCTGGTGCACGCCATTCGGCCGGGCCAGGAGGTCACCCGCAGTGACAGCAGCGGCCCCGGCGACACTTACAAGGACTGCCCCGGTTTAGGACGCCCTCGAGGGGCGCCACGATGAAGGACGCGGGGGAGGGAACCAGCGTGGTCGCTCCGTTCCGCCGGGAAGTCGATCTGCGGGCGCGGCGCACGCGAGTGTGCACCAGCTCGGATATCTGCTGTTCGGGCGCGGGAAGGAATGACGAACGCGCGTTGATCCTAGGAGCACTGCGCCCTGGCTGGCGCGCAGGCGCAGCCGTACGGTCGTCACTATGGCGATTTCCGACCGGCGACGGAGCCTGAGAGCGATCATCGCGATTGTCACCGGAGTGTTGGCGGTGTCGATGACGGTTGATTTCGGCGCGACGAGTAATGCCGAAGACAGCAACCGAACGGTACTGGAACAGCGCAACGTCGACGTCGTGCGCGATGCTTTTGCCCGGGGCGTCGGTGATGAGGCCAGTTTCTTTTCGATCTTGGCCGAGGACGTGCAGTGGACGGTTGCCAGGGCGGTCGGCCCGAGGACATACACCAGCCGATTCGAATTTCTGTGTGACGGCGCGGGTCCTGTCCAGTCCAGACTCAACGGTCCGATACAGGCGAACGTGCGCCAGCTGATAGCCGATAACGATGTGGTGGTTGCGGTGTGGGACGGTACCGCGACTGCGCGCGACGGGCTTCCTTATGTCAACAGCTACACGTGGGTGATGACGATGCACCACGAACGAGTGGTGCGCGTGACGGCCTACCTCGACTTTGTCGCACTCAACGCCTTGATGGAACGGGTAACGCTGCGATGATCGTGGTTGGCAACCGCGGCTGAAATTCACATTCCGGCGTGGTGGGTTGCGTGGAGCCGGTTTGTTTGACTTCTGGTCACGATGCCCGGCCGCTGATAGCACTGCTAGAACTAGAGAAGCAGACGATCATGACTTGCAGAACCGTGCGGCTGTCGCAACCGCCATCGGGAAATGGAGTTCGGCGTCCGCCATCTTCGCCGGAATTCTCTGGAAGGGCTCTGGCGCGGAGAGGCAGCATCCGCCGGGCGAACGCGGACCTACAGCGGTGCAACGCTTGATGGTTGTAGGTTCTCAGTAAGCTGATCGCATTCCGGGAGGAGGAAAGAACTTGTCTGACAACGCATTACCGTTCGCCGGCAAGGTAGCGCTCATCACCGGCGCGTCAGGTGGAATCGGCGGCGCGATCGCCGGTTTGCTGGCCGCAGCCGGGGCCGACCTGGTGCTAGCCCACGGCACACACGTCGAGGATGCAGAACATGTTGCAGAAAGGGCCCGTGAGCTCGGGCGTCGCGTCGTACTGGCGCCCGGGGACCTCGCTGACCCCACAGTCCCGGCAGCGTTGGTGCACGCCGCTGCCGAGTTGGGTGGGGTGGATGTACTTGTCGCCAACGCGGGTGCCGGCACGCAGACCGCCTGGGCCGACGTCACGTTGGAGCAGTGGAACACCACGTTCGCCATCAACACGACCGCACCATTCCTTCTGGCGCAACAAGTTCTGCCAACGATGATCGAACGTAACTTTGGTCGCGTCCTGTTCATCTCGTCCACTGCCGCGCTCACCGGCGGTATAGTGGGCCCGCACTATGCGGCCAGCAAAGCCGCCCTACACGGGCTCACCCATTTTCTCGCCGCTCGTGTCGCCGCCGACGGAGTCACCGTCAATACTCTGGCCCCGGCATTGATCGGCAATACGCGCATCCTTCCCTTGGACGCCAAGGGCGACGGCTCTTTGCCTCTGCCGATACCAGTAGGCCGTCTCGGGGAGGTCATCGAGGTCGCCGACATGGCGCTGAGCATCTTGCGTAATGGCTACCTGACCAACAAAGTGATCACTCTCGACGGCGGGCTGCTACCGCGATGAGAACACACTTTGATTTCGCATCGGTGCTCGACGCCGCACGCGAAGCCACTGCTGCGCAGTCGGAGTCGGCAAACCAGCACAGGTAATACGATGACACCATCAGCAGAAGGGCCGCAACGCATGGGCCATGACATGGGGTTTGAGAACTGCACTGCCTGGCACTCCCAGGGACAGGTGCGTCAAGCGAACATCCCGCAGGATGGAAGGCATGACGAACGCACGTGGTTCAGGTGCCCAGCTGGCGCAGTTTCTGCGTAGCCGGCGCGCCGCGGCCGACACCGCGCTGTTGCCGGGGCTGGTCGGGGCGGGACCCCGCCGGGTTCCGGGGTTGCGCCGCGAAGAGTTGGCCGAGGCGGCCGGGGTGTCGCTGACGTACTACACCCGGCTGGAACAGGGACTGGCGACCAATCCGTCGACCCAGGTGTTGGACGCGCTGGCCCGGGCACTGGCGCTCGATGAGGTCGAGCGGGCGCATCTGCAGCGACTGGCCTCGGCGACGGATGCCCGACCGCGTTCTGCGCGAACCGAGTTGCGACCTGAGTTCGTCACGCTGATGGACGCGATGTCCGATGTCCCGGCCGTCGTGCTGTCGCCGTTACAGGACATCGTCGCGTGGAACCGGTTGGGCCACGCGCTGCTTGCGCCGCATCTGGACCCGGCCGCGCCCTACGGTGCCGAGCCGCCCAACAAGGTGGCAATGATGTTCACCGATGCGCATTCTCGCAGCATGCACCGTGAATGGGAGGCCGAGGCAAACTTGGCGGTGGCCTCCCTGCGCTACGTCAGTGCCGTCTACGTCGCCGACGACGACCTCGCCCGGCTGGTCGGCAAGCTGAGTGTGGCCAGCGACGACTTCGTGCAGCTATGGGCCGCGCAACCGGTGGCGTTGTGCACTCATGGCATCAAGCGTTACCACCATCCGGTGGTCGGTCGGCTCGACCTGCACTTCCAGATCCTGCATCTGCCCGAAGACGACGGCCACCGGCTGCTGTTGCACCACGCCGAACCCGGCTCCAACGATGAGGCCGCGCTGCGCCTGCTGGCCAGCACCACCATCACCGAATAACGCCGCGCAGCCACTACTGCTGTGCCGCAACCGACATCGACTCCAAGGAGATCATCCATGGATAGCTCCACGCTGCCCAAAAGCAGTCCCGAGGCGCCCGTGCGCCGGCTGCACCCCGGCCTGCTCGCCCTCGCCGTCGGCGGGTTCGGGATCGGGCTCACCGAGTTCGTCATCGCCGGACTGCTCACCGGCGTCGCCGACGCGCTACGTGTCAGCGTTCCCACCGCGGGTGCACTCATCTGGGGTTACGCCCTGGCCGTCGTCGTCGGCGCATTCACCGTCACCGCGGTGCTGGCGCGTCGACCGCCGAAGGGTGCGTTGCTGCTGTTGCTGGCGCTGTTCGTCGCCGGCAACGCATTGACCGCGCTGGCACCCGATTTCGGTGTCGCCCTGCTGGGCCGCTTCATCACCGCCCTCTGTCACGGCGGATTCTTCGGGATCGGCGCCGTGGTCGCCGGAGACCTCGTGGCACCCGAACGCAAGGCATCGGCCATCGCGTTCATGTTCGGGGGGTTGACTCTGTCCAACGTTCTCGGCGTGCCATTCGGCACCTTCGTCGGACAACACCTCGGGTGGCGCAGCGCGTTCTGGATCATCAGCGCATTGGGTGTGCTGGCCGTGATCGGCGTGGCTGCCCTGGTGCCACGAATGCCGGCACCACCACACACCGGTGGAAACCACTTCGCGGTGCTCTGCCGGCGGCAGGTTGTGGTGTCGATCCTGCTGACCATGATGGTGTTCGGTGGTGTGTTCGGTGCCTTCATCTACGTCGAACCACTCGTCACGAGGGTTACCGGTTACGGCGACGGCGCGGTGCCGTGGCTGCTGGTGCTCTTCGGAATCGGTTTGTTCATCGGCAATTTCGTCGGCGGCTGGGCCGCCGACCGCAACCTCACCTGGACCCTGCGCATCCTTTCGGTGCTGCTGCCCGTCGTGCTCATCGGTTACGGCCTGCTCGCCGGGTGGCGGTTACCGGTCGCCGTGCTGCTGGTGGCCATGGGTGTTGTCGGGTTCGCCGCGACGCCGGCCCTGCAACTGCGCGTCATGCGCTTCGCCGAGGACGCACCGACGATGGCATCGGCGGCCAACATCGCGGCGTTCGATCTGGGCAACGCGATGGCCTCGGCCATCGGGGCCGCGACCATCGCCGCGGGCCTGGGCTGGCGCTCACCGGTGTGGGTGGGCACCGCGATGGCACTGGTCGGCACCGTGCTGGTGTTCACCAACAGCCATGGGGAGCCGCGGTGACCGACACGCCAGCTCTGCACCCGCAGGCCCGCGCGCACCTGGCCGCCGCGGCTGAGGCGCCGGGGATTGCCACCCTGTCGGTACCCGACGCACGCCTGGCCGCCCTGGCCTATTTGGACCTCCAGCGACCGGCACCCGCGATGGCCGCAGTGGAGCACCGGTTCGTCCCCGGACCGACCGCGGACCTCCCCGTCCGGATCTACCGGCCCACACCGGTCCTCGGGCCGCGCCCCGTCATCGTCGTGCTGCACGGCAGTGGATGGGTGATCGGCAACCTGGATCTGGTGGACGAGCCCGCACGGGTTCTGGCCCGGGACACCGGCTATGTTGTGCTCGCCGTCAACTACCAGAAAGCGCCCGAGCATCGCTTCCCGGTGCCACTCCAGGATTGCGTGGCCACCGTGCGGTGGGTGCACAGCCACGCCGCCGCGCTGGGTGTCGACCCGGGCAGGCTCGCCGTCGTCGGTGACAGCGCCGGCGGCAACCTCGCCGCGGCGACCACTGCCGAGCTGTCCGGAACCGATGTCGCCGTTGCTGCACAGGGTCTGCTGTACCCGGCACTGGACCGCGCGATGACGGCGCCGTCGTATGGAACATTCTCCCGTGGCTTCGGCCTCGACGCCGCCGACATGGCCTGGTTCTGGAGCCACTACGTCGATGCCGGTGCGAGCGCGGATCCGCGCGTTTCACCGCTGCGCGGCAACAGTTTTGCGCAGCTTCCGCCGACCTTCGTGGCGACCGCCAGTCACGATGTCCTGCGCGACGAGGCCGAGGAGTACGCCCAGTTGTGCCGCGACGCCGGAGTCGACGTGGTCACCCGACGGTACGACGGCATGATCCACGGCTTCTGGTGGATGGACGGCGTCCTCGAGGACTCCCGCGCGCTGCAACGCGACCTCGCCGACTTCCTGGTCGACCGTCTGGGGGAGTGACGCCCGCACGAACCCAGCGACGTCAGGCGTCGGGATAGAACCGCTAGATCCGCGCCCGCAGATCCCGCTTGAGCACCTTGCCGTAACTGTTCTTCGGAAGCTCGGCGACGAACTCGTATCTCTTGGGCCGTTTGAACCGTGCGATGTGGTTCAGCAGATGGGCGTCGAGATCGTCGGGATCGGCGGTCCCGACGATGAACGCGACCACGATTTCACCCCAGTCGGGATCGGGCGCACCCACCACAGCGGCCTCGCTGACGCCGGGATGAGTCAGCAGAATCTCCTCGACTTCACGTGGGTAGATATTGCTGCCGCCACTGATCACCACATCCTTGGACCGGTCGCGCAGCGTCAGGTAACCGTGCGCGTCGAACGATCCCATGTCACCGGTGCGCAACCATCCGTTGCACAGTGTGGCGGCGGTGGCGGCCGGATTGCGCCAGTAGCCCGACATCACCACGTCGCCGCGGCAGACGATCTCGCCGATCTGGCCCGCGGCGGCAACGGTGTCGTCGGGGTCCCATACGGCGACGTCGACCCCGGAACGGGCGTACCCGACCGACCCGAGCACCGCATCGGAGGCGTCGATGTGGTCGGTTCGCCGCAGACCGGTGATCGTCATCGGAGCCTCACCTTGCCCGTAGAGTTGGGTGAAGATCGGCCCGAATGCCGCCATTGCCGACTTGAGGCTCTCCACGTACATCGGGCCGCCGCCGTAGATCACTGTTCTGAGGTTGGCGGGACGGCAGCGGCCGGTCTGGACCAACCGCTGCACCATCGTCGGTGCCAGAAACGCGCTGCACCCGGGATGGACATCGCACAGGTCGAGGAACTCGCCGGGTTCGAACGCCCCGGAGGACGGAATGACCTGACGCGCGGCGCGCATGACGTAGGGCACGACATAGAGACCGGATCCATGGGACATCGGCGCACCGTGCACCAGGCTGCTGTTGTGGTCCGGATCGTCGAAGTCCGCGAGGTGGGCCACCGACATCGACATCAGGTTGCGATGGGACAGCATGGCACCCTTGGGCTTTCCGGTGGTTCCACTGGTGTAGAACAGCCACGCCACAGCGGCCGGGTCGGTATCGCGCGGCGGATCGGCAGCATCGACGCCCTGGCGCATTTCATAATCGGCACTGGCAATCACCTCGACCGGTGAGTGGTCCCAGTCCAGCGTTGTGGCGATCGTCGATGATGCAAACACCTGCGCAACGTCGGCATCGGCGAGAATGTCCGCCATTTCCCGGCGATGCAGTTTGTAGTTGATCGGCACGAATACACAATCGGCCGCCCAGATGGCGAACATCAGCTCGACGATCTCGGGTCGGTTCTCCGAGGCGACGGCGATGCGGTCACCAGGATGTGTCGTCGTCTTGATGCCGGCGGCCAGCCGCAGCGCGCGATCGTACAGTTGCGCCCATGTCCAAACCAGTTCGGTGCCATGGTAAACCGCACCACGGTCAGGGTGGCGCTGCGCGGTCTGGGCGAGCAGTACGAAGAGATTCATTGCCGCGTCCACCGGGAATCGAGCGCGAATTCGGACAGATACTTCGTCGAGCTCCACCCGCCGTCGACCACGATGGTCTGGCCGTTGATGAAACTACCGCCCGGTGAGCACAGGAACGCCACGGTACTGGCGACATCGTCGACCTGGCCGAGCCGCTGATGCGGGGTCATCTCGATGTTGATCTTGCGGAACCGGTCGTCTTCGAGACGGTGCGCGACCATGGGGGTGACCGTCACACCGGGAGCCACGGCATTGCATCGGATGCCCTGTGCCCCGTACTGGCACGCGATATGCGTTGTCAATGCCGTCAATCCACCTTTGGCCGCCGAGTAGGCACCACCACGGAGGCCTCCGACGACGGCAAACGTCGACGTGATGTTGATGATGGCCGACCCGGGCGCCATATGGGGAAGCACGTCGCGGGCGAGCCGGAACGGGGCGCGCAGCATCAGGCCGAGGAAATGATCCAGACTCTGATCGTCGGTCTCGTGCAACGGCTTCGGGCTACCAACCCCGGCATTGTTGATCAGGAAATCCACTCGCCCCCAGCGCGACACCGCAGCGTCGACGACACGCGTCGGGCCGTCGTCGGCGGTGAGATCGACTGCCACGGTGGCGATTCGATCAGGGTCGCCGGTCGCCGTCACGACAGCCTCGCGCAGTTCTGTCAGTCGGTCGTCATCGCGGCCGGCGCCCACGACCGCCACACCCTGTTCGGCGAGTTTTACCGCACAGCCGAACCCGATACCGCTGCTGGAGCCCGTCACGATCGCTACCTGCATCACTCTGCGCCTTCCACCAGTACCGTGCGGATCCGGTGCTTGAGCACCTTGCCCGCGTCATTTCTGGGCAGGGCTTCCCAGATCTCCACCCGTTCAGGAACTTTGAACCGGGCCATACCGTGAGATACCAGGAAGATGTCGAGATCGTCGACGGTCGGGTTGGTGTCCCCGTCGGAAACGATGACGGCGCAGGCCCGTTCCCCGGTGCGGGAATCGGGCAGCCCGACCACCGCTACCTCGGCGATCGCCGGGTGGGTGATCAGGACGTCCTCGACCTCCTTGGGCGAGATGTTCTCGCCGTTACGGATGATCAAATCCTTGGCGCGTCCGGTCACCACCAGATGTTCATCGTCCCAGCGGCCCAGGTCGCCGGTCAGGAAAAAGCCCTCCGCATCGAAGGATCCGTCCTCGTCCTCGGCGTGCAGGTACCCGACCAGCATCTGAGCGCCACGGGCGCAGATCTGCCCGTCGGCGTCGAGACGGATATCGGCGATGCCAGCTCGGCCGTCGGTTTCGGCGGCCGGCCCGGGCTCACCCGGTGACCCGACGGTGGTGACCGGCACCTCGGTCGACCCGTAGACCCTTGTGACCGTGGCCTTGTCGAAAAAGGCCGTGGCGCTGCGGATCAACGACGGTGGCACGGAGGCGCCACCGCAGATGAAGACCTTGAGATCCGGTAGCCGCGTTTGTGCCCGGGTCGCGGCGGACAGTAGCTGTTCCAGGAAGGGGGTCGCCCCCGCCATATGCGTGCAGTGCCGTGCG
Source organism: Mycolicibacterium cosmeticum (assembly GCF_000613185.1). Lineage (NCBI taxonomy): Bacteria > Bacillati > Actinomycetota > Actinomycetes > Mycobacteriales > Mycobacteriaceae > Mycobacterium > Mycolicibacterium cosmeticum. The sequence goes on from NZ_CCBB010000003.1 coordinate 2,430,295, forward strand.
GTCATCACGGCGATGGCGTCGTCGGCATCCCAGCGTTCCATCAGTACCGCCGTCGCACCCGCCAGCAACGGGCATTCGAAGGCGTAGATCGAACCGCCGATGTGTGCGATGGGGGATGCCACCAGGAAGGCGTCCCCCGGTGTGACCAGCCAGTTGGACCGAATTTGCGAAATCAGAGCGTGCAGCGAGTTATGGCTGTGCAGAACCCCTTTGGGTCGTCCGGTGGTACCGGAGGTGTACATGATCATATGTACGGTGTCGGGATCGATGTCACCGACCGGGTCGATCGCGGCATCGGCGTCGAGCAGCTCGTCGTAGGCGGTATGGGAACCGGCTGCACCACGGACCACCACCGCCTCCGGCGGGTCCGGTAGCTGCGCGGCCACCCGTGTCAGCATGGCTCCGTAGTCATGACCACGGAACACGTTGGGAATAAAGATCATCCGGACGTCGGCGTCCTCGAGGATGAAGCGCAGTTCGTGATCGCGCAGCGACGGCAGGACGGGATTGACCACCATACGTGCCACGGTCGCGGCGAGGTAGACGACGGCGGCTTCATGCCAGTTGGGCAGCATGAACGACACGACGGATCCGGCGGGCATCCGTGCCCGCATGGTCGCAGCCAGCGATTCTGCGGCGCGCAGCAGACCGGCGCTGGTGACCTCCACATCGCCGTCGACGAGCAGCACGCGGTCGGGGTCGGTCCGCGCAGCCTCCCGAAGGGCGTCGGCCAGCGTCGTACGCACCCACAGCCCGCGGGCATAGGCATCGGCGGCGCGGGTGTCGTCCCAGCGGATCAACCGTCCGCCAATCGCTTTCCGCTGTGCCGCGGTACTCACCTGCCCGCTCAGCCCTTGACGCGGCGCAGTGTCATCGCATGCCGGAACCGATCCGCGGGGTGGGTGTTGATCGTCACTTGGGCGATTTCACCGTCGGAGGTCCTATAGGTGCGCCGCACCTCCACCGCGGGGGACCCCACGGGCACGTTCAGACTGCCCGCCAGCTCTGGGGTGACCAACACCGCCCCGATCTCCTGGTGCACCTCGACGACACTGATACCGAACAGATCCTCGATGAGGGGGAAGATCGGCCCGGTATGGCGTTGCAGCATCCGACCGACCGCGGCGAATGACCGGTTGATGTAGTACTCGGTCCAACAGTGGGTGTACTCGGCGCCCGCGGCCTGCCGGAAGCCGAGTACCGCCAGCCACTCGTCGCCCACGGGCAGGCCGGTGCGGCCGGCGAGTTCGGTGTCGATGGTGACCATCCGGGTGGACTCGATTTCGAGTTCGGCGCCCTGGGCGAACGCCAGCAGGTCGTTGATGGTCATGTTGTCCTGCGCATACGAGTTCGCCGAGACCCTCGGCACCACGGTGGTACCCGTGCGGGGCCGAGAGGTGACCAGATTGTCATCACGTAAGCGGCGCAACGCCTCCCGAATGGTGTACCGGCTCACGGCGAATCGTGCGCACAGTTCGTGCTCGGTCGGCAGCTGTGACCCGACCGGGTAGACGCCGTTGACGATCTCCGTGCGCAGCGTGCGGGCCACCTGCAGGTAGCGGTGTTCGGCTTCCCCGATATCAGCGGTCATGACGTCAGCCCCGGCGCAGCGCCAGCACGCTGCCCTCGCCATCGGCGGAAACGTACAGCGTGCCGTCCGGGCCGGCGGCTATCCCGGCGAACGGTCCTTGCGGCCCGGAAAACGGTGGCATACCGCGGAGCGGTTTCGGCTCCACACCAGGGGGTGCCCCGACGGGCACGTCGGCGGCGATTGTCGTGCGGGTACCCGTCTCATGGTCGACGGCGATGACCTCCTTGCACCCGGCATCGACGATGAACAGTGTGTCGCCGACCGACAGCAGCCCTTGGGGCCGACAGAGACCGTCGACGTAGGCTTCGGTTCCCGATGGCGTCAGCCGGACGACGCGACCGGTTTCCGACACCAGGATCGAGCCGTCCGCTGCGACCGTCACCCCGACCGGCTCGTCTAGTCCGTCGGCCAGCACCTGGACACCGTTACCCAGCACCGACACCACCCGACCGGTGCCCTGTTCGGCGGCGATGATCTCGGTGCCGCGGAGCACGACACCGTAGAGCTGGTCCAAACCATCTGCGAGATACTCACATTCACCGGCCGCCGGTCGATAGCGGGCTACCTGTCCACCGGAGGTCGTGACGATGAACTCACCGGCGCCTGCCGGTGTCAGGCCGCGCAGGAATCCGGGATAGCCAGGGGTGAACAGCATTCCGACCGTCTGCAGCGAGCCGTTGGTGGCCAGGGCGTACAGGTAGGTTCCATCGGCGATGTACACCAGGCCATCGGCGCCGACCGCCAAGTCGAGCGGCCAGTTGAGCGCGCCGGGCAGCATCGTCGTCGTCGCACCGTCGTCGTGGATCTCGGTGATCTCACCGGTGAAGTTGGATACGAAGATCCGGCGGTCGGCGATGGTGCAATTGTCCAGGCCCGGCGTCAGTTGCGCCAATACGGTCTGTGCTCCGGTCTTGGGGTCGATCCGCAATACCTGACCGCTGGCGACCTGAGTCGAGATGATGAAACCGTCGGCATCGAATTTCACCGAATCCGGGACGCCCAGACCGGTCGCTACGGTGTGGGCGGTGATCGGGCCGTCGGCATCGGGATCGATACGCCAGATCTCGTTGGCACCCATGACCGGGAAGTACAACAATCCGTCGGGGCCGAATTCCATGGCATTGGGTGAGGGCACGTCCTCCAGCAGAACGCGGGGTGGGCCGCCGGCAAGATCGAGCTCCATCAGTCGGCCACCCTCGCGGCACTCACCGATGAAGAGCCGGCCGCCGAAGAACGTGATGCCGTTGGCCGAGGGAACGTCGTCGCGCAGGACTGACACGTTGCCCGCTGTGTCACGGACACTGACCCGTCCGTCCATCACCTCGGTGGCGAACAGGTTGCCGCGCGGATCGAATGCGACATCGTCGGGTGCAATGATGTCGCCGCCTTTGCCGCTGACGGTCTGCAGCTCGCCGGTGTTGATGTCGAGTGCGCTGATCTGGCTGCCGGTGACCTGCGCGATGTAGACCCGTCCGTCGGGGCCGGTCCGCAGGCCGTTGGCGCCGAACAACCGACTTGGTGCGGTGAGACGTTCCAGCCGCCAGCCGGGGGCCGGTATCGGCGATACCGGGGTGCCGTAGCGAGAGGGCGTTGCACCGTTCACGATGCGGACCCTAGCAAGGCCACGTAGTCCAGACAATAGCGACAAATGGTCGTCAATGACCCTTGACTGCAAAGTTAGCCCTGCGGAATAGTGTTCTCCAATTAGCAGAGCAGCATATCTTGTCTGGACAATTGATCCGTTGGAAGCGGGACATGGCATCGTTGGAGAGTCGGCTGAGTTTGGATGGCCGTGTCGTGATCGTCTCGGGCGCCGGTGGTGGCGGCATCGGGACCGCGGTCACGACGATGGCCGCCGAGGCCGGGGCCACGGTCATCGCGGTGAGCCGGTCGAAGACCAACCTGGATGAGTACATCGGGCCGCTGGAGCAACGCGGCCTTCCGGTGATACCCGTGTCGGCCGATATCGCGACCGATGACGGGATCGCCAGCGTCATGGCACAGGTCCGCCGAACCGACGGTGCGCTCTACGGACTGGTCAACGTGGCCGGTGGCGCCGCCCCTGCGACATGGATGCCCGCAACCCGGGTCTCGCGTGTCGATTGGCGAGAGTTGTTCGCGGCCAACCTGGAAACCGCTTTCTTCGCCAGCCAGGCGGTGGCCGCAGAAATCCGTTCGCATCAGAACCCCGGCTCGATCGTGTCGATCTCCTCGATCAGTGGGCTCAACACCGCGCCCTTCCACATTGCCTACGGCACCGCCAAAGCCGCGATCGTCGCGATGACCCGCACCCTGGCGCTGGAGCTCGCGACGGACGGGATCCGGGTCAATGCCGTGGCGCCCGGTGTCACCGAAACGGCCGCATCGGCCACCTATGTCGACGCCGACCCGGACCGGGACCGCTCCGCCATTGCCATGGGCCGTCGTGGCACGCCTGTCGAACAAGCCGGCGCGATCCTGTTCCTGCTCTCCGATCTGTCGAGTTATGTCACCGGTCAAACGCTGCTGGTCGACGGCGGGCTCGACCTGAAGTGGAGTCATCTCGGTCCCGACAACACATCGCTGTTCCTCAAGGACGAGTCCTTCCGGAACAGCATCACCGCGCTATGACGTCGGACCGGAAGGAGACCCGTGATGACTGACGTGGACAACCCGATCGAGCAGACGGCCGACGAGTTCGAGGAGCTGTCGGAGCCGGTGACAGTCGGCGTGCAGGCGTATATCTCACCGGAGTATGCCCGCGCCGAACGGGACAAGTTGTGGCGAAAGGTCTGGCAGCAGGTCGGCCGGGTCGAAGAACTGCCCGAGATCGGCAGCTATCTGACCTATGACATCCTCGACGATTCCGTCATCGTGGTACGCACGGGGCCGAACGCGTTCGCCGCGCATCACAACGTCTGTATGCACCGCGGCCGCCGCCTCATCGACGTCCCCGATGGCGCCAAGCGCGCACGAGGCCGCGCGCGTAAGTCGTTCGTCTGCGGGTTCCACGGCTGGACCTACGGCCTCGACGGCGCCTGCACCCATATCCGTGAACGGGACGACTGGAAAGGCGCACTGACGCCGGCCAATACGCACCTGGCGCCCGTCAACGTCGACACCTGGGGCGGCTGGTTGTGGATCAACATGGATCCCGACTGCGAACCGCTTGCCGACTACCTGTTCCCCGCGGCCAAGATCCTCGACCCGTTCGGCCTGGAAAACATGCGCTGCAAATGGCGTAAATGGGTGCGCTTCGACTGCAACTGGAAAGTCGCACTGGAGGCGTTCAACGAGACCTATCACGTCTTCACCACCCACCCGGAATTCAACAAGTTCGGCGAGTTCAAGGGCTGGGCCAAAGCGCAGGGGAAGCACAGCAATATCGGTTACGACGCACCAAAAGGGTTGGACGAAACCAAGTCCAAGATCAGGCTCGGCTCCGGTGACCCGCGGATATCGACGGCCGAGATGCAGATCTACACCATGGAAGAGACCAACGCGACGACGACGCAGACCCTGGTCAATGCCGCCAAGCGACTGGTCGACGAGCTGCCCGAGGGCACCCCGGCCGACAAGGTACTCGAGCACTGGCTGACCTCGGCGCGTAACGACGACGCTGCCCGCGGTGTGGTGTGGCCGACCATCCCCGCCGACGTCCTTGGGCAGAGCGGAACCGCGTGGCAGATCTTCCCTAACTTCCAGATCGGCCAAGGGCTCACCAGTGCGCTGTGTTACAGCGCCCGCCCCGACCCGGATTACAACCCTGACAAGTGCATATTCGAGGTATCGGTTTTCGAACTCTATCCGAAAGGGCAAGAGCCCGAGAATGACTGGGAGTACACCCCGGTCGGTGACCCACGCTGGCTCTCGGTGCTGCCGCAGGACTTCTCCAATATGGCCGCGGTGCAGCAGGGGATGAAATCGGCAGGCTTCCCCGGCACCCTACCCAACCCCTACCGCGAGCGCAGCACCGTCAACCTGCACCACCAACTGTCGAAATACATGGGCACCGGAGAACCCGAGAGCCTGAGCCAAGGAGCACATTCATGAAGGTCAACCTCGGTACCGGGGCGCAGAACTCACACGACTGGGAGCGGGTCCTTGCGGGTGATTTCAACAGCCCCCCGGCCACCCCGGACTGGCAATGTGTGGAGGGCGCGCTGGCCCTCGGCGACCTGGCCGAGCCCCTCGGCTTCGACGGAATTTGGTTCCCCGAGCACTGCGGTACGCCATACGGTATGACGCCCAACCCCATTCAGGCACTGACCTACTTCGCCGGCCGCACCGAACGGGTCAGCCTCGGTACCTTTGTCGCGGTGGCGCCGTGGTGGAACCCGGTGCGGCTGGCGCACCAGATTGCCTACCTCGACATCGTTTCCAAGGGCCGGTACGACACCATCGGCATCGGACGCGGGGTATCGAAATCCGAGTTCGATGCCGTTGGCGTACCGCGCGAGGAGAGCCGGGAGCGGTTCAATGAGTGTCTGGACATCCTGGAACTGGCCTTCAGCGGGGAACGCTTCTCCTACGACGGTGAGATCTTCTCCTTCCCCGAAATGTCGCTGCGGCCAGAGCCCTACAGCAGTGATCTGTTCTCTCGGATCTACAGTTCGTCCTCGACTGCCGAGTCCCTGGAGATCCTGTCGCGACGCGGCATGGTGCCCCTGTTCGTCGGCAACAAGCCGATCTGGGACGCGGGCGCCGAGGTGCGACGAGTAAACACCTTCCGCAAGGAGGAGGGTTTCGAACCTTGCCAGCCCAAGAACGTCATGTTCATGTACTGCGTGCCCGACGAGTCGGCGATGAAGGACGCCGCCGCGGCGACCGAGGAATGGATCTGGACCGCCAACCGCGACGTCACCGTGCACTACGGCTTCGCTGATGCATCCAACTTCACCGGCGTCAAGGGTTATGAGGCCTACGCCGCGCGGGAGGCGACAGCCACCGCGTTACTGGCCGACGCAGTTCAGGAGAAGCCGGAACCCGGCACCAAGAAGCAACCCGGATATCACGCGTCGAATCTGCTGATCGGTACCCCGGAGACCATTTTCGAGAAGCTCAAGGCCGCCCAGGAGGCCTGTTCGTTCTGCGAGGTCACCATCGTGCCGCAATTCGGCACCATGCCCTATGCCGACGGTATCGAGAGTGTGAAGCTGTTCGCGCGCGAGGTGCTGCCCGCCGTCCACGAGATGGCGGCCCCTCTGCACGAGGCCGCGCTGCCGGTGGAGGCCCTGGCATGACGATCTCGGAAGCCGAAGCCGAACAGCACGGTGTGATCGCTGCCGGTGAGTGCGGGCCGACCAGTACTCCGCAGGATATCGATATCGATGCGCTACGCGAGAAATACCGCGTCGAACGTGAAAAACGGATGCGGACGGAGGGTTCCAAGCAGTACATCGAGACCGGCGGAGAATTCGCCGGTTTCTCCGAGGTGGACCCGCACACCCCGGTGGTCGAACGCGAGCCGATCGATACCGATATCGACGTCGCGGTGATCGGCGGTGGTTTCGCCGGGCTGTTGTGTGGTGCAGCCTTGCGCAAGGCCGGTGTCGAGGATGTCCACATCATCGAACAGGGCGGTGACTTCGGTGGCGTCTGGTACTGGAACCGATACCCCGGTATCCAGTGCGATAACGAATCCTATTGCTACGTACCATTACTGGAAGAACTCGACTTCATCCCCAGTAAGAAATTCGCCGACGGTGCCGAGATCTACCAACACTGCCGCAATATCGGCAAACACTTCGGGCTCTACGACGGCGTCATCTTCTCCACCCAGGTGCGCGACCTCAAATGGGACGACCAGATCTCTCGGTGGCGGATCAGCACCAACCGCGGCGACGATATCCGGGCCCGCTTCGTGGTGCTGGGTTCCGGATCGTTCAACCGCCCCAAACTCCCCGGAATCCCGGGTATCACGGATTTCGGCGGTCATATCTTCCACTCCTCGCGATGGGACTACGACTACACCGGCGGCGACGCCAGCGGCGGGCTGGACAAACTCGCCGACAAGACGGTCGCCCTGATCGGTACCGGTGCCACCGGCGTGCAGCTGGTGCCGTTCCTCGGCCGAGACGCCGAACACCTCTACGTCTTCCAACGCACACCGTCCACGGTCGACGAGCGCAACAACACCCCTACCGATCCGAACTGGGCCAAAGCCTTGCAGCCGGGCTGGCAGAAGAAACGCCAGCGCAATTTCCACTCGTGGACCTTCGAGGGAATGGCGTTGGGTCAGCCTGATTACGTCTGCGATTTCTGGACCGAGCTGGGCCGTAACACCGCCGCGCGGGTACTTGCACTGCCCGATCCAGCGTCGCTGACTCCCGAGCAGTTCGTCGGCATCAGGGAAGAAGAGGATTACAAGGTCATGGAACGGCTGCGCCGCCGTGTCGACAGCCTCGTCGATGACGCCGACACTGCCGAGGCGCTCAAACCGTACTACCGGTTCCTGTGCAAGCGGCCGTGCTCCAACGACGACTACCTGAGCACCTTCAACCGGCCCAACGTGACCCTCGTCGATGTGTCCGAATCCAAAGGTGTGGAGCGGATCACCGACACAGGGATCGTCGCAAACGGCGTCGAGTACGAGGTGGACTGCATCATCTTCGCCAGTGGCTTCGAGATCACCACCGAGATCAGTCGGCGCTACGCCATCGATACCATCGAAGGCCGCGACGGGCTGTCGCTCTACGACCATTGGCGCGACGGCTACAAGACGCTGCATGGGATGAGCAGCCACGGGTTCCCCAATCAGTTCTTCACCGGTTTCACCCAGGTCGGTATTTCGGCCAATATCTCGGCCAACTACGAAGTGCAGGGTGAGCACATCGCCTATGTCATCGCCGAAGCGCTCAACCGGGGCGCGGCGACGGTCGAGCCGACGCGGGACGCGCAGGACGCGTGGTGCGCAACCATCAAGGAGAATTACATCGACAACTCCGCCTTCGACGCCGAGTGCACACCGGGCTACTACAACAACGAGGGCGGCGGTGGAGGTGAGGGCATCCGTTCACATCTCGGTGAGCCCTACGGCCCGGGCTTCTACGCTTTCGCTGATCTGTTGGCGGCGTGGCGCGATAAGGGTGACCTCGCGGGATTGACGCTCGGGCATGAGGGCGACCCGGGTGCCTGAGCTGCGTTACGACGGGCGGGTCGCCGTTGTCACCGGCGGTGGCCGCGGTCTGGGCAGGTCCTACTGCCGGCTACTCGCGGCCCGGGGGGCGGCGGTCGTCGTCAACGATATCGGCGGTGGGCTGACCGGCGATGGTTGCGACCCGGGCCCGGCGGCCGACGTGGTGGCCGAGATAGGTTCCGCCGGCGGAGAGGCCACCGCCAGCACCGATTCGGTATCGACGGCCGACGGCGGTGCGGCGATCATCCAGACCGCGCTTGAGCGATACGGGCGCATCGACATCCTGATCCACAATGCCGGTAACGTGCGCAGGGCATCGCTGACGCAGATGTCGACCGACGACTTCGACGCCGTGCTGGACGTCCATCTGCGCGGCGCCTTTCATGTGGTGCGCGCGGCCTTCCCCCATATGCAACACGCGGGGTACGGGCGCATCGTGCTGACCTCGTCGATCGGCGGTCTCTACGGCAACCACGAGGTCGCCAATTACGCGGCAGGCAAGGCCGGCATCATCGGTCTGTCGAACGTCGCCGCGCTGGAAGGTGCAGTCCACGATATCCGTTCCAATGTCATCGTCCCGGCGGCGCTGACCCGGATGGCGGAGGGAATCGAGACGTCGGCGTACCCACCGATGAACGCTGAACTGGTGGCGCCGGCCGTCGGTTGGCTCTCCCACGAAAGCTGTTCTGTCACCGGCGAAATGTTCACTGCGATCGCCGGCCGGATTGCCCGCGTTGCCATCACCGAGGCCCGTGGTGTCTACCGGCCGGAATGGACTGTCGAAGATGTCGCCGCGCAGATCGACGGGATCCGCGATCTGAACGATCCGCTGGAATTCGTCGTCGTCCCCGACGGGCATGCCGACCACATCCGCTACAGCTTCAGCCAGGCCTTGCAAGGGGTAACCCATGACTGAGGCGGGGCCGCTGCGTGGCGTGCGTGTCGTCGACCTGACCGCCATGGTGATGGGTCCGTACTGCACACAGATCATGGCCGATATGGGCGCCGACGTCATCAAGATCGAACCGCCGGCCGGTGACAACACCCGGTACATCTCGGTCGGTCCCGCGTCGGGCATGTCCGGTGTGTTCGTCAACGTCAATCGCGGAAAGCGCAGCGCCGTACTGGATCTGCACACCGAGGACGGACAGGCGGCGTTACGTGCGCTGATAGCCGGGGCGGACGTTTTCATCCACTCGATGCGCGGCAAGGCCGTCGGCAAGCTGGGCTTCGATTACCAGGCGGTCGCTGCGATCAACCCGGGCATCGTCTACACCAACTGTTACGGCTACAGCCGTCGCGGCCCGGAAGGTGACCGCCCGGCCTATGACGACACCATCCAGGCGGAGTGCGGCCTAGCCGCGGTGCAAGAACAACTCACCGGCGAGGCCGACTACGTCGGGACGATCATGGCCGACAAGGTCGCCGGCCTGACCGCCCTTTACGCAACGATGATGGCGTTGTTCCACCGGGAGCGCACCGGGGAGGGCCAGGAGGTAGAGGTCGGCATGTTCGAGACGATGGCCTCGTTCATGCTCGTCGAGCACGCCAACGGCGCGATGTTCGATCCTCCGTTGGGACCCGCGGTATATCCACGGACGGTGGCTCCCAACCGCAAGCCGTACGCCACCAAGGACGGACACATTGCGGCGCTGATCTACAACGACAAACACTGGGATGCGTTCATCACCGCCGTTCGGCCGGAGTGGAATTCGGAGCTGTACGCGACGCTGGAACGTCGCGCCAAGCAGATCGACACCGTGTACGGGCTGATCGCGCAGACACTGCGCGAGCGCACCACCGATGAATGGCTGGCGTTGTTCCGCGAGCTGGAGATTCCGGCCGCGCCGATCCACACTCCCGATGCGTTGTTCGACGATCCGCATCTGGCTGCCGTCGGGCTGTTCGAGACGGTGCAGACCCAGCACGGCCCGGTGCGGTTCCCCGGTGTGCCGACATGGTTCTCGCGGACCCCCGGCCGCGTGCGGGGCTATGCGCCGGAACTGGGTGCCGACACCGCCGAGGTGCTCGCGGAGGTGGGGCTGACGATCGATGCAAAGCCCGCGCTGGGTTCGGGATAGGACGACACGTGGATTTCGAGATGGGGCCGCAGGCCGACGAATTACGCGGTCGACTGCGTGAGCTCATCAACGCCGCCGTACCGCCCGACTACCTGGGTGCCTTCACCGATGATCCGTCCGACCTGGATGTGGCGCAGCGCTTTTGCCGAACGCTGGCCCGAGGGGGTCTGTTGTGCATGTCCTGGCCGCAGGAGTTCGGTGGTCGGGACGCCTCGATATGGGAGCAGACCGTCGTCCGCGAGGAGATGTGGGCCCACCACGAGCCCCGCGGGGCGCAGTATATGGGGGTCAACTGGGTAGGGCCGATCATCATGCGACATGGCACCGACGCGCAGAAGCGCACCCACCTACCGCCTATCGCCGGCGGTGAGGTCATCTGGTGTCAGGGATTCTCCGAACCCGAGGCCGGATCGGATCTCGCGTCGCTGCGAACCACGGCCCGCCCCGACGCCGACGGTTGGCTGGTGAGCGGGCAGAAGATCTGGACGTCCTACGCGACGATGGCGCAATGGTGCTTTCTGCTGGCCAGAACGTCCAGAGAGGACAAGAAGCAACGCGGTCTGACCATATTTCTGGTGCCGATGTCGGATCCGGCGATCTCGGTGCGTCCCATCCGTAGCATCATGGGACCGCATCACCTCAACGAGGTGTTCTTCGACGACCTACGGGTGAGCGCCGATGATGTGCTCGGCGAAGTCGGTGCGGGTTGGTCGATCGTCCAGGATGTGTTGTCCTTCGAGCGGGTGGGTATCGCGCGGTACGCCCGCTGCGAGCGGTTGCTGCACGCCGCGCCGGATGTACTCGGCTCCGCATGGGATGACCTGCCCGATGAGCTGCGCGCCCGGTGGGCGCGAATGCTGCTGCACTGCCGGCGCGCTCGTCTCCTGGCCTACCGGCTGGTCGCACTACAAAGTGCCGGCCGGGTGCGCCCCGGCGACGCATCCGGATACCGGATCCTGGTGACCAAACTCGACCAGGACAGCGCCGAGGTGCTGATGGAGATTCTTGCGGCCGCGCCTGCGGATGGTGACCGGACCCCGTGGTTCCGTGGCGAGGTGGAGGACCACTGGAAGTACTCACAGGCCTCCACGGTGTCCTCCGGCAGCATCGAGATGCAGCGGATCCTGTTGTCCCGTGCGATGTTGGCGGCATCATGATCCTCGAACTCTCGGACGAAGCGAGAGAATACGGCCGTCAGGCCATGCGGGCATTTGAGTCCGCCGGTGGTGATCAGCTACTGCACCAGGCCGAGGCGAAGCCGGGAACCCGGGAAACACTCGTCGGCCCGATACTCGCCGGCCTCGGGGCCTGGGAGCTCGAGCCGTATGTGGACACCGACAGCCTGGAAGCGGCCGCGGCGCTGTGCCGCAGTGCCGGCTACTGGGCGGTGCCCTATCCGGTGGCCGAACGGCTCTGCCGTGAGACGGGTTCCGACGGCCTGGTGGTCGTGCCGGAGGTCAACCCCGCAGCCGCCGTCGGCGGACTCGCGCTCAACTGGGCGGCGGTCACCGTCAGTGGCAGGCGCGCCCAGGTGAGCGGTGTCGGACCGGCCGGCGCGGGCTTCGTCGCCGACCTGCAGCTCGGTCCGCCGACCGGTGCCACCGATGCCGCGCTGGCTCTGGTGTTGCCGTGCTGGACGCTGCTCGGAATGCTCGACCGGGCATTACATCTCACTGTCACCCATGTGAAGCTGCGTCAGCAGTTCGGTCAGCCACTGTCGGCATTCCAGGGCGTGCAGTTCCAGCTCACCGACGCCGAAGTCGAACGCAGTGGGCTGGAAATCCTGGCCAAACATGCGTTGTGGTCGGTGTCGACCACCCCGCATGATGCGCTCGATGACGCGCTGGCACTGCGACTCGCCGCGATCGAGGCCGCCGAAGTGGTGTTCCGGGTGTGCCATCAGCTGCACGGTGCGGTCGGCTTCTGTGATGAGACGACACTGTCCTGGTTGTCGAGGTACAGCCAGCCGCTGCGCCGGCTGCCATTCGGGCTGTCGGCGACCCGGACTCTGCTGGCCGATCAGGTTGGTCGGCGCGGCCTGACGGGTTTGTTCACCCCGTGAGCGATCTGAATGCGTTCCGCGCCGAGGTCCGGACCTGGTGTCGTGACCATGTACCCACCGACTGGCGGCCCGCGCAAACCGCGGTGTCCGACGCCGAATTCGTGGCTTTCCAGAAGGATTGGTTCGCCACGCTGCACAGGGCAGGATACGCGGTACCGCATTGGCCGGCCAGGTGGGGCGGCGGCATGTCGGTGGCGGAGCAGATCGTCCTCTACCAGGAGCTGGCCGCCCATGATGCACCACGTTTGGTGCTCGCCTTCGTCGGGATCCATCACGCCGCCTCCACTCTGCTGGCCGCGGGCACCGAGGAGCAGCGAAACCGGCACTTGCCGGCGATCCTCGACGGCCAGATTTGGGTGCAGGGGTTCTCCGAGCCCGAGGCCGGGTCGGATCTGGCTGCGTTGCGCACCACCGCGCGGCGCTCGGGCGATAGCTTCGTCGTCAAGGGTCAGAAGCTGTGGGCCAGTGGCGGTATGCACGCAGACTGGTGCCTGTTGCTGGCCCGCACCGATCCCGATGCGCCGAAACGTCTTGGCATCTCCTATTTTCTGCTGGACATGACGAGTCCCGGTGTGCAGGTGCGGCCCATCAAGAATGCCATCGGTGACGCGCACTTCTGCGAGATATTCCTCAACGATGTCGAGATCCCGGCCGCCAACCTGGTCGGTGAACAGAACCGGGGCTGGCAGGTGGCCCAGGAAACCCTCGGCGCCGAACGGGGAATGACGATGCTCGAGTTGGCCGAACGGCTGGGCAACGCCGGGTTCGGCTGGCTCGTCGAAGCATGTCGAGCGGTGACCGATCCCGTCGTCGAGGATCGGTTGGCGCAGTTCGACATCGAACTGACCGGGCTGCGCGCGATGTGTCGGGACCTGGTGATCGCATCCCATGCCGGCACGGCAGCACCGGCTGATGCCTCCATCGTCAAGTTGTACTACAGCGAACTGCTGCAGCGAATGACCGATTTCGGGGCCGAGGTGTGCGGTCTCGCTGCGCATACGGATGTGGCCAAACCCATGTCGAGCGGCTGGGAATCCGGCTCGTGGGTATTGGATTTCATTGGATCGTGGGAGTGGACGATTCCCGGCGGCGCCAGCGAGATCCAGCGCACGATCATCGGCGAGCGAGGTTTGGGGCTGCCCAGGGAACCGAGTATGCCGTGACGGCAGCCGAATTCACCGAGATTCACGACGAGCTACGAGCTGTCGCGCGCGACGTTCTCGGTAAAGACGGCGGCAAGGAAGTCTCTTGGTCGTTGGTGACCCAAGCCGGCTGGACCGGGCTGGAGGTCGCCGGCGATCTCGGCGGCGCGGGGGCCGGGTTCCGTGAAGTGGCGATCATCTGTACCGAATTGGGTCGCGCGGCTGCCGCCAGCGGCTACTTCGGTTCCGCGGTGCTCGGTGTCGGCGCGCTCAATTCGGTGGCCCATGAACCGGACCGTGATGCACTGCTGTCGAGCATTTCCGCCGGTACGGTGACAGTTGCGGTGGCGCTGCTCACCGATCACGGCGATATCGACGCGGACGTGCCTTTCACGGTGACCCGGCAGGGTGTCCTGAATGGCCGGTCAGATTTCGTCATCGACGCTGTCGGCGCGGACCGGCTGCTGCTGTTGGCGGTCGGCCCTGACGGGGCGCCGGTCCTTGCCAGCGTCTCGGGCGCCGAATTGACCGTGGCACCGCGACCCGTGCTGGACGAAAGTAGGCGGTTGGCCACGGTGTCCGCCGATGGTGTCAGCGTGGCCGCGGAATCGCTGTGGCCGCTCACCGGCGACCGGGCGGTGTTGGCACAGCGGGCCGCGACCGCGATCGCGTGTGACAGCCTGGGCCTGGCCGAGGCGATGCTCAGCGCAACAGTCGATTTTGTCTGCATGCGGCAGCAGTTCGGTAGGGCGATCGGCTCCTTCCAGGCCGTCAAGCACGCCTGCGCCGACATGCTGGTGCAGATTTCGGTGAGCCGCCGGCTGGTGGCCGCTGCCGTCGAGGCGGTCGCCGACGGCAGCCCCGAAGCCTCGCGGATGGCATCGATGGCCAAATCACATACCACCGAAACCGCGGTGGCTGTCGCCGGTAAGGCGATGCAGCTGCACGGAGGGATCGGCTACACCTGGGAAGCCGGTATCCACCGCTACCTCAAACGCGCGACGCTCAACCGCGCACTGTTCGGCAGTCCCGCGGCGCACCGCCGCCTGATCTCCGCGGCATATTGATTCCGGTCCCGGGCACAGGCGCTTGACGCTGATCGGGAAGACGCCGCATATATCGCGCGCCTCGCGGCTTCACCTGAGTTCACTCTGGGAGAATGGCCACGATGGACGGCTCAGCGCCCCGCCCGCCGGTCGTGCCGGCGACGAAGCCGGAGCAGATTCGCGATGCGGCGATGAAGTGCTTCGCCGACGGTGGCTTCGCCGGGACGTCGCTGCAGACGATCGCCGATGCCGCGGATGTGAGCATAGGTCTCATTCAGCACTATTTCGTCACCAAGAGGCAGTTGATCGAGAGCATCGACCGACATGTTCTAAGCGTCTTCGGGGATGCACTGGGGGTGTCCCCGGGGGCCACTGATGTCGCTGTCGGCGCCAGTGAGGCCGGTAGCCGGTTCGCCGAGCTGATGCACCACAACCCCGAGATCATGGACTATGTCGGCCGGGCGCTCGTCGAAGGCGGAGAGGTCGGGAAAGTCATCTTCGACGGTCTGCACGCCATCAGTGAACAGCAGGGTGTCACCTTCGCGGCCCAGGGCTTGACGCCTGATGACCTCGACTCCGTGTGGGCGGCGATGCTGCCGCTGATCCTTCGGGCGGGGACCATCATGCTGCGCCCACACATTGAAAGACACCTTCAGGGGTCCCTCTACGACTGGGACGCGACCTCGCGGTGGGACGCCGCGGTCACCAGGCTGATCCAGAAAGGCCAGTTCAAGCCGCAGTAATTGCATTGCTCAAAAGGCGACGGGTCCCGCGGCCGATCGGATCGCAACAGAGGATGGCCTGCCGGGATCCCCCACGCCCCGGCAGGCCAATATGAGTGTATTGCCTCCGGGTTGCATGGACCACGCCTGAACCTCTAATCGGCGGCTCTTCGGGCTTTGTTTTGCGTCCATGGCTGCCTGACCACAGCGGCGCTCGCCAACCTCGGGTCTGCCCGACGACGCGACTAGCGCGATTGCTGAGGCGCCAGCTCATCGCCGGCTGCAGGCGCGATGTCATCAGGAACGACATCAACTTGGAACTGCTTTGTGCCCCAGCCATCATCGACGATGAACTCGACACGTTTTGGTCGGCCGAGCAACGTGGTGGCCACGACGACTCCATGGGAGCCCGCTGGCACTACCGGAACATTCATCCCATCGATTCGGCGGCGTGCAGTCACCGCATCGCCTTTACGGCAATTCATATTCAGTTACCCCCATTTATTGCTTCGCGTGTATCTCAGCAGCGGCGAAGCATTCCCCGACAATGAGTATTACCAACATCCGTCAGCGGTAGCAAGCGCAAATTTGACAAACGAAGCGCGGCCTCGGTTGTGCTTTCCGCTCATCGATGTGCATCGCGCCGCTCTACAGAAATGCACTTGTACTGAGCCGGCGGTTGGTACGAGATGTTGCACATGAGGCTGGATGGTAGATACTTCCGTCCATGGTGAACGTGCGGAATGCGGTGCCAGCCGATGCGCTGGCGGTCGCGCAGACGCACGTGCGCTCATGGCAAGTGGGCTATAAGGGACTCATCGCGCAGGCGTATCTTGACCGACTGCGCCCCGAGGAACGGGCGGCCCGTTACCGTTTCGACAAGATGGACCCCGTCAACGGTCCGTACACGCTCGTAGCCGTCGACGAGGACGTTGTCTGCGGCCATGTCACCGTTGGGCGATCAAGGGACCGTGACCATGATCAGCTCGGAGAAATCTGGTCGCTGTATGTCGATCCGCCGCACTGGGGATCGGGTGTTGGCAGCACATTGTTGGCCGCCGGCTGCCGACAGTTGCGACAGGCAGGATATGGCTCGGCCTACCTGTGGGTGCTCTCGACGAATGTCCGCGCCCGCCGCTTCTACGCGCGTGCAGGCTGGATCATCGAAGGATCTGAGCGGACCGATTTCGTTGGGGGCAAATATATTGCCGAGATCAAATACGAGCTGCGGATCGATGCCGAGGACGTGACCAAGTTCGCGATGTAGTCCGCTCCACGGGCGTGCCCAGACCCCACCAGGCGACCGCGGCCGCGGAGTTCGTATTGCGACCCTCCAGCAGCCACCGACCTTCGTCACGCAGTCCCTGCATGACATCCAGGGGCTGGCGAATACCGAGCGCCTGCCCGAACGGCCGGCCGTGAACACGACCTACTTCATGAACGAGTTGGATTGTGGCATAGTCGAATTCGTTCGGGTCGTCGGAAGGTCGGATGGATTGTCACCGGACTGAGCGACCCGGACGTGATGGCCAGGATGCCGTTTACATCTCACGGGTTCATCCTTCGTCCGGTGCCCGAGGTCACCAAAAATGTTGCGCCTCATCGAGCTCACGGTCGAACACCGTCGCATCGGCCACAGTGGTGGTGCACGCATCTGCTGATCGGTACCCCCTTGCCTATGCCGGTTTCAGTTCGGGATAGCTTTGCGGGCCTGAGATTCCGCGTGCTCAGCCCTATTCGAAAGGGAGCGGGCCGCCTGGACCAGCATTCCCATGTTGAATGCGAATCGTTGCACGGTGATTCGGCGGAATCGAGCTGCTCGGCCAACAGTGGCCCATAAGGCGCCCCAGATGGCTGTTTGGATTGCGACCACGACGACGCCGGCGGCAAGCAGTCGCGGGCGGAATTTCTGCGCGAGAATCGTCTCACCTCGCCCGAAGTTGAAGTACTGATCGAACGCAGTGGAGAGGTCGGTGTGCTGCAATTTGTCCACCACCGCCGCGGGAACCAGACGCATCTGGTATCCGGCGCGTTGCGTGCGGCAGAAGAACTCCACCTCGTCGGCTGTGCCGATGAGCTTCTCGTCGAACCCGCCGACCGCGTCAAAAACTCTCCGAGCGAATCCGCAGTTCGTCGCGTTGGCGTATACGGCTCCGCCCACCTGGGACCGGTACAACTTCGACTCCCGGCTTAGGACTGTGCCGTCGGCCAGCACGCGGTTCAGCCCGCCGCCGGCCGTGTCGGCGCCATCGAGGAATGCTTGCCAGTATGCCTGGATCCAGCCGGGGTGCACTACGTCATCCGCGTCCGTCAGCAACACATATTGACCACGGGAGAGGTTAATTCCCACGTTTCGGGCGACGTTCGCCCCCGGGCCACGTGAGGCATCGGCGACACGGACTCGCGGGTCTTCGAGCAGGAACTGCTGAGCAATTGCCACTGTCTGATCGGTCGACCCGTTATCTGCCACGATGACCTCGAAGGATGCCCACGTCTCTTGATTGACCAGCGCCTCCAATTGTTTGCTGATGAAGGCCGCGCCGTTGCGAACAGGGATGACAACGCTGATGTCTACGGCGTTCACAGTGCTGAACCTAGCAGTGCGTACCGGCCCACGGCAATACAAGCGTATTGCATTCTCAGCTAATGAAGGGTCGGAGTATCGTGACATCAGTCCAGGAGCCGGTTCGCGAGTTACTTGCGCGACAGGCGTCGCAGGTCAGCGAGCGTGACCGCAGTACGCATTCCGGCAGCGTATTCGGCAGGGCATTCCCACGCCGCGAAATGTCCTCCGCTGGTGTGCTCGGTGTATGCCTGGACGTTGAAGAAGCGCGCGGCGAATTCTTGTGGGGCGTTCACCAAGTCCTTCGGGAAGATCGTGAAGGCGGTGGGTATGTCGATCCACCCGTCCGGATTGATGCCGCCCTCGACATAGGGCGTGAAGGACGTGCCGATCGCTCCGCTGACCCAGTACGCGGTGATCCAGGTGAGTAACTGGTCGCGGGTGAAGACTGACTCGACCTCACCGTCGCAGTCGGTCCACGAGCGCAGCTTCTCAAGTATCCAGGCGGCTAGACCCGCGGGAGAATCGTTGAGCGCGACTGCCACCGTATGAGGCTTGGTCCGCTGCAGATGCATGTAACCGCCCTCGGCTTCCTGCCAGCGGTGGCCGTGCGCCATATAGGCGCGTTCTGCGTCGGTGATGTCGGTGGGGGGATTTACCAGGTATCGGTACTGCGAGACGTCGGTGAGGTGCAACGCGCTGACGTGCTCCCGGTGGCGGTCGGCGAGTACTTCGGTGACGTCGCAGCCGACGTCACCGGCCGACAGAACGTAATGGTCGTAGCCGAGCTCGGCCATCGCTGCGGCGATCGCGTCCGCAGCGACGGCCGAGTCCACTCCGCGGCGGGCGACGGGTGCGGCGAAAGGATAGCCGGGCAGTGCGGGAACGACGACGTGGAGATCCGAGAGCAGCGGCACGACCTTCTGGAACCGCAACACCGAGTCGGGCCAACCGTGGAGGAGCACGACAGCGACGGCGTCCGGGTCCTTCGATGGCACATGGATCAGCCGGATCGGGGTGTCGTGCCCGGCTCCGGTCAGTGTCCACGGCAAGGCCAGGATCTCCTGCTCGTGGACGCGCCAGTCGTAGGAATGCGCCCAGTAGCCCAGGAGGTCGGCCAGGTAATCGCCATCGACGCCGCGGTCCCACCCGAAACCGGCCGGGAGTACCGCGCGCCGGTACGCGGACAGCCTGCTGTGCAGATCATCGAGCACCCGCTGCGGTACGGGGTGCGGAGCGTTGTGTGCGCTGTTCATCGTTGCCCTCCTGATCGACTATCGGACGGGTGGACAGCCGGAGCTGTTCGCAGACTCGGCCTCAAGGCCGTCGTAGCAGCTGGACTTGTAGACAGCGGCGGCCGCGGTGGTGCGGCGATCGATCGCGCGGGTTTCCTCGAAATCCCAGCGATCCATGGCTGGACTCCTTCGCGACGGCGTACCGGCGTCATCGATAGATGCGACGTTAGGCGGCCATGTCACCGGTGTCAAGGTTAATCATGACACCGGTGACATGAAAGTCGGTGACACCGATGACGCGCGCCCGGATGTGTGGTTGTATGCCTGAAAAGGGTTCGCAGTTGGCGGCCGGCCGAGCAGGGCCCATCGATGAGGCGATCGAGTGAGGTGCGAAGACGTGACTGCATGGGCCAACTCCTGGGGCGCCGCGGAAGTGTGCCCAGTGGCAGCGATGCGGCAGGTCCCCGCGGCTGGGAGCGATCGTTGACCACCATGCGGGACGTCGCCAAACTTGCGAAGGTCAGCACCAAGACCGTATCCAGGGTCTTCAACGACGACCCGCACGTATTGCCGGATACCCGTATGCGGGTCGAAGCGGCCCTGCGGGAACTGAACTACGTGCCCAACGCTGTGGCCACGACCTTCCGCGCCGGCTCGGCACCCATCATCGGTCTCGCAGTACCGGATCTGGTGGATCCATTCTTTGCATCCATTGCGCAGTCAGTCGGTCGCGTGGCGGCCGACCACGGCATGTCGGTCAGCGTGACGAGCATCGGAACCGATCCGCTCATCGAGCGGAAAATCGTCGAGACAACACTGAGCCAGTCCATCAGCGGTTTGATCATCGCGCCCGTGACGACTGACCAGTCGTATCTGCGGCCGTGGATAGACCGCACCCCTGTGGTCTTCGTCGACCGAACACCTACCAATGTCCACGCCGACTCGTTCACCCAGGACAACCACGGCGGCGCCCTGAGCGCCACGGAGTTGCTTCTGCAGCGCGGCCACCTCCGCGTCGCCTTCATCGGAGACACGCTCACCCAGCCCACCGCCCAGCGTTTGGAGGGATACGTCGAGGCGCATCGTCGTCGGGGAATCGATCACGACGATCGCCTTGTAGTCCTGGACGTCTGGGACCGTCGATCGGCAGCGGCGGCAATGGCGCAGCTCAGTGCGCTCGAGGATCCGCCGACTGCCATCTTCTCGTCGAACGACCGAAGCAGTATGGCGCTGATACCGGCACTGAAAGCGGACGACCTCGCAATGATCTCGTTCGGCGACTTTCCGATGGCCGACATGCTGACACCGGCGGTCACTGTTATCGATCAGGATCCCGCATCCCTCGGCATCCTCGCCGCCGAGCGGATTTTCGATCGAATTGAGCACCGTCACAAGCGATATCGACGCCGTACGGTCATACCGGTAACCCTCGTCGAACGGCAGTCGAGCGGCGGTCCACGCTCCGGGGCCAAGGGCGCCAGGCGCCGGTAACTGCCCAATCGCCGTCGGCGTTCGACCATCGATGGAGAAAATCATGAGCCATGGCTCTGAACTGGTGAGCGAAGTGCAGAAGCACTGGCTTCTGCACGAGGCTCGGCGGCTGGTCGAGTTCGCGACCGGTTCAGTGGATCCGTACGGCAGCATCGGTTGGCTCGACGATCAAGGCGGTCGGCAGGAAGGCAAACCGCTTCAAATCTATATCGGCTGCCGCATGACCCACGTGTTCAGCATCGGTGAAGCGCTGTGGCCCAATCATTTTCGATCTCACCTCGAAGCTGGTCTGTCTGCAATCGATTCCGTCTTCGCGGATCCTGTCCATGGCGGGTGGTTCCACAGCGACGATGGGCAACCGGCGGCATATCCCAAGACCGCGTATGACCACGCATTTGTGACCCTCGCCGCGGCGTCTGCGGCAGCACGTGGAATAACGGCGGGTGATCGGCTGCTGCACCGGGCTCTGCACATGCTGGACGAACACTTCTGGGATGAGACACAAGGTCTCGTTCGAGAGGCGTTCAGCCGTGACTGGAAACTCAGTGAGCCGTACCGCGGAGCCAACTCCAACATGCATGCCGTCGAGGCCTTCCTGGCGGCCGCCGACGTAACGGGCGACCACACCTGGCGCGCACGGGCTCTGCGAATCGTCGATCACATCGTCAACGGCTGGGCGCGGCCCAACAACTGGAGGATCGTCGAACACTTCGACGAGAACTGGCAGCCGCTGCTGGACTACAACATCGGCGATGCCGCACATCCATTCCGCCCGTATGGCGCCACTGTAGGCCACGGTATGGAATGGGCACGGTTGTGCTTACAGCTGCAGGCTGCGACCCCCGGGGCAGAATCCGATTGGCTGGTTGAGTCGGCCACTGCGCTCTACGCGCGGGCCAAGGCTGACGGATGGGCTCGCGACGGCGCCGACGGATTCGTCTACACCGTGGATTGGGACGGGTGCCCAGTCGTTCACGAACGGATGCACTGGGTGGTCGCCGAAGCCACCGCCGCGGCGGCCGCCTTGCATCGGGTCACCGGCGAACACGCCTATGCCGAGGACTTCCATAACTGGTGGAACTACATTCGCTCCTACCTGCTCGACCGCCGACACGGCTCCTGGCACCACGAGCTGTCGCGCACCAATCAGCCTTCGCGCACCGTCTGGTGCGGCAAACCTGACGTGTATCACGCCCTGCAGGCCTGTCTGCTTCCCCAGCTGCCCTTGCGGCCGTCGATCGCGCTGTCTGTGACGCCGTCGCTGCTCGGCTGACCAGCACGGTTGCCGCAGATCGGTGCTCCTGGATCGTGGCGCCGAAGCCGGCCAACAACGCCCGTCGCGCAAGAACCTCCCGGATCAGGACTCGGCGGCCAGGTCGGAACTGTCGTGGAACTCAAGCGTGCCGGCATCGGTGGTGATGGCCCAGCGCCGGCCCGCGTCGACGATGTGCTCGTCGCCGATATCGACGCTGTACCCGGCGTGGTCACCGAAGTCCTCGACGACGACGCCGCCGACCTCGTCTTCGGTACCCGGCCGGATGCGAACACGGTCGCCGATGGCGTATTCGGCCGGTGCTGCCGGGCTGTCATCCATGTCGTCGTCATCCATCTGTTCAGTCGCCTTCCTGGTTGGAGGTGGTTTCGTGGCGAGCGTGAAACATCGCCGGACGCCGAACCGATAGGTGGGCGGCCTCGCAACCGACGGGCTATCGGACGGCGCCGCGAGGGTGTGACGCAGCACACCATTCGGAATGTGCCGGAAACTGCGACTAACCAGCATGCCGACATGTTGCCCGCGGAGCCGCGGAAATGCGCTGAACCTCAGGATCTCGATTTCCGTCGGGGCCATCTGCTCGCAGCCTGAGGCGACGGACTCGGTTCGGTCATGACCGTCTATGCATGCGGCGTCGATTTCGATGCCATCGAAGCCTTGGATGTTCATGCCCATGTGTCGATCGACTGGGCCGGCCGGCGCTGGCTCGACGGAGAATCGGTGCGTTCTGTGCATTCCATGGCCTCCGCGTCCGCACGGCCAATCCCCACCATCGACGCGATGGCGCAGTATTACCGCGACCGCCAGATGGCCGCCGTGGTCTTCACCATCGACGCCACCGCCGCGACGGGGCGCGCACCCAATTCGGTCGAGGAGATTGCCGAGCGGGCGGCGCTGAATCGGGATGTGCTGATTCCGTTCGGCTCGGTCGACCCATGGCAGGGCACGGCGGCAGTGCGCCGCGTGCACCGACTCATCGGCGAATACGGTGTGTGCGGGTTCAAGTTCCACCCGAGCATGCAGGCGTTCGAACCCAACGACCGGCGCTTCTATCCCATCTACGAGGCCATCGCCGAGTACCGGCTGCCCCTGCTGTTCCACACCGGCCAGACGTGTATCGGTGCCGGCCGGCCGGGTGGACGCGGTATCAAACTCCGCTACTCCGACCCCATGCTGCTCGACGACGTGGCCGCCGACTTCCCCGAGTTGACAATCGTGATGGCCCACCCCGCGGTGCCGTGGGTCGACGCCCAGATCGCCGTCGCGACACACAAGGCCAATGTCTACATCGACCTGTCCGGAACATCTCCCACGCAGTTCCCGCCGCAGCTCGTCCACGCCATCAAGACCTCGTTGTCCACGAAGGTGCTCTTCGGCTCCGGCTATCCCGTTCACGACGCGGACCGATGGCGCGACGACTTCGCCAATCTGGGCATCCCGGCCGCCACGTTGCCCCGGGTGCTGAAAGACAACGCCCTGCGCGTTCTCGGAGTCGCGGGAACGTGATGGGTTGCCACGGTGATCAGAGGCCGGCGGCGAGGAGTTTCTCGCGCCGGGCCGGAGACAGTCGGAGCAGAGCGGTGGTGAGGCTGCGGACCTCCGGATCTCGGTACGTGTCAAGCCAGTTCAGCTCTTCTTCGAGTTTGCGGCAGTAGCTCTCATCGTGACCGGTGAAGTAGTCGATGCGAATGCCGAAGAACTCGGCGATCAGCTCCATCGTCTCCAGCGACGGGTTTCCCCGTCGGCCCAAGCGCAACTGAGACAAGTACGGCGCCGACAATGCCAGCCCGCGATCTTCCAAGGCACGCACCAGCTCTCGACTGCAGTATGGACCACGGCCGGGTGGGTAGACCGTCTCGAACAGTCGGTTGAGCCGGGCGGCGAAACTTTCCGGATCCACGGAGGACACCCGCGTCCGGGGGCGCCGCCCCATCGGCTGTTCGACCGCAGTTGCTCCGCCGTGCGCCATCAGACCGCCCCTTCCTACCCACTCTGGCAAGAAACGCCTCTTGAACCTGCCGGCTCGGCCGGTCGCCCCTGGAGACTGACGACTTAGCTGACCAGCAGCCATCAATTGCAGATTGACACATCAGTCCCTTATATGCCAGTCTGCGGCTGGAAACGTGAATGACACTCCTCACAAGGAATGTTCATCGCATGGGGACCGGGGGGATCTGCTCAATGGTGGTGTGGCGCGTCTGCTCATCTCAGGTGTTCCTGGCAGCCTCGGTATTCGCTGTATTGGGAGGATTCGTCGTCGGTGTCGCGCCCAGCAGTGCCGCCGATCCTGAGGTGATGCCGGATCGGTGGACGCAGTTCGTCACCGATGACGGGTGGGTGATCGACGTGAATACCACCAATGAGGTGATCAACCATATCGACAATCTGGCGGGTGCCTCGAACTCGTGGCAGGCCCGGGTGTCGGTGCGCGCGGAGGCGCGGATCAGCGGTTCGGGTGCGTCGGTGATCCAGGATGCGCAGTTGGAGGCCGGCTATTTCGTTGGCTGCCGCACGGATTCGTCGGCGGGGGTCGAGGTGGGTGGCGATATCGGGATCGATCCGTATCAACAAGTCAACGGTCAAGTCTATGGCGGCGGGTACGGCGGTGGCGGATCCGGGGGTGGCCAGGGCGGTGGGTTCGGCGGGGCCTCGGGCGGTGCCACGCTGGGCGTGCAGGAACACTTGGGTGGCTATATCCGGGTCGTTCTCAAACCCGGTGGACTGGCGCAGGTTCCGCTGGACCGGATCAGCCTGCGCAATATGCATGCGGTGTCGAATCTGCGGGATCAGAACATCGAAGCCGATGGCTGCGGTGGTCAGGTCAAGATCCAGTCGTATGCCACGATCCGGATCCGCACCGACAACGGAAACGACACCCAGACCCTCTACGGCGAGCCGAAAGACCTGTGATGGTGTCGCGGCTGACCCGGCGATTACTGGTGGTTCTTGGCGCGGCTGTGCTCAGTAGTGGATGGGTTGCGCATGCCGATCCGGCTGTGGATGACGCGACGCGGCCTGCGGTTCCGTTGCCGATCCAGCGGCCGATGCCCGCCGATCCCGGGCGGGTCAGTCCGATTGGTGGGGCCAGGATTTCGTCGACCACGCCGCAAGGCGAGACCGCTGGGCTGGAGCCCCCACTGGCTGCCCAGGCCGAGCGCGGGGAGGCCACCGTGCCGATGTGGGCCAAGGACGGCATCTTCGCTCCGACCGCACACCCGAACCGGCAGATCTCGATCCATCTACCCACGGAATTGGTGTTGGGGCCTGCGGCGTGGCTGCCTGGCGGCGGTGCGGTGTACGGCTCAGCTGATGTCGACTACACCGTGGTGCCGTACGCCGGTGGCGGAGTGGATATCACGGTGACCCGCAAGAGCGTGTTCTCCGCCTCGACCATTCCGTTCGGTATCAAGCTTCCCGCGGCCACTCATCTGCGGTCCGGGCCCAACGTGGTGTTGGTCGAAACCGATGCCACTGCAGGTAATCCGTCCCGTGTGATCGGTACCTTCAGTGTGCCCGCGGCTACCGATGCCAATCAGGTACCGCTGTCGGTGACACCCACGCTGGGGCCGGGTTTCCCGCCGGGACAGTCCAATCTGACCATCGATCTCGGACCGGTGAGCGCCTTCGCGTTCCCGGTCACCATCGCGCTGTCTTACCGGGCTTCTGACGTACCGACCACCGGCGCGCCGAGCACCAACTGGCAGGGGCTACCGCCCGGCGTGAATGTGCCTGCCGCGCCGGGTGATGCACATTGCCAAGGCGGACCCGATGTCTTCGCCAGTGCCGACGGGCGAGTGGCCAATTTCGTGGCTGCTTGTGCAACCCAGCAACAGTGCCTGGCGACCACGCCCGCCCAGACGTCGGTGGACTCATGCAACAACCGACTCCTGGCGCATATGTCGATCCAATGCACCACTGTCTTCGGGCAGACCGGGGATGACTACGACGGTTGTACGCGAGCCGCAGCCGACTACGTGGCCTGGGCCAAAGCCAATATGACCGGCGGGCCCCGATGAAGCTACCGGCGTGGCACCCGGGGGCGCTGCACGATGCAGTTGCCCGGTGATGGTGATGAGGCTCCGATTGAAGACAATCCCGGGGCGTTATCGGCGCCTGTTGATGGTCCCGGCGATTTTTGCCGTGGTGCTGGCTGCGGCAATCACCACGACCAATGACCATGGTGGGTCGACGATCTCGGCGCTACCCGGTGCGACCGCTGATCCGACTGGTCCCACCGGCGGTCCAGGCGGCGACGGCGGCTTCAACGGCGGTCAATTCCAGCCACCCGGTATGCCCAGCCCACCAGGTGGTTACGACGGCGGCTCCTACCCGCCACCGGGCCAGTCGGACTACGGCGTCGACATCAACTCGCCGTCCGCACAGGCGCCCGAATACAGCCAAGCGCCGCAACACCCGCAACAGTCCTACCCTCAGCGCCAGCAGCCGGTGCACGGCACGCAGCCACCGGATTACGACCAGCCGCTGCAGTCGGCTGCTCCCTCGGCGCCGGCGCAGCAGAGCCAGCAGGATGTGCCGCGGCAGTCGGCGACGGCACAACCTCGACAATCGTCGCAACCACAGCAAGATCGGCAATCGGACTGCAGCCTGAACACGTCAGCGGTGACCAACGGGCAAGTGGTGTATGCGGCGAGTCCCGAGGCGGCCGCGGCCGCAGCCCGGGCCGCCCAAGAATGGGTCGATGCGGGCTCGGTTCCGATCATTGAGGCGAGTTCGACCGGAGCCTCACCGACGGTGGTGATCGAGGTCTCCCGCGATCCCACGGTGGGCATCGCCGAGTACACCTCTGGCAGCGATGTGGCCCCGGCGCGGATACGGGTCAATCTGGACGACTTGTCTGTGCAGGAGTTGGTGTCGGTGTTGGCCCATGAACTCGGCCACGCCCTTGGTCTGGTGCATTCGGAAGATCCTTCGGCGTTGATGAACCCGGGTGGTCAGCCTCAAGGCGGCCCGCAGGCTGCTGACGTCGCGGCGCTTCAACAGGCCTGTACCAGCGGGCCGAAGACCCCTGACGTGTCCGAACAACAGACCTGGGGAGCATGCGGGCGCACCTCTCCCGAAGACAAGGCGGTGCGCACCTTCGCCCGCGCACCGATCAACACCCCTGGCCACGCCATGGTCGAAGGCACCTCCACCCTGTACTGTGGCAATCTCAAAAACGGATACCGCCACATCGCCGACGGCCATGAAGGCGATTGGCAAGGAATTGATCGTCGATATAATTGGCGTGACAATGCTGATCACAGCATCGAGGTGGCGCTGCAGCATCCGATGACCGTCTGCTATGCCGAGACCAATGGGACATTCGTGGTCGGCTATCTGTTATTCGAGAAGAATCTCCGAAATGGCGGGCAGCTGACAGGAAAGACGCTGTGGGCGAACATCATCATTGACGGTGGCGGCGGGAAAATTATCACCGCCTACCCCTCGTCTGCTCCGAGAGGGTGCACATAGACATGTCCACCACCCGACGCAACACGCTACGCAGGGCCATCCTCGCCCTGACCATGATTGGAGTGGTACTGATGGCCACGAGCTGCGGTGACAACAACTCCGGCAGAGGCGACCAGCCCGCCGCTGGTGCGCCCGGTCTGCCGACCTGCGCTCAGATCGCCGAAGCACTTCACGACATGGTCGCTCATCTCGCTCCGGTCAACCTAATCCGCACCCAAGAGGACATCGAGAATGGAACATCGTGCTCGTGGGAAGAAAAGTCCTCAGGCAACCACTTTCTGGTCGGAGCGAAGTACCGTCAGACAGACGTGCAGGAGATCTACAACCAGGAGGGAGACTGGAATCCATCCACTCCCGTGATGCCGGCGTATTCGCTGGCCAAGCCAGACGGCCAGGAACGTCCGGATGCGGTCTTCGTCATCTACGACGGTAGCGCTGAGAGATATGAACCAGGTTGCGAGGTGAATCTCACCTACTTCACTCCAACGTTCAAGGTTCAATTTATCGGCGAGGGCTACGTGGTGGATCAGGCCAAGCAAGCAGTGCTGCGTGTGGCGGATTTGATGCGATGAACCCCGTGCTCTGCAATAGGGGATGTTGGTGGGCTTTGGTGTAGGTGAGCCGGTAGGAGTCGGCGCCGGCTTCGATGATATTGCTGCCGAAGGTACCTCGACCAAGCTACGAATTCGTACCGTACACCGTGAACCGACCCGAGGTTGTGTGCGGCGATCGTCGACCGATTCAAAACGATGAAAAGCTATTCTTCCCAACCGAGCAATCTTCGTGTCTCGGACAAACAGTTGCGACTGCTCACCGCGGTGGCGGCGGTGAGTGCTATGGCGATGCTTTTCTGCGGATATCGTTGGTGGGCTGAGCCTGTGATGACCGATGAGGGATACGGCCTTGGCTTCTTTTCGATTGGCCTAACCACGTTGGCGGTCATAGCGGTTGCAAGCAGCTGGAATGCCTTCGCATTGCGGGTCGCACGCCGCGTCGGCGAGGGCGAAGTGCAGCGCAGGCCTGTTCTTGTCGGCGAGGCAGTCGCAATGGGTCCATTATCGGTGATTACGCTGCTGCTAATGGTTTCGAACCAAACCATGGCGGTATGGCTCTTCATCTTCATCGGTGTCCCGTTATTGTTCGTCGGATTCCTGATAGCCACGACGCCGCCCTCGCCGAAGAGCGACACCATGGGTGACGATGTCTAGACCGTTGGTTCCCATTGTCATGTTGGTGACGGCATCCATGCTATTGATAAACAGTTCAGTCATCGGCGCAATCTCCGGGGCATCCGACGTTGGCGTGTCCGTGGAAGCGGTAGTAAGCGTATATGTGTTGGGCCTCGCGGTGTATTTCTTTCGGAGGCGTCGGAGGTCGGGCCGCCACGGCTGCTTTCGGGATCTTCCTGAGAGCAGCCGATGTCGTCACTGCGACGCACAGCGGTTCCAACACATGGGAGACGACTGCGATATCCATCCCCGTGGAGCATCCAGTGCTCCGGCCGCCGGGCAGGTGTGCGTCCAGTTCGAACACCCGCGCAACAATGGGGCGGCAGTCAAATTGGCGGCTGGGTCGCCGAGCAACGCCTGCAAGGTCAAGCACTGATCGGTTGGCCGGAGATATTTCCGCTGCCGGTGCTGAGCCGCAACACGTCACCGCCGCTGAAACGCCCTCCCGAACAACGCCTGGGCGAGTTCGGCGCCGTCACTGTCGAGCCAGTCCGACTCGGCGGAGGCGATCGACCGGCTCAGCCGTTCGTGCAGTTTGGCGCCACGGGTACTCAGATACACCCTGACCTTGCGCCGGTCCACGGCGTCCACCTCGCGGTAGGCCGCGCCGTGCGTCACGAGCTTGTCCACGACCCTGGTCAGCGTTGGGCCGGGGGTCAGGGTCGCCGACTGTAGATCGGCCATCGTGAGTCCATCGCCGCTCGCCAGGGCTTCCACGGTCAGCCAGTGATCGATCCCGAGGCCGTCTTCGTGCAGTTCCGCCTCCAGTTGGGACGTCAACCGCCGCGACGCCCGCAGCACGGCGGTGGCAACCGACGCGGCGGCGAGGCCCTCCCAAGCACTGTTGGCCATAGCCCGCCACTCCTTTGTGTTGCCGATCCCCGTCGACCGCGCGATACTTTTGAATGAAAATGATAGTAGACGATCGCACGCAGATGGTGGTGAGGTCATAGCGTTGACGGGCCCGCAGCGACGGAATCGCAACCAGGAGTGGCGGCTGGCCATGGTCATCCCGCTGCAAGGTCCTGGTGGCGTCTTCGGGGCGGCCTGTGAAGCGGTGAGCCACTTGGTGGCGCGCGACCTCAATGCCGCTGGGGGCGTGCTCGGGCGTGAGGTCGTGATCGATTTCGTCGACGGCGGGGCCGCCCCGGCGCGGGTGGCCGCCGAGGTGGGTGCCCTGATCGCCGCCGCCCGGGTGGACGCCGTCAGCGGCTGGCATATCTCGTCGGTGCGTAATGCGTTGGCGCCCCTCGTCGCCGGCCGGGTGCCGTATGCGTACCCGGCGCTGTACGAGGGCGGGGAAGGCCGCCCCGACATCTTCTGCTGCGGCGAGACGCCGGATCGTCAGATTTCGCCGGCGCTGCGCTGGCTACGCGACAATCTCGGGGTCCGGCGGTGGTTCGTCGTCGGCGACGACTACGTGTGGCCGCGATCCTCCATGGCTGCGGTGCGGCACTACGCGCACACGCTGGATCTGGAGATCGTCGGGGAGCGACTCGTCGCACTGGGCAGCGAGGACATGCTCGGCGTCGCCGGTGCCGCGCTGGCCTCCGGCTGCGACGGGGTGCTGATGCTGCTGGTCGGCCAGGACGCCATTGCGTTCAATCGCGCGTGCGCCGAGTTGGGCGCCGACGACTCCTTCATCCGATTCAGTCCACTCATGGACGAGAACATGCTGCTCGCCAGCGGCGAGGAGGGCACCCGCGGCCTGTTCGCCGCCGCAGCATACTTTCGCTCCATGGTCGGCGCAGCGTCCATGGAACTGATCGGACGCTATCGCGGGATGCATGGCACGCACGCCCCGCCGCTGAGCGGCGTCGCCGAATCCTGTTACGAGGGAGCGACATTGCTCGCGCATCTCATCGCGAAGGCGGGCCGTCTCACCGATATTGCCTCACCGGATCGCCTTTCGTACGAAAGCCCCCGGGGCACAATCCACTTCGAACAGCCGGTGCACCTCGCCGCCGCGAACACGTTCGACTTCGATGTGCTCGCCACCCTGCCGGCGCGAAGCTGACATCTCCGCTTGACACCACATCGCGGCACATATATTTTCAATTGAGAATTATTTGGTCAAGGGATGGCCCCCCGCGCAGGGGCCGTCCAGGATCTCACCGCCGAGCGGTGTCGTAGCCGTGCCCACATCTCGTTCTGCTGTCAAAGTCCTTAACTGACAACGTTCTTAGGAGAAGAATCCATGCGTCATGGGGATATCTCGTCGAGCCCTGACACCGTTGGGGTGGCCGTCGTCAACTACAAGATGCCGCGCCTGCACACCAAGGCCGAGGTGCTCGACAATGCCCGCAAGATCGCGGACATGGTGGTCGGGATGAAGGCGGGGCTGCCGGGCATGGATCTGGTGGTCTTCCCCGAGTACTCCACGCAGGGGATCATGTACGACCCCGATGAGATGTACGCGACGGCGGCCACCATTCCGGGTGACGAGACCGACATCTTCGCCGCAGCATGCCGGAAGGCGAAGACATGGGGGGTGTTCTCGATCACCGGTGAGCGGCACGAGGACCACCCCAACAAGCCGCCCTACAACACCCTCGTCCTGATCGACGACACCGGTGAGATCGTTCAGAAGTACCGAAAGATCTTGCCGTGGTGCCCGATTGAGGGTTGGTATCCCGGCGACACGACCTATGTGTCACGGGGCCCGAAGGGCATGAAGATCTCGCTGATCATCTGCGACGACGGCAACTATCCCGAGATCTGGCGGGACTGCGCGATGAAAGGTGCCGAACTGATCGTCCGCTGCCAGGGCTACATGTATCCAGCCAAGGACCAGCAGGTGCTGATGGCCAAGGCCATGGCTTGGGCCAACAACTGTTACGTCGCGGTCGCCAACGCAGCCGGGTTCGACGGTGTCTATTCCTATTTCGGCCATTCTGCGATCATCGGATTCGACGGCCGCACGCTGGGGGAGACCGGTGAAGAGGAATACGGCATCCAGTTCGCGCAGCTGTCGCTGTCCGCGATCCGCGACGCCCGCCACTTCGACCAGTCCCAGAACCATCTGTTCAAGCTGCTGCACCGCGGCTACTCGGGCGTGCACGCCGCCGGTGACGGAGACAAGGGCGTGGCCGACTGCCCGTTCGAGTTCTACAAGTTGTGGGTCACCGATGCGCAGAAGGCGCAGGAGGTCGTCGAGTCGATCACCCGGGACACCGTGGGGGTCGCCGATTGTCGGGTCGGTGCCCTTCCCGTCGAGGAGACCGCCGAAGCGTAGCGCGGGCACGCCATGCCGTTCATCACGGATATGTTCCACGAGCAGAACGGAACCGCCCTGGAGCCCAATGACATCGGTGCGCGGCCGGCTCCGCGGTTCGATCAGCACGCTTTCACCCGTGCCCTCGGCGCGCACATCCTGGGGCAGGAGGACGCGGTGGCCGCCGTCGGCCGGGCCGTGGCCATCGCACAGGCGGGGGTTGCCGACCCGGGCCGCCCGCTGGCCAGCATCCTGCTCGTCGGACCCACCGGCGTGGGCAAGACAGATCTGGTCCGGCAGGTCGCCGCGCAGCTGCGCTCCGGTCCCGACGACCTGTGCCGCATCGATATGGCCGCGCTGGCTCAGGAGCACTACGCAGCATCGTTTTCCGGTGCGCCACCCGGATACGCCGGAAGCAAAGAGTCCTTCACGGTATTCCAGAAGGACAAGATCGAAGGCGATCCGTTCACACCCGGGATCGTCCTGTTCGACGAGATCGAGAAGGCCGGCGCCACGGTGATTCGCGCCCTCCTGCACGTGCTGGACTGCGGCCATCTGAGACTTGCCAACGGGCGCGAGACCATATCGTTTCGCAACAGCTACATCTTCCTCACCTCGAACCTGGGCTCGCACGCCGTGGCGCGCGAGCAACGAGCCAACGCCACGCCACGCTGGTGGAATCCACGCCGAGGGGTGAGTGCACGCCATTCCCGCGACCTGATCCGGCACGCCGCCGAGGACTTCTTCGACCCTGAGTTCTTCAATCGCATCGACGAGACGGTCGTCATGGACCCGATCGCCCCGGTGACGGCCAGAGCCATCACCGAACGCGAGGTCGAATTGCTCACGGCGCGCCTCGCACGCGAATCCGTCACCCTCGTCGCCAACCCCGACGTGGTGGCCTTTCTGCACGACCGGGGCTTCGACCCGGTCTACGGGGCGCGCGGGCTGCGCCGAGCAGTCCGTGAACACTTGATCGCACCGGTGGCCGCCTGCCTTCTCGGTGCAAGGCCCGCCGGGCGCGAAGCCATCGGTCTGACCGCAGTCGTGGCCGCCGGCAAGGTGGTCGTCACGGCCTCGTGAGTGCGTGCGCTGGCCGCGGCAGTGGAGGTCCGATTACGATCGGGACGTGCGATCCGGCACTTCTCCGCTGGCACTCCTCGCGACAGCGTGCTTGGCCTTGGCCGGTTGCTCGACCGAGGAACCGGCTGGGCCAGCGGCGCCGCCGGCAACGTCGACGCTGCGCCTGCCCGACCGCAATGCAGGCTTCGACTATCAACTGGGTGGCCCCTACCCGCCTCCGGCGGGAGTCCGCACCGTCGCACGGGACCGCACCGACGAACCGGCCGGCACCGGCTACGACATCTGCTACGTCAACGGCTTTCAGACGCAGCCGGCAGAATCCGCCGACATCGCCCAACGGCATCCGGATCTGGTGGTGCAGATCGGCGGGGAACCGCTCGCCGACCCCGACTGGCCGGACGAGTACCTGTTTGACACGTCGACCGAACCGAAACGCGAAGCGCTGGCGGCCATGGTCAAACCGTGGATCGACGGATGCGCGGCGAAGGGGTATGCGGCCGTCGAAGTGGACAACCTGGACTCGTACACGCGCTCGGACGGGCGGCTCACCGTCGAGGACAACATCGCGATGGCGGCGACGTACGCGCGGATAACACATCAGGCCGGCCTGGCGATCGCGCAGAAGAACGGCGCGGAGATCGCCGAGCCGCTCCGGTCCGCCGGCTACGACTTCGCCATCACCGAATCATGCATCCAATTCAGCGAATGCGACAGATACACCGAACTCTACCCCGTGGTGCTGGACATCGAATACACCGACGAACTGGGTCCCGATGCCTTCGACTCGGCGTGCGACAGTGCCGGCCGGCCACCGGTGATGATCATGCGCGACCACAACCTCGTCACGCCGCGCGACAGTGGCTACTTCTACGAGGCCTGTCCTGCCTAGTGCCAGTCCCAGACCGACATGTCATTGGGTGGGTAGTTCTGGCAGATGTCGGTGGTGTGGGCGGCGACGCCTTTGTTGTTGAAGAACAGTTTTGCCCAGTTGGGCCAGCGCCAGGACATTTGTTCGTAGAAGGCGTTGGTGGCGGTGTCTTCGGAGTATTGGCGTCGGCCGGCGTAGTCCAGGGAGAAGAACCAGTGGATGCGGTCTTGGGCGCCTTGTTGGTCGGCGGCGGGTTTGTTGTTGTAGTCGATCATGTAGCGCTCGTAGTAGACGGGTTCGACGTCGCGGGCGGCGGCCATGATCTGTTCGGCGGTGCAGGGGGTTTTGAGGATGCGGTTGGGGATGGGGTAGTCATCGGTGGCGTCGGCTGACGCGATGCCCGAGGTGGTCAGGGCGCCGGCCAGGGCCAGTGCGGCGATGCCGTAGCGGATTGCGGTGGATGCCATGGTGTTTCTCCGGTTCAGTGCTGGGCGGCGGCGGCCTGGTCGAGGATGACGCGTTTTTCCGGGCAGTAGTAGTTCAGGGCGGCGCCGAGGAACTGCCAGTTCTGTTGGGTGGTGTTGTGCCGGTCGAGGTTGTCGCCGATGAATTTGGCCGAGGCGAACGCGTCGTGGTCGACGTTGTTGTAGAGCCGTTTGCAGACCAGTTTGCCGATCCAGGCGTTGTAGTCCTTTTGCCCGTAGATGCCGTAGGTGTGCAACTCGTGGGCGAAGTTGGTGTCCGGATCCCG